>OV788638.1:0-1200000 GCA_928721565.1 uncultured Clostridia bacterium
CATTTTATATTTCTCCTTTTAAATACCACATATGTTCTGAAACTATTTTTAAGTCTATAATTTGATCTTTTAGTTCAGGTCTTCCCTCAAAAATCACTACTTTGTTACTATCTGTTCTTCCAGTTAATAAATCTGGATTATTTTTACTTGGTCCTTCTACTATCACTTTTTGAATTGTTCCTATATATTTTTTATTATTTTCTGCAATTTGACTTTCTACTAATTCTTTTAATCTATCAAATCTTTTATGTTTAATATCTTCTGGAATTTGATTTGTCATTTTATCTCCTGGTGTTCCAACTCTTCTTGAATATATAAACATATACACTTGTTCAAAACATACTTTTCTTACAACATCTAATGTATCTTCAAAGTCTTCCTCTGTTTCTCCTGCAAATCCTACTATTATATCTGTCGAAAGTGTTAAGTTTGGTATTCTTTTTTTCATTTTTTCTACTAATTCTAAATATTGTTCTTTTGTATATTTTCTGTTCATTAATTTTAATACATTTGAGCTTCCTGATTGAAGTGGTAAATGTACTAATTTGCAAACTTTTTCACAGTCTGCAATTGCATCTATTACATCATCTGTAAAGTCCTTTGGATGTGGTGATACAAATCTAATTCTTTCTATTCCGTCGATTTTATTTATTGCTCTTAGTAATGTTGCAAATGAATTTATCCCTTCATATTCTTTGCCTTCTTCTTTCCATTTTTCTGCTCTTAAATATGAATTTACATTTTGACCTAATAGTGTAATTTCTTTGTATCCTTCTTTTGCAAGTTCTTCTACTTCTGCTAATATGTCTTTTGGATGTCTACTTCTTTCTCTTCCACGTACATATGGAACTATACAATATGTACAGAAATTATTACATCCATACATTATTGTTACAGATGCTTTTATATTGCTCGTTCTTTTTATTGGAAGGCCTTCATATACTTCTCCGTCTATATCTAATATATCTTGTTGTTTCTTTTTGGTTTCTAATGTTTTATACAAGTCTTCTGGGAAGTTTTGCAATGTGTGTGTTCCAAATATGATATCTGTATATGAATAGCTTTCATGTATTTTGTCTGTTATATGTTTTTCCTGCATCATACATCCACCTATTGCTATTATTGTTCCTCTTGTTTCTTTTACTTTTTTTAATTCTCCCAACTTTCCAAATAGCTTGTCTTCTGCATTTTCTCTTACACAACATGTGTTGAATATTACTAAGTCCGCTTCTTTGTAGTCTTCTGTTGGTTGGTATCCCATCTCTTCTACCATTCCACATATTTTTTCAGAGTCGTTTTCGTTTAATTGGCATCCCATTGTTAGTATATAATATTTTAAGTTCTTTCCTTTATTTATTTCTTTTACTTTTTCTATGTATTTTGTTTCCATTTTGCTACCTTTCCTTTTCTCTAACATCTTAGGTATTTTATCATATTTTACTATAAAAATAAAGAGATTTTATAATAAAATCTCTTTTTCTAAATATGTAGAATAAATATATACTTTATCCACTTTTCTTTGTAAAGCATCTTCCAGTGCTCTTTTATATAATTCCAATTGAATATTATATTTGTCAACTAAAATTTGTTCATTTCTATCTTCAACATAATCTGTTTTAAAATCAACTAATATAAGCTTATTTTGTTCATTGATATAATAAAGATCTATCACACCTTGAACTAAAATATTCTCTTTAAGCTCTTCATTATAAATCTCTTTAGCAGGAATACTAATATAAAATGCTTTTTCTCTTTGTACCACATGGGCATTGATCATTTCCTCCCATATTTTGGATTTTGTAAATTGATATATTTTATTAATATTAATTGCTTCAGCTTGTTTTTTCGTTATTATTTTTTGCATTTCCAACTTTGCAACCAATTCTTTTATATCATTATATGTATAAATTTTTTTAGTCAGATCTAGCTTTTGCATGCACAAATGTATTAATGTCCCCTTTTCAGCATTAGTTATACCTATTTCTTCATCATTTGCAAGAAATTTCGGAGTCGGTATTTCTGCTTTCTTAAGATCACTATCTTTTCTCTTTTCCTTTTTCTTAATTGCTTTTATCTCAGTTACAGATGTTTTTGTTGGTATTGTTGTTGAAGCTTGATATTTATATTGATATTCTAAAATTTTGGATATCTTATTTTTTTCTTCTTCATCTATTTTAATTGTTGATATTTTTTCTAAAATTTGCTTTTCTGTATTTTCCTTTTCTGTTTCTTCTGTTTTACACATTTTTAGTACTTCTTTTTTAGTGTATGTATTTATAGTAGAAAGTTCTTTCATCTTTTCTTGATTATAATTGTATACTAATTCTATCCATTCCAAATATGTTTTACATTTTTTCAACAAAATCGAATTTAGCTCACTGTATTTTTCACTCATTTCATTTAAATTTTTTTGTTTATCTAATGTAGAATATCCTGTAATGATTAGTTTTTCTTTTGATCTTGTTAGTGCAACATATAAAACTCTCATTTCTTCTGACAAAGTTTCTAACATAATCTGATTTCTCATTGCTTGTTTTGATAGTGTATCATATTCGATTTGTCTATTATAATCAATGTATTTTACACCTATCCCAATCTCTGGATGTAGTAAAATTTTATTATTTAAATCTTGCATATTGAATTGTTTTCCTGTTCCTGACAAAAATACCACTGGAAATTCCAGTCCCTTGCTCTTATGAATGCTCATTATTCTAATTACATCATCATTTTCTCCTATAATCCTTGCAGAGTCCATATCTTTACTACTTGTTTTTATTTTTTCTATATAATTTATAAAATTGAATAATCCTTTAAAACTGATGCTTTCACACTGTTTTGCTCTTTCAAATAACATCTTCAAATTTGCCTGCCTTAATTCTCCATTAGTCATTAATCCAACATAGTTATAATATCCTGTATCATTATATATCTTCCAAATCAGCTCATCTAAACTTAAATATTCTTGCTCTTTTCTCCACATTTCCAAACTATTCAAAAATCCATCAATTTTAGTGCGTAATTTGACATCTACAGTCTGCTTAGATTTTAAAATGGTATTATAAAAATTGTCATGCCTATCACTTAACCTAATTTCTACTAATTCATTATCTGTGAATCCTCCTATCATAGACCTCATAACAGATACTAATGGAATTTCTTGTAATGGATTATCTATAATTTTTAGTAAACTCATTATAGTTTGAATTTCTATACTTTCTAAGTATTCTGCTGATGAATCACTAAATACTGGCATTCCTAAATTCAAAATTTCTTTTTCAAATATTGGTGCTGGCTCTTTTGTTGATCTTAATAAAACTACAATGTCCTTATATTTAATATCTCTTTTTTCTTGTTTTTTTGCATCATATACTTGAAATTTGTTTTCTACTAATTGTTTAATTCTATTGGCTACAAATCTTGCTTCTAGTTCTATGTTCTCTACTCTTTCAATTTCTTCTTCTGAATCATTTTCATCTTCACTTGTTTCTTTCCATGTTAATTTAGTTGTTGCACTTGCCTTTTGCTCTGTTGCTAAGTTTTCTTTATCTATATCATCTGTAAGCAATATATCTATTTCTGCTTTTAGATCTTGGTTTGTATCTTCATAATTTGCTCCTAAATTCAAATATTCCTCCTCTGTATAGTTCAACTCTCCAAGTTCCTCGCTCATTATACTTGCAAATATTTGATTTGAAAAATCTAATACTTCTTTTCTACTTCTAAAGTTTTTAAATAGTTGAATTTTCAAATCATCATCATTGCACCTATTCGTTTTTGTTTGATATTTTTTATATTTTTCTAAAAACAACTCCGGCCTTGCTTGTCTGAACTTGTAAATACTTTGTTTTACGTCTCCTACCATAAAAATATTATTTCCCTTTGAAATTGATGTTAAAATATACTCTTGAACCAAGTTGCTGTCTTGATATTCATCAATTGCAATTTCTTCATATTTTTCTTGATATTTTTTTGCTATTTCTGATGATGTGCCATCTTCATTTAATAATATTTTTAATGCGAAATGTTCAACATCACTGAAGTCTACAATATTTTTGTCTTTTTTTCTTTTTTCAAATCTTTGTCCAAATTCTAAAATAATATCTTCTAATTTTTTTAACACATCATACATATTATTTATATCTTCATTTGCTTCTTTTGAATTAAATATTAATATTTTTTCTGTTACTTTTTTCAAGTTTACTTTTACTGTATCTCTTACTGATTTTGCAATATCTTTGGCTTCTAATGTTATTTTTTTATCTGTTGCCCAAGTTTTAAATTTTATATTTGATGCTATTTCATAGGCCTTTTCCCATGAATCCAAATTCATTTTCAGCATTTCTAATTGTTCTATATCGTCGTTTATAATTAAAAAATATTTTTCTAATTCTGGATATTTAGCTAAACTCTTTTTCTCTGTTTCTAACTTTAATATCGAATCTTCTATTATTTCTTTAACTTGTTTTAATAATAATCTACCCCAAATAGTATTTGAAAAATCCTCTTCTATTTTGTTCGATAAATTAAACATTTCTGTTTTTTCTTCTAACCATTTTTCTGGAAATGGATTACTTTGAATATATGTATGAATTTTTAAAATTAGTTCTTTTAGTGGTGTATCATCTTTGTAACTCGTATATGTATTTATCAATTTTGTAAAATCTTCATCTTCTGCTTCATATTTTTCTTCAAACAAGTCTTCAAGCACATCTTGTTTTAATATTTCAATTTCTGTAGTATCACCTATTCTAAAGTTTGGAGCTATATCTATCTCGAAAAAATTATTTTTTACAACATCTAAACAAAATGAGTCTATTGTACATATACTTGCTCTATTTAGTAAAGTTATTTGTCTCTGTAATTTTTCATTTTCCGGATTTTTATCTATCTCTTTATATATTGCATTTAATACTCTTTCTCTCATTTCTGACGCTGCCGCATTTGTAAATGTTACTACTAATAGTTTGTCTATATCTATATTTTCATTTATTATTTTGTTTATTATTCTTTCTACCAATACTGCCGTTTTTCCACTTCCTGCTGCTGCTGCAACTAATATATTACTACCTTTTTCATATATTGCTTGCTTTTGTTCTTCTGTCCATTTTACTTCATTTGCCATGCTTCTTTTCATTCCTTTCCTGGTTTCTGCATTTGTTCTGTTCTAATAATTATATGCATTGTATCATATAGCCCCAAAAAAGTACACATATTCAAGTGAATATATGTACTTTCTATTTTAGTATGGCTTGATTTTTAATTTTTTTGACATATTAATTCGTCTCTTACCTTTTCTATTTCTTCTACACTAGCACCAGTTAATTGTTCTATTGTATCATATGTTAATTGTATTCTTAGCATTCTTATAATTACTTCTTTTAATGTCTCTCTTTTCGCTTCTTTTATTGCCTTTTCTTCTTTTTCTTCTTTCTCTTTAATTTTCGCTTCTGCTTTATTTAGTTTAGCCTCCATCTCATCTGCTCTCGCTACTGCTTTATCAGCCATTTCTATAGCTTCGTTTCTATTCGCTTCTGCCTCATTAAACCAATCTCTTACTCTTTCCTGAATCGTACTCATATTATCTTCCTCCTTTTCTTCAATGATACTTATAATTTTTTTCAAATCATTTACTTCTATTTTTTCATATAAATATTTTAATAATTCTCTCACTTCTTCTAGTTCTGTTTTAGTAATTGAACTATTTATTATTTTATTAAAACATTCAAATAACTCTTTTGGATTTTTACACTTTTCTAGAACCATTGCTTTAGCTAGATTCGTATTTTTTCTTAATAATTCATCAATTTCAAATTCATTTATATCAATTACTTTATACTCTATATCTATTCCTTTTATATAATTTTCTGGTATTTTTGCCACTTTATCTGAGTACTTAGTAGATACTGACCATTTTCTATTTCCCGTATAAATCACTATTGGTAAAATTAGCGGATATTTGTATTCTTCATGATGTTTGCTCATATTTTTTATAGCTCTTCTACTTATTTCAATACTATATTCTAGCATTCTAAATGGCATATTATAATCAATTTTTGTTTGATGTTCTATTAAAAAATAAATATCCTCTTCTTTTACTCTATAAAGTATATCTACTAATTTTTCATTTCCGGATTTAGTAATATATTCCCCATTTTGTAATTCTAATTCTCCATTAAAATCACATAAAATAAATTCTTTTATAAATTGTTTCATTTCTTCTTTGTTGTGCAATATTTCTTTAAACATTTTATCATGTTTTTTGTCTAATATGTATTCTGCTGATTCCTCATTACATTGTAACTCATCTTTAAGACGATATTCTTCTAATTGTCTTTCAACTTCATCTTTTACTCTTTTATATTCTTCTATTTGTCCTGTTACTAACAAATAATCAGAATATGTAAAAATGTATTTTCGCTCTGGTAATTCGATACTATCTACCTCCTTTTTATTTATTTTTTCAATGTTCTTTTCTATTCTACGATTTTTTACTCTGATATAAATAATTTGAATTTTTGAAATAAATTTCTTAACCATACTAAAATAGTACACATCCATTCTAACACACTACTCTCGTAAAATCAAGTATTTTTAGATAAGAGTTTATTTAGAACTGTAGGTTTGTCAAACATATGTCACACTTTATTGATGAATCTAGTGTTTCGTATACCAAATATGATATGTTGGCTCTACAATGCTTGAAATTCCTCATATTTCTCATTTGGACTTTTCCATCCTAATGGTTTCATTGGAAAGTTATTATACTCTCTTGACCAATGCCTTAATTTTTCTTTAAAATCTTCAAAACTTACAAATATTCTCTTGTAATAAAATCTTTCTTGATCCTTTCTATGACTTCTTTCTACTTTTCCGTTATGCCTTGGTGTCCTTGGTTTTATTAGTTTATGCTCTATTCCCATTTCTTCCATTCTCTTTTCAAACATTGTCTTCTCTTTTGCTTTTCTCGAATTTAGTCTATTTGTAAATTCAAATCCATTGTCTGTTTGTATACATTCTATTTTATATTTGAATTTCTTTATTATTATTTCTAAAAATTGTGTTGATGCATAGGTACTATGTTCTTTGCTAGCCCATAATACTCTCTGCCTTGTATACTCATCTATTGCTGTATATTGATAATATTTCTCTTCTAGCTCTTTCAATTCATTTGACATACATTTCTGTGGCACATATTTTACATCTATTTGTATTCTTTCTCCTGGATGACTCATTTTCTGATATGGTTTTGGTTCATATTTTTTCTTTTTACTTGGTGCTTTTTTATATATTCCTAGTCTTTGCATCACCCTATACAAACTCGTTATTTGCCTTGTATATCCGTTTCTCATCAATTTTATCCACAATACCACTAACCCTGCGTCTGGGTTTTGAGCTTTATATTTCTTTATCATTTTTATTTCTTCCTGTGTATGTTGATTTGGGTGTGAATGTGGTCTTCTTGATTTATTCACTAATGATTTTCTACTTCCATCATATTTTTCTCTCCATCTATATATTGTTTTTCTATGCTGTTTATATCTTTTCGCTGCTTCTGTCACTCCGTGTTTTAATGAATATTCTACAACTGATTGCTTAAATATTATATCTTGTGTTATACTATTCATAGGAAATACCTTCTTTCGATATTAGTTTTGTGGTAAAAACATTATATCATATTGGTATTTCCTTTTTTTATTCTTTAGTGTGACATATCTATTGTAAACCTATATTTTAGATAAGAGTTTATTTAGAACAAATAAGAAAAATTTTCAATTTTTCTTTGATTTGTTCTCGCCCGATTTGAGTTTTCGACTAAAAGGAGAAAATCTCAAAGGGCTAGCGATTGTAGCTTTTTATATAATAGGAAAGTATCACTTTCCTATTATATAAAAAAAGAGCTTTAATAAAAGCTCTTTTTTTAGTCTTCTTTATTATCTTCTTCAATTTCTTCTTCTAAGATTTTTTCTTTGCTTAAATCAACTAAGTCTTTCATAGTAAGATTAATTTTTCCTTGATCATCAATTCCAATCACTTTAACAGGAACCTTATCACCAGGTTTAACATAATCTTCAACCTTATTAACTCTTTCTTTAGCTATCTTAGAAATATGAACTAAACCTTCTTTACCTCCACCAATATCAACAAAAGCTCCAAATGAAGTAGTTCTAGTAACTGTTCCATAATAAATTTGTCCAACTTCAAATTCTCTAACAATATCTTCAATCATATCTAAAGCTTGGTAAGCCTTGTCTTGATCTGGTGAATAGATCATAACTTGCCCATCTTCTTCAATATCAATTTTAACACCTGTCGCATCAATTATTTTGTTAATCGTTTCTCCGCCTTTACCAATTACATCTTTGATTTTTTCAACTTTAATTTGAGTTGTAACTATTTGTGGTGCATATGGAGAAAGTTCTTCTCTTGGCTCAGCAATAACTGGTTTCATAATATCATCTAATATATGTTGTCTTGCTTTTCTAGTTCTAGCAAAAGCTTCTTCAATTATTTTATATGATAATCCATCAACTTTGATATCTACTTGAATAGCTGTAATACCTTTTTCTGTTCCACCAACTTTGAAATCCATGTCTCCAAAGAAATCTTCAAGTCCTTGGATATCTGTTAACATTACATAATCATCTGGATTTTCTGGGTTTGTTACTAAACCTGTAGAAATACCAGCAACTGGTCTTTTAATTGGAACACCTGCATCCATCAAAGATAATGTACTTCCACAAATACTTGCTTGTGATGTTGAACCATTTGAAGATAATACTTCTGATACAACTCTTATAGCATAAGGAAATTCTTCTTTTGATGGAAGTACTGGAACTAATGCTTTTTCTGCTAAAGCACCATGTCCAATTTCTCTTCTTCCTGGTCCTCTTGATGGTCTAGCTTCTCCAACACTATATGCTGGGAAGTTATATTGATGCATATATCTTTTTGATGTTTCTGTATCAATTCCATCTAAGTCTTGTTCTTCGCTTAGCATTCCTAATGTTACTATTGACATTACTTGAGTTTGGCCTCTTGTAAATATAGCACTTCCATGTGTACGAGGTAATACTCCAGCTTCGCATGATAATGGTCTTATTTCGTCAATTGCTCTTCCATCAACTCTTTTATGTTCATAGAATATCATATCTCTAACACATTTTTTCTCTAATTTGTAAATTGCTTCTCCAATTTCTTGAGCTCTTTCTGTTACAGCTTCTTCTCCTAATTTTTCTGTAACAGCTGCTGTTATTTCATCTGATAATGCCGCTACATTATTATCTCTAGTCTCTTTATCAACTTCTTGAACAGCAACTTTCATTTTTTCTGTGAAATTGTTTTCTAAAAATTCATATAAATCATGGTCAACTGCAAATGATTTGTACTCAAATTTTGGCTTTCCAATTTCATCTTTCATTTTTTGAATAAATTTACATATCTTCTTGATTTCAGCATGTCCTTTTTTGATTGCTTCTAGCATTACATCATCTGGAACTTCATTAGCCCCAGCTTCAATCATTGCAACTTTCTCAACTGTTCCTGCAACTGTTAGAGTTAAATCACTTTTTTCTCTTTGAGCTTCTGTTGGATTTATAATAATTTCTCCATCAACTAAACCTACATTTACTGCTGCTGTTGGTCCACCAAATGGAATATCAGAAATTGATAATGCTGCTGAAGCTCCTATCATAGCTGCTACTTCTGGTGAATTGTCTTGTTCTACACATAAAACTGTTGCAACAATTACAACATCATTTCTAAAATCTTTTGGGAATAATGGTCTTAAAGGTCTATCAATTGCTCTTGATGTTAATATTGCTTTATCACTTGGTTTTCCTTCTCTTTTTTGATAAGATCCTGGAATTTTTCCAACTGAATATAATTTTTCTTCATAATCTACTGATAATGGAAAAAAGTCTATTCCCTCTCTTGGTTCTTTTGAAGCTGTAACATTTACCATTACTACAGTATCTCCATATTTTACAACTACACTTCCATTTGCTAGTCCACATAGTTTGCCTGTTTCTATTACAAGTTTTCTTCCTGCTAATTCTGTTTCATAACTTTTAAACATATTTTTCCTACCTTTCTTTTTTCACGGCTAAAGAATTGTTTTATTGTAGTTATTATTCTCAGCCTTATTTTAATTTACACCTATTTTTGTATTTTTAATTTGTACTTATAGTCTGTATTTACAACTTGTATCTACGGCAAACTAGATATAGATTGTAACCTCTATAATACTTTAAATTCTAATTTAAAACATTATACAAGCTACCTTTCTAATCTTAGTTTACCGCTCTTATCTTGATAATCACCATAATTTCAAACTATAATTAACCTAATAAAAGGACGTCGCATGTCGCAAACGCCCTTTTACATACAACTTATCAACTATTTTCTTAGTCCTAATCTTTTAACTAATTCTTTATATGCATTTTCGTCTTTTTTAGCTAAGTAGTTTAATAAATTTCTTCTTTTACCAACCATTTTTAAAAGACCTCTTCTTGAATGGTTGTCTTTTTTATGAACTTTTAAATGCTCTGTTAATTCATTAATTCTTTCTGTTAAAAGAGCGATTTGAACCTCTGAAGATCCAGTATCTTTTTCATCTCTTCTATATTCATTAATGATTTCTTGTTTTCTTTCTGCTGTCATAATAACACCTCCTATTTCTTTTTCTCCTTATACCGAGCCACAATAATAGGTGTTTTTTATTGCGCTAAGTTTAAGGAACATTTTTTTACATAACTATTGTACTATACTTTACATGAAAAATCAAGCATTTATGGAAAATTTTTGGTACTTTAGTAACTGATTCTTTGTCTTACCCTTTTCACAAAAAATATCACAATAATGATATTTCTATCAAAATTGTGATATTCTCACTTATATATCTTTCGATTAATTAAATTCTTACAATTCCTCCAAGAACTTTTTTATCTAATCCTTGTGTAAATGTTTGAGCTCCACCTAATAGAACTACAACATCACCTTTTTCAAGTATTTCTTGTTCTTTTAATTTTTGAATTCCCTTTTCAACTGTCTCTTCAATTGTTTCTTCACTTTCAACAAATACTGGTGTTACATTCCAAGCTAATGCTAATTGATGGAATGTTCTTCTGTTATCTGTTACAGCTAAGATTGGGCATCCAGCTCCAAGTCCTGATAATATTCTAGCAGAATCACCTGTATGTGTATATACAACAATTGCATCTGCATTAAAGTTTTTAGCTGTTACACATGAAGAATAAGCAATTTTAGCTTCATCATCAGACAAATCTAAATATTCATTATTGTCAAATCTCTTCCAGTAATGAATTTCTGGTTCTACTCTATTAGCTATTTTAACCATTGTTTGAACACATTCAACTGGATAATCACCTTGTGCACATTCTCCTGAAAGCATTATTGCACTTGTTCTATCATAGATAGCATTTGCAACGTCACTTGCTTCAGCTCTTGTTGGTAATGGTTGATGTGTCATTGATTCTAACATTTGTGTAGCTGTTATAGCTGGTTTAAATAATTTATTAGCTGTTCTAATAATTCTCTTTTGAACAACTGGTGGTTCTGTAAAGTCTGTTTCTGTAGCCATATCTCCACGAGCGATCATTTGAGCATCTGCTTCGTTAAGAATATCATCTAAGTTTGATAAACCTTCAATATTTTCGATTTTTGTAACAATTTGGATATCTTTTCCACCATTTTCGTCTAATACTTTTCTTACTTGTCTTATATCATCTAAATTTCTAGCAAATGAAATTGCAACAAAGTCATAGTCATGTTCACAAGCAGCTTTTAAATCTGCAATATCTTTTTCAGCTAATCCTGGTAATCTGATAATTGTTCCAGGTAAGTTCATTGTTTTTCTACTTCCTAAACCGTTTCCATGAACAACTGTTGTAACTATATCTTTTCCAACAACTTCGTCAACTTTTAATTCTATTGCACCATCATCGATTAATATTTTTGTACCTGGTTGTACATCTTTATATAATTCTTTATATGTTACAGAAACTTTTTCTTCGTCTCCTGTAATATCTTCATTAACTAATGTGAATTTTTGTCCATCTTTTAATTGGATTTTTGTATTCTTTCCTGTATATAACATTCCTGTTCTAATTTCAGGTCCCTTCATATCTAATAGCAATGCGATTGGTAAATCTTTTTCTTCTCTTAATTTGATTATTGCTTCTGTTTTTTCTGATTGTTCATCCCAACTTCCATGTGAATAGTTGATTCTGCAAACGTTTAATCCTGCCTCGAATAATTCTTCTAATTTGTTTTCACTTGCTGGACCGATTGTTCCTACAATTTTAGTTTTTCTTAAATTTTTCACTTTGAATTCCTCCTTAAATTTTTACAATTATTGCTATTATACCATTTTTGTTGATGTTTTATACAATTCATATCATACAATAGCTTTTTCACATTTTTGATTTTAGTTGCTACTACTTTAAAATCAAAAAATTCAGCACAAAAACGCCTTAGCGGCGTTTGTCGTTTACTATTCTTCTACTTTTTTTGCAACTACTTCTTTTCCATCATAGTAACCACAGTTTGAACATACTCTATGTGGTAATACTGGTTCATGACAATGTGGGCAAGTAGCAAATTTAGGTTGTTCTACTTTCCATGTTGATCTTTTTGAATGTGTTCTAGCTTTTGACCATCTTCTTTTTGGTTGTGCCATCTTAATCCCTCCTCGCATAAGATATATGTATATATCTGTTCATTTTTTACTTATTTATTATTGCCTTTATTAGCAATTTATAACTGATTTTGTCACTTTAAGATTATACAAGCATTTTTGTAATTTGTCAACAGCTTTTGGAAATTTTGTACAACTTTTGCACAACTTTTATGTAATTTTTATAAAAATACTGAATATATTATAAAATGAGTAAATAAATTTATTTGATTGGAGGCTTTATTTATATGTGTGGAATTGTTGGTTTTGTAAATTATAAGCAAAACGTCTCAAAATATAAAAATATTTTATTAAATATGAATAACTCTCTTTCACGAAGAGGCCCTGATGAAGACGGTTATTACACAAAAGATCATGTTGCATTTGGACACAAAAGATTAATAGTAATTGATCCTGAAGGAGGAAAACAACCAATGACATCAATTGTTCCTTTAAGAACCGGTCCCGAACGGTCACTTGTTCAAAACAGAACCGGTCCTTAATGAACAAATGCACCAAAGAGAACCGGTCCCTAATGAGCAACACTGTTCAATTGTGTACAATGGTCAAATTTATAATACTAAAGAATTAAGACAAACTTTAGAGGAAAATGGATTTACTTTTGAAGGTCATAGTGATACAGAGGTATTATTAAAAAGTTACATTTTTTACGGAAAAGATGTAGTTCACCATCTAAATGGTATTTTTGCTTTTGCTATTTGGGATTCTAAAAATGAAGAACTTTTCATGGCTAGGGATCATTTCGGTGTTAAGCCTTTATTTTATACTATGCAAAATAATTCTTTTATTTTTGCCTCTGAGATTAAGGCTATATTTCAATATCCTGGTGTTCAAAAAATTTTAGATTCTCAAGGTGTAGCCGAATTATTTGGTATTGGTCCAGCTCATACTCCTGGAACTACTATTTTTAATAATATTTTTGAATTGAAACCTGCTCATTTTGCAGTTTTCAACCGTTCAGGTCTTCATCTTGAAAGATATTGGAAATTAAAAAGTGCTCCACATACTGAAAATTTCGTCCAAACTTGTGACCATTTAGAATTTCTTCTAAAAGATGCAATTACTAGGCAGTTGGTCTCTGATGTCCCTTTATGTACCTTTTTGTCTGGTGGATTAGATTCAAGTATTATTACAAAATATGCATCTGATTATTGTTTTGAACATAATCTACCACCACTTGATACTTATTCTATTGACTATGTTGATAATGATAAAAATTTTGTAAAGAGTGACTTTCAGCCTAATTCTGATAATTACTACATAAATTTGATGGTTAATAAACTTCATACCTCTCATCATCCTATTGTAATTGATACTCCTGAACTTGCAGAATATCTAGAAGATGCAATGCTTGCTAGAGATATGCCTGGAATGGCTGATATTGATTCTTCTCTTTTATTATTCTGTAAATATGTTAAGCCTACTGCAACAGTTTCTCTTACAGGGGAATGTGCTGATGAAATCTTTGGTGGATATCCATGGTTTTTCCGCGAAGATGCTCTTCAAAGTGGAACTTTCCCTTGGTCTATTGCTATTGATGAACGTCAAACTTTACTTAATCCACGCATTGCTCAAAAAGTTAATCTTAAAGATTATATAAACTATAGATACACTGAAAGCCTTGACCAAGTTGAAATTCTTGATACTGATTCTTTAGAAACTGCTGAAAAAAGAAAAATTTCACACCTTACACTTAATTGGTTTATGCAGACTCTTCTTGACAGATCTGACAGAATGGCTATGTACAATGGTTTTGAACTACGTGTTCCATTTTGCGATTATCGTTTAGCTCAATATGTTTGGAATATTCCTTGGGAAATAAAAGCTCTTAATGGTAGAGAAAAAGGATTGCTTCGCTATGTTTCTCGTAAGTTTTTGCCTGCTGAAATTGTGGATAGAAAAAAGAGCCCTTATCCAAAGACTCATAATCCAACTTATTTGGCAAAGGTAAAATCAATGCTTTCAACTATTATGGCTAATCCTCATGCTCCTATTAATTATCTTTTAAATAAA
Source organism: uncultured Clostridia bacterium (assembly GCA_928721565.1). GTDB lineage: Bacteria > Bacillota > Clostridia > TANB77 > CAG-508 > CAG-269. The sequence goes on from OV788638.1 coordinate 14,729, forward strand.
GATTATATTTTGAGTATTCTTGAAACTGATGGTAAAGCTTTCTCTAGACCTTGGTTTGGTCAGTTAATGACTGGTCCTCAATTGATGGCGTATTTGTGCCAGGTTAATATGTGGCTTGAAAGGTATCAGCCTAAAATCATTTTCTAAAATAATAGAGGTCACAAATTGTGACCCCCTTTTTTCTATTTTAATGTAAATGTATCTGATAATAAATTTTCTTCATTTGAACTACCGCCAACAAAAACTTTAAACTCTCCCTCTTCTGCTTCAAATTTCATGCTTTCATTCCAAAACTTAAGCATCTCTTCAGATATTTCAAATTTCACACCAATTTCTTCTTTTGGTAAAATTTTCACCTTTTTAAAGGCTTTCAGCTCTTTTACAGGTCTAACTACGCTTCCTACTAAGTCCTGAATATATAATTGAATAACTTCCTCTCCTACTACATCACTAACATTTTTGACTTTTACATTAACTACTATTTGAGAATGTTTATCCAAAATTTTATTACTTAGTTTTATATCAGAATAAACAAATTTAGAATATGATAGTCCAAACCCAAAAGGATAGTAACTTTCCGCTGGAATATCTTGGTAACGTGAAACATATCTCATATTCTTTTTATACGGTCTTCCTGTATTATAATGATTATAATAAATTGGGCATTGTCCTACAGCTTGAGGAAAACTCATTGTTAATTTTCCTGATGGATTAGTATCACCAAAAACTACATCTGCAATTGCATTTGCACCTTCTGTTCCGGGGAACCATACCTCTAATAAACCATCTACTTTTTCAGCAATTCCTCTTAATACTATAGGTCTGCCATTAAATATAATAGCTACTATCTTTTTGTTTAATTTTGATAATTGTTCTAACAATCTCTTTTGTATATTCGAAATTTCTATATTTGTTCTTGAACACGCCTCACCTGTTTGCTTATAATGTTCTCCTATTGCTAATACAATTACATCTACACCTTTGGCTATTTTTACTGCCTCCTCTAAGTATTCCTCTAATTTTTCTTTTTCATTTTCTAAATGAATTACATTTTCTCCATCGGCTTTTAAAATTTCATTTATCTCTTTTTCTTCTAAAATCTCACTGCCTTTTGCATATAATACATTATCTTTTCCTATTTTTGATTCAAAAGCTTCTCTTAAAGTTGTAATTTTTGATTTATCTGAAAACATTGACCATGACCCTAATATAGCAATATTGTCAGCATATGGACCTATTAATGCGATTTTTTGATTTTTGCATAATGGCAATATATTATTTTGATTTTTTAACAATACAAATGTTTTTGCAGTTAATTCTCTCGCCTTTTTAAAATTTTCTTCACTTAATAGAACTTTCTTTTCTAAATAGTAATCCATATTTTTATATGGATTTTCAAATAATCCTAATTTATTTTTTAATTTTAAAACTCTTAAAACTGCTTCATCAATTATATCCTCAGAAACTAATCCTTCTTCTACTAATTGTTTCAAATTATTTGAATAGACATTTGACATCATATCAATATCTACTCCAGCAGTAATCGCTTTATAAGCTGCTTCTTTTTTATCTTTGGCAACACCGTGTTCAATTGTTTCTTCAATTGCCGAATAATCTGAAATAACTATTCCTTTAAATCCAAGTTCTTTTCTTAGTAAATCTGTTAATAGCCATTTGTTTACAGTTGCAGGAATTCCATTAATAATATTAAATGATGTCATTATCATTTCTGCACCACTATCAATTGCTGATTTATATGCCGGCAAATAATATTGTCTAAATTCTCTTTGCGACATGTCAACTGAGTTATAATCTTTTCCCGCTTCTACCGCTCCATATGCCGCAAAATGTTTTACACACGATATAATTCCATCATCCTTATTGCCATTAACTTCTTTATGTGCTTTAACCATATCTTGAGCAAATATTTGCCCTAAATATGGGTCTTCTCCTCCAATAGATTCCATAACTCGTCCCCATCTTGAATCTCTAACTAAGTCTACCATTGGCGAAAAATTAACATTTGCTCCGTGCTACTTGTGCCTCTTTTGCAGCTAATTTAGTTGATTCATAAACAACTTTGCTATCCCATGAACATCCTTGAGCAAGTGGTATTGGTAGAACAGTTTTATATCCATTTATAATGTCTGCCATAAATAGTAATGGTATTTTTAATCTATTTTTGGCTAAATAATTTTCTTGTATTTTTCTAATTTTTTCAGTTCCAACTACATTTAATATTGAACCTACATTATACAGCATTTCATTTGAAATTTCTAAATCTTTTAATGGGCCTGTTGAAACTTCAATATCGTCCATCAAAAAAATTTCTCCTGCAACCTGCACAAGTTGTCCAATTTTCTCTTCTAAAGTCATTTTTTGTATCAATTCATATAATTCTTTTTCTTTCATATTTTTATTGATGCCTCCACTTTTGTAAATTCTAGAATCTCTAATCCTTTTTTCACATATTTATTTTTCATAAAATACTCCCAAATAACTCCAGATAAGTAGTTTTCAATCATTATCATAGAAATACCTTTATCTATTCCTATACACTCTTCTGAAATCCAAGGTTCTGTATTTTCTAAATTATATGCATCTTTAAAACCATATTTTCCCCAAAGCTTATGAAAATTATTGTAGTAATTTTCTACTGCCCTAATACTTATATCTGGTGTAAACACTATCGAACCAATTGCACCACAAGGTGCAACAGTTCCATCATTTTGATTATCTAAATCTGCCAGTGCTGGCATTGCACCATATCCTCCAGAATATCCTTTTGGACCTACACATGCAGTAAGTCCCCATGAGTTTTCACCATATGTTTTAAATCTATTGCTATTTTTTATACAAAATTTTCTATTAGCAAGAGTCGCTCTTCTGGAATTTTCAAACCAATCAATCCCATTCTTATCTTTTAGCCCTCTAAAGTCAATCCATGCATGAGAATATTGATATGTAAATAAAGTTCCACAATATGTATAAATTATATTTTTTTCATCTAAGTAGTCTTTTTTATCCTTTTTAAAAAAATCATATAAAACTTTATTAATCGGATAAGTTGGAGATGCCACTCCTAAAATATATAAAATTAATTGTTCTGCATACATATCCCAATGACCTTCAAATCCTTTTTCTTTAGAATATCCCATATAAAATTGATTAACCTTTTTGTCTACATACCAATTCCAATTTATTTGTTTATATAATAGCTCCGCCTTTTCTTTAACTTTTCCTCCAAAATATTCACCAGCAAAAATTGCACCACAAATAAATATAGCTGTATCTATAATTGAATTTTCTGAATTCCATTCTCTTTGTGCAGTTTCCATATTAATAAAATGATAAAAAAAACCATTTATATTTTCCAAACTATTTAAAAATGTATCTAATGTCCCCTCTACTCTTTCATTAGCTTTTTCATAAGTAATCCAATTTCTTTCCACCCCTATTGCTAATGCAGCTAGCCCATATCCAACAGACGCAATACTTGCAATTTCTGGTGCAAAAGCACTTTTGTCTCTAATCAATCCATATCCTTTACTTTTTTTATTATTATTTGCTTCTTTTGTAAAAAAATTATAATCCCCTTGTAACTCTTTTTTTAATATATCTATACCTGTAAGAAATTTTTTCTTCATATTTTCCTCCATAACATAATTATAGTACATTTCTTTTATTATGTTCAATGGAAATTTTTGAGCATAATTTGCTACCACTTGATATTTATTCTATAGACTATATTAATAAAAGCATACACTTAGTATGTTTTTCCCCTCACAGGGTAAGCCGTTTAACTTTCCTCATTTACTCGCTTGATTTACTATACAAGGTTACGTATATCTTTTGGGCTTCGACTTGTTAGGTAGCCTTACCCTTTTGCATAGCATTAATGGCGATATATACCTCCAGTACGGACTTTCACCGATTAGCTAAACAACATGCCTGTCGCACCATATATAAAAGACTAATATGTAATCTTTTTATTTAAACATTCCTGTCTGGTGGATTAAATTTTTGTAAAGAGTGATTTTCAGCATAATTCTGATAATTACTACATGTTTGGAATATTCCTTGGGAAATAAAAGCTCTTAATGGTCGAGAAAAAGGTTTGCTTCGATATGTTTCTCGTAAATTTTTGCCTGCTGAAATTGTGGATAGAAAAAAGAGTCCTTATCCAAAGACTCACAATCCAACTTATTTGGCAAAGGTAAAATCTATGCTCTCAGAAATAATGGCTTACCTTTGCCAAGTTAATATGTGGCTTGAAAAGTATCAGCCTACAATGCATATATAAAAATATGCATATAGAACAAAAGCGGACATTAATAACTTTTGTACTTATTAAAACATTTTGAAGTCCGCGTCTTTGTTCGTGCGCGAAATTTGCAAAGCAAATTTCTGTGCAATATATTTATATTATAGGAAGTTCAGAGAACTTTCCTATAATATAAAATAAGTGGGATATAATGTCCCACTTATAACTTACATATAATATATTAATATTCCTAACAGAATAAGCCCATTGCCTAAGATTTTCTTTTTAGTAATCTTTTCGCCAAGAATTCTATTACTTAAAATCATTACAAAAAGATAACCCAAAGATTCTATTATTGGCTCGTTTTTATAAGGAACCCCTTTTAGTCCAAACACTACAAGCACAGTTGAGATTACCATTAAAATATAACCTGTTATTACATATACATTTAAATATTCTTTTAAAACTGAATTATAAGATTTGGAAGCACTTTTTTTCAAAATAATTTGAGATATTGAGCTTACCAAAACTGCCAAAATCAATAATACTACATATTTATTCATCTTCATTATTCACTATAATTGTTCCTATTATTACAATTAATACTCCTATTACATTTTTTATTGTTATTGTATCATTAAATATTAGAATTGCCCATACAATTGACCAAAGTAATCCCATAGCTTTATTTGCATACGCTATTGAAATATCAAATTTTTTTAATAATTGTTGCCAAATAATTGCATATACACCTAAAATCATCATTTCTATTCCATAGTATAATATAAATTGAAATGACATAAATTCTTGGCCTGATGCAAATTTAGCACAAACAGTTGATAATGTATATATTGCAATAACAATCTGAAGAATACATATATCTTTTAACTTTGTTTTCTTCTTTTTTTCGTTATCTAACTTTACTAATTTTGTTTTATCTACTTCTTCATTCATTAGAAATTAATTCTCCTTTTCTAAATTGCTAAAATATAATATCCATATCTTGTTGAGCTATCAACAATTTTATGAGAATTTATTTTTTCTATTGGACTCACATAATAAATATATTCCGGATGCTCTTTTTTTACTTTTTCTAGTTCTTCTATATCTGCTTCTGTAAAAATGAATTTGATAACCGCCTTTTTAGGTTCTACAACTTTTGTAAAATCTGGGGCATTTCCTAAAGCAACATCTATAACCATTTTTAAAAAATCATATCCTGTTGAAATTTTTACTAAATCTGAGCCTATGCAATCTCCACCCATTCTAGCCCCAATTTCAATTATCTTTACTTTTCCATCAGATGTAATTTTAAATTCTGCATGTGATGCTCCATTTGTAATTTGTAAACTATTTAATCCTGCAAAAACTTCTTTTTTTATTTTCTCTAACATTTCTGAATCTAATCCTGCCGGTTGAGTATGTCCTGTTTCTATAAAATGTGGTGCACCTGTTGTTTGCTTTCTAGTTACTGTCAACAATGTATGTTTTCCTTTATACGAAATACTTTCAGCACTAAACTCATCTCCAGTTATATATTCTTCTATAATAGCCATTTTTTCAAATGAAACCTCAACAGCTGTTTCTATTGCTTCTTTTAACTTTCCAGATTTTACTTCTTCCCAATTCTCTATTTTATTGATTGATCTGCTTCCAGACCTATCTGTTGGTTTTACAATAATTGGCATTGAAAAATCACTTATTTTAGATATTTCTTCTTTTCCTGTACCTGTAACTTTTGCAAATTTAGGAACTGATACTCCATTTGTTAAAAATGCATTTCGCATTTCATATTTATTTGTAGATAATTTTGTACATTCAAGGCTATTTCCTACAAGTCCTAATTTATCTGCCAAATAGTTTACTGTTAATGTGGCCAAATCTGATGCAACTGAAATAACCGCATCTGGCTTTATTTCTTTACATTTATCTAATATCTTATCTTTTTCTACTATACTTATTGGATAAAAATAATCTGCAAAGTCAGCACCAACAGCACCTTCTACCCAAGCAAATACATGCGTTTCATACCCTAGTTCTTTAGCTTTTATTATGAGTGGCATCTGAAAATTATTTGCTCCTATAATAACAATTTTTTTCATTTAGAAACTTCCTTTCTTCCACTTGATTAGTGAATTAATTAGTTTTTTCATAAAATTCTTTTATTGCTTTTATTACTTTATCTTGTTCTTTTTGAGTTAATCCATAATACATTGGCAATCTTACTAGCTTTTCACTCTCAGCTGTTGTATATTTATCTTCTCCATTAAACCTTCCAAATCTCTTTCCTGCAGGAGAATCATGTAATGGAATATAATGAAATACAGATTGTATTTCATTTTCTTTTAAGTATTTAATCAGTGCTGTTCTTTCTTCTAGATTTTTCGCTTTTATGTAAAACATATGTGCATTATGAGTACTATATTCTGGAACATATTGTAATGTTATTTTTCCACTATTTTCTAGTTCTTGTAAATTTTCTTTATAATACTCCCATGCAGATAATCTTGCATTATTAATTTCTTCTGCCATTTCAAGTTGAGGATATAAATATGCACAATTTAATTCGCTTGGCAAATATGATGAACCATAATCTACCCATGTATATTTATCAATTTCTCCTCTAAAGAATTTATTTCTGTTAGTTCCTTTTTCTCTTATTATTTCAGCTCTTTCTATCAATTCTGGATCATTTATTACAATAGCTCCACCTTCTCCCATGCTGTAATTTTTAGTTTCGTGAAAACTATAACATCCAAGATCTGCAATTGTCCCTAAATATTTTTCTTTGTATTTAGACATAAAACCTTGTGCTGCATCTTCTACAACTTTTAAATTATGTTTCTTAGCAATTTTCATAATTTTATCCATATCTGGTGAAATTCCTGCATAGTGAACTACTGCAATCGCTTTAGTTTTAGGCGTTATTGCTTCTTCAATTTTATTTTCATCAATATTCATTGTTTTAGGATTTATATCTACAAAAACAACTTTTGCCCCAACCATAATAAATGCATCTGCTGTTGATACAAATGTATATGATGGCATTATTACTTCATCTCCTGGTTGTAAATTCAATAAAATTGCAGTCATCTCAAGAGCATCAGTACAAGATGTTGTTAATAATACTTTTGTGGCATTAAATTTATCTTCCATCCATTTACTACATTTTTTTGTAAATTCTCCATCTCCACAAATTTTTCTACTTTTTATTGCTTTTTTTATACAATCTAATGAACCTTCTACATAAATTGGTATATTAAATCCTATCATTTTTATCCTCTTCTTTCTATTTTAGTTATAAGCCGGTATTACATATGAGAATATCGCTTTAAATGATATTGCAATAATTAATAACATTATCATTATAATTATAATATTTCTTATTTTTTCTGACTTTATAAATTTTTCTAGCATTGTCTGAATTCCATTTACCACAAAATACATAAATGGTATTATAATTCCCATTATATATCTACCCTGTGGTTGAAAATCACTTGTATATGAATATATAATACTTAAAAGTATTGGTATAATAATTGCTATTACAAAAATATAATTTAAAATATATTTACTTTTTTCCTCTTTTTTATAAATAAATAAATCTTTAAATTTTAATAAACATCCAAGTCCTCCTATTGACCAAAGGCTCAAATATGAATAATATATTTTATTTGACGTTAATATACTCTGATATCCGAATATTCCCACAAAACTTTTGACTGTTGTCTTAGCCCATGCATCTTCATTTAACATGTGCCAAATGCTTTCATTACTACTTTCTGGTGTTTTTCTTACTGATGGCTTATATTGTTCTAAAGCATATTTATCTCCATATTCATTTTGTGTCTTGGTTCCTAATATATCTCCATCATAAATTATTGCATTCCTTACAAACCACCAACCAGCAACTGCAAAAGCTACACTTGCTACTATTAAAGCTTTTTTTGCAATTTCTTTTGCATCCATTTTGTTCAAAACAGCTGAACTTAAGCAAATTAATACACTACATAGAATATATCCATATGCATTGTAATATGTTAAAGCACAAAAACCAACTGCTCCACCTAGTAATATACAATGTTTTGTTTTCCAATTGCTTTCCAATCCTAATATCCATAAATAAATTATCATAGATATTGCTAAAATTGCAGTTGAATCATTATTTATATACGAAGCTAAAAATGCAGTTATTGGCTGAAATGCAATAAATACTATAAATAAATATTTGTAAATTCCTTTATCTTTAAAAAGTTTATTCGCAATCTTTATTACAAAGTATATTGTCAATGTCATACTTATTGTACTTACAAGCCTTGCCGCTACTACTAATGCAAATTGTTGTGTAGTAAAAATTGATGCTATCTTTACAAATACTGCACAAATCATATATGTAAGAATTGGTTGAAACGCATACGAAATTCCCCAAGCTGAATCTCGTATACTTTCATCTCTTCCATCTGGTATTGAATTATGTTCTGCAATATATTTACAAATATCCCATTTCATTTTTTCGTCTGGGCATGAATTATATGGTTGTGATACTGTCCATATTAAATAATAACAAAATAAACCAATTAAAAATATAGCCATTACAATTTTCTTATTTTTTTTGCATATTTCTAAAATTTTATCCATTGTTAGTTTTTTCTCCCTTTTCCACTTTTTCTATAATATATGGTGGTCTTTTTCTTGCTGCATCAAAAGTTCTCCATAAATACTCTCCAAGTATTCCAATTGATAACATTATAATTCCAAATCCCACTAACATAATTATAATAATCGATGCATATCCCTCAACATCAATTATTCCTGTCATTTTTTTATAAATTATAATTACCAACCAAATTAGTGCTATAAAAAAGCTTAAAATTCCTACTGTAGTTATCATTTTTATAGGAAAATATGAAAAACTTAATAGAGAATCATATACTAATTTGATTTTTTTAGATAATGTCCATCTTGATTTTCCTATTTCTCTTTTTTTTCTAACATATGAAACAGTTGATGTTTCAAAACCTGCCCATAAAATTTGACTCATTAATGAAGTATTGCTTTCTTGAATTTTTACTAAAAAATCTATAACCTGTCTATCTATTAAAAATGAATCAAATCCTCCTTTTGGCATATTGTGTAATGCTAGTTTTCTCATTAAAAATGCATATAAGTTTGAAAATGCTTTTTGCGTAACAGGCTCATCTCTATCTGCTCGTACAGCTAAAACAACTTTACTTCCTTCAATATATTTTTTAATCATATCTAATATCATTTCTGATGGCTCTTGCAAGTCAGCAGCTTTCCTTACAGCGCAATCTCCAGTGCATTGAGACAATCCTGCCAAAATTGCAGAATGTTCTCCAAAATTTCTTGATAATCTTATTGTTTTTATATTAGAATCAATTTTTGCTAGCTCTTTCATTACTTTATACGAATTATCTTTTGATCCATCATCAACAAATATTAATTCATATTCTATTCCTTCTGGTAATTTTGTAAGTACTTTTTCCTTTAAGTCAGCATATAATGGCAAAAGATTGTCTTGATTATAATATACTGGAACTACTATTGAAATTTTTTTCATATTTTTATTTCATTTCCCTTCTTTTAATTTTATCACAATATATCAATCACAATATATCAATTTAGTTAAATGCATTTTATTTACGAAATAAAATGTTTTAAAAATTTTCCTGTATAACTTTTCTCGTTTTTGCAAATTTGTTCAGGAGTTCCTACAGCAATGACTTCTCCTCCTGCGTCTCCGCCCTCTGGGCCTAAATCAATTATGTGGTCTGCTGTTTTAATTAAGTCTAAATTGTGTTCAATAACTATAATTGAATTTCCTGTATCTACTAATCTTTGTAGAATATCTACCAATCTGTGAACATCTGCAATGTGTAATCCTGTTGTAGGTTCGTCCAAAATATACAAAGTCTTGCCAGTAGCACGTTTAGACAATTCTGTTGCAAGTTTTACACGTTGTGCTTCTCCACCTGATAATGTTGTTGATGGTTGTCCCAATTTGATATATCCAAGTCCTACATCATATAATGTTTGGATTTTGTTTTTAATCTTAGGAATATTCTCAAAGAATCCTAATGCCTCTTCTACTGTCATATCTAATACATCTGCAATATTCTTTCCCTTATATTTTACTTCTAGAGTTTCTCTATTGTATCTCTTTCCTTTACATACTTCGCAAGGCACATAAACATCTGGTAAGAAGTGCATTTCTATTTTATGAACACCATCACCATTACAACTTTCACATCTTCCACCAGCAACATTAAAGCTGAATCTGCCTTTAGCATATCCACGCATTTTCGCTTCATTTGTTCCAGCAAATATATCTCTTATTAAATCAAATGCCCCTGTATATGTTGCAGGATTTGAACGAGGTGTTCTACCTATTGGAGATTGATCAATATTGATGATTTTGTCTATATTATTCAATCCTTTTATTTGCTTGCACTTTCCTGGTTTTTCACTTGCACCATTTAATTGTTGTGCTATATTTTTATATAAAACTTCATTTACTAGTGTACTCTTTCCAGAACCAGATACACCCGTAATACAAGTAAACACTCCTAATGGAAATTTCACACTAATATTTTTCAAATTGTTTTCTGTTGCTCCAACAACTTCTATACACTTTTTATTTCCTTTTCTTCTTTTTGATGGTACATGAATCTGCTTTCTGCCACTTAAGTAATCACCTGTAATTGAACCTTTAACTTGCTTGATTTCTTCAGCAGTACCTTGTGCCATAACATTTCCACCATGTACACCAGCACCTGGACCAATATCTATAATTTGGTCTGCTGCATACATTGTATCTTCATCATGTTCTACAACAATTAATGTATTTCCTAAATCTCTTAATTTTTTTAATGTTGCAATTAACTTGTCATTATCCCTTTGATGAAGCCCTATACTTGGCTCGTCCAAAATATATAAAACTCCTGTTAATCCTGAACCTATTTGAGTTGCTAAACGAATACGTTGAGCTTCTCCTCCTGATAATGTTCCAGCACTTCTTGATAATGTTAGATATTCTAGTCCAACATCAATTAAGAATTGAAGTCTTGCATCTACTTCTTTTAAAATCATTTCTGCAATCATTTTTTGAGAATCTGTCAATTCTAGATTTCTCAAGAATTGTTGAATTTGTCTAATTGACATATCTGTCAACTCATTGATATTTTTTCCTCCAATTTTGATGCACAAAATCTCTTTTTTCAATCTTGCCCCATTACATTCATCACAATGCATATTACTCATATACATTTCGTAAAAATCTCTCATGCCTTGAGATTTTGTTTCATTATGACGTCTTTCAAGTGTAGGAATCACACCTTCAAATGGTGCCGTAAACTTACGAACTCCAGCATATGATGAATATTCAAAATCGATTTCTTCATCGCCAGTTCCATAAAGAATTTTATCAAGAAAATCTCTAGGCAAATCCTTTATTTTCTTATTTTTAATATCAACTCCATAATGTTCTCCAATGCTTTCAAAGTACATTCTTGCCATTGTGTCGCCCTTTTTCATTGTACTTGAACCAAAAGCTTTTACACCATCATATAAAGTCTTATTTTTATCAGGAATAATTAAATCCTCATCCATTTTCATTAAATATCCTATACCTGAACACTTTGGACAAGCTCCATATGGATTATTAAATGAAAACATTCTAGGTGTTAATTCTGGAAAACTGAAACCACAATCAGGACATGCATAATTACAGCTATATAAAATTGTTTTATTTCCTACAACATCAATTAAAACCAGATTATCTGCATGTTTTAATGCTACTTCAATTGACTCTGTAAGTCTTGCTGTAATCTCTGACTTGATAACTAACCTATCAACAACAATTTCAATTTCATGTTTTTTCTTTTTATCTAGTTTAACATCATCCATTTCTGTTAAATCATATATTTCGCCGTCAACTCGAACTCTTGCAAAACCATCTTTTTGTAAATCTTCAAATAGTTTAGTATACTCACCTTTTCTACTGCGAACAACTGGAGCCAAAACTTGTATTCTAGTTCCCTCTTTTAGTTTCATAACATTATCAACAATTTGGTCAATTGACTGTTTTTCAATCCTTTTACCACAATTAGGACAATATGGCACACCAACTCTTGCATATAAAAGACGAATATAATCGTAAATTTCAGTAACTGTTCCAACAGTAGAACGTGGATTTTTAGAAGTCGTCTTCTGATCAATTGAAATAGCAGGAGAAAGTCCCTCAATAGATTCAACATCAGGTTTTTCCATCAATCCCAAAAATTGGCGAGCATATGAAGATAAGCTCTCAACATATCTTCTTTGTCCTTCTGCATACAATGTATCAAAAGCCAAAGAAGACTTTCCAGAGCCTGAAAGTCCTGTAATCACAACTAGTTTATCCCTTGGTATCTCTAAATTTATATTTTTCAAATTATGTTCTTTTGCACCTTTTATTATTATTTTGTCATTCATCATTTTCACCTCTTTGTCTCTCAACATTTTTATTATACAATATTTTTATTTTTTTGGCAATGATCATTTGTGATCATTTGGGATCATTTGGGACCGGTTCTCTTTTGAACAATGTTCATTGAGGACCGGTTCTCTCTTGACCAGTGTTCATTGAGGACCGGTTCTTAAACGAACAAAATGAACATATAAAAAAGCTATTATACTAAAAGATAGTATAATAACTTTTTTTGTTTATTAATGTCTAGAATATTGTTACCCTAAATCCAATACTCCAATATGCTTGTGTGCTAGTATTATTGCTCCTACTGTTTACACTAATATCAGTTGAATCACTACTTTCATATGCTCCACCTCTTATAACACAAGGTTGCCTACTAACATTTGAATTTTCAAGAGTCCACTCCCATACATTTCCTCCTAAATCAAATATACCTTGTTTTGCAAATCCTACAATTGTTCCTGTTGTTAATAATGTAGACCCTGCAGCCGATTTATCATATGGTGCCTGCAACCATGTTGAGCCATTGTTTAATGAATATTGAGCACTTGTATTTGAAATATTATATTTGCTTGCTTTATAATTTCCCCAATCTGTACTATTTGTCTTTAATTGTGATTGAATTGTTCCTATTGCCGTTCCTTCTGCAACTGATTTTACTTCTATATACTTTTGTACTAAATCCCATTGTATACCGAACATTAAACTTCCAGAATGTCCATTTGTACTTGCTTTACTTGCTAATGTTTGAGCTTCTGTACAAGTTACCCAATTTAATGGATATTGATTTGCTTTAGACATTGGCACTAGAGTTGCAGTTGAAGTATTACTGTTTCTCTTTGTATCTGTTCCAGCTTCATATCTAGCTATATAAAATCCTCCATTCTGATATACACTCTTTAACATTTTTCGTTTCAATTCGGTATATGCACTATCTGACAATCCTATTGAATTACTAGTCGAATAAGTATCAGTTGCTGATGTTCCATTTCTATAAGATGCTGTATATTCTTTTAAATCACTTTCAATCTTTGTATACTCCTCATCCGAAAAATCTTTAATACTTATTCCTGCATTCGGATATACATTTGCTAATCTAGGCACTTCTACCCATACATATTGATTCTCTGAATCATCTTGAATTATCAATCCAGTCTCCAAATTTGTTCCTTCAACTTGTTTAAATTCTGAGCTTGGCAAATATGGTCTGGTTCCTGGTCCACTTGGCAAATTTCCCGTTCCACCTTGAATTTCCTCATTAGCTTGATAAGAATCAATACTCAAAGTTATGCTCATTGCAGAAACAGCATCTGGATTATCGTTAAAATATTTTCCTACTATATATCCCCATTGTGAATCCAAATCATCATTATCACCAATCCAATTGGCAGTTACTTTTAAATACGCCTTATCTTTTGCAGCAACCTGTAAAGAATGTTTTACTTTTAATGAAAACGGAAATCTCGTTGTATCACTAATTATTGTTCCAACAGATACAAGTTCTCCAGTTTCTTCATCATTTTCAAGTGTTGGGTTTGATATTATGATATAGTTTTCAGATGTTGGTTGCTTTCCTTCATGAACCACTTCATATTGTACGCCTGCTATTGATATTGCCTGTATATCATAACTTAAATCAACTAAAGCTTCACCTTTATTCAATATATCAACTGTTACTGTCTGTTCTGGCATTTGTGGATATAATGTTGGAAAATCAATTCCTATAGGATTTTCTTTTTTCTCATCTCCAATATAATACTCCATATCCCAAGCAGCCACATGTATATTCAAATGTGTATTCAATATTTTGGAATATGCCAACCATGCAAATGTAGTCATTATAAGGGCAAAAATAACCAACACATATTTTCGAAATTTATTTTTTTTATTTTGATTTGATTTTCTGTGTTTACGTAATAAATTCTTCACGTTTTATTGTATTCTCCCTTCTTTTGTTACTTTATACATTTCTCTTTTGTTTTTATATCTCTTTTTTTCATTACAATTCATACATTTATATTTTACACTAATTTGATAATTAGCGCAATATTAAATTTAAAAGATTTGCAAATTATCAAATTTCCTGTTCATTTGGGACCGGTTCTCTTTTGAACAATGTTCATTTGGGACCGGTTCTTAAATGATCACTTTTAAGATTATTAAAAAAATTGCCCCTGGTATGCCCAGTAAACCGTACTAAAACTGAAGTAAGTAAATTTAACCCTATATGAAATCCCCATATACCACCAATTAAATTAATAGCATAAATAAGTACTCCTCCTAAAATTGAATTAAAAACTAACTTCAAAATTTTCTTTATTGGAATTATAAAAATTCTTCCAACGATAAATAAAATACATATACAAGATATTATTATAAGAACATTTATGTCCATAATATTTTCACCTCAACAATAAAAAATAGTAGCAATAATTACTACTATTTTTATGTTACAATCAGGACAAATATTCTCTATATTTTTAACATTATCCAGCTATATTCTTGTTGTTAAATATTCTGTTTCTTATTTCATCTATTCTACTAAGCTCAATGCCTTTGTTCTTAGCAATTCTTATTAAATAATTTAATTTTGCTTGATTAGCCTTTATTTGATATATATAGTAATCAATCAAATCATCTTCAGCATACTCAAAATTTTTTCTAGAAACTTCCAATATTCTTTTGGTTTCAATTATTTTTTGTATAATTTCCATTTCTAGTTCTTTATCACTCTTAACTTTCAACATTTTTTCTATCAAATATTCCTCTTGCATCTTTGTATGCCCCTTTCAAAATAAAATTCAATAATCTTTTACTTATAACTTTCCAATATTATTATATGCAATATATAACAAAAATATCCCCTGCGTTCCAAAGCACCAAAGAGCACCAGAAAGAACCGGTCCCAAATGAACATGGGTCAAAAGAGAACCGGTCCCTAATGAACACTATGATATTCCCGTAAATAAAACTATTCCTATAGATTGAATAATAAACAGATTCATCATATTAGACATAAGTAAATTATTTGTTGCTTCAATAACCCCCAACATATCATTATTAGAATTCTTATGATGGTGCTGTGCTTCAAAAAACGTTATTAGTTCTGGAATACTTGTAACAAATCCAAGTACTATGCCTATAACTATTTCTGGCACACCAAACCTTCTGCATAAAATATCTAATGTATTACCTAATAAATCTCCTATTATGAATAAAAGTATTCCTGTCACCAATAAAATCATAATATCTTTAAAAATTTTCCATCTTTTGTTTGATTTTATATCTTTATCTC
Organism: uncultured Clostridia bacterium; assembly: GCA_928721565.1. GTDB lineage: Bacteria > Bacillota > Clostridia > TANB77 > CAG-508 > CAG-269. The sequence continues at coordinate 30,779 of OV788638.1, forward strand.
TAAACATCTGATTTTTCTCGATATCATTCTTTACTTCATTTTTCTCAGCATAAGGTTCATCTAAATACAATTCATGTGCATTGTTATTTATTTTCTTGCATCCCAAGTAAAGTATAATTAATAGAGGAACCATTGCTAGTTGAAACTCACTTTTTACCGCACTAAACATTAATGGCAAAATAATAGTTATAATAACTAAAGCTATATCTACTTTTATAGCTTGATTTTTTAATGCCTTTTGATTTTTATTTAATGCAATAGATCCTGCATATTGAATCAGGTTGATTACATTGGAACTTAATACATTATAGATACTTGCACCTAACAATCCATTCAAACTAGCTGCACCAATTGTTAATAGCTCCGGAACTGAAGTCGCCACACCTGCAATATCTCCTACCGTTTTTGACTTTAAGTTTAAATTTTCAGCCAAACTTCTTAATGCTCTGACTAATATATATTTAGATATCAAAACTATCAATCCTGAATAAACTATGAATTGGACTACTTCCCTTAATAATTCCATGATTTTATCATCACTCCTTAACATCTTTGGGACTTACACCTATTATTTACAAATTATGTGATTTTTATTGATATTTATTGATTTTTGTTATATAATATCAACATTAATATATACTTTTAGAAAGGAATTGATAAATATGATAGATATTAAATTAATTAGAGAAAACCCAGAATTAGTAAAAGAAAATATTAGAAGAAAATTTCAAGATCAAAAACTAGTTTTAGTTGATGAAGTATTGGAATTAGATAAGAAAAACAGAGAAGCCAAATTGAATGGTGATAATTTAAGAGCTGACAGAAAAAAAACTAGTGAACAAGTTGGACAGCTTATGAAATCTGGTCAAAAAGATGAAGCAGAAAAATTAAAACAAGAAGTTCAAAAAATTAATGTTGCACTTGAAGAAAATGAAGCACTTGAAGAAAAATATTCAAATGAAATTAAAGAAAGAATGATGAAAATTCCAAACATTATGGATGCAAGTGTTCCTATTGGAAAAGACGACAGTGAAAATGTAGAAGTTCAAAAATTTGGAGAACCAACCAAACCTGATTATGAAATTCCTCATCATGCTGACATAATAAATACTTTTAACGGTTTAGATAAAGACAGTGCTGGAAGAACTAGTGGAATGGGATTTTATTACTTAATTGGAGATATTGCAAGATTACATGAGGCAATGCTTGCTTATGCTAGAGATTATATGATAAATAATGGATTTACTTATTGTATTCCACCATTCATGATTCGTTCAGACGTTGTTAAAGGCGTTATGAGTTTTGAAGAAATGGATGCAATGATGTATAAAATTGAAAATGAAGATTTATTCTTAATTGGTACTTCTGAACACTCAATGATAGGAAGATTCAAAGACCAAATTATTAAAAAATCTGATTTACCAATAACAATGACTTCATATTCTCCTTGTTTTAGAAAAGAAATTGGTTCACATGGTTTAGAGGAAAGAGGATTATATCGTGTTCATCAATTTGAAAAACAAGAAATGATAGTTCTTTGCGAACCAGAAGATTCTATGAATTGGTATAATAAGATGTGGAAATTAAGTGTAGACTTATTTAGAAACTTCAATGTTCCAGTCAGACAACTTGACTGTTGTTCTGGTGACTTAGCAGACTTAAAAGTAAAATCATGTGATATAGAAGCTTGGAGTCCACGTCAACAAAAATATTTTGAAGTTTGTAGTTGTTCTACATTAGGAGATGCTCAGGCTAGACGTTTAGGAATTCGTGCTAAAGGAGAAAAAGGAAACTATTTTGTTCATACTTTAAACAATACAGTTGTTGCTACACCTAGAGGTCTAATTGCAGTTATTGAGAATAATTATAATGAAGATGGAACTGTTACTGTTCCAGAAGTTTTAAGACCTTATATGGGAGGAACTGCAAAATTAATACCTGTAAATAAATAATCCATTTAGGACCGGTTCTTTTTTGATCATTGCACATTTAAGAACCGGTCCCAAATGATCAAAAGAAAGGAATTATAAGTTATGATAGTAAAAAATCCAAGATTTGAAATATCTGCAGTAAGAGAAAATCAATATCCCAAAAATGGACTACCAGAAGTTGTTTTAGTTGGAAAGTCTAATGTTGGAAAATCTAGTTTTATAAATACTATGATTAATAGAAAGAAACTCGCTCGTACAAGCAGTGAACCTGGAAAAACTCGTCAATTAAATTTTTATAATATTGATGACAAGTTTTATTTTGTTGATTTGCCTGGTTATGGTTATAGTAAAATGTCAAAACAAGAACAAGTTAAGGTCGGAGAATTTATTGAACATTACTTAAAACATCGTCAAGAAATTTGCCTTATTATATTTTTAGTTGATATTAGACATGACCCTACTTCTAATGATTTTTTAATGTATGATTATGTTATAAGAAGTGGTCTTCCTTGTATGATTTTAACTAACAAGGCCGATAAAATTGCAAAAACTAAAGTGGATGATGCCACAAAAAATATTCAAAAACAGCTTAATCCTATTGGAGATATTACTACTCTTCCTTTTTCTTCTGAAAGAAAAATTTATAGTGATGATGCTTGGAATGTTATTGAATCTTATTTATAAAATCAAAATCAATAAACTTTAAAAGAGCAAACTCTATGAGTCTGCTCTTTTCTCTATTTTAGTTATAGCTTTCAATGCCTTAGGTCTTTCAAGGACTACAATATGGCCACACCCTTGGCATTTTAGTTTAAAATCAACACCAACTCTGGTTATTTCCCATAGTTTACTTCCACATGGATGTGGCTTTTTCGTTCTAACTATATCTCCAATGTTGTAATCCATATTGAATTCCTCCTCTTATATTCAATAATTTATTTGCGTATCTTTTTATTATCACAACTTGAAACATATAGTATTATTTTTATTTCAAGTTTTCCTTAGCAAATTCGAAACGCTTAGTAATTCTGTCTTTTCCAAGAACTTGCATAATTTCGTACATATCAGGAGTATTAGTTCTTGAAGTTAATGCAACTCTTAAAACTGTACTAACATCACCAACATGAGCCTTGTACATTCCTGGATTTGCCTTGAATTCTTTAACTTCTTTAGCATATCCCATCTCTCCTGCTACTTCTTTTATTTTATTAAACCAAGTTTGTTTATCATCATTTTCATCATAATATTTTTCAATATATAAATCTAATATTTTAGAAATATCTTCTTTATCTGAAATTGCTGGTTGATATGGATATTCTTGATTATTATTGTAAAATTCAGCATCATACATATATGAGATGTTTTCTTTTACATCTGACCATTTCGCAATATCTTTTCTTGGCTTTTTGTTTCCTCTTTCAATTCCGAAAACTTTTAAAGCATATTCTTTATCTTTTAATAAATCTGCAAGTTCATTGTCATACTCTTGAGCCCATTCTAAAGCTTTTTCGTATACATCTTCTGCAGTCATTTTAGATATTACTGTTTTTCCAATATCCAATAATTTCACCATATCAAATAATGCTCCACTTACACTCATCTTATTTAATATGAAATCAAATTCTTCCATCTTTTTATCTGGATTTGCTCTTCTCCAATTTTCAAATGTAGAATTTGCAATATTTAATAGATACTCTTTTACTGCATCTGTTGGAACACCTTGTTCTTTATAATACGAAACAGCCGCCTCTGGATCTTTTCTCTTACTTAATTTACGTTTTCCACCATTATCATTTTTCATAATTGGTGATATATGTGCATATTTAGGAGCTTTAAACCCTAGCTCATGGAATAATTGTAAATGTAATGGAACTGATGATAGCCACTCATCACTTCTTATTACATGTGTTGTATGCATTAAATGATCATCAACTGCATGTGCAAAGTGATACGTTGGAAGTCCATCTGATTTAATTATAATTATGTCTTGGTCATTTTCTGGGAAATCCACATTACCTTTTATAACGTCTTTATGTTTGATTTTCCTATCTTCTCTTCCTGGTGATTTAAATCTGATTATATATGGTTCTCCTTCTTTAATTTTTTCTGCCATTTCTTCAACAGATAAATTTCTACATTTTGCCCAAGCACCATAATATCCTGTTCTTAGTTTTGCAGCTTCTTGTTTACTTCTTATTTCTTCTAAGTCATCCGGTGTACAGAAACATGGATATGCTTTTCCTTGTTCTAACATATATTTAGCATATGCTTGATATATTTCTTTTCTCAAACTTTGCTTATATGGTCCGTAATTTCCAATTTCTTCTGTATCTGAAATCATTCCTTCATCTGGTGCCATATCAAAGTCTTTTAAAGAATTTACTATTCCTGTTACTCCATTTTCTACTTCCCTTTTTTGGTCTGTATCTTCAACTCTTAAAAAGAATACTCCACCTGTTTTTTCTGCAACAGTTCTTGCTACTAATGCTTGATATAGACCTCCTATATGTACAAACCCAGTTGGGCTAGGAGCAAATCTTGTTACTATTGCTCCTTCTGGTAAATTTCTTTCTGGGTATTTTTCTTCATAATATGATATTTCTTTCACATCTGGAAAGATTAAATTTGCTAAATCTTTGTAATCCATTTTTTCCTCCTTGTGGGTAATTTGATTTTAGCCCATTTTATTTTTCTAAACTTCCATAATAATTGGTATAATCATTGGATTTCTTTTTGTTTTAATAAATAAATAATCACGTAAATTTTCTTTAACAGTTGATTTTATAGTTGACCAATCACGAACTCCTCTTTCTTCGCATTTAGCAACCTCATGTCTAACAACACTCTTTACATCATCCATTAAGTTTTCTGATTCTCTAACATATACAAATCCTCTAGAAATTACATCTGGACCTGCAACAACCTCTCCAGTTTGAGAGTCCATTGTTAATACAATAACTATAAGTCCATCTTGTGCAAGATGTTGTCTATCTCTTAAAACTATGTTTCCAACATCTCCAACACCTAATCCGTCTACTAGTACTCTTCCACTTGGTACTGAACCATTGAATTTTGCTTCTTCTTCGTTCATCTCTAGCACTCTACCATTTGTCAACATAAATATATTATCTTTGTCTATTCCCATTAATTCTGCAGTTTCTTGATGAGCTCTTAATTGTCTGTATTCACCATGAACTGGTATAAAATATTTTGGTTTAGCTAAAGCCATTATCAATTTTTGTTCTTCTTGACAAGCATGTCCGGAAACATGAACATCTGCTAATGCACTATATACAACTTCTGCACCTAATTGCATCAAATCGTCAATTACTTTTGAAACATATTTTTCATTACCTGGAATTGGCGTAGCTGATATTATAATTAAGTCATTTGGCGTAATTTTTACTTTTCTATGATCTCCTGCAGCCATTCTTGTTAAAGCTGACATAGGTTCGCCTTGGCTTCCTGTTGTTATAATTACAAGTTGGTCATCTGTATAACTTCCAATCATGTCAATATCAATAAACAAATTTTCTGGACAATCTATATATCCAAGTTCAACTGCTGTTGATATCATGTTTATCATACTTCTACCACATACAGCTATTTTTCTTCCATATTTTACTGCTGAATTTACAATTTGTTGGATTCTGTGTACATTTGAAGCAAATGTTGCAACAACTATTCTTTTAGTACAATTTAAAAATAATTTTTCAAATACTTCTCCAACTGAGCTTTCAGACATTGTAAAACCTTTTCTTTCAGCATTTGTACTATCTGCCATTAACGCTAAAATTCCTTGTTGTCCTAATTCTGCAATTCTTCCAAAGTCCATAATTTGTCCATCTATTGGAGTATAATCTACTTTGAAATCTCCTGTGTGTAAAACAGTTCCAGCTGGTGTAGTAATTGCTAACATTACTGAATCTGGAATACTGTGTGAACTTCTAATAAATTCAACTTTGAAATTTTGTCCAAGTTTAATTGTATCACCTTGGTTTACTATATTCATATCTGTACTTCTTAGTAATTTATGTTCTTCTAATTTATTACAAATTAGTCCAGCAGTTAATCTTGTTGCATAAATAGGTACATTTATTTGTTTCAAGAAATATGGGATTCCTCCTATATGATCTTCATGTCCATGTGTTATAACCATTCCTTTTATTTTCTCTTGATTTTTTACTAAATAAGTTACATCTGGTATTACTAAGTCTACTCCTAGCATATCATCCTCTGGAAAAGATATACCGCAATCTACTATTATTATTTCATCTTCATATTCAAATACTGTTATATTCTTTCCTATTTCATGTAATCCTCCTAATGGGATTATCTTTAATTTTGATTTTTTAAATATATCTTGATTTTTTGATTTTTTTGAAGATCCTGTCTTTCTTGTTCTTGATGTTTTCTTTTTTTCTTCAATTTTTACTTCTTTTAAATCTTTTTCATCATTTTTACTATAATTTTTTCTAACTGTATTTTTTCGTGTTGTAGTTTTTCTTTTTGATTTTTTTGTTTGCTCTTTCTCTTTTAAAGCATTGTTTTCATCTGTCATAATCTAACTTTTCTCCTCTCTATATCTAATCTTATTATTAAATTTCATTTTACGTACATCATTAATAAATAATTAGAAATAAAGTTCATTAATACACATGAATGCTATTATATTTTCATCCATGTTATTATTCAAACTTTTTTCTATTTATTCCCGCTCTTTTAATTATTCGCTTTTTCTCTCTCTTTAATACATTAAAATAAAATCTCTTCTTTGCCCTTTTGGCAATCTGATATAGATTATAGCAGATTATGATAATGTTGTCAAGTCAACCACATTATGTAATTTTTATTACTATTTTATTTTTGATATATCAATTACATTTTTCATTTTCTCTACATTTGGATCTCCTAACTTTTTAGATATTGTAAGATCAAATTGCATTAATATATCAAGTAGTTCATTGTGATCAGTTTTTCTATCAATTCTATATTGTCTCCAAGCTTTTCTATTTTCTTCCCAAAGCATTCTGTTTTCTTTCCAACGTCTGTCATTTTCTTCCCAACGCTTCTCGTTTTGTTCCCAACGTCTGTCATTCTCATCCCAACGCTTCTTATTTTCTGCCCATAATCTTTTATTCTCTTCCCAATGAGCATTCTCAATCTCTCTACTCTTTTGTATTTCTTTCTTATTTTCTTTAATTTCAGCTCTTAATTCATTAAAAGAAGCTGTTGTTTGCAATTGAAAAGTATTTAATGCTTGTCCTAGTTGTAATACTTGTTCTAATATTTCGTTATTATCAACCATGTTATAACCTCCTTAAAATTTTGATTCAATCTAAAAATAGATTTAATTATGTTTTGATTTAAAATCTCATATTGAAAAAACAATAAAAATTTGAATATAAAAATAATCTTTATAAAAAATCTGTCTACATTATACCTTCTCATTTAGCCATTGTCAAGAAGTTTCTTTCGACAAATTTCGACTCAATTGCACAGAACAGAACCGGTCCCTAATGAACACAAAAAAGACTGATTTAAAATCAGTCTCTTTCTATCTATAATTAAACCTTTATATTAATGTTCTGGTTTGCTTAATCCAAGATTCAAAGTTAAACCTTGTCCAAGTGAAGCATAGTTGATACAGTCAGGATCTTGACCTTCTATCCATACATATACTCTTACTTTTTGATATTGGTTTGCTATCATTTGAATAGGAGTAGTTCCATCTTTAACACTCATTAAATCTATTGAATCACTTCTTGTATCAGCTGCAGTTGTTTGAGTTGTATTTTGTTTAGTTAATCCTGCTGCAGGTGTTTTCCAGTCATATACATCTGCTATAGTTCCAGCTGTTTTTGAAGCTGCTGTTAAAGCATATGTAGGTAATTTTTTTCCATCAGTGAATGGTGATATTCCTGCTGCATTAGCAGTTAATCCATATGTAGTATTATCATTAGCTAATAATTTAAGAGAGTTTGCTTTAGAGTTTACTATGTTAGCAACGTGTTCTTCAGCATTTGGTTCCCAAATAGCTACATCTGATATATTTTTTCCTGTTGATGTTCCTGCTATTATTGCTGCTTGATCTGGTTCTGTTGTTTGACCAATTTTCATTGTCTCTCCTGCATTTTCATATAAAGCAAGTCCAATTCTTGCAGTATTTTGAATACCTGTTGCTTCATTTACACCTAATAAATCAGATGTTGCATCTAATTGAAGTTTATCTGAAGTAACTCCTGTTGTTGAAGTATTCATCAAATATAAATCAAAAGCAAAATATCCTGAAGCTTTTTCTTCTGCTGCTGTAGCGATTTCTTTTAAACCTGCTGAATCTGTATATTTACCATTATACATTACTAAACCTGTTGTTCCTATTCCTTCATTTGTAGCTCCTGTTGTTGAAACTGGTAAATATTCTGCTGGTACTATATTTGTAATTCCTTCTGCTGGTGATTGGAATGTTTTTTCATCATCTAAATATGTTGTAGTTGCAGTTGTGCTTACTGTCCAATTGTCTGCATCTGTTTGAACAAAATCATCAAATTTAATTGAATTTACCCAGTGTTTTGCATCTAGTGAAATTTGCAAACCTTCTGCTACATTTACTTGACCTTTTAGTCCACTTAGCATAACATTTCTCTGTGTAGAGAACCATGCATATGTTGATACTATCAATAAGATAGCTGTAAATGCTACTAATAAAATTAAAGCATTTAATCTTTTTCTTGAGTTTCTTTCATTGTTTTCTCTCATTTTTTCTTCCTTCCTTTTCTTTTATTTTCTTTTTTATATTTGTAAATTTTATAAACATATTTACTCTTTTGTACCTATTTCTTGTTGCACAAAAGTTTTAGTTTGTAAATTGTTCATTTGAGAACCAATCCCTAATGACTCAAATGGCACAAACTTGAATTTTATCTTTTGTTTTGTGGAACTTCATCATTTTGCAAGATATGTTCTTCAGTTAGAGTCATATGCATTTTTATTTCTCCACCTATTAAATCATCTTTGCATTCTGGGTCGTCCCCTTCTACCCAAATAACAACAGTCCATTTATCAATGTCACCAACTTTGAAGTTCTCTGATAAATCTAGCATTACGGTATCATCATTTTTGAATGCCACTGTATCTGGTTCAGGTTGTCCTGTTTCTCTGTTGTTTTTTGCGTAAATAACTTTGTTGTCATTTTTGAAAACCATAACTCTGATTGCTTCATCAACATTTTTTACTACATCATCTATTTTTATGGTTGTCCAATAGTTAATAGTATCTTGCCCCATATTTTCTGCATAAAATGTATATGCTATGTAGTTTCTACCATTATGTGAGCCATCACCTTCGTTGTTTATATTTTCTGGTAGCCAGTTAACTGATATATCTGTAAAAAAGTCTATATCTTTTGATCTTAAAAATGTTCTTGTATATTTATTAGTTTGATCTTCGTATATTACTAAGCCACTTTCTCTTCCATATTCACTATCAAGTGTTACTGTAAAATTTTCGCCCCTATAAAATATTGATAAGATAATATATATATTTATCAAAAATATTACTATTATCCCTAATATTACTCTAAAAGCTATTTGCCTGGTCTTTTTTCTTTTTTCCTTTTTTGCCTTTTCTTCTAATTTTTGACCGGCTGTTGTTTCATCAATTTGTTTTTCAAGTGTTTCTTCGTTTTTTGTTGTTTCATTTGCCATAATCTCACCTGGTTCTTCAAAAAATATTTTTTTTCAACAATTTCTATTAATATTATACTTAGTCTTTATTTCTTTGTCAACGATTTTTGTATTACATTTATATTACAAAAATAATACATTTTCATTACATTTTCGTTACACCTCTTATGTTGAATCACGTAACATTTCACTGGTTATTTTTACTGTAATTTCTATCGCTTTTGAAATATCATTTTCTTCATTTTGGTAATATGTATATGCATCTTTTCCAAATTTTGTATCTAATATATCTTTAGCCAAATTTTCGTCATCAGTACCAGCTCCTTGATAAGTCCAATTAACATTAAACTTAACAGATGCTTCTGCATCTGGAGTTGTATCATCATCTACATATTTGCCATTAATTCTTGCTTTATCATATGTATAACTTACATTAAATGGGTATGTTGTATCATCTGCAAATAAACTTACTGTGTTACCATCAGTTTTTATTCCTCCATCAGCTTGTAACTGTGTTAGCACTTCTTTGCCAAAAACTTTTACCGAAGTTATTTCATAACTTATTTTTGAACTTGTTGTACTCAAATTACGTATATGTACAGTATCCTCTCTATTAGGCATTCCAGGATACAATTCATCTATGGTAAATGTATAATCTTGATCTAATACTTCTTTTCCATCAACATAATATGTAACATCCCAAGGGGTTATATCAGCAGTTAACCCCTTTATTTGTACTTGTTGGCTTATATTAAACCAGGCATAGGTATTTACTATTAATATTACAGAAAATATCATAATTAATCTAACTCTAGACGCAACACTTCGTTTTTTCGCTCGTCTGAATTCACGTAATATATTCATAAATCCTCCATTCTATCTTTTGTCAACTTATTTATTCATCATCAGTTTCATCATCATCTTCATTTTCTTCTAGTTCCTCATCTTCTTCACTTTCTTCTTCCAAAGACTCATCATCATCTGATATTTCTTCTTCAGAATCCTCCTCAACATAAACAGGTTCATTTAGTTGTTGAACTTTTTGCTTTTTTCCACTTCTAAAAGATATAAATACATTCAACACTAAAACTGTGATAATTACAAATACAGAATATATGTTAGTTGCCAATTTATACAAAACTGTCAACAATTTTGATTTATATTTAACAACTCCATATATTTGATCAGCTTTAATTTGCGGATCTTCAACACTGCTACTGTTTAAACCTTTAGCATGGAAATTTAAATTGCCACTAGCATCAGTTTCTATAGCAACAACATTATGCATAATTATTTTTCCATTATAGTCCCCATATTTACCAAGATAAACGATATCATCTCCAACTTTAATATTTTTAGGATCTATTTGTTTACTTATTACAACTTCCCCAACATCATATGCAGGCTCCATACTTCCTGTAATTACTCTAAACATTCTGTATCCAGCAACAGATCTATTACTGTCTGTAATTTTTTGTAATATAATAACTGCTGCTAATATCAAGCATAATATAACAAGTATTTGATATAATATCTTTAATATTATTTTAATTACCTTCTTGGAATCTTTCCTTTGCTTAATATTATTTTCCATAATTCTTACCTCTTTTATATATTGTAATTATCTCTAAGCTTTTTAATCTCATATTTTTTTCTTTTTATTTTTCTGTTATTTTTTTGGTTATCTCTAAAATTCATTAAGAAATAAACAATAATAACAAAAATAAAAATATTAATAAACCCCCTAACGTTTTGTATATAATGAACTACTTTTCCCAATTTAGGGACAGTGCATAATACTTTACCATAAATATTTTTGCTTTCCACTAAATCTTTATCTTGAACTTCATTGTTATCACCTTTAGTAATAAACCTAACATCTCCCTTTTCATCTGTACTTTTTACTATTCTATGTGAAATCACCCTGTTTTCCTGTTTAAATGTTATAATATCACCTATTTGCAAATCACTAATTTTGCACTTTTTAACAATTGCCAAATCATCTTTATAAAACGTAGGCTCCATACTTTCAGAAATTATATTAAACATATATATTCCCAAAATATGTGTATTTTCTTCAAATGACAAAATTAGATTTATTATAAAAAGTACTATTAAGATTACAAGTATTATACACTTAAAAATTTTTCTTGTCACTTTTTTATTTCTAATTTTACTAGAAATTTTTTCAACATCATATTCCAATTTTGCTCTCACCCTATATAATTTTCTTTTGCATTTACTTTTTAAGCATTTCTTTTACAGTTGTAATATATTCTAAATCTTCAATAGAATATTTGCTTTTTTTAATATTATTATAATTACTTATAATTTTAACTTTTTTAATTAAGTCTTCTATATTATCCTCTTGAAAATTCTCTTTAGAAACTTGCATTCCAAATAATTTATATTTGTCTTTAATTATAACAGCCAACTCTTTGGTATCACTAATTTTTATATAATTTATAACTGAAAAGTTAGAAAAATTAATAAAATCTCTAATCTTTTTAGCAGTTTGTCCAATTTCTTTATCTGTTATTTCCTCATTTTTCTTTATCATTGCTTTAGCCATAAACCAATAATAGTTGCTTGCAAGTTTTAATACATCTAATAATGATGAAGTTTCATCTATATTTTCTACTATTTTCTTCTTCAAAATTTCTTCATCTAATTTCATATAAGCCTTTTTTAATTCTAATATCAAATTATTTCTTTGCAAAATAGATGCACTATCTTTTTTATTATTCTTCTTTTTTCCAAAAAGTCCCATTTTAGGCTTATCTATTTTTCCATTCAATTTAAAAATTTCAGACTTTAATTTCTTAATATTCTCTCTAGTCAAATCATATTCTGTTTTTTTAACTTTTTTATTTTTATTTTCTTCAATCTTTTTTAGTTCCTCATCTTTAATTTGTAATATTTCATCAACTAAAAATTTATATTCAGAATATTTAGCATACTCATCTAAATTAGCATTCAATTTTTCAATGTTTTCATCCATCTCAGCTTTTTCAAGATCTGACATTTTTGAAACTTCTTTAGAAGTCAACTCAAGATATATCTTTTGATAATTATCGCCTTTATAATCATTTATATTTAAAGCTCCTGTATAAAATTTATCAAGTATAATCTTATTATCTGTTGCTTCAATAGATTTCTTTTTCTTAATCAGCTCTGATTTCTTCTCCTCAACACCATCTGTTGTTAACTTAAATTCTTTTAAAATCTCCTCTGACTTATTCTCATAAAATTTATCAATTTCATTTTCATATTTATCATAAATATATCTAATATTCGCATACAAATGTGCTACAACATCAGAACATTCCCAATAAACCTTTTCAAAAGTATTTTTAATTTTTTCAGAGTTGATATTTCCATCATAAGCCTCTTGCAACAAAACAATCATATATTTTTTAGAATATTCACTTATATCAAAATCATTTTCATTTAACTTAATTCCCACATTCTCAAACTGTTTAACACAATCAATTAACTCTTTATTTAATCTCTCCAAATTACTTTTGTAATATCCATTTATATTATATGTAGCTCGATCAAGCCCCATTTTTTCAAATGATGAACGAGTATCAGTATTTTTTACAGCAACATCATATCTCATAATTTCTGTTTCAATCTGAGGAATTTCTTGATTCTCCTCAACAGCAGTGAGTTCGTTGAATCTGGTTTCTATTTCTTTTAATAGCATTTCATTTACTTCATCATATTTATCAGTCATATCTTTTATTGTCTGTGCTAAAGTTTTTATAGCTTTAATCCCATTTCTTGGCAAAACTGAAATAACTTCTTTATCTGTTGTTATTTGTTTTTCTACATTTTCAACTAATTCTTTCATGAATTTTCCTCCTCTAATTTCTTAACCGTATCATATTCGCTATTTAAAAACTTTAAAAAACTTTCAACTTGTTTTTGGACATCCAATAATTCTCTATTTTCTAATTTTGATGTTTTTATATTTTTTATTTCCATTAAAACTCACTCCCTATCTTATTTTTTTATAAGTAATTATACTGTACTATCTGGTATATATTGATTAAATTTCATAGTTGCTCTATATTTTAAAGTTGTATGTAAATCATTTGAATCACTATTAGTCTCTCCTCTGAACTGAGTATCTTCTTTATTATTCATTGTATTTTTATCTCCATCATTCCATCTAAACAAAACCCTAATCTCACGTTTTTTCTCTCCAGCACTATTAACATCAGTATCTGGATCAATTACTCCTGTTATTGTATTTGTCTCAGTTATAGTAGAAGTATCTCCATCAATCACTTCATAACCATAAATCTCAAAATCAGTTAGTTTTGTAGTATTTAATTGCTCTATAGAAAAATCATACTCAAAAGCCACATCAACATAAGTATAATCTATTAACATTTCAAAATAACCCTCTCGTCCCGGAACCAAAGTATTATTACTATTCATATTTTCATTTTCAACAAATATTGGTTGCATAACTTCAGTAAGAGATGATTCTTCATGTATAGTGTGATCATTTACCTTAATCAACCATCTTTTAATATGTGTATCGTAAGTAGTATCAACTTTTTCAAAATATCTAGCATATGTTCTTTGTATTGATATAATAGTAATAAGTAAAGAAATAATGCATAATATTTGTAAAGCTCTTAATTTAGTTTTCTTTTTCATCTACTTTCCCTTTCATATCTATCTTGTCTTTCTCTAAAAATTCTAAATCCTATATATATAGATAATGGTACTATTGCTCCAAAATAAAATACATATTTATTATTTAGCAATCTACAAATAAATGACAAAATGTACATTTTACTTTGAACCACTCCATTTATTTGATGTGCATATACAACAGGATCTTCTAAGTTATTAGCAATACCCTGAGTATGAAAAACTCTTTGTCCATCAATTTCTTCAATATCTTTTACTCTATGTGTTACCAAAATTCCATTTACAGCCCCAGTTTCACCTTGATATGTTACATCTTCACCGACCTGTATTTTATTAGTATCTGTTTCTTTTACTAAAATAACATCACCAACTTGGTATTTAGGAATCATACTTCCTGTTTGAACTCTAAAAATTCTATATCCAAAAAATGATTGTTTATTATTTGTTACTTTTTGTATAACTATTACTATACAAATTAAAATAATTATAGCAGTTATTATCTTTGATATCACTTTCCATGCAATATGTAATATTTTCTTTATCTGGTCATTTGGGACCGGTTCTCTTTTGTCCATTTTTATTTTAACCTCACTTCTTTTACTCTTCCCATATATTTATCTATTCTTTCTTTAAATTTATCTTCAATAGGTTTTAAAGAAATCAATTTTCTAGTTTTCATAACTATCAATTTGTCTGCAATCATCTGTTTTAACTCTTTATCTGACATTTCAGGATTAAGTTCAATTATCCTCTCTATCAAATTATCTGTCAATTCTTTTCTTGCCTTTTTATCCTCTAGCGCACTCTTTTTTTGTCCCTTCATTTTTTCTTCAAGATTATTGTTTTTAAAAATCAAATGCATTAGATACATATTTTCATCAACTAATTTTTTTGCTACTCCTTTTTCCTCATAAGTTTTGTTTGACTTTACAGACTTATCTTTTATTTCTAATTGATCACTCAAATAATTCCATAATTTTACTGCATATTGAAAATGTACATTTTTTAACAATACATTAGTCATTTTTAAAGGAGATTTAACAAGTGTAACTCGCTTAGCTTGTAATAATTGATATACATTAGTTGCTTTAAGGTCTTTTATCTGCTTTTTTATTGCCTGAATTCTTTCTGCTGTTCCAGCAGATTTTTTAACACCTATGTTACTTTCTGTTGAATAGTTAAAATTAACTTTTATTTTTTCTTTTTTGTATTTAATTTCTGCTTCATAATCTGCTTTTTGCTCATTTTTACCTTTATATTCAGTTTGTTCATCTTTTTCACGTAAATACATATAATCTTCAATCAATTTTATAAGACTGTATAAAAATCTATTTTCATATGTAATAAATGTTTCTTCTTTATAAGCATTTAATATCTTTTTAGGTATAACTTCTCCTGTATTTTGGTTAAATCTATCAACATAATTTACATTTTTAGACAAATGTTTTACACTTTCCACAGTTACTTTTTTGATTAATTCTATTTTAATTATCTCTTCTTCTGTAACAATATTCTTTATTTCCTTTGTTAAAGCCCTTTCTATATGTGGAAGTGAAAATTCAAGCATATCAATCCATTCATCATTTTCAACAATTTGACTCTTATTAACATCTAGCATTAATTTTGAATCAACTTTGCTAAGAAATTCCTGTGATGACTGTCCACTCTCCATATTGGCAAGTTTCATTACATTTAAGTCCATTTACTTTTTCTATCCTTTCCAAATTATTATGACATTTTCTTCAATCTTAATAAAAATTCTGTACATTCAGCCATTTTTCCTTTTCCAAAATTCTTATCCAAAAACTCTATATACCCATCAATTTCATCTCTAATTAAAGCTAAGTTAAGAGCTTCAAATTTTCTTAAAACTTTTTTAGCCATAAAATAATCTACAGCCTCAGTTTCATCTCCACCGCAAGCTACATAAACAGGTACGAATTTTCTCATATGTTTTACAATACGGTTACCAAAAGCAACTCTAAAGTGTTTTATTGTATAGTTATCCATATCATCAATTTTCTTTAAAGTAGCTGGTGATATGGCATAATCAACCATTGCTTTTTCAAATAAGCCATTTAAGTATGAATAATTTACATCAATAGCATCTACATCATCTGGTTCAAATGCAATACCTTTTTCATTTATATCTATAGGCATAGCTCTATCATATACCTTATCTGTTACCATGAAAGTAGAATCATCATTATTGATTGTTCCTATGTACCAAGCATTTGGTGGAATTTGCAATTTTCCTCTCATTAACTTCTTTGGATCTGTTGGCCATGAACTTTGTACAACTTCAATCTTCCAATCTTTTGTACTATGCATTTCTAGAATTGACAACATTTCTGCAAAATAGTACTCAACACGTGCCAAGTTCATCTCGTCCAAAATTACTGTAAATATCTCATCTGTATATCCTGCTTCATACAAATATGCTAAAAAATCTGTTTCATTAAACTTCTTTGTAAATTCATTTAAATATCCAAATATATCTGTTCTATCTCTCCAAGAGGGCTGTACAGAAGCAACACAAGATGGATGTTTTACAAAGTTACCCCATGCAAGAGATATAGATGTTTTACCAGTACCAGAAATACCCTGTAATATAACTAATTTGGTTGATGCAATTGCTGATACAAACAATCTTATCATTTTCTCACTATAATATAATTTTAATTTGCTTGCAGCAAAATTTCTAAACATATAACAAAACTCTGGTAATGAAAAACTATCATGATAATCTTTTTGTTTATATTTTGCATATTCTTGATCTATTAAAGTCAACTTAGAAAATCTGCTTTGACTACTAGGATCAATCTGTTCTTCATTATTAGCTTGTGATTGAGCTGCTGCTAATGCTGCCTTATCTGCACCAGTACTTATTCCATTTGGGTTTACACCTAATTCTGGAGTTTTCATAGATAATAATTTCAACTTTTCATCAACCAGTTCTTCAACTTGATCATTTAAAGTATCAATCTGTTTTAACAATTCTTCTTGGTCAATAATCTTCTTTCTCCACTTCATATGTCTTTTTAAAAACATTGCTATTATACCAATAATTCCACCAATAACTACAATCATACAAATAATAGCTAAACCTGTTAAAAACCACTCTGACATTTTAAAATCATTTGCATAACTTTGAATTATATAATAATATTCAGGAATATTAAAAATACTAAATATTCCCTTTCTTAATCCTCCAAATATCTCTCCAAATCCAGAAAAGAATTGGTGTAAAAATTCAAATAAAAATCTTCCGTATGTTTCCATATATTTTTCTTCCTTTCGAAAATTACATCATCACATTTGTAGCACTCTATTGAAAAATAACATTACTTAATGAATTATCTTTCTTTAATTCTTTGTATAATACTAATTCTTTTGGCGCTATAACTAATTTAAACATCTTTAATTTTTCTACATCCTCAACACTTTTTACTAAATCATCTAATGTAATGACAAAATTATAACCTAATTTAGTATAATCAAGTACACTCTTTTGATTTTTAATATAATCTGAATATTTAATATTCAGATTAATTTTTTCTTGTAAAGCCTGATTACTAATTAACGCTAGAATACTATTCATTTTTTGTTTTTTCTTAAATAAAGAACTTGTAAATTCCGCTATGTAAGAATCTTTAAAATTACCATTTATAATATCTCTTATTGAAACTACACTCAACAAAATATACTCAATTTGTAGTTTATCTTCTGCAATAATTCCTTCTTCAAAAACTTTTTCTATTGCAGATTCACTATACTGCATTGGCATTCTAACATCATGTTCTAAACTCACATAATAAACATCTTCTGAAAAATCTGTATTTTCAAATTTTAGTGCAAATTCATCTGTTTCAAATTTTTCTAAAAAAACATCTTTTTCTATCATATCACTATTAACTTCTTTATAAAGTTTATTTTCAGCATCTTGTGGTACTTTAATATTTAATGAAGAACTAACTAACTCAAAAATTTTTTCAACAATTTCTTTTACACTATCAATTGTTTTAAAATTTTCAACATTTCTTACATTATCAAAAAATAATACATAACCAAAAACTTCTTTTATAATATGAATTAAATTCAATTTAGCTTGTTTTTCATCTAATGACTCAGATTCTTCTTCACATTTTTCCATCAAGATATCCTCTTTGTATTCGAGCTCATCTAATATTCTTAAATAAAATGCTCTAGCAGGCTTATCTGTATTTTTAATATTATAATATCTAGCATTTATATATGTTCTTAAATACTCATTTACCAAGTCTTCATCATAATATGTGCTAAATATTATCTTCATATATTTTTTGATTTTTTTCTCTGTAAAATTCAAATATGTGTCCATTAAATTGTTCATTTTTTGTCTCCTTGATTATTCAATTATCTGTTTAGCATTCAAATCTAATTTTATGTATTCAATCAAATCTGAATATTCTGCATTTGTATCATTAGCCTTTGGAAATGTTACTTTTATAACAAAGTTATCAGTAATATCTGTCCCTTGATTCATCTGATCTGCATCTAATGATATTCTTCTATAATATGTTCCGTCATCATCTGTAATTATCTCTTGCTTTGCATTAAGAATTGTTCCATTTTTAACTATTTGATATTCTAATGGTAAATTTGTTGTAGTTTTTAATACAATTTCATACTCCAAATCAGTTTCTGCCCTTTTGCTTATAGTACCATCATCTTCTTTTTTAAAGTTTGATACTGAAAATGTATAATCAAAAGAATCATTTGAAGGATATATATCTTTTATTAAAATTGTTCCAGATTTAAAATCATTATCTAATATCCAAAATGCAACATCTACATCTTTATCAGATTTAGCAGTAGTTTCATATCTTGCCAGTGTCCTTCTTAATAAAATAATTGCTATAATTATTATTGCTATTAAAATAAGTACTATAAGACTCTTTTTTATCTTTTTTTTATCAAACATCTTTTTCCTCACCTATTTTTTCTTTATATGAAACTAGTAGTATAAATAAGATAACTGTTATACTAATTGGTATTATTACATGCATATCTGAAAATACTTTTTTCCAAACCTCAACATTATTTATAATTGCAACTTCTTTTCCTATAATCTCATTTTTAGTTATAGGCTCATCTTCTGTATTATTATAATCACCTTTTGTTATTATAGTATCTCCATCTATACTTACTATTCTATGTGTAATTAACACATTGTCCTTTTTGTATGTTATAATATCATTTTCCTTTATTTCATCACCTATTTTGATTATTACAATATCACCTTTTTCCATTGTTGGTGACATACTTCCAGTTTCTGTGCTAAATACTGAATAGCCAAAAATATCAATATACTCTTTATTTTGCACATTTAATTGTACCAAACCCCATATTACAATAATAGCAATGATACTTAATACTAATATTATCAAATTAACTATAACTTTTTTTATAACCTCAAATATTTTATTATGTTCCATTGCCAATTCCATCTCCTGTATATTGTTTCAAATTTATTTCTAATGGTATAGATATTTTAGCATCAACAGTTTCTCCTAATTCTGAATCACTAGCATTATTTCCCTCATCATTTTCCCACTCAAAATATAATTTTAGGTGGTTTAAATACTTGTCATTTATTTTTGATATTGGTATTAGTGCTTGATGTTCATGTAAATCTATATTTGTATTTACATCTGCATTAGTAATTTGTTCTGTTTCACCATCTTTTTGAAAATAATTTTCTACTTTAACTAATTTCATCTTTGCTTTTGTTATATCATCAAACTTCATATTAAGTGTATACATAATAGAAACATCTGTATTGGTTGGATCTATTATTATATCAAAACATGCCTGAGTTCCAGGTGCTATTTTTTGACTCTTAACATGATTAGAATCAATATATGTAAGATTGTCTTCTGTCATGTTAAAAGTCAAATTTTCGTCACCTGAAGAAATGTCTGAGCCATTTACTTTTATTGCCCATACACCTAATAAATCTGTATAATCTCCTTGTAGCTGATCTTTGTATAATGCATACATTCTAGCTATTTGGAACAAAGATATAATTAACATTATTAATACTAAAATTCTTAATAATTTCTTCATTTATTATTCTTCCTCTTTTGCTGATTTTGTAGTGCTCCTTTTACGTGTAGTAGTTGTACTTGTCTTTTTAGCAGTTGACTTTAGAGCTGCTTTTTTTGTTGTTGTCTTTGTAGCCGTTGTTTTTGCAGTTGTTGTTCTTGGAGCTGTTGTTTTTTTAGCTGTTGCTGTCTTTGGCTTACTAGTAGTACTCTTTCTTTGAGTAGTTTTTCTAGGTTTTACTTCAGTTTCTTCAACCTCATCATCATCTTCTTCTATTTCTTCATGTTCAACTTCTACTGCCTCTTTTTTCTTCTTGCCATCTCCATATTTAATTTCCATTACTAATTCAAATACTTCTTGTAAGAATAACAATAATGAAACAACTACTACGCAGAATAGGTATCCCCATTTAGATTCTAACAATCCTAAGATATATCCCCATCCTTCAACAACAATTGTATCACTAGTTTTTCCTATAAAATAATCATAAGCATAATTTTGTTCTTTTCCTACATTATATACAATATGACTACCTTGTTGTGTTTTTTCTTGTAATGATTCAACTACAACACTATATTCTTGGCTATTAATAACCTTGTATAATAGCATTTCGTCTCCAACTTGTACATTTTTATCACTTGTGCTTTTAATGAATAATATAGATCCTTGTTTATATTTAGGCTCTAGAGAATCATCTTTTACTAAATATACAGTATACCCTCCTAACTGACTATTATTATAATCATTATATGACAATAATAGCACAGTAACTGTAATAGCAATTATTGCATATATTACAAATAGTATACTTCCTAGTACTTTTTTCATAATTTTTTCTTCCTTTCTTTGGTCTATTTTTGTATTGGTTCTAACTTAATTCTTTGTGTTGCTGTCATATTGCCTTTGTATATTACACTTATTTCACATTGTTGTCCAACTTCCAAATCTGTATTAGTACCTGTTCTCATTTGTCCTAAAACATTTTCGTCAGCTCCAATTAATATAGCATTAAATTGTTCATCAGTTACTTTTTTTGATGTATTATTTGTTATTCTCATTGTTATCATTGTTCTATCTTGATCTTGTAAATATTCCATATATATATTTTTTGCATCCATTCCAGAAGCAGTTGTTGTCTCTGGCAAAGAAACTACTTGTTGCTCTTGTTTATTTTCTGCTGTAGATTTTTTGTTTTTATTTTTAACAACATTAGTAATAACAACAGCAGCTACTATAATTAGAATAATTGTAACAAATAAAGTAATTAACATTTTTTTACCTTTTCTTACCTTTTTCATAATTTTCCTCCTTTTTTCCCTAATATATTTTATACCATAACTTTTTTTAAAAGTCTATACTTTTTAATAATAAATTTTTGTCAAATTTTAGCTATTTATTTAATCAATAGAGCACATAAAAGTTAATCTAAAATCAGACTTTTTATGTGCTCCAAAAAACTATCTTTTTATACAAGATTAACTGTCAGAATTGCTTTTTACTGTGATAACAGAAGTCGCATTACCTGAAGGATATGTATAATTTTTAGACATATCTACTTTATAAAATTTTATATTTCTACTAGCTTCCTTATCCATACTAAAAGTAAATTTTTTTACATATCCACCAGAAGCAGTTGTTTCACTTCCTTCAACTCTATTAATATAAGCCTCATCACTTAAATCAATTCTTATAACACTAGGGTCAAACTCCAAAGTAACAGGCATACCACTACTTTGTGCATTAGTCAATTGAAGAACAGCATAATTTCTATTTGCCACATCCTCAATTGTATAGCTATTAACAGCAACTTGTTTAATTCTTAAAGTAATTTCACAAGAAATCTCCTTTTTATATGGTTCTTGAGTACTAGCTTTTATCTTAACAGTAACAGTCTCATCTTTTTTGATTTGACTTTTAGGAGTCACCACCACAACCAATCTACTAACATTATTAGGAGTATCTCCAGACTTAGCATAAATAACTCCATCTGTAGAAGTAGGTCCATCTGCCGAATTAATACCGTAAAGATACTTTATCAGTATCAGGAGTCTCGCAAGAAACAGAATAATTTAAATCATAATCTAATCTAAGCAATGTATTTGCATAACTATATAAATCAAAATTTATTTCGTATGCATCAACTCCACCCCAATTTTCATACTGATAAGTTGCATTATCAAGAGTAAGCAAATCACTTGTAAAATAAAATTCCTTAGAAGTAAAATATGCTTCTCTTATATTATTGTAAACATATCTACCAAATACAGCAAGACTTAAAGCTAAAACAACAATAAATATTGCAATACCAAGTTTAACTTTATTTAACTTTTTACATCTTTTACGTTCTCTCATAATTTTATCCTTTCTATGTTCATTTGGTCATTAGGGACCGGTTCTCTGTTGAACACAAGACCGGTCCTTTTTTGACCATTTTCTATGGAGTTATTATAAATGTCTTCCTTATTGTTTGTATTAATGTATTATTATAATAAGCTTTAAATACTAATTTGTATTCTCCTGTGTTTATGCCTTTCTTTATTGCTTTATCAAAAGCTATTGTTTCGATATTTTCTCCTTGTGATGTTGATGGATGTGCTTTCTTTTCCATTACCATATATTCTTTACATCCGTCTGCTGTTATTAATCCTTGTTGTTCATCCTCTGGTGTTTTCCAATCTCCATCTAAGTAATCTTTTAAGTCTACTTTTGTATAACTTATTCCATTGTATGATTTTGTTCCATCTTCTGATGTAGTATAAGTGTCATTACGCTTGTATAATTCAACTCTTATGTTTGTATCATCTGTAGGTGAACCAATCTTAACTGTTAAGTCTAATCCGTCTCCTCCATCTAAATTCAAACCAGTGTTTTTATTCATAATTCTGCTACCATCAGCTGATTCTAGTCCAGCTAAGCCTAGTTTTTTATTAATAAATGTTATATAAATATCTTTTACTTCTGTTGTCTCTCCTCCATAATATGAACCATCATCTGAAGCAAAGAAGTATACTTTTGCTATATATTGACCTGCTGGTACATTGCTTTGGCTTAATGATAATGCATATGAATTTTTAATTTTAGCAAGTCCTCCTCCAAGAGGAACTCTTATTACTCCATCTGCACCTGCAGTGTAAACTGTTGAATCAGTTTCATCTGTAAGTTTTAGATTTTGAACATCTGGTGCTTTTATTCTTTCACCATGTTCATCAACAATTTCGATTGCTAAACCTGTCTTTTTACTATAATATTTAGTATCTTGAATATTTGCACCATCTGCAGTTTTTTGCTCTAATAATGAGCTATCAAATGTAAATGGAATTGTTAAATTCTCAAATACTGAATATGCTGTTTTTCCATCATTAGTTGTAACATCTTCAGACATTGTAGCATTTTGGTTATATAAGTTATATTTTAATGTTTTGTTTCCATTGCCATATTTTTTAGCACCTGATGAGCTTCTTAATTCTAAATATGTTTCTTGTGCTAGTTTGTTTGTATCTATATTAGTATCTCTGAAGTCTATTGAAACATCATATTTTTCTAATGCATATGGTACATGTGCTATTCTAGTTATGTTATTACTATGCCAATATTTACTATTATCATCAGTGTATTTACTGCTTGAACTTGTTCCACCCATATCAATGAACTTAGATAATTTGTATAAATATCTTGTAGTTCCAGAAGAATTATCAGTATAATCATAATCTGTGTCACTAGCAACTTGATAATAATAAACTTTGTTTAAATTATCACCTTGTCCATAATCTCTTAAAGTAATTTTAGTTCCTTTAGCCAATGGAGTTGAAGTTGATAACACTCTATAATCTCCTGATTCATAGATATCATCAAATTGCCCCAATTTAAAACTTACATAAGATATATCAACAGAACTATCAGTTGTGTAATTCAACTCTGTATTTGTACTGTTAGTAAATCTTGGAATATATGCACCACTTTGGTCATATTCAGATAATGACTGAATATTTACTGCTATAACAACTTTAAATGTATTGCCAACACTTGCATCTTCTCCTTTTCTAGCTTTACCAGTCAATATAATATTTACATATCCTAAATCTGCAGTTTCAGTAACATTAACTGAATTGAATAATTTAAAGATTATCTTTCCTGGATCAGTTGAATTGTCAGTCTTAAATGTTGTGTCTCCATCAAAAGAACCATTAGAATCTGTGTAAATATTTGTAGTTCCAGTCTTTAGCCAGCCAGAGTTTGATGTTTCCATTGTCATTCCAAAAATATAATTAGCATTTTCACCATGTGTTGGTACTGACAATTTATTAATCAAATTAACACTTGTAGCTAAAGCATTTGCACTTACCTTGTCAACTGTGAATGTTGTTCCATTGTAAGAAACATCATTTACAAATTTCTTAAAGTTAAGTTCTAGTTCTGCCATTGAATATGTTGAATATGTTGAAGCAATTAATGATGTATTATAATTTACTATGTCTGCTCCTATTATCCAATCATAATATGATCCATAATCTGTAACATCTATAACCTGAGGTACTGCAGTTGATTCTGAAACAACATTTGTATAGAATCCATCAACTGTAATATCATGGCTTGGTTTGTGTCTACCTTCGATATATGTACCATTAGCAAACATATTAGTTGTTGCAGCTCCAGAATAATTTGGTGCATATATGTCATACTCTTTAGCTCCTGTTGTACGACTAATTCTGTACATTCCGAAGAATGCCATACCTTTAACATCACCCCAGATGTCTTCATTAGCTCTATCAGCTAATTCTCCTTCTTGTTTAGCAAAGATTAAGTTTACACCTTCAAAAGTATATAATCTATTATCAACATTTCTTGTAACTGTATTGTTATCAATAGTTGCAGTAGCTTTTGTAGTTGAATTGTCATCAGTTGTTAATAAACTTTCAAATCCTCCAACCATGTTAAATCCTTTTTGTGTATATAATGTTGAATTATCAAGTAATGCTAATCCGTTTGTAACTCTATTTAGAGTATAACTTGTATTTTTATAGTAATTATATTTATCTTGAGCTCCAGTCAACTCTAGATATGAATTCTGAATAGATACTTTACCTGTTCTTTCGATAGATACCATATTATAAGAACTTGTAGAAGTTCCAAAATCTTTTATCTTAACTGTTGAACCATCTTTTGAACCAGTTGGAGTGTAATTTGAACCATTTCCAGATCCAAAAATCCTTCCATTAAATGTTATTGGAGATTCTTTACCATTGTCTAAAGTTATATGTGTTTCACCATAAACACTTGTTGCACTATAATCTTGGGTATCTATAAATCCTCCACCATACATATACCCCCATATATTTATATTTCCGGCAATTAATGTAGAATCTGTTACAGCATCTTTACCAATATTGATATTTGTATTTCCATATACAGTTCCTCCATTAGATCCTCCATATATGTCATATACAGTTCCTCCAGCAATGTTAAGTGTTGTAGAACCTGTAGTTCCAGATTTACCAATATCTGATTGATATCCTCCACCAAATAGATTAGATATTGTAGAATTTCCTGAAATATTTATAGTTGCATTTTGTGTTATTCCATTATTTAAGTTTCCACCATAGACATTGCCTACCCTAGCATCTTTTATATTTACTATAGAATTTGTAGTCTCAGAAGAATCATTATCTCCTCCTTCATTTCCACCATAAATATTAGTTACTTTTACTTTAGCTCCATTTTGTGTTACTTTGGCATTAATTGCACCTACACCATATCCAGCACCAAATGCATTAGTTACTGTTCCTGAGTTTAATACAACATTAGTATTTGTAGTTACACCTGCTGTCTTAGAACCACCATGAATAGAATCAATTGTAAGTCCATCAAGATTTACATTAGCTGTTCCAACACTTGCTGAATTTCCACCACCATATACATTTAATAATGTACCAGACTTCAATTCAACATTTGAAGTTTCAACAGTTCCATTTGTATTAGAACCACCATAAATACTTGTAACATTTGCAGTTCCTTCTATTTTTACATTAGAAGTTGTAGTAGTACCACCATAACCACCACCATAAACATCTGTAACTGTTCCTGACTGTAAGTAAATATTAGAATTTGTAACTGTTCCATCAGTATTAGAACCACCATAAATTGTACTAGCAGTCATACCATTTAAATAAATATTAGCTTCGTTAGTAATTCCAGCTGTATCAGAACCACCATAAACTGTTGGTATTTTAGCACATTTTACTAAATGTATTTCCGATGTTCCTATTCTGTCATATTTACCACTACCATATATTGTTCCTCTAATATCTGGTGTTGTATTTTTATCAGAACTTCCAATTACTATATTAGTATTTTGACTTGAATTATCAGAATTTAACTGGTCTTGTGTTGTTAACTCATTTCCACCATAAATATTTTGGTTTACATTTCCTCCGTATATGTTAATATTTGTTGCTGTTTGCACTTGGTTTTGATAAGCTCCACCATAAATACTACCTATATACACACTACTATTTATATTTATATTTGCTGTACCTGTAACACCACAATTATAACCACCACCATGAATATTTAGTACTTCTGATGAATTATTTAGTGTTATATTTGTGTTACCAGTAATTAAACCTGTATTTGTATTAATTGTTGTACCATTTATTATTCCAGCACTTCCACCATAAATATCCTGAGAGCTTCCATAGCTTACTATATTAGTATTTCCTATTACTTTTCCTTGTGCTTCTGTTGTAGCATTTGAACCTCCAAAAATTGTGGCCCCATAACCATTAAAGGCTCTATATATAGTTATTATAGAATTTCCTGTTGATGTATCATTATTACCATGTCCAAATACACTTGAATATACGTCACCACCATAGAAATTTAATATATTTGCATCAGGTTGTCCTACTTGATTTTTATCTTTAGTAGTAGCCATTCTAGAACCACCATAAATATTCCCCCATACATTTCCATAATACATATCAAGTTCAATTTTTCCATCAGTAAATCCATTTATAGATCTTAGATAAATACTTGCTTCTTCTGATGTTTTATTAAATGCATTTTCTCCTGTAAATGTTGCACTATACATTTTAGTTATTGCATAATATCTTGAATATCCTAATGTAGTATCTTGTGAACCATCTCTATTATATGGATAACATCTATCTTCAAGTTCTCCCATTGCTAAATATCCTGTAATTTCTGGTTTTCCTCCATACATTCCTATTTCAGCTCTTGTCTGAGCAATTTCTTTATGGTGTACAACCGCTTCTTTCATAGTTCCAATTAAAACTTGATGAGAAACATATTTTTTATTAGTAGTAGGATTATTCAAACTACTTCCAATAATAATATCATTATATTTACCATTTTCCACTATAACAGTATGAATACCAATAGTATTCTTTGTAGTTTCTTCTTTGTAGTTACCACCAACAACGGCTCCAAAAGTATATTTATCCTCAGGTGTAGAAATACCTCTTCCAAGTATTACATCACCATAATTTGTGATCAATATATTTGAATAATCACCTTTAGCCAAGTAATCACTACCATCACTTACATCAGTAGAATTAGAATATAATTTAATATTATCAAAAGTAATATCTCCATCTACATTCATATTAGAAGAAATTTTCAATTCAGCACTATCACTTCTATAATCAACACCTGCATATAAACTTGTAATTGTAGCATTTCCTTTTAAAGTATCAGTACTATTCCAATCTAATTTATCCATAATAACAATAATGTTATTTGAAGCATTTCCATTAGAATCTAATTTACTATATGCTGTTTGCAAATCTTTTACTGGTGTTGTAGGAGACTTACCATCATTTGAATTATCACCTTTATTAGATACGAAAATTACAGTTGCCTCTTGCCATACAGCATTCAAATGAGTTACTGTATTTGGAATCTCATCATATAAACTATAAACTTTGGCATCATCTGTAGAGAATCCCTTCTCATTAGCAACTGCCCAGCCCTTAAAGCTATATGCCTTTTGATTTCCATTTTCATATTTAAATGGTTCTGCAAATAATGTATTTTTACCATCATCATAAATCTCTCCAATAGAGCTTGCCCTATATGTTGTACTTTCAGTATTTGTACCAGATTCATTTATACTCATTAATTCATGAACATAAGCTTGATGCATTTGTTCAAAATCAGGAGTTGCATGATATGTAATAGCAGTATAATTGTCTGTATTAGTACTTATTGCTGATTTAGAGAAGCTTATTGTAGTTGTAGCACTCTTATTGTCAAACTCATCAACTAAAGTATCTTTTTCAAGTACTAAAGAATAACATCCAATTTCTGTTAAACCTGTAACATCAATCTTATAAGTTTTAGAAACTTCTGTATTATCTGTTCCTACCTCTGTAACAGTTATATTATCTGTATTTGTAACATCAGTACCATCTCTAAAGATTTTTACATTTGATGCTTCTAAATTACTATTTGTTAAATCTAAGAATGTATCTTGTCCTTTAACATTAAAGCTAATCTTTCCATCTTTCTCAAATTGAGAAGTATCTGTACTCATATATCTCCAAACTGGTTTTTTGTTATCTAAATCTACAAATATATCTGTTGCCTCATTAGTATGACCATCTAAGTCACTGATTTTTCCAGCAGGAATGCTAATCTTAAGTTGTTTAAATTCCTCTTCAAAATCATCTAATCTAACAACAAAATCATAACCATACTGTGTTTTAACAGGTGTTACTGTAATTGGTAAATCTGTTCTTTGTACATATTGACCATCTCTATTTAATTGATAAATTAAAATATCATCAGCAGTCAATTTTGTATTAAAGTCATAGAATCTATCAGTACCAGAGATTGTTACAGTTGCATAACGTTTAGCCCAACTTATAAATTTGTCTTTATAGAATAATTTAGGTTTAATAAAGTCAACTCTTATATAATTATTAACATCATCACCATTGTCATTATCAACTATTATTTTTGTTTCAATGTTCGTATTTCCAGATGTATCATTTACTTTTCCTGCAGAAATCACAAGTTCAATTTTACCACTATGTCTTCTAAATATTTCATTTTCTAAGTTTTTGTCAAGTTCAAAGTTAGAAAGTTTTAATGTATATCTTATACCATTTCCTGAACCATCAGTTATATCTGCACTTGTCAATTCTTTAGTTATAGTATCAGTTACATCCATATCATCAACAAGTATTTGTATATCATCAAGAGTAATATTACTCTCTAAGAAGTTAGTATCAATTGCATCAAATGCTATACTTACTTGTTTATTTTCTTGATCCACTACTGGGTTAACATCAGCTGTATATTTATATTTAATTGTTGGTTTTATAAAATCAACAATATTATTTCTAAATGCTGTGTATTTTGGATTATCAGCACTATCGCCAATATCATTTTCAACCCAATTTGGATTTCCTACAGAAAGTTCTGTAATTTTATTTCCGTTTCCAGAAGTATCTTTAATTGTATTATCTCCAATTGAGATTTTTACTGCACCATCATATTTGCCAAAGTTTCCTAAAGTCAACGTGTATCCTGTATTAGCACCATCAAGTTCTGCAGTATCTGTTATTTTAGTTAATGTTTTAGTAATTGTGTTTACTGGTTTATCTGGATTTTCTGTATTATCTACATAAACAAATATATTATCTGTTGTTAATGTATCTTTTAAGTAATATTTATCACGTCCTAGTAATTTGACTGTTACAGTACCTGTTTCTGCATCTCTATCTCTTGTAATACTGCTTGTTGAATATTCCCAAGTAGGTCTTGTAAAATCAACTATACTATTTCTGAACGCTGTATATTCTCCTTTTGAATCTCCAGCTTCTGTCCAAGTAGCATTTCCTACTAAAACTTCAGTTTCTTTATTCTTATTTCCAGATTTATCTGTTATTACACCTTCTGGAATTATAAGACTTGTTATACCCTCGTTTTCGCCAAAGTTACCCAAAATAATCTGATATGTAACAGCTGTTGTTTCTCTGCTTACTTGAATAACTTGTTTTGTTATTGTATCAGGGTAAACTGTTTCTCCGTCAGGTTTTACAACCTTAACTTTCATTTTTGCAACATTATCTGCATCTTGTAAAATTGTTTTGTCTAAATATTTATCTGTAGCTCTAATTCTTACTGATACAGTTCCTGTTTCGTTTGTTAAATCTCTATCTATTGAATTTGCATTATTTATTTTACTTAAATTGTCATCAGTTCTTTCAATTAATGGATCTATAACATCAACTATTACTGGTTTGTCTGAATCGTCACCATCATCATAATCTAATGTGATAGTTGTAGCAGTATTTTTGTTTCCAGAAGTATCATCTACTTTGTCTGCTGCAAATACGAAATCTACTGCACCACTGTAATCTTGATATTTATCATTCTCATTGTATACCAACTCGAAGTTTGATACTACAAATGTATATTCAGTTCCATCTGCTATTTCTGTAGAAGTTACTGTTGTATGTAATTGATCTGTTAAATCTGTTCCTGCAACTTTGATTCTTATATTATCTGTATTTAAGCTTCCATCTGCATTCATAATTGAATTTTGTCTAATATATTTATCTGTTACAGTAAATTTAACTGTCAATGTTTTTGCCTCATAATCTATATCAGGATTTTTGTTTCCTTCTACTGATGAATATGTGTATTTAATTGTTGGACTAATAAAGTCTACTATACTGTCTCTAAATGCTGGATAAATTGGATTTTTTGAGTCATCACCAGTTTCAACCCATTCTGGATTTCCTACTGGAATTGTTGTTTCTAAGTTCTTATTTCCACTTTCGTCTTGTATTGTTTCTGCATCTATAACAATTTTTGTAGTTCCATTTATTTTTCCGAAGTTTCCTAATGTCAATTTATATCCTGCAAATTTTAGATTATCAACATCAGCTAAACCTTGTTTTGTTGCCAATTGTTTTAATGTAGCTATATCTGTAATTGGTGTTAATTGTTTTGTTATTGAACTTTCTAATTGGTCATCTACATATACTTTAATATTATCTGTTGTTAATGTATTTGTATTGTAATATTTATCACTACCAATTATTGTAACATCTACTGTGTCAGCATCTGCTCCATTTCTTGTTCTATTTATTGCACTTGTACCATAGCTCCATAATGGATTTACAACATCCACTACAACTGGATCTGTATGTTCTGGATGATTAGCAGGGTCATCTACACCAATTGTTATTGTTGTTGGTAAACTCTTATTTTTTGATTGGTCTATTATAGAACCTTCTGGGAAGGCTAAAGTTACATTACCACTATAGCCCTCACCATTTTTAGTTTCTAATCCTTCTAGTTTAATTTCATATCTTTCACCAATTTTTTGCTCTTTTCCATTTACTGTTGTGTAAATATCTCCATTTGCTTTGTATATGATATTTCCATTTGTTTGGTCTGCCTCTAATGTCTTTTTACCATATGTTTTGGTTACTTTTGTCCAGTCAGGTTCTACTCCATCAACTTTGATTGTTGTATTATCAAGTACTGTTGACTCTTTGAAGTATTTATCTGTTACATCAAATACTATTGTTACATTTTTTTGTTCATAATCTATTGTTGTGTTTGCATATTCATATGTAAACTCTGGTTTGATGTAATCTGTGAACATTACGCCTGCTGTATTTGAATTTGTTTTTGCTTCGATATCATCTGTTTCTTTTATTAATATGTCTGTCATTTCTCCAGATGTATCTATTGCTTCTAGGTTTCTGTTGTCATAAGTTGTATCTTTTAATGTCTTTTTGTCGATTTTTATTGAAATGTGTCCACTCCACTCTTTGTAGTTTTTGCCTTCTTGTCTTGCTTGTTCTTCTAGCTCTGATAGTGTTAGTACTTGTAATACGTCATTTGCTCCTGTTTCTTTATTCTTTGTTGTTGTTGCATTTCCAAGTTCTTTTGTTATTGTTTCTGCTTCTTCTCCATCAAAGTATACATGTATGTTGTCTGTTGTTAGTAGGCTTTCTACATTGCTTGTGAAGTCTTTTCCTGCTTCTGCATTTGTTCTTCCTCTTAGGGTTATTGTTATATTTTTGTTGTCTTCGCTTATTTCTGTGTTTTCTTTTACCCATTCTGTTCTGTATTTTGGATTTATGGTTCCTTGTACACTTCCTTCTATTGCATTTCCTGTATCAAAATCATATTGTTCGAATTTTATTGTTGTGTCTGAGTCAGTATTTAGTTTGAATGTGTTTTTGTTTTGATATATTTGCTCTGGTGCATAGATTGTGATTTCTCCTGGTTTTCCTGTTGCTGCAAATATATATTTATATGCTTTATATGTGTCATTTTCTCCTGTAGTGATATCTCCATCTGGTATTTTTGTAAATGCTGGCCCTAAATCTAGACTTGTCATTGCTGTATATCCTGTCCTTAAAAACATCTCATTCATATCAGTTACATTACTTGTGTCAAATTTGTCTCCTAAGTCTAAGCTTGTCATTGCTGTATATCCTGTTTCAAAAAACATCTGAGCCATATTAGTTACATTACTTGTGTCAAATTT
Source organism: uncultured Clostridia bacterium (assembly GCA_928721565.1). GTDB lineage: Bacteria > Bacillota > Clostridia > TANB77 > CAG-508 > CAG-269. Next base: position 63,688 of record OV788638.1, read on the forward strand.
GTCTCCTAAGTCTAAGCTTGTCATTGCTGTATATCCTGTTGCTTCAAACATATCACTCATATTTGTTACATTACTTGTATCAAATTTTTCTCCTAAGTCTAAACTTGTCATGGCTGTAGATCCTGTTGCTTCAAACATACCACTCATATTTGTTACATTACTTGTATCAAATTTATCTCCTAAATCTAAACTTGTCATTGCTGTATATCCTGTTGACCCAAACATTCTCTCCATACTTGTTACATTACTTGTGTCAAAATTGTTACCCAAATTTAAGCTTGTCATTGCTGTATATCCTGTTAACCAAAACATAGCATCCATATCAGTTACATTATTTGTGTAAAATTTGTCTCCTAAATTTAAACTTGTCATCGCTGTTTGTCCCATCCAACTGAACATAGCCACCATATTAGTTACATTGCTTGTGTCAAAATTGTCTCCTAAATCTAAACTTGTCATGGCTGTAGATCCTGTTTCATAAAACATCTGCGACATATTTGTTACATTAGTTGTATTTAATAATCCTATATTTGTAATTGTCTCTGTTGATATACAATTATTTGAACTTCCTATTCCAGCAAATAAATAACTTGAATCTACATTTCCAAATATTGCATCATCACTGCCTATATATACTTTAACAGTTCCATTTGTATTTGTTTCATACCATGCAATAATTGACTTGTCTTGAGCTGCTGAAACATCCCATGCTGTATCATTTTTATATTCTTTTGCTGATTTGTCATAAATTGTTGCTGGTATGTTATCTACAAATGTTACATTATCTATATTTTTTCTTTTTATATTAGTATTTCCTAAGAATCCAGTGTTCCCTAATGTTTCTTTATTAGTATTTTTCAATGTTGTAAACAATGTTAAATCTGTAGCCTTATTAGTATTTCCTGACTTATCTGTAATTGCCCCTGGTTGAATTTGAATCTTAATTTGTCCTTTTGTAAAGTCTAAACCTGCTCCACTAAGACTTATTACATGTTGTACTCCTATTTGAGTCTTTCCATCTGAGCTATTTACAACTGTTGCTGCACCAACTTGGATATCTACTCCTGAAACTTCTGCTCCATCTACAAATACCTTTATCTTATCTGCTGTTAAATCACTACTTGCAAAATATTTGTCTGTTCCTTTTACTGTTATTGATGCTGTTTTTGCATTTACATCTACTGTTGATTTTACTTTCTCCCATATTGGGTCTACTACGTCAACTACTTTTCCATCATTTACTCCTGTGTCTCCACCTGGTATGTCTATTCCTGATGTTATTGTTGTTGCATTGTTTGTATTTCCTTCTGTATCAAATACTTTTTCTTCTGGAATTGCTACTGTAATTACTCCACTGTAATCCATTGTTTCTTTTCCTACCAATTTTTCTAATTGCTCTAAATGTGATAATTTCAATGTATATCGTTTTCCTATTACTTTGCTCTCTCCATTTATTGTATTTGTTACATCTTCTGTTGTTAATTCTTTTACAACTCCATGTACTCCTGTATTATCCCAATTTGGTTCTTCTCCATCTATTTTGATGTTCAAATCACTTAAGCTTAATGTACTATTTTTGAAGTGTTTATCTGTCATATCAAATACCATTGTAAATGTTTTTCCATCATAATCTATATCTGATTCTGTATATTTATAAGTTGCATTTGGTTTGATAAAGTCTACCATATCTCCTTCTATTGTTGTTTCTTCATTTTTGTTTGGGTCTGGTGTATTTGTATCTTGTACTGCTCCTTCTGCAATCTTAATTGAGTAATTTCCACTCCAATCTGAGTATTCTCTATTGTAATCTATTGTCTTTCTTGCTTGTTCTAAGTCTGATAATACTAATTTATATTGATGTCCTATTACTTTTGATGTTCCGTTTACTGTTCCTGTTATATCAGATTCTTTTGTCAATGTTCTTGTTATTTGGTCTGTTGGTACCAATTCTCCATCTACATATACTGAGATTTCGTCTGTTGTTACCAAATCTGTTGTGTCTAAATATTTGTCTATTACATTAAATACGAATGTTTCTGTTTGTGCTGTTTTATCTTTGCTTGACGAAACTTTTTCAATTTTTGGTTTTATAAAGTCTACATGTCCTAGTTCAAATTCTTGCTTATTGCTTGTATTGTTTGATTCATCTTTTAATGTATTTTCTGCTATTTCTATTTTTGTTGTTCCACTCCATTCGAAGAATTGTTTTCCTGTTTGTTTTTCTGCTTCTTCCCAATTCTCTAATGTTAGCGTATATTTTACTCCATATTGTACTTGTTTATCTACTCCATCAACTTTTCTAGTTTCTGTTAAAGCTTCTGGCTTGCTTAGTGTTTTTACTACATTTGCTGTTGTTGTAACTTCTTCGCCATCTATTATTACTTTTATTTTATCTGTAGTTAGGCTGTTGCTTATATAGTATTTATCTGTACCTAGCAAGTCTACTGTAACTTTTTTGTTTGTATGATCTATGTTGATGTTTTCTGTTTTCCACATTGGATCTACAACGTCCACTGTCACTTGATTTCCTGTGTTGTCTGGTTCGTTTACACCTATTGTTATTGTTTTAGCAGAGTTGGAGTTGCCAGTTTTATCTTCTACAACTCCTGCTGGGAATGATATGCTCATTGGTCCACTGTAGTCTTTATATGTCCCATCTGCTGTTTGTTGTTCTAATCCACTTATTACTAACTTGTATCTTTCTCCTATTTTTACAGGTTCTTCTCCTTCTCGTGTTTCTGTTATATCTTCAATTTTTGTTAATTTTTTTGTTATTTTTTCTTCTGGTATTTGTGAATCTGTATCTATTAGTTTTACTGCTAATTTGCTTGCTGCATTTTCTTCACTCAATTTTGTGCTTGCAAAATATTTGTCTGTTACTGAGAATTCTACTGTTAGTGTTTTGTTTGTATAATCTATGTTGTCATCTGCATATACATATGTTATTTCTGGTGCAATGTAGTCTGTAAACATTACTCCATTTGTATTTTTGTCTACCTTATTTGCCTCTGCTATTTCTATGTCTGTCATTTCTCCTGTTGTATCTATTGCTTTCAAGTTTTGGTTATTGTATTTGTCTGACAATGTCTTTTTATCAATCTTTAATGAAATGTTTCCACTCCATTCTTTGTAGCTTTTTCCTTTAATTCTTCCTACATCTATGTTTGATAATGTTAATACTTGTAATACATCATTTGCTCCTGTTACTGCATTCTTTACTGTTGTTGCACTTCCAAGTTCTTTTGTTATTGTTTCTTGGTTCTCTAATGTTGTTTCTTCTCCATCAAAGTATACATGTATGTTGTCTGCTGTTAGTGTACTTGTTACATCACTTGTGTGGTCTTTTCCTGCTTCTGCATTTGTTCTTCCTCTTAATGTTATTGTTATTTTGCTTTTACTTATGTCTGTGTCGTCTATTGTTAGTGTTGATGATTCTTTTACCCATTCTGTTCTGTATTTTGGATTTATGGTTCCTTGTATACTTCCTTCTATTGGTTCTGGTTTTATCGTATCAATATCATATTGTTCGAATTTTATTGTTGTGTCTGAGTCAGTATTTAGTTTGAATGTGTTTTTGTCTTGATATATTTGCTCTGGTGCATAGATTGTGATTTCTCCTGGTTTTCCTGTTCCTGCAAATATATTTTCATATGCTTTACGTGTGTCATTTTCTGTAGTGATATCTCCATCTGGTATTTTTGTAAATGCTGGTCCTAAATCTAAGCTTGTCATTGCTGTATATCCTGTACCCTTAAACATACTTCCCATATCTGTTACATTACTTGTGTCAAATTTGTCTCCTAAGTCTAAGCTTGTCATTGCTGTATATCCTGTTTCAAAAAACATCTGAGCCATATTAGTTACATTACTTGTATCAAATTTATCTCCTAAATCTAGGCTTGTCATTGCTGTATATCCTGTATTATCAAACATATTTCCCATATTTGTTACACTACTTGTATCAAATTTGTTTCCTAAATCTAAGCTTGTCATTGCTGTATATCCTGTACAATTAAACATGTTATTCATATTCGTTACATTACTTGTATCAAATTTATCTCCTAGATTTAAACTTGTCATTGCTTCAGCTCCTGCAACAGCAAACATTCTTACCATTTCTGTTACATTGCTTGTGTCAAAATTATCTCCTAAATCTAAGCTTGTCATTGATTCTTCTCCTGTTCCATTAAACATTAGATTCATATCTGTTACACTACTTGTATCAAATCTCTCTCCTAAATCTAAGCTTGTCATTGCTGTATATCCTGTATATAAAAACATACAACTCATACTAGTTACATTACTTGTATCAAATTTATCTCCTAGATTTAAGCTTGTCATTGCTGTAGATCCTGTGTTTTCGAACATATAACTCATATTTGTTACATTACTTGTATCAAAATTGTTTCCTAAATCTAGTGCTGTCATGGTCTTATATCCTGTATATGCAAACATACAACTCATATTTGTTACATTAGTTGTATTTAATAATCCTATATTTGTAATTGTCTCTGTTGATGTACAATCACTTCCATATCCAATACATGCAAATAAATAACTTGAATCTACATTTCCAAATATTGCATCATCACTACCTATATATACTTTAACAGTTCCATTTGCATTTGTTTCATACCATGCAATAATTGACTTATCTTGAGCTGCTGAAACATCCCATGCTGTATCATTTTTATATTCTTTTGCTGATTTGTCATAAATTGTTGTTGGTATGTTATCTACAAATGTTATATTATCTATATTTTTTCTTTGTATATTGGTATTTCCTAAGAATGCCTTACTAGCATTCCTCGTATTATCAAAGCCATTACTATTAGCAACACGATCACTATCTACATTAGCAGACTTCAATGTTGTAAACAATGTTAAATCTGTAGCCTTATTAGTATTTCCCGACTTATCTGTAATTGCCCCTGGTTGAATTTGAATCTTAATTTGTCCTTTTGTAAAGTCTAAACCTGCTCCACTAAGACTTATTACATGTTGTACTCCTATTTGAGTCTTTCCATCTGAGCTATTTACAACTGTTGCTGCACCAACTTGGATATCTACTCCTGAAACTTCTGCTCCATCTACAAATACCTTTATCTTATCTGCTGTTAAATCACTACTTGCAAAATATTTGTCTGTTCCTTTTACTGTTATTGATGCTGTTTTTGCATTTACATCTACTGTTGATTTTACTTTCTCCCATATTGGGTCTACTACGTCAACTACTTTTCCATCATTTACTCCTGTGTCTCCACTTGGTATGTCTATTCCTGATGTTATTGTTGTTGCATTGTTTGCATTTCCTTCTGTATCAAATACTTTTTCTTCTGGAATTGCTACTGTAATTACTCCACTGTAATCCATTGTTTCTTTTCCTGCAAGTTTTTCTAATTGCTCTAAATGTGATAATTTCAATGTATATCGTTTTCCTATTACTTTGCTTTCTCCATTTATTGTATTTGTTAAATCCTCTGTTGTTAATTCTTTTACAACTCCATGTACTCCAGTGTTATCCCAATTTGGTTCTTCTCCATCTATTTTGATGTTTAAATCACTTAAGCTTAATGTACTATTTTTGAAGTGTTTATCTGTCATATCAAATACCATTGTAAATGTTTTTCCATCATAATCTATATCTGATTCTGTATATTTATAAGTTGCATTTGGTTTGATAAAGTCTACCATATCTCCTTCTATTGTTGTTTCTTCATTTTTGTTTGGGTCTGGTGTATTTGTATCTTGTACTGCTCCTTCTGCAATCTTAATTGAGTAATTTCCACTCCAATCTGAGTATTCTCTATTGTAATCTATTGTCTTTCTTGCTTGTTCTAAGTCTGATAATACTAATTTATATTGATGTCCTATTACTTTTGATGTTCCGTTTACTGTTCCTGTTATATCAGATTCTTTTGTCAATGTTCTTGTTATTTGGTCTGTTGGTACCAATTCTCCATCTACATATACTGAAATTTCGTCTGTTGTTACCAAATCTGTTGTGTCTAAATATTTGTCTATTACATTAAATACGAATGTTTCTGTTTGTGCTGTTTTATCTTTGCTTGATGAAACTTTTTCAATTTTTGGTTTTATAAAGTCTACATGTCCTAGTTCAAATTCTTGTTTATTGCTTGTATTGTTTGATTCGTCTTTTAATGTATTTTCTGCTATTTCTATTTTTGTTGTTCCACTCCATTCGAAGAATTGTTTTCCTGTTTGTTTTTCTGCTTCTTCCCAATTCTCTAATGTTAGTGTATATTTTACTCCATATTGTACTTGTTGTCCGTCTCTTATTTCTGTTAATGGTGTAGGTGTTTCACTTAAAGTTTTTGTAATACTTGTAGCATTTTGTCCATCAACATTTACTATAATTTTGTCTGTTGTTAAACTATTACTTGCATAGTATTTATCAGTACCAATTAAGTCTACTGTTACTTGTTTGTTTGTATTATCTATATTTACATTTTCTGCTTTCCATATTGGGTCTACAACGTCTACTGTTACTTGACTTCCTGTATTGTCTGGTTCATTTACACCAATTGTTATTGTTTTAGCAGTGTTGGAGTTGCCAGATTTATCTGTTGCAACTCCTTCTGGAAATGTAATACTCATTGGTCCGCTATAGTCTTTATAGGTTCCATTTACAGTTGACTGTTCTAAACCACCTATTACCAATTTGTATTTTTCTCCAATTTTTACTTCTTGACCATTTCGCGTTTCAGTTATATCTTCCACTTTTGTTAGTGTTTTGGTTATTTTTGCATTTGGAATTTGTGTATCTGTATCTATTAGTTTTACTGCTAATTTGCTTGCTGCATTTTCTTCACTCAATTTTGTGCTTGCAAAATATTTGTCTGTTACTGAGAATTCTACTGTTAGTGTTTTGTTGGTATAATCTATGTTGTCATCTGCATATACATATGTTATTTCTGGTGCAATGTAGTCTGTGAACATTACTCCATTTGTATTTTTGTCTACCTTATTTGCCTCTGCTATTTCTATGTCTGTCATTTCTCCTGTTGTATCTATTGCTTTCAAATTTTGGTTATTATATTTGTCTGCCAATGTCTTCTTATCAATCTTTAATGAAATGTTTCCACTCCATTCTTTGTAGCTTTTTCCTTTAATTCTTCCTACATCTATGTTTGATAATGTTAATACTTGTAATACATCATTTGCTCCTGTTACTGCATTCTTTACTGTTGTTGCACTTCCAAGTTCTTTTGTTATTGTTTCTTGGTTCTCTATTGTTGTTTCTTCTCCATCAAAGTATACATGTATATCGTCTGCTGTTAGTGTACTTGTTACATCACTTGTGTGGTCTTTTCCTGCTTCTGCATTTGTTCTTCCTCTTAATGTTATTGTTATTTTGCTTTTGCTTATGTCTGTGTCGTCTATTGTTAGTGTTGATGATTCTTTTACCCATTCTGTTCTGTATTTTGGATTTATGGTTCCTTGTACACTTCCTTCTATTGGTTCTATCGTACCAAGATCATATTGTTCGAATTTTATTGTTGTGTCTGAGTCAGTATTTAGTTTGAATGTGTTTTTGTCTTGATATATTTGCTCTGGTGCATAGATTGTTATTTCTCCTGTTTTTCCTGTTCCTGCAAATATATCTTCATATGCTTTATGTGTTGTGTCACTTCCTTCTGTAGTGATATCTCCATCTGGTATTTTTGTAAATGCTGGCCCTAAATCTAAGCTTGTCATTGCTGTATATCCTGTCATTGCAAACATCTGAGCCATATCAGTTACATTACTTGTGTCAAATTTGTCTCCTAAGTCTAAGCTTGTCATTGCTGTGCATCCTGTACCGTTCAAACATCTCCCTCATATCTGTTACATTACTTGTATCAAATTTGTCTCCTAAGTTCAAACTTGTCATTGCTGTGAATCCTGCATTAGCAAACATTCTTACCATATCTGTTACATTGCTTGTGTCAAAATTACTTCCTAAATCTAGTACTGTCATGGCAAAAAATCCTGTACATTCAAACATACACCCCATATCAGTTACTTTACTTGTATCAAATCTCTCTCCTAAATCTAAGCTTGTCATTGCTACATATCCTGTACCGCTAAACATTTTACTCATATTAGTTACATTACTTGTATCAAAATTTTCGCCTAAATTTAGACTTGTCATTGCTGTATATCCTGTGTCTTCAAACATATAACTCATATTTGTTACATTACTTGTATCAAAATTGTTTCCTAAATCTAGTGCTGTCATGGCTTCGCTTCCTGTATCTGCAAACATACAACTCATATTTGTTACATTAGTTGTATTTAATAATCCTATATTGGTAATTGTTTCTGTTGTCGCACAATTATCTGAACTTCCTACTCCAGCAAATAAATAACTTGAATCTACATTTCCAAATATTGCATCATCACTACCTATATATACTTTAACAGTTCCATTTGCATTTGTTTCATACCATGCAATAATTGACTTATCTTGAGCTGCTGAAACATCCCATGCTGTATCATTTTTATATTCTTTTGCTGATTTGTCATAAATTGTTGTTGGTATGTTATCTACAAATGTTATATTATCTATATTTTTTCTTTGTATATTGGTATTTCCTAAGAATGCCTTACTAGCATTCCTCGTATTATCAAAGCCATTACTATTAGCAACACGATCACTATCTACATTAGCAGACTTCAAAGTATTATAAATTCTAAAAATAGTATCTTTATTAGAATTACCAAACTTATCAGTAAGAATACCAGAAGGAATGCCAAACGCAACCTGATTTTTATCTGTTGGATAATTAGAAACTGTAACAGTATATTGAACACCATATTGAACACTAGTTGTATTGCCTCCAGAAGTACGTTGTTCAGTTAGAGTTGTAGCTGAACTTAGTTCAATAGTTGCTCCTGTATACGGTACTCCATCAACAAATAATTTTATATCATCTTTTTTCAATGTACTATTTGCAAAATACTTATCAGTACCTTTTATAGTAACTGTTGCAGTTTTATTTTTAATATCTGTAGTACCACTTACTTTTTCCCATAATGGATCAACTACGTCCACAATCTCTCCGCTTCCACTAGCATCTCCACCAGGAATATCAATACCTGAAGTAATTGTTTTTGCAATATTTTTATTTCCAGATGTATCAACCATCTTATCTGCTGGGATAGCTACTGTAATTACACCACTGTAATCCAAGTAATTATCTCCTTCTTTTATTTGAAGTTGTTCTAAATTAGATAATGTTAAAGCATAGTGTTTACCAATAACTTTACTTTCTCCATTAACTATACTAGTTTTATTTTCAACTTGTAATGATACTGTTACTTTAGTTGTATCAATATCTTTATCATCAACTTTAATTTTCAAGTCATTTGTAGTCAAGTCTGTTGATTTTGTTGAATCATAATATTTATCTATCATGTCAAATTCCATTGTAAATGTTTTGTCATCTTTGTTTATATCTGCAGTTGAGTACTTATATTTTACTTCTGGATTAATCATATCTAACATTTCAGAAATTGTTGTTGTTTCTTCATTTATTGTATTTCCTTTAATGTCTCTTGCAGCTGTTTTGTCAATCTTAACTTCCAATGTTCCACTCAATTCCCTATAGTCTCTAGTAGATGTTATAAACTGTTCATCTGTTTCTACTATTGGTGTTAATTCCAATGTATATTGATGTCCAACAACTTTTTCTTTACCATCAATTATTGTTTTTATTTCAACTGATTTTGTTATTGTTTTTGTTACTTTATTATCTATCTTTGTTCCATCCATCCATATTGTCATTTCATCTGTTGTTATAAGTTTTGATGAATCATAGTTTTTATCTGTAACATTAAAGATTATAGTTGCTTTATTATTTTCAACATCTTCTATTTTTTGTACTTTATAGATTTCTGGTCCTATTGAATCTATATTTCCTACATATAATTTTTGCTGTTTAGTTGAGTTTCCATATTGATCTGTTACAACTCCTGCTTTAATTATTAAAGATATATCTCCTCCATTTTCGTTTCTGTATTTAGCTGTATTTCCAACTATTGGATCGATTGGAGTGAATTCTGTATATCCTCCATCTGCTGGAGTTATGTTTGTTAATGTTAGTGTATATTCATATTCTTGATTTGCCACTATTTCTTCTGGTCCTGTTAATGTTTTTATTATTGCTGTTGAATTTGTGTCATTTACAAGTATTTGAATATCTTCTTTTTTTAAGTTAAATATACTTGAATCTTTTGTCAAGAATTTATCTTTAACTCTTATTTTTACAATTCCATTGTCAGTATCAACACTTGGAACTGACCATACAGGATCAACTACATCCACTATTGTTCCGTTTCCGGTTCCATCTGGTTCATTTTTTCCTATAGTTATTGTTTGTGGTGCACTTTTGTTTTGTGATTTGTCTTTAACGGTTCCGGCTTCAAATGCTAGTGACATATAACCACTATATTTGTAACCGTCACCAATTCCATCTTCTCCTTCTTGGTCTAGTCCTGTAATTGTTAATTTGTATCTTTCTCCGATTTTTGTATTTTCTACTCCGTCTACAGTGTCTGTTATGTCTTGGACTTTTTCAAGTGTTTTATTTATTGCTTTGTTTAATTCTGTTTTGTCATAATCATCAATTCCTACTGTTATTTGACTTGCATCTAAGTTTGATAATGTTGTGCTTTCAAAATATTTATCTACTACATCAAATGTTATTTCTACTTTTTCTCCTTCACCATGTACTATTGTTGTGTCTGATGCTTTATAAGTGAATTCTGGTTTTATGAAGTCTGCAAATAATGAGTTTGCTGTGTTTTTGCTTACTGTTTCTGTTTTTAATGTGTCATCTATTCTTGTTCCATCATCATTTATTTGAACATTGTGGTTTCCATATTTGTCTCCTGCTGTTCCTTGTGCTACTTCTATTGTTATGTTTCCACTCCATTCTTTGTAGCTTTTTCCTAGTCTTCCTTTTTCAAAGTTTGATAGTGTTATTTCTTGTAATACGTCTTTTGCTCCTGTTTTTTCATTTGTTGTTTGTGTTGCTGTTCCAATTTTTTTTGTTACATCTTGTGTTATGTCTTCTCCGTCTATTAGTATTTTTATTTGATCTGTTGTTAGTGTACTTGTTACATCACTTGTGTATTCATTTGCACTAACTGCTGTGTTTGTTGTTCCTCTTAGTTTGATTTTTATTTTTGGTGTGTTTGCGTCTGTTGTGTCTATTGTTGTTCCTTCTTTTATCCATTCTGTTCTGTATTTTGGATTGATTGTTCCTGTTGTTAGTTGTATTGTTGTTTCTGAGTCTGTACCTGTTTTGAAGTGTGTGCTATCTTGGTATATTGCTTCTGGTGCTTGAATTATTAGTGAGCCTGATTTGCCTGTGCCTGTGAATATGTCTGCATTAGAATCAGCTATTTTTGTAAATGCTGGTCCTAAATCTAAGCTTGTCATTGCTTCAAATCCTGTCCACTCAAACATACTCGACATTCTTGTTACATTACTTGTATCAAAATTATCTCCTAAGTTCAGACTTGTCATTGCTGTAGCTCCTGTTCTCCAAAACATCTGAGTCATACTAGTTACATTACTTGTATCAAAATTATCTCCTAAGTTCAGACTTGTCATTGCTGTAGCTCCTGTATCATAAAACATTCGTGTCATATTTGTTACTTTGCTTGTGCTAAATTTGTCTCCTAAGTCTAAACTTGTCATTGCTGTATATCCTGTATCTGTGAACATTTCACTCATATCTGTTACATTACTTGTATCAAATTTGTCTCCTAAATCTAGACTTGTCATCGCTGTATATCCTGTTTTACAAAACATGAACCACATACTTGTTACATTACTTGTATCAAATTTGTCTCCTAAGTCTAAGCTTGTCATTGCTGTGTATCCTGTGTCGACAAACATTTTCTTCATACTTGTTACATTACTTGTATCAAATTTATCTCCTAAGTCTAAGCTTGTCATTGCTGTGTATCCTGTTCTGGCAAACATTTGATTCATACTTGTTACATTACTTGTATCAAAATTATCTCCTAGGTTTAAACTTGTCATTGCTGTATATCCTGTATTATCAAACATAAAGCTCATATTAGTTACATTAGTTGTATTTAATAATTCAATATTAGTAATTGTTTCTGTTGATGTACATTTATTACTTGTTCCAATACTAGTAAACAAATAACTTGAATCAATATTACCAAATATTTCATCATCACTTCCAATATACACTTTAAAAGTTCCATTGTCATTTGTTTCATACCATGCAATAATTGATTTATCTTGAACTGCTGAAACATCCCATGCAGTATCATTTTTATATACTTTAGTTGTTTTATCATATACAGATATCGGAATATTATCCACAAATGTTATATTATCAATATCAGGTCTCTTAATAGTTGTATTTCCTAAAAAAGATTTATCTCTTCCTGCATTAAATATATAATCTTTTCCCCTGTCACTATCTACATTAGCACTCTTCAAAGTATTATAAACCAAAAACTCTTTTTCCAAGCTCTTATTACCATACTTGTCTGTAATTGTATCTGCAAGAATGCGTATTTTAACTTGTTTTTTATCTATAGGATATCCCTTTACTGATATTGTATATTGATTTCCATACTGTACTTGCGAAATTGTTCCATTTACCATTCTATCTTCTTTTAGTGCTGTTGCTCCACTAACACTTAATGTCACTTGACTAGTTATTTCTGCACCATCTGCAAAAACCTTTATATTACTATTTGTCAATGTACTATTTGCAAAATATGTATCTGTAGCATTTACTGTCAATGTTGCAATTGTAGGTGTTGCTTTTAAATCTACTGTTCCATTTACTTTACTCCATATTGGTTTTACAACATCCACTACCTTTGTATCTCCAGTATCTCCTCCAGGAATATCCACACCAGAAGTTATAGTTTTTGCAAGATTAGAATTTTTTGATGTATCTTTTATTTTGTCTTTAGCAATACCTACTGTAACAATACCACTGTAATCTAGTGTTGTGCTTCCTTCCGCTAAGTCTAAATTCTCTAATCCTGAAATTGTTAATACATATTTTGTTCCTATAACAGTTTCTGCAACTGTTTCAACTTTTCCCGTTGCTGTATTTGTCTTTTTGATATTTTTTGCTTTGACTTGTTCATCTGAATTTAATGTTATAGTTACAGGTGAATTTTTTAAGTCATATATTTTCTCTTGATTATTTGCATCAAGTTTTCCATTTGTCATTTGAATTGTTAAGTCATCTAATGTCAATTTTCCGCTCTCATAATATTTATCAGTTACATCAAATGCCATTTTGAATGATTTTGTATTTTTATCAATGTCTTCTGTTAAATATTTATATGTGATGTCAGGTTTTATAAAATCTACAAAGTCACCTTTTAGTGTTGTTTCTTTATTCTTATTTCCAGATGTATCTGTAGCTGTTCCAGCATCAATTTTTATTGAAACTGTACCACTCCAATCTGTAAATTCTCTATCTCTATTTATTGTAGTTCTTGCTTCTTCAAAATCAGTCAATTCTAATGTATAACGTTTTCCAACCACTTTTGTTGTTCCATCTATTGTTGCTTTTAGGTCTTCAATTGATTTAATTGTTTTTGTTATACTTGTAGCTTCTTCATCATCTACCATTACATGTATTTTTGATGTATCTGTTGTTGTTATTGCTGATGTATCTAAATATTTATCTACCACATCAAATACAATTGTTTCTTTGTTGTTTGCAGAATCTTTTGTTGATGATACTTTTATTATTTCTGGTGCTATTGTATCAATATGGTCTAATGGTATTTCAAGTTTTTGGTTCTTGTTGTTAGAACTATCAATAATTGTATTTTCTGGTATTATTATTGTTGTATTACCACTATACTCTCTATACACTCTTCCAGTAGATGCATCTGTTGCATATTTATCTCTTTCAGCTTTGAATAGTTCATCACTTTCTTCTAAGTCTGTCAATGTAAATTTGTAATGTACTCCATAAGCTAAGTCTTCAACTTTTGTTAATGTTCTTGTTATTTGTGTTTTATTTTCTTCTGATGTAATATCTACACCATCCACAATTACTTGAATTTTATCTGCTGTTAAGCTATTACTTGCATAATATTTATCTGTTCCGTATAAGTCCATTGTTGCTGTAATTTTACCTGTTGTTGAATCTGTTACTTTTTGAACATTTTCAACTGTCCATACTGGATCAACTATATCAACTATTTCTTGATTTCCAGTATTGTCTGGTTCATTTACACCAATTGTTATTGTTTTTGCAATATTTGTATTTCCTGATTTATCTTCTGCAATATTTTCTGGAAATGTTATACTCATTGGTCCACTATAATTTCTGTATTCATCTCCATTTGCAATTGTTTTTTGCTCTAATCCTCCAATAACTAATTTGTACTTTTCACCGATTTTTACAGTTTCATTGTCACGTGTTTCTGTTATATCTGATGTTTTTGTTAATGTTTTTGTTATGTTTGCATCTGGAATTAATTTATCTGTATCTAGTAATTTTATTTTTATGTTGTCTGTTGCATTCTCTTCACTTAATTTTGAACTTGAAAAATATTTATCTACTACTGAAAATTCTACTGTTAGTGTTTTGTTTGTATAATCGATATTTCCATTTGAATAAATGTATGTAATCTCTGGTGAAACATAATCAGCAAACATTTCATTTACTGTATTGTGATCTGTTTTTGTATCTTGGATTTCAATATTAATCCATGTTCCATCTTTTTGTATTTCCATCATGCTTTGATTTCCAGCCTCATCTGTTAATACATTTTCATTGTAAGTACTTTCATCTTGTCCTCTACCTGCTATTTTTATAGAAACATTACCAGACCATTCTTTGTAGTTCTTCCCTGCCTGTCTTACTTTTTCCTCTAAATTTGATATTGTTATTTTGTATGTAATCTCATTCTTTTTTGATGTTTCATTTGTCTCATTTGTTACCTCTTCAACCTCTACAGTTGGATGCTTTACACTATCTTCTCCTTGGTTACCTCCACTAGTAGTTTCGTCTGTTACTTCTACCCCATCTATAAATACTGTTATGTCATCTGCCTTTAATGTACTTGTTACATTACTTGCATAATTTATATCTGTATTTGCATTTATATTTTTAGATTCATATGCAGCACCTTTTACTATAACTGATAAAGTCTTATCTGATGCACTAAATGAACTTGAAACTTTTTCCCACTTTGGTCTGTATATCGGATTTATAGTTCCATGATCTAAACCTACTGTATCATCTGTCTGTGTATCACTAGCTACTGTATCATCTGTCTGTGTATCACTAGCTTCTGTATATCCAGAAAAATTTATATAAAAACCTAATGTCATAATTATGGTTATAAAAACTAATACTATTTTTTTTACTTTTTTTCTCTTTTTAAACATGTTTTTCCTCCGTTTTTTGACTCAAAAATTCCGTCTTATTTCTCTATATATTTTATATCATAACACACTATTTTTTTCAACGTTTTTCGGCATTTTTTTCAAAAAAAAAATACACCAAAATTGGTAAAATTTCCGGTCATTTAGGACCGGTTCTTTGTTGTCGTTTTGGTGGTCGTTTGGGGTCGTTTGGGACCGGTTCTCTGCTGTCGTTTATTGGTCATTGGTGGTCGTTTGGGACCGGTTCTCTTTTGAACATTTGCTCATTTGGGACCGGTTCTTGAATGAGCAAAAATTGCCAAAAAAATAAAGGCAACATAGCCAAATAGCTATATTGTCTTTATATTTCTGTTCATTTGGGACCGGTTCTCTTTTGAACACCTGCTCATTAGGGACCGGTTCTTAAAGGGACAATGCTCATTAGGGACCGGTTCTTAAAGGAACAATGTTCATTGGGGACCGGTTCTTAAATGAACAATGCAAATATCTAGCGTCCCATCTTAAATGCACTTTCATTTGAATATATTAACTCTGGTGAATATACTACAAGATTTGCATTTCCACAGTTTGTAAACATATTATCGTGTTTTGTCGCTATTTTTGTAAATCCTGAGCCCAAGTCTAGTGTTGTCATTGCTGTTGTTCCTGTTCCATTAAACATATTGGTCATGTCTGTTGATGAGGTTGTATAGAATTTGTCTCCCAGATCCAGACTTGTCATTGCAGTAACTCCACAATTTTGGAACATTCCGCTCATGTCTTTTCCATTGCTTGTGTTGAAGTTGTCTCCTAAGTCTAGCCTTGTCATAGATTGATATCCACAGCCTCTGAACATTTCTTTGTATACTGTTACTTTAGTTGTATCAAACTTATCTCCTAAATCTAAAGCTTCCATCGCATTTCTACCACAAGACATAAACATATATCTCATGTCAGTTACATTTTTGGTATCAAAATTTTCTCCCAAGTCTAATTTTTTCATTTTCATATATCCTGTGTGATGGAACATTCCATTCATATTAGTTACAGTTGTTGTATTGAAGTTGTCTCCCAAGTCTAAAGATGTCATTGCTGTGTATCCACAATATGCAAACATATTTTGCATATTAGTAGCTGATTTTGGATTGAATTTTTCTCCTAAATCTAGTGTTTCCATTGACTTATATCCACAATATGAGAACATTTCATACACATTTTGTATAGCCCCTACATCAAAGTTCTTTCCTAAGCTGAATGTTTTCATATTACTATATCCAAAATATGTAAACATGTGATCTATTGTTGTTACATTATCTACATGTAGCAATCCTATATTTTCTATTATTGGGTTTGATTCTTCACTTGTTTCTGCACAAGCTGAATCATATCCAATGTAGGCGAATAAGTAACTTGAGATTGCATTACCATTCATTATAATGCTACTTCCTATATGAACTATATAGGTGTTTCTTGGAGTTGTTTCATACCAAGCGATAATAGATCCATCTTCTTGAGCTGAAACATCCCATCTTGTGTCATCAGTATAATTTGCATAATCTTCTAAAATAATCTTTTCAACTTTTTGTCTTTGGATTTTATCATTTCCTAAGAACGGACTTGTTGCAGTTGTTTCCGTGTCAGTCTTTCTTAAACAGCTATACAAGATAAATTCTTGTTCTTTACTCTTGTTTCCAGAGCTGTCAACTAGTGAGTTCGCTGCTACTACAAGTTTTACTTGATATGCGTTACTTATAAATCCTGAAATATTTATTTTGTATTGTCTACCATAAGTTAATGAAACTGAAGTATCTTCTGTAACTTCTAAAGTTATTCCAGAAGTTTGTTCTTGGCCATTTACAAGAACTTTAATTTGGCTTGCAGTCAATTTAGATTTTGCTTTATCTAAATATTTATCAGTTCCTTTTAGGATAATACTTGCTGTTTGTTTAATTGGTGTTGCAGTTGCTGTTCCAACTTGTTCCCAAAGTGGATCAACTACGTCTACAATTTTTCCATCTCCTGTACCTCCTGGGAAATCTACTCCTGATGAAATTGTGGTTGGAACATTTCTATTGTCAGAAGTATCTTTAACAATTCCTGCTTTTAAAGCTACTGTAATTACACCACTATAATCCAAATATTCTCCGGTTTTTATAGTCTGTTCTAAATTTGATATTCTTAGTGTGTAACGTTTTCCAACAGTCTGGTTTGTTAAACCAACTTGAATTTTTCCATCAATTGTCTTATTGATTGGTTTTTCTACAGTTCCTGCCAAAACATTTTCTGTTGCAATTATCTCTTTAGTTATTTTGTCATTATCTGTTATATCCTCTCCATCAACTTTAATTGTCAAATAATTTTTCAAGTTTTCTGTTGTTAATGTGCTACTTTCAGCAAAGTATTTATCTATTACTTCAATTGCCATTGTGAATGTTTTTCCTGTATAGTCTATATCTGAATTTGAATATTTGTATGTTATCTCTGGCTCTATAAAGTCTACAAAATCGCCATCAATTGTTGTCTTTTCATTTGTGTTTTCAAAAGTATCTTGTACTGCTCCTTCTTGAATTTCTATTGAAACTGTACCACTCCAATCAGTATAATTTCTAGATGAATCAATAGATTGTCTTTCTTGTTTGAAGTCTGACAATACTAATTGATATTGTTGCCCTATCGTTTTTGTTGTTCCATTTACTGTTGCTGTTATGTCAGAAAGTTTTGTAAGTGCTTTTGTTACACTGCTTGCTGATTCTTTATCAACTAGTACTGAAATGTCGTCTGCATTTAATTCTTTGGTTGTGTCTAAATGTTTATCAATTACATTAAATATTATTGTTTCTGTTGAATCACCTTTTGTTGATGATACTTTTGTGATTTCTGGTTTTACAAAGTCTATGTCTCCTAATGTAAATGTTTGAGCTTGATTTGTGTTTTTATATTTGTCAGTTAATGTTCCTTTTGGAATTTCTATTTTTGTAGTACCACTATATTCTCTATAAGTTCTTCCACTAGCATTAAATGTTGTATCATTTTCTGGCCAATTTGATAGTGTTAATGTATATCTTACTCCATATGGTACTTGTGTAGTTGTTCCATTTACTGTTCTTTCTTCTTTTAACTCTGTTCCTTCACTTAATTGTTTTGTAACATTTTCTGTGCTTGTTACTTCATTTTCGTCAATATAGACTTTAATTCCATCAGTTGTTAATTTAGTTTGTGTTCCATCAAAATATTTATCTGTTCCAACTAAATCAACTGTTACAATTTTGTTTGCTTTGTCTATATTTATGTTTTCTGTTTTCCACATTGGGTCTACAACATCAACAATTTGCTGAGTTCCTGTATTTGTAGGGTTATTTACACCTATTGTTATTGTTTTTGCAATATTTGTATTTTTTGATTTATCTGTTGCAATTCCTTCTGGGAATGTAATACTCATTGGTCCACTGTAGTTTCTATATTTTGCTCCTGTTGCAATGTCTGTTTCTTGCAAACCTCCTATTACCAATCTGTATTTTTCTCCTATTTTTACAGGTTCTGCTGAATCTTCACGTGTTTCTGTAACATCCTCTATTTTTGTTATTTCTTTTGTTATATTTGCATCTGGTATTTGTGTGTCTGCATCTAATAGTTTTACAATTATACCATCTTTTTTATTTATAACTGTTGATGCATCAAAATATTTGTCTATTACAGAGAATTCTACTGTTAGTGTTTTGTTTGTTTGATCAATATTTCCATCTGTATATACATATGTGAATTCTGGTTTGATAAAGTCTGTAAACATTGCATTTGCTGTGTTTTTGTCTACTTTTGTTGTGTCTGTTATTGTGTTGTCTGCTCTTGCTCCATCATCTGTTATTGTGATGTTTTTGTTTCCATATTTATCTGCCAAACTTTTTTGTGCTACTTCGACTGTTATATTTCCACTCCACTCGATATAGTTCTTTCCTGTTCTTCTTGATATTTCTGCAAAGTTTGATAGTGTTACTTCTTGCAATATGTCTTTTGCTCCTGTTTTTGCATTTGTTGTTTGTGTTGCTGTTCCTACTTCTTTTGTTACTATATCTGTTATGTCTGTTCCTTCTATTAGTACTTTTATGTTTCCTGCTGATAATGCACTTGTTACATCACTTGTGTATTCATTTGCACTAACTGCTGTGTTTGTTGTTCCTCTTAGTTTGATTTTTATTTTTGGCGTGTTTGCATCTGCTGTGTCTATTGTTGTTCCTTCTTTTATCCATTCTGTTCTGTATTTTGGATTTATTGTTCCTCTTGTGTAGCTTATTGCTGATGTTGTTGCATCTGTATTTAATTTAAAGTTATTTTTATCTTGAAATATTGCTTCTGGTGCATATATTACTAATTTCCCATATTTTCCTGCATTCCAACAAAAATATGAATTATCTTCAGGTATTTGAGTAAATGCTGGACCTAAGTCTAATGTTAATAATGCTTGATTTCCTGTAAGTCTAAACATATTAGTCATGCTAGTAACTTTACTTGTATAAAATTTATCTCCTAAATCTAATGAACTTAATTTCATAACTCCTGTCTCATTAAACATAGCTGACATTTTTTGAACATTACTTGTATCAAACTTATCTCCTAATTTCAAGCTTTCCATTAATGTATATCCAGTGTCTTGGAACATATACCCCATATTTTTTACTTTGCTTGTATCAAAATTGAATCCTAAATCTAATGTTTTTAATGCTGTATATCCAGTATGGTCAAACATCATCTCCATAGTAATTACATTACTTGTATTAAATTTACTTTCCAAATTCAATTCAGTCATTGCTGTGTATCCTGTATCCATAAACATTGCTTCCATATTTGTTACATTACTTGTATTAAATTTGTCTCCTAAATCTAGACTTGTCATTGCTGTATATCCTGTTCCAAAAAACATATAACTCATATCAGTTACATTACTTGTATCAAATTTATCTCCTAAGTTCAGACTTGTCATTGCTCTATATCCTGTATTTGTAAACATCCTATTCATATTTGTTACATTAGTTGTATTTAATAATCCTATATTTGTAATTGTTTCTGTTGCAGTGCAGTTCTCCCCAGCTCCAATATATGCAAATAAATAACTTGAATCTACATTAGCAGAAATTTCGCCTTCACTTGCAATATATACCTTTTGAGTTCCATTAGAATTGCTTGTTTCATTCCATGCCAATATTGACCCATCTTGTTGAGCTGAAACATCCCATGCTGTATCATTTTTATACGTCTTAGTTGATATGTCAAAAACAGATGTTGGTATATTATTTAAAAATGTTACATTATCAATATTCTGTCTTTCAAGTGTAGTATTACCTAAAAATCCACTATCAGCATTTTGTTCTGTATTTGTTGTCTTTAAAGCATTATAAATCATAATATCAGTATCTTCGTTAGTATTACCAGACTTATCTGTAAGAGTACCTGCTGGTATTCTAACTTTAACCTGATTTTTATCTGTCGGATAATTAGAAACAGAAATTGTATATTGCACTCCATATTGTACATTAGAAGTATTTCCATTTTCACTTCTCTCTTCTGTCAAGTTTGTTGCAGAACTTAAGTTTACTGTAGTTCCAGTAGTTTCAGCTCCATCTACAAATACTTTTATTTTGTCTTTAGTTAAACTATTACTTGCATAATATTTATCTGTACCATTAACAACTATTGTTGCTGTTTTGCTTTTCATATCAACTGTTCCAGTTGATTTTTCCCATATTGGTCTTACAAGGTCTATAATCTCTTCTGATCCTTCTCCACCTGGCAAGTCAATACCTGTAGTTATTGTTGTAGTTTTATTTGTATTATTTGAATCATCTTTAATCTTATCTGCATCAATTGTAACTGTAATAACACCACTGTAGTCTAAATATTTATCTCCTTCTTTTATTTGCAATTGTTCTAGATTAGATAATGTTAATGTATATCTCTTTCCAATCTTTTTTGAACTTCCATTAACAACTTCCTTTAAAGTTTCATCACTTAAACTTCTTGTTATTTCACTCCATTCAGGAGTTTTTCCATCAATTTTTATTGTTAAATCTGATAAAGTTAATTTAGCATTTTCTGAATAATAGTATTTATCTGTTACATCAAATATTAATTTTACTGATTTTGCTGATTTGTCAATTACTGTATTTGCATTTTTGTATATTACAATTGGTTTTATAAAGTCTACAAAATCTCCTGTTATTTCTGTCTTATCATTTGTATTATTAGAATCATCCTTTACTGCTGAATCTGCAATTTCTATTGAAACGGTACCACTGTAGTCTTTGTAATTCTTGTTTGTTGCAATACTTGCTTGTTCAAAATTAGATAATACTAATTGATATTGCTGTCCTATAACTTTTGATGTACCATTTATTGTTTCACTAATATCAGAAAGTTTTGTAAGTGTTTTTGTTATAGTTGATACAGCTTCTCCATCAATTTTTGTGGTTATTTTATCTGCAGTTAGTTCATTTGTTGTATCTAAATATTTATCTGTTACATTAAATATTATTGTTTCTGTTCCAGCCACTGAATCTTTTGTTGATGAAACTTTTGTTATTTCTGGCTTGATAAAATCTACTTTTCCAATTTCTAGCTCTAATTCTTGGTTAATATTTCCTGACTTATCTAATAATGTGCCTTCTGGAATTTTGATTTTTGTAGTTCCACTGTATTCTCTATATGATCTTCCACTTGCTTTAAATACTTCATCTGTTTCTGGCCAGTTGTCTATTGTTAATGTGTATTTTACTCCACATAATTGAAGAGTTCCGTCTCTTGTTTCAGTTACTGGCGTTTTACCACTTAATGTTTTTGTAACATTTGCTTTACTAGTTATTTCCACTCCATCTACAAATAGCTGAATTTTGTCTGCTGTTAATAATGAATTTGAATAATATTTGTCTGTTCCTAGTAGGTCTACTGTTACTTTTTTATTTGCCTTATCTATTTTTAGATTTTGTGTTCTCCATTCTGGTTTTACAACATCTACTATCTCTTGGTTTCCTGTATTATCAGGATTGTTTACACCTATTGTTATTGTTTGAGCATTGCTTGTATTCTTAGATTTGTCTGATGCAACTCCTACTGGAAATGTAATGCTCATTGGTCCACTGTAATTATTATAGTTTCCTGCAGAATCTTTTTGTTCTAATCCACTTATTGTCAACTCATATTTTTCCCCAATTTTTACATCTTCTCCGTTTCTACTTTCTGTAATATCTTGAGTTTTTACTAATTTTTTTGTTAAGTTTGGAATGTTTGTATTTGTATCTAGTAATTTTACTGTTATTCCTGTTGGGTCATAACTTCCATCTGAAAGTGTTTTCCATGATGTATGGTCAAAATATTTATCCGTTATAGAAAATTCTACTGTTAATGTCTGTTTTTCTTTATTTATGTTTTCATCTGAATAGATATATGTGAACTCTGGTTTGATAAAGTCTGCAAACATTGAATTTGCTGTGTTTTGGTCAACTTGAGTTGTGTCTGTTATTTTGTTGTCTGCTCTTGCTCCATCTTCTGTTGTTTCTACGTTTTTATTTCCGTATTTATCTGATAAACTTTTTTGTGCTACTTCTATTGTTATGTTTCCACTCCACTCTTTATAGCTTTTTCCTGTTCTTCTTGATATTTCTGCAAAGTTTGATAGTGTTACTTCTTGCAATATGTCTTTTGCTCCTGTTTTTGCATTTGTTGTTTGTGTTGCTGTTCCTACTTCTTTTGTTACTATATCTGTTATGTCTGTTCCTTCTATTAGTACTTTTATGTTTCCTGC
The DNA here is from genome assembly GCA_928721565.1 of uncultured Clostridia bacterium. GTDB lineage: Bacteria > Bacillota > Clostridia > TANB77 > CAG-508 > CAG-269. The sequence goes on from OV788638.1 coordinate 86,877, forward strand.
TGATAATGCACTTGTTACATCACTTGTGTATTCATTTGCACTAACTGCTGTGTTTGTTGTTCCTCTTAGTTTGATTTTTATTTTTGGCGTGTTTGCATCTGCTGTGTCTATTGTTGTTCCTTCTTTTATCCATTCTGTTCTGTATTTTGGATTTATTGTTCCTCTTGTGTAGCTTATTGCTGATGTTGTTGCATCTGTATTTAATTTAAAGTTATTTTTATCTTGAAATATTGCTTCTGGTGCATATATTACTAATTTCCCATATTTTCCTGCATTCCAACAAAAATATGAATTATCTTCAGGTATTTGAGTAAATGCTGGACCTAAGTCTAATGTTAATAATGCTTGATTTCCTGTAAGTCTAAACATATTAGTCATGCTAGTAACTTTACTTGTATAAAATTTATCTCCTAAATCTAATGAACTTAATTTCATAACTCCTGTCTCATTAAACATAGCTGACATTTTTTGAACATTACTTGTATCAAACTTATCTCCTAATTTCAAGCTTTCCATTAATGTATATCCAGTGTCTTGGAACATATACCCCATATTTTTTACTTTGCTTGTATCAAAATTGAATCCTAAATCTAATGTTTTTAATGCTGTATATCCAGTATGGTCAAACATCATCTCCATAGTAATTACATTACTTGTATTAAATTTACTTTCCAAATTCAATTCAGTCATTGCTGTGTATCCTGTATCCATAAACATTGCTTCCATATTTGTTACATTACTTGTATTAAATTTGTCTCCTAAATCTAGACTTGTCATTGCTGTATATCCTGTTCCAAAAAACATATAACTCATATCAGTTACATTACTTGTATCAAATTTATCTCCTAAGTTCAGACTTGTCATTGCTCTATATCCTGTATTTGTAAACATCCTATTCATATTTGTTACATTAGTTGTATTTAATAATCCTATATTTGTAATTGTTTCTGTTGCAGTGCAGTTCTCCCCAGCTCCAATATATGCAAATAAATAACTTGAATCTACATTAGCAGAAATTTCGCCTTCACTTGCAATATATACCTTTTGAGTTCCATTAGAATTGCTTGTTTCATTCCATGCCAATATTGACCCATCTTGTTGAGCTGAAACATCCCATGCTGTATCATTTTTATACGTCTTAGTTGATATGTCAAAAACAGATGTTGGTATATTATTTAAAAATGTTACATTATCAATATTCTGTCTTTCAAGTGTAGTATTACCTAAAAATCCACTATCAGCATTTTGTTCTGTATTTGTTGTCTTTAAAGCATTATAAATCATAATATCAGTATCTTCGTTAGTATTACCAGACTTATCTGTAAGAGTACCTGCTGGTATTCTAACTTTAACCTGATTTTTATCTGTCGGATAATTAGAAACAGAAATTGTATATTGCACTCCATATTGTACATTAGAAGTATTTCCATTTTCGCTTCTCTCTTCTGTCAAGTTTGTTGCAGAACTTAAGTTTACTGTAGTTCCAGTAGTTTCAGTTCCATCTACCAATACTTTGATTTTATCTTTAGTTAAACTATTACTTGCATAATATTTATCTGTACCATTAACAACTATTGTTGCTGTTTTGTTTTTCAAATCTACTGTTGCAGTTGATTTTTTCCATATTGGTCTTACAACATCTATAATTTCTTTTGAACCTTCTCCACCTGGTAAATCAATACCTGTAGTTATTGTTGTAGCTTTATTTGTATTATTTGAATCATCTTTAACCTTATTTGCATCAATTGCAACTGTAATAACACCACTGTAGTCTAAATATTTATCTCCTTCTTTTATTTGCAATTGTTCTAGATTAGATAATGTTAATGTATATCTCTTTCCAATCTTTTTTGAACTTCCATTAACAACTTCCTTTAAAGTTTCATCACTTAAACTTCTTGTTATTTCACTCCATTCAGGAGTTTTTCCATCAATTTTTATTGTTAAATCTGATAAAGTTAATTTAGCATTTTCTGAATAATAGTATTTATCTGTTACATCAAATATTAATTTTACTGATTTTGCTGATTTGTCAATTACTGTATTTGCATTTTTGTATATTACAATTGGTTTTATAAAGTCTACAAAATCTCCTGTTATTTCTGTCTTATCATTTGTATTATTAGAATCATCCTTTACTGCTGAATCTGCAATTTCTATTGAAACGGTACCACTGTAGTCTTTGTAATTCTTGTTTGTTGCAATACTTGCTTGTTCAAAATTAGATAATACTAATTGATATTGCTGTCCTATAACTTTTGATGTACCATTTATTGTTTCACTAATATCAGAAAGTTTTGTAAGTGTTTTTGTTATAGTTGATACAGCTTCTCCATCAATTTTTGTGGTTATTTTATCTGCAGTTAGTTCATTTGTTGTATCTAAATATTTATCTGTTACATTAAATATTATTGTTTCTGTTCCAGCCACTGAATCTTTTGTTGATGAAACTTTTGTTATTTCTGGCTTGATAAAATCTACTTTTCCAATTTCTAGCTCTAATTCTTGGTTAATATTTCCTGACTTATCTAATAATGTGCCTTCTGGAATTTTGATTTTTGTAGTTCCACTGTATTCTCTATATGATCTTCCACTTGCTTTAAATACTTCATCTGTTTCTGGCCAGTTGTCTATTGTTAATGTGTATTTTACTCCACATAATTGAAGAGTTCCGTCTCTTGTTTCAGTTACTGGCGTTTTACCACTTAATGTTTTTGTAACATTTGCTTTACTAGTTATTTCCACTCCATCTACAAATAGCTGAATTTTGTCTGCTGTTAATAATGAATTTGAATAATATTTGTCTGTTCCTAGTAGGTCTACTGTTACTTTTTTATTTGCCTTATCTATTTTTAGATTTTGTGTTCTCCATTCTGGTTTTACAACATCTACTATCTCTTGGTTTCCTGTATTATCAGGATTGTTTACACCTATTGTTATTGTTTGAGCATTGCTTGTATTCTTAGATTTGTCTGATGCAACTCCTACTGGAAATGTAATGCTCATTGGTCCACTGTAATTATTATAGTTTCCTGCAGAATCTTTTTGTTCTAATCCACTTATTGTCAACTCATATTTTTCCCCAATTTTTACATCTTCTCCGTTTCTACTTTCTGTAATATCTTGAGTTTTTACTAATTTTTTTGTTAAGTTTGGAATGTTTGTATTTGTATCTAGTAATTTTACTGTTATTCCTGTTGGGTCATAACTTCCATCTGAAAGTGTTTTCCATGATGTATGGTCAAAATATTTATCCGTTATAGAAAATTCTACTGTTAATGTCTGTTTTTCTTTATTTATGTTTTCATCTGAATAGATATATGTGAACTCTGGTTTGATAAAGTCTGCAAACATTGAATTTGCTGTGTTTTGGTCAACTTGAGTTGTGTCTGTTATTTTGTTGTCTGCTCTTGCTCCATCTTCTGTTGTTTCTACGTTTTTATTTCCGTATTTATCTGATAAACTTTTTTGTGCTACTTCTATTGTTATGTTTCCACTCCACTCTTTATAGCTTTTTCCTGTTCTTCTTGATATTTCTGCAAAGTTTGATAGTGTTACTTCTTGCAATATGTCTTTTGCTCCTGTTTTTGCATTTGTTGTTTGTGTTGCTGTTCCTACTTCTTTTGTTACTATATCTGTTATGTCTGTTCCTTCTATTAGTACTTTTATGTTTCCTGCTGATAATGCACTTGTTACATCACTTGTGTATTCATTTGCACTAACTGCTGTGTTTGTTGTTCCTCTTAGTTTGATTTTTATTTTTGGTGTGTTTGCATCTGCTGTGTCTATTGTTGTTCCTTCTTTTATCCATTCTGTTCTGTATTTTGGATTTATGGTTCCTGTTGTTAGTTCTATTGTTGTTTCTGAGTCTGTGCCTGTTTTGAAGTGTGTGCTGTCTTGGAATATTGCTTCTGGTGCTTGAACTTCTAATGCATCTGCTTTTCCTGTGTCAGTGAACATATCTGTGTTTTTGTCTGCTATTTGGGTAAATGCTGGTCCTAGGTCTAATGATGTCATTGATGTTTGTCCTGTTTGATAGAACATGTCAGCCATATATATTACATTGTTTGTATCAAATTTGTCCCCTAAGTCTAAGCTTGTCATTGCCGTTTGTCCTGTTTTATTAAACATATTACTCATATTAGTTACATTACTTGTATCAAATTTGTCTCCTAAATATAAACTTGTCATTGCTGTATTTCCAGTTCTATAGAACATTTGAGTCATATCAGTCACCTTGCTTGTGTCAAATTTATCTCCTAAGTCTAATCTTGTCATTGCTTTCTGTCCTGTTCCCAAAAACATACCTGTCATATACATCACATTACTTGTATCAAATTTGTCACCCAATTCCAGACTTGTCATCGCTGTATTTCCCGTTTGTCCAAACATACCTTCCATATTTGTTACACTACTTGTATCAAATTTATTTCCTAAGTTCAGACTTGTCATTGCCTTATATCCTGTATCTGCAAACATGTACTCCATATTAGTTACACTACTTGTATTTAATAATCCTATATTTGTAATTGTTTCTGTTGCAGTGCAGTTCTCCCCAGCTCCAATATATTTAAATAAATGACTTGAATCTACATTAGCAGAAATTTCGCCTTCACTTGCAATATACACTTTTTGTGCACCATTACTATTGCTTGTTTCACTCCAAGCTAGTATTGAACCATCTTGTTGTGCTGATACGTCCCATATATTGTTATAAATCTTTACATCATAGACATTCATATTAACAAATGCCCCTACAGGATCTGGAACATCACCTTTTGGATTACATCCAATTGACATTACTGTATCATAAAGTGGATCTTTTATACTTCCTGATGTTGCTGTTTTTGCAGCTAATACGCCATCAATATATAGCATTACATTTTTACCATCATATATTCCTGTAAGACGTACCTTTTTTCCTGCAGTTAATGGTTCCTCACACACAGCTCTAACATACTGATTCTCTTCAGTAATATATACTGCAAATCTAGGGGTTCCGTCATATAGATATAATTCAATACCTCCTACATCTAAGTTACCTAATATTGTTCTTTCTCCTTCTTGTATTGTATTTAAAGAAATTGTCGTATCAACCATTACTTTGCTATTAGGGAAACTCATTTGTCCAAGATTTACCCAATCATCAACACCATCAAGTTGTAAATATCCGTCTTTCCAAACTGCTCCATTAATAGTTCCATCATTGCTTCCATTTAAATCCTTCCATGTTGTTGCAGTACTACTGTACCCATTTCCGGTATTATTTTCAGAACTGTATCTATTTGTTGCTCTTATTGATGATAGTCCACCTTTCATAAATGTTACATTTTCAATGTTCTTTCTTTCAAGTGTAGTATTACCTAAAAATCCACTTGTAAAAGCTGTTTCTGTCTTTGTTGTTACCAAAGCATTATAAATCATAATATCAGTATCTTCGTTAGTATTACCAGACTTATCTGTAAGAGTACCTGCTGGTATTCTAACTTTAACCTGATTTTTATCTGTCGGATAATTAGAAACAGAAATTGTATATTGCACTCCATATTGTACATTAGAAGTATTTCCATTTTCACTTCTCTCTTCTGTCAAGTTTGTTGCAGAACTTAAGTTTACTGTAGTTCCAGTAGTTTCAGCTCCATCTACAAATACTTTTATTTTGTCTTTAGTTAAACTATTACTTGCATAATATTTATCTGTACCATTAACAACTATTGTTGCTGTTTTGCTTTTCATATCAACTGTTCCAGTTGATTTTTCCCATATTGGTCTTACAAGGTCTATAATCTCTTCTGATCCTTCTCCACCTGGCAAGTCAATACCTGTAGTTATTGTTGTAGTTTTATTTGTATTATTTGAATCATCTTTAATCTTATCTGCATCAATTGTAACTGTAATAACACCACTGTAGTCTAAATATTTATCTCCTTCTTTTATTTGCAATTGTTCTAGATTAGATAATGTTAATGTATATCTCTTTCCAATCTTTTTTGAACTTCCATTAACAACTTCCTTTAAAGTTTCATCACTTAAACTTCTTGTTACTTTGGTCCAATCCGGAATTTTTCCATCAATTTTTATTGTTAAATCTGATAAAGTTAATTTAGCATTTTCTGAATAATAGTATTTATCTGTTACATCAAATATTAATTTTACAGATTTTGCTGATTTGTCAATTACTGTATTTGCATTTTTGTATATAATTGTTGGTACTATAGTGTCAATAAACATATTACCATCTGCATTTTGATTATGATTTGTTGAATCTTTTATTGTTGTATTTTGTAATACTGTTCCATTTTCTAATGTTATGTTTTTATTTCCATATGAGTCTGTTAATGTTGAATTATCTATTTCTAAAGAAACATTTCCACTCCATTCTTTAAAGCTCTTTCCACTTTGGAATCCTGCTTGTTCCAAATTTGATAATGTTATTGTTTGTATTACATCTTTTGCTCCTGTTGTTGTATTTGTTCCTTGTGTTGCTGTTCCCATATCTATACTTATATCGTTTGTTGCGTTTTCTCCATCAATTAATACTTTTACATTATTTTTTTCTAATGATGTTGTTACGTCACTTGTGTATTCTTTTGCTGATACTTCTGGGTTTGTTGTTCCTCTTAATGTTATTTTCATTGTTTTTTCTGTTGTGTTTACTTCTACATTTTCTTTTGTCCATTCTGTTCTGTATTTTGGATTTATTGTTCCTGTTGTTAGTTCTATTGTTGTTGTAGAATTTGTATTTGCTCTAAAATGTGTTGTGTCTTTGAATATTGCTTCTGGTGCTTGGATTACTAGTGAGCCTGATTTGCCTGTGTTACTAAACATCTTTTCAGTTGCTTCATGTTTAGGGACATTTGATCCATATGTTGTTATTGGATCTCTACTTCCTGTTGGAATATTAACAAAAGCTGGTCCTAAATCTATTGTTGTTACATTTGTATTTCCAAAGTTCATAAACATACAATACATGTCAGTTACATTATTAGTATTAAATTTATCTCCTAATTTTAATGTCTTAGTAGACGTTTGTCCTGCTCTTTCAAACATTCCCACCATAGTTGTTACTTTGCTTGTATCAAATTTGTCTCCTAAATCTATCACTTCTAATACATTTGCAAAACTTACAAACATTCCATACATATCTGTAACATTACTTGTATCAAACTTATCTCCAAAACTAAAGTCCGTCATTGAATACTGTCCTGTACCAGCAAACATCCACATCATAGTTGTTACTTTACTTGTATCAAATTTGTTTCCTAATTTTAAACTAGTCATTTTCTGTCTTCCAACTTCACCAAACATTGCCATCATATTTGTAACATTGCTTGTGTCAAAGTTTTCTCCAAGATCTAAACTTTTCAATTTCATTTCACCACAATGTGGAAACATAAAGCCCATATTTGTAACTTTACTAGTATTAAATTTAGATCCAAGATTAAGTTCTGTCATTGAATTGTATCCACAATACCAAAACATATTAAACATATTAGTTACATTGCTTGTATCAAAATTTGTTCCCAAATCTAATTTTGTCATTGATTTATATCCTGTATAATAAAATACTCTGTACATACTTGTTACATTACTTGTGTTTAGCAATCCAATATTTGTAATTGTTTCTGTTGCTGTACAATTGTCTGAATATCCTATATAGTTGAACAAACAGTCTGAATTTTCATTAGCATATATTGTTTTTTCACTTCCAATATATACTTTTAGCGCTCCACTTGCTTGTTTTTCTACCCAGCCCATAATTGAGCTATTTTCTTCTGCAGATACATCCCACATACTTACTTCTGTTTCTGATAATGCTTTGTCATAAATGTTTACTTTATAAACATTCATCTTTGCAAATTGTCCATCTCCAGATGTGCTTCCAGATGGGTTACATCCTATTGCCATTACAGTGTTATTATCAGACTTTTTTATTGTTCCTGAAACAGCAGTTTTTGCTACTAATGTTCCATTTACGTATATCTTCAAGCTTGTTCCATCATATGTTGATGTAAGACGTGTTTTCACTCCTGTTTTTATAGCATTTGTTGCTCTTGCATAATAATATGTTCCTCCAATATTTACTGATGTACATGGAACTCCATCTTTTAGAAAAAGTTCCGTTCCTCCTGCTTGTACATTCGCAAGTATCTCTACATTTCCTGATTGTATTTGATTTATCTCAATTGTAGCATCTAATGTTACTTGATTAGTGAAATTCATTTGCCCTAAGTTTACCCAGTCATCTACACCATCTAAAATTAAGTATCCTGTTCCCCAAGCTCCTCCATTGATAGTTCCATCTTGATTTCCTGCAATAGCTTTCCATGTTGTTACATTACTATCAAATCCAGACCCTGTGTTATACATAGAGTCATATGCATATAATGGTGCTGTTTCACTTGGAACAGTATTTGTAAATGTTACATTTTCAATATTTTGTCTTTGTATTCCTGTATTTCCTAAAAATCCACTTGTTGCTTCTGTTTCTGTATCTGTTGTTTTTAGTGTTCCTGGTTGAAGTGTTGTATTAAATGTTCCTCTTACATATTGAACTGTTGTTGATGAATTTGAATTCAATTTTGCATTATGTCTGTCTTTATACAATTCTGATGATATATATATTATTGCTCCTGATTTTCCACAGTCTTTGAATATTCCATCATATGCTTTTCCTTGCCAATTAGTAAGATTTATATCTCCATCTGGTATATTTTTAAATGCTATTCCTAAATCTAATGTTTCCATTGCTTCATAGCCACACTTATAAAACATATTATGCATATCTGTTACTTTACTTGTATTAAATTTGTCACCTAAATTTAGTTTTTTCAATGCTTTATATCCTGTCTCATAAAACATTGTATTCATATCTGTTACATTACTTGTGTCAAAATTTGATCCTAGGTTTAATGTTGTCATTGATGTATATCCACATCTCGCAAACATCCAATCCATTGTTGTTACTTTGCTTGTATTAAATTTGCTACCAAAACTCAATGCTGTCATATTATAATATCCACATTCAGCAAACATCCCTTGCATATTTGTAACACTGCTTGTATCAAAATTTGATCCTAAGTCAAGTGTTGTTAAATTAGAATATCCAAAAGCATGAAACATTCCCTTCATATTAGTTACTTTGCTTGTATTAAATTTGTCTCCTAAACTAAACGTTGTTACTAAATGTGCTGCACTTTCAAACATTCCTTCCATATTTGTTACATTGCTAGTGTCAAATTTACTTCCTAAATTTATCTCAGATAAACTATCCATTCCGCAGTGCCAAAACATGTAATCCATGTCAGTTACTTTACTTGTGTCAAAGTTTGCTCCAAGATTAAGTTTTTTTAACGTATATGGTCCTATATCAGAAAACATTTCTCTCATATTTGTAACATTACTTGTGTCAAAAGTATCTCCTAAATCTAAGCTTGTCATTGCATGATAGCCAGTAGAAGAAAACATATTATGCATATCTGTTACTTTACTTGTATTTAAATATCTAAGATTCGTAATTGTCTCTGTTGCTGTACAATTGTCTGAAAGTCCTATACAAGAAAATAAATAACTTGAATCTTCATTTGCATAAATAGTTCCTGAACTTCCAATATATACTTTATATGTTCCATTAGCTTGTGTTTCATACCATGCTAATATTGAACCATTTCCTTCTTCTGATACATCCCATTTTGTTGAGTTTGCTCCTGATGTACTGTCTAATAGTGTTACATTGTCTATATTTTGTCTTTGTATGCTTGTGTTTCCCAAAAAACCACTTGTTTTTTCTGTTTCTGTATTTGTTGTTTTTAGTGTTCCATCTTTTGCTATTTTCTTAAATGTTCCATTTGTATATGTTATTTTTGTTGTTGATGTCGAATTTAATTTTATATTTGTGCTATCTACATATATGTCTTTGGATACATAAATTATACAACCAGATTGTCCACAGCCATCGAATATCTCATTAATAGTCCCCCCAAAGTCCGATTTACAATCTGAAATATTGGTAAATGCTGTTCCCAAGTTCAAGCTTGTCATTTTTTCATATCCACAACTATTAAACATATATTCCATACATTCAGATTTACTTGTATTAAATTTATCTCCCAACTCCAAACTTGTCATTTTTTTATATCCTGTATTCATAAACATTCCAGCCATAAATGTTACTTTGCTTGTATCAAATTTTTTTCCTAAGTTTAATTGGGTCATTTCATTGTATCCACAATCTCCAAACATTTCATCCATAAAAGTAACATTACTTGTATCAAAATTGTCCCCTAAGTCTAAAGTTGTCATTGCATGATATCCAGTATATTCAAACATAGATGACATTTGTGTTACTTTGCTTGTGTTTAGATATTTTAAATTTGTAATAGTTTCTGTTGATGTGCATTTATCTCCACTTCCGATATTAGCAAATAAATAACTTGAATCTGTATTTGCATATATTGTTCCACTTTCACTTCCAATATAAACTTTATATGTTCCATTGGCTTGTGTTTCATACCATGCTAGTATTGATCCATCTCCTGTTTCTGATACATCCCATTTTGTTGAATTTGCTCCTGATGTGCTATTTACAAATGTTACATTATCAATGTTCTGTCTTTGTATACTTGTGTTTCCTAAAAATCCACTTGTTGCTGTTGTTTCTGTTTTTGTTGTTTTTAATGTTGCTTCTTTTTGTTGAATTCCCCATACATTGTATGTCTGGTTTCCTCCATATGTTGATGTATTTCCACCTGTTACAGTTTTTGTTCCTGTTCTCGTTGAACTAAATTTTGCATCAGATGATAGTGTTACTAATACTCTTACTCCAAATGCATAGTTGCTGTAATAATTGATGTTTCTATATTGTGAGTTTGAGTAATATAAACTTCTTGCATTATATGATGTTGGTAAGTAATACCAAGCATAATTGTCTAGAATATTTTGATATCTTGTATATGGGCTTGCATATATTTTTTGATAAGTTGCTGCTGTTGCTGTGTTTGCACCTGATGATATGTATTTACTAAACCATGTGTCTAATCTACTTTTACTCAATACTGTTGCACTTGTTGCATTTAGTATTGAATTTACGTAGTTACTCCAATCTCTTTTTGTATATTTTGCTGCTTCTGTTGAACTCCAACTGCTATTTATATTTCCTGTTAAAATGTATTCACTTGCATATGCATATGTTGAATCTGGATGAAAATAATCTTCTGGATTTCCTGCTGAGATTAATGTTACTGTATCTCCATCAACGTCAAACACTCTCCATCCTGTTAATGCGCTTCCTGTTGATGCATCTTTTATATATCCTCCATATGTTACATTTGATGCAGTAAATGTCCATGGTGTTGCATTTCCGTTTCTACTATTTCCTGCTGCAAACCCTCCAAATTGAAAGTTTGAACTAGGTCTGTTTACACTTCCGTTTGCTGTTACTTTTCCTGTTGTTAATCCTGTTTTTATATTATTTATCTCTGCTTGTGTCCATGTTCCTGCATCATAGTTTACAAAATCTCCTATGTGTAATTTACCTGAGCCTGATGAAGTACCTGATTCAAATATTGATGATGCTTTTACCCAGTTGCTAGATTCTGTTATCGCCGTTGTCATTATGTTGCTTTCATCATTGCTTGTTTCATCTGCTGCTGTTTCATTACTATTTGTTCCCTCTGTAGTTTTTGCCTCTGTTGCAATTATGTATTTTATAGTATTTGATGTTTTGCTTGCCGCAAAATCTAAGTATTCTTGGTCTTGTATGTTTTCAGTTGCAATTGTTTGTTTCATTGCTTCTGTAGTTGTATTTGCTATTACTTCTGACACCATATCTGCTGTTATTACATTTCCTGTTTCTGCTCCTGTACTAGCTTGAGTTGGTGTTTCATCTGGTAATCTATATATTGTTCCTGCTGTTCCCACTTGTAAATTTTTTGTTTTTATTTCAAGTGTCTCTCCATATATACTTGAATTGTATTCTGTTTTTTCAGCATCCTCTGTTTCTTTTTGATATATTGAGATTTCGTATGCCTTTTGCATTGTTTGATTTTTATCTGACATTTTAACACTTGTTAATGTTGCCAAATCTATATTAGCAACCTCAAGTTTTGCATCTAGAGGCATATATCCTGTTACAATTACATCTCCTTTTCCAGCTCCATTCTCATCTCCTGCACTCATTAATTCTTTATTGTATAATGTTGCTGTAATTTTGTTTTCACTATTCATTGTTTCTACAGTTGTTGTATCTTTTTTGTCGTAATCTGTTGATATTTGTATTTTTTTATTCGTAATTTCATCATTTGTTAATTTTATTGTTTTATCAGTATTTTCATTAGCCATATCAATTTCTGATCCACTGTTTGTATAATATTTGCTAACAATTAATCCATTTACAGATGTTGGCAATTCCAATACATAGTTTCCTGTCTTTTTCTCTATAGCCTCTACTGTTATCGTTTGTACTTCTAGGTTATTGCTTTGGTCTGCAACTTCCATATCAACTTCTATGACATTTTCTGCTCTTGAATTTTTTATATTTTTGTATGCTCCAAACATAATTATTATTGCCATAAATAGTATAAATATATTTCTGATTTTTTTAACAATTATTTTATTTTTTAACATGATTTTCCTCCGTTTTTTGTTGCAATTTTTCTCTTGCTTTTTCTCAATATATTTATATCATAACACTCATTTTTTTTCAACATTTTTCAACGTTTTTTTGCTGTTTTTTCCTAAAAAATTTATACCATTTTTGGCACTTTTTGGTTCGTTTTTTTTGCTGTTTTTGTGTGCCATTGTTGTGCCATTGGGACCGGTTCTTTGCTGGCCATTTGTTCATTAGGGACCGGTTCTCTTTTGATCAGTTGTTCATTTAAGAACCGGTCCCTAATGAACACCTAGTGAACACCTAATGAACGATTATTTGATTAGAAAGTTGCTTTTATTGTCATAATATGTTAAAATAAAATATGATTTTGGTAACTGTCAACCTTTTGTTCATATTTTAGGAGGTAAAATACATTATGATTGAACAAATTATACTTGACAAGGCGCCTGCCGAAGATTTTCTAATGAATTTTTCAAATATGGCGAGTCAATATGGTGAAAAAAATATTATTTTATTAGATTTAAAGCTTTTAGATTATATTAAGAGTTTTTCAGAAGCTCCTGATATTAAATTGGATTTAAATCCAGACGCTTCGCTATTCAATCCTACGGTATCTGGAAATAATTATGTTGATGATAGCACGATTTATTTTAGGATTTCTAATTCTAAAAAAGAGTCTTGGCTTTTTGAAGCTAGATCTGTTTCTGATAATATTGTGATTCTAACTTTTTTTAGATATAGTCAGGATTATAATTTGTGCTATCTTCCGCCCAAAGTTATTGATAACATAGATAATGTTTTCATTTGGACTATTTAATTTTTTCATCATATCATAAAAAGAAGCTCCAAATTAGGGCTTCTTTTTGTTTTAAGTTTTTTGGTTTTAAAATTCTTGAAATTTAGCTTTTTTTCTAAGTGTTGGTAAACTTTTGTATATTATTTTAAAGCATGAAAATTTTTCTAGTTCGTTGTCTTCTAAACAATCTAAATAAATATCTAATTCTTCTAGATTTTTGCAAGCAGATATTATTGCCGGATGTAAATTTGTTTCAAACATCAATTCAATTCCCAATAATATTGCACTTCTTTTAGATTTTCCTTCTTTTTTGTACATCAAATTATATCCTTCTCTAAACCTTGCTCTTATTGAATTTTTGTATTTATCTAGTGGAAATATATAATTATTTTCAATTACTTCTGAAATTTTTGTTCCTTTATTTTGAATTACTTCATTTTTTATGTCATCCTTTGTATATGGTAAATAAACTTTACCATCTTCTTCAGATATGATTAGTGTATGATTGTCTTCTAAGTTATTTTCAATAACCTTTTCTTCGTCTATTTCAAATGTTAATCCTTCGTCATCTGCTATAATTTCTGTCAAATTGGTAAGTTTGAAATTTACAACATTGTCTTTTCTTTGTAAATTGTCAATTACATAATTAATTTTAAAGTCTTGATTTGTTGTTATTTCATAGTCTTCACCTTGTTTTTCTAGAATTAAGTAAACTTCGTCTGATATTATCCTTAATTTAGGATCTCTAACTATTATGTATGACGTATCACTTGTTTCAGTATATATGTTATATTCTGATTTTTGCAATTCTATTCTGTAATGATTATGCTTTAACAACACTTCTGTTGTGTCATTTTCAGCATAGATTTTTATTTCACCTTGTGTTTCTTCTTTTTCTTTTGCTTTTTTGGTAGTAGTTCTTGCTGTCTTTGTTTTTGTCTTTTTAGTTGCTTTTTTATTTTCTACTTCTTCGTCTTCAGAGATTTGTATAGCTTGGATTTCTTCACTTTTAGGTTCTTCTTCGGTTTCTTTCTCTAGTTTACTTTTTCTTGTTGTTTTAGCTTTTTTGCTACTTTTTATGCCTTCTTCAATCTTGGTAAGTCTCTTTTTTCTTGTCTTTTTTTCATTTTCTTTTAGTGTTTTTAAGTTCTTTTCCAAGTTATCTTCTGTAAGCCATCTATTTACATTACCAAAAATTTCATCTGCATCATCATCGTCATCATCAACAACTTTTATTATATTGTCATTATCTAAATCTATTTTATAAATATTATCTTCTTCAGCATCTTTTTTTTGTCTTTTTCTTTTTACTTGTTTATCTTTGGTCTCTTTTAATAGTTTTCCAGCCATTTTAACCTCCAGTCTTTAGTATTTTTGTTTTCCTTCTTTAGATTTTATAGTCAATCTATTTATTTAATTATACATCATTTTCCATCTTATCACAAGCCCTTTTATGTTACATTTATGTTACATTTCTATTACATTTGTTCATTAGGGACCGGTTCTCTTTTGACCACTTTTTGTGGTCAGTTGTTCGTTTGGGACCGGTTCTTAAATGAACATTACCATCAAAAAAGGCAAAGTTTAATTCTTTGCCTTTTTTGATATATTAAATTATCTTATTCTGTTTCTGGGCCTGTTGCTCCTACTTTTGATCCTTTTACTAATCCTATATTAACTTTTACTCCTCCTCCATGTGAAGCATAGTTAATACAGTCAACATCTTGACCTTCTAGCCATAAATAAATTCTAATTCTACAAATTTTATTTGCTGGTATTGTAAATTTTGAAGTTCCATCTGTTGTACTAATTAAATTTTGAACCCCTTCTTTAATTGTATAATCACTTTCAGATTTTTTTGTAGTTTGCAAAGTACTTTGCTTTTGTATATTTGATTCACTACCATCCCATTTATATATGTCTGAAATCGAAGATCCAATAGAGCTATCTTTTAAGGCATATGTAGGCATTTGTGTATTTACATCAAAACCTTTTGAACCATTGTCAAGTTGTTTTGTAGCATATTTTGCAGCATCAGCTGATGACCATGTTATTTTATTGTTATTTTGCACAATATATGACACGTGATCATTAGAGTTTGGTTCCCAAATAGCAACATTTTTTATACTTACTGGTGATGATCCTACACCTATTCCTGCTGTTTGTTTAAGAACTTCTGCCTGTTCAGCCATTACGTCAGCTGTTCCATTATATAAAGCAAATGCTACTCTCGCTGTATTTTGTAATCCTGTTGCACTTTTATCAGCTTCTAATATTTCTAATAATGAATCATAATTTAATTGCAATTCATCATCATTGTCTGTCTTAGAATTATTTTTCAAAAATATATCAAATGCGAAATATCCTGGATATGTTGAACTTGATGGTGTAGTGTCTGTTTCTACCATTGATTTTATTTCACTTAATTCCTTAGAATTTTCAATTTTTCCTCTTAACATTTTCAAATCTGTTTGGCTTCCACTAACTAATCCTAGTGTAGATACTGGCAACATCTCTGAAGGAGATAAATTATGGTTACCTGAATATGCATCATCTATAATACTTAATTGTCCATCTTCTGTCCCTAACACAAGACCATTTGACCATTTATCTGCATCTAATGAAATTTCCAAACCTTCTGCAACTTCTACTGTACCAGTTAAGTTTGTAATTGATACGTTTTTCTGTGTTGAGAACCATGCATATGTTGATATAATAAACATTACTAATGCTAATAATATTATAAAAAACATTGCATTCATTTCAGACTTTCTTTTGTTTTTCCTACTTTTTTCCTTCATTTTCTTCTCCCTTTCACATCTTTTACTCTTATTTTCAATTCACTTTCATTTTACTATCTATTTTTTTGTTTGTCAACAATTTTCTTTCATAATTATATTACATTTATATTACATTTTTGTTACATCTTTTCCGTGTTGGAGTGGTTCTTTTTTGGTGTTTCTGAGTTGCATTTGTGTCATTTGGGACCGGTTCTTCACCGGTTATTTTTATGTAACCTGTTCGTTGAGGACCGGTTCTTAAATGTGCAGTTGTTCTTTTTGGACCGGTTCTCTTTGGTTCCTCTTTGGTTCATTTTGGATAAAAAAATATATCACTACTAGGTGATATATTTTCAATTTTACTTTTCTATCCAATTTCTTCTGTTTCAGTATTTTCTTCTTTTTGTAATGTTTCTTCATCATAATAAGCATTATTATCTTGACTAGCATAATTTTCTTGTTCAGTTTTTTTAACTGATGTTCCAAATGAAAAAACTTTTTTTTCTGCTCTAGTTTTCTCTTCAAATTTTTTATAGAATTCAGCTTTCACATCATTTAACGTTTCTTGCATTGCATTAAACATTTCTTCTACATCATCTTTTGTAAAGTCATATGCATTGCTTCTAGCCATTGGTTCTAATATTTGCATATCATGCATTACATTATTCACTCTTTTTCCAGCATATTCCATAAATTTGTTTCTTTTTTCTTCGTTTACTTCCATTTTACAATCCTTCCTTTACATCTTTTTTTCAAACTACTAATTATATATAACACATTTTTGGGATTTTTTCAATTTTTATTATTTTATTTTTATAGCATATTATTTCTTCAACTATTTATGTGTTCATTTAAGAACCGGTCCCAAATGAACACCAAGTGAACATTGTTCAAGAGAGAACCGGTCCCTAATGAACAGTTGCACAAAGCAGAACCGGTCCCTAATGACACCTAATGACACAACTGATATTTTTCTCTTTCAACATAATGAGTATGTAATAGCTTATGTGCCCTGTAGCTACCTGGTTCTTCAAGATATTCTGCGTAAATCTTTTTTACAACGGGATTTTCATGTGATTTTCTAATCTTACTTTTTTCATCAATTGAATATAATGCATCTGATCTAAGTTTTCTCACATTAGTCTCTCGCCTAATCTTTGAAGTTTTAATTGGTTGGCCACCTCCCATTATGCAGCCTCCTGGACATGCCATTATTTCTACAAATTGATAATCTGCTTTACCTGATTTTATTTCCTCCATAATTTTCTGGGCATTAGCTAAGCCGCTTGCCGCAACAACTTTTAGGTCTTTTTTTCCGATTTTGACTGTTGCTCTTTTTATTCCTTCTCCACCTCTTACCTGTTCAAAGTCAATCTTTGGCAAATCTTTTCCAGTCAATGTATCTTGTGCTGTCCTTAATGCTGCTTCCATCACACCACCAGTGGTTCCGAAAATTGCCGCTGCTCCTGTTGCTTCTCCCATAGGCTCATCAAATTCACTATCTTCTAGTTTTTCAAATTCAATGTTGGCTTGTTTAATCATCCTTGATAGTTCTCTTGTTGTTATAACATTATCAACATCATATAGTCCATTATTTTTTAGTTCATCTCTTTGTCTTTCAAATTTTTTTGCAATACATGGCATAACTGATACCACATAGATTTTTTCTGGATTTATTCCTTCTTTTTGTGCAAAGTAGGTTTTTGTCAAAGCGCCAAACATTTGATGTGGTGATTTACATGTTGACAAATGTGGTAATAATTCAGGATAATTCATTTCTATATATTTTACCCATCCTGGTGAACATGATGTTATCATTGGCAAATTATCATTTTCGTTTAATCTTTCTATAAATTCATGAGCTTCTTCTATTATTGTAAAATCTGCTCCAGTGTTTGTATCAAAGACTTTATCGAAACCAAGTCTTTTTAATGCTGTAACCATTTTCCCTTTAACATTAGTTCCTATTGGCATTCCAAATTCTTCTCCAAGTGCAACTCTTACTGCAGGCGCAGTTTGAACAACTACATATGTATCTGGATCTTTTAATTTTACCCATACGTCATTGATTGTTTCTTTTTCGTGTAATGCTCCTGTAGGACACGCTTGAATACATTGCCCACAATTAGTACAATTCACATCATTTAGACTATGATCTCCGACCGTAGATATGCATGATTCAAATCCACGATTTATGCAGTCTATTGCTCCAATTTTTTGTATATTTTTGCACGCCGCTACACATCTTCTGCATAATATGCATTTATTAAAATCTCTTACAATAGATGGTGATAAATCGTCCACTTTGTGTTTTGTCATTTCACCTGGAAATTCAACATTTAATACATTAAACTTAACTGCTAATGTTTGTAATTCACAATTTCCTGAACGTGTACATGTTAAACAATCTTTCGCATGGTTAGAAATTATCAAATCTAATATGACATGTCTAGCTTCTAACACATTTGGAGTATGTGTATGTATCACCATTCCTTCTTCTACTGTCTGAATGCAAGATGTTGCAAACCCTCGTCTCCCTTCAATTTCAACTATACACATTCTGCAATCTCCCACTTCATTGATATCTTTCAAAAAACATAATGTAGGAATATCTATTCCAGCTTGTTTTGCTGCTTCTAATATTGTTGTACTTTTTGGTACTTTTACTTCTATTCCATCTATTTTTAAAGATATTAATTCTTTACTCATATCTTTCCTCCTTTGGTTCATTTGTGTCATTTAGGACCGGTTCTCTTTTGAGCACTGTGTCATTAGGGACCGGTTCTCAAATGTGCAATTGTTCACTTGGGACCGGTTCTTAAATGTGCAGTTGTACTTTAGGGACCGGTTCTTACTTGAACATATCATGGATTGGTTCTCGTTAGTCTTGTTAGATTGTTGATTCTGTTTCTTTTTGAGTGTTCATTTCCTTAAATGACTTATGGCTATTTAGCAAATTAACAAAAAGTTCTATTTCTATACTTAAAAACGCTAAATATGGCACATGTTCTTCCAAAATATATTCCCTAACAACACTATCAGAAATAGTATCAACTCTTGTTCTTTCTTTATAAGACACATCATTTGTCATTATAATATAATATACGAATATTATTGCAATCATAATTAATACTTTATTACTTTTTTTATTTTTTATTTGTAACACAAATGTTATTATTGATGCAATAAGCAGTATACTAGCAATTAATGATAATATTCTAACGTCACATTTTACCCAAAATCCTGTATTTTTTATGTTCCAAGAGTATGATAAATAAACCCATATAACCATGTTTATTATCATACATATATTTAAAATTTTATATTTTCTTCTTACTAAATTTTCTATTAACATTACTACTGGTAGTATAAATATTGATATATTTACTAATATTATCAATATTTCCGAGATTTTCATAAGATTTTTCCTCCTTCTTTTGTTCATTTGGGACCGGTTCTTTTTTGGACAGTTGTTCATTTGGGACCGGTTCTTTTTTGGACAGTTGTTCATTTGGGACCGGTTCTTAAATGTTCAATTGTTCACTTGGGACCGGTTCTTAAATGATCTTAAATGATCAGATGATCTTAAATAATTAATTTCCAATTGCATGAAATGGACAATTAGTTAAACATGTTCCACATTTTATACACTTTTCTTGGTTAATAACACGTTTTTCTCTTGCTTCTCCTTCGATTGCTCTAACTGGGCAATGTTTTTGGCATAATCCACATCCCTTGCATTTTTCGGAATCTATTACAATTTTCGATAGTGCCTTACATTCTAGAGTTCTACATTCCTTTTCAATAGCATGTTGCCTAAATTCTTCCCTAAAATATTTCAAAGTACTAATAACTGGATTCGGTGCACTCTGTCCAAGTCCACATATACTAGCCTTTTGAATATTTACAGCTAACTTTTCTAGTTTATAGATGTCATATTCTGACCCTTCACCTGAGCACAGTCTTTCTAACAATTCAAGCATTCTCTTTGTACCTATTCTGCAAGGTGTACATTTTCCACAGCTTTCGCTGACTGTAAATTCCAAATAGAATTTTGCCAAACATACCATACATTTAGTATCATCCATTACAATTAATCCACCAGACCCCATCATTGATCCAATCGCTTTTAATGATTCATAATCAATAGGTGTATCTAAATGCTCTGCCGGAATACATCCTCCTGATGGTCCTCCTGTTTGTGCGGCTTTAAACTGTCTTCCATTAGGAATACCTCCTCCAATGTCAAATACTATTTCTCTTAAAGTTGTTCCCATAGGCACTTCTACCAGTCCGATATTATTGACATTTCCACCAAGCGCAAAAACTTTCGTGCCTTTTGATGTCTCTGTTCCTATTGACGAATACCATTCTGCGCCATTCAGTATAATTCTAGTAATATTTGCAAAAGTTTCTACATTATTAATAAGTGTTGGCTTTCCCCATAGACCTTTTTCTGCAGGATAAGGTGGCTTAACTCTAGGTTGCCCACGTTTTCCTTCAATCGATTCTAGTAATGCAGTTTCTTCACCACATACAAATGCTCCTGCTCCCAAACGGATTTCTACGTCAAAGTCAAAATTTGTTTCAAATATATTTTTTCCTAAAATACCATATTCTTTGGCTTGGTCTATTGCTTTTTGAAATCTCTTAACAGCAATTGGATATTCAGCTCTAACGTAAATATATCCTTTATTTGCACCTATTGCAAAACCTGCAATCATCATTGCTTCTAATACTGAATGTGGATCACCTTCAAGTATACTTCTGTCCATAAATGCTCCTGGATCACCTTCATCAGCATTACAAACAATATATTTTTGATTAGATTCATATGATTTTGTAAGTTCCCATTTCTTTCCCGTAGGGAATCCTGCACCTCCACGTCCACGTAAGCCTGAAGCTTTTATAATTTCTATAACTTCTTCTGGTGTCATTTCTCTAAGTACTCTTTCCAAGGCTCTATATCCATCAAAGGCGATATATTCATCAATACTTTCTGGATTGATTATTCCACAGTTTTTTAGTGCAATTCTTTTTTGCTTTTTATAAAAATTTAAATCGTCTAATTTGTTAACAATACCTCCATCTATATCTCTGCAAAGTAGCCTTTCTACTATCTTTCCTTCAATTATATGAGTTTGTATTATTTCTTCACAATCTTCTGGTCTTACATTAGAATAAAATGTATCTTCCGGTCTAATAATCACAATTGGTCCTTTTGCACATAGTCCAAAACAACCAGTCATGATAACTCTTACATTATTAATATTCTTTTCTTTTAGTATTTCTCTTAATTTTTCTAATATCTCTGGAGATTTTGATGATGTACATCCTGTTCCATGGCATACCAGTATATGTTTTTCTCTTGTATCTGCTTTTGTGTTTATTCTTAAATCTAATTCTTTTCTTTTTTCTTCTCTTATTTTATGTATCTTTTCTAAGTTTTTCATTCATTTCCTCCTTTTGACCATTCGGCACATTCTGGAACATTTGAAGCATTTGTGTAATTCTGTACCATCGGTGCCATTTGGTGCCATTTGGACCATTTGGGACCATTTGGACCATTTGGACCATTTGGGACCGGTTCTCTATTGACCTGTTCATTAGGGACCGGTTCTTTGCTGGTCATCTTTATGTAACCTGTTCTTTTGGGACCGGTTCTTAAATGAACATCAAAAATTATGTTGTACTTAATTCGTCTAGAACCTGATCTAATTTTTGTACAGTGGCTTTTCCATAAACTTCACCATTAACTGTAAAAACAGGAGCTAATCCACATGCACCAACACATCTTGTTTCTTCTATAGAAAATTTTCCATCTTCTGTTGTTTCTCCAACTTCTATATTGAGTCTTTCTTTTAATCGATCCATTATTTTTTGGGATCCTTTTACAAAACATGCCGTTCCCAAACAAACTGAAATATTATATTTTCCTTTTGGTTTTAGTGTAAATCTTGAATAAAAAGTTACTACTCCATAAATTTCAGCCATTGGAATATCTAGAAATTTTGATAATACTCCTTGCGCATTCATTGGGATATAGCCGTAATGTTCTTGCACTTCATTTAAAATTTGAATCAAATTATCTTTTATAGGCTGATATTTATTACATAATTCTTCCAGAAATTTATCTTTTTTATTTTCCTCACATTGACACCCACATTTAGTTTCTTTTACTGTGTTTTGCTTTGTATTTTCTTTCATATAAATTCCTCCTATAATATTATATTTGCATTATATCAAAGTATTATTTTTTTAACAAGATTTTTTCGACTTTTTTTACCTTTAGTCATTAGTGTTCATTAGGGACCGGTTCTCTTTTAACCAATTGTTCATTAGGGACCGGTTCCTAAATGAACTAATGTCCAATAAAGAACCGGTCCCTAATGAACCAATAGCCTTAATGCCTAATCACAAATTATTTTGCATCCCAAGCTTTACTGACAATTCTCTTATTTACCCTTATAACCCTTGCTACTTGGTTTTTACATGATCCCTTTATTTTTTTTATAATTTTGATATCATTTTCAAGGTTTTCTTTTTCTCTTGTCTTAAAAAAATTTGCAAACTCATTCATGTCACAAATCTTAAATTTTTTCATAATAATTTGAATCAATTCTTCATCTGACAATCTGTTTATAATTTCATATTCGGCATAATCGTATAAATTTTCCATTTCTTCAAGTTCTAATCTAGTAGTATATTTTATGAATTCACTTATATCATTATTAAAATAGTGCATTAAAACCTTTTTATTAATTATTTTTTCGTTTCCTATGTATTCATTATAACTACTCCACTTATATTTTTCTGTTTTAGCAATTCCTGCTTTTTCTGGATTTCTATGGACATATCTGCAGACTTCTAAAAAATATCTCTGACTTTCAACACATTTGCTCTTGAATCTATTCTGAACTAAAGGTCCGGACCTATCATATCTAGTATTAAAATAATACACATATCTAATCATTAAACTTTGAATCATTTTCGATAAAAATTTTATTTCATTTTTTATAACTATATGTACATGATTAGTCATTAAACAGTATGAATAAATTTCTGAATTAAATTCTTTTTTGAGTTTTAAAATTTGTTTTAAGAAATAATTTCTATCTTGATCATCATAAAAAATATCTTGATTATCAATTCCTTTTATAATTACATGATAAATTTTCGAGTTGCTTTCTCTTCTTTGTCTTCTTGGCATTTTTCCTCCTTTCTATTTTTTTCAGTAATTATTTTACGTGTATCATTATAACATGTTTTTTATATTATGTCTACATATTCTACTGAAAAATAAATACAAAAGTTCTGGCAAGAACCGGTCCCAAGTGAACAACTGCACATTTAAGAACCGGTCCCTGATGAACAATTGTCCAAAAGAGAACCGGTCCCTAATGATCATTATTTTATAAGTTGTAGCATATCACTATTGCTATTTAATCCTTCAAGATTGTAATAGCTCTCTGGAATATTTCCAACAATGACATGTTCAGCAATAATAACTTGATTAGTTACTTTCTGAGTATAATTTTTCAATGGTGTTACTATTTTCATGTCACAGTCAAAATTCACATATACTCTGTGTAATGATTGATTAATTCCTTGTGCAATGAATTCACTTTTTATATCTGTTTCTACATTTCCTGTAATTGATATAGTGATTGGTATTTCTGGTCCAAATCCTGAAATAAAGTATATTCCTGATAAATTTCCTAATGTTATTGCTATATCTGTTTTTCCTATATTGTCAAATTCGTGTTGAATGTTTTCTGTTAAGTCTGAAATTAGATTGTTTATTGGTACAACATTTGCTTTGACTATCATAACATTACCGTTTCCGTCTTTTTCTAGTGTATATAATTGGTTATATTGATATTTGTTCATTATTAGTGTTGATTGCTGATTCGTTATAATAGTTGCAACCGATTTCACTTTTTCTTCGCATAGTGTTTTAAATACTGGTTCAAAGTAGTAGAAAATAAATCTGAAGATTATTATTATTCCAACTAATACTATAATAAGCTTTACTATTTTTCTTTTTTTATGCCTTCCTATAGCAGACCTTCCTGAATCATCCCCTCCTGTATTATATCTTCCTGAATCATGCCCTCCTGTATTATGTCTTCCTGTATTATCCCCTCCTGAATAAGAACTGTTATTATTTTTTTTTCTATTTTTATATGCCAATATCACAAATCTTCTTCTTGAATATATTTTGCTAATTTTTTCCTCAGCCATTAATTGTCTCCTTGATTTCTACAATTTGTTATATTCTTTTGCTAGTTTTAATACTTAATTGACTTTCATAATTTATCTTATGATTATACAACTTGCGGAATGACAATTGGTTCTTTTGTTCTTTTTAATACATATTTAGGAATATATATTTTCTCACCTACGTTTAGTCTGTCAGGTCTTTCCATTCCATTTACTCTAGCAATATCATCAACTGTGCTACCAAATCTTTTTGCTATTTTCCATAGAGTATCACCGCTTTTGACCACATATATTATTACACTATAGTCTTCATTTTTTTCTTCTTCTTCCATTGATATATCACTAATTACAGGTATTGCAGAATTTATATATATATTAGTTGTAAAACATAAGTCAACATTTGCGCTTACTATTCTAGATTGATTTAAAAATTCTTGTGAATTTACTTCAATATCTGTATCTATTTTGCATTCGTCAGATGTTTCAATATCGCCAATTGTTTGCTCAAATGGTATTGATAATTGTTTTGTATTAATTCCAATAACTGAATTATCTGTAAATATCATATTTACTTCAATTTCACCTTCAATTATGATTTTTCCACTCATCTTGCTTTCATTATTTATAACTGGATTTAGCGTCACTTCAATAATATTTCCGTTTTCGAGTTCAGGGATATCTATTTTTTCTCTAATCTTGCATATATTTTGACTACATTGTTTTTTTATCATTGTGTTGACCATACTTTTATTAAAATCCATTTTTTCGCCTGGGCAATACATGTCTTGTATCATTTGAATTTCTCTTTCTTCATATGACATACAGTAAATTTCAGTTTCCATCTCAATATATACTGAATGTTCTTCCATTGCATTTGGCTTTATTATTATGTTTTTTATCATATATGTTGTCTCACAAATATTTTCTTCTTTTATATTTGGCATGTCAATAAAGCCTACTAGTGGTAATCTTCCTTGAAAGTTACATATACGTCCATCTTCTGTTAGATATACTAGTTTGACCTCAATTTCTGATTTTGCAAGAATTTTGTTATAACTTATTTTGATGTCTTTGTCTACTAAATTGATTTGTGCATTTAATATTTCTGCTAAATTATCTGTACTTGGAATTGAAATATTTTCTTTTACTGATGTTTTTGCCATACCACTTCCAAACAAAGAATTGATTTTCATATTTTTATTTAATACTTGAATATTACTGTCATTTAAATTAGTTATTATATCAATTGTTTCTTGTGAATATATTTTTATATAAATTTCTAGTGTTACTTTTATTCCTATTTTTCTTCCATTAATTACATTACATTCCATCAATTTGATTTTTGGTATAATGTCAACTTCCATCCCATTGACAAGTTCTGGAATGTTTAAATTTTCTGAAAAATCCAAGTTTGTATTTAATCCTCTTATGTTGTCTGTTTTTGCCACTTCGCTGTCATTATCTGCTAAGTACATTATATATGTTAATATGTTTCCATCTAATTTAATCTTTCCGTCCATAACTTCTTTTTTGTAAATGCATACATTTCCACTTGTATTAATAGTATTTAGTATATCAGGTTTTGAATCGGGTACAATCATATCACCCTGTATATTTATTATTTCCTTTTTTTCAGTTACAACTTTGCTAATATTTAAAGTTTCTTTTGTTATATTTATTTCCATGAAAAAAACCTCCTCTACATTTTTTGTTTATTAATGTATATGAGGTTTCTTCTATATTTATGCACATTTTATCCCGTTTTTTCTGCTCGCAGAACACTTCAGAACGCTTTTATGTACTATTTTCTGTGCCTACTTTTTATGTTTTTATATTGATATCTCCAACTCCGCCTTCGATATAAATTTTATTTTGGCCCTCACCAGTTGTTGAATTATCAGCAACAGACTCATCATTTATTTTTATGTTTCCAATCCCTTTTTGAACTTTTATTGAATAATTGTCTTTTTCGCCTTCAAGATTCATCTCTACATCTCCGACTCCGCATTCTATTCTTGATTCTCCGTTCAGATGTCCTGAATATATTAATTTTCCAACTCCTGCACTTAATTTGGCTTCAGTTAATTCTGTGTTTTCCAATTTTACCTGACCTGCACCGCACTCAATTGTAGGGTTTTCAGATTTTAAATTTTGAATATTAACATTGCCTGCGCCAAAACTGAAGTCTATGTTGGTTGCTTCTATATTGGATATTTCAACATTTCCTGCTCCTATCTCTAAATTGATTCTACTTAGTTGGACATTTTCTGGTACATATATTGTAATACTGCTTTCTGATTTTAAATTTTTCTCATTTTTTATTTCTAAAACATCATTTTTACACTCTATCTTGGCTGTTTTTGGAATGTTATTGGTTTCCAGTCTATATGAATCTCCTTCAGATTTTATTGTTAAATTTGATGATGATATATTTAAATTTAGACCTGACAATTTATCAAAGTCTCGAGTTTCATCAACCAATTCCACATTTTTATTTCCTGTAAATTCTTTTAATATTTCCACCCCTGAAGTTACTCCAACTATCACTCCCACAAGAGCTCCAATTATTGATATTGCCAAATATAATCCAAATGCAATTGCTGCATATTTTATTAATTTTTGAAATCCTTTCATTCTATTTAACTTCAACTCCTCCAAATAAGCAAAAAGCTTTAATGTGTATTGTAGGTTGATTTGCTTTATTTTCTACTTTATTTGTCGCACCTCCAAACAATGATGTTGATTTTATTTCAACATTGACATTATTTGGGACAAAAATATTTATTCCTCCAAATACTGATGTTGCATCTATATTTGTTTCATCTATTATATCTGCTTTTTTCAAATTTAAATCAATTCCTCCAAATGTTGCATTCAAACTAGCTCCTTTAAATGTATCGCCTTCAAAGTTTAACTTTTGGCCTGAAAATGTTGCATAATATTCTTCATTTTCTTTTGCTTTTTCTAATTTGCTATCTTTAAAAATCATTCCAACCCCTATGGCAACCAATACAGCTGGCAATGTCAATTTTCCAACTATTTCCATATCAAGTATTCCTTGTGCTGATAATAGTAGTGCTACTCCTATTGCTAACCATATATATGCTCCAATGTCTCTTATATTTTTCACTATACTTATTGCACTTGGTATTATAATAAATAAACTCCACCATCCATCAAAAAATATGTCTATCTTTATTATTCCTAAAACTTTTAAACCTATTATTAATCCTATTATTATGAAGACTATTCCCCATATTAAATTTTCTTTTCTTTTCATAATTCTTTCCTTTCCTCTTAAGTGTGCATTTGAGAACACTTTTGGGTGCACGGCACAATTAAGAACACTTTTTTATTGCATTTATTATATTATAATTTTATATATAGTGCAAGCTTACAAAACCAAAATTATCTAAAAGTCAGAACAATCAAGTATGAAGTAAATAATTATTTTATTAATTGTCCTCTCATATCAAAAAAAGTTCCCTCTTTTCTTTTATAGAAGGAACTTTTAAAATTTATTATTCTGCTGATTCTTCTGTTTCAGGAGCTTCATAAGCTTCTAATATAGCTTTTTGTACCTTTTCTCTTGTTTCAGCATTGATTGGATGAGCTATATCCTTGAATTCTCCGTTTGGAGTTTTTCTGCTTGGCATAGCGATGAATAATCCATTTTGACTTTCGATAACTTTGATATCATGAATAACAAATTCATTATCGAATGTTACAGAAGCAACAGCTTTCATTCTGTTCTCTGAATTTACTTTTCTTAAACGTACGTCTGTTATTTGCATTGTGTGCACCTCCACTGTTTTAAATTTGTACATATATGTATTGTATCTTATGTACTACTATATTATTCGGCACCAATATTTTTTTTCCCTCTTTTTTTTACATTTTTTTATTTTTTTATTGAGTACCCCCTCTACACCCTGATACTATTATATTTTTATCTCTAATTTTAATTCCATATTTATTAATAAAAATAAAATTATTTCAAATATTTGTACAATTATATAATATTTTGTAACAAAAAACTTGAAATTTACATTATATAAGTATATAATAGAAAAACAAAATTGAATTTTCATGGGAGTGTTTATAATGCCAAATATTAAAAATATAAAAAAATATAAAAAAATATACATGATTGGAATCGGCGGTGTAAGTATGAGTGGAATTGCTGAAATTCTTATTAATTGGGGATTTACAGTAGCTGGTAGTGATCGTACTGATTCTAATATTTTACATACTTTAAAAAATGCAGGAATTCAAATTAATATCGGTCATGAAGCAAAAAATGTTGAAGGTTATGATTGCGTTGTATATACTGCTGCAATTCATCCAGATAATCCAGAATTCATTCATGCTAAAGAACTTGGAATTCCTCTTATAGAAAGATCTGATTTCTTAGGTGAACTTACAAGATGTTATCAAAATACAATTGCTATTTCTGGTACTCATGGAAAAACTACAACTACTTCTCTTGTTTCTTTATGTTTTATAGAAGCTCAAAAAGATCCAAGTGTTCAGGTCGGAGCTATTATCAAAGAACTTGGTGGAAATTATAGAGTTGGAAATAGTGAAAATTTTATTATTGAAGCTTGTGAATATGTTGAAAGTTTCTTAAAATTCAGTCCTAGGTCTGAAATTATATTAAATATTGATAATGATCATTTAGATTATTACAAAAATATAGAAAATGTAAAAAAAGCTTTTATAAAATATGTAAAGTTATTACCTGAAAATGGGCATTTGATTATTAATGCTGATGATCCTCATTGCATAGATTTACCAGTATATTCTAAAGCTCCAACTATTAAATATGGTATTGAAAATGAAGATGTAGATTTTTCAGCTAAGGATATTATTTTTAATGAAGATGGTTTTCCAGAATTTGATGTTTATAAATTTGGTGATTTCTTTGCTCACTTTAAGCTTTCAATTCCTGGAAGACACAATGTATTAAATGCTTTAGCTTGTATTGCTTTGTGTGATTCTTATGGAATTGAAAAAGAACATATGCAAATAGCTTTGAAAAAATTTACTGGTGCTGATAGACGTTTTGAATTTAAAGGAACCGTAAATGGTGCTAAAGTTTATGATGATTATGGCCATCATCCTACTGAAGTTTCAGCTACTGCTAAAGCTTTAAGAAATAAAAAATATAATAAGTCTTGGGTTGTATTTCAACCTCATACATATAGTAGAACTTTTAACCTTTTAGATGATTTTGCTCATGCACTACTTTCTTTTGATAATATTATTATTACTGATATTTATGCTGCAAGAGAAACTAATACTTATAATATTTCTTCTAAAGATTTAGCTGATGCAGTCATTAAATTAGGTAAAGATGCAAAATACATTTCTTCTCTTGATGATTGTGCAACTTATTTAAAAGAACATGTAAAAAAAGATGATATCGTTCTTACTTTAGGTGCTGGCACTGTTACAAATGTTGGACCTATGATTGTTGGTAAATAATTTTTTAAAATAGACTAAAAATAGACTACTAGAAATATTTTTTCAAGTAGCCTATTTTTTGTTGTTTTTTTTTCTATTATGTGGTATATTATATTTGTTTTATATTTTGTGCCACTATAGCTCAGTTGGTAGAGCGACGGATTCGTAACCCGTAGGTCAGCAGTTCGATTCTGCTTAGTGGCTCCATAAGATAAAATCGTCGCACTAATGTGACGTTAATGATTAAGTCAACTAGAAATAGTTGATTTTTTTGTGCGTTATTGCAAAGAAATGATAATTATGGATAATGAAAGGAAAATCGCAGGAGTTTATATTCGTGTATCAACAGAAGATCAAGCAAGAGAAGGTTTTAGTTTAGGAGAACAAGAAGAAAAATTGCTTCAATTATGTAATTTTAAAGAATTAGAAGTTTATAAAGATGCAGGAACATCAGCAAAAGATATGGAACATAGACCACAATTTCAAGAAATGTTTAAAGATTATGAAGTGGTTGTTGCGACACATCAAAATACTAACCATATCCACAACCATTTCATAATCAACTCTGTTTCTTGTAAAGATGGTAAGAAGTATAATAACAATAGAACTAATTTAGCAAAGTTAAGACATATATCTGATTCTATATGTGCTGAATATGGTCTATCTGTTTTAGACGATGATATTGGATATAAAAGCACCTATAATCATAAAGTTATTAATAATGATTATTATAAAACACTTAAAGAAGATTTAGATAGTTCTATAAGTTATTCAGTAACCTTAAAACAATTATTTGAAAGAATGAGAAATATTAGTTATAAAGTATATTTTCGTAATGATGTAATAACTATTTATAAAGATGGCGAAGATAAGGTTAGAATAGAAAAAATATTTGGTAAAGAATATTCAAAAGATAGATTAAGTAAAAGACTTTATTCATCAAGACAAATAGTATTTAAACCTATGTCCCAAAAATCTATCTTTGAAGAATACTGTAAAACTAATAAACCTCATATTAGATTTATGCACGAAAATAATATTGTAACAAAAGATGATTTAGATAATTTTGATAAAGATATCCAAAAAGAAAAAGACAATTCTAGGTATTAGATACCGGATTGTCTTTTTCAATATCATTTGCTTTTTTTTGATAACTTTTTTATATAAAGCTTAATTGAAATAAATATTATCGTAACTATAGTAACCATTATTATTCCTATAATTAATAAGCTATTCCATCCTGAATTCATAACATATTCATTAGGATTATTAGGATTATATTTTACAGTTGCAGTTTGTTTAAATCCTGAACGATTACTCAACAAGTTGGGTGAACCTTTATAGGTAACACCATTTACAGTATATTCATATATACCGTTACACAATTCATCGCCATCATCGTCGTATTGGCAATTTTCATAACTCACGAGTTTTCCTTCTGTTTCTAAATAGTTTTTAGATTTACTGTTATCAGTTATATTTGAATATGAACTAACACCAATAAAAGTTAGACCTACAAGAAACCATGGAGCAAGTATAAATATCAAAATTGCACTAGTTATGTGTTTTGCCTTCCTACTTCCTAAATCGATGGTTTTGACATTTGTTTGAGAATAATCATTATTTAAAAAATTGTTACTCTGTTCAATGTGATTTAATTCTGTACTACAAGATTCACATCTAATATTTGTATTTTTATTTTCATGTCCACAATTAGGGCATTTAATTGTATTCATTAATTACCTCCTTCAATCTAATATTAAGTGAAGGATGACTACCAAGAGCCACCTCCACCACCTCCAGATCCTCCACCAGATGATCCTCCACCTGACGAACCACCAGAATCACTAGATGGACTAGATGACATAACACTTTGTGCAGAAGTCATTGTAGAATTCATAAATGATCCAAACGTCATCATGTCGAATGCATTAGGGCTATCGTACCAAGATGGTGCTTGTAAAGATATTGATTCAAACTTTTTAATCCACTTATCAGAAACACCTAATACATAAGTGTAAGGTAGAATATTATAAAAGTACGTTGGATCTTGTATAACCATAGTTTCTAATTTGTCTTTTTCAGCAGTTTCTAAAAAGTTTCTGAATCCTTTTAATTTTCCTAATATTTCATTTCCATAAGGGGTTCTCTTTGGTAAATATTTTAAGCATATAACCATACCAAGGACACATACTAATCCCAATCCATATCCTACTAAATAAACCGGGTCTTGTTTTAATGCTGGTAGCACCATAAATGCCCATGGAATACCGCCAAATCCTAATCCCCAGACAAGACCAAATATCTTTGTGCCTATTGAAGAATAAGTTGCTCTACCATTTGCATAAATAGTTTGTGTTTCCCCAAATACTAATTTAAATAAAACAGTAAATCCAATACCTGGAAATAGTAAAGCAAATAATAGATTTGAAGATTCGCCATATGCAAAGATTGGTGGTATAGTAATTAAACAATATGTTGCAATAATCATTAATATAATAAATATGGTCTTACTTGATGCTGATTTTTCAAAAATTTTATTTTTATTTTCTTTATTATTAATATTAGATAATATTCTATTCATGGTTATATAAAAATTATTATATAAGTCTGTTGATGTTACTTCATTGGTATTATCTGTAGGTTCTTGTTCAACATTTTTACTAAATAATGAGCCAATTGATATTGATGGTCTTTTTGTAAATAATCCATTTAAAAATATTTGTTCATTAACATTATTTCCATCGTATTCTTTTAATTTAGTTATTTTAAAACCTTTGGATTTAAAAAATAAGGATTTTTCTTCAGTTTCAGCAATTTTTATGTATCCTTGATTAGCTAAATATATAAGTAAAGATGTTACATCTTGATTTTCTGCTTTTCCTTTATATAAAAATCCAACTTCTAAACTATTAAATCCTTGTGGTGGATAAAATTCAACAGTTTCTACAACTTGATCATCTCGTCCATATTTATACCACAATAATAAAGCAATAACTAAAAATAATATAGGAAACAAATAAAAAATATAATTCATTAAATTAAAAGTAAGTCCAGTTCCAACAAAATATCCTTCTGGCAGTTCACATCTTACAGTTAGAGCTTCACCAGCACCTAAAATACCATTATAACTACCTGTAATTTTGTTTCCACTAACATTATATTTTACTTTACTATTATCAGTGGAGCCTGTTGTTCCTGATGAAAACCCCAATTTACTTGAATCAAATTCTTTAGGCATAGTAATTGAAAAAGTTACATTTCCTATTACCGTATCCCATTCATTTCCAATTATATTGTAATATAATTCATCGTAATCTTTACCAGGATCTTTTCCTAAATTGTATGTATATTTAATTACATACTTTTGCTCTCCTGTTAAAGTTCTACTAGCTGATCCAATCTTCAATTTATAATTTCCATTTTCTCTTGATTTTGTATATTCATTATCAACACTAACATTTGTTACTTGAGTACGATTAGTTGATGTTGTACCATCTAATCTAGTGATTGTATTCTTTAATGGAATAGTTCTAAATATTCCATGTTTCGAAACATTAAAATATGCAGTAATTGTCTCAGTTATATCAAAAGTATTGTTTTCATTAACAATTATATTAATATCATATTTATCAATAACATAATCATAAAAACTATATTGATAGTTCTTACTAGGTGTTAGACTTGTCGTATTATTTAGTGACGAATTTGTATTATCATTAGTTTCAATTGATAAACGATAATAATATATCTCATTAACACTATGTCCATTCAAAATACTTAAATTAGACATTTGGCTAAAACTATTAGATCCTGATATTGCTGTTGCCGAATTATATCCTTGAGCAATCAAATTATAATTAGAATCATAATAATAAGCAGTAGAAGTATAGTTAATTTCATTATTTGAGCTATTTCTTACTATACCTGCTAAGCCAAATGCTTGGGTAGAAATGGAAGAAAAATCTTTAAATGAAATATTAGTAAAAGATAAACTTCCGACTTCTAAACTTTGAGTATTGTTAATATTTACAAAAGAAGTTTGTTCTGTTAAAGCATAAGTATTTGATGGATAAGCAAATACTAGAGATAGTACAATTACAGCAAATAAGGAAATCCCCTTAATAATTCTTTTCATTGTCCCCCTCCATAATTATAATTCAACTTTTACATTTTCTCTTTCGTTTGCACTTGCCTCAAACATTGCTTTTGATTTGTAACCGAACAATCCAGCAAAAATATTACTTGGGAACATTTCAACTTTGTTATTATAAATTCTAACAATACCATTGTAATATTTTCTTGAATTAGCAATATCATCTTCAACTTTTGATAACTCTTTACTTAAATCTTTGAAGTTTTCATTAGCTTTCAAATCAGGATATGCTTCTGCTAAAGCCATAATTTTACTAATACCACTAGATAGTTGCTCATTTGTCTTAATCTTTTCATCATCAGACATTTTGTCATAAGCACTATTTCTTAGTTCTACAACTTCTTTTAAAGTATCTTTTTCATGTTTAGCATATCCTTTTACAGTTTCTACAATGTTAGGAATTAAATCCCATCTTTTCTTAAGATAAACATCCATAGTAGAGAATGCTTCTTTTACCTTATTATTTAGTTTTACAAAACTATTATATACAGCAAAAGCATAAATAATAATTAAAACGATAATTGCAATGATAATATAAATCCACATAATTTCACCTCCTATTGTAATTTAATTTTATCATATTTTTAATTTTTTTAATATATTATTAAGAAATATTCTTTCAAAACTATTATAATAAATTTTATATCTGCTATAATTTATTTAGTTGATTTAATTGTTCGTAAGTTTTTATTTTTATATAAAACTTTAAAAGTTCTCTTTCAAAGAGGAAAAACTATAAGAGGTATTGCTACTATTATGAAAGATAATAATGCGTATCTAAAACAGGAAAAATGGAAGTTTGATAGGTTTTATAAAATACTTACTAATCAACACTGAATTTGTACTCCCTCACAAATTCTTGTATGAGAATTTCCCATCTCTTTTATTTTTTATTATCTACGAAAAAACACATATTAATAAAATAATAAACTACAGCAACAATAAAATAAATTAAAATAAGTTGTTTGGAAAAAGAAATGGGATCTATACTCATTACTCCTGTATTGTTATTGCCTTTTAATATAGTTAATAAATTAGGTATAGAAAATAGAATAAATAAAATAAAACTATTAAGACAGCAAATGATCTTTCCTTTTTTATATTCAATTCTTTTTTTACTTACTAATTTAAAAATTAATGGAACTATCATTAATATAAAACTTACAATAATTAGAACTAATATTTCTGGTATTAATTCTTCCCAAAAATTGTTTAAATATTTTCCACCTAAAAATAGTTTTATAATAATTAAATTAATTAGTAATAAAATAAATCCAATAATTTTTTTTGTTTTGTTATTCATTATTTATTCCTCCAATCTTTACATGGTACATTAGGGACCGGTTCTTCGCTGATCATTTTTATGTAACTTGTTCACTAGGGACCGGTTCTTTCTTGACACACTTGTTCATTTAAGAACCGGTCCCTAATGAACAACTGAACACAAAAACTGGTCCCCAAGGACCAGCTTTTTAAAAATGTTTTCCTTTTCCTCTTCTCTTAGAAGAATTTTTAAAGTCTTCTTTATAATCCCAATCTGTATCTATATCATAATTTTTGCTTCTTGCAATGTCTTCCAAATAATTAGTAGTATCAAATTTATTTTCTGTTTCTTTAACTTGTCCGTCTAAGTCTTCGAAATTTTGGTCTTCTTGCCATTCTTTTCCGGCGTTTTCTGTATTCTCTCCAAAATTGTCCATTTTAAAATCAATTTCATCTGTTTCTTCATCTAATTCTGAAAGTTCTTGATGTTCTGCTATTGCTTTATCTAGCTCGTCTGCTCCTGGAAAATCAATATTATTTTGTGCTTTTTTTTCTTTTACTAATTTAACTTTTAAAATTATAGCTATTATTATTAAAATTATTAAAACTGTCATTATTATTACTTTGATTTTCTCTTCTTTTCCCCATGTTGATGGTTGTAACCAATTCATTTCTTTTGCTGGTTCATTTTTTCCTTCTTCTGATGCGACATTTTTATTTACTGTTATTTGATATGTTGCTGTTTGATTTGTTTTTTTATTTTTTACTAGTATTGTTATTGTGTTTTCACCTTCATGTAAATTTTCATTTCCAACTATTTCAACTGTTGTATCATCTGCTGTTGCTATGGTTTCTATTTCTAATGAGCTTAAATCTTTATTTAAATCTACTGTATATTGATATATTTCTGTGTCAAATTCTGGATTTAATTCAACATCTTCTATATCTAGACTTGATAATCCAAATGCACCTGATACATTGTCTGTTGCTTGTTGTTCTGTTGGACCAGCAGCATCTTCTGCTGTTGTATTTCTTTTTATTTTTAAATTGTATGTTTCTGTATTTCCTGCTTCTGCAGTTACTGTTACTGCGACTGTATTGTCTCCTTCTTTTAAGCTTACTTTTCCTGTTCCTGCTACTTTTGCTTTTGCGTCTACTGGTGTCGCATATACTGTTAATTCACTTATTTTATTTGGAACTTCTATACTGTATTCTTTTCTGTCTCTTTTGAATCCTGTAAAGTCATATGCCTTTTCTTTTATTCCCATGTTTTTTAGTCTTGCTTCTGTTGATTTGTTTGCTGTTGCTGTGTTATTTGAAGCATTTGAGTTTGAACTTGCATTGCTTTGAGCTGATGCTGCATTTGATTGGTTATTGCTTGATGAGTTGTTATTTGAATTTGATGTTGAGTTTTGTTTATTTACCTTTATTGTTAATGATTGTGAACCACTTATTGGATTCTCATCAATATCACCCAATCCACTACTTCCTGGTGATGCTACAACTTCTATATCTGAATCAGATGTTGAAGTGACTGTAACTGTTTTTG
This sequence comes from uncultured Clostridia bacterium, assembly GCA_928721565.1. GTDB lineage: Bacteria > Bacillota > Clostridia > TANB77 > CAG-508 > CAG-269. The sequence goes on from OV788638.1 coordinate 123,720, forward strand.
TATCATTTCCATTTTGTAAAAATACTGATGATGGACTTACTGTTCCATTTTTCGCTTTAATGTCAATTTGTCCATATGCATTATTTGCTTTTATGCTTATTGTAACGCTCTCACCTTTATTAATACTAGATTTCGAAGTACTAATATTAAAGCTCCCTGCAGCATATGTCTTAGTAATATATATTGTACTAATTATTATAAATATTGTTATTATTCTATTTATTACTTTTTTCATTTTTCCCTCACTATAATTCTATTTTTTTATTTCCCATTATATAATTCATTATTCTTATGTAGTCAAATGAATTAACTTTTCCGTCTGAATTTGCATCTGCAGCTAGTTTTTCGTAATCTGACATTGTTTTATTTCCCATTATATAATTCATTATTCTTATATAATCAAATGTATTAACTTTTCCATCTGCATTTGCATCACCTTTTTTTATTATTACATATTCATTATTCACTATACTGCCAGTAGCTATTTGGTTATTCTCTGTAACAACTTCCCCTTTTGAATTTTTAACTGCAATATTTTCTCCTAATGTGTTTTTAATTTCATCAAATGTAGCAGATGGTGTTATTAATATTTTTTTATTTGTGTCATCTACTTTTGCATTTTGACTATTGCTAGGCTCAGTTGGTTTTGTATCATTACCTTGGTCTACTGGTACCAAATACAATTTGTATGTAGACTCATAATCATAAGTTTCTCTTGCAGCATAACCTTTAGTTCCATCAGCTTTCATGATGTAATCCCAATAAGTTCCGTCAACTTTGCTTGTTGCCTTATATAATCTTGTTACAATTTCATCTTTATAAACACTTCCTATTTTTGAAGCAGACTTTTTAGCCTCACTTCTTATATATAGTGAATTTGAAACATTAACTTTAACCAATTCAGTAGTTGTTGGTGTATTATTCTCAGAAGGTCTTACAACTGCTGAACCTGGCATATTTTTGTAAACTGGAATTATAAAAGTATATCCTGCATCAATCGCATTTACACTTTCAAAAGTTTTTCTTAGTGTTGACCCTTCATTTTGAGCCGCCAAAATATTTTGCATATATTGATGCCAGTACAAATTACCATCAGAATTTTCTACATCAAATTTTTGAAAATATAATGTATTCTGACCTTTTGAAATATAACTTTCGGCAATTATTTCAGTTCCTCCCATGATTGAACTTTCAATTGATGTCCATCCTTTAGATTTAGCCTTTTTCAATCCATTTAAAATAATATTTTCTTTTCCATTTCCATTAGCTCCAATGTTAAATACATTATAGTATCCAACATATTGGCCATTATAACCATTTCCTGTTGCTAAAGTTGAACCAGTTCTACCTTGTTCTTGAATAATCCTTGATGCTAAATAATATGGATTCACATTATATTTTTTTCCTGCCTGAATAAGTGTATTTATGTATGAATCATTATTTAAAAAGGTGTTTGCAACCATCTTTTTTATTGTTTGTGAATTACAATCAGTATATGATAATTGCATAAATTGAAAGATATCAGAATAATTAGCAGAATTTCTTGGGTCCATCATATATTCTATTGCTGCTTCTGAAGCACAGTTCCAGTTTCCATTATCATATGTCTTATTTCCACATACTTTACATTTCCACACACTATCATATTTGCTATTATTAGCTGGAACTAAGTTCCTTGGAGAACTTTCATGTCCTACATATTCATTAGCAATAGCATCTGACCATTCTATATCAGTATATAATATTTTAAAATTCCAATTTGGATGTTGAGTTTTTAGGGATTGTAGCATTTCTTTTAATTGTGGATATTTGTTTGAATCAATTGAATTAATATCTGTGGTTTCAGTCTGATTAATTGCTGCAAATGACTTATTTCCACAAACTAATAGATTTACAATACTATATGATATTATTGTTGTTAATAACATTATCGACAATAACTTTATAAAATTTGTTTTCATATTTTTCCACCTCTTTTGTTTCCCTTTTTTTGATATTTTTTCCTGTAGTTCTTCGACAATAGTATATCATTCTACCTCTTTTTAGTCAACATTAGACAGTGATTTTTATATTACATTTGTGTTACAATTTCATTTATGATATAATATTGGAAAAACTGTTCATTTAATGTTCATTTAAGAACCGGTCCCTAATGAACAAGTTACATAAAAATGATCGGCGAAGAACCGGTCCCTAATGAACATAGTCAAGAGAGAACCGGTCCCTAATGAACAAAAGGAGATTTTATTATGATGGAATTATTGTCACCAGTTGGTGATTTTGATTGTTTAAAAGCTGCTGTACAAAATGGTGCAGATGCTGTATATTTTGGTTCTAGCTCTTTTAGTGCAAGGGCTTTTGCTTCTAATTTTGATGATGATGCTTTAAAAAGGGCTATTACATATGCTAAGGTTCGTGGTGTTAAAACTAATCTTACCTTAAATACTTTATTGAAAGATGACGAGTTGGTTGATGCTATCTCTTTAGCTAAAAAGGCTTATGAATATGGTATTGATGCTATTATTGTTCAAGATTTGGGGTTTGCTAAATATTTAATCAAAAATTTTCCTGATCTTGCTATACATGCTAGTACTCAACTTTCTGTTCATAATTTGGATGGTGTTTTAAAGTTGCAAGAGCTTGGCTTTTCTCGAGTAGTTCTTTCTCGTGAACTTTCTTTGCGTGAAATTGAGTATATTTGTAAAAATTCAAATGTTGAAATTGAAGTTTTTGTACATGGTGCTTTGTGCATTTCTTATTCTGGTCAGTGTTTGTTTTCTAGTATGGTAGGCGGACGTTCTGGTAATCGCGGAAAGTGTGCTCAACCTTGTAGACTTCCTTATGAATTACTTTCTGCTGATTCTGATGACTCTGGATTTAATTCTCTTGATAAAGGGTATCTCTTGAGTCCAAGGGATTTATGCGGATTGGATTATTTACCTGAACTCGTAAATTCTGGAGTTACTTGTTTAAAAATTGAAGGTAGAATGAAAACTCCTGAGTATGTTGCAACAGTTACTAGAATTTATAGAAAATATTTGGATTTGGCTATAAATAATTTAGCAAAGCCTGTTGATAAGCAAGATATACAAGATTTGTTACAAGTGTTTAACCGTGGTGGATTTTCTACTGGTCATTTTTATGAAAATCCTAATAGAAATTTAGTGTATCCTGATAAGTCTAATAATATGGGGATTTTTCTTGGAACTGTCTCAAAATTCAACAATAATAAAGGCCATATAACTTTTACTACAAATGCAAATTTGAATATTGGTGATAAAATTGCAGTTGAAAATAAAAGTCATGATGTTTCTTTATATACAGTTTCTGAATTAATGATAAAAGATAAAAATATTTCTCAAGCCTATCCAGGCGATATTATTAAAATTGGTAGAATGAAAGGAAGTATTTTTGTCGGAAATAAGATTTATAAGATGTCTGACAAACATCTTACTAGTTCTGCACTTGACACTCTTGATAAAGAATTACGTAAGGTCAGCTTATCTTGTCAGTTAATAGTAAAGCAAAATCAACCAATTTCTCTTTCTATTTTTGATAATAATGGCATTTCTGTTTCTGAAGTCTCAGGTATTGTTCCTGATATAGCAACAAATTCGCCTATTACTAAAGAACGCTTAGCTATTCAACTTTCTAAAACTAACAATACACCTTTTAAATTTGAAAATATTGATATTGTTTTAGATGATGGATTATTTGTTGGAATTGGTAGCATTAATCAACTTAGAAGATCTGCTTTGACTAAATATGAAGAAAAATTGATTGACTCGTTTACTAGACATGTTGATGAAAATTTATTTAACTTTTCTGATGTTTCTAATTTTTCAAGTTCTGCTGCAAATATACAGTCACATAAAAAGATTAGTCTTTTATTAAATATAATTAATCCTTGTTTTGATTATACAAGTTTAATAAATGTTGATAATGTGTATATTCCTTTTAAATATTTTGTTTTAGATGGTTTTAGTAGTACATTATACAATATTTCAAACAATTTTAATATTTATATTTATTTTCCAACAATTATAAGAGATAATTATAAAAAATTAATTGTCAAAAATTTAGATAAAATTTTAAAAAGCTATAATATAAAAGGATTTGTCGTTTCTAATATCGGAAATTTTGAATTACTTAAAAATTATACTAATTATGAATTTATTTGCAACTATACTTTCAATATTTTTAATAATTTGTCAATTTCAGAATTGCCTTGTAGTGTTGTTACTCCTTCACCTGAATTGAACAAGTTTGATTTGCAAAATCTTGTAAGTCACAACACTTCTAAGAAAATTGAATTAATTGTTTATGGACGAACTCCTTTAATGAATTCAAATTACTGTTTACTTGGAAAATCAAATAAATGTTACACTTCTTGTAAACATTTGTGCAATACTTCTTCTAAATTTTATTTAAAAGATAGGCTTGGATTTTTGTTTAGAGTTATTCCTGATAATATTGACACTGTTACAACTGTCTACAATAGCAAAATCACCTCAATTGAATGTAAGGATATTTGTATTGATTCTGTTAGAATTGATGTATTAGATGAGTCTATAGATGAGTTGAATTATATTATTAACACAGTAAAAACTGGAAATAAGCTTGAAGGAAAAGATTATACTAATGGTAATTTTAATAGAGAAATTTAAAAGCTTGGGCATTTTTCTGCTCAAGCTTTTTATTTATTAAATCCATATATTTCTTCAAGTTCATCTACTGTTCCATGTTGAATAAATTTATCTGGATATGCATAGGCTTTAAATTTTACATTTTGTAAGTTGTTATCCACAATTAATTCCTTTACAGCTGTTGCAAGTCCATTTATTATTGTCCCATCTTCTATTGTGATAACCTTTTTAGTTTTTTGAATGCTTTTTATAATTGTTGTGCTATCAAGTGGCTTTAAAAATCTTGCATTTATAACTTCCGCTTCTATGCCTTGCTCTTTTTTTAGTTGATTAGCTTTTTTTATCGCTCTTGCAACCATTTTTCCAATTGCAATTATAGTAACTGCATTATTATCTTGTGATTCTTTCAAAACTTCAGCTTTTCCCAGTTCTATTTTTTCATGTTTTTCAAATTTAATATTATTGTCTTCTCTTCCTCTTGGATATCTTATAATAACCGGCTTTTTTAATTCAACTGCAAATTTTAGCATATTTTCTAATTCTTTAAAATCTTTTGGAGCCATAATTGTCAAATTAGGTACTAATCTAAAAAATGCCATATCAAGAGTTCCTTGATGAGTTTCTCCGTCAGATCCAACAATTCCAGCTCTATCAACACACATAACAACTGGGAGATTTTGCATTGCAACATCATGAATAACTTGATCATATGCCCTTTGATAAAAAGATGCATATATTGGTACAATCGGTATCATTCCCTCTTTGGCCATTCCTGCTGCCATTGTGATTGCATGTTGTTCCGCTATTCCGACATCAAAAATTTTATATGGAAATTCTTTTGCAAATTGAGCTAATCCTGTTCCATTTTTCATAGATGCTGTCACTGCAACTATTTTGTCATTTTCCTTTGCAAGTTCTATCAATTTATCTCCTAGTACTTTTGAATAGTCTTTATTCTTTTTATGTTTTGGTTCTCCTGTTTCAATATTAAATGGTGAAGTTGCATGAAATTTGTCTGGGTTGTCTTCAGCAAACTTATATCCTTTTCCTTTTTTGGTCAACACATGTATCAACACAGGTCCATTTACTTGTTTACTCATATCTAAAATGCTTTCTAACTTTTCAATATTATGTCCATCAACTGGTCCTAAATATGTAAATCCGATATCTTCAAAAAACATTTTGTGTATAATCAACTGCTTAATACTTCTTTTTATTCTTTGAATAGCAGTTACTGCTGGCTTTCCTATTATCGGTATTGAACTTATTTGTTTTTTCAATAATTTATTAGTTCTTGTATATAATTTTTTGGTTCTTAATTTTCCAAGAAATTTATTAAGTCCACCTATATTAGGTGAAATACTCATTTCATTGTCATTTAAAATAACTGTCATCTTGCATTTACTATATCCTGCATCATTTAATGCCTCTAATGCCATACCACCAGTAAGTGCACCATCTCCAATAATTGCAATTACATTATTATCTCTTCCCTGTAGATCTCTAGCCCTGGCCATTCCAAGCCCTGCAGAAATTGATGTACTACTATGACCTGTATTAAAACAATCAGCATCACTTTCATTAGTCTTAGGAAAACCAGCAATTCCATTTAACTTTCTGATATTTTTTAATTCTTCTCTTCTCCCAGTAATAATTTTATGTACATAACTTTGGTGCCCAACATCCCAAATAATCTTGTCTTTTGGTACATTAAATACAGAATGCAGGGCAATTGTCAGCTCCACAACTCCAAGATTTGAAGCTAAATGCCCTCCATTTTCTGCTACAATATCTATAATATATCTTCTTATTTCTTCCGCTAATTTTTCTTTTTCATTTAGTGTTAATTTTTTTACATCTTTTGGTGAATTTATTTGTTCTATCATTTTTTCTTCTCCTTGCTGACCATTGACCATTTAGGACCGGTTCTCTGCTGAACACTTGCTCATTTGGGACCGGTTCTCTGAGGAACACTTGCTCATTTGGGACTGGTTCTCTGAGGAACATGTGTCATGGTAAAATTAGTTTACCACGAAAATCTAGCATTTTCAAGTTTTAATTTATATATATTGATGGATCTACATATTCTCCGTCTTTTAACATTTCAAAATGAAGATGGCATTCCATTTCACTTTCAAAAGCTGCTGTATTTCCTGCAGTTCCTATAGTTTGTCCTTGTTTTACTTCTTCTCCTTCAACAACAAACTCGGCTGTTAATAAGTTTGAATAAATTGTTTCATATCCATCATCATGTTCTATTATAACTGTAAGTCCATATCTCGGATCATTAACTATTGAACGTACAATTCCATCTGCCGCAGCTTTTATTACACTTGTTTTATCTGCCTTTATATCTACTGCTGTATGTGTTATCCATTCTTTTAATGTTTCTGAGTATATTAAATTATCTTTTGCAAATTCACAAATTATTTCTCCTTCTACTGGTTTTACAAATGTAATCTCTTTTTTAGTTTCTACACCTTCAGCTTTATTATTGGATTCAGTTTTGGTATCTGATTCGTCTATTTGTTTATTTTCTTGTTTATTTTCTTGTTTATTTTTTTGTAGTTTTTTACTAGATTTTGTATTTGTATTTGTTTCTTTTGGAGTTACATTTGTAGTTTCATTTGTAGTTATATTAGCATTTGAATTTGTGTCTTTTTCAGCTTCTTCCACTGTTTTCCCTATTTCTGTACTAACATTTTCAGTATTTTCTTCTATTTGTTGTTCCTGAGCAATTTGCTCTGCATTATTTTCCAGCTTGGTTGCTTTCCTACTAAACATATACATGATAATTCCTAATGCTATTGCAAAAATAAAAAATATTACCGTTCCCATATATATATATATATTATTATCTTCTATAAACCTTTTTCCTCTTCTCATAAAATCCTCCTTGATCTAAATTCTTAATACAAGTATTTACATTTTTTCAAAGATTATTCATTTAAAGAGATTTTATTTCTGTTATTTCTACGTTTGTATAAAAGTGTTTAATTATTTCTTCATAGTTTGCTCCTGACTTTGCCATGCTATCTGCTCCTGTTTGACTCATTCCAACACCATGACCGTAACCAGTGACAGAAAATGTAACTATGTCTCCATTTATTGAAAAAGTAAAATTAGTTGATTTTAACCCTAATATACTTCTTGCTTCTGTTCCGGCTATTTCTTTATTTCCAAATTTGATTGTTTTAACTCTTCCACTTGATGTATATTCTAGTATTTGTATACAATTTTCTTGTGAATAGTCTATTTCACAATCTTGATATTTTTCTTTGAGCCTGTTTACCAAATCTTGCTTAGATATTTCTACTTGAGAAGTATATTGTTTGTATCCATCTTCTCCTGCTGTTTCTACTGATTTTAAATATGGATAATCAATTCCTCCCCAAATATTTACTGAACTTTCTGTTACTCCTCCACTATTTGAATGAAAAAACGCATTTATCGGTTCACCATTATATGTAACAATTTTTCCAGTTGTTGAATTTACTGCTTCTTCAATTTTATTCCAGTTACTTTCTGCTTCTTCTCCATTCCATTTTGAAATTCTATCTTCTTTACTTATCCATGCCTGACAACATGCATAATTGTCGCAAATATCCGCATTTTCATGTTTGTTAGAATTATGTCTCATTTGATAAATTGTATATGTTCTAGCAACTACTGCTTGGGCTTTTAATGCTTCTGTTTCATAATTTGCTGGCATTTCTGCTGATACTACTCCATATAAATATTCATCTAAATTTACTTCTTCTATTTCTCCTGTTGTAGCATGTAATAACCTAATAGTTCTATTCTCCTGCTTCTCTTGCGTATTTTCCTCGGTTGATTCCATTGTCTGTAATTGCTCTTGTGATCGCTCTTGAAGCTGTTCATTATTTTCATTTTGTGGTTGTTCTTGCTGATTATTTTTTTTGGGGGTTGCTGTACAAATTGCAGGTGCTATAAAAAACACTATAGTAAACCCACAAAAATACAATAAAAACTTTTTCACTTTGCTTTTCCTCCTTTTTTGTAAGTTTTACTATTTTTATCCTATAAGTTTTCTTTTCATTTTATCAAGTACCTTTCTCTCTATTCTAGAAACTTGAACTTGTGTAATTCCTAAAATTTTTGAGACTTGCATTTGAGTTTTTTGTTTATAATATCTTAGTAAAATAATTTCTTTTTCTTTTTCTTCTAATTCATTAATTAAATTTTTAATTGTAATTCTATTGGTAATTTCCGTTTGTTCATCTTTTCCTGTTGATATCTGTTCCAAAATACTTATAGTTTTTTCTGTCTTATTATCCTTATATTTCGCGCTTTCTATAGAATCTACTGGTTTTGTAGAATCTAACGCCATTGTAATTTCTTCTTTTGAAATTTTTAATTCTTTAGAAATTTCCTCTAATTTGATGTCTCTTCCATATTTTCGAAAATATTCCTTTTGTAACTCCAATATCTTTATATTTAACTCCTTTATACTTCTGCTTACTTTAATTGGTCCATTATCTCTTATATATCTTTTTATTTCTCCTAAAATGTATGGTACTGCATATGTTGAAAGACGAACTTCAAAACTAGTGTCAAATCTTTGTATTGCTTTGATAAATCCAATACATCCAATTTGATATAAATCCTCTATATCATATCCTCTTCCATTAAATCTTCGAACAATACTCCAAATAAGTCCATTATTTTCTTCTATTAATTTTGTCATATCTTCTTTGCTACCATTTTGGGCATTTTCAATGATTTTCATATCATAATCATACACTATTCATCTCCCCTTATTGTAGCATTTAACATATTTTTTTCCTCTTCTACTTCTACATCATTATTCTTTTTTATTTTTTTTCGCATTTTAACCTTTGTTCCAATTCCCAACATTGACTCCACTTCAACATCATCCATAAAACTTTCCATTATTGTAAATCCCATTCCTGATCTTTCAATATTTGATTTTGTTGTATATAATGGTTGTTTAGCTATTTCTACATTCTCAATACCTTTACCTGAATCTGATATCTCTATAAAAATTTCATATTCCTGTATTTTGCAAATAAGTTTCACTATTCCAACTTGTTCCTCATATCCATGAATTATTGAATTAGTAACCGCCTCTGAAACTGCTGTCTTTATATCTGCTAATTCCTCAATTGTGGGATCTAATTGAGCAATAAATGCTGCCACTGCAATTCTTGCAAAGGCTTCATTATTTGATTTGCTTAAAAATTCTATTTTCATTTCATTATCATATATGTTGTTCATATTTTACCTCCTTGTTCTTTTAGGACCGGTTCTTCGCTGACCATTTTTATGTAACTTGTTCTTTTGGGACCGGTTCTCTCTTGACCATTTGTTCTTTTGGGACCGGTTCTCTCTTGACCATCTGCTCTTTGGGGACCGGTTCTTTGTGGGACATCTGCTCTTTGGAAATCAGATCCTGTAATATCTACAACTTCTGGAATTATTTTTAAAATTCCACTCATTTCAAATATTTTTCTTACAGGTGTAGTTAAATTAGTAACTTTTACTTCTCCTCCGAGCATATTTGCTAACTTATATCTTCCTATTACTAGTCCTATTCCTGCACTGTCCATAAAAGAAACTTTATTAAAATCAAATATAATTTCTTTAGGCAGGTATCTTTCAATATCATTATCTAATCTCCTCCTTATTTTTTTTACAACACATTCGTCTATATCTTCATGTATTTCAAAGGTTAATCTCTTATTATTTTTTTCATAAAAACTTTTCATTAGTACTCCTTTCTGATTATTTTTTAATAAATTTATTATATATTTATTTACATTTTTTTCCAAGGCTAAAAAATAAGAAGTTTTGTCGAATTCTCAAAAGTTTTCGACAATAAGATATAAATTATACAAAATGGTTCAAGAGAGAACCGGTCCTAAAAGAACAAATGGTCAAGAGAGAACCGGTCCCCAATGAACAAATGCACCAAAAAGAACCGGTCCCTAATGAACAAATTGTTCATTAGAGAACCGGTCCTAAAAGAACTATTTTTCTATTACTATAGTTACAGGCCCATCATTTAATAGGCGAACTTTCATATCTGCACCAAAGATTCCTTTTTGTACTTCTAATCCTTGTTTTGCACATTCTTCACAAAAATATTCATATAGTGGAATTGCTTCTTCAGGTTTAGCTGCTTCTATAAAGCTCGGTCTATTTCCATTATTGCAGTCTCCATATAATGTAAATTGCGATACTATTAGTAATTGTCCTTCTACAGATTTTAATGATAGATTCATTTTTCCATTTTCATCTGCAAATACTCTTAAATTGCATAATTTTTTTACTAAATAATCTGCCTGTTCTTTAGTATCTCCTACTTTAATTCCTATTAATACTAAAAAACCTTTTTCAATTTTTCCTACTATTTTTTCATCTACTTCTACACTTGCATTTTTGACTTTTTGTATTACTAGTTTCATTCTTGTTTCTCCCTAAATTTTAATGCTATTCTTGAACATCTGTATTGTGTGTTTCATTATTTGAACTATTTTCAGTCGTATCTTTTGCATTTTCTTGTGTTTCTACAGACATTACTTCAGTAACTTTTTCTACTGTATTTTCTGAATTCTTTTCATTATTTGAGTCTTTTAATTCTTCTGAATTTTCTACCTTGTCTGTGTTTGTGTCTTCTATATTTTCTGATTCTTCTACTCCAACAACTTCGGCTTCTTTTACTTCTATTTCTGGCTGTTTTGCACCACATTTAGGACAAAATGTAGCATCTAAATCTATTTCAGTGTGACATTGTTCACATTGTTTCTTTTCTTTTAATTCTAATATAGACTTTAAGCATGTTTCAATTTCTGCTGATAACACATCTAGCTTTGTACATTCTTCTTCTAATTCTGATTTTATGTCTATATTTTCTTCTCTTACATGTTTTTCATAAACTTTTTTTCCTATTTCTTTATAAATATCAGCAATTTCTGATTTATTTTCATTAATCTTCATTCTAAGTTTTGCTTCTTTTGCTAATTTGCTAGTTTTTTCTGCTGTTGCATCATATGCTGCACTAGCTTTTTTTCCTAAATTATCAAAAAATCCCATTTTCTATTCCTCCTATTTTATATTTTTTACATTCTTTAAAATTTTATTCGAAATTCTTGAATTCTAGTTTTCACTTTTCTTGGACCTATTCATTAACATATTTACTGCATCTTCTGGTGTTAATCCTTTATATAAAATTCCATAAACAGCCTCAACTATTGGCATTTCTATATTATGCAATTTTCCTAATTCATATGCAACTTCTATATTATCTATGCTTTCAATAGTCATTCCGACTTCTTTTTTGGTTTCTTCTAAACTTTTACCTTGTCCGATTAATTTTCCAGCTTTTCTGTTTCTACTATGTTCGCTTAAACATGTAACAATCAAATCTCCAAGTCCACTTAATCCATATAATGTTTCTTTTTGTCCTCCAAGAGCAACACCAAGTCTAGAAAGTTCTGCTAATCCTCTTGTTATTAATGCTGCGAAAGTATTATCTCCTAGCCCAATTCCAGCTGCAACTCCAGCACAAAATGCAATGATATTTTTTAATGCTCCTCCAAGTTCAACTCCTTTTACATCTCTTGATGTATATATTCTCATTTTGTCAGACATAAATGTATCTTGGACTAGTTTTAAAATAGAATCATATTTAGATGCAACCACTAGCACTGTTGGCACTGCTACAGAAACTTCCTCTGCATGGCTTGGTCCTGATAATACTGCTATTTTTGCATTTGGAATTTCTTCTTCGACAACTTCGTCTAATGTCATCATACTATCTTTTTCAAATCCTTTTGAACATATTACAATTGGTTGATTTATTACATATTTTTTGTATTGTTTTACAGTGTCTCTAGTAAATTTGGATGGTGTAACATGTATTATAAAATCAGAACCTTCTATTGTTTCTTGAAAGGATGTTGTTGCTTCTATGTTGTCTGGTATTACTGCATTTGGCAAAAATTTACACTTTTTTTCTTGATTTATCAAATCTTTTTCTTCTTCTGAGAATGACCACATTTTTACATTGTTTCCTTGTTTTGCTAAATGGATTGCTAATGCAACTCCCCAACTTCCACATCCTATAATTGCTATATTCTTCATATTTTCCTCCGTATTACTTTTGAATTATTTTTTAAAACTTAATTTATTTTCAGTTCCATTTAATATTCTTTTTATGTTGTTTCTATGATTAAATGCTACTATTACTGCTAAAATTATACTATAAATCAAATAGCTACTTCCTTCTGAAATTGTATAATTTGTATGTATAAATAGTACTAAAACTGGAAATAGAATTGCGGCTCCTACAGACCCCATTGATACTATTTTGGTTAGTGCCATTAAAACTAGTGCAAATACTAAACAAATTAATGCTATTTTCCAGTTTGTCATTAATAATACTCCTAGTGATGTTGCAACTCCTTTTCCCCCTTTAAATTCAAAGAATATTGGGAATGTATGTCCTATAACTACTAAAATTCCTGCAATCTGTACTAATAATGCTTTATCTGAGTTTTTAGCAATTGCTCCTACTATAATTGCAAAAATAATTGCAACTACTCCTTTTAAAGCATCACAAACAAGTGTTAAAACCGCTGCTTTTTTTCCTACTGATCTTAACATATTTGTGGCACCTGCATTTCCACTACCTTTTTCTCTTACATCAAATCCTGCCATTTTTTTACTTAGTATTACTGAAAAACTAATACTTCCTATTAAATAAGCTACTATTCCAACTATTATATATGCTGCCATTTTTATCTACTCCTTTCAATTTTTCTATTGTGTCATTAGGGACTGGTTCTCTTTTGGCACAATGTTCATTTGGGACCGGTTCTCTTTTGGCACAATGTTCATTTGGGACCGGTTCTCTCTTGAACACTTGCTCATTTGGGACCGGTTCTTAAATGAACTATTTAATTATTCAGCCTTTTCTCTAGAAATTACCCTAATTGGTGTTCCTTCAAGGCCGAACTCTTTTCTTATTTGATTTACTAAATATCTTTCATATGAAAAATGGAACAATTCTTTGTTATTTACAAAAATCACAAATGTCGGTGGCTTTGTGCTTACTTGTGTTCCATATAATATTTTTAATCGTCTTCCTTTATCTGACGGTGGTTGCACAATTGCTATTGCTTCGTTTATTACTTGGTTTAATACTGATGTTGATACTCTCATTGCATTTTGTTTTGCTACATCATTAATCATATTGAATAGCTTGTCTACTCTTTGTCCTGTCTTAGCTGATATGAAAATCATTGGTGCATATGATAAATATGATAATTTGTTATAGACTTCTTTTCTATACTTTTCTAATGTTCCTGTTTCTTTTTCATATTCATCCCACTTGTTTACTACTATTATTATTCCTTTTCCGGCTTCATGTGCTTCTCCTGCAATTTTAGCATCTTGGTCTGTTACGCCTTCATTAGCATCAATCATCATCAAACATACATCGGCTCTTTCTATTGCAAGTAATGTCCTCATAATACTGAATTTTTCAATTGATTCTTTTACTTTACTTTTTCTTCTTATCCCTGCAGTGTCTATCAATACATATTTTCCATATTGGTTCTCATATTCAGTATCTATTGCATCTCTTGTGGTCCCTGCAACTGAACTTACTATTGTACGATTTTGTCCCAATATTTTATTTATTAATGAAGATTTTCCTACATTTGGCTTTCCTATAACTGCAACTCTAATTTTGTCATCCTCATCTTCTCCTGCTTTCTTTTCTGGTAAATGTTCAAAAATTGCATCTAATACGTCTCCTATTCCTAATGCATTTGCTGCTGATATCGGATATGGCTCTCCTATTCCTAAATTGTAAAATTCATAAATTTCATTTTTATCTCTGCTCATATTATCTGCTTTATTACATACTAATACTACTGGCTTTTTTGCCTTTTTCAACATTAAGGCTATTTCTTGATCTACTGCAGTAACTCCTTGCTTAACATCTGTTAAAAATATTATTACATCTGCTATTTCTATTGCAATTTGCGCTTGTTCTCTCATTTGAGATATAATGATATCTTCTGATTCTGGTTCAATTCCTGCTGTATCTACTACAGTGAAATTTCTTCCTCTCCAGTTTGTCTCTGCATATACTCTATCTCTTGTTACTCCAGGAGTATCTTCCACTATTGATATTCTGCTTCCTACTATGTAATTAAAAAATGTAGATTTTCCTACATTTGGCTTTCCTATAATTGCTACTGTTGGCTTTCCCATTTTCGCCCCGCCTTTCTATTTATGTAGATTTTTTTCATTTATATTTTACTATTTTCCCTGCAAAATATCAAGCCTTTCTGCCATAAAAATATACAAACTAAAAATATGGCAACATTTTTAAAATAATATACTGCTATACTGCTTATAATTGTTAATATTATTATAGTTACATATGATATTTTATGTGTCACTTTATCAGCTTTCTCAATTTTGTATTTTATGTGCAATATACATTTTAATATTCTTCCTCCATCTAATGGATACACTGGAAGTAAATTAAGAATTAATATTAATATATTAGAATATACTGCTTCTTCTCTTGTAATATATCCTATATCAATATATTTGAATATTATTGCCAATATCAAGCTAACAGCGGGACCTGCTAATGCAATTATCATTTCTTTTATTTCATAGTTTAAATTTTTCGAATCATTTTCATATAATTTTACATTACTATAGTCTGTTCTCTCTAAAAATGAAGATGCAAATCCACAAGGCAAAATTTCTATTTTTTCAGGTTTCATTCCAAGTATTATTCCAATAAAAATATGTCCTAATTCATGTAAGAAACAAAATATCATAATAATAAAATATATTTTTAATTGATGTGTAAACCAAAATATTGTTATAAAAATAATAATTTTCAAATCTATTCTTATTTTCAACTCTTGTCTCCTTTCACTTGTTCATTTGGGACCGGTTCTCTATTGACCATTTGTTCATTTAAGAACCGGTCCCTAATGGTCCCTAATGGTCATGGTCATGAAATTCTCAGATTATCAACTGCGGATTTACATATCTGTCCTGATAGCGAATTTCAAAATGCAAGTGTGGGCCTGTTGCATTTCCTGTTGCACCAACTTCGGCTATTTCTTGTCCTTGTTTTACGAAGTTTCCTTCATTAACATACAAATTATTGCAATGTGCATATACTAATATCACATCATTTATTTGAATTTTTAAATGTTTTCCATAATCTCCTGTATTTGAAGATAATATTACTGTTCCGTCTGTTGCCGAAATAATTTTTCTTCCAATTTCAGATGCAATGTCTATTCCTGTATGATTTTTTGGAACTGTTGCTGTGGTTGGATTTCTTAATCCGAATCCAGAACTTATTGTTCCTTCAATTGGTTTTATAAAACTTATGGTACTTTTTATATAGTTTGCATCTTGTTCCATTTGTGATAGATTATTTTCATTATTTTCTTCAACTTGTACTTCTTCTGGATTTGTTTCTTCTTGTGTTTTTATTTCTTCTTCTGATCCTCCTATATTTTGTTCATTAACATTTTCTTGTTGCTGATCTTTTACTTCTTGCATTTCTTCTTTTTTATTAAGATTTGTATATATTTCTTGAATTTTACTTGATATAACAGAATAGATACCTTTAAAGTCAATATCTTGTTGTAATATTTCTTTTACCTTATTAGAAAAATCCTCTGAGAATATGTAATTACTATTTACTATAAAATTAAAAATCCCATATATAATCAAACATAATAGAATTTGTCTTATCATCTTTTTAAATAATTTCGTGCTTGTTTTTCTATTATTTTTTCTTTCTATATGCTCTCCTATTGGAAGCTCTTCTTTCTTTCTTTTATAATATATTTCTTCTGCTCTTCTTATCTTATCTTCTACAGACATTGTTCTTTCCATCTTCTATTGTATCCCTCCTTATAGCTATAATGCTAAAACAAATTGCATAAAAAAACACTTTATCTAATGCATTTACTAATGTTTATGCATTCATAAAGTGTTTTATGTTATTATATAAAATTAATTACTAAACTAATTGTCAATATAATTGTTATGGTTATACTATAAATTTTTAATATTTTATGTTTTTGTATAAGATTCTTTGTACTTTTAGGTATGCTTTTTTTCTCTTCTAGTTTATTGATATAATCTGTTACAAGCATTTCCGCTTCTTTAAGTATATATTCTTTTGATTTTGTCTGAACATCTGCAGAATTTATTTTTTCTCCTTTTTCTATTAATTCTTTTTCACGGATTTTTTGATTTTCTTTAAAAATTATTATAGCTTCTTCTACCATATTAGATGGAAGATTTTTAATTACTAACATATTTTTCATATCACTTGATTCCATTATATCACTCCTCTGAAAAGTTTTATATTCTAATTTTTACCACTTTTAATAAAACTTATACAATAATTTCCACTTCTGCAGCATTTATTACATAATTAAATACGTATTTGGCATATATGGTAGAGTTAATATTAAATATTAATATAAATGCAATTCCAAAAATAAATACAATTGATTTGTTTTTTAATTTATTAAACATTACTTTTCTCCTGTTCTGCATTAATTTTTATTTGTACTTTATCTATAATGTCTTTGCCTCCTTCCACTTCATTATAATTTATTTTTAATCTATATTTTTGTTCTATTTTTTCATTTCCTTTTATAAAAATTGGATTTGTTTTCATATTAATTAGTGTGATTTTTCTTTCACTATCATATAATTCTAAGTCGGGATTTGTACTCAATTGAGAGTTAAATATTATTTGTATGGTATATAAATAATTAACATCACTTATTTGTTCTGAATCAAAGTTTTTAACTGAAAATTCATAATATCCTTCTTTGTTTTCAGTATTTATTTTTATACATTCTCCTTCTTGTATTTTTAAAATAGGTCTTGCTATTTTTTGTTCTACTTTTAATTTTTCTGTTTTAATATATCTAGCATATGATTTTTCTCCAAATATCATGCATATAATAATTATTAATGTTATCTTTTTTACTTTATTCACTTTGGGTTCCTTTTGCAAGAATTTCAAATGTATAATCTAATGGATTTGTACCATTTTGAGTATCTATTATGTCATTATTTTCTTTATCCACCTCTGTTGCACCTGTTTGATATAACCATGTCCATTCTACTTTTATTACTGCTTTTTTATTTCCTGTTGATTTTAAATTTCCTTTTATTTCTCCTAATTCTCTTAAGTAATTTACATTTTTATCATTATATTTAAATGTGATATTTTGTGGTTTGTTTTTTTCATTCAAAAATGAAAGTATATAATCAACTCCTACATCAGACCCTGTTGCATCTAGTGTTATTGAGAATGCTCCTGATGTACCTGGTGCAATTTTTCCTTTTACTAATGTAGCTTTATTTACGGTATCGGCTAAATTAATTGTTTTAGTTTCTGTTCCATTTTTATCTATTTTAAATGACCAGTTTGCTATCTGTGCACTTCCTGTTCCTTTTTCTTGTGATCTATATCTTGCATATGTATATCCTCCTGCTCCAGTTATTAACAATATTATTAGTAACACACTCACTGTTCCTAAAATTCCTTTATTTTTTATACTTGATTTTCTTTCTTTTTCCATTTTACTCCTTTCTACATTCCTGTGACTGGTAGTTTTGGTATTTCAACTACTTGCTTTTTTTCTATTATTTCTACTATTTTTTCTTCAGTTTTTTCTGTTTTTATTGTTGTAACAATTTTTTCATTATCCACTTCTATTGTTATTTGTTCATTTAATTTTATATCTATTTGTTTCATTTCTAAGTCTAATGCGTATCCTTCTGGTGCTTTTACTTCTCTTATATAATAAGTACCTGGCATTAGTTGATCCATTATTATCTGACCGTTTTCATCAGTTTCTACTACTCTAATAATTTTTTGATTTTTATCTAGTATTTCAAATTTTGCTCCTTTTAGTGGATTTTTAGTTTCTTTATCTTTTTTTTCTAAAATTATTTTTGTGTTATTTTTTTCATAATTTTGAATTAATTCACTATCAACGTCTTCATAAGAAAATGCTGTCAATGCATAATCTTGTAAGTTGTCTTGGGGTGCTTTTCCGACAAAAATTGGTTTTGTTTCCATTTGGGTTTTTATTTTGATTTTAAATTCTCCTGTTTCCTCTAAACTATTTATTGGTATTAAGATTTTAAATTTTCCATCTGAATTAAATTCATTTGTTTCTTGATTGTTTAAATCTGTTATTTTTGTTCCATTTGGCTCTGATTCTAAATTTAATATGACTTTAGATATATTTTTATTACTTTTTATTTCGTATTGTTTTGATATATATTCTTCTTCAATTGTATCTACCTCCCACTTTTCACTTTGTGCTATTTCAATCTTTGGTTCTTCAAATGTTTCTGTAGAATTTTTTGCATTTTCTAATATTATATTCATAGCATTTATTACTCTTTTTCCTGGTTCACCTATAGCTGAATATAATTCTGTGCTTGTATTGTATATGTAACAATATATAGCTTGTTTAGTTGCTGTATAAGCTTCTTCTTCGTTTGTTGTTCCTAATTGTTCTGGTGTTTTATATGGATATCCATTTGTTATTACTCTCCATAATCCTAAATCTTCAACTTTTCCTTGATTTTTTACATTGTATGTTGCTATATAGTCTCCTACTCCATGTAGTTCTCTGTTTAGGCAATACACTGGATATTCCTTTCCATTTTCTTGATATACAGCATGAGCTGTTTTTATAATTGTTTCACCGTTTTTTTATTATTCTATTAAAATATCCCTTAGTATATATTGTAATTTCACTACCATCTTCTACTGCCTGTACTGTGCTATATAATAATGCTATATTAGAAATTACTATTAATGTAAAAACAATCAAAATTTTCAAAATTTTTTTCAATATCTAACCTCCTCTTTTTCTACTGCTTGTATACATCTTCTGTATTCTGGTTGATTTTCTACACATGTTATAAGTGTCAATCTATTGTCTTCTGTATTCTCTAAATATTCCCATTCTGTGTCTTTAATTATTCTGCATTTTTCTACTTCATATATTTTTTGATATTGATTATGGGTATATTTTATCTCATCACCTTTTTGTAGTAATTTCAAGTCGTGAAAATAGTTTACTTCATATCCTCTATTATGTGCGGCTAACCCTATATTTCCATTTTCTTTCTGTGTATTTTCAAAATGCCCTATATATTGATTTAAGGTTTCTTTTGTTGTTCCTTCAGCTATATTGGCTTTTAGTGAAATCTTTGGTATTTCTATTTGCCATTCATTTGTTGTTTCCGTATCTTTTTCTAAATCTGTTTCTTGACTAAATTTTTGTACTTCTTGCTCCATTATATTTTGATTTGTATTTGTTTCTATTTTATTTTGACTGATAAATATTTGAAATATGACAAAAATTATTGATGCTAGTATATATAACGTTCCAGCTTTTGTGATTTTAAACATACATTTACTATCACCTCATTTTCAATTTAATTAATGTTTCTTGATTTTTTTCGAAAAAAATTTTTGATATAATTTTTTGAATTTAAATTCTATAACTATGTTAACATCTGTTTATAGATTTGTCAAGAAAAATCGTTCGACAAATTCCGACAAACCTATTGTAATTATCAAATTTTATAAATTAACTTGCGCATTTTCTAAATTAATGTTATTATGTACTTAATTCTATAGAGAAAGGATTTATACAAATGAAAGAAATAAAAGAAGTATTTGATTTTTATGACCAAACTTATTTAAAGTCTTATAATTTAGATAAAGCAATTCAATATCAACTTAATTTATTGGACTCTTTAGATGTTTATACTAGAGAACATTCTGAAAATGTAGCAACAATTACTTGTAATATATGTAGAAAATTACACCTTTCTAAAGGGTTTACTGAATATTGTACGATTTGTGCTTACTTACATGATATTGGTAAATTATTTATTCCATCTTCTATACTTCAAAAGCCTTCTGCATTGACACCTGAAGAATATGAAGTCATGAAGAAACATACCACACTTGGATACAGATTATGTATAAAAGATACCAAACTTAGACCTTATTATGCTGGACCTTATTATCATCATGAAGCACTTGATGGTACAGGTTATCCTCAAGGACTAGTCAGAAAAGATATTCCTTTTGAAGCTCAAATTATAAGAGTTGCTGATGAATATGATGCTTTAGTTCATAAAAGACAATATAAATCTCATATTGGAATAACTGATTCTTTAAAAATAATTATCGAAAATACTAAGCCTTCTCCTAATGCACCTCTACATACTGGTTATACTAGGGCTGGAAAAAATAACAAAAAAATTGTTAAGACTTTGTTAAAAGTTGTTGTTGATGATATAGAATATGAAATTGTAGCTACTATTGATTATGTTAAAGAATTAAAACAAGAGTTAGATAGATATAAGAAAATTCAAAAATATATTAACAAAAAAAATAATTCCAAAAGAAAAAAAGATATTATATATTATGATCAATATATCAATATTTTATTACGACCAGGAGAATCAATCGAAGATTTTGATAGATTATATCAAGAATTAGTTGATGCATATAATTTGAGAAAAAAAGCTCTAAATGATTTACATCAAGAAATCAAAAATGTTAAAAAACTTCATGTTTAGTTTTAATAAATAATATAAAGGACTCTATTTGCATAGAGTCCTTTATATTATTTATTTATAAAATATTCTATTATTTTGTCTAATAAATTTGTGTTTTCATCTTCTATTATTTTTTTTGTTGCTTCTACATTATCAGATTTATCTAAATCAACTGGTGATCCAGCTTTTTTCTGCATTCCTAATTGTTCTGTAGCTTTTTGTTGAATACTATTCCAATCTAAAGAACTTTCAACTTCTTTTATACTTTTTTCTACTTGTCCATCTTCTTTTTCTATTACTGCCAAATTATTTTCTAGTTCTTTTTTCTGGTTAAACATTTCCATTATTGCAATTTCTCTATAACTTACAGTAAGTAACATGCCAAAGATTGCCAAAACGATTACTACTTGCAATGCTCTATGTTTTCCTTCTTGAACATTTTTTGTTTTAGTATTTTGTTGTTTTTTAGTTTTTTCTATTTTCTTTGTTTTTGTTATTTTTTTATTATTAACTTTTTTGGGTTCTATTGTTGTATCTTTTTTTCTTATTGTAATATAGTCTGGTTCATATTTTCTTGGACTTGTTCCATATTGATATGAATTTCTTGGCATGTTTCTCACCTCCTTTATTAATGACAGGGGACACATCTTTTTCATAAGTCTTTCTCTAGGGACAAGATATGTCCCCTACCCGTATGAATAAGTGATTCACTTCTATTAAGGGACAAGATATGTCCCTTACCCGTATGAATAAGTGATTCACTTCTATTAAGGGATAAGATATGTCCCTTACCCGTGTCAATCACTGATTCGCCCTTGCTTTAGTATCTCTATATTTTTTCGAAAACTCTTAGTTTTGCACTTTTAGATCTTGAGTTTTCTTCTTGTTCTTCTTTTGTTGCTATTATTGGCTTTTTATTTATAATTTTTCCTTCTGATACTGCCCCACATACACAATATGGTAAATCTTTAGGGCATGTACATTTGCCTTGTGCATCTACATATGCATTTTTTACTGCTCTATCTTCTAGTGAATGGAATGTTATTATACATAGTCTTCCACTTTTTTTCAAGTGTTTTATACATTTTCTAACTGTCTCATATAATGGCTTTATTTCATCATTTACTTCTATTCGTATTGCTTGGAATGTTCTTTTTGCTGGATGTCCATCTTTTTTTGCAAATGCAGGCATTGATTTTTCAATTATCTGCACTAATTCCTCTGTTGTCTCAATTTCCTTTGTTTTTCGATATATACAAACATTTTTCGCAATCTGCCTAGAAAAGCGCTCTTCACCATATTCATAAATAATATTTGCTAGTTTTTCTTCTGGATAATTGTTTACTACTTCTTTTGCTGTTAATGTTTGTGTCTTGTCCATTCTCATATCTAGCTCATTATTTCCTAAATAGCTGAATCCTCTTTCTTTTTCGTCTAATTGGTATGATGAAACTCCTAGATCTAATAGTATTCCATCAACTTCTTCTATTCCTAGATTTTCTAATATTTCTTCAATTTCATCATGGTTTCCATGTACATATTTTACATTTTGGAATTCTTTTAAGTTTTCTTTGGCTGCATTTAGTGCCTCTGTATCTCTATCAATTCCAATGAGTAAACCTTCAGGTGATAATTGTTTTAAAATTTGCTTACTATGCCCTGCTCCACCTAAAGTTCCATCTACATATATTCCATTTGGTTTTATATTTAATCCTTTGATTGTTTCTTCTAACAATACTGGTTTGTGCTTAAATTCCAATTTTACACCTCTTTTATAATTGTTCTTGCAGCTGAAGTTTGATATTTTCCTCAGCTGCGCTTTAATTACTTCTTTTGTTTCTTGGAATTTATCTTTAGCAATTTTGTCTTTTGTATCTTTATATTTTTTCTTTTGTATGATTTCTTTTGTACTTTTGTCTTTAGTATCTTTATATAAACTTTTGCAAGTTATATACCTAACATTGTCATATTTTCTGCTATTTCATCTGCAGAAATATTTTCATCACATTTTTGCCAAGTTTCTTTATCCCAAATTTCTAATCTTGTTCCAACTCCTACTATTACAGCATCTTTTTCTAATTTTGCTGCAACTCTTAAGTTTGATGGTATCAAAAATCTACCTTGTTTGTCAATTTCACATTCTGTTGCTCCTGATAAGAAAAATCTGACAAAATTTCTTGCATTTTTATCTGATAGTGGAAGTGCTTTTAGTTTTGCTTCAAAATTCAACCATTCATTTTGTGAAAATACGAATAAACATCCATCTAAACCTTTAGTTATGATAAATTTTTCACCTATGTCTTGTCTTAACTTAGCTGGCATTATCATTCTTCCTTTTGCGTCTAAAGAGTGCTCGTATTCTCCAATTAACAATTGAACTTCACCTCATTTCTTATTTTTTGTGTCGCACCACTTTGCACCACTTTTTACCACTTCGATACAATAATAATACATTTCATATTATTTTGCAAGTGTTTTTTATAAAATTTTTAAAATTTTTAAAATTTGCAAGTCGTTGCAAACACTTGTTTTGAAGTTATTTTATTAATTTTTTTAAACAATTTATTAAATAATCTATTTGTTCAAATGTATTATTATCTCCAAATGTTGTTCTTATAGCTGAATTCAAATACTCTTTTGGAACATTTATTGCTGTTAATACATGTGATGGTTCTATATTTCCAGATGAACATGCAGATCCACTTGAAACACAAATTCCTTTTTCATCTAATTTAAATATTAATTCAGATGCGTTAATCCCTTTGAATGATACATTTGCATTTCCTGGTAACCTATTTTCCATTCCACCATTTATTCTATATATTCCTTGCATTTCTTTTTGCAACTTTATCAAATAATAATCTCTTAACTTACTCAAGTATCTAATATGTGTTGTCATATTTTTATTAGCAATTTCACAAGCTTTTCCTAATCCTACAATCCCTGAAACATTTTCTGTTCCTGCTCTTTGATTTCTTTCTTGATGCCCTCCATTTATATACTTTTCTACCTGTACTTCTTTTTTTATATATAATGCTCCTATTCCCTTTGGCGCATTTATTTTATGGCCTGACAATGATAACATATCTATCTGCATTTTTTGAACATCTATCGGCATATTTCCTATTGCTTGAACTGCATCTGTATGAAATATTATTTTTTTATCATGTGCTATTTTCGCTATTTGCTCAATTGGTTGAATTGTACCAATTTCATTATTTGCAGACATAATACTTATTAATATTGTTGTTGGCTTTATTGCCTTTTTTAATTCTTCTAAATCGACTTTTCCATTTTCATCAACACCTATATATGAGACTTCAAATCCTTGTCTTTCTAAAGTCTCACAACTTTCTAATATTGCATGATGTTCTATTTTTGATGTGATTATATGATTGCCTTTTTCTTTATTTGCATATGCAAATCCTTTTAATGCAGTATTGTCACTTTCTGAACCGCTTCCAGTAAAATATATCTCATGTGGGGCACAATTTATTAAATCTGCTACTTGTCTTCTAGAGTTTTCTATTGCTTTTTTAGCCTTTCTTCCTACAGAATACAATGATGATGCATTACCATATTCTGTTGTTAGATATGGTATCATTTCATTCAATACTTCTGTTTTTATTCTGGTTGTTGCACTATTGTCTAAATATATAATATCCATAAATTCTTTTTCCTTCCATTTATTCTTTTGATATTATATGTATATTACAAAAAAGTTGTCAAAAAGCTCACTCACTTTTGACAACTTTTAATTTTATCAATATTTTTAATAACAGTATCATATCCAAACTGATAACATTTATCTAATTTTTCTATATCAAATAGCCCTGCCCTATCAGTTGGAACAGTTAGAATCAAATCACTTTGTTCAAAACTTTTTTCTGAAATTTTGTTTCCCATGATGTCAAGAGTTTTCATTATTATATCCATTACATCTCCATCTTCTTCCACTGGATCTGCTTCAAATTTAACAGCAATAATTTTTTTTGAGTAAATCTGCTTTAGTGGTAAAACTGGTACATTATCTAGAACTCCTCCATCCATAAAAATATGTTTCTTATATTCACATGGGCAAAAAAATGCTGGAAAACTACTACTAGCTCTTACTGCTTTACCTATTCCAATTTCAGTTATTAGACTATCTCTAAAATTGTTCCTTGGTGCACAGTTTGTAATTATATATTCTTTTGCTTCTTTAATATCTACTGTGGATATTACAAGTGGCATTTTTATGTCTCCAACTGTCCTGACTTTTTTTCTTATTGCTAATTCATTAAACATTTTTTCAAGCATAGTTCCATCATTTAATCCTGAAAATCCCACTTTTTTGTTTTTTAGTAAATTTCCAAATCCATTTAGTAATGATGCATTTCCAATGTTTATTATGTTTTGTGCATATTTTTTAAATAACACATATATATAATATGGTTTGTACCCCATAGCATATAAGGTGGCAACAATGCTTCCTGCACTTGTACCACCTATTGCTTCTACTTTTATATTATTTTCTTCCAGAGCTTTTAGCACTCCTGCATGTGCAATTCCTCTAATTCCTCCACCTGCTAATGCTATTCCAATTCCCATAACTAGAAACCTCCAAATATAATAATCTTATTAACAATTATTTACTATTTTTTATGTTTCTAATCTTTATTTTGTGATAATTTTTCCATTATTATCTAATACTGTTTCTTGTTCGTTATTATAGATTCTTACTCCATTATCTTGTATTTCAATTTGTGCATTACTCATCTCTAATGCTAAGTCAAATTTATTGTCATATATGTCAATTTTATCTGATGAAAACTCTCTAGCTTGAAAAATAGATTTTCCTTTAATTAATTGTATTAAATCATAATTAAAATCAACAACAATATTTTCATCTGTATCTATAACGCCTACTTTATCTTGTTCATTTGTAGCTATAAAATAGTTGTCATAAGCATATTCTAAAAAATGATAATTTTGCTTTGTTAAATCTTCAAAATTTGAATTTACCACTGTATATTTTCCATCTTGATTTTTTATAAAATATTTTGAACTTGATGTACTATTAATATATTCATTAAATGGAATATCTACAGTTTTACCATTTACATCAAATACTTTTTGCTCTTCTTCTTTTGTACCATATAAGTAAATTCCGTTTGCAGTTAACTCATCATATTCTGCTGGTATAATTTCTGATCCTTTTAAATTGATTGCTCCATATTTTTTTGTTCTTTCAACTATAAATACTTGTAAGTCTGAATTATAGTCTATTGATTGGTACTGTGTATTTATTATTTTACTATTATTTATAAAAACTCCATATTGTCCATTTTGTGCTGCTATTAAATATATATCATTTTTTATTTGGTTTAGCCTTGTAATTTGATTATATTCTTCATTTAATACTTGTACTCCATCACAATCATAATATCCATATCTATATCCGTCATTTGTTATTACACAAACAATATATCCAGATTTTTTATATTCATTTTCATCTGTATAAAATCCATCTGATTGTATAGAATCATATTTATTTTTTATTTTAGAATTTCCTTTTTCGTCAATTATTCCATATTCACCATTTTCTTTAACTAACACTTCTCCTTCTTTATTTGAAAAGCTAGTTAAATCTTCATATTTAGCATCTGTAATTGTTTTTCCTGTAATATTTAGCAATCCATATTTTCCATTTTTCTCATATCTTAAGATATTTTTTTCATATTTTGAGTCTGCATATTCTATCAATTCTACATCATCATAATTCTGAAAAATCGTTTCATTTTTTGAATTCACAAATTCAGCATCTTCTCCACTTTCACACATAAATACATCTCTATGCTCATTTGGAATTATAATTTTGTCATATTGAGGTTCTATTATTGTATTTTCACCATCTTTTACCCCGACTTTTCCATTTTCTTCTATTGTTTCATAATTTTTGGATGTATCTACTTTTTCATTTGATAATCTTTCTTTGTTTGGTATATATATTGATATTGCTAAACTTACTATTACAATAATTGCTACTATTGTTATACTTACTTTTTTAGACATATTTCTACCTCTTTCTCTTTAGATAACTTTATTGTACTATTATAATACCTTTTTTTCAATATATTTTTGCATTTTCCTTGTTTTTTTTGACTTAATATTGTATAATCTTTACATAATAATATCAAGAGCCTACATAAAAGGCAAGGAAGGAATGAATTATTTATGACAAATACAACTATAAAAGATTTATTTAGAAATACTTCAAATTATGCAAATAAAGAAGTAACTTTAGAAGGTTGGGTAAAAACAGTTAGAGATTCAAAAACATTTGGCTTTATAGAACTAAGTGATGGTTCTTTTTTTAAGAATGTTCAAATTGTTTTTAATGATAAATTATCAAACTTTACTGAAATTGCAAAGCTTACAATAAGTTCTACTATAAAGGTAACAGGAACTCTTATAATTACAGAAAATGCAAAGCAACCTTTTGAAATTCAAGCTACTGAAATTATTATTGAAGATTTATGCGATTTAGACTACCCTCTTCAAAAGAAAAGACATTCTTTTGAATATTTACGTACAATTGCACATCTTCGTCCAAGAACAAATACTTTTAGTGCTGTTTTTAGAATTAGAAGTGTAGCAGCATTTGCTATACACGAATATTTTCAGGAACGTGGATATGTATATGTTCATACTCCAATAATTACATGTGCTGACTGTGAAGGTTCTGCCGAAATGTTTAAATTAACCACTTTAAATCTTGATGAAGAATTACCAAAAAAAGATGGTAAAACAGACTTTGGAGAAGATTTATTTGGTAGAAAAGCATATATTACTGGTTCAGGACAATTACATGGAGAAACATTTGCTTCTGCATTCGGAAAAATCTATACATTTGGTCCAACATTAAGAAGTGAAAATTCAAACACAAAAACACATGCAAATGAATTCTGGATGATTGAACCTGAAATTTCATTTTGTGATTTAGATGGATTAATGGATATAGAAGAAGATTGTTTAAAATATATTGTAAAAACAGTTATGGAAAAATGTCCAGAAGAAATAGATTTCTGTGATGCATTTATCGAAAAAGGTTTAAAAGAAAAATTAACAAAATTATTAAATTCAGAATTTGTTAGAATAGATCATAAAGATGCTATTGATATATTAAAAAAAGCGGACAGACAATGGGAATTTCAACCTGATTATGGTGAGGATCTAGCCAAAGAACATGAAAAATATATTACAGAATACTTTAATGGTCCTGTTTTTGTAAAGAACTGGCCTAAAGATATAAAATCATATTATATGAAGCTTAACCCTGATGGTAAAACTGTTGCAGCTGTTGACTTGGAAGTTCCAGGTGCAGGTGAAATTATGGGTGGTTCTCAAAGAGAAGAAGATTATGATAAACTTGTTAAAAGAATGAAAGAAATTGGAATCGCAACAGATCCACTATATTGGTATTTAGACTTACGTAGATTTGGTACTAATATCCATTCTGGATTTGGTTTAGGTTTTGAAAGATTACTTATGTATATAACTGGAATTGAAAACATTAGAGATGTTATTCCTTATCCAAGAACTCCAAATAATTGTGAATTTTAATTTGGGCTTGTATTATTTCGAACCGGCTATTTGGGACCGGTTCTTAAATGATACTCTTCTATATTATGGAGGTAATTTTATGAAAGATTATACATTCACTTCTCACAGTAGTAATGAAACTATGAATTTTGCTTCAGAATTAGCAAGCAAATTACATCCAGGTAATGTTGTTGTTTTATCAGGTGAATTGGGAGCCGGAAAAACAAAATTTACTGAAGGATTTTTGAAATATTTCGGACTTGATGATGAAATTTCAAGTCCAACTTTTAGTATTGTTAATGAATATAAAAAAGATAATATAAACATTTATCATTTTGACGTTTACCGTTTAGAAGATGTTGATGAGTTTTATGCTATTGGAGGCGAAGAATATTTTTCTTCTGGTATTTGTATTATAGAATGGGGTGAACTTATCCAAGAAGCTCTTCCTAAAAATTATATACATATATCTTTTGAAAAAGATTCATTAGATGAAAACATTAGATATTTAAAACTATCATATATAACAAAAAAGTAACTATTCAATAATTAATTTTTGAGTAGTTACTTTTTCTATTTATCTCATAAATGTCATTGCAATAACTATAATTCCAAGGATTACTCTGTATATTGCAAATACTTTGAAACTTCCTTTTTTCAAATATTCTAATAAAAATTTAATTACAAATATTCCTACTAAAAAGCTGAACAATACTCCCATGAAAAATGCAAAAGTAAATTGAAAATCTGTAATACTTACTAAAACTGCTGCTAAAACTATTGGTGTTGATAATAGGAATGAATATTTTGCTGCACTCTCTCTATCAACTTTTAATGCTCTTGCTACTGTCATTGTAATTCCTGATCTTGATGTCCCTGGAAATGCTGCAGCTATTGCTTGTGATAATCCTATTAAAAATGATTGTTTAAATGTTATATCTTCATATTTTGTTTCAGATGGTGATTTTTTATCTACAACATATAACACTATACCTAGCACTATAAGTGCTATTGCAATCATTATTGATTCTATATTAAATTTATCACAAATATATCCTGAGAACTTATCTAAAACTAAGCTAACAATACCTGTTGGAATTGTTACTGCTACTATGTACCAGAAGATTTTACCTTCTGTTGATTTTTTCTTTTTTATTACCTGATTATATCCACCTTTTATTAATGCAATCCAATCTTTAAAGAAAAATAATGTAATTGCTAAAAATGTTCCTAAGTGTAACGCAATGTCAAAACTCTCTGGTATTTCTCCCCAATTAAACATCCATGGTATTAATTTTAAATGTGCTGAACTTGATATTGGTAACAATTCTGTTAATCCTTGCACTATTCCTAATATTATTGCTTGATATACTTCCATTTTTTCATCCTTTCCTATGATCATTTGGGACCGGTTCTCTCTTGAACATGTTCATTAGGGACCGGTTCTTAAATGATCACTATTTGTATATTTCTTTTATTATATTGTATATTGTATCTTTTATGAATTCTGCTGATGTAGTTGGTGCAACTTTTCCTGGTAATGATAATGCCCATACAAATTTTAGCTGATTATCTTTTACTGCTTTTTTATCAATGCCTCCAGGATTTGATGCTAAATCTATTAATAAAGATTCTTTTTTCACATATTTTAATCTTTCTTCATTTAAAATAATGTGTGGCACTGTGTTTATTATAATATCATATTGTCTTAAATTCTCGTCTATAGTGTTTATATTTGTTGCTTTATGTCCATATGCTTGTATCCATGCAAGGTCTTCATCTTTTCTTGCTGCACAGGTTACTTTTGCTGATAATCCTGCGAGTTTTCTTGCTAAGACTTTTCCTATTCTTCCAAATCCTAATATTAAAACTTCGCTTCCATGAATTATCTTATTTGTATTTTCTATTGCTATTTGTATTGTTCCTTCTGCTGTTGCTATTGTATTTAATACTGCTAGTTCTTCTCTTTTCATTATGTCTATTATTTCTATATATTCATCATTGGCCATTTCATATACTTCTGGCGAAATTCCTCCTGCTATTAGTACCTTTGCATTTATAACGTGCATCATTTCTCTTATAGTTATTTCTTTATCGCTAAATGGCATATTTATCGTCTTTCCATTACTTGAAAATGGTATTGGTCCTATAACAATTTCTACTTCTTGTATTGCCTTTTTTATTGTATCACAATGTTTTATTCTAGGATTGTTTTTTAATTCTTCAGATTTGTCTAGTCCATATGCATATATTTCATTTTGTTCTTTTGCTAGCATGACTGCTAGTTTTATGATTCTTAGATCTCCTCCTATTATTGCAAATTTCATATACTCCTCCTTTTTATTGAAACAGATTTGTCCTCTAATAAGTGATAAATCCGTTTTTTATAGTATATTAAATTTGCAAATTTTTATGAATTTATTCTCTTTCTTTTTGATTTTTAAATTTTATTTCAAAATTTTCTTCATCATTTCTAGATTTATTCATTTTTGGCACTACATCTCCGTAACCAATTTTCTTTGTAATCTCTACCATTTCTTCTAAATGTTCTTTTGCTTTTATTTCTTTTTTAGTTAATTTTCGTTTTTTAACTTCGTCTTCTTCTATATCCAAATTAAATGGTATTGATAGTTTGGCTATAATTACTGCAAATGTTACATCATTTTTAATTTTTTCTACAATTCTTTTTGGATTTTCTTGTATTGCTACATTTGCATATTGTATTGCTCTTGTTTTGTCATTTTTTATAATATATATTTTGGCTAATTCTAAATATGCATCAGCACAAAGTTCTTCATCCTCAGTTACCTGTAGAAAATATTGTTCTGCTTCCTCTAATTCTTTATACATCAAGGCAATCTCTGCCAAGCTATATTTAGTATTATATACTAAAGAATTTAATTCTGCTGCTTTTTCATAACACATCTTTGCACTTGGGAAATCATTTAACATAGTATATACTATTCCTAAATTATAATTTAATTCGAAACTTGTTGGACTATATTTTAAAGCTTCTGTATATATATTTACTGCTTCTTTATAATCCTCTTTTTCTATTAACAAGTCTCCTAATGCAACTGTTGCTTCTGTATATTCTGGTTGTTTATCTAGTAAACTTGTTAGCATTTGTATAGCTTCGTCCTTTTTATCTAGGTCTGTTAATATATTTGCCACTTTATAATATGTGTCATAATCTTTCTTATTTATGTTTATTGCTTGTGCATATTCATCTACAGCTTTTCTTTGTCCACCTTCTTGTTCATATATATATCCTAATAATTTATGTCCTAAATAACTATCTGGATTTTTAGTTACAATCTTTATTAATTTATTTTTAGCAAATTTGGTATTTCCAAATATTAAATATATTCTTGCAATAATTCCATCTACCATTTCTCCAATGTTTTTATCCACTTTTTCCAATATTATAATAAAAACTGGCATAATTATTGATAATGCATAAATTATTGTTTGTGTTACAATACTTATCTCTTCTTTAGAAAAACACAGATGCCAAAAATCTATTGCTATTCCGTAGTGCTTCTATTGATAGTATTGGTACATATTTTGTGTCATTTTTTCTAATTAACTCAAAGAACATATATACAAATAGTGCAAATGCAACTGTTATAAATATAAGTTGTTTTATTATCATATTTTTCATCCTCTATATCGATTTCTTTTTATTATTTATGTTCATGCTCATGTGAGATCATATCGTAATCATCTATTATGTTTTGTACAACAGATTTTGAATCTGCTTTTTCTCCACCTTTTGTCATGTCTCTATCATATCGTTCTATCAAGGTTGGTAAAGATTCTCCTGTTTCTTCCATTAACTCTTTCCATGTAGTATCAGTATTTGGAATATAATCATCTTCTGATATTTGGTCTACTGGCTTTTGACTAACATCTTCTTTTATCTCTTCAATTTCTTCTACTTGATGTGCTAAATCATGAGTATATTCTTTGCCTCCAGCCTTAAACTCTCTTCTTATTTCTGCATCTTCTTGCCCATTTCCATCTTCCCCTTGCTCTCTAACCTGTCTTGCGACTCTTTCTTGGCAAGGTAAAACATCAACAGTTTGAATATTTACTGTTCCATATTGACCATATGTTACAGCAATCTCTTTATCTGAACGATTTGTTTTCATCAAAGCATATGGTACTTCTTTTTCTATATTTTCACCTTTTTCGTCAATACTTATTATTTTTCTTCTTGTAGGTTGAGATGGTTCTACTTTTTCATTTAATTGCCATTTACTTTTTCCTCCATCTTGAACCTTTTCTACCATTACAAATTTACCTAGTGTTTGAGAATATCCTTGTGCATGTTCATCAGAATTTTCAAAAGCTTCTGGCATTCTTTCTTTTATATTTTGTATGTCTTTTATTTCTCTAACATTTATCAGACCTAAATCTTGCCCTTGTTCTTTTAAATCTTGATCAATTTCTTGAGATTCATCTTCTTTATCATTAGTTTGTTCATCTTTCTCTACTTTTGAAATCTTTTCTGATACTCCTTTTAGTCGCCCTTTTTCTAAGTCATTTGACTTCATAAGTTCTTCTATATCTAGTTCTTCTCCTAAATATTTTGCTAAATCACCTTCTGTATGAACTTTTCCATCTCCATCAATTGATAAACATTCTTCTATAATTTGCTCTCCCTTTTCGTTTTCATTTATCCAGCGAAAATGATAACTTGTTTTTCCATTTTGATCCTGTTCTGCTGTTATAAAAACATTTTTTAATGTAATAGGTCCCTTTTCAGTATTAATTACAAATTCTGAATAATATTTTGTTGCAATTAGCTCTCTTTGGTTTTTCTCTTGAATGTTTTGTGCATTCACACTTGCTTCCATAACATTTAATTTTTGTAAAATTTCTTTTTCTTCAGGTGCAAATGTATATTGTTCAGTTTTATTATTTTCCATATTAATTCTCCTTTACAATTTCACCTATCAAGTCATAATTACTAACATCAATTACTTTAGCTTTAATAAATTGATTAATTAATTTTTCATCACTATTTTTTATGTATATTACTCCATCAATTTCTGGAACGTCTTGCTTAGTTCTGCCTATTAGATATTTTCCATCAAAAGAAATATCTTCTATAAGAACCTCAACTTCTTGTCCAATCTTATTTTGAAGGTTTTCTTTAGAAATCCCCTGTTGAATTTTCATTATCTTATTATATCTTGATTTTTTAGTTTTTCCATACACTTGCTCTGGTAATTTAGCAGCTGGTGTTCCTTCTTCTTTTGAATACATAAATGCTCCTAATTTATCAAATTTTGCCACTTCTACAAATTTACTTAATTCATCAAAATTCTGTTGTTTCTCTCCAGGAAATCCAACAATTAAACTTGTTCTTAAAGTTACACTTGGAATTTCTTTTCTCAATTTTGCTATAAGATTTTCTATTTGTTCTTTATTAGTTTGTCTATTCATCTTTTTAAGAATTCCATTTGAAATATGTTGAATTGGAATATCAAAATATTTGCATATCTTATTATTGTTCTTTACTGTTTCAATCAATTCATCAGTTATACCTTCTGGATAAGAATATAAGAATCTTATCCACTTTATTTCAGGAATTGTTGATAGTTGTTCTAATAATTCTGCTAATTTTGATTCTCCATATAAATCTATACCATATTTTGTAGTGTCTTGAGCAATTACTATAAGTTCTTTTATTCCTTTATTTGCAAGCATTCTAGCTTCTTCCATAATTTCTTCTTTTCGTCTACTTACAAATGGACCTCTTATATATGGAATTGCACAATATGTACATCTATTACTACATCCCTCTCCAATTTTTAAATAAGCATAATTTTTTCCTGTAGTAATAACTCTTTCATAAAATTCATTATATGTTGGCATAGGAAGTGGTTTCATCTCTGATATTTTAGTAATAGTCTTAGTTTTGCTTTCTTCTACAATATCTTCATTTATTAGCTTTTCAATTTTTTGCCACATTTCTGGATATTCATCAATTTTAATAAATAAATCAACTTCTGGAAGTTCTTTTACAAGATCATCATAATATCTTTGAACTAAACATCCCATGGCAATTAAATATTTACAATTTTTCTCTTTGTATTCTGCCATCTCTAATATTGTATTAATAGCTTCTTCTTTTGCAGATTCAATAAATCCACAAGTATTTATTACTATAATATCTGCATTTTCTGGATTGTTTACAATTTCAAATTGATTGTTTTTAAAATGACCAATTGCAACTTCTGTATCTATTAAATTTTTGCTACATCCTAATGATATAAATCCGACTTTCATTTT
The DNA here is from genome assembly GCA_928721565.1 of uncultured Clostridia bacterium. Lineage (GTDB taxonomy): Bacteria > Bacillota > Clostridia > TANB77 > CAG-508 > CAG-269. Next base: position 158,912 of record OV788638.1, read on the forward strand.
TTCTCCTTCTTGTTAAAAAGCTCAGTCAATTTTGACAGCTTAGCTGTTATGACTGCAAATATGCTTTCTTGTTAATTCCATTAAATTTAATTTAGTAAATCCTTCCACCTGGGTTTTAGCTCTGTCTTGTTTTAAACTTTCTTTTAGCAACTTCTCAATCTTGTCTTTGTTTTCTTCTTTTTGCATGTCTATATAGTCTATAATTATTATTCCTCCGATATCACGCAATCTTAATTGTTTTGCAATTTCTATTGTTGCCTCATAGTTCACTTTGTATACAGTTTCTTCTAATGTACTTTTTCCTGTAAATTTACCAGAATTTACATCTATTGCAACTAATGCTTCTGTTTGATCTATTGTTATAAATCCTCCACAGCTTAGCCAAATTTTTCTTTGCTTAGATTTTTCTATTTGCTTTTCTAATTCATATTTTTCTAATAAGTTTTCTTCTATTTTTATTTTTATATTTTCTTGCATTCCTTCAATCATTTCTTTGATTTCTTCATATTCTTTTTTATCATTTGTCATAATCATTTCTATTTTGTTTTCTGGTAAGTCTAATATTATTTTTTCTAAAATACTTGGGCTTTTATATAATAATTTAGGTGTGTTTGATTCTTTATCAAATTTTGTTTTTAATTTTTTCCATTTGTTTAAAAGTTGTTTTACATCTGCTTCTATTTCTTTAGAACTTTTCTTTACTGCTGCTGTTCTTACTATTGCTCCTGTATTTTCTGGAAGAAATTCTTTTATCATTTTTAATAATTTTTCTCTTTCTTCTTCATTTTCAATTTTTTGTGATATTGTCACTATATTGGTATTTGGCATTAATACAACATATTTTCCAGTTAGTTTTATGTGTGTTGATGTTCTTGCGCCTTTTTTGTCATTACTATCTTTTTGAATTTGAACTAATATTTTTTGCCCTGTTTTTAATACATCTTTTATTTTTGTATCAACTCTTTTTTCTATTTTTTCATCAACTTGTGGTACAACATCTTTTACGTGTATAAAACTGTTTTTTTCTGTTCCTATATCTATAAATGCAGCTTGCATGCCTGGCACTATATCTTTTACTACTCCTAAATATATGTTTCCTTCATTTCTTGCTTTCTGACTTTGTTCATTTTCTTCATATATTTCTACTAATTTACCATTTTCTACGGCTGCTATTATTTTTGTATCTTTATTTTTATTTACTATTAATTCTATCATGTCTTTACCTTTCTAATTTAATTTGTTCATTGCGGAATCTATTCCATTTTTTAAAACTTCTATTACTGCTTCTTTTGCGTTTTCCACACCTTCATTGAGTTTAGGTATTTCTTCTTCTGGTATTGCTCCTATTACATAATTTATTTCGTCCCCATTATGTTCAGGCCTTCCTATTCCTACTCTTATTCTTGAAAGTTCTTCTGTTCCTAACATTTTTATTATAGATTTCATTCCATTATGTCCACCTGGTCCGCCTTTTTTTCGTATCTTGATTTTGCCTGGTTCAATGTCCATGTCATCATATATTACTAAAATTTCTTCTTTTTGAATTTTATAGAAATCAACAAACTGTTTTACGCATTCACCACTTAAGTTCATATATGTTTGTGGTTTTATTAATATCACTTTTTGCCCTTCTATTATTGCTGATTCATATAACCCTTGGAATTTATTTTTATTTATTTTTAGTCCATATTGTTCTGCAATTTTATTTATTGCATTAAATCCCATATTATGTCTTGTTTTACTGTATTCTTCTTCTGGATTTCCTAATCCTATTATTAAATACATTTTTCTGCCTCTTTTCCATTATTTATCTATTATATTTTACATTGTTTTTGCGAATTTTTCAAGTATTTTTCTAAATTTAATAGCGAGGCATAATGCCTCGCTAAATATTACTACATATTCATCAATTTTTCTAATACAATTATAAACATAGCATGTGACCAACCTAGTCCAATTACCCAATTAGGTTTTAAAGTATTATTATCTATTTGTTCTCCCAATAAACTATGTTTTCCTGCAGTTTTTAAAACAAAATCAAAAGTCTCTTTTGCCTTTTTCTTTTCTCCATTTTCGAGATAATATAAAGTCATCCATAAATTAGCAATTGGCCAAGGAGCACCACCTCTATAATGATCATATTCAAATCTTTGATATCCACCTGTATATGTTCTAAGTCTTAAATTAATATTTTCAACTGTATTTAATACCTTTTTTTCTTTTGGCGAAAATACTCTAAATGGATAAACAGCTCCTAATAAACTAATATCAATTCTTTTATCATCTAAATTTCTTACATAAGATTTTCTTGTATCATCATAAAAATTCTCTTCAATATATTTTTTTATTTCAGTTTGTACTTCTGTAATCTCTTTTATGTTTTTATTTATCTTTTCTTCTTTAAGTCTATTGTTTTCAAAATCGGAAACATTTTTTCCTAATACTTTGTAAATATTAGTCATTGCATTAAATGCTGCAAATATGGCACATAAAGAATATAAGTGAACACCTTCATACATTTCCCATAAATCATAGCTTACATGATATATTCCTGTTTTATCAAATAAATCTCTAACATATCTTTTTAGGAAATCAACTGCCTTTTCGCACATGTGAAGATTTGATTTCAAAAATTCTTCACTTTTTGTATATTCATAATGTGAATATACCCCATAGACAACACTTGCTGTTTCATCTATTTGATATCCCCAAGATGGGCCTAACTTTCCATCAGTATAAAAACGTTGTTCCCACATTCCGTTTTTGCTTTGTGTCATTCTACAGAAATTACTGTAGAACTTTTCTGTTTCTTTTTTCATTTTTAAAATGTCTAGAGCTTTTGTTATAAACACTGCATCTCTAGGCCAACAATATGCATATCTTCCACATTGTGTTAAATCCTCATCAACTTCTGGTGCTGCAATTATCCCTCCTGTTGTTTGATTTGTTAATAGTGGAAATAATAATATTGTTCTTCTATAAATATCTTGAATTTTTTCTTCATAGCTATTTTCAGGTTCTTTTAATCCCAAACCATTATGAGATTTGACATATTTTCTCCAATATGTTTTTGTATCTATATATTCTTTATTAAAATCAATTCTCTTAATTCTTTCTATTTCATCTTCAAAGACTTGCATTGTTTTTTTGTTTTCATCTATGATAATACAAATTTCAAGTTCTTTCTTCTCTTCTGGTTTTATTATTCCTATGTCATAACTTATACTTGAGTCTTTAGACATTCCTATGTAGTCTTTTCCTCCAATAACTCCTGAACTGATTTTACTTTGACTATCATTAATTTGATGATTTAATAATTTTGTTGATTTTGCAAATGTAGCCACTGAAAAATCATGAGCATATTGAATCATTCCTGTATCAATTTTCATTCCACTAACAAAGTTATTTTGATCAGACAATAATTCAGAATGTATTAAAAAATTTACATCTAAATCTATATTACTTTCATTTATAAAAGTATATTTTTTTACAAGTATATCTTCTTTTATTGTAACAAAATCAGTTTGTAATATTTTTAAATTAAAATATGTGTTAGTTATTTCTGTATTTAATATGTTTGTATCTGTATCATAATATTGTAAGTAAGTATTATTTATATCTTCATGTAAATTAATTAAACATGAATCATTTATTTTCATTCCAGTATGAAAATATTTTAAATATTGTCTATTATCTTTATTAGGATATGATAGTCTTAACATTTCCCCTTTGCCTGAAAATGTTACTAGCATATTTTTATTTCCTATTATCCCTTCATTTAGGTATTTTTCCATTGTATTTCTCTACCCTTCTATTATATTTAGAATTTGTTTTTCCAAATCCTTAATTTTTTCGTTTATTCTAAACATATCTTCATCACGTAAATTTGTATCTTCAACATCTTCTTTAACACTTGCATCCATATCATTTATTTCATGTTGTAATTTATTCAATCTTGCTAAAATTTCTTGTCTCATGCTCTTAGCTTTTCTAATTCTAAGTTTGTTTACAAGTTTTGTTTCACCAGTTAGTTCATATGTTTCGCCATATTCAGGAATAGTAACTCCTATTCCTGTCCCTTCTAGAATTTTATCTCTTAATACCTCTTGTGATTCTTCTTCTCCATGTACTAAAAATATGTGTGTTGGTTTTGATATAAATGAATATACAAAATTCATTAACCATTCTTGGTCTGCATGTCCTGAATATCCTTCAATATATTCAATTCTTGCATTTACAGCAAATTCTTCTCCAAATATTGTAACTTTTTTTGCACCATTTACTATTGAATATCCTAGCGTTCCTGGTGCTTGGTATCCTACAAATAATATTGTACTATTAGGATTCCAAATGTTGTGTTTTAAATGATGTTTTATTCTTCCAACATCACACATTCCACTAGCAGAAATTATTATTGATGATTCTGGACTTTCGTTTAATGCTTTTGATTCATCCGCAGTTTGTGTGAATTTTAATCCTGGGAATTCTAATGGATTATCTCCTCTTTCCATTTCTTCTTTTATTTCATCATCAAAAAGTTCTGTATTTTGTTTAAATATTTCTGTTGCAGATATTGCAAGTGGACTGTCTACATATACTGGTACTTTCATTAATGTTTTATATTTTCTCATAAATTCAGCATCACTTGTATTTTCTTTTATTTTATTTAGTTCATATAATATTTCTTGGGTTCTTCCTACTGCAAATGATGGTATAACTACTGTTCCTCCATTATCAATTGTTTCTGATACTATGTTTAAAAACAATTCTGCTTTTTGATTATTTTTTATATGTAATCTACTTCCATATGTTGATTCCATTACTAAATAATCAGCTGTATCTATCATTGTAGGAGAGCTTAATAATGGAATATCATTGTTACCTAAATCTCCAGAAAATACAGCTTTTGTTTCTTTTCCATCTTCTTTAACCCAAATTTCTATTATACTTGATCCTAGCATATGTCCAGCATCATTAAATCTAACATTTATATTCTCATCTATTTGAATTATTTCGTCATATTTTACTGGAACAAATAATTCTTGGCTGTTTATTGCATCTTCTGCTGTGTATAATGGTGGTAATGGTGATTCACCTTTTCTTATTCTTTTTTTGTTTTTCCATTCTGATTCCATTTCTTGTATGTGTCCACTATCTGGCAACATTATTCCACATAAGTCACATGTTGCTTTATGTGCATATATTGGACCTTTGAATCCTTCATTATATAATTTAGGAATTCTTCCTGAATGGTCTATATGGGCATGTGTTAATAGCATAAAATCAATTTCAGCAGGATTATAGTCAAATGGATTATAATTTTCCATTTCTAATTCAGCTTTGCCTTGATACATTCCACAGTCTACTAAAAATCTTTTTCCTGCTGCTTCTACTAAAAAGTTTGATCCTGTAACCATTTTGGTTGCACCTAAAAATGTTATTTTCATAAGTTATTTTCCCTTTCTTTGGCACTATATTTGCACCACTACATAAATATTTTTATCTTTTTATTTTTCTTTGTCTCTCCTATTGACTTTATTTCAAATCTTTCTTCTGTTACATTTTCATCAAATATTTGTACATAACATTTGTCATTTATATTTTCTACTTTAAAATATAATTCCTCTAGCATTATAATTCTTGTTTCAAATAAATGCCTCATTATTTCAAAAGGAACCTTTGATATTACTCTTTTTTCAATCGCTTTTTTTACCAAAATTTTTTCTGTTTTTATTATATCTTTTTCTAAGTCTTTTATATCTTTTACATTATTTTCTAAGTCAAATGGTAAACACATAAAATACCTGAATTGATAAATTAATTTCAAAATTTCTTCTTGTTCTTCAATACTTTTTATTTTTAAATTCAAACATTGTAAAATGTCTTTTACAAAATTAATTAATAATTCTTTTTTTTGCTCTTTTGTTATTTTACTAATTTTTAGTCTGTTTTTCTTTTGCTCTAATTTATTTTTTTCTTGTACATAATTTGTTGGATTTAACATATAATTATCTTCATTTATTTCATTTAATAATTTCTTTTTTTGGTCATTCAATTCTTTTTGTAACACTTTTATATTAAATATTTTCTTTTCAATTGGAGCTTCTCTATTTCTTTTTTCGTATTCTGCTTTTAATCTTGTTTTTTGTCCTAATATTTTTTCAATATCTTTTAATTGTTTCATTGCTTGTTTTCTATGCTCTGATATTTTTTCTATATTTGCTTCTGTATTGTCATATTCTTTTAGTTTTTCATCTAACTCTTTTAATTTTTGTTTTATATCTTTAGCAAACTCTTTATTTTCTTTTACATCATTTATAATTGCTATATTTATTAATAATTTTTTTAAATCTTCTACTAGTTTTTTTCCATACTTTTTATTTTCATTTGATATTACTTCAAAATAATCAATTATTCCATCTTTATCTTGAACCCAATTATCTAAAAATTCTTTACCAAATACTATTTGCAATGTTTGATATATCAAATTTGCATCAATATTTTCTATTTCTTTTTTTATTGTTGTCCAAGACCATCCATTAAAGTCCCTCAAGACTTCTACTCTATCTATGTTCTTTCCTATGTTTATAAAGTCTGATACTGCAATTGTTGCTTCTTCATATTTATTATTTAGTATTTTTTTATTATTTGATTTTTTTTCTATAGCATACAATAATTTTTCTTCTATTGGATAAGTTACTATCTCTTTTTCTCCAATATAAAATTTCTTTTTCTTTAGTTCCTTTTGTATCTCTTCTTCTTCTAATTTTTGGTTTACTTTAACTACACTTATTTTGTCACATTTTTTTTTGATGTTTAATATTAATTGATCTACATATTGTTCTTCACTCTGATCAATTCCTTTTGCTTTTTGGTAGTCTTTATATGAAACTTCTATTTTATATAGTATTCCTTGGAGAAGATTTTTTGCCTGTTCATCAAATTGTTTTTCATCTAATATTTTTTCTAATTCTTCATTTTTATCTTTTTTTATTATTTTCTTAAACATGCCTTCTCCTTTCTTTTGAATAATTTGTTATGCTTCTTTGACTTCTGTTCCCATTTTTAACTCTTGTAATTTTTCAAGAGTCATAAGAACTTGACGAGGCTTACTACCTTGATATCCAGATATAACGCCTCTTTCTTCCATCTGATCAATAATTCTACCTGCTCTAGCATATCCAACTTTAAATTTTCTTTGTATAAATGACGTTGAAGCTTGTCCTGTTTCTACAACAACATCTATAGCATCCATTAAGAATGGATCTGTATCATCATCAGGGTCTTGTTGTCCTTGTGATATTTCTTTGTCTGTTTTATTGCCATTTTCGATTGTTTCTAAGATATCTTCGTTATAAGTAGCTTCACCATTTGATTTTACAAATGATACAATTTTTTCAACCTCATCATCAGATACAAATGCTCCTTGAACTCTAACTGGCTTTGGAGCACCTGATGGATAAAATAGCATATCACCTTTTCCTAATAATTTTTCTGCCCCTACTTGATCTAGTATTGTTCTTGAATCTACTTGTGATGATACTGCAAATGCAATCCTTGATGGAATATTTGCTTTAATTATACCTGTAATTACATCAACTGATGGACGTTGTGTTGCAATTATTAAATGCATTCCAGCTGCTCTCGCTTTTTGTGCTAATCTACAAATTGAGTCTTCTACTTCTTTTGCTGCTACCATCATTAAATCTGCTAACTCGTCTATTATTATTACTATTTGTGGTAATGTTCCAATTCCTTCTTTTTCTGCCATTGCATTATACCCTTTTAAATCTCTAACTCCTTTTTGAGCAAATAAATTATATCTATTGTCCATTTCTTGTACAGCCCAAGCTAATGCTCCTGCTGCTTTTTTAGGGTCTGTTACTACTGGTATTAATAAATGTGGAATTCCATTATAAACAGATAGTTCTACAACTTTTGGATCAACCATTACAAATTTAACTTCGCTTGGTTTTGCTTTATAAATTATACTTGTAATTATTGTGTTTATACATACACTCTTTCCTGAACCTGTTGCACCTGCAATTAGTGCATGTGGCATTTTTGCGATATCTGCTATTTCCATATTTCCTGCAACATCTTTTCCTAATGCTACACTTAATTTTGATTTACTATCTTGGAATGAATCACTTTCTACAACATCTCTAAAATGTACTGTTTCTTTTTCAGTATTTGGCACTTCTATTCCAACTGCTTGTTTTCCCGGAATTGGTGCTTCTATTCTTATTGTTTCTGCTGCTAAATTTAATGCTATATCATCAGCCAAATTTGCTATTTTGCTTACACGTACTCCTTCTGCTGGTTTTAGTTCATATCTCGTAATTGCTGGCCCTACTGATACATTTTCTACTTTTGCTTGTACACCAAAACTATATAAAGTTTTTTGAAGTCTAGTTGCTACATCTGTTAGAGCTTTTGCTCCTCCTTTTATTGCTTTTTTTGTTCCTTTACTTAATAGCTCTACAGGTGGGTATTCATAATGTTCATCTTCCACTGCTACTGCATGTTCCAATTGTAATACTTCTTTTACTTTCTCTTCTTTTGTTTCTTCTTCTTTTTTAAATAAATTGCCTTCTATAAAATCTGGTTCCATTTTTTGCTTTTCTTCTATTCCTAATGGAACTAAATCCTCTTTTTCATGTTTGAATTTTTTTCTTCCTTTTCGAGGTTCTTCTTCAATAGTTCTTCCATTTAAGTTTATTTTGATTTGTTCAACTTCTTCTGATTCTTTTGGTTCTTCTATTTCTAAATATGCTTTTCGATTTTCATTTATATTTTTAGCTCTTTTACTTTCTTTTTGAATTTGCATTCTTTCTGCTTTTCTAGCTTCCATTTTGGCAGCTTTTCTTTCTTCTCTTGCTTGAATTTTTTCTTCTTGTCTTTCTTTTCTATTTTCTACTCCAGACTGAATCCAATTGCCTAAAATTTCTGAAATGTCTATTCCAAATGTTACTGCAAATAATACTAATGATGCTCCTACACTTAGTATTATAGTTCCTACTTTTCCAAATAATTTAAATAATGGTACTGCTGCAATTGTCCCCAGGGCTCCTCCTCCTATATTATTTTCTCCTAAGGCATAGGCATCTTTTACAACTTCAGAAATATTTTGTTCTATATTAACTTCACCATTATATATTTCATATACACTAAGAATTACTGCTATAAATATTAATAATAACGCATATTGCAATATTTTTGATGATATATATCCATCATCATCTTTACAAGCCATCTTTATTGATACAGCAAATGCTCCTATTGGTACTACATATTTTATTATTCCAAACATTCCACCAAAAAAGTCACTAAGTACTATTCCTATATATCCTGATTCTGTATATATTAATACTGTTAGTAAAATGCTCAATATTATTGTTATAATCAGTCCTAAATCTATAGATTGTTTTTTAGTTCTTCTACCTTTACTTTTTCTTTTTGCCATTTTTTCTACTTCCTTTCGAAAATTTCCTCAAACTAATTCGGTTAAAAGGGACACTCCCTTCTTTTTCTTGAAAGGCGTGCCCCCAATTTTTTTTATTGAAGTTCCTTTTTACTATTTTGAATTGTTTTTATTGTATCTTCTAATGATATTTCCATTAAATTAACTGCCTGTCCAAGATTCTTTTCTAAATTAGCCAATGTATCTGTTAAGACTTTTTCTGTTGAGTCTAGTAATGTATTAGCATATTCTTTTGTTCCTTGAGAAATCTCCCTTGACATTTGATTTGCAGTTTCTATTATTTCAGCCTTTTGTTCATATGCTTTTCTAGTTATTTCATGCTCGTCAATCATAGAAATAATTCTATTTTCTGCTTCTTTAACTATTCCATCAGCTTCTTTTTGGGCTTCAACTAATATTCTTTGTCTCTCTTCTTTTACCCATTTTGCTTGTTTTAATTCATCTGGTAATTTTATTCTTATTTCTTTTATTATTTCCAGCATTTCTTCTTTATCCACCATTCCTTTATTAGTGAATGGTAGATTTTTACTGTTTTCTAATATATCCTCTAATGATTCTAATAATGTAAAAATTTCCATCGTTTACCCCTTTCTAGGCATTCCTAATTTAAGAAATATTATTGTTGCTCTTCCATATTTTCTTTTGTCAACAATTCGTACTTCCATGTTTTCAATCTCTCTTAATATTCTTTTTTCATCATCGGTTTCTATAATTATAATACTTTCATTATTGATTATCTTAAACTCAATTATTTTTTTTATTGATTTCGCTATATAATCTGTTGCATAAGGTGGATCAATATATATTATATCAAATTGTTGATTTTTGATTTTTTCTAAGCAGGTAATAAAATCAACATTCATAATTTGAGCGTTATCTTCCATATGAGTTTTCTTTATGTTTTTCTTTATTATTTCTATAGCCTCTTTTGAGTTATCACATAAAACTGCCTTTTCGGCTCCTCTGCTTAAAAACTCCAACCCTATTGCACCACTTCCAGAAAATAAATCTAATATTTTTGCTCCTTCAATTTCATTTTGTATTATATTAAATATAGATTCTTTCACTCTATCAAGTGTAGGCCTTGTATTTGTACCTTCTAACGTATATAATTTTGTTCCTTTTGCTTTTCCACTTATTATTCTCATTATGCCAAATTCAGCCTTTCTTCTTTTATACTAATATTTTATTCTTTTTTTCTATATTGTCAAGTGTTTTAACTAAATTGTAATATAGTTTTAATATTTCTGTAACATTGTAACACTAGTGTTACTATTCTTTTTGTTAAAAAACAAAATTCAGAGATATTACTTAAGTCATGTTTTTTCATAACTTAGGTAGTATCTCTGAATATTTTACATTTATTCTTCGTCTTTATTAATTTCTTTAATAATCTCTGATTGAGAAATTAACAAAGCTTCCATTTTAGCTTTATACACATCAAATTGTTGTCTTACTTCACTAAATTGTTGTTCTTTAATTTTTGTCTTTTGTTCTATTTCTTCTAAAGCTTTTTCTGCACCTTCTTTAGAATCTTTCATTATTGTTTCTGCCTCTTTTTGAGCTTCTGCCAATATTTGATCTGCCTGTTGTTTTGCAACAGTTTTTACTTCTTCAGCTGTTGATTGTGCCATTACTAAAGTATTTTGTAATGTAGATTCTATATTTTTATAATGACTTAATTCATTTTCTAATTTTTCGACTTTTGCTCTCATTTCAGCAATGCCTTTGTAATTAGTTTCATAATCTTGCATAATTTGATCTAAAAATTCATCAACTTCATCTACATTATATCCGTTCATCATTTGTTTACTAAATTTTTTATTTTCTATATCTAATGGTGTAATCATATTAGATAGCCTCCGTTCTCTTTTCAAAGATTAGTTTATATTATTATTTTTTAGCCAAGAAACAGATAGTTTGCTTTTTATTTCTTCTCTAGCCATTTCATTTGTTATTTCATAATTAATTGGTGCTATTAAAAATATTGAATTTGATATTTTTTGAATATGTCCATCTAATGCATAAACTCCACCACTAATAAAGTCAACTATTCTTCTTGCGACATCTTTGTTAACATATTCTAAATTTACTATTACTGATTTTTTCTCTTTTAATAAACTACATATTTCTTCTGATTGTTCAAATGTAGTTGGTTGAGAAATAACCATTTTTACAGATTGGTTTTGTCCATTTATTGGTACAACCTTTCCTCTTTTTCCTCCGAAGAATCCTTTATCTTCTTCATTTTCATAGTTTGACGCTTTTTCGTCATATTCATAAACATCATCATCATCATATTCTTCTGTCTCTCCTTGGTCTACTCCTCCGAATAGTCCCCATACTTTGTCCATTATAGCTCCTGCCATTTTTTAACCTCCTAATATTTTACACTTTCGTATTCTAAATTTCCAATTAAGTATCTATCTTTTTTTATAATTTGTCAATACTTTTAATGAATGTAATATAAATTTAATATTTTTGTAACATTTTTGTAATATTATTCATTTATCATAACCTCATCATAATTACTTATCTTTTTATAATTTTTTATATCTTGTGCACTAAGCCCTAATTCTTGTAGTTCTTCGTTTTTATAAGACTCTATTATAGAATATTTATCTGTTTGTTTTTTTACTTTTACAAGCATTTTAGTTTGTACTCCTGCTTTATTTCTCATAACATAATATAAGTCATTTTCTTTTATTAATGCTTGATTTGAAACTTTCAATCCAGATACATCCCACCAAATTACTTCAACAGCAATTTTTCTATGATTTATTAAGTCTTCAGACATGTTATCTATTTGAAATATTATAGTTCTTTTTCCACTTTCTTCATTTATTTGAACTATTTTTGCGTCTTCTTCATCATCATTTGAAATTCGTATTTGTACTTTATCATTAACCTTTGCTTCTTTTGCTTCTTTTGAATTCATTGTTATAGCAATATAACATTTGAAATTATCAATAACTTTTCCACAATCATTGCTAGCAGATATTATTTGACCAGTTTTTAAATCCAAAGAATTTAAATATTGCTCATTTATTGAGTTTAAATTTGCTGGCGAAAGTTTATCTTCAAAACCGTCTACTCTATAAGAAACAATACCGCTTTTAGGCGCTCTTTGATATTCAGTTCCATTTTTAAATTGGTTCTCTAATACTTTTCGTTCTTTAATCAAGTTTTTTATTTCTTTGTTTTCTGTTACATCTCCAATAAAATTGATTTTTTTGCTTATTAGTGTATCTATATTTTTTTTATATTCGCTTATTTCTTGATAATTATTTAAAGTATTCATTTTTTCTATCTTGTCTTCTATTTGATTTTCTATAGCTTTTATATCGGCTGATGTAACATTTTTATCTTTTTCTAACAAATCTTGTATTTTATAATTTATATCATTTATTTGAGCAGTAATTTGTTTTTCTGTGTCACTGTAATATCTAAATATAGGTTCATTAATTGCAACTTTTTGTCCTTCTGATGTAATTGCATATATACCATTTTGGTAATTTTCACTTTTCTTTACTTGTTCATCTCTTATTATATATCCTACACATTCATCTTCCTGTGAAATTGTTCCTTGGGTAATAACATAAGTATCTGTAGGATGGACAATTAACAAATAAATTGCATATGTTATATATGCTGCTATTACTATCGTCGACAATATTGCTATAATTTTCTGGCCTTTTCCCAAGTCTTTTGCTCCTTTCTTAAATGAAACTAAATTTCATTTAAAATCTTCTGTAAATCATGTGGTCCAATCCATATAGTTTGTTTATTCTTTTTAAACCATGTTATTTGTCTTTTAGCATATCTTCTAGTTTCTCTTTTTATATTTTCTATCATTTCTTCTTTTGTAATTTTTCCTTGCAAGTATTCTACAACTTCTTTATATCCTAATCCTTGCATTGCAGTTGGAAATTCTGTGTATTTTTTTAATAGTTTTTCAACTTCTTCTATTAATCCATTTTCTATCATAATGTCTACTCTTTTATTAATTCTGTCATAGAGAATTTCTCTATCCATATTTATAGCAAAAACTTTATAATCATATTTTATTCCGTTTTTTCTTGATTCTTTTTCTTGTTCAGTTTTGTTTTTTCCTGTTGCTTTATAAATTTCTAATATTCTTAATATTCTTTTTTTATCATTTTTGCTTATTTTTTCAATTGCTTGTGAATCTATTTTTTTAGCTTCATTATACAATAATTCAAGTCCTTCTTTATCTGCTCTTTTTTCTAGTTCTTCTCTATATTTTTCGTCTAGCTCAATATCAGGATATTCTATGCCATATATTAAACTATCAACATATAGCCCTGTTCCACCAACAACAATTGGAGTTTTATCTTTTTCTAAGACTTCTTCAATTGCATTTTCTGCATCTTTTTTAAACTCTGCTACACTATATCTTTGATTTGGTTCTACAAAATCAATTAGATAATGTTTTATCCCTTGCATTTCTTTTTCTGTAGGTTTAGCAGTTCCTATATCCATGTCTTTATAAATTTGCATAGAATCACTTGATATTATTTCTCCATTAACTTTCTTGGCTAATTCTATTGATAATGCTGTTTTTCCTGAGGCCGTTGGTCCACAAATCACAATTACTTTCGGCTTATTCATGTCTTCTCCTTAATCTTATTTTCTCGCAAATTTTCTTTCAATATCATATTTTGACATTTGTATTGCAGTTGATTTTCCATTAGTGCATACAAATGGATTTGGTAATGCTAATAATTCATTTATTAAATCTTCAGCATCAGCTCTATCTACTGCATTTCTTGCTTCTTCAGCAACTTTGCAAGCTATTGTTAAAATAAATTTTTCTTCAATTTCCTGTTTTGCCATCCTTGATATTGAATCTATTTCATCTAATGTTTCTACCAATATTTCTTTTGTTTCTAATTCTAAGCACATTTCTGGAACTCCAGTTAATTTTATAGTATTTTCTCCAAATTCTTCTACCATAAATCCAGCTTTTCTAAACATTTGAATATTATCTTTTGCAATTTGCATTTGTTTATGAGAAAGAGTTATTATGTCAGGTAATAGCATTAATTGTGAGTCTTTATTTTCTTCATTATAATAATTAGATTTTATTTTTTCGTATAATATTTTTTCGTGTGCTGCCTTTTGATCTATTATATACATTTCTTTGTCTATTTCTATTATTATATATGTTCCAAATATCAATCCAATAAACTTATAATTTGGCTTTTGATATTCTTCAATTCCATCAAATACTGATGTATTTCCTAATGTTGCAATATCATCAATTGTATTTTCTTTTTCTTTTTTAGTCTCTGTATTTTGTTCTTGCATTGGCTTTGTTCCAAACAATTTTAAGTACATTTCTTCAAATTCTTTTGAGTAACCACTTTCTGTTTTATATTCTACTTCTGGTTCTTTTACATTTTCAACTGGTTCTTCTATTTTTTCTAGTTCTTTTGAAGTTTCTGGTATTTCATTTTTTTCTAGTTCATCTACAATTTTTGGTGTTTCGTTACTTTCTAATGTTTCTATAACTTCTGGTACTTCTTCACATTTTGGTTCCTCTACAATTTCTGTTTTTTCTTCATATTCTGGTGTTTTTACAATTTCTTGTATTTCTTCATATTCTGGTGCTTTTATAGTCTCTTCTGTTTTTTCATGTTCTTGGTCTTTTACAATCTCTGCAATTTCTTTGTTTTCTGGTTCTTCTATAGTTTCTGGTTTTATTAGATTTTCTGATGTTTCTATCTTTTCTTTAAGTTGCGGAGTTTCTTGAATCATTTTTTGTTTAATTTCTTGTAATTTCCTTAATACTTCTTGACTCTTTTCTATTTCTGGTACTTCTTCTATTTTTGGTTCTTCTGTAATCTTATTTTTATTTAATTCTGCTTGTCTTGCTTTAAATATTTGTTCTACTATTGTTTCTTCTTTTTTATTATTTTCTACAATTTCATGGCTCATTATTTCAGTTTTTTCTAATGCATCTTTTATTGCATGGTAAACAGCTTTAAACACCAAGCCTTCATCTTCAAATCTGACTTCTAATTTTGCAGGGTGTACATTTACATCAACTTTATTAGGGTTCATCTCTATGTTTAATACTAAAAATCCAAATTTTCCTAGTGGTAGCATTCCTTTATAAGCTTTTTCTGTTGCAGCTGTTAAAGATTTATCTTTTATAAATCTCTTATTAACAAAAAACATTTGGTATGCTCTATTTGAACGTGCTATTTCTGGTTTTCCAACTACTCCAGTTATTCTCATATCTTCATATGTATAGTTAACATCAATTATTCCGTTTGCTACATCTTTTCCAAAAATACTATATATTACTGTTTTTAAATCTCCATTTCCGTTTGTTTGGATTACAGTTCTTCCTGAACTTATTAATTTAATTGCAACTTCTGGATGTACTAATGCAACTCTTGTTATTGCATCTTCTATGTATCCAGCCTCTGTAAAATCTCTTTTTAAAAATTTATATCTTACTGGTGTATTGTAAAAAAGATTTGTTACTGTTATTGATGTTCCTGTAGGGCATCCTGTTTCTGATTTGTCTAATATATGTCCACCCTCAACAATTATTTTGTAACCATTTTGTTGTTCTGCAGTTTTAGATACTAGTTCTACTCTTGCTATTGCTGCAATACTTGCTAATGCCTCTCCTCTAAATCCCATTGAAGTTACAGTACTTAAATCTTCTGCAGATCTAATTTTACTTGTAGCATGTCTTTCAAATGCCATATCTAAATCATCTGCTGATATTCCCTTTCCATTGTCTGTTACTTTTATATATGATATTCCACCTTTTTCTATCTCTACTGTTATATTATTAGCACCGGCATCTATTGAATTTTCTATCATCTCTTTAATAACTGATGCTGGTCTTTCGATTACTTCTCCTGCTGCTATTTTATTTATTGTTAAATCATCTAATAAAACTATGTTTCCCATTTTTTTCAATCCTCTCTAAGAGTAAAATTTAACTATATTTCTAATTTTACTTTATATTCTTTTGTTACACATGTATTTTATCATTTCTCTTTTTCTTATTCAAGTGTTTTTGCTAAAAAGTTGTCAAAAAGCCCCGTCCCCTTTACCAACTTTGTAACACATTTTTGCAAAATCCATATTATATATTATCAAAAGAAAATGCTAAAGATTTTCTTTAGTTAAGATTGTTATATTGAAAGGGGGTTTTAATATGCCAGAAAATAGAGGATGTGGATTTGGATTTGGTGATGATTGCTGCTGGATAATCATCTTAATACTTTTAATTTGCTGCTGCTGTGGTGGTAACAGAGGAGGATGTTGCTAATTAGTCCTTTAGACATATAAATAGAAGCCCCCTTTTTTGGAGGCTTCCTTTATTATTATTATTTATTTTATTTTTCTAGATTTGTATCCAAAAAATACTACTACAGATATTGCAATAATTCCACCAATTATTACTACAGGTGAACCTGCCTTTGGAATTGGATCTGGTGCTACAGTATTATCTACTGGTACTTTTGTAAGTCTTATTTTTGGTGTTACATCTGATGTTTGTTCTTTTGATGTTCCATCAAAGTCTTTATATGTAATATCTACTTTTTCATTTGTGTCAAGTATTTGATCTATTATTTTTTCATCAAATTCATCTTTTAATTTTAATTTATATTGAATTGTTGCAGTTTGTCCCGCTTCTAATTTAGCAAGATTCCATGTTATACTATTTGTTTCTGTATCAATTTCTGAAGATACATTACTAACATCTATTCCGTCAACATATGTCATTTCAAAATTATCAACTATATATTGTGGAAAATAGTCTTTAACTACTATATCATTTAATGAATTTTCTACAGGTAATAAGTCATGATATATTTTATTTGTTATTGTTTGTTCTATTTCATCATCACTTATTTTATAGAATTTACCTTTTGTTGGATTTTCTTCTGTTCCAAATACTGTTTGAATAACTTGTCCATATGTATATGTATTTGTTCCATCTGTTCTAAATGTTGCTTCTTCATTATCTATACCTGTTAGCATTGTAATTAAATCTACATTTTCTAATGATGTTAATGTTGATTTTGTTTCATTTATTACATCTGTTAATCCGTTGTAAGAAACTAAATCATTATGTCCTACAGCTAAATTAGGTAAGCCATCTGTTAACACAATCATATATTTATTGTTATTTTCTGATGTGTATTGACTTTTAGCTAATTTTAGGCCTGAGTCTAAATTTGTATATTGTCCAGTTCCTTCTATAGCTGATATTTTTGTTTTTAATGTTGATACATCATTTGTAAAATCGCAAACTTTTTGTGCGTCTGCTTCTGTTCCTGTAATTAAATATCCATTTTCATCTTTTTCAGTTCCTGTTGAAAATGTAACTACTCCAATTTTTAAAGATGTTGGATTTGCTTTTAATAAGTCTTCTACTAATTTATTTGCTGAATTTAATACCAAATCTTTTCTTGTTGTATTTCCACTTACAACTTGGTCCATACTGCTTGAACTATCAATAACCAACATCATTTCTCCTGATGGAATTACTGATTTTGCTGCATTATTTACTTGTAATTGTAATGTAACTTCTTTTTTAGTTAAATCTGTTTCTATAAGTTTCTTCTCAAAACTTGCAGATTCGTTTAATTTTATTGTACATACATTATCTTCTACTACTTCCATTGTAACATCTGCTGAATTTGCAGTTGCAAATACTGTTGTTGCTATCATTGTTATTAATAAAAATATTATTAATGTGATTTTTTTCTTCATTTTTAACACCTCAAATTTATTTTAATATAAATAAATGAAAATTGCAATATTTTTTTACAATTATCTATCTAATTTATCTAAATTGTCTAATGCTTTACCTGTTCCAAGGGCTACACATGAGACAGCATCATTTGCAATCATAACATTTATACCTGTTTTCTCTTGTAAAAGTTTGTCTAGTCCATCAACCAAGCAGCCTCCACCAGTCATATAAATTCCTCTATCACTTATATCTGCTGATAATTCTGGTGGTGTTTTTTCTAATACAGAGTGAACTGCATCAACTATCATCATTGCTGGTTCTATAAGTGCTTCTAACATTTCACTTGAATAAACTTTTATATTTTTTGGTAAACCTGTTGATAAGTCTCTTCCTCTTATTTCCATATCAGCTTCTTGCATTTTTGGATATACACAGCCTATATTTATTTTCAAATCCTCTGCTGTTCTTTCTCCAATCATTATGTTATGTTTCTTTTTAATATATTTAACTATGTATTCATCAAATTTGTCTCCAGCTACTTTTAATGAAGTACTTTCCACAGAACCACCTAATGATATAACAGCAATATCTGTAGTTCCACCTCCAATGTCTACGACCATATTTCCACATGGTTTAGCTATATCAATTCCTGCTCCAATTGCAGCTGCAATTGGTTCTTCTATTAAAAATACTTTACGTGCTCCTGCTTGATTTGCTGCATCTATTACTGCCTTTTTTTCAACTTCTGTTACTCTTGATGGTATACATATCATTATTCTTGGCGCAAATAGAGTTCTTCCATTTATTTTATTTATAAAATATTTTAACATTTTTTCTGTTACTGTATAATCTGATATTACTCCTTCTCTTAGTGGTCTTGTTGCTACTATATTTCCAGGTGTTCTTCCAAGCATTCTTCTTGCTTCTTGCCCTACTGCTAAAACTTCATTTGTATTACTGTCTACAGCAACTACTGATGGTTCTCTTAAAACTACTCCTTTGCCTTTTACATAAGCTATTACTGTTGCTGTTCCTAAATCGATTCCTATATCTTGACCGAATCCAAATTTAAACATATATAAACATTCCTTTCTTATTGCATATTTTATTTTTTTTCTTTTATTATATAAATTGGTCTATTTTTTACCTCTAAATAAGTTTTAGACAAATACTGTCCAATTACTCCTATCGAAAATAGTTGTATTCCACTAACAAATATTATTATACATACTAATGATGGCCAACCAGAAGTTGGATCTCCATACATTAGAGTCCTAATTATGATGAAAATAATTGCTAAAAATGAAATCACACAAAACACCAATCCTAATACTGAAGCAAATATCAAAGGTGTCGTTGAAAATGCAGTTATTCCTTCCAATGCATATTTAAACAATTTCCAAAATGACCATTTTGTTTCTCCTGCTACTCTTTCTACATTTTCATATTCTAACCATTTGGTTTTAAATCCCACAAAACTAAATAATCCTTTAGAATATCTATTATATTCTCTTAATGAAATTATACTGTCTACTACTTGTCTTTTCATTAATCTATAATCTCTCGCACCATCAACCATTTCTATATCTGACATTTTGTTTATTATTTTATAAAACATTCTTGCAAAAAAACTTCTAATTGGTGGTTCACCTTTTCTTGTCACTCTTCTCGTTCCTACAGAATCATATCCTTCATTTATAATTGCATTGTACATTTCTTTTAATAATGCTGGTGGGTCTTGCAAATCTGCATCCATTAATGTAACATAATCGCCTGTTGATGCTTCTAAACCAGCCAACATTGCTGCTTCTTTTCCAAAATTTCTAGAAAAAGAAACATATCTTACTTTATTATCTTTTTTTCTTAATTCTTTTAATTCTTTTAGTGTATTATCTTTTGATCCATCATCCACAAAAATGTACTCAAATTCTACGATGTTTTCAAAATCTTGTTTTCTTACTCTTTCCATTTCTTTGTAAAACAGTGGTAATGCTTTTTCTTCATTATAGCAAGAAACTACTACTGATATCTTTTCCATACACTTCTCCTTATTTTACTAATATATTATTATTATAATATCTAGAAATCTTTTTTAATTCATTATTAATATATTCAACTCCATATTTTTCTATTAATGTCTTTTCATCTGAAAATAAATTTGTTCCAAGTGCTAATCTGTTTCCATCAATATTTGCTCCTAATGCTCCTAGAGTTGTTGGATATAAGTCCATTGTTGAATATGTTCTTTGAGTATTTTCTGGTTGATTTGCTGGATTTACAATAACATTAACAACTTTTTTATCATATTCTTGTCCTTCTTCCGGATTTAAAAAGTCGGCTTGCATAGTTAAATGATCCCCAGCTATAACTATTGTTGTATTATCATAAAAGTCTTGTTTTTTAAGCCATTTTATAAAATCTCCTACTCTTTTACTTGAACATGATATTACATTTTTATATTGTTCATCCCATTTGTTTCCACAATCTTTGCATAAATATCCATCTGGAAAATGAGTATCAGCAGTTAACATTGTGAAATTAAATGGTTCATCTCTTTCTGACAAATTCAATATTTTCTCTTTAGCATATTCAAATAATTGATCATCTGTAAATCCCCACCAAATTTGTTCTGTTGCTTTATTTTCTTCTTTTGCTGATTCAAAGTCCCATATATCATAATCTCCATGTTGCTTGAATAAATTTCTTCTTCCTCCAAATGTTGCATCTGATCCTACTAATAAATAATTATTGTATCCATTGTCTTTTAATACTTGTCCTATGCTGTATGCACCTCCAAGAAATGTACTATATTCTCCCATAGCATTATCATCTATTGATAGCTTTAGTGGAATACCTGCTGTTTGTGCAGACATTGCTCCAACAGTCCATGTGGTACCATATAATGTATAGGCTCCTCCTAATTTATCTGTGTCTGAAAAATTGGTATTTTCTTTAGCTAATTTTGATATTTCTGGTATTAAATCATCTTTTGATAATCCTCCATCTTTTGTTGAGTAATATGTTGTTTCCATTGATTCAAGAAATATATAAATTAAATTTCTTTTTTGTTCTGGAAATTCTATTTTTGTTTTTTCTGGTCTAATATATTCTTTTGCAATAAAGTTTGAATCATGTGTCTGATTTTCTATATATTCTTTTATATCTGTTGTTTCTATTATTTTATTCACACTAACAATTAATATTAATACTGATATACAAATGCTAGTTAATGTTGTTCTTCTTCTTTCTGATGTATGTATTTCTTTTATAATTTTTATGTCTTTTACCATTGGGTATATCAGTACAAATGATATTATTGCGGTTGGTACTATGACTTTCCATAAACACTGTTTAAAGAATGTAAATATTATATCTGTATTTGTTCCTTCCATTGGTACTTTTAGATGAAATACTATTTCATCCATTGAAAGGTGTCCAAAAGTATCGTATAGCCAATCTACTGTGACTGTTGCTCCAAATGCAATCAATAGACATATTACAATGACTATACATGCTATTCTTTTCTTCATTTATTACACCTCTTGTTTTTCTGCTTTTGTTAAAATTAGCTATTCTTCTCTGTTTGATTTTGTATATATTTCCAAGAATCTTTGCACATGTCTTCTAATGTTTTTTCAGCCTGCCATCCAAGTTCATTTTTTGCTTTTTCTGGATTTGAATAACATGTTGCTATATCTCCTGCTCTTCTTGGTGCAATTCTATAATTTACTGTTTTTCCTGTTGCCTTTTCAAATGCTTTTACCATATCTAAAACACTATATCCTGTTCCTGTTCCTAAATTATATATATATATTCCTGTTTTTTCTTTTTCTAATTTTTCTAGTGCTTTTATATGTCCTTTGGCTAAATCTACTACATGTATATAATCTCTTACTCCTGTTCCATCTGGTGTATTATAATCATCTCCAAATACTGATAATTGTTCTAATTGTCCTGATGCGACTCTTACTACATATGGCATTAGATTATTAGGTATTCCTTGTGGTTCTTCGCCTATTAGTCCACTTTCATGTGCTCCTACTGGATTAAAATATCTTAATATTGCTATATCCCATGTGTTATCTGATTTGTATAAATCTTGTAATATTTGTTCTATAAATAATTTTGTTGTTCCATATGGATTTGTTGTTCCTCCTATTTTGCATTCTTCTGTTAAAGGAATTTTTTCTGGATCTCCATATACTGTTGCAGATGAACTAAATATAAATTTTTTTACATTATATTTTCTCATTGTTTCTAGTAAAACTATTGCACCTGAAATATTATTTTCATAATATTCTAATGGTTTCTGTACTGATTCTCCTACTGCTTTATATCCTGCAAAATTTAATACCGCTTCTATTTTGTTTTCCTCAAATACTTGTTCTAATGCCTTTCTATCTAAATAGTCTACTTTATAAAATTTGAAGTTTTTTCCTGTTATTCGTTTTATTTTGTCTAAGACTTCTGGTTTGCTATTTGAAAAATTATCTATTATAACTATTTCTCTTCCGGCATTCAATAGTTCTACTGCTGTGTGGCTTCCTATATATCCTGCACCACCTGTTACTAATATAGCCATATTTTTTCCTTCTTTCTCTCTTATTTTTTCTGTATTAGTATATCACTAAAATGATATAATTTCAACTATAAAAAAGCATGAAATTTAAATTTCATGCTTTTATAATGGTATTATTACATATTTGATTGAAATATAAGCAGCCATTATTGCTAATATAATAATGCCAGCTCCAAGTAATACATTTTTTATTTTCTCATTTTTTATAATTATATCAAATATATTTTTTATTCCTATAGTTAAAAAATACATAAATGGTATTATCATTGGCATAATATATCTTCCTTGTGGTTGACAATCCATATTATATGAATAGTATAAACTTAACGATATAGTTAATATAATGTTTACACCAAATATTATATTTATCAATGTTTTGTTTTTTCTTTTTTCAAACTCATCTGTTGGCGCAATTTCATTTGATTCCTGTTTATTCTTTATTTTTCTAATCATATAACTAACTATTCCTAGTACCAAGCCTACTAAAGCAACTTTAAATATTGATTCATATACTTTATACATTCCTCCAGCCATAAATGAATTCATATATCCAAATAGCCCTATAAAACTAAGTTTTGTTGTTCTAATCCAATTCATATCGTATAACATATATTTTAGTGAATGGCCTTGGTTAGCTGGTGTTTTTCTATTAGTTGGTTTGAAATTTTCCAAAGCATACTTTTGTCCATATTCCCTTTGCGTTTTTATTGCAAAAATATCTCCATCATATAAAATGTAGCTTCTTATAAACCACCATCCACCAATTAAAATTGCAATTCCCGCAATAGCAAAACCTTTTTTTAAAAATTCTTTTATATCTATTTTTTTTATAAAACTGCTCACAAAATATAAAATAACACTTGTTAGCATATAACCATATGCATTATAGTATGACATTGAACATATTCCAATTCCAATTCCTAATATTATACATGACTTCCAATTCCAATTTTCTTTTAGTCCTATAATCCATGAATATATTATAATAGATATTGATAATAATGCTAATGAATCATTGTTTATGTATGAGCCTAAATAAAGCAATTGTGGTAATAATGTTGCAAATGCTACGAATACCCATTTATATATCCCTTTAAATAACTTTTCAGAAATTTTTATACACATAAATGCATATGCTGTTATACAAAAAACACTTACAAACCTTGCCGATACAAGTAAGGAAAATGGATCTGAAGAAAATACGTCAAATAGTCTCATAAAAACTGCAGATATTATATAAGAAAGTATTGGCATAAATGCATATGATATACCATAATTTTCATCTCTTATGCTTTCTTCTCCACCATGTGGTAATTTAGAATTATTATATATATATTTACATACATCATATTTCATTTTTTCATCTGGAGCAGAATTAAATTCAGTTCCTCTTGACATTGAAAAACATAATATAAATATATATACTAAAAACATCGCAATTATTATATTTTTAATTATTTTTTTATTTTTTTCCGTTAATTTCATAATATTTATTCCCCTTTTTATAGAGAAAAAATTAATACTCCAATTATTATAGTTATTAGTCCAATTAATTTTTTCTTGCTAATTTTTTCTTTTAGTAAATAGTAACTTAATATTGCAACAAAAACATATTCTGTTGTTCCAAGTATTGGTCCCATTGATAATGGGACATATTTATATGCGAAAACCGTGCATAATGTTGCTCCAAAAAATATTCCATATGCAAATATAGTTTTTAAATTTAAATATTCTTTTAACTTACTTTCTCTTTCAACATCAGCTGACTTCTTTAATAATATTTGTGCTAGTGCTGAAATGATTACACCTAAAATATATATTCCTGAATAAATTAATATCTTATTCATAATCTTTCACCACCAATCCAACTCCAATTAATACAACTATTGTTCCTACAATCATATTCCAAGTAATTGTTTCTTTAAAAAATAATACGCCCCAAATCATTCCCCAAATTATTGTTACTGCTTTATTAAAAAATGCCGTTGTTAATGTGAATTTTTTCAATATTTGTTGCCAAAGTATTGCATATACCCCTAAAATTAATATTGATATCCCATAAAATATACAAAATTTTAAAGATAAAAATTCATTTCCTGATGCCAATTTTGAAAATACTCCGCAAAATGAATATGCAAATAACAACAAATGTAATAATACATATTTATTTATCTTTTCCATCATCTTCTCCCTTATCTTTTATATTAACTGTTTCCTTTATTACATATTGTGGAGAATTATTTATGCTAATATAAATTCTTCCAATATATTCTCCAATCATTCCTAGCATCATCATTATAATTCCACCTATAAATAGCATTACTGCCATTAATGAACTATAACCTTGTAATACTGTTGTATGAACCACTAATTTGTGTATTATTATATATATTCCATAAATAAATCCTAAAGCAGCAGTAATAATACCTACAATTGTTGATATTCTAAGTGGTTTTATAGAAAATGCTGTAAACCCATTAATCCATAAGTTTAGCATTTTTTTGAAAGTAAAGTTTGTACTTCCTGTTATTCTTTCTCTTTCTTCCATTTCTACATTTACTATGTCACTTGTTGTTCTAAGCAAAAGTCCAGTTAGGTATGGATATGGATTTTTATATTTTGTAATTTCTTCTACAATATATCTTTTTAATGCTGAAAAGTTAGTAAAGCTTAAATCTTTTGGTTTTTCCATAACTATTTCTGTCATTTTTCTATTAACAATTGTTCCAAAGCCCTTAAATTTGCTTTGTTTATATGTTGGGTATTTAGCTATTGATACATCATGTCCATTTTCTAATGGTTCTATTAATTTCCATAAACTTTCCATTGGACATTGTCCATCATCATCCATTAGAATTATATAATCTCCAGTCGTTTTTGACATTCCAGCCATAAGTGCTCCTGGTCTATTCATGTTTTTAGCAAGATTTATTAATTTTACTTTTGGATTATTTTGAGCTATATTTTTTAAAACTTGCCAAACATTATCTGGTGAATGATCATTTACTGCAACCACTTCATAATCATATCGTGGATTTTGACTTACTACTTTATTTATTTCATCTATAACTAATCCTACTGTTTTCTCACTACCATAACAAGGTATTATAAAACTTAATTTTTTGTTATTGTTCTCTTCCATTTTTATTATCATTTCCTTTTATTTTTTTATAAATCTATTTAGTTCCATTTCTTTTTTGTAATCTTCCAAATATGCTATATAATCATATTGTGGTTCATATCCCAAATCATCTTTTGCGTTTTGAATATCCATAACAAAATCATCACAGTCCCTTTTTTCTGGGCATTCTATTATCTTAGACATTTTATCTTTAGTTGAAAATACTTTTATAATACCTTCTATTTGTTCTCTCATTGTTGTTTTTATTCCTGTACCAGCATTATATGTTCCTGTTTCTCTATTAGCCCAAAGTGATTTAAATATCATTTGGCACAAGTCTTTTACATATATTACATCTTTTCCAAGTTCTGGATTCCCCCACATTTCAAGGTCTTTTCCTTCTATTGCTCTTTGAATCATATATCTATATGATATATATTTCTTTTCACCATCTACATAATAATACATTTCTGGTGAATATAAATAAATATTAGGTAATCTAAAAATAAAGTTTTTTATCCCATGCATTTGATGATAACATTCAATTAAATCTACAGCTGCACATTTTGTAACTGTATATATAGCATGGTCACCTGTATAAATTGGCTTTCTTGGCAAATATGGTTTTAAAGGTTTTTTATCTCTTAAATATCCATTTAGATCTGCCCATGTTTGTGTATATATAATTCTATCTACTTTTGCTGTTTTACAATATTCAAGTACATTTAATGTTCCTTTTATATTTACATCTATATATTTATCAGGATCATCTTTAGATAAATATGCTGGAAGTACTCCAGCAAAATCTACTACTGCATATACACTTTCTTTTGGCAATTTATCAAAGTCTTCTTTTTTAGTTATATCAACTTGTAAATATTGACCTTTATAAAATTCATATGGATAATGCTCTTTCGTTCCTGTTGCTATAACTTCATATTTTTCCATATCTAAATTATTATTTAAATAATCCAAAAAATACATTCCTAAATTTCCTGCTGAGCCTAAAACAATTATTTTTTCTTTCATAATCTATCTCCTTTTATTCTGGTGTGTATATATAATATCCTATTCTACTTGAACTATCAACAGTTTTTCCCAAGTTTTCTAATTCCATATCACTTATTCTATAAATTTGACTTGAATGTTTTTCTGAAAATTCATTCATTTTGTTTAAATCATTTTGTGTAAAAATAAATTTTATTACTGCTTTTGCTGGTTTTGTAACTTTAGTAAAATCTGGTTCTTTTCCACAAGCTACATCTATTACCATTCTTACAAAGTCATATCCTGTAGATATTTGTACTAAATCTGACCCTATGCAGTCTCCTCCCATCCTTGCACCTATCTCAATAATTCCAAATTCACCATTTTCATTAACTTTAAATTCTGTATGACTAGCTCCATTTTGCACACCTAAAGCTGTTAAAGCTTTAAAAATATTATTTTTAATTTCCTCTTGATATTCTAGTTTTATATCTGACGGTTCCATATGTCCTGTTTCTATAAAATTAGGCGAACCTGTAGTATATTTTTTTGTAAACGCAAGAAAATGATGATTTCCTTTATATGAAATACATTCACAACTGTATTCATTTCCTTCTATATATTCTTCAACTATAGCCATTTTTTCAAATGAATCCTTAGTCGCATATTTTACAGCATCTTCTAATTCATTTTTATTAAAAACTTTTGTTATTCCTCTACTTCCTGATCTATCTGTAGGCTTTACAATGACAGGAAATTTCATATTTTCAACATTCCAAGTTGAACTGTCATTACTTACTTTTATAAAAGCTGGTGTTTTTACGCCATTTTCCTTCATTTTTTTACGCATTTCAAATTTATTTGTACATTGTAATGTTGTTGAAGTTGGATTACAAGCTAATCCTAAATTTTCTGCAACATAATTTACTGTAATTGTAGCTAAATCTGATGCAATCGAACATACTCCTACTGGTTTTATTTCTTTACATTTTTCTAATATTTGTTCTTTTTCTACTATACTAATTGGATAAAAGTAATCTGCTGTTTTCTCTCCTATTGAACCATCCTGCCATGCAAATACATGTGTTTCATAACCTAATGATTTTGCTTTTAATATTAATTGATTTTGAAAATCATTTGCTCCAATTATAACTAATTTTTCTTTCATAATTGTTCCTCTACTTCTTATAAAATTCTTTTATCTTATTACAAACTTTTAAAACGTCTTCTTCTTTTAAACCATAATACATTGGTAATCTAAGAAGTCTTTCACTTTCTTTTGTTGTATACTTATCTTCTCCATGGAATCTACCATATTTAATTCCTGCTGGAGCTGAATGTAATGGTATATAATGAAATACTGCTTGAATTTCATTTTCTTTTAAATGGTTTATTAATTTTGTTCTTTCTTCTAAGTCTTTAGTCTTGATGTAGAACATATGTGCATTATGTTTGCATTCTGCTGGAACATAAGGCATTTCTATTTGTTCTATATCTTTTAAATTTTCATAATATAAATTCCAATTTTTTAATCTATTTTTATTTATCTCATCAGCCATTTCAAGTTGCGCATATAAATATGCAGCATTAATATCACTTGGTAGATATGATGAACCTGCTTCTACCCAAGTATATTTATCAACTTGACCTCTGAAGAATCTGCTACGATCTGTTCCTTTTTCTCTTATAATTTCTGCTCTTTCAAAATTATTTTGATCTTTTACTAATAAAGCTCCACCTTCACCCATGCTGTAATTCTTAGTTTCATGGAAACTATAACATCCATAATCCCCTATTGTTCCTAAAGGTTTGCCTTTATATTCACTCATTACTCCTTGAGCAGCATCTTCAATAACTATCAAGTTATGTCTTTTAGCTATATCCATGATTGTATCCATTTCACACGCTACACCTGCATAATGTACTGGTGCAATTGCTCTTGTTTTATCAGTTATAGCATCTTCAATTAATTTTTCATCTATATTCATAGTATCTGGTCTTATATCTACAAATACTGGAGTTGCTCCTCTCATAACAAATGCATCAGCTGTTGATACAAATGTATATGCAGGTAATATTACCTCATCTCCAGGTTTTATATCAGCTAATATTGCTGACATATCTAATGCATGACTACATGATGTTGTTAATAATACATTTGATTTTGTTTTTTCTCTTAACCATTTAGTACATTTTTTAGTAAATTCTCCATCTCCGCAAATCTTTCTATTTTCTATTGCTTTGCTTATGTATTCTTTTTCTTTTCCTACATATGGTGGTACATTAAAATTAATCATTCTTTTTTCCCTCTTTCATTTATTTTTCGAGGTTATTTTATCATATTTTTTATATATAGACAACATTAAAAACAAAAAAGAATCTAAAATTAGATTCTTTTTATTTTTAAAAATATTTTTTATAACATACATTAAAATCTACATTACCTGATATTCCATCTATATTTCCTGATTGTGTATATTGCCATATATCATGTGTTTTAGCATATTTCTCAATCTGATCTGGTATTCCATCTGTTATAGTAACACTTTTATCATAATGTGCGATCCATAAAGCATAATCATCAGGTATTTGAGATAATTTTATTTTATTTGTATACCAATTTAAATTAGCATATATTCCAGTATTGTATCCAGCATTTTTTATAACATTGCAGAATGTCATTATAATTTGTGTTGCTTTTTCTTTGCTTAACGATTCTTGAGTTTTATCTTCTATATCGAAAAATATTGGTAGTTCGTATTCCTTTTTATTACTTGTATTCAAATATTTTATTAAGCCTTCTGCTTCTCTTTTTGCTTCATCTACATTTGTTGCATATGAATATAAATAAATTCCTAATGGAATATTTCCTTTTTTGGCTTCATTATAGTTTCTTTCAAATTGAGAATCTACCATAAATTTAGAACGACTTTCACTATACCAACCAACTTTAGCTATCATAAAATCTATTTTCTTACTTGCTATTAATCTGTTATAGTCTACTGTTCCCTGCCAATGTGATATATCTATTCCTATATAATGCCTTTTATATTTAGGTACTATTCTAATTTCCACGGCCTCAACTCTTAGGCATTTTCCTATTGATCCTGACGTTTCTCCATCAATATACCAATCTGTCCATCCAATATCTTGTACATGTGTCCTATATTCAATACTATATTCATCTGCATTTTCAAGCTCTATTTTTATTGCTTCTATTCTTTTACTTTGTGCTATTGTTCCTGATATATCTCCATCATACTTCCATCCTTGCCAACCTATATCTTGTACATGCGCTTTATATCTTACTTTAGCATTTCCTGGAGCATTTATTAAATTTATTTTTAATGCTTCTACTCTTAATGATTTTCCTTCTGTTCCTGCTATGTTTCCATCTTGTTTTTGCCCTTGCCAGCCTATATCTTGTACATGCGCTGAATATGTAACATGAGGTGATGTATCATATATGATATTTGTAGTTATTGATCCTATTTTATCTCCTTTTGAATCAATTGTATATATTTTTATAATATGTTTTCCTGATGTTAATTTAGCCGTGTCTAATTCAAAACTATACTGTGGTTTAGGATTCTGCTCCGCATTACCATATCCAATTACTCCTTGAATTACATCTGGTCTTTCTGCATATGTTATTGAATTTTCATCAATTAGAGTACCATCTAAATATGCAGAAATTTTAGTATTTGGAACATCTGCCATTTTCCATCCACGTATCTTTATTTTATCATTCCTATAATATACCGTTCCATTTTTTCCTTCATCTATATTCATTAATACTTGGGCTTTTCTATCTACAATTTTTATTTCTATTGCTTCTAGTCTTTTTGATTGTCCTTCTGTTCCTGCTATTTCTCCATCATATTTCCATTCTTGCCATCCTATGTCTTGTACATGTACCCTATACATTATTGAATATTCTTTTGTTCCTTCTAATTCAATTTTTATTGCTTCTAATCTTTTTAATTGTCCTTCTGTTCCTGACATTTCTCCATTATATTTCCATTCTTGCCATCCTATGTCTTGAATATGTGTTGAATATCTTATTTTTACTGCATCAGATGTACTATTTAAATTTATTTTTATTGCTTCTAGCCTTTTTGATTGTCCTTCTGTTCCTGCTATTTCTCCATTTTGCTTTTTTTCTTGCCAACCAATATCTTGTACATGTGTTTGATATGTAACATTTAATTCAGGTTCTACACTATTTTGAGCATATACTTTTCCTATATTTGTATATATAATAATACAATTCAAAAATACAATAATACTTAATATTTTTCTTATATTCATTTCTTATCCTCCCTTGTATAAAATATGAATTAATTATATCATATTTTTCCATATAAATAAATGGCAATTTTTCCAATTCTAACTTTATTGATAATTGTCATAAAAACAACAATCATTCTTACACTTAGTAATTCACTTTTAGGTTTCCATATTCTTATTACCTTATTTTTTTTATAGTTAGGAAAATGATTTTTTAACCATTGAAATAGTTTATCATATTCTTTACTTATTGTTTTATAATCTAAGTTTTTGGTTGAAAATAAAATCAACCAAATAATATATTTTATAAAATGTGCTTCTAACATTTCATAATTTTTTTCTAATATTCCTTCATCTTTTAGCATATCATAACATGCATTTATTAATTCATAAACTTGTAATTGTGTAATATTTTTTTGAATTGTATTTGATACACTTTGTGTATTGAAAAACCAGTTATATCCAATATACTCTATACACTTTACTTTTCCTAATAATAATGCTTTTAAATTAAAGTACATATCTTCTCCTAAATTATTTTCTAGGAATGTTATGTTGTTTTGTATCAAATATTCTTTTTTGTATATTTTAGCCCATGGAGCCATTATCATATATTTTGACCATTCATCATTTCTTAATTTTAATGTTTTTAATATTTTATTTTTTTCTGTTATTCTTCTATATCCACCTACAACTGCATCATAGTTATCACTTTCGATTTCTTTTACGTAAGTTTCAATATAATCTTTATCCAAATAATCATCATTATCCATAAACATTATATATTCACTCTTAACTTTTTGTATGCTTTCATTTCTAGTTCTTGCTACTCCTTTGTTCTCCTGTTCAATTACATTTATTTTATCTGGATATTTTTCTTTGTATTTATTAATAATTTCTTGCGAATTGTCTTTTGAACCATCATTTACTACTAGTATCTCAAAGTCTTGATATGTTTGTTGTAAAATACTATCTAAACATTTTCCTATATATTTTTCAGAATTATATACTGGTATAATCATTGTTACCTTACTCATTATTTTTTTCCTCTTTATTAAATATTTTTTTTAATTTTATATTTGTATATATTGCATATATTCCAAATTGCATTGTCATTATTCCAAAATAAGCAATTACTGATCCACTCATTCCATTATTATGTGTTAATATGTTTGAACTTATCAAAGCAAACAATGATATTACAATATAAATAATAAATTGTGAAAATGTCTCTCTTACTGCTGTTAATACAGATGAATAAATTATTCCTATTGTATATAATGTTGCTGATATTATGATTATTAATAAGCTTATTCTATATGTTGTTAAATCAATTCCATATACAATACCTAAAACTTCTGGTCCTAATAAATATGCTAATAATGATGCTACTGCTCCAAATCCAGCAATCATACATATAAGCTTTAATATCAATTTTTTTAAATTTTTCAAATCTTTTTTCTTATATAAGTCAACTATTTTATTTAAATATGGATGTATTAAAAATTGAGCCACTAATCCTATAACTGTTGCAGGCATTACTATTATTCCAAATATAGTTTGATAATTTTCTTCTAAGAAACTATCTATAGCATATTTAGGAGCATTTAAAATATATACACCTAAAAAAGATATTGCAAATGTAAAAAATCCTGATTTAAATATTTTTACAATATTTTCTTTTTGGATTTTTTCTTTTAAATTAATTAACTCTACTGTTTTTGGGGTATCATATAATATTAAAACTGCTATATTTACAATAATTATTGTTATTGATGCTAATATCATATTTTTGGTAATCAAATCAATCATCAAAAATAATATTATTGATATTATAGCTTTCATAAAAAATGATTTTCCGACAATCTCCAATTTATCATGTTTTTGAAGTATTCCATATAAAACATCACTAAAAGCCTCTAAAGCTTTGTAAAATGTTAATATAAAAAACATTGCTGATTTAAACAGATTGTATCCTCTTAATATAGAAAATACTATAACAAGTATTAACATTGCAATTGAACTTATCATTCTATTAACTATAAACTCTTTGTCAGTAATATTTTGATTTAATTCCGTTACTTGATATATTCTCCCTGCATACACACCAACAAAATATATAATACATGCTGTTGAAAAAGCAATTGTAAATATTCCTGCTTGATCTATTCCATTTATTCTAGTAACAATTATCATAAAAAACAAGGAATTAAAAGCATTTAATCCTGTTCCTAAAACATTCCATATGAAATTTTTTCTAAATTGTACATCTTTTTGTCCCATTTCTTCTCCCATTAAAACTTTATATCTAATTTTAACTTATCTACCAAAAATCTATATGTTTTTATATATACCTTTGGCAATCCTATTTTATAAAATATTGACACTCCCCATAATGCAATATGTTTAAAACCTTTTTTTGCAGAATATCCAAATTTCAAAAACGGCGATTTTCTCCAATTTGAGAAGTTTTCGTCTAAATATTTTATTGTTTCTTTTAACATGTCTTTCATATTTACTTCTTTGTCATAAGAAACTCTATACATTACAGATGTTCCCAAATGTAAAAATGCAAATGTATCTAAAATATATTTCATTTCTTCATATTTGTTTGTCTCTATATAAAGTTTTTTTACTTCTAATAGATATTTTTTTAAGTTTTCTACATCTTGTTTATTTACAGTATGTATTTGAGAGTCATATCTCAAATAATAATGGTATAATGGTTCTGGCACAAATGCTATTTTTTCCATCTTAGTATAGCAACTTGCCAAAAACATTGCATCATTAAATCCTCTAAAAGGTAGAAATCTTAAATCTTTTACCTTTTCTCTTTTATATACCTTATTCCAAGGTGCAGGATTAATAAAAAGTGTAAAATCATCTTTACTATTTATTTCTTTTACAGTTTGTCCAAAATTTGTCATATTTGTTGAAACAACTTTATTTGTATTTAAGTCTATTCTTTCAAATCCGCACACAGCTAAATCTGCATCATTTTGTTTTGCAGCATTATATAATTTCTCTGCCCAAGTTAATTCCACTTGGTCATCTGTATCTACAAATGTAACATATTCTCCTGTTGCTCTTTCTAATCCATAATTTCTAGTTGTAAATTCGCCACCATTTGGTTTATGAAATGCTTTTACTTTATCTGGATATTTTTTTGCATATTCATCAATAATATAAGGTGCTGAATCTGTTGAACCATCATCTACACATAATATTTCAATTTCTTGTAAAGTTTGATTTACCAATGCATCTAAGCATCTTGGTAAATATTTTTCTAAATTATATACAGCTGCTACTATTGATAATTTATAATTACTCATTTTCGTTTTCTCCTTTATTAAATACAACTATTTTACTTAATAAATAATTTGTTATAATTACTACCACTTGTGATACTAGTTTTATAATTTTGTCATTAAATTTCAGTAATGTTACTCCAATAAACATTATTGCCATATCCATTAATAATGTTGCTATTCTTGATGTAACAAATTTACTTGCCTCTTTTATTTTATTTTTTTCATTACTTTCAAATACAAACTTTCTATTTGTAACATAAGCAAATGTAACTCCTAAAATCCATGAAATTACATTTGCTATTTGTAATTGAACTGCTTGTTCTGGATCTAGAACTGTATATACACAAATATAATATGTTACTAATGAAACTACTGTTGTTAATACTCCAAATATTAGATAATTTACTATTTCCTTATATTTAAAATATAACTCTTTTATTTTGTCCATTTTAACCCTTTCACTTATTTATTCTTTTCTTCATTTTCTTTTAGTGCTATATAATGATCTAAATCCTTTATTTTTTCGTTTAATGATGTAATATGTATATTATCTATAAATATCTGCATTAGTAAAAATGCTATCATTATCAAAAATATAAAATTTACTGGTGCTACAAATCCTAATTTGGTTGAAATCCAAACAACTATATTAGGAAATATGCTTATTAATATTAGTAATATACTTCCTAACATCCATGTTACAGAATTTTCTACTTTTAACTGAGATTTTTTTATTTTGGTTACACATAAGAAAAATGCTATAAAAGAGCTTACAATTAATATTATTCTTAATGTTATTGACATTGTTTTCACCTCTACTTATTTTTTCTAGTTATCGCTCTAATAAATATAATTGAGAACATCATATTTATCATATATTTCATAGATTTTATTGGAGTCAAATAACTTTCTCCAAATTCTCTATCTTTCATTTCAACTTGTACTTCTTTGATTTTTAAACCCTTTTTAGCCATATATACTAATGTATCTGGTTCTGGTGTTAAACTAGTATTTCTGTTAAACTCTGAGATTGCTCTTTTGTTAAATGCTCTCATTCCAGAAGTAGTATCTTTTATTGTTAGCCCTGTAGTAATTTTTATAAAAAATGAAATTACTCTACTTCCTAACATTCTTGCTGTAACTGGTTTCTTTTCTGTAACAAATCTTGAACCAATTGTTATATCTGCATTTTTTTCTTCTATCTCTTTTACTAAATCTTTTAAATATTTAGCTTGATGTTGCCCATCACCATCAAATTGAATGGCTATATCATAATTGTTTTTTTGTGCATATTTCATGCCTAATTGTATTCCACTTGTTAATCCATAGTTTATTGGTAATGACAACATATTAAAATTATTTTTTTCGCAGATTTCTTTTGTATTGTCTTTTGAACAGTCATTTATTATTATGTAATCATATTTTGTGTTTGTTGTTACATCTTTTACTGTTTTTTCTATATTTTGAGCTTCATTATATGCTGGTATAATTATTAATACTTTCATTGTTTTCTCCCTAATTTATTTGATATATATATTGATTTTTTTCAGTATTCTCATATTTAATACTTAAATGGAATTTTGTTTTTATATCCTCTGAATAATTAACATCTGTAAAATAATATTTTACACCTAAATCCTTCAAGTTCTCATAATTCAAATCAACCTCATAACTATCAGTTGTTAATAGTCTAAATTCTGTATTATCTGCTAATATTATTCCAATATGTGCATATCTATTATATACATCATTATATTTTTTATCTGGGTCAACTATATTTAACCATTGAAAATTAGGATATGAGTTTACCCCATTTAATGTATTTGCACCATTTGCTAACAAATACTGTCCGCTCCAATTATATCTGCCTATCCATACTGCGTCTTCATCTTCTTTACAAATTGCTTGTATCTCTTTAGCTAAGTCTGTTTTATATATAATATTTAGTCCTGAACTAATTGGATTAATTGTAGCTCCTGCCAAAATATATATTATACACATAGTATAACAAAAAGCTTTTTTATTTACTTGTAAAATCGAATATACTATTGAAAATATTACTACAGATATGATTTCTAATTTTACTGTTGTAAAAAATTCTTTATATGATGAATTTTTTATTAATAAATAAGCCGCTATTACTGTTAATAAAGATATCATAATAGAATTCTTTTTATTCATTATCTTTTTGTTTTCGTATTTTTTCATTAGCATTAGTGTCACTAGTATTCCAATCATTCCAAATACTAATTGTGTTCTTTTGGCTGGTGAATAATATAAAAATGTTATTTGAGATAATATTTTATTAAATCCTATATATATCCATACAAAGAAAAATGCATATAACCCAATCAATCCTATTTCTAGTATTTTATTAGATTCAGTTATTTTCTCTTTTTTCCAATTATTTATATAGTAGAAAATAAGAGCTATTAATCCAACAACTGAATACATATATGTACTTATTTCACATGGATTTGCTATACTTTTACTATATGGTAAAAATAAATTTGTAAATCCTGAAACAAACTGATCTACCGAAAGATCTCCTCCCATTTCAAATCTGCTTCCTGGATATACTGTTCCCATCATTGTTTGAATATCACTCCATGCAAAAATCACAAAATAAGCAATAATAGAAAATGCAAATAATAATGTTAATCCCATAATGATATAATCTTTTAGTTTTAATTTTTTAAAGTTTTTAACTAAATCATTTATCATAAATATCAGTATAATATATGCAAGAGGTACTTGATAAGCTGGATACAATGCAAATGCAAATGCTGGTATAGAAATAACCATTCCTATAGCTATCAGTATTTTTTTCCAATTTTCTTTTTCTAAGTTATTAATATATGTATGAAATAATACTATAATTGCCATTCCCCAGATATATGCATCAACAATTGCTGTACTAAACCACCACATAATTCCTGGCGCTATTGCTAACATTAATGTTCCCGCAATAGTTAATATATTATCTTTTTTAGTAATTATTCTTGCTACTTCAAATGATACTACTAATAATAGCATAATTCTTAACATCCACCACCAAGAGAAGCCATATTCAGTTCCAAATAGTAAAAATCCCCATGTCAAAGGTTTTGCTATTGTTGCATAATTAAAAACTGGTCCTCCTGTCATTAGAATATTACAGTGTCCTTGCATGATATGTGAATTGTACATTGCATATCCATCTTTATTTAGTGTTTGAGCCAACATCGTAGGAGATTGAACTAACCATTCATCTGCCCTTATAGTTCTTGCCACACCTAGAATAGGCTTATATCCACCATCTTCATTTATAAAACTTTTCCATATATTTATTGAAGATAAATTCAATTTACATATTACACATAAAACAAATATTACTGTAATTATTATATATCTTTTTTCTATTATCCAATTTATTACTTTATTTATTTTTTCTTTATATTTTTCAATAATAAAATATCCAAAGTATATAATCTCAATTCCATATAAAATTGCTAATCTTATTCCCGTACTTTTTTCAATAATAATTTTTTTTGAAAAAAACATTTCTATTAACATTGGTGCAATTATGTATCCTATTATTTTTAATATTTTTGTATTTATTTTTTTCAATTTTTTCCTCCCTAATAATTTATCTTGTTATAATTAATCTTAGGCAAATCTGTATCTAATCTATAGTTCCTATTGTAGTATGGATCGCCTTTAGCAATTACCTTAGACCATCTTTTTACAAATAGTTCATATTCTTTTGCAAATCTTTTTTGTTTTTCAGAATTCTCTGTATCTTCCCCTCTTGATTTTGATTCATAATGATATGCCTCTACAAATGGATTATATACTATTAAATACTTAGCAGTTCTAACTTTTAAACAAAAATCAACATCATTAAATGCTACTGCTAATTTTTCATCAAATCCTAGCATGTCTATGTATAATTGTTTTCTTACCATAAAACATGCAGCTGTTACAGCACTTAAATCTTGAACTATATTTATATAATCCTCTCTATAAAAATCTTTTTCTGAAATTTCTCTACTTCTATGTCCAGCTAATCCTCTTGTTCCAATTGTTACCCCTGCATGTTGTATTGTCCTGTCTGGAAAATACAATTTCGCACCACATATTCCAACATCTGGTCTTTGAGCATACATTAGCATTTGCTCCATCCAGTCTGTAGTAATAAATTCTATGTCATTATTTAGCATTACTATGTATTCACCTTTTGAACATTCTACTCCATAATTTACAATTGCAGAATAATTAAAATAGTTTATTTCCAATTTGACCACTTTTATTCTTTTGTCTTCATTTGATATTTTTTCATAGTATTCAAATGTTTCTTTATTTTTACTATTATTCTCTACAATTACTACTTCATAGTTTGAATATGTAGATTTTTTTAAAGAGTTTAATAATTTTTCTAAATCTTCTATATGATCCATATTAGGTATTACTAGCGAAATTAATGGATTTCCTTTTATTTTATAGTTAATTTTATACTGTCCTTTAAATTTTCCATCTTGTATACTATCATATTCTAAATTCATTCTTTGTAAATGTTTTTCTATTATCTTTTTCTCATCTTCAATATCTACATTTATCTGTTCTGTTGTTTTGTGATATAATATTTTTTGTATATGTTCTATCTTTCTTGTTTTTTCACTAATTTGTAGGACTATATCATATATCATATTTTTATTTAAATTTTCTAAAATTTCGTTATGAACTTTTAAAAAGGTGGTTTTTACAGCAATAAAGCCATCTATATAGTTTTGAGAAATGATTGTATCTCTAGCAAAACCTGGTTTAAAATGTGGTTCTATTCTTTTATTATTTATTAATTTATCATTATCTGAATATATTAATATACTGTCTCTATATTCTATTGATTTTACAAGTTCATATAATGTAAATGGCATTAATTCAATATCTTGTCCAATAAATATAATATAATCACTATTAGAATTAAATACTATATTCTGTACTTTCTCTTTTTCTAAGACTGAAATTTGATAATTACTATATGTTTGCTGTTCTATGCTGTTTATGAGCTCTTGATTATCATTACATATTATTTCAAATTTTAAATTTTGACATGATTTATATTCTTTTTGTTTGTCTAATTCAGCTTTATTAGGTTCATTATTCGCAATCCAAGTTGCATATTCATCTAAAACGTTTTTTCCAAATCTTATTTTATTAATACAAGTTGTATACAGCCCTTTAAATCCAACGTTTTTTATATATCTTAATACAGACTTTATATTTGTTGGATTTATTGCTTTTAGAACCTTTTTTATTTTTCTTACTAGAGATTTCATTTTTTTTCCTCTTTCTTCTTTTACTTCTTTATCCCTATTTTGGCTAATATATTTTTTATCTTTCTCTTTCCTCTTCTTAAAAATCTATAAGTTTTCCCATGATTGTCTACATATACTGGTTGTACTGCAGCTAATTCTTTTGAAATTTTCATTGCTTCATCACTTGCTAAAAATGCCTCTTTTTTATATAATTTTTCTATTTCTGGTAAATTATTATAATCTGTTTCTAACATATCTTTTACAGCTTTTAAGAAATATTCATATCCTTCCTCTAATGGATAGTCTTTCATAAATTCCTTTCCAAAGTCAGACATGTTTTTAGCTATTTCTGGATTATCAATTATATATGCCATTGCACTTGCTATAGCTTCTGGTGTTGGCTGTGCTAGTAATACTCCACCATCTGGTAAATCATAAATATTATTTTCTTTATATAATTCTACTACAGGTAGTCCAGCAGCCATCATTTCAAATGGTATTCTTGAAGGATTTGAAGCACTCATACATAGTCCAACCTTACATTTGTTATATAATTCATTACATTTTTTTATCGGAATTATATTTAAGTTCTCACATTCAAATTCAAATGATGCTGGTATATTAGAACCATATAAATATATTTTTATATCTGGTTTCATAGCTTTTAATATTTTTAAAGCTTTTAATCCTATATAATCACATCTTCTTGGTTTTTCTGGTTGGTATACATAGCATACTGCATTCTCTTTTTTTACATTTTCTAATGGTTTATATGTATTTAAATCTGCTCCAAACGGAAAGTATTCTGCTGGTTGATTAAATTCTGCTTTCATTTTATGTGATAACCATTTTCCAATAGTTACAGGTAAAAATCCATATCTATATGAATTTTCTGTGATTAAATACTGATCACCCATTGGGAAGAACCAAGGTTCATAATCTTGTATAAAATATGCTTTCTTTTTAGCTGGTAATTTTTTTACAAAGTCAATTGTTTGCCATCCTGTTGCAAATAACAAATCATAGTCTTTTTTCATATCAAATCCAACATACACCCCTGCAGTACATGGTTCATACCAATCATTTATTTTTTGTCTTACTATTTCAGAAGTAGAAACTCCATCTTCTTCAAAAAATAAATCACATTCATATCCAGCTCTTATTAGTGCATTTACATTTTGAATTATAGTTCTATGTCCACCTGAACCTTTTCCAGGATGCGGAATTACCCATGCTATTTTCTTTTTTCCATTGTCTTTTGGTGGTAATGAAGCTATCATTAAATCTCTTCTCATTTGTTGCTTCTTTTTGATTTCTTCTGGCAATTCATATAAACTTGATATTTCATCTTGTATTTTACATATTTCATTATATTCTATTTCAGCTCTTACATCTGTTGATACAGAACTTCCATGTTTTCTATAATAATTTAATGATTTTGTATTCCAACTAATTTTTCCATTCTTTAATATATTGTAATATATATACCAATCTCCGGCTACTCTAAACTCTCCTGCTTTTTCAAATATTTCTGAATAGTCTTGCTTCTTCCATATTACACTTGATACATTCAAAATAGTATTTGTTACACTTAAGTGATTTATTATTTCTTCTTTTCCTGTCCAAATATATGATTTATTCCATTCTCCTGTTCTGCACATGTCATACCAATCATCACATC
Source organism: uncultured Clostridia bacterium (assembly GCA_928721565.1). Taxonomy (GTDB): domain Bacteria; phylum Bacillota; class Clostridia; order TANB77; family CAG-508; genus CAG-269. The sequence continues at coordinate 200,414 of OV788638.1, forward strand.
TTGTACGAATAAGATTGTTTTCCCCATCAATTTTTGCAGATTCGCAATAAGACAATACCATTTCCGGATCATCAAATGGTTTTATTAATTGCTCAACAAAATCATTTTCTGCTGAATCATCAGCTTCTGCAATCCATACATAATCTCCTGTTGCAATATCAAATCCTTTTTTCCATTGTTTAAATACACATCCTCCACTATTTTGTTCATTAACAATAAACTGTACTTTTATTTCAGGATATTCTTTTTTGATTTTTTCTATTTTTTCATTTATAACTTGAACACTGTTATCTGTTGAGCAATCATCCAAGATTATCAATTCATATATTGGGTAAGTTTGCATCAATATTGAATCTATTCTTTCTATAATATAATTAGCATAATTATAATTTGGTACTATAACACTTACTTTTTTAGGATTTTTTATATTTAATTTTTTCTTTTGATTCTTGTATATATCAATTTTCTTACTCATATATATACATCCTTTCTATTTTATAATTTTCTTTATTTTTCTTTTTACTTTATGCAAAAATGTATTATTGATTGCTGTTTGTAGTCTTTCTCTTTCTTCATTTAATTTGTTTAGTTCTTCTTGTAATAATTTATTGTTTTCTTTTAAATTATTATTTTCAAGTTGTTGTGCATTAAATCTTTCATTTAAGTTTTTTATTTCTGTTTGTTGTGCTTCACTTCTTATTTGTAAGTTTTTTAGTTCTTGTTTTGTTCCATCAATATTAAAATCATGATTTTGAGAATAAAATTTCCATATTGCATTATCTCTAATTTCCTCTTGAATCTTATTATCCAATTGTTCAAATAGTCCTAAATATGGTCTTAAATTATATTTATCAAATAGTTTTTCTATTGATACAAATCTCCTTAATGTTATTGTATATATTATTGATCTATATAATATATATTCAACTGGCAAATTAGGTTCATTCCACTCTTGATCAAAAAAGTAAAATTGATTATCCATCAAAAAACAATTTGTAAATGTCATATCCCATAATCCATTTTTCATAAAATTTAAATTTTTTATTATATTTTTATCTTCTACTTCAATTCCATATTTTCCAAATACAGTCTTATCATAATCATTTTCTTTATATGGCTCTACAGTTATTGCTTTTATATAATTATTTATAATACTTTCAAATTCTTGTACTTGTCCTTTTTCCAACTTTTCTGTTATTATATTATCTAACAAATACTTTTGTTCAACATACCTGCTTTTTATTCTTTCATCATCTATATAATCTAAAGTTTTAATACCATTTTCTTGTAATATTCGCAAATTGTTTTTTATGTTATTATAATGCTCAATAGCCTCTTCATTTGCGATTTGTTTTTCAACATAACTATCTGAGATTTTTGTTATTAGTTGATATTCTTTCTTTCTCATATTATTAAATGATATATACTTGTATGTTTTGTCACACTCACCTTTTGTAATTTCAACTAAAAATGAATTAGCAAAAAAAGTGAACATTTCTTTATTCGTCTTTAATATTTCTCTAAATACATCAAGTTCATTAAATATTATATCTGATTTTTCCAAAAAATATGGATTATATTTGTCTATATTGTTATATTCTGGCAATTGTTCATCTGTAAATATAACATTTGGTAATTTGTAGTCTGGTAAGGGATAATAAAATCTTGTATTATACCCCATTTCTTTTAATATTGTTTCTATATATTTTTTAGTATATGTTTCAATTTTCTCAGGTTCATTATTATATCCTATTAAACTAGTAAATTTTTTTTCGAATATATTTTCAGGATTTCCATTCCAAAATTTTAGTCCAAATTTATTATCTACTGCTAATAAAATTTTACCATCAACTTCTAAAAAACTTTCTAATTTTCTAATAAGATTTTTTAAAGTCAATTTTTTACAATTATTTATTTCTATTAATATTATTATATCAAACTTTTCCATTATATTTTCTAATTCATCTATTTTACTAACTCTTTGCACTTTTGAACATTTTTGCTTTAAAAAGCTTGTTAATTCTTCAGATTTTATTCCTATTTCTAATACTTTTTGTTTTTGGTTAAACGGATACCAGTTTAATATATTAGGACTTTGAACTATTTCCAAGTATTTTCCCTCCTTAAATTGAAATTTTTATATTACCATCTTTTTCTATAATATTATTCGTTATATTTAAATCTTCTATCCATTGTCTAGTTTCTTTTGTTTTCCATGGTCCTGAATCTTCTCCATTACCAGAATCATTTATCCATAACCAATCTGGAGTTGGCCATAAACAAATTGTAGGTTTTATAAAATCATATACTTCTTTGCTCACTCCTGACTGTCCATGATGTGCCATTTGTAGTATATCTACTTTTAGTTTTTCTGATTGATTTTTTAGTAATTTTTCTCCACTTTCTACTCCTGTATCACCTAAAAATAATATACTATTTTTTCCTGTATTCATTTTTATTACCATGCTTGAATTATTTATAGCATTTGTAGTTATTTCTGGATTTTTAATACCTAGTATTTCACAATCTATATTATCTATTTTAATTTTTTCATTTAAATATACCTCTTCTACTTTATTTGCGATTTTGTCTCCTTTTATTGTGTTTAAAAACTTAATACATTCCTCGTCTCTACCATCACCATATTTTTTATACCAATCTTCATCATTTAGTGTAACATATACTTTTCCTATTTCTATATTATAATTTTCTACAATGTCTATAAAACACGTAGCATGATCTTTATGTGGATGTGTTATAAACCAATAATCAACTTTTCCTGTGTATTCATTTATTTTTTTTACTAAATTTTGAGTATCATCAGAGGTACCTCCATCGATAACAATAATTTTATTATTATTTGTTTTTATAATATATCCCATCATCTGACTATGTCCATTATTTTGCAATTGTTCTAAAGTTGTATTCGTCTGGACTTTTGTATTGGCTTTTACTATAAAAATCATACAAATTATTAATATCACTCCTATTAAGCATCTACTATATACTACTTTATTCTTTTTCATTTTTGACCCCTTATTTGTTTATTTTTTCTATTTTTATTTTGGAATCCAATCGCATTAATCCTACTGTATCTTTTGTTGATAATACCTCTATTAATAATGCATCATATTTTCTGTTTAATACTTCTAGTTCTCCTTTAGCATTAAAGTGTGTGCAACTAAATGATAATGTATATTTCCCTGGTGCAACATTTATAACTTGCCTAAATTCAGCAGTTACTATATCTCCTTCTTTATATTCTCCTGTTACTACTTTTTCTATAAGTGTATTAGTTCCTGCCATTTCTAGTCCTTTGAAATCTTTAACTGTCATAGTAAATATAGGTTCTTTTACATCTTGTTTAAATAGAATTTTAGATTTTAAAACTACTGGTTTATCATTTTCTAATACAGAAATATAATTCCCATTTTCATCAAACATTCCATAATCTATTACTTGAGCCATACCATTTCCATAATCTATCAAATTAGGATTTTCATTAAAATGTTTTTTCCATTCTTCTCCTACTATTTCTGTATTACTTTTATAGTTTGGATTTTCTTCAAGTATTTGATTATCTGTTTGCAATCCTGTTTTGCTTTGCTTATCATCTAGCCCTACTATAATTTTTTTGTATTTCTCTACTCCTTCTTTTACATCACCGTCAAATATTTTTCTTCCTGAATCAATTATTATAGTCCTTGTACAATTTCTTAAAATATCAGTAATACTATGTGTTACAAATAATATTGTTTTTCCACTTTCTTTAAATTGCTGAAACTTTTTAAAGCATTTTAATTGGAAAGACATGTCGCCCACAGATAATACCTCATCAACTATTAGTATATCAGGATCAACATTAATAGCACAAGCAAATGCAAGTCTAGCAAACATTCCTGATGAATATGTTTTTACTGGTTGATATAAATGTTCACCAATATCTGCAAATTCTATAATTTCTTGCTCACGATTTCTTATTTCTTCATTAGTTAATCCCATGACCTGACCATGTTGATAAATATTCTCATAACCTGTTAATTCTTGATTAAATGCTGTTCCTAATTCTAGTAATGAACTTATTTTGCCTTTTGCTTCAATTGTTCCAGAAGTTGGAGTAACTACTCCTGTAATCATTTTTAATAATGTTGATTTTCCAGCCCCATTTTTTCCTAATACTCCTAACACTTCTCCTTTTTTTACTTCTAAATTAAAATCATGCATGGCTTCAAAAATTCCATGTCTTTCGACTGTAGGAAATAGTGTTTCTATTATTCTATCTTTCTTTCTAGCAAACATTTTATATCCTTTTGAAAGTCCATCTATTTTCAATACAACTTCTGATGAAGTTTTGTTTTTTTTATTGTTCATCTTTCTATTTTATCTCCTTTTCAGTATTTTTAATACTCTATATCTAATATTAAACAATATTTTTCCGATGAATGGCATATTCATTATAACAAAATTTTCCAGATAATATATTGGTGTTTCAGTTTTATATAATTTATGGAATACATTCCACCCCATAAAATTAAAGTTTTTCTTATTTTTTATATTTCTAAAATAATCTAATGCCTTTTCATTTTGTTCTTGTAATTCTTTTGGAAATTTTTCTTTATTATTTACATATGTTCCAAAAACTCCCAGTTTCACATTTATAAACAATTCTCTTACTTGTTCTAATTTTCTAAATCCATGTGATATTTTATCTGTTCCAACTTGGTTATTTCCATGTTGTCTATATTTTATATATTTTTCTGGCATATATGCTAATTTTCCATTTAAAGCTACTATAAGTCCTATCCAATGATCATGTATTAAATACTTAGAATCTGTTGGTATTGGTACTATCTTTTCAATAAATTCTTTTTTTGATAAAACTGTACATCCAGTCACACAATTATATAAATAGTTTACTTTATAACTATCTATGTACTTGTTTATCTTTCTGTTTAGCATCATAAAATCTCCAAATGACGGATATATTGTCTTTAAATTTTGATCAACAACTTCTAAATCTCCAAACACCAAATCTGCATTTTGTTTTGTTAAAGTTTCAATTGATTTTTCTACCTTTATTGGTAGCCATACATCATCTTGATCAGCTAACATATAATAATTACTTTTTACTTTTTTCAAAAGAAATTCTATTCCTTTTACTACGCCGATATTTTCTTTTTGTAAATATAATTCTATTCTTTCGTCTTTCTTTCTATATTCTTCTAATATTTTAGGTGTTGAATCTTTTGAACAATCATCTGAAATTATTAATCTTATATTTTTATATGTTTGATTTAATATACTATCCAACTGCTCTTTTAAATATTTTTCTCCATTATATGTTGGGAGTAATATATCTATAGTATCATTATTCATTTTATTTCCTCACTTTATAGCACATCTGCAAAATCTTTTTTGCTCTTTTTGAATATATAATTTCCCCATACAAATATGATTATAGTTAAACTCCAAAATATAAGTGTATAAATTCCATGTCCACTTATCACTATGTTACTTGTTCCCATAAAACAGTCTCTAAATCCTGTTACTAGATATGTAAATGGTAAGCATTTCATAGCTCTTGATATCGTATGATGTTCTGCTATCATGCTTAAATCCCATACTACTGGTGTAAGCCACATTCCTATTTGCATAATAATTCCTAATAAATTTGAAAAGTCTGGTACTAGTGTTGCTACAGCTGATGTGAATCTTGTAATAGCAATTAAAAAAATATATACTGAAAAAATCATATATACAAGTTGTAAAATATTAGGTATAAACTTAAAAATAGCACATACTAGTGTTGCAATCACCATCAAAAACACTGCAACAAATGCATTTGCAAATAATGATATTATAGGTATTATATCAACTGGGAAAACCACTTTTTTTACCAAATAGCTATATCCCCTTATTGAATTACTTGCACCTATTATTCCATCATTTATTGTCATCCACATTGCCATTCCTGGCATAAACCATACAACATATGGAGCACCTTCTGGGCCTGTTTGTTTAAATATGTATTGGAATACTATTACATACATCATCATAAATACAAATGGTTGTAAAAAACCCCATACACTTCCTAAGCTTGTATTGGCAAATCTATTTTTAAAATCATTTTTTCCTAATTGTAATACTAATCTTTTATTTTTCCATAAAGTTTTTATAAATTCCATATTTCCTCCATTGTTTTTTATATTTTCTCTTTTATTACATTTTCTCTTGTTATTCTACTATAAGAGCTATTTAAAGTCAATAATTTAACCTTAAATAGCTCTAAACTTATATATTTTTTTATTCTAAACATTTAAATTTTTTCACATATCAAGTTGATTACACTTTCCATAATTTCTTTATTGTCTAATTGATTATTTATATTTTCTGTAATGCAAATTAGCATTTTCTCTCCATCTTCAAAATATTCATATGTTTGATATTCATCCATGTCCTCAAATGAATAATCCTGTATCTCTCCTGTAATTTCATCAATTATATAACATTTGCTTGATATTGTTATACTATATATTTTTTTACCATTTATAACATTTTCAATTTTCTTATCATACTCATTCTGATTGCTTTTATCTTCTATTTTCAAATATCCATTTTTATCTATACTATATTTAGATAATGCTACACTCGATAAATATTTCAAAAATTCTGTTCTATCTTTTTCATAAATCCATATTCCTTTTTCTATTGGTTGATTGTTGTTTAAAAGATTATCTAATTCTTCTTTTTCTGGTTTTGAATCTTTTATCATTCCAGCAAATGCGACCTTATATTTTATACTACTTTTTATTGTTGCAACTTTTGCATTATTATCTCCATATTGTATTTCGTACAAGTCACTTTCACCTTGTTTTCCTGTTTCTTTTATTAATTCTTCTAACTGTTCTTGAGATATTTCTTCTTTTTCATTATTATCTTCTTTTATCTCTTCCTTTATCTCTTCTTTTGCCTCTTCATCTTTTAAGATTATATTTTTATTCGACTTTTTCTTCACAAAAATCAAACTCAAAATCATTCCTAAAAGCAATATAATTATTAATATTATTAATATCATTTTTTTATATTTCATATTTTATAATAAAAGGGTTACAAAATTATAACCCTTTGTTCCTTTCATTAATTCATATTTCTAAGCATATCTAATGTTGCATTAATATATCTATTTGCAAAATTTTTATTCACAACTGACTGATGTCCTGTAACTCCTTGTTTTGGTAATTCTATTAATGCTGTTTTAGCTGCTCTATTTGTTGAACCTAAATAAGTTCTTCCCCATGCTATCATATATCCTGTTCCATATCTCCCAACAGACTTTTTATTATTTTCTGGAAATTGCCTATCATAATATGAACAAATTTCTTCATTGCCTATTAATTGTTGTGTCCATCCATGCAAATCAACTAGAAGTGTTTGTCCATTTTGTGATTTATTAGCCAACATAAAATTCCTTAACGTTTGTGCTTCATATGCTTGAAATCCAGCTGTTCCATTATAATTTCGGCTAGATGTAAATCTTTGATATGAACTTCCTATTTGCCAACATCTATTCATGTCAATTCCTTTATTGTTAGGTGCTTGACTATATAGCGTTGTTCTTCCAGGTCCATTATTAGTCCATCCATTTGTTAATCCATCTTGATTAATACCTGGGAATATGTATATTGTCCATTTATCTGCCAAATCGTAATCTTTATCATTTAATAATTTATTATAAAATTGATTTGCAATATCAACTAATTCATATCCATCTCGACTCCATATATCCTCATACCCATGAATTGCAAATGTTGCAAAAAATACATTAGGTCCATTTCCATATTTTAAATAATTCAAATTATTTCCACCTTGCCCAGAAACCCTTAAACCTGTTTGTCCATATGTTCCTGATTGGTATTCTATTTTAGGTCTAATATTTATATTAACTATTTTTTCTAATATCAAATTATTCTGTTTATCAAAGGCCTGAACCTTTAATACTCCTTTTGTGTTTGCTAGTTCGCTTAAATTTAATATTGCTTCGAATCCAGGTAATGGATTATATTCTTTTCCTCCATAACCTTTTATTATTTCAAGTACATCATTTCTTGATGTTCTTGTTATCCCAGAATCAATTTTTTCATCATTAAATAATATCCTAATATTTACATTTTCAATATTAGTCATTAACCAGCCTTTAACCTTTACTTTTTCTGCTCCAACTTTGTTAGCTGGTTCGTCTATATACATAGTCACTCTGTCATGTGCAATTTTAGGTACTATTTTTATTTCTATTGCTTCTAGTCTTAGTCCTTTTTCTTCAGTTCCTGCAGTTTCTCCATCATTTGCCCAACCTTGCCATCCAACATCTTGTACTAGTACTCTATATTCAATGCTATATTCCTCTGTGTTTTCGATTTCTATCTTTATAGCCTCTATTCTTTTGCTCTGCGATACCGTTCCTGCAATCTCTCCATTGTATTTCCAATCTTGCCAGCCTATATCTTGTACATGTACCCTATATTTTATTCTCATATTATCAGTTGCATTAATTAAGTTTAATTTTATTGCTTCTATTCTTAGCAATCTTCCTTCTGTTCCTGCTTTTTCGCCATCTTTTTTCAAATTTTGCCACCCAATATCTTGCACATGTGCTGAATATGTTACATGAAGTTCTGTATCATAAAATATGTGTGATTCTAAAGTTCCTATTACTTTTCCTTTAGAATTTATTGTGTCAATTTTTATTATATGTTGACCTGCACTTAAATCTCTTGTATCAATTTCAAAACTATATTGTGGCATTAGATTCTGTTTAACAGTTCCATATCCTACTACTCCTTTAATAACATCAGGTCTTTCTGCATATTTTATTCTATCTTCATCTAATTTTATTTGGTCAAAATAAGCTACTATCTTTGTATCTGAAACATCAGCCATTTTCCAACCAACTACATTTATTTTATCATTTTTATAATACACTGTTCCATCTTGTGCTTGATCCAAGTTCATTAAAACCTTAGCTCTTTTTTCTACTATCTTTATTTCTATCGCTTCTAATCTTTTTAATTGTCCTTCTGTTCCTGCTGTCTCTCCATCATATTTCCAATCTTGCCATCCTATATCTTGGATATGTACTCTATACATTATTGAATATTCTTCTGTTTCTTCTAATTCTATTTTTATCGCTTCTAATCTTTTAGATTGTCCTTCTGTTCCTGCTAATTCTCCATCATATTTCCAGCCTTGCCATCCTATATCTTGTACATGTGTTTTATACTTTATTTTTATACCATCTGGCAAATTAGTTGAATTGATTTTTATTGCTTCTAATCTTTTAGATTGTCCTTCCGTTCCTGCCAATTCTCCATCATTTTTCCAACCTTGCCATCCGACATCTTGTACATGACAACTATATGTAACTCTAATATTTCCTTCCTCATACTCATTTCCTTGCACTTTCATCATTATAGCTATTTGCAATACAATTAAAAGCATTAATGCTTTTAACACTTTATACCCCTTATTATTTTTCACTAAATATACCACCTTATTTAATTATTTTAAAAACACTAAATACGCTAAAACCGGAAAATGAAACAACACAATCTCTCTAACCATCTTTTTACCTTGATTCTTTCCAGCTAAAATTTTAAAAAACTCACTAAAATTCCAATTAATTTTAGTACTCTTCAAAACATCTGAATAATACCTTTCCGCTTCTTCCATAAACATCTGATCATCTCTGATAGCCGCATATTCCTTGCACATTTTAATACCACCAAGATAAGCTCTATTAATAGCATCTTTTCTGTATTCTAAAAAAGAGTTATAACTATTGCCATGATCATTTTTCCATCTAGCAAGATTCTGATTTAAACTTCTTCCACCAAAAACATTAGTTCCATGTAATCTATAATCGAACAGAGCATCTTCAATATAGCATATACCTTTTCCTTCATTCGCAAGAAATGCGGCAAGCCAATCATGTGCAATAACATCTTTTTTAAATGGAATCATTTTTTCTTTAACAGTTTTGGTAATAATTTGCGAACATCCTATTCCAACACATCTTGAAATAGCCAATTTGCTATTTTCTTTTACTAATGGCACATTTTTGTATTTAAAGTAATCATCTTGAATAACAACTCCATCTTCGTCAATTTGTCTACAGTTGCAATAGACCATATCAACATTTTCTTCTTTTAATTTAGATAAGCTTTTTTCAACTTTATCTTTATGCCATATATCATCATGATCTGAAAACATTATATAATCTGCTGTTGATTGTTGTAGTAAAAATTCAAAATTTTTATTATACCCTAAGTTTTTAGGTTGAATATACAATTCTATCCTTTTATCTTGCATTTTATATTGTTTCAATATTTTCGCAATTTGTGGATTAGTAGAATTGTCATCACTTATGTATATTTTAATATTTTTATATGTTTGGTTTAATATACTTTCTATTTGCTTTTTTAAATATTTTTCATTGGTATTATATGTTGTAACTAAAATATCAACTAATTCTTCCATATTTTATCCCTTTTCTAATTTTTCATTAAAATATAATTTTGTTATTAACCTTAATTCATTTAGTGATTCATCTTTTAAATTAAATGAAAACAATTTTTTAGGTGGTGCCATAACTATATATTTTATGGCATTCATTGTGCTCTCACTCATTTGCAGGCAACTTTTGTCTTGCCTTCCACATGCAGAACATTTAAATCCATTATCTCTTAAGCTAAAGTATATCAATTCTTCTTTTTGCTTACAATTTACACATTCTGTTATCCTTGGTGTAAAACCTAAAAAACATAATATTTTTAATTTAAATATACTTGTTATTAGTTCTGGATTTTTGTCTGTTTCTGATAATGTATATAATGTGTTTAAAAATAATTGTAAAATTTTATAGCAGTTTTCATTTTCATCTGTCACATCTCTAATTATTTTTGTCATTCCTACTGCGTAATTTAGCTTGTCCAAATCTGTTCTTAAATTGTAAAATACTTCTATTGTTTCACAGGAATTTATGTTATATGTATTTGCTCCTTTATACATTAAATATTCTCCAAAACACAAGAATTGTGTTCCTGCAAGTAAGGCGCTTCTTTGTCTTCTGGCGCCTTTTGCAACACATGATATTTTACCTAATCCTGGTGTTAACATTGTTAGCATTTTGTCATAATCACCTAAATTATTTTCAGAAATTATTATACCACTCATTTTTATTGTTCCCATTCTGTTCCTCCATTGGCTGTTTTATTTTTTTATCTATTTGTTCTTCTATATTTTGTATTTGTTTTAGTTCTAAAAATGTATTTACATCTCCTGTGTTTTTAAAGGTATTCCATGCAATTTTTTTAATCATAAGCTCACTTCCTCTAATTCTATCTTTCGCAATTCGTATACAAATTATGCATTTATCTCTATTGTAATTTAAATTTTTTTACTATTGTTGAATCATCTTGCCAATCCTCTTTAACTTTTACCCATGTTTTTAAGTTTACTTTTGTTCCAAAATTTGCTTCCATATCTATTCTAGCTGATTGACCTATTCGTTTCAACATACTGCCATTCTTACCAATTATAATCCCCTTATGAGAATTTCTTAGACAATAAATTGTTGCTTCTATGTCATACATAGGTTCTCCATTTTGATTTTTTCTGTATTTCATTTTCTCAACTTCAACATATATTCCATGTGGTACTTCATCTTGTAAGAATGTAAGTGCCTTTTCTCTTATTGTTTCTTCTGCTAGTTGTCTTAATGTTTGATCTGTATACTCCTCTGTATCATAATATGCAGGACCTGGTTTTAGGTTCTTTTCAATTTCGTCTAAAATTATATTTCTATATTTTGTTTGTAAAGATGATATCGGTATTACAGCTTCAAAATTATATTCTTTTTGGTATATATCTATTAATTTTAGAAGTTTTTCTCTTTTTATTAAGTCTATTTTGTTTATTATTAGTATGGCTTTTTTATTTGATTCTTTTATTTTTTCAAGAATTCTCATGTCTCCTCTACCAATTTCTTCACTTGTAGCTTCTATTACAAATAATATTAAATCTATTTCGTTTATAACTCCAAAAGAAGTTTCTACCATTGTTTCATTTAATTTTGTTTTTGGCTTATGAATTCCTGGTGTATCTATAAATATTATTTGTGAATTTTCTCTATTAACAATCCCTCTAATTGCTGTTCTTGTTGTTTGAACTTTGTTTGCTGTTGCTGCTACTTTCTCACCTACTAATAAATTTACTAATGTGGATTTCCCAACATTGGTTCTTCCAAGCATTGCAACAAAGCCTGATTTAAATTCTTTTTTCATTTTGCTTTCCTTTCTTAATTTTCAAGTTCCTCTTCTTTTACTGTGTATTCCAATACATTAATTGTTTTAATGATTAACTTTGATGCAATATCATTATCATCTTCTAATCTTCCTACTCTAATTACCTTTTTACTATTAAGAGTTATATCTGTGTCTAAAATATTAACTAAAATTCTTGTATCTTTGTCCATTCCAACAGGTAATGTCTTATTTTGGTTATCATAATAAACACAATTTGAAAAAGCTATTGCTTTTACTCCTTTTTCAAGGTTCATTTTATATAAATTAACTTTTCCACTTTCTGTATCCATTAGTGCATTTTCTATTTCTTTTTCCGGATTTAAATTAAAGACATTGAGCTCATTTGTGTCTATATTTTCTTCTTCTTCAATCCATTTATAAACTGCAACTTCTTGTGATAATTTGTTTTTACATATTGCACTTTCAATTATGTCTATTGCATTACTTAATGCTGCTTTATATTCTACTGTTTTCATTGGTTTTGCCACTCTTAATATTGCATATTTATTTTTAGGGTGTTCTCTATGAGATTTATTAGCTAGTTTAGTTATTTTTCTAGTGTCTTCTGCTAATCCTCCAAATATATCTATAACATCTTCTTCTGTAATGTCTTTTTCATTCTGTAAATCTTTCTTTATTCTTCTCATCCATTTTTCTACTTCTTTTGGCTCTGTTGAATTTGTTTTTATTTTATTCATTATTTCAAGTTGGTTTGTTGTTGTTAGATATACACAGTCCAATTCTTCTTTTGAAAAAATTTGCCTCTGAATCTTGTCCATGTCTTCTCCAAATTCTTCCATATCTTCTTCATAATCGAATACTTTTGAATGAGGTTTTATATTTATTGGTTCTTCTTCTCCTTCATCTAAAGTTTGAACTTCATCCTTGTTACTATATTTCCAAAATTCAAATATACTTCTTTTATGACTATCTATCTCATTTATAAATGCTGTTGCATTTTCTATTTTTTTCACTAAATTTATATTTTTCAATTTTAGTGCATTAATATCCATCTTAGTATTTTTTAGATTATTCTCTTTTTCATTAGTTTCTTTTCCTTTTTGTATTAATTCTTCTAATGTATATTGTGCTTTAACTTTTTCCTTTATCTCTTCTTTAACAAGTTTTGTTTCCTCCTCTTCTTCTGTTTCTTGTTTTTTCTTTATTTTTGATTTTTTTCCACTATATTTAAAGAAATATTTTACTTTTCCAAAAAAAGTTTTTTTGCATTCTAGATATGTTGATATTTGTTTTTCTTTACTTAAATATTCTATATCTAAATCTTGTGCTTGCCTTTTTAGTTTTAATAATTTTCCTTGTAATGAATTGTTTTGACTTATTGCATTTTTTTCTAAATCAAATAATTTTTGGTATTCTATATTTAGCCAATCACTTAATTCGTCATATTTCATCAGTTTATCATTATAATAAAATTCTAAACTCCCTTGTTTATCGATTCTTGTTTCGAATTGATAATAATTAGATAGTTCTGATTGGATAATAAATAGTGCTTTTACTAATTTAAAAAATTTAGTTGCTTCTATTTTATTTGAAAGTTTTACCTTATATTCTGATTTTATTTTTCCATATATTTCTGTTTCTCCTACAATTTGTAGACTGATTTTTCCGCTTTTATCATATACTTCATAAATTGATGGCCAGTCTTTGGTAAATAACCACAAATAATTTTCTAGACTTTGTATTTCTGTTTTATTTAATAGTTCTCTACTATAGTCCACATTGCTAATTGGTACAAATATTTTTCCTGCTTTTTTCTTTTCTATTTGTTTTTTTAATACATAAAAGAAAGTTGAATAATCTTTATCTTCTGTTGGAACAATCATAAAATATTGATCAGTTACTTCTGAATAATATATTTGCCATAGATAATTTCCTGAATATCTTACTTTAAATGGAATCTTTTTATTAATTAGTTGTTGTTCTTGTTCTACTTTTTCAATTTCTTCTATTTTTACTTCATCTAACATGCGCAAAAAAGTAGCATACTTTTGTTGTTCATCTTCGTCTTTACTATTTGGTTCTAAGTAATCTGCTAGTGGACTTGATTTTGAATATTTTTCTTTTATATCATCTAATCTATTAGTTGGTGATAATAGTATTTGTATCTCTTTTGGTGAAACAAATCTATATTGTCTATACTTTTTTTCATCAAATCCAGAATTTGGCCTAAATTTTAAATCTTCAACTAATTTTAAAGTTTTAGGTATTTCATCCAAGTCTAGCCCTATAAATTCTAACTTTTTCTTTATCTCTTGAGTCTTATTTTTCTTTTCCAAAGTAGTTTCTCCTCTCAATCCTTTTCTTCTTATATATTTTACTATGCAAACTTAAAAATATCAAGATTTTTATTGCTATTTTTATTTTTTTTCGAATTGCTATTGACAAAATTTAAAATACCTATTATAATAAGTAAAGTTTCTAATTTATGGCGAAGTAGCTCAGTTGGCTAGAGCATCCGGTTCATACCCGGCAGGTCGTAGGTTCAAGTCCCACCTTCGCTACCATATATATATAACATATATAAAAAGAAGATAAAGAAATTATTCTTTATCTTCTTTTTTGACTTTATTCGAACAGCAGACTACGTGCTATTTTCCGCCTTTTTTCCATCGGCAACCTTTTTAGAGGCTCTATTATTTTTTTCAGTTCTATTTCCTCCTCTTGCATTTTGATATAGTCTTGATCAAGTAAACTATCTAAACTAATCTCTAATGCCTCAGATATTCGTTTTAGAACAATTATATTTGGATTTACTTCACCTTTTAGGCATCTTTCAGCAGTCCAAATTGGAATACCTGACAATTCAGAAAATTCCCTTGTTGTCATTTTTTTCTCTTTAAGCTCATATTTAATATTATTACTTAATATTAGAGCCTCTTTGCTTACGGCCTTTTTGGGTGGCTTACCATAATATTTTTCTAGTGAAATCCCTAATATTGATTCCATTTTCCGGATTCTCTCTATTGGTGGATTTCTTAGTGTTACATATTTCCAAAGAGATGTATTACTAATCTCAAGCTCTTTGGCCAACTCTTTTTGTGTCATTCCTTTCTCTTTTAGCACGCTTTTTAGTTCTTTTCCAAATTCAGTCAATTCTGTCATTTGTTTTCCTCCTGTGTAATCTTCAACTATTTTTTGCAATTATATTATATCACTTTTTTATGTTTATTTCAAGTTTTTAAAACCTTCTTTTATATCCTCTAGAATTGCAAGAATATGAAGTTGAATTAGTATTTATATTGTTGACCATATTTGCATCTGATAGTAAAGTATTTGCACCATTTCTGCCATTATTGCAACAACAATCAGGTTCTTCATCATAGCAATTTACAGAATTTCCACTTATACTAGCAATAACTTCTCCATTACTATTAATTATTCTAAGATTATTGTTTGTATTCGTATTTTCATTATTATTATTTTCTTCATATGGATTATGACATCTTAGACAACTATTATTTCTAAAAAAGCAACAGCTTTTAAATAGGCAATCTAAAAATGCTGATACAAATGCGACAATGCCTAATATTATTGCCAAAATAACTAGTGTTAAATTAGATAAAATTATTGCAACTAATAATGCAATTGAAAAAAATATAAATCCTACTAACAGTGGACAACGTACTAATCTGTTAATAAATATTGCTAATACTATTGTTACAAGTATTACAGCTAAAAAAATAAGTATATTCATATATATCATCCTTTCCAGATAAATCTGTATGTTTTCGATATATCTTATGAATATACTCATTTTTTGGTTACTTATTCATACATTACCTTTAGCAAGTACAGTCCGTTAGGTGGTAATGTTTTTCCTGCATTTTCTCTTTTTTTTATTTTAATTATTTCAGGAATTTCCTCAGGTTCAATTTTTCCTCTTCCTACATCAACTAATGTACCTGCAATTATTCTTACCATATTGTATAGAAATCCATTTCCGGTAAGTTCTATAAAAACTCTATCTCCTTCTTTGTATACTTCTGCTTTGTATATTGTTCTAACACTACTTTTACTACTAGTTCCACTTGCTTTAAATGCTTTAAAATCATGTTCTCCTTCAAAATACTTTACTGCTTTTTTCATTTTTTCTACATCTAATTTTTGTGGAATATGTGTTTCTAAATTTCTATAAATCGCTGTACCTTCTGGCGAATTATTTATAACATATCTATATGTTTTTTTCTTACAATTTAATCTACTATGAAATCTTTCATCAACTTCTTCTGCATTTTTTATTACTATTGATCTTTTTAATTTTGAATTAATTGCTATAGCAAATTTCTCTATTGGTATTTGTGAATTTGTTTTAAAATTAGCAACTTGTCCAAATGCATGAACTCCCGCATCAGTTCTTCCTGAAGCATTTAATTGAACTTCTTCTCCTGTTATCTGTTTTATTGCTTGTTCTATTGTTCCTTGTATATTTAGTTTAGTAGGCTGTTTTTGCCATCCGTTAAAGTCTTTTCCGTCATATTCGATTGTTAATTTTATATTTCTCATTTTTATATCATCCTTTATATTATCAAAAAGATGGCCTACTTTGCCACCTTTTCTTTCTTTTTAAATATTTTTTTGATTTTTTCTTTTATATCTTTTTGATTTGTTTTTACTTTTGATTCATTTAGTCTTTTGGTAACTATATTACTAATAAGAATCTTTTTTAAGACATCTTCTCTAACATCAGCTATAAGTGTACCATCTTTTGCTACTGATACTTTACCTGTTTCTTCTGAAACTATTATTGCTATACTATCTGATTCTTTAGATATTCCAATTCCTGCTCTATGGCGTGTTCCTAATTCTTTTGCAATATCTTGGTCTCCCGCTAGTGGTAACATACAAGCTGCAGCAGCTATTTTATTATTGCTTATTACAACAGCCCCATCATGTAATGGTGTGTTAGGTACAAATATATTTACTAATAATTGTGGTGAGACTTCTGCATCCATTGGAATTCCTGTTGCTATTATATCTTTTATTTGAATGTCTCTTTCTATTACTATTAGTGCACCAGTTCTTTTTTGTGCTAATTCATATACAGCAATTACTACTTTATATATATCTTCCTTTGTTTTTGTAATTATATCTTTATCAAATCCAAAAAATCTCGAAAATTTGTTAGTTCCTCCAAGTTGTTCTAATGCACGCCTTATCTCTGGCTGGAATATAATTATTATAAGTATTACTCCCCAGTCCATTACAGTTGTTAAAATATAATTTAATATATGTAAATTTAATATTCCACTTACTGCTGTTGCTATTACTAAAAATGCTATTCCTTTTACTAATTGCCATGCTCTAGAGTCCTTTACTATTCTTAACAATTCATATGCTAAAAATATAACTATTACTATATCTAGTATTAAAGAAATTAATTTAACTGGATATTCTTGATACATTTTTATATATGTTAATATGTTTTGTTCGTAAAAATTATTTAATACTACTCCTATGTTTCCCATATTAATACCTTTCTCCTCTTATTATATTATTTCGTATAATTATTTTACACTTGTAACTACAAAATATATACATGTTGAGCAAGAAGCTAAAATCATTAGAACTAATAAAAATACCGCCATAATTTTTGAAATTATTCTACTTTTATCTATTTTAATTTTTACCTTTGCTTGTTCTTGTTTTTCTTTTTTATCTTTTTTCATTGTTTGTCTTCCTTTCTTTTGAAATTTATATTTTTTACACAATACTATTATAACATAAAATTTTATTTTTGCAATATGTAAACTTTATATTTTATATATTTCAAGAATTCTCTTTTCTGCTTCTGCTATTTTATTTTCATCATTAGCACAAATATATGCCAAGAAATCGTCAGGCATTACTTCATCTCCAACTTTTTTGTTTAAAACAATTCCTACATCAGGTTCAATTTTATCATCTTTATTAATTCTTCCTGCTCCTAAATAACATGCTAATTTACCAATTTCTTCTGCATTTATCTCTTTAACTTTTCCTGTCTTTTTAGTTACTACTGCCAAAGTATATTTTGATTTTTTAAATTTAGTTGTGTCTTCTACAAAAGATATATCTCCTCCCTGATTTTTTACCATCTCTACAAATTTATTATATGCATTTTTATTTTCTATATTTTCTAATATTTTAAGTTTGTTTTCTTCTATGTTCTCCCCTTTTCCTGCAAGTTGAAGCATATTAGCACCAAGTTCTAAAACCACTTGTTTTAAGTCTTTTGGCATATCGCCTTTTAAAAAATTTATTGCCTCTATTACTTCTAATGAATTTCCAATTGAATATCCAAGTGGCTCATCCATTGGTGTTAACACACATCTTACTTCTTTTCCTGCAAGTTTTCCTATTCTTATCATCTGTTCCGCTAATTTTTGTGCATCTTCTTTATTTTTCATAAATGCACCTTTCCCAACAGTTACATCTATAACTATCTTATTTGCTCCACTTGCTATTTTTTTACTCATTATGCTTGAAGCTATTAGTGGAATGTTTTCAACACAAGAAATTGTATCTCTTAATGCATATATCTTTTTATCAGCTGGTGCTAAATTCATTGTTTGACCAATCATACTTATTCCAACTTTTTTAACATCTTCTATAAATTCTTTTATTGTAACATTAGTTCTATAACCTGGTATAGATTCCATTTTGTCTACAGTTCCTCCTGTAAAGCCTAGCCCTCTTCCTGACATTTTTGCTACAGGTATACCTAATGATGCAATTATTGGTAATAGTATTATTGATACTTTATCTCCTACTCCACCAGTGCTATGCTTGTCTACGACATTTTCTCCAAAGCATGATAAATCTAACACTTCTCCAGAATGTGCCATCGCTAAAGTTAAATCTGTTATTTCTCTATCATTCATACCATTTATATATATCGCCATTATTAATGCTGATGCTTGGTAATCCTGAATCTTTCCCTCTGTGTATTCTTTTACAAAATATTTTATCTCTTCTTTGCTTAATTCTTTTGCATCTCTCTTTTTCGCAATGATATCTAATATATTCATTTGTTCCCTCCTATTTTACACAAAATGTGTTGTAAAACTTTTTCTATGTATTGGGCAAAGCCCATATTCCTTTATTGCTGCAATATGTGCAGCTGTGCCATATCCTTTATGTTTTTCAAATCCATATTGAGGATAAACTTTATCCCATTCTCTCATTATTCTATCCCTTGTGACTTTTGCAATAATTGATGCAGCTGCAATTGAATAGCATTTTGCATCTCCTTTTATTATTGATTCATATGGTATTCCAAGTGTGTCAATATGATTTAAAGCATCTACAATAATCAAATCTGGTCTAACAGTTAATTCTTGTAATGACATTGTTAAACCTTTTTTAGTTGCATTTAATATGTTTATTTCATCTATTTCATCTTGTCCAATAATCCCTACTCCATAACTAATTGCTTCTTCTAAAATTTGATCATATAATTTTTCTCTTTTTTTCTCTGAAACTTTTTTAGAATCATTTACACCTTCTATCATAGAGTTGGCTGGCATTATAACACTTGCAACTACAACTGGGCCGGCAAGTGGTCCTCTACCAGCTTCATCTATCCCACATATTGTATTAAATCCTTTTTTTCTTAGTTCTTTTTCTTGTTCTTTTAATGTTAGTAATCTTGTTTCTTCTTTTTCCTTCACTTTTTGTTATCCTTTCATGATATATTTTAATCATTTTCTAATTGTGTTAATGTATATTGTCCTTCATATCCTTTTGTATTCATAACTTCTGTTGTTGTATTATCAAAATCATATTTTACAATATAATACCCATATTTTTCTGAATCTGTTTCTTTTACTCCTATATCTTTTAATATAGATTCGTCTAAATAATAACAATTTTCATCAATCGAAATTTCTGTTGGTATATTATTTAATATGTCTGTTTCCTGCACAGGTGTTCCTTTTAAATATTCTTGTCTAATTTGTTTTATTTTTTCAAAATCTTCTTCCTTATTACTATCTAAATTAACTGTTTGAAATCTAATTTCTTCTAAATCTTTTTTTGTCTCTGCTTGTATTAAAAGCATATCAGTTCTTAAATCTTGTAATTTTGTTTCTGTCATCATTAACATTCCATATTTTCCTATAACTGTTGCTACTATTGCAATTACTACTACAACTACAAGTAGTATTGGTAATGATACGCCGTT
The DNA here is from genome assembly GCA_928721565.1 of uncultured Clostridia bacterium. Lineage (GTDB taxonomy): Bacteria > Bacillota > Clostridia > TANB77 > CAG-508 > CAG-269. The sequence goes on from OV788638.1 coordinate 220,955, forward strand.
TTCATTTTTCATATTTTTACATCCTCTCTAGAAACTAGTTCAAAATCCTTAATAATATATTTTGAACTTTATTTCCAACTATATTATATATGTAGAAACTATTATTTTCAATAAAAAAATGAGTTTTTTACATTTTTTTCACAATTTTTTCACAAATGTAGTGTATCCTATATAAAGTTAATAAATAAAAAGAGGAGGTCCTTAAAATGGATGAAAATGGAAACAAATTTGAAGTAATATCAAGTAAAACTTCAAAAGCAAATTTTAATCACTCAAGTGGATTCGGAAAAACAATAATATTACCATTTTTTAGTGGTGTAGTAGGATGCGCTTTAGTAATAGGAACATGTTTTGGTGTTCCATCAATAAAAGAAAAATTAACAGGAGATACTAAGTTAAACTCAACAGTTCAAACTTCTACTCCTACAGGAACAACATCTAATTTAGTGTCTATTGCAAATTCTTCAGGAACTGCAGAATTTGCAGCAAATAAAATTTTACCATCAATAGTTGGTATTGAAGTTTCATACACTGCAACATCAAATTCTATATTTAGTTTTGGAACACCTTCAAGTCAAACTGCTACAGCAACAGGTTCTGGTATAATCATAAGTGAAGATGGTTATATATTAACAAACAATCATGTTGTAGATACAAGTTCTTCAAGTTCTTATTCATATTATGATATTTCAGAAGCTACTTCTGTAAAAGTAAAATTAAATAGTTCTAAATATGGTGATGATGCAGTATATGATGCAAAAATTATTGGTAAAGATTCTCAAACAGATTTAGCAGTTTTAAAAATTGATAAAACAGATTTAACTGCTGCAGAATTTGCTGATTCTGATCAAGCTGTAGTTGGAGAATTTGTTCTAGCAGTCGGTAGTCCTCTTGGACTAGATACAACAGTTACTCAAGGTATAATTAGTGCTGTTAATAGAGAAGTAGAATCTGAAGGTACAAAATATACTTGTATCCAAACAGATGCTGCAATAAATTCTGGTAATAGCGGAGGCGCACTCGTAAATAGTGATGGTAAAGTTATTGGTATAAATACATTAAAATTATCTGGAAGTGGTGTTGAAGGAATTGGATTTGCTATTCCTATAAATTCAACTCTTGACGTTACAGATCAATTAAAGAGTCATAATAAAGTATTAAGACCTTATATTGGTATTAGTGGTATTAATTTAGATGAATCAACAGCTAAAAAATATAATTTAACAGTTGGTGTTTATGTAAAAACTGTTCAAAATTTCTCTCCAGCAGAAAAAGCTGGATTACAAGCTGGTGATGTTATAGTTAAAGCTGATGATAAAGACATAACAACTATGGATGAGCTAAATGATATAAAGAATTCTCATCAAATTGGTGATACAATGAAATTAAAAATTAATAGAAATGGAGACGAAAAAGAAATTACTTTAACACTTGAAGAAACACCTTAATTTTTTAAATTTTCACTATTAGTTCACACAATGAACAAATTTCATTGGTATATTATAAGCATAGTCAGTAAGAACTGATTAATAAACATCCCCTTTTATTTTCAAAAACGGCCTAGTAAATCTAGACCGTTTTTATTTTTTATTACATTATTACTACATCCATTTCATTAGTATTATTTTCATTTCCATATGCATATATTATATACAATGCATTATCTTTTCCCATAAAATATTCTGTTACATTATTTATATTATATGTGTCACTTGTATAATCTCTTTTATATGTTTGATATCCTAATTTATCAAGTTCATCTGACTTCTCTTGTTGGCTTTTTATCTCTTCTCTTATCTTTTGATTTGCCTCTTTTTTAGTAATTCCTTTTGTATTAAGCATATCATCAATTGTGTATTCTTTTTGGTTTGTTAAATCATAGTTATATGTCTGAATGATATCTCTTTGTGGATTCATTCCCTCTTTTAAAGTTGATCTTACAACTAATGATAAAATATTGTTTGCTACATATGCACTATAATCAACTGTATATATAACATTATTGCTTTGAGTATTTATAATGCTTTTGGCCTTTTTTTCAAATGTATCTTTTATTTGAGAATTAAATTCTTCTATTGTATCATTATTAATATTAATATATGGTATATTTACTTTTAATTCATAATCATTTAGTTTTGTTTCATTATTTTTATATCCTGTATAAATGATTTCTTTGTTTGATTCTAGTTTTGAAATTTTATAACTATTATTTTCTAAATAATTAACTTTATTTTCAAATATAGTTTCAAATTCATCTTTATGTTGGTTTTTTTGATTTTCTGTTAATTGTGGTAATTTAGCGGCTTCTGCAGCATCATTTCCTTTGATTATTTGTACTACTATTGCTGATATAATTGCAATTATACATACAGCTATTATTCCTATATAAAATATTTTTAATTTTTTATTTTTTTTGCTTTCGTCTTCTATTACTACATTCATATTTTTTCCTCCGTAATTATATTTTAATATCTTTTCATAAAAAATGCAATACTTTTATTATCTTTTCATATATTTAAGTTTTGTGGCCATTCCTCCTCTTATATGTCTTTCTGCTTTATTTTCGTCTAGTATTTCTCTGACTTCTTTTGCTAGTAATGGATTTATTTTTTCAAGTCTTTCGGTTACATCTTTGTGTACTGTGCTTTTACTTATACCAAATAATTTTGCGGCTCCTCTTACTGTATCTTTAGAATCTATAATATAATGCGCCAAATTTACAGAGCGTTCTTCTATAAATTTTTTCTCCGAAATTGACGAATTGTGAAAATTTACTTTTTTCATTATGAAACCCCCATATGAATACTTTTGTTTAATTGTATTCGTATGAGTAACTTATTAGAACATTTATATAAAAGTTGCCTAAGAATGAAGATACTTCATGCTAAACAAATAGCATGAAGTATCTTTCCACCGAAATTATTCTAAGCAAATATTTCTTCAGTGTCTTCTGCTAAAAAGCTTTTTGCAAAGCTTTCAATCTGATTCAGAAGATCATTGTCAGAAACGTTGCTACTTATTCGGAACTTAAATAATATTATTTGAGAACATTTTTCTCTGATTGATTTCAGTTCCTCTTTTGTTGGTGGTTTTTTGAGTTTTTCGAAGTTCTCATCAAATTTGAGAACCTCCTCGATAAGTTCCTCCTGTTGCTGTACCCATTCTGTCATTTTCTTATCCTCCTATATATTTATTAACTCATTATTATTATATCATGTTTTTATATTACTTTCAATATTTTTACTATTTTTGTAAATTTTTTCATATTTTTTCCAATCATTTTAATCTTAAATAACCTAGCTCTTCCCACATATTATAAGCTAAATTTAATCTAAACAATACTTTAGGCTTTGCTCCTGCTCTATTTTTATCAACAACACATGCATAGTATCTTACATCTGGATCTTTATATTTTTTCAAATCAAAAAATTCGGTATCAACTTCTTCTAGTGAATACTGATATTTGTCTAAATCCTCATTATGTATTTGTTTAATTAAGCATAATGTATCTAATACTTCCTTTACTGTTCTACTTACAGCCAAATCATTAATACTTAAATTAATAGGCAATGTACTGCTCTCTGTTAATTGCAAAGATGATGCAATAAAAATATTCAAATTTTGTGCTAAATTAGAAAGAATAGTTGCAGTCTTTTTTAACTCTTCTCCATTTCCTATATTTTCTGTGTCTGTTTTTAATGTATCATAAAACATATATTCAATCTTTTCTTTGTAGTAATAATTTAAAATAACTTTTTCTAATTCATCATTTGTATGGTTTGTAATATTTACAAAATATATTGAATTTTTTATTTGTTTGTCTATCCATTGGGTAACTGCTACTGTCTTTCTAAAGTCCTCTGATATTTCCATTAGTCTTTTTGCAAATTTACTCTGAGTTTCATTTTCATTTTTCAACACATAACCATTTTCATCTACTTTAACATCAATACCAGAATCTGGCTTAAACTTAAACTCTAATAATTCTCCCTCTGTTTTTATTATATCCTGTCCATGTAACTTTTGAATTTCTTTATTATTTAAAACAGTTGTTATTAGACATAATTTCATTTTTTCTTCTGACATTTCATTAGATATTATTAAAACTTTTTTATGATGTATAAATGCTAAATGCGCAGCTAAGTTTATAGTAAATCTACTCTTTCCTGAGTTTGATGGCATTGCATATGCCATTGTTTCTCCTTTTCTTAATCCTTTAAAAACACTACTTAGTATAGGAAATGGTAGTTCTACTCCTGTTGTTAGACTATTATCTCCTGTTAATAAAAAGTCTGTAATATGACTGCTCAATACTGCTCTTTTAAATTTTTCCGTAGTTGTTATTTGTACAATTGCATCTTTTACTTCTTCAATTGTCATTTGGTCATATAATTCATATTTTAAAATATCTACAATTTTTTCTTGAGTTTCTTTTATTGGGTTTGCTAAATAACTTTTTCTTATCTCAAATAATTTTCTTAATTCTACATATGTTTTTTCAAAACTATAATTAGCTTTTTTTACTTTTTCTTTTAATTCAGTTTTTTGTTGATATGTTTCTGGGCCTTCTTTTGCAAAATTAAATTCATTTTTTGCAATTTGTGGTGCATATGCTTGTCCTTCTGTAAATAACACACTTTTATATAAGTTTAATAATTTATCACTTTTAAAATAACAGTCTTCATGTAATATATAATACATTGATATAGCCTTTGGATTTTCTAATAAAAGTCCTATATATATTTCTTCTAATTCTTCATCACATAATTCTTTTGGATAAATGCTGTCATCTTCTTTTTGATTTCTTTCTTCTATGTCTTTAGGAACAATATCTTCTTTAAACAATTCCTCATCTGCTTCTTCTTTAATTTCATCGATAAGAGAAAAATTTTTTAGTTTTATTTTTCCTTCTTGTCTTAGCTGATTTAATATACTTATCGCTTTTGTATAATCAGCTTTTTCAATCATATTTTTTATTTGTTTAATTTGTTCTTTGTTTTCTTCTGTAACTTCGATTTTTTCTATTAAATCGATTAAGTTATCTATTCCACTGTTTTTCATATATTATTCTTCCTTTCTTCTGTACACATATCAATTTTAGTATACACATTTTTCTTTCTATTTTCAAGATAAATATAAAATATTCTCTAATATTTCTTTTTCTGATGCTACAAGTATTGCTCCGTCTTTTATTAATTCATTACATCCTTCACTTTCTGTTCTTGTTATATCTCCTGGAACTGCAAAAACCTCTTTACCTTGTTCTAATGCAAAGTCAGCGGTTATTAATGCTCCGCTTTTTTTAGTTGCTTCTACAACTAGCACACCATTTGATAACCCACTTATTATTCTATTTCTTTGTGGAAAATATTGTTTTTGTGGCATTGTTCCTATTGGGTATTCCGAAATTATGCATCCACCATTTTTTACTATTTTTCTGGCTAACTCAATATTTTCTTTAGGATATATTTTATCAATTCCGCTTCCTAATACAGCAATAGTTCCTCCTTCTAATGCTCCAAGATGTGCATATGTATCAATCCCTAATGCCAATCCACTTATTATCACAACTCCTTTTTTATTTAATTCTTTTGAAATATTATAAGCTATTTTTCTGCCATATATAGTGGATTTTCTAGCTCCAACAATTGCAACACTTTTTTTATATAATAATTCTTTATTTCCTAATATATATATTTTTGCTGGTGGATCATATATTTGTTTCAATTTGTTTGGATATTCTTTTAAGTTTTTTGTTAGTTCTTCTATTCTCATATTTTATTTCCTTTCTTATAAATGCAAAAGGCACTATAGATAAATAATTTATCTATATGTGCCCCCTTAAACTTATATATTATTTAAATTTGATGTTGCAGCTTTAATTACGTTATTCATTAGCATTGCTATAGTCATAGGACCAACTCCTCCAGGAACTGGTGTTATATAACTTGCTTTTTGACTAACATCTATAAAGTCTACATCTCCTACTATTTTTCCTTCTTCATTTCTGTTAATTCCTATATCTATTACAACTGCTCCTTGTTTTATCATGTCTTTTTTTAGAAATTTTGCTTTTCCAATTGCAACCATAACTACATCCGCTTCTTTTGTGTATTTTCTTATTTCTTTTGTCTTTGAATGGCAAACTGTCACTGTTGCATTTTTATTTAAGCAACATTGTATTAGTGGCTTCCCAACAATATTACTTCTTCCTAGGATAGTAACATTTTTTCCTTCTAAATCAATATTATATGCTTCTAGCATTTTCATTATTCCATATGGTGTGCATGAAACAAATGTATCTTGGTTTAAACATAGTTTTCCAACATTTACTGGATTAAACCCATCTACATCTTTTTCTGGTGCAATTGTTCTAAATGCTTCATTTATATCTAAATGTCCTGGAATAGGACTTTGTAATAATATTCCATGAATTGAATTATCGTTATTTAATTTTTTTATTTGACTTATTAATTCTTCTTGTTTTGTGTTTTCATCTAATAAGTATTCAACAAATTCAATTCCTATTTGCTCTGCTGCTTTGCTTTTATTTTTTACATAAATTTGTGATGCTTTATTGTTTCCTACCATTATTACTGCAAATTTAGGATTAATTCCTTTTTCTTTTAATTCTTCACACTTTATTTTTAGATCTGCTCTAATATCTTTTGATAGTTTTTTGCCGTCTATTATCTCCATCTTTTATTCTCCTGTAATTTTATATTCAATATCTTCCATGTGAGGAAAGATTTCTTTAACTCTTTTCAATGTCAGCATTGTCATTCTTGGCTGTGGATTTTTAGGATTATCAGTTATTAATTTTTGTGTGTAACAATTTTTAGCTGTTTTAAACAAAACATATCTATTTCTTATATATGTGTAATATATTTGATATCCATTTTTTAAATCTAACCACATGTCTTCAAATGTATAGTTTTCCATTCTTTCTCCCTTCTTTAGGCCTTACTCATTTCATCAAATTCTTCCTCTGTAATAATCTGTATTCCTAGATTTTGTGCTTTAACAAGCTTGCTTCCTGCATCTTCTCCTGCTAGTAAATAACTGGTCTTTTTTGATACCGAACTTGAAGTTTTTCCTCCAAATTTTTCTATTATATTAGATGCTTCTTCTCTTGAATATTTTTCTAAAGTTCCTGTTAATACAAAAGTCTTTCCTGCAAACCTGTCATCTTCATCATCTGACTTTTGTCTTTCCATATTTACACCTGCAGTTTTCAATCTTTTTAATAAGTCTTTTGTCTGTTCTTGTTCAAAAAACTCTCTTATACTATTCGCCACTATTGGTCCAATTTCCTCTACCATACTTAAACTTTCTACTGTTGCCTTTGATAAATTATCCATATTTTCATATCTTTTAGCCAAAATTTTTGCCGCTTTTACTCCAACATGCCTAATTCCTAAAGCTGTAATCAATCTATATAAATCATTTTCTTTACTTGCATTTATACTATCAATTAAATTCTGTGCAAACTTTTTACCATTTTTCTTTAATGATGCTATATCTTCAAATTTTAAATCATATATATCAGCTATATTTGCAATCATTTTTTTATCTAATAGAACTCCTATAATATTTTCTCCAAGTCCATCTATATTCATGGCTTCTCTTGATACAAAATGTACTAAATTTCTGTATAATTTTGCAGGACATTCTATTCCTGTACATCTTACAGCCGCTTCTCCTTGTTCTCTGACAGCTTCTGCACCACATACTGGACATGTTTTTGGCATCTCAAAGTCTTTTTCTTCTCCTGTTCTTTTAGAAACAACTGCCTCAACAATTTCTGGAATTACATCTCCTGCCTTTTGAATTATTACTCTGTCTCCGATTTTTAGCCCTTTTTCTTTTATAAAATCTTCATTATGAAGTGTTGTTTTTGAAATAGTTGACCCTGCAACTTTAACTGGTTCTAATATAGCCATTGGAGTTATTACACCAGTTCTGCCTACTTGGCAAACAATATCTTTTAAGATTGTTTCTTTTTGTTCTGGTGGATATTTATATGCAATTGCCCATTTAGGAACTTTAGTTGTTGTTCCCATAATTTCTCTTAATTTTAAATTATCTACTTTAACTACTGCTCCGTCAATTCCAAATGTTAAGCTTTCTCTATCTTCTCCAATTTTATTTATTGCTTTTATTACTTCTTTTATATTATTGCAATAAATTCTTACTGGATTTACATTAAATCCTAATTTGCTTAAAAATTCTAATTCTTCAAAGTGAGAATTGAATTCTTTTCCTTCTATTTTTTGAACATTGAATATATATATGTCTAATGGTCTATTCTTAGTAATATTGCTATCTAATTGTCTTAATGAACCTGCTGCTGCATTTCTAGCATTTGCAAATAGTTCTTCTTCATTTTCTTCTCTTTCTTGGTTCATTTTTTCAAAGTCAATTTTTGAAATAAATACTTCGCCTCTAACAGTAATATTTATTTTTTCTGGTAGTTCTTGTGGAATTGTTTTTATTGTTTTTAAATTTTCTGTTACATCTTCTCCTACTAGTCCATTTCCTCTTGTTGCTCCTCTAATTAGTTTTCCATCAACATATTCTAATGCAGCTGATAGTCCATCTATTTTAGTCTCTACTACATATTTAGGATTTTCTATTCCATTCTCTTGTGCTTGTTTTCTTACTCTTTCATCAAATGCCTCAATTTCTTCAAAATCAAAAACATCTTGTAAACTCTGTAGTGGAACTTCATGTTCTACTTTTTTAAATCCTTCTTTTACTGTTCCTCCTACTTTTTGTGTTAACGAGTTCTTTGTAATTAATTCTGGATATTGACTTTCTAATGTTCTTAATTCTAACATCATCATATCATATTCAAAATCTGATATTTCTGGTTTATCATCATCATAGTATTTTTTTGCATGATATTCTACTGTTTTTCTTAATTCTTTTATTCTTTTTTCTGCTTGTTTTTTGTCCATTTTATAGCAATCCTTTCTTATTAACTATTAATATCAAAAAAAGAAGACATGCTTTTTTAACATGTCCTCCTTGATTTTTTATACATCTGCTTTTGCTAATATTATTGTTCTTGCTTTACTATCATCTGTACATGTTGTTAATGATATTTCAATTGCACCTTGTGTATCTCTTGTTATATAATCTGATTCATTTTCTGCTGCCTCAAATTTATTATATATAGTATATGCAAGTCTCTTGCCTGTAGAATCTGTAATATATATTTTATCTCCTACATTTAATTTTTTATTATTTGAGAAAAATAATCCATTTCTGTAATTGTGTCCTGCTATTGTTGTATTTCCTGGTTGGTTTAGTCCAACACCATATAATATAACTACAGATGTTTCTAGTGCTTTTGGTGAATATTCATATTGCTCTAATATAGGGCATTTTAAATTTGTTGCTGGTATCTCTATTGTTCCAGCTACATCAAAACCATTGTATTTTTTCTTTTTGCCATTTGTTGAGTCTGTGCCATCACCTTCATCAACTCCATCAAATTTAACATCGTTTGTACCATTGTCATTAGAATCTGCAAGTCCATCTCCAAATGAATCAACAAAGTCTTCTGAACTATTTTTAGTTATATATGTTTCATAATATTTGTATCCTAATACACCTATAATAGCTATTATTGCTATTACAATTACTACTAAAAGTATTGTTAAAAAATTACTATATTTTTTACTCATATGCAAATACCTCCATTTTTTCCTTATAAATCTATTATAGCATATAATTATAAAAAATGGTAGCCTTTTATACTATTTTTTCTCCCAATTGTTTTCCTGCTAATAAATGGAAGTGTAAATGTCCTACTTCTTGTCCTCCGTCTTTTCCACAGTTCACTATTACTCTATATCCCTTTTCTTTAAATCCCTGCTTTTCAGCAATTTCATTTATAACTTTATAAATTTTACTAATTATTTTTTCATCTCCATCTTCCATATCTGCTAATGATGCTATATGTTTTTTAGGTATTACTAGTACATGTATTGGTGCTGCAGGATTTATATCTTTAAATGCTAATACTTCTTCATCTTCATATACTTTACTTGATGGAATTTCTCCTTTTATTATTTTACAAAATAAACAATTCTCATCCATATTTTTTCTCCTTTATTAATCTAATATAGCTTTAATTCTTCTAACACCTGATGAACTAGATTCTTCTTTCTTTATTTTAAAATGGCCTAATTCAGATGTGTTATGTACATGAGGACCTCCACATAATTCTATTGACTTATCCCCTATTTTATATACAGAAACTATATCTCCATATTTTTCAATAAACATTGCTTCTGCTCCAAGTCTTATTGCTTCATCTTTTTTCATTTCTAAGTGTTCTACTGGAATTGCTTCTTTTATCCATTCATTTACTAAATCCTCTGTTGCTTTTTTCTCTTCGTCTGTCATTTTAGCAGGATGTGAAAAGTCAAATCTCATTCTTTCTGCTGTTATATTACTACCTCTTTGATGAACATGTGAGCCTAGTACTTGTTTCAATGCTGCATTTAATAAATGTGTTGCTGTATGATATTTTGTTTCCATCTCTCCTGTTGATGCTAATCCTCCTTTGAATTTTTGCTCTGCTCCAGCTCTTGATTTTTCTTGATGTTCTTTAAATAGTTTTGTAAATCCCTCTTTATCAATTTTCATTCCATTCTCGGCAGCTAATTCTTCAGTAACTTCTGGTGGAAATCCATATGTATCATATAGCCTAAATACTATTTTTCCTGGTACAATATTTTTATTTTGTTGTTTTACAGTGTCTATTTCTTTTGAAAATTCTTTTTCACCTTTTACAAGTGTTTTTACAAACTTATCTTTTTCTTCTATTATTACTGTTTTTATTGTTTCTTTATTTGTTTCAAGTGCAGGATACATTTCTTTTAAGTTTTCCACATTCAAGTCTATTAATGTTACTAATTCATCTAATGATATTTGTAATTTATTCATATGTCTAACCATTCTACGTATTAGTCTTCTTAATACATATCCTCTATCTACATTACTTGGTCTTCCACCATCACATATTATCATCATACTTGAACGTAAATGTTCTGCAACAATTCTTCTACTTGCAATATTATCTACTTTTTGTAAATCTACTAGTTTATCCATTATTGGTGCAAATAATTCAGTTTCAAATGGTGTTTCTTTTCCTTGTAATAACATTGCCATTCTTTCTAATCCCAATCCTGTATCTACATTATGTTGTTTTAGTTTTGAGTATTCTCCATTTTCATCTTTATAAAATTCCATGAATACATTATTCCAAATTTCAACATATTTTCCACATCCACATGATGGATTACATTCTGGTGAACACTTTGGTTTTCCAGTATCATAAAACATTTCTGTATCTGGTCCACATGGTCCTGTTTCCCCTGCTATCCACCAGTTATCATCTTTTCCAAAATAATATATTCTTTCTTCTGGAATTCCTGCTTTTTTCCAACATTCTGCTGTTAATGTATCTCTAGAACAATCTTTGTCTCCTTCAAAGCATGTTACAGATATTTTTTCTGCTGGTATTCCTAATTCTTTTGTTAAGAATTCATAACTCATTTGAATTGATTCTTCTCTAAAATAATCCCCTAATGACCAGTTTCCAAGCATCTCAAAATATGTTAGATGGCGATTATCTCCAACTTCGTCAATATCATTTGTTCTAACACATTTTTGATAATCTGTTAATCTTGTTCCTGCAGGGTGCTTTTCCCCTAGCAAATATGGTTCTAATGGTTGCATACCTGCTGTTGTAAATAATACTGATGGATCATTTTCTGGAATTAATGATGCTGAAGGTATTACTGCATGTCCATGTTTTTTAAAAAATTCTAAATATTTATTTCTTATTTCTATTGCTTTCATTTCGTTCTATCCTTTCTCTCTTAAAGTTTCCCATAAATTATACTTCATTTTATGCTTAAAATCAAGTATTTAGAGCAAAAAAAGAAGAGAGCCATTTGGCTCTCATTTACAACTTATCTAGAACGTCGATTGGTATAGATTAAATCACCAGCTTCGTTAAATCTGTTAACAATCTTTTCTCCTGTCAAAACATTCCGCCATACAATTCTGGCAATCATTTTATTAGGATACAGCAATTTAGCATTCTCATCTTCTACCCATCCTTTTGACATTCCATTGTTCATAATATAAGTCCTCCTAAATTGTATTTCATACTATATTATAACACTTATCTACATAAATCTCAACTTTTATTATAAAAATGCTAAAACCATATATGAAAACTATTTTTTCAACTCTTCAGCAAACATTTTATTAAGCATTTGTGGATTAGCTTTACCTTTAGTCTCTTTCATAGCTTGTCCAACTAAGAATCCTAAAGCTCTTTCTTTTCCTGCTTTGTAATCTGCAACTGATTGTGGATTTGCTTCAATTATTTTTAATACTATTTCTTTTATTGCACCTTCATCAGAAATTTGAATCCATCCTTTTTCTTTAATAATATCTTCTGGATCTCTTGGATTTTCAAACAATTCCACTAATACTTTTTTACCTATACTTGAACTAATTGTTCCTTTGTCAATTAATTCTACTAACTTAGCTAGTTGCTTAGCATCAAATGGTATTTCAATTGGATCCATTTCGGTTTCATTTAAAATTCTGGAAATATCTGATATTATCCAATTGTTTACTGCTTTATAGTTTCCACAAATCTCAGATGCTTTTTCAAATAAATCTGACAAATATTTTGATGATGTTATTATTCCTGCATCTTTTTCAGATAATTTATATTCTGTTAAATATCTTTGTTTTCTGCTTTCTGGCATTTCTGGCAAACTATTTTTAATATTTTCTATATATTCTTCTGATAGTTTTATTGCTACTAAATCTGGTTCTGGGAAATATCTATAATCTTGTGCATCTTCTTTATCTCTCATTGAAAATGTTTTTCCTGATACTTCATCCCATCTTAATGTTTCTTGCTCAACTTCTCCACCATTGTCAATAACATCAACTTGTCTATCTATCTCATATTCAAGTGCTCTTGTAATACTTCTAAATGAGTTCATATTTTTCATTTCTGTACGTGTTCCAAATTTTTCTGAACCTACTGGACGAATTGATGTGTTAACATCAGCTCTAAATGAACCTTCTTGCATTTTACAGTCAGATACTTCAATATATTCAAGTATTGATTTTAACTTTTTCAAATATGCATCTACTTCTTCTATTGAACGAAAATCTGGTTCTGATACTATTTCTATTAGAGGTACACCTGCTCTATTTAAGTCTACTAATGCTCCTCCTCCAAAGTCATCATGGTTTAATTTTCCTGCATCTTCTTCTATGTGAATACGTGTTATTCCTATTTTTTTCTTTCCTTTACTTGTTTCTATTTCTATATATCCATGTTCACATAGTGGTTTGTCAAATTGTGATATTTGATATGCTTTTGGCAAATCTGGATAAAAATAATTTTTTCTATCATTTTTACTGTTTCTTGATATTTCACAATTTGTTGCTAGTCCTGCTCTTACTGCATATTCTACCACTTTTTCATTTAATTTTGGTAATGTTCCTGGCATTGCCATACATATTGGGCATACTTGTGTGTTTGGTTCTGCTCCGAATTTTGTTGGACAACTACAGAATATTTTTGTATTTGTTGATAGTTCGGCGTGGACTTCTAATCCCATTACTACTTCATAATCCTCTCTTGCCATTATTGTGCACCTCCTTTAAATGTTGGTTTATGTTCTGCTCTAAAGTTTGTTGCTTGCTCATAAGAATATGCCGCTTTAATTATTGTTTCTTCACTAAATTTGTTTCCTATAATTTGCATACCAATTGGTAATCCTTGGCTATCTACACCACAAGGTACTGACATTCCTGGAAGTCCTGCTATATTTACAGAAACTGTACAAATATCAGCTAAATACATTTCCATAGGATTTGTTGATCTTTCTCCTAATTTAAATGCTGTTGTTGGAGATACTGGTGTTACTATAATATCATATTTTTCAAATGCTTTATTAAATTCATTCATTACAAGTGTACGTACTTGTTGTGCTTTTTTATAATATGCATCATAATATCCTGAAGATAATACATAAGTTCCAAGTATAATTCTTCTTTTTACTTCTGCCCCAAATGCTTCACTTCTAGATTTTTTATAAATTTCTTTTAAAGTTTTTGCTTCTGGTGATCTATATGTGTATCTTATTCCGTCATATCTTCCTAAATTTGAGCTTGCTTCTGCACATGCAATTATATAGTATGTTGCTAATGCATAATTTGCAATATCTAATGAAAATTCTTCTACTTCTGCTCCCATTTTCTTATATTCTTCTATTGCTTTTTCTAATGATGCTTTAACTTCTGGATTTATTCCTTCTCCATAGAATTCTTTTGGAACTCCTATTTTCAATCCTTTAACATCTTTTTGTAATGCTTTTGTATAATCTTTTTCTCCTACATCTACTGATGTTGTATCCATTTCGTCATGTCCTGCAATTACATTTAGTAATTCTGCACAGTCTTGTACATCTTTTGTGAATACTCCAACTTGGTCAAGTGATGATGCAAATGCTACTACACCATATCTTGAAACTAATCCATATGTTGGTTTTAAACCTACAACACCACAAAATGATGCTGGTTGACGGATACTTCCACCTGTATCTGTTCCTAATGCCCATGGTACCATATTTGCTGCAACTGCTGCTGCAGATCCTCCTGAAGATCCTCCTGGCACTCTTGATAAATCCCATGGATTTCTTGTTTTCTTAAAATATGAATATTCTGTTGAACCTCCCATTGCAAATTCATCCATATTTAATTTTCCTAAATCTATCATTTCTTCTTCATTTATTTTGTTCATTACTGTTGCATCATATGGTGCAACAAAGTTTTCTAACATTTTTGATGCACATGTTGTTTTTACACCTTTTGTGCAGATTATGTCTTTTATTCCTATTGGTATTCCAGCTAATTTTCCAACTTTTTCTCCTCTATCTATTTTAGCTTGGATTTCTTCTGCTTGCTTTATACCTTCTTCTGTTAGCTCTGTTATAAATGCTTGTACTTCTGGCTCTTTTTCTTTTATTCTATCTACATAAGCTCTCGTTATTTCTGTTATTGTTAATTCTTTGTTTTTGATTTTTTCTTGTAACTCATGTACTGTTAATTCTGTAATATCCATGTTCTTCCTCCTTAAATTTTGGACCGGGTACATTTTTTTAAAATTTGAGGCCGGTACATTTTTTTGTTAATTCAAAACTTTTGGTAGTTTAAACATATGCTGATCTTGTGTTGGAGCATTTTCTAATAAACTATCTACATCTTCAAATCTCTTTACTTCGTCTTTTCTAAATACATTCTTTGCCTCATTTGCTCCTATTGTTATGTCTAGATTGTCAACAGGTGCATTGTTTACTATATTGGCAAAATTTAATATGTCTTGTAAATGTAACATATATTTTTCAATCTCATTTTCTTCTAGCTCTAATTGAGCTAAATTTGCTATGTGCAATATCTCTTCTTTACTTACTTTCATAATGACCCTCCTCGCTCTTACTTTTAATGTGCTTATTATATACCGTTTTTTGAAAAAAAACAAGTAAAAAGAAAGAACTTTCTAGCTCTTTCTTTAATTTATTTATGCATTTAATATTGGATCAATTTCATTTTTTATATTTTCTTTCATAATATTACAACTATGATCAAATTTTGCTTGATCTTCATCATTTAATTTTAATTCCAAAATTTCTTTTACTCCATTTTTATTTATAATTGCTGGAACTCCTATATACATACCTTTTTGATTATATTCTCCATTTTGATATGTTGATACTGTAAGTATTGCATTTTCATCATTTAAAACAGCTTTTATTAATCTATTTAAAGCCATTCCAATACCATAATAGGTTGCTCTTTTCTTTTCAATAATTTCATATGCGGCTTTCCATACTCCATCATGAATTTTCTTTAAATCTTTCATTGGATGATTATTGTCTTCCATTATGTCTATTATTCTTTTACATCCAACATAGCAATGTTCCCATGGAACTAATGATGAATCTCCATGTTCACCTAGTATATATGCATGTACATTTTTACTTGAAACATCTAAATATTCTGCTATTAAATATCTTAATCTTGCTGTGTCTAATACTGTTCCAGAACCTATTACTCTTGATTTTGGTAATCCTGAAACTTGTGCAACAACATATGACATTAAATCTACTGGATTACTTGCAATTATAAATACTCCATTAAATCCATTTGCCATTACTTGTTCTGTTATTTCTTTTACTATTTTTGTGTTTGCTACTGCTAATTCTAGCCTTGATTGTCCAGGTTTTTGTGGTAATCCTGCTGTGATTACTACGATATTAGCATCTTTACATTCTGAATAATCTCCTGCTTTTATATCCATTTTTTGAGGTGCATATGGTAGTCCATGTGATAAATCCATTTCTTCACCTTTAGCTTTGTCTTTTAGTACATCTATTAGTACAAGTTCATCTACTCCTCCTTGGTTCATCATAGCATATGCCATACTCATTCCTACAAATCCTGTTCCTACTAATACTACTTTTTTGTTTGTGTTCATAATTAATCTACTTCCTTTCTCTTTTTGTCGCTAATATTATATCACTTTTTTGAACTTTTAAAACATTTTTTTTATTTCTTTTGCATTTTTTTTTAAAATAATGTAAAATATTTTATATGAAAATAGAAAAGGAATAATATATGGAAAAAAAGTTGAAAGAAGAAAAACAATTTATAGCACCACCAAAGCTAGAATGTTGGGAGGTACTAGCATATTTTATACTTTATAGTATTGCAGGATATTTAATAGAAACATTATTTGCATTAGTAAGATATGGCGTTTTAGAAAGCAGACAAAGTTTTTTATATGGCCCATTTTGTAGTATATATGGTGTTGGTGCTATTATAATGATAATTTTTCTAAGATATTTTATGAAAAATAGATTAACATTATTTATTGGTGGATTTTTTATAGGTTCAATTACAGAATACTTAGTTAGCTTAATTGGTGAATTAATATTACATGTAAAATGGTGGGATTATTCGAATATGCCACTTAATATAAATGGCAGAATTTGTCTTTACTATTCTATTTTTTGGGGATTATTAGCAATATTTTTAATGAGAGTTATTCATCCTCGTATTAGAAATTTATTAGCTTTTATTCTAAAAAAATTAAGCTTCAAGGTTTTAAAAACAACTATAATTATAATTAGTATTTTTATGGCTATAGATTGCATTATTTCAGCTTATGCAATTAATTTGTTCACAATTAGAATGATTGCTAATAATGATTTAAATGTCAAAAATAAAACCACTGCTATTGAACTTAATATTAAAATTAATAAAAATAATTTTAGTAACAAAATATCAAATATCTTTTTTAATGATAAAATTATGCTAAAAACTTATCCTAATCTTAAAATTCAACAAATTGATGGTTCTATGGTTTATTTTAAAGATTTATTACCTGACATAGCTCCTTATTATATTAGATTTCAAGAACAAGATTTTTATAAATAAAGTTGTCAAAAAAACTTTTTGACAACTTTTAAATTTTATTTTATAATTTCTTCTACTTTTTTTACTATGTTTTCAACATTCAATCCATATTTTGATTTTACATCAATAGCTTTTCCAGACTCTGTAAATACATCTTCTACCCCTACATATGAAATTGGAGCATGTGTTGATTTCTGAGCTATCACTTCTGCAATTGCCCCTCCAAGTCCACCTAAAATTGAGTGATTTTCTAGTGTTACCATTCCTTTTACATTTAATGCTAAATTATTAATTAATTTAATGTCTATTGGCTTAATTGAAAATATATTTACAAGTTTTCCATTATAACCTTTTTCTTTTAATTTTTCAAATGATTCATATGCCAATTTTGCTGTTGTTCCTTCATATATTAAAGCAAAATCATTTCCATTATCTTCTACTATAATTGATTTTCCAGTTTCTGCATCTTGTTCTAATTCTACATCTGGTACAACATCTCTTGTTGCTCTAATATATACTGGTCCATCACATTGAATTGCAATTTTTATTGCTTGTTTTAA
The DNA here is from genome assembly GCA_928721565.1 of uncultured Clostridia bacterium. Classification (GTDB taxonomy): domain Bacteria; phylum Bacillota; class Clostridia; order TANB77; family CAG-508; genus CAG-269. The sequence continues at coordinate 239,047 of OV788638.1, forward strand.
TTCTTTTATGTTTGAAGGAACTACTATTTTTATATTTGGAATCATTCTCATAAGTGCTATATCTTCATTAGCATGATGTGACGCTCCATCTGGCCCATTATCCATTCCAACATATGTACCTATTAATTTGACATTTGAATTTGCATAAGCTGATTGTCTAACTTGAGTCCACGCTGTTCCTGTTACAAATGTTGCAAAATTTACATAGAAAGGAATTTGTCCTTCTGCAGCAAGTCCTTCTGCAATAGAGACAGCACTTGCTTCTGCAATTCCTGCCTGTATAAAACGATTTGGGTATTTGTCCTTAAAAATTAACGTCTTTGTTGATTTTGCCAAATCACTATCAATCACATAAATTCTATTATCATTTTCAGCAAATTCACATAAAAATTCTCCAATCTTATCTCTTAAACAAACTTCTTTGTATTCCATATTTATATATCCTCCTCTTGTAAATCTTGCATTGCAATTTTATATTCTTCATCTGAAAGTGCTCCACTATGCCATTTAGGATTATTCTCCATAAAAGATATTCCTTTACCTTTGATTGTGTTAGAAATTATTACAACAGGCTTATCTTGTACCATATATGCTTCATTTAATCCATTTACAACCTGTTTCATATCATTGCCATCTAATTCTATTACATGATAATTAAAAGCTCTTATTTTGCCTGCTAATGGTTCTAAATTCATTGAATCATTTACACCATCAAAAGAAGATAGTTTATTATAGTCTATAATTATAATTAAATTATTTAATTTATAGTGTGCTGCTTGCAATAAAGATTCCCAAATTTGTCCTTCTTGCATTTCTCCGTCGCCTAATATTGCATATACATGGTGGTTATCCTTATTATTTCTTTTTGCAATTGCCATGCCTACAGCAATTGAAAGGCCTTGACCTAGTAGTCCTGTTGTAGCGTCTACTTCTGGTATAGTTCCAGTATATGGATGTCCTTGAAGTCTTGAATTTATTGTTCTAAATGTTCCTAACTCATCTTCTTTAATTATTCCTTTTGAACATAAAACTGCATATTGTGCTGGAACTGCATGGCCTTTTGATAATACAACTTTACTACGTGGATTTTCATTAAAATTCACATCCATTTCATATATAGCAGTTAACATATCTATTACAGATAAAGATCCTCCTGGGTGTCCTGCTTTTCCTTCATATATCATTTTGATTATTCTTTTTCTATTTTGATTTGACAATTTCTTTAGTTTTTCTATATCAATCATTTTTTTGATCCTCCTCATTAATATATCTTATAATGTCTTGTGGTTCTTTAGCATTTTTCATTATTTCAAAAAATTGTGGCTTTTGAAGTAATTCTGAAACAGCACTTAAAGCTTCTATATGTGAATCAAAATCAGTGTTAGCAAATAAAAGGACATAATATACTGGATCATTTTTAGGATTTCCAAAGTTTACTGGTTCTTTTAAAGTTATTAATGTAATTGCATTTTCCTTAACTCCCATGCTTCCTAAGCAATGAGGTATTGCTATTCCCTTAGCTACAACAACATATGGTCCAAATAATTTTACACTTTTAATTACACAATCAATATATTCTTGTGTTACAATTCCTTTTTCTAATAATATATTTCCTGCATGATTAATTGCGTCTTCCCAATCATTACATGACTCATTTATTTTTATATATTCTGCCTTTAATATATCTTTAAGCATTAATAATTACCTCTTTCCATTTTTTTATTCTCACTATATATCACAAATAAAAATAATTATCAAGTTTTATAAAAAAATAATTTTTAAATTGATTTTTTTATTTAAACAAAATAAAAAGTCCAGTTTACACTGAACTTCTTATGGCTCCTCTTGTTGGACTCGAACCAACGACCTATCGGTTAACAGCCGAGCGCTCTACCAACTGAGCTAAAGAGGAATATATAAAACTAGCAACAACCTATTTTCCCAGCAGGGTAACCCACAAGTATCTTCGGCACATTGGAGCTTGACTTCTGTGTTCGGGATGGGAACAGGTATTTCCTCCATGTAATCGTCACTAGAAAATTAATATCTACTTAATACGAATGTAATTATACTATACCTTTTTTTAAATTGCAATACTTTATTAATATTTTTTACATTTTTTTTTAAATTATACACTATATTTACATTCAATAAAAGCACACTCAAAAATACATAGATGAAATTATATTAGAATTCTTTTTTAAAATTATAGTTAAGCCCTCGATTTATTAGTATTGGTCAGCTTAATATATCACTATACTTACACCTCCAACCTATCAACCACTTAGTCTTAATGGAATCTTACTACCTTACGGTATGGGATATCTTATCTTAGGGGGGGCTTCACACTTAGATGCTTTCAGCGTTTATCCCTTCGGAACTTAGCTATCCAGCTATGCACTTGGTAGTACAACTGGTGCACCATCGGTTCCTTCAACCTGGTCCTCTCGTACTAGGGTCAACTCCCTTCAAATATCCTCCGCCTGCGACAGATAAGGACCGAACTGTCTCACGACGTTCTGAACCCAGCTCGCGTACCACTTTAATGGGCGAACAGCCCAACCCTTGGAACGTACTTCCGCTCCAGGATGTGATGAGCCGACATCGAGGTGCCAAACCTCCCCGTCGATGTGAACTCTTGGGGGAGATAAGCCTGTTATCCCCAGGGTAACTTTTGTCCGTTGAGCGATGGCATTCCCACTTACTACCACCGGATCACTAAGACCTACTTTCGTATCTGGTCGACATGTCTGTCTCTCAGTTAAGCTTCCTTCTGCCTTTGCACTCTTTCGCGCGATTTCTGTCCGCGCTGAGGAAACCTTTGCGCGCCTCCGTTACTCTTTAGGAGGCGACCGCCCCAGTCAAACTGCCCGCCTGACATTGTCCTCCCGCCAGTTCATGACGGCTAGTTAGAATTCCAATAATTTAAGGGTGGTATCCCAACGGCTACTCCACAATTGCTGGCGCAATTGCTTCTAAGTATCCCACCTATCCTGTACATAAATTACCGAAACCCAGTATCAAGCTGCAGTAAAGCTCCATGGGGTCTTTCTGTCTTGTCGCAGGTAACTAGCATCTTCACTAGTACTACAATTTCGCCGAGTACATTGTCGAGACAGCTCCCAAATCATTACACCTTTCGTGCGGGTCAGAACTTACCTGACAAGGAATTTCGCTACCTTAGGACCGTTATAGTTACGGCCGCCGTTCACTGGGGCTTTAGTTCTAGGCTTCGGATTTCTCCTAACCCTTTCCCTTAACCTTCCAGCACTGGGCAGGTGTCAGCTCCTATACTTCATCTTTCGATTTAGCAGAAACCTGTGTTTTTGTTAAACAGTTGCTTGGGACTATTCTCTGCGACTGGCTTTTACACCAGCACCCCTTATTCCGAAGTTACGGGGTCAGTTTGCCGAGTTCCTTAACAATGCTTCTCTCGCTCATCTTAGGATCCTCTCCTCATCTACCTGTGTCGGTTTGCGGTACGGGTACTAAATACAATATCTACAGACTTTTCTCGCCATTAGCTTCTTGATAATTCGTTACTATTGTTTCACTATATCTTTCGATACGAGTTTTTCCTCTTCCTCGCTTATCTTCCACTCTTGTGTCATCTGCATCTTTTAAGTATTTCGCAGTGCAGGAATTTCTACCTGCTGTCCATCGGATACGCTTTTCGGCCTCTCCTTAGGTCCCGACTTACCCTGGGCGGACGAACCTTCCCCAGGAAACCTTAGACTTTCGATGGCATGGATTCTCACCATGCTTTCGCTACTTATTCCGGCATTCTCTCTTCTATCTCGTCCACATATCCTTTCGATTATGCTTCGTCCTACTATAGAATGCTCCTCTACCACTTGTACTTACGTACAAATCCGCAATTTCGGTGTATAGTTTAGCCCCGGTAATTTTCCGCGCAACTTCACTCGACCAGTGAGCTATTACGCACTCTTTGAATGAATGGCTGCTTCTAAGCCAACATCCTGGTTGTTTACGCAAAATCACATCGTTTTCCACTTAACTATATCTTTGGGACCTTAATTGACGATCTGGGCTCTTTCCCTTTTGACCACGGAACTTAGCTCCCGCAGTCTGACTCCTGTTCTTCCACACATGGTATTCGTAGTTTGATAGAGTTCAGTAACCTTGTTGGCCCCTACCTCATTCAGTGCTCTACCCCCACGTGCTATTAAAACAAGGCTAGTCCTAAAACTATTTCGAGGAGAACCAGCTATCTCCGAGTTCGATTGGAATTTCTCCGCTATCCACACCTCATCCGGAAGCTTTTTAACGCTTATCGGTTCGGTCCTCCACTTGATTTTACTCAAGCTTCAACCTGGACATGGATAGGTCACTCGGTTTCGGGTCTATTTCATATGACTTTTTCGCCCTCTTCAGACTCGATTTCTCTTCGGCTTCGTACCTTCAGTACTTAACCTTGCCATATAAAATAACTCGCCGGACCGTTCTACAAAAAGTACGACATCGCACCTTAACGTGCTTTGTCTGCTTGTAAACATAGGGTTTCAGGTTCTATTTCACTCCCCTCCCGGGGTTCTTTTCAACTTTCCCTCACGGTACTTCTTCACTATCGGTTACCAATTAGTATTTAGCCTTACGGGGTGGTCCCCGCTCTTTCATACGAGATTTCACGTGTCTCGCACTACTCTGGATACTACCTTGTCAATTTAGTTTTCATATACTGGACTTTCACCGTCTCTGGTTTGCTTTCCCAAACAATTCTATTAACCTCATTGAATCAATTATGTAGTCCGAACCCCGGATGAATTTCTTCTTCCGGTTTGGGCTCTTCCTATTTCGCTCGCCACTACTTTAGGAATCGAGTTTTCTTTATTTTCCTGTGGGTACTTAGATGTTTCAGTTCCCCACGTTCCCCTCTATACACTACTTTACTCATGTATAGATAACTGACCTGTTCCTGTCAGTTGAGTTTCCTCATTCAGAAATCCACGGATATAATGGATATTTGCTCCTCCCCGTGGCTTTTCGCAGCTTATCACGTCTTTCTTCGGCTATTGGTACCTAGGCATTCTCCCTACGCTCTTAGTAGCTTAACTTATCGTTTTCTAAAATTAAATCCTAATTTTTTCAACTAGTTGTCTAGTTTACCTTATTTCATCTATATATTTTTCAATGTGCTTTCTTTGTAATTATAAACTTCGTATTACTGTGTCAAACTTCGTCATAATTTTTTCGATATATACAAGTATTATCTCAAAAATTCTTCCTTGTTTTCCTTACATTACTTGTTTATAATTTCCAACAACAATTTTTATTATTGTTTTGTGCTGTTTTAATAACAGCTTTGGTGGGCTCAAATGGAATCGAACCATCGACCTCATGCTTATCAGGCATGCGCTCTAACCATCTGAGCTATGAGCCCATATTTTAGAGTCTTGTCAAATGTGTTTCATTTGTATGAGCCTACTCTATTTCAAATGTACTAATTAAAGTACATTGAAAAATAAACAATAGATCCTTTAAATCCTTTTCTTTCTCCTTAGAAAGGAGGTGATCCAGCCGCACCTTCCGATACGGCTACCTTGTTACGACTTCACCCCAATCATTGATTCTACCTTCGACTGCTGCCTCTTTACAGTTAGCTCACAGGCTTCGGGTATTCCCAACTCTCATGGTGTGACGGGCGGTGTGTACAAGGCCCGGGAACGTATTCACGGCAGTATGCTGACCTGCCATTACTAGCAATTCCGGCTTCATGCAGGCGAATTTCAGCCTGCAATCCGAACTGAGACTACTTTTTTGAGTTTTGCTCCACCTCGCGGCTTCGCTTCTCTTTGTTATAGCCATTGTAGTACGTGTGTAGCCCAGGACATAAAGGGCATGATGATTTGACGTCGTCCCCACCTTCCTCCGATTTATCACCGGCAGTCTCTCCAGAGTCCCCACCATTATGTGCTGGCAACTGGAAACAGGGGTTGCGCTCGTTGCGGGACTTAACCCAACATCTCACGACACGAGCTGACGACAACCATGCACCACCTGTATACAGACTCCGAAGAGCTAACTAATCTCTTAGTTATTCCTGTATATGTCAAGCCCTGGTAAGGTTCTTCGCGTTGCGTCGAATTAAACCACATACTCCACTGCTTGTGCGGGCCCCCGTCAATTCCTTTGAGTTTCAACCTTGCGGCCGTACTCCCCAGGTGGGATACTTATTGCGTTAGCGGCGGCACAGAGAATTTATTATTCCCTACACCTAGTATCCATCGTTTACGGTGTGGACTACCAGGGTATCTAATCCTGTTTGCTCCCCACACTTTCGTGCCTCAACGTCAGTTTCTGTCCAGAAAGTCGCCTTCGCCACTGGTGTTCCTCCTAATATCTACGCATTTCACCGCTACACTAGGAATTCCACTTTCCTCTCCAGTACTCAAGAAAAACAGTTTTAGTTGCAGTTCCTCAGTTAAGCCGAGGGATTTCACAACTAACTTATCTTCCCGTCTACGCACCCTTTACACCCAATAAATCCGGATAACGCTCGCTCCCTACGTATTACCGCGGCTGCTGGCACGTAGTTAGCCGGAGCTTATTCTACAGGTACTGTCTTGTTTCTTCCCTGTCTAAAGCAGTTTACAATCCGAAAACCTTCTTCCTGCACGCGGCGTCACTGCGTCAGAGTTTCCTCCATTGCGCAATATTCCCGACTGCTGCCTCCCGTAGGAGTCTGGGCCGTATCTCAGTCCCAATGTGGCCGTTCAACCTCTCAGTCCGGCTACTGATCGTCGCCTTGGTAGGCCTTTACCCCACCAACTAGCTAATCAGACGCAAGCCCATCTATCAGCGGATTGCTCCTTTCCCTATTGTACCATGTGGTACTTAGGCATATGCGGTATTAGCAGTCATTTCTAACTGTTGTTCCCCTCTGATAGGCAGGTTGCTTACGTGTTACTCACCAGTCCGCCACTAACCGCTCCAATAGTAAACTAATGGTTAAGTCCGTTCGACTTGCATGTCTTATGTGCGCCGCCAGCGTTTATCCTGAGCCAGGATCAAACTCTCTATAAAAAATATTTTTGAGTTTTTTGACTCGTTTAAACTTCTTTAATTTTTTAATCTTTTTTGATTTACTTTTTGGTACTTTTCTATTTCTAGAAAATCACCGTTTGGTTTATTCTCTAAAGGATTCTATTGTTTACTTTTCAATGTACTTTTTTGTTTGCTCACTTGGTGTGAACGAAACTTATTTTAGCATACCTTTTCTTTATTGTCAATACTTTTTTAAAAATATTTTTAAAATATTTTTTGTCTCGTTTTTGAGGCAAAATAAAAAACTAGTAGTTGGTGTTTTTACTATTGTTTTGTTATTACTTTTTACTAATTTCTTGTGTATTATTTTTTAATATTTTTGTCTGTTGTTCGGTACATTTATTATCTTAACACCGTTGTCGAAAAATGTCAATACTTTTTTTGAATTTTTTCTTAAAATATTTAACTTTTTTTAAAATTGTTTTTTTCGCTTAGTGCTCAATTATATTAACATCTTTCTATAAATAAGTCAATACCTTTTTTTATAATTTTTTTAAATTTCCACTAATATCAAATCATCACTTATGCATTTTATATTTTCCCATGGTATTACAATATCATTACTATTAGAAAATAAGCTCATCAAACGATTGTTACTTCCAGGCACAATTATAGAAGTTATCTTACCCGATTTTAAATCTGCGCAAACATCTTGTACAAATCCCAATCTTTTTCCATCCACTATATTTATAACTTCCTTATGTTTAAAATCTAATCCTTTATCTTCCACAGATACCATCTCCTTTTGGCAAAGTATTTTTCCTATATATTGTATGATTTTTTTCTTAAAGTGTTAAAAAACAAACCGGCATAATACATACCGGTTATAATTATCTGTAATATCTTTTAATGTTTTCTAATGCATTCTTTTCTAGTCTAGAAACTTGTGCTTGAGAAATTCCGATTTCTTCTGCAACTTCTGTTTGTGTACGTCCCTCAAAATATCTTTTTGTAATTATTTTCTTTTCTTTATCATTAAGTCTTCTAAGAGCTTCTGAAATTGTCATATTATCCGCCCAGTTTTCATCACTATTTTTGGCATCTTTAACTTGGTCCATTATATAAATGCTTTCAGATCCATCATTATATATAGGTTCTTGTAATGACACTGGATCTTGAATGGCATCAAAACTAAATGCTATTTCTTCTCTTTCTACTCCAAGTTCTTTAGCTATTTCTTCTATTGTAGGTTCTCTTCCTTTTTCTTTATTAAATCGATCTTTAAATTGTATTGCCTTATATGCTAAATCCCTGACAGACCTACTTACTCTTATAGTATTATTATCTCTTAAATATCTTCTCACTTCTCCAATTATCATTGGTACAGCATAAGTACTAAACTGAACATTTTGTGATAAGTCAAAATTATCTATTGATTTTATTAATCCTATACACCCTATTTGAAATAAATCATCTGCATTTTCTCCTCTGCCATAAAATCTCTGTATTACACTTAATACTAATCTCAAATTACCTCTTATAAATGTAGCTCTTGCTTCTTCATCTCCTTGTTTTATTTTTATAAATAGTTCGTCTTTTTCTTTATTTGTTAGTACCGGTAGTTGTGATGTATTAACCCCACAGATTTCTACCTTATTAATCAAATAAAAAACCTCCTTTGGAAATAACGTTATTTATATTATTTCCAAAAAAGGTATTATTTATTCTTCTATATAACCTACAAAATTTAAGTTTCTATGATTTTGTTCGTCATCAAGTCCATATCCAACAACAAACTTATCTTCTATTGTAAATCCAATATAGTCTGCTTGCACATTTGCAATCCTTCTTGAAGGCTTATCGAGCAAAGAACAAATCTTTAAAGATGCTGGTTTTTTCTCTATTAAGAAATCTTTCAAAAATGAAAGTGTTCTTCCTGTGTCTACAATATCTTCAATAACGATAACTTCTTTTCCTTCAATTGATTGAGTAATATCTTTGTTAAGTTTTACTTTTCCAGTACTTTCATTATTTTCATAACTTGATACTTCTACAAATTCAAATTGTATATTGTTTTTTATTCTTTTTGCAAGTTCTACTGTAAAAAATATACTTCCTTTCAAAATGCATAAAAACATTAAGTCTTTTCCTTCATAGTCTCTCATTATTTGATGAGCAAGTTCTTCTAATCTTTTGTTTATTTGTTCTTCATTTATTAGTACTTTTATATCCTTCATTTTTTTCACCTATTTTTTAAAGAGTTTCTTTTCTTGCAAATTCTTTTAATCTTTCTTCAACATCTCCTGCAGAAGACATCCTTAAAACTTCATCTGCAAGTTCTTTGCAATCATATTTTTCTAATTCGCTAATCCTTTTTCTAGCTTTTAAAATACTATTAGAATTCATTGAGAACTCATCTAGCCCTAATCCTATTAGTAATGGAATATATAGTTCATCTCCAGCCGCTTCTCCACACATCCCACAGAATATTCCTGCATCATGTGCCCCATCAATTGCTTGTTTAATTAATTTTATTACTGCTGGATGAAACTTTGTATATAGTTTAGATATCTTTTCATTTCCTCTTTCAGCTGCAACTGTATATTGAATTAAATCATTTGTTCCAATACTAAAAAAGTCGCATTCTTTTGCTAACCCATAAGAAATCAATGCTGCTGATGGTATTTCTATCATTATACCAACTTTAATATTTCTCTTATAAGCTATTTTTTTACTGTCTAATTCTCTTTTACATTCTTCTAATACTTTTTTAGCATCTCTTAATTCCTCTATGGAAGATATCATTGGAAACATTATTGATAAATTTCCATATACACTAGCTCTTAATATTGCTCTTAATTGAGTTTTAAATAGTGTTATATTATCCAAACAAAGTCGAATTGCCCTATATCCTAAAAATGGATTAGCCTCTTTATCTAAATGTAGATATTTTAATTCTTTATCTCCACCTACATCTAATGTTCTTATTATTACTGGTCTATCTTCCATTTTTTCTGCCACTTCTTTATACGCGTTAAACTGTTCTTCTTCTGTTGGCATGTTTTCACTATCCATATATAAAAATTCACTTCTAAGTAGCCCCACTCCTTCAGCTGTATTTTTTAGTATTATTTCTACATCTGATGGTGTTCCTATATTGGCAACCAATTCTACTACATATCCATCACTAGTCTTTGTTACTTTATCTTTATATTTTTCTAGTTCTTCTTTTTCTTTTGTTATTTTTTCTTCTAGTTTTTCTAATTTTTCTTTTTCTTCTTTTGATGGATTTAAATATATTTCTCCTGTTTCACCATTTATCCCAACATAATCTCCATTTCTGAATATTTTAGTTGCATCTTCTACCTTTGTTATTGCAGGAATAGCTCTTGTTCTTGCCATTATTGAAGTATGTGAATTTGTTCCTCCTAATTCTGTTATTATTCCAGACACATTTTCAAAATCTAATTTAGCAGTATCTGATGTTGTTAATTCTGTTGCCACAATTATAGTATTAGGATTTAGCTTACTAATATTAACAGTTTCTTTATTTAATAATTTTGCAAGTATTCGATCTTTTATATCTGCAATATCTCTAGATCTTCCAGACATATATTCATCATCCATATTTTCAAATATTTGTATCACACTATTAAAACCTACTTCTACTGCATATTCTGCACTATATTTTAAGTCTTTTATTCCATTTTCGGTTTCTTGAATTAATGCAGGATCTTGCAATATCATTAAATATGCTGACATTATTTCTTTTTCAGTTCCAGTAGCTTTATTTACTATTTCTTCTGTTTCTTTTGTTACTTCTTCTATTGCTTTTTTCAATCTATCCATTTCAGCATTTGAATTTTCAACTGTTTTCTTTTCAATTTTTCTTTCTTCATTTTTTAATATCACCGTATTTCCAAAGCCTACTCCTATGGATACACCTTTTCCATTTATCATCTGTTCCCTCCTATATTCTATATAGAAAATTACTCTCCGAATTTATTTTCAAATCCTTTTAGGATTTCTGACATTGCTGTTTGTTCATCTTCTCCATCACATTCAATTTCAATTTCAGTTTTTGCTTTTATTCCTAAAGACATTATTCCTAAAATTGATTTTGCACTTGCTGTTTTTCCATTTGCATTTAGATTTATATTACATTTAAATGTAGCTGCTAGTTTTGCTAGTTCTCCTGCTGGTCTTGCATGTAATCCTGTTTCGTTTTGTAATATTACTTTTTCTTTTATCATTTTGCTCACCCTTTCTATTGCTTATTTTGTTTTTTCATATTCTGGCAAATTGCTTTTTAACATTGCCATTACTCCCATTGATACTAATGATCCTATAATTATTGATACTAAATACCAAATAGGATGTCCAACTGTTGCTATTACGAATATTCCTCCATGAGGTGCCATTAATGTACAATTAAATGCCATTGATAACGCACCTGTTACTGCTGAACCTGCAACAAATGCTGGAATTGTTCTTAATGGATCTGCTGAAGCAAATGGAATTGCTCCTTCTGATATAAATGATAATCCCATTATATAATTTACATATGCTGCTTGTTTGTCTTTTTTTGCTATTTTCTTTGGGAAGAATGTTGCAAGTAATGCAACTGCTAATGGTGGTACCATTCCACCAGCCATTACTGCTGCCATTATTTCATATTGTCCTGATGCTAACATTCCTGTTCCAAATGTATATGCTGCTTTATTTACAGGGCCTCCTAAGTCAATCGCCATCATTCCACCAAGTATTGCACCTAATAATATTTTATTTGCTGTACTCATTGATGATAAATAATTATTTATCCCTGTATTAATTGCTCCTACATATGGATTTATTAAAAGCATAAATAATCCTATTAGTGCTATTCCAAATACTGGATATAATAAAATTGTTTTTATTCCTTCTATGCTTTCTGGTAAATAACTACATAATTTCTTTAATCCTAAAACTATATATCCACCTGCAAAACCTGCAATTAATGCTCCTAAAAATCCCGAACTTACAAGTGTTACTGTACTATCTGTTAATGATGCAAATGTAGTTCCTTGTACTGCCAGTATTCCACCAACAAATCCTACAGCTAATCCTGGTCTATCAGCTATACTCATTGCAATATATCCAGCTAAGATATATAGCATTACATTGAACGCTGCTCCTCCTACTGTTTTAAAGAATGCTGCTAGTGGTGTATTCATACCAAAATTTGATGGATCTATACTATAATCATCAAATAAAAACGCTAATGCTATTAAAATTCCTCCACCTACTACAAATGGTAACATATGTGTTACACCATTCATTAAGTGTTTATATATTTGTGTTCCAATTCCTTCTTTTTCATTATCATCATCTTGGTTATTCTTATTTTTTGTATGATATACTTTTGCATCTGAAGATAAAACATGTTCTATTAATTCCTGTGGTTTGTTTATTCCATCAGCAACTTTTGCTTTTACTAATTTTTTTCCGTCAAATCTTGATAAATCTATTTTTGTATCTGCCGCTATTATTACAGCTTTAGCATTTTTTATTTCTTCTTTAGTAAATTTGTTCTTTACTCCTGAAGAACCATGTGTTTCTACTTTTACTTTATGTCCTAATTGTTTTCCCATTTTTTCTAATGCTTCTGCTGCCATATAAGTGTGTGCAATTCCTGTTGGACATGCTGTTATTGCAAGTATTTCATATCCGTCATTTTCTTTTTTTGTCTCATTCAATTTCATTCTTTCCGCTCTGTCTATACATAGCATAAATTCTGCTGCTGTTTCTGCATTTAATAATTCTTCTCTAAATCTTGTGTCCATCAACAATGTTGATAATCTACTTAGTACATCTAAGTGCACATTATCTTTTGTATTTGGTGCTGCAATTAAAAATATTAATTTTGCTGGTTGTCCGTCTAATGAGTCAAAGTTAACTCCATTAGGAACTACCATTGCTGCTAATCCTGGTTTTGAAACAGCATCTGTTTTTCCATGTGGAATTGCTATTCCTTCACCAATTCCAGTTGTTCCTTCTTTTTCTCTTTCTAATACTACTCTTTTGTATTCTTCTTTGTTAACAATGTTTCCATTATTAGCCATTAAGTCTACCATTTTACTGATAAGTTCTTCTTTGCTATTCGCGGTACCATTTATTTTTATGGAACTCGTGCTTAGTAAATCTGTGATTTTCATTTTTTTATCATCCTTTCTTTTGTATTGTTCTAATATAGAACTTAATTTATTTCTTTTAATAGGTTAGCTACTTCTTCTGCTGTAGCTAAATTCATTGAAAATGCACTTGCACTTCCTGTAGCTATCCCCATTTTAAAAGCTTGTTCAAAGTCCCCATTTTTCTCATATCCTGCTATAAATCCTGCTACCATGGAGTCTCCTGCCCCAACCGTATTTAGTACTTTTCCTTTTGGAGCATTTAAAAAATATTCTTTATTTTCTGTTGTTACTAATATGGCTCCTTCTCCTCCCAATGATATTAAAACATTTTGTGCTCCCATATCTTGAAGTTTTTTAGCATGTATTACAATATCTTCTTTGTTTTCTATCTTTTCATTAAATGTTTCTTCTAGTTCTTCTTTATTAGGTTTTATTAAAAATGGTCTATATTTTAAAACATTCATTAATAATTCTTTTGTTGCATCAACTATAAATGTTACTTTATTATTTTCTAACTTTTTACATATTATTTCATATATATTATTATTTATACATTTAGGTACGTTTCCTGCTAATATAACTTTGTCTTCACTTTTTATGTTATCTATCTTCTTTAGTAGTTCTTCAATATCTTTTTCAGTTATATATGGTCCATTACCATTTAATGCTGTTTCTTCTTTTGAACTGATTTTTACATTTATTCTAGTTATTCCTTTTTCTACTTTTATAAAATCTGTTTTTATTCCTCTTTGTTCAATATTTCTTTTTAATTCTTCTCCAGTAAATCCTGCAATAAATCCCAAAGCCGTACTTTCTATTCCAAGATTTCTTAGAACTGTTGATACGTTTAGTCCTTTTCCACCTGGAAGTATTTCTTCTGTTTTTGTTCTATTTATTTTTCCAATCGCAAAATTATCTACTTGTGATATGTAATCTAATGCTGGATTAAATGTTATTGTATATATCATTCAATTCACCTCATTTTGATACAATATTATCATACTTGTTTTTAATTTACAATAGAATTTTTTATATTTAATTAAAAAAAAGAACTATAATTTTACATTTTAATTATAGTTCTTTTCTTATTCGATTTTTTATGCATTTTGTGATGCATTATTTCCATCATCAAATGGTATAAATTTATTTACAATGCTTCCTGTATTAACTTCAATATCTGTGTCTGTTTTAAACATTGCAAATGATGTATTAATTTTACTGTCTACCAATTCTTCAACTTCATCTTGTGTTGCATGTTCTGCTAATACAAGTTCACTTACCAATATTTGTTTAGCATTATATAACATTTTCTTTTCACCTGTTGATAAACCTTTTTCTTTTTGCTTGAAACTTAAGTTCCTTACAACATCTGCAATTTCATATATATTTCCACTTTTCATTTTGTCCATATTTTCTCTGTAACGTTTATTCCAGTTTTTTTCCATCTCTGTTTCGTCTTGTTCTAGCACATTAATTACTTTTTCTGCTTCTGCTTTATCAATTACATTTCTAATGCCATGTTCTTCTGCTGTTAATATTGGAACCATTACTTTTACTTCTCCAGGCATTTTTAATATATAATATGATTGCTTTTCACCTAATATTTCTTTCTCTTCTATTGCATCTATTACCCCAGCTCCATGCATTGGGTATACTACTTTGTCTCCTACATTATACATGTAAGTCACTCCTTCCAAGTCCTTATATTTTGGTCTTCAATCATGTTTCACTTTATTTTCTCAACCATTTCTATTATAGCACAAAAAATGGCAAAAGTCAAAGTTTTTACCATTTTTTTTAATTTTTTCCTATTATAAAATTATGTATTTATTTGTTAGTTGATCCGAAACCTCCTATTCTGATTCCTTCTGCTTTATCATTATCTACAATAAGAAATTTTTGAAACATTGCTTGTGCTATTGCTTCTCCTTTTTTTATTGTAACATCAGTATCTTTTATATTTATACATTGAATAAATATGTGCCCATCATTGTCAATATTTTCATAATAATCAGCATCTATTACTCCTGTGCTGTGTGGAAATAATATTCCTTGCTTTTTAGGTCCTGAACTTCTTGGAACAATTAACAATACTTCATCTTCTTGCATATATGCTTTTAATCCTGTTTTTATTAATGTTGGTTTCATTCCTGGTTTGAATGCAGGAATAATTGTATCTTCAGCAGCCTCTATGTCATATGCAGCTGATGCTTTTGTTTTTCTTTCTGGCAAGTTTATGTTCTTGTCTTCATATCCTTTTGCTATTTCAAATCCTCTTATTTTTTCCATTATTATCATTCATCCTTTCTTTTTATATTTTTTCATATTCTTATTTAATTGTCAAGCAATAGATAAAAATAAAAAATCCCTATAATGTAGGTTTGTCAAACATATGTCACACTTTATTGATGAATCTAGTGTTTCGTATACCAAATATGATATGTTGGCTCTACAATGCTTGAAATTCCTCATATTTCTCATTTGGACTTTTCCA
Source organism: uncultured Clostridia bacterium (assembly GCA_928721565.1). Taxonomy (GTDB): domain Bacteria; phylum Bacillota; class Clostridia; order TANB77; family CAG-508; genus CAG-269. The sequence continues at coordinate 254,719 of OV788638.1, forward strand.
TCCTAATGGTTTCATTGGAAAGTTATTATACTCTCTTGACCAATGCCTTAATTTTTCTTTAAAATCTTCAAAACTTACAAATATTCTCTTGTAATAAAATCTTTCTTGATCCTTTCTATGACTTCTTTCTACTTTTCCGTTATGCCTTGGTGTCCTTGGTTTTATTAGTTTATGCTCTATTCCCATTTCTTCCATTCTCTTTTCAAACATTGTCTTCTCTTTTGCTTTTCTCGAATTTAGTCTATTTGTAAATTCAAATCCATTGTCTGTTTGTATACATTCTATTTTATATTTGAATTTCTTTATTATTATTTCTAAAAATTGTGTTGATGCATAGGTACTATGTTCTTTGCTAGCCCATAATACTCTCTGCCTTGTATACTCATCTATTGCTGTATATTGATAATATTTCTCTTCTAGCTCTTTCAATTCATTTGACATACATTTCTGTGGCACATATTTTACATCTATTTGTATTCTTTCTCCTGGATGACTCATTTTCTGATATGGTTTTGGTTCATATTTTTTCTTTTTACTTGGTGCTTTTTTATATATTCCTAGTCTTTGCATCACCCTATACAAACTCGTTATTTGCCTTGTATATCCGTTTCTTATCAATTTTATCCACAATACCACTAACCCTGCGTCTGGGTTTTGAGCTTTATATTTCTTTATCATTTTTATTTCTTCCTGTGTATGTTGATTTGGGTGTGAATGTGGTCTTCTTGATTTATTCACTAATGATTTTCTACTTCCATCATATTTTTCTCTCCATCTATATATTGTTTTTCTATGCTGTTTATATCTTTTCGCTGCTTCTGTCACTCCGTGTTTTAATGAATATTCTACAACTGATTGCTTAAATATTATATCTTGTGTTATACTATTCATAGGAAATACCTTCTTTCGATATTAGTTTTGTGGTAAAAACATTATATCATATTGGTATTTCCTTTTTTTATTCTTTAGTGTGACATATCTATTGTAAACCTATATAGATAAAAATAAAAAATCCCTATAATTAGGTTTCCTTAATTATAGGGATCTTTTTTTATTTTTAATTATTTTGTCCTTGTACTGTACACATTGCTGAACTACTAGCAGACAATGTTTGTTCTCCTGCATTAGAATAGTTTAATACTGAACCTTTTAAATTCTGTGCAGTACTATCTTCACTTGTTACTGTACATGAAAATATGTCACCTGGTTTAAATGTATATGTATCACTACCAGTATTTACAGTTGCATTTCCAACTGCAACTCCTATTTGTGGCAATATTTGTGTATCTGTATATACAACATAAACATTTTCACCTATTTTAGTATAATTTGCTTGTGCAGTTTTCTTTCCTGGGTTCTCATCTAAAATTTGTGCCTCAAGTTCAATATCACAATTTTTTCCCGTCTTTGCATTTAATTGGCTTTGAAAAGTTTGATACTGACTTTTAGTTAATGTACCTGTATTTGCTACCTCTGCTACAAAATCCTCTACCATCTTTTGCGCCTCTTGTTGTGAGACATTATCCACCCTTGTTTCTAAAGTAATTATCATTCCTGCTGTAAGTACTACAACTACTAATAATACTATTATTACAGATGTTGTTGAATTTCCTGACATAATTATCACTCCTTTCATTTTTCTTTATGATATTAATCTTTTGCTAATGTTAATATTCCTATTTGTTTTCTATTTACTCCATTTTTTACTAGTGCCTTTGCACATTCATTTACTGTACTTCCAGTTGTATATATATCATCAAATAAGAGAATTTTTTTATCTTTTATTTTATAGCAATTTTTTGCTTTGTATGAATCTTTTGCATTCTCTTCTCGCTGTGCCTTATTTAATGTACTTTGTGGTACTGTGTTCTTGCATTTATATAATATGTTATCTATTACAGGTACATCGAGTAATAATGCTATTTGTCTAGCAATTAATTCACTTTGATTATATCCTCTTTCTTTTTTTCTTTCATTACTTATCGGTACTATCATTATTATATCATATATTTTTAATTTTTCAAAACTTTTTTGCATATTTTTTAAAAAATATGTAATTGTTTGGCAATAATATGGTTTTTCTTTGAATTTAAGATTTAATATTTGTTCTCTTATTAAATCTTTATATTTAAAAAAGTAATAATGTTTTTCAAAATATTTGCTTGTGTCGTTTTGGTAATCATCTATTTCAAATGAGTATTCTTCTTTTAACTTATTATTACATTTATTACATAATGATTTGGTATTTAGTTTTCCACATATGCTACATACTTGTGGATACATTAATTTTATTATTAAAGATAAAATATTATTTCCTCCTTTTTATTTGTTCTCACCAGATTTAAATTTTTGACTTCAAGTAGAAAATCTCAAAGGGCTAGCGGTTGTAGCTTTTTATATAATAGGAAAGTATCACTTTCCTATTATATAAAAATAATTATCCACTACATAAAACTTAGTGGATAATTATTAATACATTCACCATTTTTCTCCGTTCAAAAGACCCGCAAGAGCCATTCTAACACCTTGCCTTATGCTTTCTGTCCTTTCTGTTAATCCATGTGTTATAATTTCTAAGCCATCTTTTTCCTTACCAAATATATTAGCAAATACAACATTTATGCTAGTCGCCTTTGCCTTGTCTATATATTTTGTTGGAATTTCAAATGCTTGGCTTATACCACTGGATCTTTTTCCATGGTTATTTTCAATTAAAACAAATTGTATGTTATACCAGTTTTGGCTTAATTGAACTATACCACCTTCAACAGCAACTAAAAAATCATACTGTTGTTTTCTCTCTTCTAATAAGCTCTTTAAGTTCTTTATCCGGTTTTGGGCACCTATTATAGTTGCCTCATTAATGGGTTGTCTTGGAACTTCTGATGAAGCGCTAACCATTTCAACATTAGTTTCTTCATCAAAATATTCCTTAAATGTTTCTTTCACTGCTTGTGTTTTCATTATGTTTTCTGTAGCCACAAAGATATTTATCATTATGAGCTCACATCCCTTCTAAATTCATTTTTAAAGTGACAATTAAATTATACTATAGTTACATATTTATGTCAAGTGCAATAGAATTTTGAATGGACAATATGTAAAAAAGTTATTTTTTTTCGTTTTTTCTATTGACAAATTATAATAAAGATATTATAATAGTCATTGTCGTAAGACATTGCCAGATTATAACACATGCAGATGTGGCGGAACTGGCAGACGCACAGGACTTAAAATCCTGCGGTGGTTAAACACCGTGCCGGTTCGATTCCGGCCATCTGCACCAAGAAAAAGATTATCATTAGATAATCTTTTTTATTTTATATAAACGTTCGGAATCGAAAAGGAAGTTGCCAAGCTTCGTGCTGGTCTGGAGCCAGCCGAAGCGTAGGTAAAAATAATCCTGCGGATTATTTTTCTGACGCGGCTTGTCGTATTCCGGCCATCTGCACCAATGACGTATCTGTTCGAACTTTTTAGAACAGATGATATGAAAATCAATCAGTAAAATGGTTGATTTCTTTCTTTTGCAAAAAATCATCCTAAAATTACAATGAAAGGATGGTGCTTGAAATGAAGATAATTAAGCAAGAACTAGAATTTGAAGAATGTCTAAAACAACGCTCGGAATTTATATGTGAATTTTCTAAAGTTACTCCTACTTTTATCAATGGTAGTATAATGTTTTATTTCAATTTTGCTGAAGATAACTCTGCTTTCAGTAGCTGTTAAGCCAGTAAAATTGCAAGTTAATTTTATAAATTTTAGCTCAGTGAGATAAAGGAAATGGAAACAACAGAACAAAATAAAGTTACATTGTATTTGTTTAATAATATAAAAGTTATCTAATACACATTTAGCACAAAAAAATTCAAGTACAAATATAAAAAATACTTGAAAAATCAGCTCAAAAATGATAAGATATTTATGTTAATTTCTTTTTAATCCTGTTTTTTAGATTAACATATAACTTCAATAGTAAAATTATTATTTTAAGGAGGAAAAACAAATGTTAAGCGAAAAGAATCTTCGGGAAATCAAGGAATATGAGGAAGCTGGTATTGATGTTGTTGCCATAGGCAGTCATGGAACACTAGATTACTCTACTAAAGGCATGGGGGGCTGTGAATATTGCGACCAGTGTAGTGACTTTAGGTTACTTCCTGATCCTGATCCATTCGATTGGTTCAGGAACGGCGATATGAAGGCAGTATGCCTTGAGGTTAATGGAGTAATTGAAGGCTCTCTTGAGAGACCTAGCGAATGGACTAATATTCGCAAACCTCTCTACTGCCCTAAACTCGGTCGTGAACTGAGTGAAGAAGAAAAGAAAACAGCAGCTGAAAGTCTGAAATGGGCAAAAGAAATGATGAAGTGAAGATAACTTTTCACATCGACAAGAGAGATGTTGCTTTATACAACATCTCTTTTAGTATAAATACTAACATTTCTTAATTATTATGTTAGTATAAAATTTTAAATTTGTATTGCATTTTAGCAAAAATATGAGATACTTTAGTAAATTGATTAATATTTGTATCAATCGTTAAAGTTGTGAAAAAAGTTGTAGATATCTACGTTGTTCGCACCAAGAAAGATTATCATTAGATAATCTTTTTTTATTTTACACTATCATTAAAAGTGCTTAATAGCATATATATTACTAGAAAAACGATGGCTTACCTATTAAGTCATCGTTTTTCTAAAATTAAAGTTTTCCAAAAAAAATTACACACTTTACTTGACAAAGTCTAAAACTCCCCTTTATAAATTTATCTTATCTTTTCCAAAGTTATTTTTCCTATTTTTCCACTTCTAAAATCATCTAAAATAATTCTTGAAGTTTTCTCATCATCTACATTCCCACCAGAAATTATTGCACCTCTTCTTTTTCCTATAAGTTGCATAATTTCATATATATTCTCATTTTCTTCTTGATCTTGTTGTAATATTTCATTAACTTTTTCTTCATCCAAAGAATATCTATCAATTAATTCTTGTCTATATTCTTTTAATAAAAATTTAGTTAAGTTATACGCCACCTCTGTCAATTCTAAAATTGTGTCTTTTATTGTTCCTGTAAATGCTAAATTAAGTGCTACTTCATTATTTTCAAATTTAGGCCATAGTACACCGGGAGTGTCCATAAGCTCAATTTCATTATTAATACGAATCCATTGTTTTTGAGTTGTTACTCCTGGTCTATTGGCAACACCAGCGGAATTTTTCTTTGCAATTCTATTTATAAATGAAGATTTACCTACATTAGGAATTCCAACAACCATAACTCTTATTTTTCTTCCAATTCTGCCCTTGTCAGCATATGATTGATTCTCTTCTTGCATCGTTCTCTGGATCTGCCTTATTACTTCGTCTACTCCTTTTCCATTATTAGAATTTACTAATACCGCTTTATTTCCCTGTTTTTCAAAATATGTAGCCCATTTTTTATTATCCTTTTCATCTGATAAATCACATTTATTTAATACTACTATTTTTTTCTTATTTTTAGTTATTTCTTTTATATCTGGATTTTGACTAGATATTGGTATTCTTGAGTCTAAAATTTCTACAACTATATCTATTAACTTTAAATCTTCCGTAATTTGTCTTCTAGTCTTTGCCATATGTCCCGGAAACCAGTTGATGGCGACTTTTGTCACCTCTTCTTTTTCATTATTCATTAATTTCACTTCCTTTATTTTATAATGAAAAATTTAAGCATGCCTATATTTATACATGCTTAATTTTATTTTAAAAGAATTTATATTCATTCTTATCTTCTCTTTGGTCTTTGGCTTTTAATTCTTCATCATATTTTTGATTCTTAAAATACCAATCTGTTTTTCCGTCAGATGGGTTAGCCTTTCTTCCCTTATCAGCTAACATATCCATTACGGCAAATAAAGCAAGTATTATTGCAATAGTATCAGATAATAAATTCATAGTTAAACTATTATTTAATGATGCTTGTCCTTGAATTATTGGTATTATATTTGAAACAAAATGTTCTCCAAAATAAGCACCATATATTACTAAATACAACAATGATCCTACCATTACTCTTTTTATTATTAATACAATACAAGGTATTGTTGCAAATGCAATTATAACCTCATATGTAAAATTATATGCCTCTAATCCTAACATGTCTATTGAATATTGTGTACACAATGCTACTATTGCTCTAAAAATCCAAAACATTATTATGAATAATGCTATTAACCAGGTTGAAAAATTCTTCATATAATTTTCCTCCATTCATAACTATATTATTAAAAAATGGGGTTGTAGAAATTAGATTCCACCCCCCAACATTTCTTAGTCTTCATCTACAAAATTAAATTCGTCTTTATATTTTTCTTTAAATATTTCAAATACTTTATTTAGTATTTCTTCATCTTCAACTCCTACATATGATTCTTCTTCTGAATCATCATCAGTGTCTTCTAATTTTAATATTACTACTTCTCCTTCATCTTCTTCACCTTCACCAGTTATTGGTAATAATACTACATATTCTTCGTCATCTAATTCTACTAAATCTAAAAATTCAAATTGAACCTCATTTCCATCTTCATCATTTAGAATTACTATATTATCTAATTCTTCGTTTTCCATTACTTACTCCTTTCAAATTTTTTATATTTAATATAATACACTATTTTAATAATTTTGGCAACTAATTTTTTATTTTATTTAGATATGTTTCTAAAATATATACTGCAGATATAGTATCTACTATATTTCTTTTTTTATTCTTGCCTACATCTAAGAAATTCATCGTTTTATGTGCAGCTACTGTAGTCAATCTCTCATCAATTGTCTCTATTTTTAGCTTATTGTATTTACATTTTAATTTATGTATAAATTTCTCTGTTATTTCTGTTCTCGCTGATGGAGTTCCATTCATATTTATTGGTTTTCCTATAACAATTGTATCAATTTCATATTGTTCTAATATTTCATCTAATCTTTTCAAAATTACTTTATCAGAACCACTGTTATGAATTGTTTCTAATCCTTGCACTGTTATATTTAATGCATCTGTTATTGCTATTCCTGTTCTTGCATCTCCATAGTCTATTCCCAATATTCGCATATTTACTCCTATTCTTCTAATCCAATATATTTTATAACCATACTCTCTAAAAGTTCATCTCTTTCTATTTGTCTTATCTTATTTCTTGCATCTTTGTAACTTGTTATATATGTTGGATCTCCTGATAGTATATATCCAACTATTTGATTTATAGGATTATATCCTTTTTCCACCAATGCTGCATATACTTCCTTTAGAATTTCTTCTTTTTTGGCATTTTTTTCTTTTTCAAAACTAAAACTCATTGTTTTATCAAAATCCATAATTATATTACCTCCTTATTTAAATACATGTAATATCATTTTCATTTTTATCAGCATTATCAACATATTGTTCCAGTTTTTTCAAAACTTCTTCCATTCCTGTTCCTTTGTAATATGTCGTTAATACAAAATTAAGTTTAGCTTTTACAACTTGTGGTGTTTCTTCCTTTTTCTTCTTTTTAGTTTTTCTATCTATTTGTTCAATTTCTACTTCATCTACATTATCGTTTTGTGGTAATGATATTTCTATTTTTTCTGCTTCATTTTTTACATCTGTTATGAATGTAATTACTGATTCAATATCAACTCCTGAAAATACTATTACAAACTTAGGTCCCATGTATCTTATATATAGATAATCTTTTGATATATTATTTTCTATATATTCACTTATATCCATTATAACTTGATTTCCTAATTTTCTTGAATAATTATCATTTATTTCTTCTATGTTAGTTATTCTATACATACATACTGTAGATGTAGTATATTTATCAATTATTTTTTTACCTTCTCCATATAAATATTCTTCTGAATATAGTCCTGTAAATAAGTCTTTTCTTACTATTGATTCCAATGTCTTTTGATGTACTACTGTTCTTAATACTGATACTATATTTTCTTTTATTACTTCAAATATTGTAGTATCAATATTGTCAAAATCATGTGGAACACCACTTTCTATTATCCAATACCCAATATATACATTTTCTATATATATTGGAAAAAAGATTGCTGACTTTGCTCTTCCGAATTCCATTTCTTGATATGGTAATCGTTCATTGTCATTATTAACAGTTACATATTTAGGTGTAGCTGTTGCTATACTATCTTTAAAAATTGGAACATCTTGTAATTTACTTAATGTATTCCAATGTTTTGGATCAACATTAGAAGCTTTTACTTCATATTCAGCTCCATTAAACACAACTATTGTAGAATATTTTATTTCATATTTTTCAATTAGAATATTATTTATTTTTTGAATCTTTTCATCTACTGATGAACATTCTCCTATTGTACTTAAGAAATCTTGTAACACCCTTAAATTATTAGCTTGTCTGCTTAAATTATTAAATTGTTGTATTTTTTTATGTATCGTTATATTATAAATTAGTAATACAATTATAATTGCAACTAATATTCCAACTATAAATATCAACTTTCTTCTCCCTCCATTACTAATAATTTTTTTTCATTTGATTTAATGTATTATTCATTCTTGGCGAAAATCCATTACTATTATTATTTCTTATTGATGGTGGTGCATACTTTTCTTTTTTATTACCACTTTTGTATACCATATTAGCTAAATTCCTTAAACTTTGAATAAATTCTTTAGAGTATCCTTTTAATGATATATCACAGGTTACTAATCCATCTAAATATCTTAAATATGATTTAAGATCAAATGGTATTGTAACATGTTTTACTGTTTTTCTATCAAATAATTCTTTTCTAACAGTCATTGATGCATCATTATATATTGAAATTCCACCTATTAATATTCCTTCACTAATCTCTCTTGTATTTATGAATTTATTTAATACTACTCTTGCTTTTGATTCTTCAAACATGCCTTTATCACTTAATTGTCTTAAAAATGCTGTAAGTGGTTGTATTGTTAAAATATCCATTGATTGAACTATATATATTTCTTGAGCATATTTAAAATATCTATTTGGTGTTGTAAAATCACAATCCATTAATACAACTGTATGCATTTCTAATAGAGTTTGTACTATTGGCTCAACTGCCTCTAAATTTTCATCCTTCTCAAATGGAGATGTGTATATAGTTAAATTTTTATGAGCTTGTATTCCATTTGCTTTACCTATTTTTAAATTTTTCATTATATAATTTGATTGATTTCGTAGTTCTTCTTCATTTTTGGTATATATATAATATGCATTTCTGTTTTGTGTTAAATCCAATATCGCTGTATTTATACCGTTTGTTGATAATATTTCTGCCACATTGTTTATTAAAAATGATGTTCCATTTTTACTAGTTCCAACAAATGCTGCTAGTTTTTGATTTGAGTTTATTATATTATCTATATTTAATTCAGGATATTGTTCTATTTCTTCTTTTTTATTAATTTCGTTTGACGTTTTTAAACTATTTAGAACATTTGCATATTGTTCTTCAATTCTGTCATCATTATCATTATTTTCAAATCCTGGCAATGTTGTTTCTTCTTCACTATCTTCAAATCCTGGTAGTGTTGTTTCTTCTTCACTGTTTTCGAATCCTGGTAATGTTACTTCTTCCTCACTATTTTCGAATCCTGGTAAAGTTGTTTCTTCTTTACTGTTTTCAAATCCTGGTAAAATTGTTTCTTCTTCACTGTTTTCGAATCCTGGTAATGTTGTTTCTTCTTGTTCTTCAACAGGTTTAACCTTTGGCGGTCTTCCTCTTTTTCTTTTTGGTTGTTCTGCTGCTGGTTCTTCTACCTTCTTTTTTGGTGGTCTTCCTCTTCCACGTTTTACAGGTTTCATTTCTTCTTTTTCTATATTTTCAATCTTTTCTATTTCATCAGGTATTGTTTCTGGAACTACTTTTGGTCTTTTCTCACTAATTGGCTTAGATGTATCTGCTGGTTTTGTAAGTATTTTTTTCTTCTTTAATCCTATTGTAGAAGGAATAACTACTGGTGCACTTGGTTTTTTTGTTCTACTATTGTTTAATAGTATTTCGCTTGTTCCCTCTTTTTCTTGTGGCTTTTCTAACCTTACTTTATCAGATATTTTATTACTATATGAGTTTACTTCTTGATATTTTTTAGATTTTTCTTCTAAAACTGCTCTTACATTAAGTGGCAAGCATTTGCTTATTACTTTTAATTGTGTATCATTGTATTGGCTTGCTATACTGTCAAAGCTTTCTACATATTTTTCTTCATCATTACCAATTCTTTTGTAATGTGCTAATATATTTTGAATTTCTAATTCACTAACATCATTTTCATCATCTTTTTCATATGTTACATCTTCTGTATCTATCTTATAATAGATTTTAGCTTCTTTTTTTGAACGTGGTCTTTTTATTAGTTTGCAAACCTCACTTGCGCTTCTGTCATTTCCTAATAGTATGTCATATATTCCTATTCCAAATAATTTAACTAATATTTGTTCTGATTTGTTTCTTCTTTCTGTACATATTAAAATTATAGGAATATTTTCTCCTTTAGTATTTGAAGCTTCATCACTAATACTATCTAATCTATCAAATAAGAATTTGTCCATTTGTTCATAATCAGTATTAACATATTGTTCCAAATCTTCGCTTATTACTATTCTATCATATGTTTTGTCTCTTTGTAATTCTTTTAATATTGCATTAAAGTAATAAACATTTTTGTATGATATTATTTGTTTATATTCTGCTTGATATTTTTTTATTATAGCTTGTGATGTATTTTCATTACTTACTGCAAATAAAACTTTCATTTGTTACCCCCTTCCAAACTTCACAACAATTGCAAATGCAAGCGGTAAAATTTGGCATATTACTAATATAGTTACGAATGATATCATCATTACTAAACCTTTTTCTTGTGTGTCTAATTTTCTGATTCCTATCACATATTGATATATTGCACTTACTGCAATTCCTAAAAAACATAATGGTATACTATATATTCTTATTAAATTCAATATGTATGCTGTTAATCCATATGCATCTGAACCATATTTTTGTTTATATTCTTCAAGTGTCTTTGCTGTATTTTCTTTTATTTTTATCAATTGACTCTCATTTTTTTCATCTATTATATTTTCTGCTGCATATACTTGATTACATCCAAATATCACTATTGTCATTAGCAATATTATTATTGCAACTAGTTTTTTCATACCATATTCCTTTCCTTTCACTTGTTTCATATATTTCTTACCTATATATCATACAATAGAATTAAAAAAATAGCAAGGAAAATCTTGCTATTTTTTTATTTTTTTGACTTTATTTTATTTTTAACATTATTTGACATTTTTTCATATTTATGGTATTATTTTCATATTCAAATGAAAAGGGGTGTTTGTATGAAACAGTTGGGTAATATTATTATATCTGTTTATAAAGATGAAAATAATAAAACTAATTTTCAAATTAAAACAGATAATGAAGACATTTTACCAGTATCCTATGTAATTGAAGATACATTGAAAATGTATTAATATAAACTTTATCATTTATCATATATTTAAAATAAAAAACAATATCTACTTTTTTTAGATATTGTTTTTTTGGTGCCTCGAACGGGAATCGAACCAGTGACACAGGGATTTTCAGTCCCTTGCTCTACCAACTGAGCTATCGAGGCATTTTATGCCTGATTTAATAATTATACAAAAAAATGGCGACCTGGAACGGGCTCGAACCGTCGACCTCTAGCGTGACAGGCTAGCGTTCTAACCAACTGAACTACCAGGCCGTAAAACATGGTGGTCGCTATAGGGCTCGAACCTATGACCCTCTGCTTGTAAGGCAGATGCTCTCCCAGCTGAGCTAAGCGACCATGTCTTTCGACAAGACTTAGTATACTATGTTTTTTTCATATTGTCAATACATTTTTGAAAATTTTTTTATTTTTTTACAATTTCGTTTAAATTTTCCGTTTTTTAATTTATTGTTGTGCTTGTTTTTCCAGTTCCAACTACATTTTCTTGCAACGACCTCCATGTATTACATCCTACTATTCCATCTGCTGACAACCCTCTTGAACTTTGATATCGTTTTACTGCATTCACTGTTTGTGTTCCAAACACTCCATCTAGTCCTCCAGTTCTATAACCCAATGTATTTAAGTCATCTTGTGCTATACACACATAATTTCCTCTGCTTCCCTGTCTTATTAATGGATATCCTCCGCTACTGCATGCTGGTGTTCCAAATCTTCTATCAAAATGTACCCATGTTGGTGAAAATGAAACAGGTTCAACGTATGTCCAAACTCCAGAATTTCTGGCACTGTTTCTTAAAACATTTCTTTGTGAATTTGTCAAGTTCTGTCCAACATCAAATGCAGTTCCAGCATAATGCTGACTTTGGCTTCCATGTCCACCTTCATATGGTCTCTTAAATGCAAACCCAACATATATTGGTGCACCATATATATATCTTTGACTATTCCATGCTTGCATTGTTCTTTTATCTGTCCAGAGTATATTACTTTTACTTGAACCTCTAAATTCTCTTACTCTTAAAGTATTATTAGTATTATACGGCATTGCTTCACTTTCTCCTCTAAAGAAAGTTTCCATTCTATTTGTATCTTGATTATATACTAAAATTTTTGCCATAAAAAAACTCCTTTCATAATATATCTTTATATATTATGAAAGGAGAATGTTTTTTGTTATTTTTTCTCAGTACACTTTACTATTACTCTCTGTTTTGCATCATCTGTACATGTTATTAATGTGACCTCTCTTTTTCCATTAGTATATTGCGTTGTATCAGATCTATCATTTGGGTCAACCGTATGTAAGTCATATACTTCATATTGAACAGTTCTTTGACTTAAATCTTGTATTTCTACTATATCTCCTACTGTTAGTGAAGGAACGTCGCTAAAAAATACACCTTTTCTTCTATAATTATGTCCAATTATGCAAAGGTTACCTACTTCGTTAGGATTAGCTCCCCAAAATTTATATGGTGATACTTTCATAACTTCAACATTTGTCGTTTGTGCTAATATTGGATAACTTATATTAATTTTCGGAATTTTTACCACTCCTATGGTTTCATATTCTTTTCCATCTGAAGCAACATACTTTGAACTGGCTGTGGCCATATTAAGTTGTTGTATATTAGAATTTTCATTTGTTTCGTCCATTTGTTCTGCAACTTCTTGTGTTATTTTTACTACTAATGCATTAGTATCTGGTCCAACAGTCGTTTTGTCTTTTTTATTCGTCAAGAAAGATAATATATCCCCAGAAATGCCTTCTTGTCTATTTCTATCATATTCAGAATACACATATAATCCAAACAATGTTATTATCATGAATATTGATATAAAAAACAATAATCTATATATTTTCTTTTTTCTTTTTAATTCTGGTGTTACATATATTTTTTCAGTGACCAATATTTGATTCATATGTCCTCCTTTCCGAAAATTATTGAGTAACATTCTCTATAGTAATATAATCAATTAACTTATTTTGTTCTTTATAAAATATTGAAACTTTGTATTTTTGGTCGTCTCCAACTTTTCCCAACATTTCATTAACTCCGTCTTGGTTTGTCTTATTTCTTTCTATATTTAATCTAAAATTATATCTTATTCTTGAAGGGTCTGTTTCTTGATTATTTTGTTCATCATCTACAGGTGTTATTTCATAGCTTCCTAAATTATCTTTTACTATTCCTAATAAAGTTTTTACATTTTCTGCAGTAACTTCATCCCCTGTATAAAATTCAAATTTAGCATTAAATTTGTTTATATCTACTTGTGTCATTTCTGCTTCTGGCACAATCTCATCTTTTTCTTCAACAGTTCCAAGTCCTAATGCTTCTTTTAGTAAACTGATACGTGATTCTACTTTTTCAGGCACTTTTTCTTTTAATTGATTTATAATATTTTTTCTCAATTCTTCATTAGAATCGTTTAACACAAAATTATTTTCCTCTGAAAGAGTCTGTTTTTTATCAAATTCACCATTTAAAGTTGTATTGTTTTCTAAAGATATTGATGCTGTCAATATATCTTTTTTGTAATTAATTGAAGATTTTAGTTGTAAACTAGAATCTGTATATTGCATATCATTTAATAAACTTACTGTATATTGTTCGTCTCCATTATCAACATTAACTATACAATTAATATTTTCTTTATTACTATTAGTATTTTTAGTCAATTCAAGTCCATATTCATTTGTTTTATCTGAATTCATTACAGTTAATTGTGCTTTCGTTTTTAATTCTCCATTTGATTCTGTACTTTCTATAACAATTTTGTTATTTCCAATTTCTAACACTGTTCTTATTGTTTTTCCAGATTGTTCATATACAGTTATTTTTACTGCTGGAATGTCTTTTTCTTCTGTTAGGCTATTAATTTCTTTATCTATTTCATCTTGATATTTTTCTTTTTGTGTATTTGCATTATTAATTATTACATCTTCATTTTTTAGGTTGTTCAATATCTCCACTATTAATTTTTCAACTTGTTCACTACTCAAAGATACTGTATAAGCTTTAGTATTTATTGTGTTATTATTATATGTAATCATTGCTTTCTTATTGCTTCCAAATTGACCTTCTGAAACAGCATCAGTAATAAGTTTTGAATATTTATCTTTTAATGCTTGCTTATCACTATCAGAAATTACTGTTTCTGTTATATTTCCTGTTCCATCTATTACATTCATAATTTTTTCTAGTGTCACACCATCTGTTCCCATATCTTTAGCAACACTATCTAAGTTTTGATCATCTTTTACTGTTAAAAATTGTTTTACTACATCAGTAAATCTTATTCCATAAAGTTCTTGATCTTTTATTATTTCAGATTCCAAATATTTTTGTTCTCCAAATAATACCTGTCCATCTGCATAAAAATACTTATCTGCAGTATCTTTTTGTACGTTTATTGTAGCAGAAAGATTATTTAAAGAGCTAGAAACCTCTCCTCCTTCAGAATAAGTTGTTTTTAAATTAGTTTCTGATTCGTATTTTTCTTCATCTTTTAATCCACTATATTGTTTTAGTATTTGTGAATCACTATATTTATTTAGCATTTCTATATTTTGATATATATATTTAGAAAATAGTTCTTTATCACTCTTGAATGTATCTGTTTCCATATATAAATATCCTAAAACTGTACCAGCTACAGCTAATACCAAAATCATAATTATTATAATTATTAATATTTTTTTACTTTTCATCTATTTCTCCTCACTTACCTTATTAGTAAATTTTTTATTTTTTTCTTATTCTTTGTTTCATAGCTTCATACACTATTATTCCTGTTGAAACTGATGCATTTAATGATTTTATTTTCCCTTTCATCGGAATTTTTACATTAAAATCACAATTTTTCTTAACTTTTGTGCTTATTCCTTTTCCTTCGTTTCCTATAACAATTCCAAGTGGACCAGTTAAATCTTGATTATAATAATACTTTTCTGCATTTATATCTGTTCCACATATCCATAGTCCTGCTCGTTTTAAATCTTCTATTGCATCTGATATATTTGTTACTCTTGCTATTTTCATATGTTCTACAGCTCCTGCAGAAGCTTTGTTTACTGTACTATTTACTGATACTGCTCTTCTTTTAGGAATAATTATTCCATGTACTCCTGCTGTTTCTGCTGTTCTTATAATAGATCCTAAGTTATGTGGATCTTCTATACCATCTAGTATTAAAATAAATGGATCTTCTTCTTTTTCTAATGCTTCTTGTAGAATATCTTGAATTTCGACATACTTAAATGGCGGTACTATTGCAATTACTCCTTGATAGTTTTCTTCTTGTGCCATTTCGTCCATTTGTCTTTTATCTTTTTCTACTACTATTATTTTTCTTTCTCTAGCTATTCCTAAAATTTTGTTTATAGATCCATGCTTTTCCCCTCTGGTTACATATATTTTGTTTATGTCTTTCCCACTTTCTAATAGTTCTAATACCGAGTTTCTTCCTTCTATTTGATCATCAAATCTTTTTTCTTCTATAGCTTCTTGCACTTTTTTTCTTTTATCTGTTTGTTGTCTTCTGTCTTGTCCACTTCTTCTTTCTAATTTATTGTTTCTCATTTTTTCTCCTTTCTTTATTCGTCATCTAGTTTTAGTACTGATAAAAATGCTTCTTGTGGCATTTCCACATTTCCAATTTGTCTCATTCTCTTTTTTCCTCTTTTTTGTTTTTCAAGCAATTTCTTTTTTCTTGTAATGTCTCCACCATAACATTTTGCTAATACATCTTTTCTCATTGCTGATATTGTTTCTCTTGCAATTATTGTTCCTCCAACAACAGCTTGTAGTGGAATTGCAAATAATTGTCTAGGTATTACTTCTTTTAATTTTTCTACCATTTTCTTTCCTCTTGTATATGCATTATCCTTAAATACTATAAATGATAGCGCATCTACTGGCTCTCCGTTTACATGTATATCTAATTTAACTAATTTTGATTCTCTATATTCTTTAAATTCGTAATCAAATGACGCATAACCTTTTGTTCTTGATTTTAAGGCATCAAAGAAATCATATATTATTTCATTTAGTGGAATATCATAAATAAGTGTTACTCTATTTTCATCAAGATATTTCATATTTATAAATGTTCCTCTACGATTTTGACATATATCCATTATGTTTCCTACATATTCTTTTGGTGTCATTATATTTGCAGTAACTATTGGTTCTTCCATATATGCAATTTCTACTTGTGGCGGTAAATCTGTTGGATTATATATATCGAGTATTTCTCCAGAAGTTTTATGAACTTTATAAATTACTGATGGTGCTGTTGTTATTAGCCCTAAGTCAAATTCTCTATCAAGTCTTTCTTCTATTATCTCTAAATGTAATAACCCTAAAAATCCGCATCTAAATCCAAAGCCCAGTGCTGCTGATGTTTCTGGTTCATATTCTAATGCTGCATCATTTAGTTTTAATTTTTCTAAAGCTATTTTTAAGTTTTCATATTCACTTCCATCTATTGGATATAATCCGCAATATACCATTGGTGTTACTTTTTTATATCCTGGTAATGGCTCATTTGCTGGTTCATCTTTTTGTGTTATTGTATCTCCTACATGTATATCTGTTAGGCTTTTTATACTTGCTGCTATATAACCAACTTCTCCTGCTTCTATTTCTTTTACTGGCATATATTGTCCTGGTGCAAAGTATCCTACTTCTGCAACTGTAAATGTTTTTCCAGTTGCCATTAGTTTTATCTCGTCTCCAACTTTTACTTTTCCATCAACAACTCTTACATATGCTACAGC
Source organism: uncultured Clostridia bacterium (assembly GCA_928721565.1). Lineage (GTDB taxonomy): Bacteria > Bacillota > Clostridia > TANB77 > CAG-508 > CAG-269. The sequence continues at coordinate 272,058 of OV788638.1, forward strand.
TCCTTTATAGTTATCATAGTATGAATCAAATATTAAACATTTTGTTTTTGCATTTTCGTCACCTTTTGGTGCTGGCAAGTCAGTTACTATTCTTTCTAAAACCTCTTCTACATTTAAACCTGATTTTGCTGATATACATGGTGCGTCCATTGCTGGAATTCCTATTATATCTTCTATCTCATGTTTTACTTCATCTGGTCTTGCATTTGGTAAATCTATTTTGTTTATTACTGGCAATATTTCCAAATCATTCTCAATTGCTAAGTATACATTTGCTAATGTTTGTGCCTCTACTCCTTGGCTAGCATCTACTACTAGTATTGCTCCGTCACATGCAGCTAAACTTCTTGATACTTCATAATTAAAATCAACATGTCCTGGTGTGTCTATTAAGTTAAATGTATATTCTTTTCCATCTTTAGCTTGATATTTCATTCTAACTGCTTGCGATTTTATTGTTATTCCTCTTTCACGCTCTATCTCCATATTGTCTAATACTTGTGCTTCCATTTCTCTTTGTGAAAGTACTCCTGTTTTTTCAATCAATCTGTCTGCTAAAGTTGATTTTCCATGGTCAATATGTGCAATTATACTAAAATTCCTTATATTATTTTGATCCATACTACCTCCTGTATTCGTTCATATTCCTTGGCTATTATATTATAACATGTTTCTATTTTTTTTTCATTACTTTTTATAAAATTTTGTATTTTTTTATTTTATCTAAAAAAGCTGAGGTAAAAACCTCAGCTTTTTGTTATGTTATTCTACTACTTGAACAGGTAAATATTTTACTCCCCATGCCATAGCTTCTGCATGTGAATTCATATAAATATCTATTCTATTTCCTTGGATTGCTCCTCCTCTGTCTTCAACAGTATATTCTTTACCATTTATATTTAATTTAGTTCCAAATGCAAATTGTCCTGAAGCTGCAACTGTTTGCCCTGCCACAGCGTGTGTTCCTGATGCTGTTCTTCCTGTTACTTTTCCACAACATTTAGCACATGAACAATATGCTGTTACTTTAAAGATCTTTGTTGTAGTTGTAGCATTTGTATTTGCTGCTGTAGTTGTACTTGCAGGTGTATTTACATTAGCTACTGTAGTACCAGATCTTGATGTGATATTTTTTTGAACTTGAACTATTTTGTTTACTGGTTCTTTTACTACTGTTTCTGATAATTTTGTCTTTTCAATTTCTTCTTCATTTTGATATTTTATTTTATAAGTTATTTCTTTTATTCCGTCTTCACCTTGTTGAATTACTTTATTTTTTGTATCTTCTGATCCTTGTGATGCGTCTTTTGTAATTGTTTCGTATGGTATTGTTTCTTGTTCTACTACTATCTTTTCCATTATTGGCGAATAACTTTTTAATATGTCATTTAATGATGTCTCTACACCACTTTCTGATAATTTAGCAATTTGTACTTCTTGTTCAGACTTGTTTGTAATTACTATTTTGTTACTGTCTGTTATATCATCATCTAAACTTGGTGTTACCTTTTCATCATCTTCTACAATTATATTATTGTCTTCTAATATTTCATCTACATTTGTTTTTGTTGTAACTACTGTCATTGTATATCCATTAGCCATGGTTATTTCTACACTCCTAATGTCTATTTCCGTAGCCATTACGCTTACTCCAAATATTAATATAAATATTAAACTAATGCCAATAATCTTCATGATAGAGATAGATGCTTCATCTTTTTTATCCATAAAAATCATTTTTCCTCCTTTTGACGACATTCTTATTATACACGTTTTATATTATTTTGTCAAATTTTTTGTTTTTGTGTTGCCAATTTCCGTAAGCCTTGGTAAATCTTGATCTTATATATTATATGTTGCTTGTACTAAAAAAATTCATAAAATTTTTTAGTTTTTTATATTTTTAGTACTGTTTTATATGCAAAAAAATATCAGAAATTTACTTTCTGATATTTTTTATTTCTTAATAAAGTGCTACACGAAAACCATAAATACTGATACAACTAGTCGTTATCCAGTTAGAACGATAATTTGCCGAAAGATTTCCATTACTACTACAAGTTCCTCCACGATGAACACATGGAGAATAATTGGAAGAAGAGTATTCAAGTGTAAACTCAGACACATTTCCTGCCAAATCATATATTCCCTGTTTACAAAAACTATCACTTGCTCCTGTTGATAATAGTCTACTTGTACTTTCTTTTTTTAGTCCATATGCCCCATCGGTCCAACTTGAACCAAAATTGGTTGAATATTTCGAATTTGTATTTGTTATGTCATATAAATTATTTGCAAAATTCCCCCATTCAGTACTATCTGTTTTTAAATCTGCTTGGCTTGTTCCTTTTGTTTCTAAATATTTTAATACCAAATCCCATTGCACTCCAAACATCAAACTACTTGTATATTTTCCTGATTCCATGCTATTAGCTAATGTTTGTGCTTGCCTACACGTTACATAATTATATGGGTATACATTTTGTTTTATTACTGGTGTCTCTGTTGGTGCTGTATCAGCTGAACCAGAAGTTTTTGGTGTGTCTTCTATTCCTGTTTCATATTTTCCAACATAAAATCCTCCATTTTGATATATACTTTTCAACATTGTTTGTTTTAATTCTTTATATTTATCACTTGTTAATCCTGTTGCAGCATCTGAAGAATATTCATCTTTATAGCTTGTTCCATTTCTGTAATCATTTGTATATGTGTGTAAATCTGTCTCTATCGCTGTATATTCTTCATCTGAAAATTCTGTTATGTCTAATCCTGCTGTTGGATATACTTCAGTCGTTTTAGGCACTTCTACCCATACATATTGATTTCCTGTACTGTCTTCTATTGTCAATCCATTGTCTAAATTTGTTCCTACTACTTCACTAAACCCTCCTGGTAAGTATGTCCCTGCAGATGTTTTTATTTTACTTGATACCGTTGTGGATCCTCCATTTAGCTCTTCCCCTTGTTGTTTTGGCTCTGCAGTTACACTTACCCCTATTTTTGTTGAAAGATTTTCTTTTGTTTCATCTATTGGCGTCTTTAATAATTTTACTTTTACTGTCATTGTTGTTTCTTCTTGAGCTTTTAGTGTTGTCTTATCAAGATTACATATTACTTCAAAATATTCTTCATTTGTGCTTGTTGCCTCTGCTGTTAAATCTGCTGATAAATCTTGACTTTTATTTTTTACTGTATATGTTGCTATTGCTGTTTCTCCTTTAGCTGTTAATCCTGACACACTTACTGTTCCTTCTGTTTTTTGGCTTTCATTTATTGTTGCCGTTGTTGTTCCATCTCCTCCTGTTGTCGGTGTCCCTATAAATTCTACTAAAAAATTATCTTGTTTTGATTCTCCTTTTGCACTTCCAGTTATGTTTAATCCTACATTGCCTATCGCTGCATATCCTACTGCTACTAGTACAATTGCAAGCAATACTATTCCACCTATAATTTTATTATTTGCTTTTCTCAAATTCTTCTCCTCCCTCTTTTGTGTTTCTGCCAAAGGGATGCTTTTGACAGTTATACTATAAGTACATTTCTACATTATCATTTTGCACATTTCCTGTCAATGATTTTTTCGTATTTTGTTGTTTTATATAAATTGTAACAATAATTAAAAAGAATTATTGTAAAAAAAATAATTATATGTTAAGATATATAAAACGAAATGCAAAGGAGGTATTTCTATGTGGATAGCACTTATAATTATTGTACTATTAGTAATTTGGGTTATAGCAATTTATAATCGTCTAGTAACTTTTAGACAAAGAGTAGATAATGCTTGGAGTCAAATAGATGTATCATTACAAAGAAGATTTGACTTAATTCCTAATTTTGTTGAAACTGTAAAAGGTTATATGACACACGAATCTGAAACATTCGAAAAAATAACAGCTTTAAGAACTTCATGGGCCAATTCTTCAACACTTGGTGAAAAAGCCAAATTAGATGATGAACTTTCTGGAGCTTTAAAAACTATTATGGCTGTTTCAGAAAATTACCCAGATTTAAAAGCAAACACAAACTTTTCAGAACTATCTGAAGAACTTCGTAACACAGAAAATAAAATAGCCTATTCAAGACAATTTTACAATGATAGTGTTACAAGATATAATACAAAATTAGAACTTTTCCCTTCAAATATTGTTGCAAATATGTTCAATTTTAAACCAAAGGAATTATTTGCAGCTGAAAGTGACGAAGCTAGAAAAAATGTTAAAGTAGACTTTAATAAATAATTTACTTAAGTTTGGTTCTGTTTTTATATGAACCAAACTTTTTCTTAATCTTTTATAAAAGGAGGCAAACTTTATGTTTGAAGATATAAAAAGAAATAAAATGAAATCTTGGCTTATTATTATGCTATTCTTAGCTTTTATTGCCGTAATCATCTACTATATATGTATGGCTTTAGATTTAGGAAAGACCTCAATTGTAATTGCAATTATTTTTGCTTTTATTTCCACATGGGGATCATATTATTATAGTGATAAAATTGTGCTTAGTCTTAATAAAGCTAGGCCTGCTACTAAAGAAGAAAATCAAAAACTTGTGAATATTTTAGATGCATTAGTTATATCTTCTGGTTTATCAACTACTCCAAAATTATATATTGTAGAAGATGCCCAACCTAATGCTTTTGCAACAGGTAGAAATCCAGAAAATGCAGTAATATGTGTCACTACTGGCTTATTAGATAAATTAGAATATTATGAATTAGAAGGTGTCGTAGCTCACGAAATGGCTCATATAAAAAACTATGATATCCGCCTTTCTGCAGTTGTTTCTGTAATGGTAGGATTTGTAGTTATACTTTCTGATTGGTTTACTAGAATCACTTTTTGGGGAGGACCAAGAAGAAGAGATGATGATGAAAATGGCAATCCAATTTTAATGTTAATAGGATTAATTTTTCTAATTTTGGCTCCAATATTTGGACAATTAATGCAACTTGCTATTTCTAGAAAAAGAGAATTTCTGGCAGATGCTACGGCAATAGAATTTACAAGAAATCCGGATGCATTAATTTCAGCCCTTATTAAAATTTCTGGTGATTCAAATCAATTAAAAGTTGCTAATAATGCTACAGAAAATATGTATATTGTTAATCCATTTAGAGGCAAAAAATCATCTTCAAGCTTATGGTCTACACATCCAAGCATTGAAGATAGAGTTGAAGCTTTAAGAAATCTAAAATAATATTTGTTTTATATAGTCCACACAATGTGGACTATTTTTGTATCTTTTTGCAATTATTTGTCATATCATACTACAGGAGGATATGGATATGATTATTAGATGTATTTTATTAGCTTTGTCTGCAAGTATAGATGCTTTAGGTCTTGGGATTACATATGGTATTAAAAAGACTAAAATGTCTAAATCTGGGAATCTCATAATTTTCACTACACTATTTTGTTTGTCAGGACTTTCTGTATTTATAGGAAATTATATTTCTCTTCTATTTTCCCCTATTGTTTCCGCAATATTAGGTGCTTCACTTTTAATAATACTTGGACTCTATAATATTTTTAAGACCAAAAATAATGCACCTACAAATTTTGATGCAGATGGTTCTAATTATATTGATGCTAAAGAAGCTTTTATTTTAGGTTTAGCAGTTGCAGTTGATGCTTCTTGTGTCAGTCTTGGCTCTGGCATGATTGGTATTGGCGGTTTAGTTTTGCCACTCTTAATGGCTATTTTCCACACTTTTTTTGTCAATTGTGGAAACTTAGTTGCTGCTACTATTACTAAAAAATTTACAATTTCATCTAAATTGCTGTCTAACATGTCAGGCCTAATTTTAATTTTTATAGGTTTCTTTAGACTATTGTCTTAGATTGGAGGGAGTGTAATGTTAAGTTGTATTTTATTGGCTCTCTCTGTTAGTATAGATTCTTTGGCTATTGGAATTACTTATGGTTTGAAAAACACCAAAATTATTACTATAAGCAATATTCTTCTCTTTGCCATATCATTTTGTATTACTTGTGGTTCTATATTTTTAGGACATTATATTTCTACTTTATTTTCTCCTACTATTTCTACCATACTTGGCTCTTCTTTTTTGATTATATTAGGAGTTTATAATATTTACAAAACTATAAATAAACCTCTTATTGATTATGATATAGACCATTCTAATAATATTGATGCTAAAGAAGCTATTTTTCTTGGCTTAGCTCTTTCTGTTGATTCTGCTTGTGTTGGAATCGGCTCTGGTATTATTGGCATTAATGATATTATTTTGCCTTTTTTAGTTTCTTCCTTTCAGCTTGTTTTTCTTAATTGTGGCAATTTAGTTGCTAACAGTATTGCTAAATATGTTAATGTTTCTGAATATGCTCTTTCTATTTTCTCTAGTTTTATTTTGATTTTGGTTGGCATATTTAGGGCTATATAAAAAAATCCAACTTAAAAAAAGTTGGATTTTTTCAACCTTTTTGATATTTTTTATAAAATAACAGCATAATAATTCGGAGTTAAGTTATATGATATTAGCTTTATAAAAAATCATACAGTATATTATTTATACCCAATATCAATACTCTTATTAATATTACTATTGCAATAATTCCAATTATTAAAATCCTAACTGCTTTTCTATCTCTACTTTTCTTTATATATTTTCTAATTCCTATGATAATAGTTATTATTGCTGCGATAGGTAATAATATCAAAAAGAATCCATTAAGAATTATACTTGATTTCCTTATTGGTTCTTTAATACCATATGCAGGGGCAACTCGTAAATACATTTCATCTGATGCATATACTTTATTAGCCAATTCTATCAAATAAGTTCCTATTATTGTAAAAGCTCCAATAATTTTTTTAATAATTTTTTTCATAACCTTCTCCCTTTTATTTCTTATTAATAATTTTATATGTACATTTATTTTGACAATTATTCTCAAAATCCCATGTATGGAATGCTCCACCTAGGCAATATTCCCACTCTTTACAATTTTGACATTCATCACATTTGGTTCGTTCTTTGTTTCTAAACTCTTTGTATTTATTTTCCCAAACATCTTTAAAATTATCTCTTTTTATATTTCCTTGAATAAATCTTGGCAATCTAGGAACATTAGGGCAGACAAACAAGTCTCCATTATACAAAATACTTGCAATACTTATTCCTGTTCTGCAATAAAAGATTTGTGGTCTTACTTCTTTTTCATATTCCATTCCTAAAAATCCTGGACACCCATATTGTATATCCATTTTTTTATTTTTCTTATTAGCTTTTATAAAATCTAATATTAGTTTTATTTCTTCTCCATTTAGCAACAAGTCTTGATTTTCATTTGCCCTTCCTATAGGATCTATAGAAACTAGTCTCCAAGTATCTATACCTAGGTCTAACATTATATTGTAAAGTTGTTCAATTTGATTGATATTTTCTTTATGAAATACAGTTGTAACCTGAATTATTTTTAAAAAGTTAGCTTTCTTAAGTTTTTTTATATTATCAATTATTATATTATATGAATTAGGAACTCCTCTAAATTTATTATGTGTTTCTTCTAATCCATCAATACTTATAGAAATACTTTCCATATTAGCTTTTCTTAATTTTTCTATATTTTCATCGGTTAATAACATTCCATTTGAAGTCATTCCCCATCTAAATCCAAGTTCATTTGCAGCATATTCCATAACCTCACATAAGTCTTTTCTCATTAAAGGTTCTCCACCAGTTACATTTATCCATATTTTAGTAGCATCCATATCTTGTGAAATTTGTTTAAATACTTTTTTTATCTCTTCTGTCGTTAACTCTCCTTCATATTTTCTTTTTTCCGCACTACTTCCACAATGTTTACATTTGGCATTACAAGTTAGTGTACACTCCCAAAATAAATCAATAAGTTTATGTTCTTGTAGTTGCCTTTCTTTATACTTTTTATATATTTCTAATTCTCCTAGTTTATATATTTGTTTTAACATTTCTTCTCCCCCCTATTTCAATTTCATAGAAAGTAATTTAGAAATACCTTTTTCTTCCATAGTAACACCATAAACTGTATCAGCCGCTTCCATAGTACCCTTTCTATGAGTAATAACCAAGAATTGTGTATCTTTAGCAAACTTCTTTAAATACTCTGCATATCTGTAAACATTAACATCATCAAGAGCAGCCTCAATTTCATCAAGCACACAGAAAGGTGCAGGATTAATCTTTAGAATTGCAAACAATAATGCAATTGCAGTAAAGGCTTTTTCTCCTCCAGAAAGTAGAGTCATATTTTGAAGTTTCTTTCCTGGTGGTTGAACAGTAATGTCAATTCCACATTCAAGGATGTTAGTTTCATCAGCTAAAGTTACTTCTGCCATACCTCCACCAAACAATTCTTTAAATACCTCTCCAAAGTTTTTATTAATAATCTCAAATTTTTCTTTAAATTGTTTTTTCATTGTTTCTGTCATATCTTGAATTACATTTCTTAATTTAGACATTGTCTCATCTAAATCAAGCCTTTGCTCACACATAAAGTCATATCTGTCTTTTAAGTTTTTGTACTCTTCTATTGAATCTACATTTACACTTCCAAGTTCTTTAATATCTGTTCTAAGAACATTTACCCTTCTTTGTGTTAATGCTACATTTTCAGGCTTTGGATAATTTCCAGCATTATTAGGTGTAAGTTCATATTCTTCCCACATTTTATTAATAATATCTGTAATATCTTCTTCTGTCTTTGTTTTCTTAACTTCAAGTTTTGTAATTTGTGCTTTTAAGTCTTCAATTGTCTTAAATTGATCTGTTTGTTCATCTTCTTTTTTGCTTAATTTCTCATTTTTTTCTATTCTTTCTTGTTTTAATTTTTCAATTGTATCTCCACTATTAGAGACTTTTGATTTTACTTTTTCTATTTCTTGTTTTGTATTTTCTATTTCTGTCTTTAAAGTTTCATTTTCTTTATTAGCATTTTCAATTTTAAGTTTTTTATTTGCCTTGTTTTTAGTATGTGTTTCTATTTCTTTTTCTATCATTTCTGTTATTTCTTGAATTGAAACTTCACTTTCATTAAATGAAGATACTGATATTTTCAAATTTGTAATATCAAAATTCAAGTCATCAATATATTTTTGGCTATCTTTATTAGCATTTGAAAATTCATCAATTATTTTTTTATCCTCTTCATTTTGCTTGTCCATAACTTCTATTTGCTTTTCGTCATTTTCTTTTGCTTCTATTGTTTCCTTTTTATATTCTTCTGCTTTAATGTTTTCTTGTTTTAACTTCTCAATTCTTTTTTGAATCTGTTCAATATTCTCATCTATTGAAGTTACTCTTTGTTTTTCTGTTGCATATGTTATATCTGTTTCTTGTAATTGTTTTTCTAGTGCTTGTACTTCTTCTATAATGTCTTCTGATGAATTCATATATTCTTCTTTGTCTTTTTCTAAATTTTGAATCTTTTCTTTTAATTTTTTTAGTTCCTTTTCAAGTGCTTCTATTTCTCTACTTCTACCTAGAATATTTACTGTTTTCTTTGTTACAGAACCACCTGTAATAGCTCCTGACGGATTTATTACATCTCCTTCTGTTGTAATTATTCTGAATGAATATTTATTTTCTTTTGCTAAATTTATTGCATTTTGCATATTATCTACAACGACTGTTCTTCCAAGTAAATTTAAAATAATCTGCTCATATTTTTTATCAAATTTTACTAGGTCTGATGCAATTCCTATTACTCCTGTTTTCTTTCCTTTGATATTCTCAATTTTTCTTCCTTTTACTGCCGTAATTGGTAAAAATGATGCTCTACCTAAATTATTTTTTCTTAAATGTTCTACTAATTTTTTTGCATCTTCTTCAGTGTCTGTAACTATATTTTGCAAACTTGCTCCTAAGCACATTTCTATTGCTGTTTCATATTCACTTGGTACTGAAATTATATTTGCTAATACTCCATGCATTCCTTTTCCAAGTTCTTTTATTTTCTCACAATCTAATAATAATGACTTTACACTTTTGATATATCCTTCTTTTTCTTTTTCTGTTTCTACTAAGAAATTATATCTTGATTGTTTCATTCTCATTTCATTTGTATTATTAACTATTTGCAAATCATATTCTTTAATTTTATTGTTTATTTCTTGTTTTTTATTATCTATATCATCTATTGCTTTTAATATTTTGTTTCTCTCAGCTTCTATTTGGTTAAAACTTTTTGCAATATCTTCTCTTTTCATTTTTGTTCTATCAAGTTCTAGCACTTGACTATCAATTTCTTGTCCAATTTGCTTTTGTCTTTTTTCAGTGTTTTCTATATTAGCTGTTTGTGTACTTATTTGTGATTGTAATTCGTATTTTTTATCTGTATTTTCTTCTACCTGTTTTTTTAGTTTTTCTATTTCAAGTTCTTTACTACTTAATTTTTCTGTTAATTTTTTTAGCTCTTCTTCTTTTTCTTTTAATTCATTTTCGAATTTTTCTTTGTTTTGTTTTAAATTATCTTTTTTAGATTGTTTTTGTTCTATCTCTTGTTTTAAATTTTCAATTTTTTCTTCTAATTCTACTATTTCATTTTGATATAGTTTTGAGTTTTCTATGTTATTTGAAATTTTAGTTTCTGCAACATTTATATTAGAATTTAATTTTTCTATTTCTTTTTCACTTTCAAATCCTATATTTTGCATATCTTCAATTTTAGTTGTAATTTCATCTATGCTGTCTTTTAATTCTTCTTTTAGAATTTTTATTTTTTCTAGTTTTCCTTCTTCTTGATTCAATGTAGAATTCATTATTTCTTCGTCTTTAGTAAATTCTTCTAAAGATTGTTTAAATTTGTCTATATTATATAAAAATAGTCCTACTTCTATATTTTTTAATTCTTCTTTCAAATTTAAATATTTTTTTGCCTTGTCAGATTGTTGTTGTAATGGTTCTAAATTTCCTTCTATCTCTGTTAATATATCATTTATTCTTAATAAATTCAGTTTAGTTTGTTCTAATTTTTTTTCTGTTTCTTCTTTTCTTGATCTATATTTTACTATTCCTGCAGCTTCTTCAAATATATGTCTTCTGTCTTCTGATTTGTTACTTAATATCTCGTCAATTTTGCCTTGACCTATTATAGAATATCCATCTCTTCCTATTCCTGTATCCATAAATAATTCTACAATGTCTTTTAATCTGCATGGTACTTTATTAATATAATATCCTGTTTCTCCACTTCTGTATATTTTTCTGGTAACAGTTACTTCTGAATATTCTATCGGTAATGCTCCATCTGTATTATCAAATACTAATGATGCTTCTGCAAATCCTAGTGATTTTCTGTTTTGTGTTCCTGCAAATATTATATCTTGTGTTTTAGCACCTCTTAATGATTTCATACTTTGTTCTCCAAGTATCCATCTTATGGCATCTGATATATTACTTTTTCCTGATCCATTTGGTCCTATTACACTTGTAATTCCTGGCATAAATTCTAATATTGTTTTATCTGCAAATGATTTAAATCCTTGCATCTCTAATCTTTTTAAATACATGTTTCTCACCTTTTTGTTCTTTCTTGTTGTATTTTATCGTAAAATGTAAAAACGGTCAATAGGGATTAACCTTTTTGACAATTTTTCATATCAACTTCAAAATAAAATTCAACACCATTATATTTGTTTTCAACACCATAATCATTTTCATAATTATTCATAATAGCTCTAACAATAGATAATCCAATTCCGCTTCCTCCATCTTCTCTATTACGAGCCTCGTCAACCTTAAAAAATCTGTTCCAAACACGGGAAAGGTTCTCTTTTTCTATATTATCACCTGTATTAAAAACTGTTACTCTTACTTTTGATTTTTCAGGTATTATTGTATTTGTTATTTTTATATATTTTTCTCCTTCAACTTCTCTAACATGTTTTATAGCATTTGTTAAGTAGTTTGTTATAATCTGGCTCATATAAAAATCATCTGCAAATACACTTATATTATCTATTGTGTCAAATTCTACTTGAGTTTGTTTTTCTTCTAACATTACTTGAGATGTTCGTACTATTTCTTTTTCCAATTCCACAATATTAAAGTTTCTATTATTGAATTCTCTTTTCTCATATTCTAGTTTTGTAAGTTCAATTAGTTGTCTTACCATTTTATCCATTTTATTTGTTTCATCTAATATTACTTCTGCATAAAACTTTCTATTCTCCGGGTCAGTATTTACATTTTCTAGAAGTCCCTCACTATATCCCTGTATTAATGCTATAGGAGTTTTTAATTCGTGAGAAACATCAGAGATAAAGCTCTTTCTCATCTCATCTATTTTTGATTTTCTCTCAATATCTCTTTCAAGTTCAATATTGGTATTTCGTAATTGATTTATTGTTTTTTCCAGTTTTTCAGACATCAAATTTATACTTTCACCTAATTCATTTATTTCATCATTATCATCAGTAACAATATATTTATGGCTAAAATCTAAATTAGCCATTTTTTTTGCAATGCTATTCAATTCTGATATTGGGCTACTAAATGTTTTTGATATATATATTATTGCTATTCCTCCAACTACGATTACTATACCTGCTATTAAGTATAAAAATCTATTAGAAATTCTAACACTTTCTTGAATTGATGATATTGGAATTCTTATATATACTCCATATCCATTATCTAGTTTTCCTGACAATAAAATATAATTGGCACTTGTTTCTGTGTCTCTTATATTTCTTATCTCTAATTTATCTGTTTCTTCTAATATTTTATATTCCTGTTGTTTATTCATTCCCCAAAAGTCTATTATTACCTTTATATTTGATAGAAAGTCTTTATTAGACAAATATATTGCATTATCAGATTTGTCTTTTATTATAATATCAAAATTATTTTTTATAGATATTCTATCTAATTCATCTTTAAAATTATCAATTTCTCTGTCTGAATTATAATATTCATTTATATTATTGTATAATGTTTTCAATTGATTGCTTTTGGTATATTGATAATATTTTTCTAATATAAAACTATTGACTAATATCAAAAATAATATTATTGACAAAACAACTACACACAATGTAAAAAACAGTTTACTCCTGACTGTTTTTAATTGTTTAGGCAAAGTTTTTTTCACTTTTCATTTCCTCATTTCTTTATTTCGAATTTATACCCTATTCCTCTTATTGTTTCAATATATTTTCCTTTTTTTCCTAGTTTGTGTCTTATCTTCTTTATATGACTATCAATCGTTCTAGAGTCTCCATAATAATCATAGTTCCATACATTATTTAGAATTTTATCTCTTGATAATGCAATATTTTCGTTGTCTAATAAATATTTTAAAAGCTCATATTCTCTTAGGCTTAAATCTATTGTTTTTCCATCAACTTTTACAGTTCTTCCTTCTTGATCTATTGTTATTCCATCATAATCTTTTACTTCTTTTGTATCTCCATATGTCCTTTTTAATATAGCCTCTACTCTGGCAACCAAAATTTTAGGGCTAAATGGTTTAGATATATATTCATCTACTCCAAGTTCAAATCCAAATAGCTCATCTTGTTCTTCTCCTCTTGCGGTTAACATGATTACAGGCAAATTTGATTCTTGTCTTATTTTCCTTAAAACAGACCAACCATCAAGTTTTGGCATCATTACATCTAATAATATCAATTTAATTTTATTTCTATTTTCTTCGAAAACTTCTATTGCCTTTTCACCATCTTCTGCTTCTAATATCTGATATCCTTTTGCTGACAAGAAATCTTTTAAAAGTTTTCTCATTCTTGATTCATCATCAACTACAAGAATATATGTTCCTTCCATTTTTCTTCCTCCATTATAGTTTATTTTACTATATTATACATTCTGTCTATGTCTTTTTTGTGAAAGTTTAGCTATTTTTTACGTATAATGTTTGTGTATTATATGCTAGTTCTATATTTTCTTTTTGTAGTATTGACATTACTTCATAATTTACTTTTTCTTTTACATTTAAAAAGTTTGCATAATCTGTTTCATTAATATATGCATTAATAGATATTTCGCATCCATTCTCCGCAATTTCTTCAAATTTTACTCTTATATTATCATCTTTAATAATATCTTCTCTGTTTTTTAACATATATTCAATTTGTTCTGTTGCTTGTTTTATCTTTTCAAGTGGTGTGTCTAATTCTAATATTAATTTTGTATAATATCTTCTTTTTTGTATTTCTCCATAATTTATGATAGATGCACTAGCCATTTCTGAATTTGGTACATGCAAGACCGTATCATCTAATGTTCTAATATTAGTGCTTCTAAATTTAATTAGTTCAACTGTTCCTTCATATTCATCTACTTTTATATAATCTCCCACTTTGAATGGCTTGTCCAAAAATATAGAGATTCCACCTATTAAACTTTTAGCTGTGTCTTGTGCTGCAAGCGTTAATACTACTCCACTTATTCCTATTCCTGTTATGAAACCACTTATATTATATCCTAATTCTGAAATAATCATGAAACCTGCCAAAATGTATATTCCTATTCTAGCAGTTCTTAAAACAGCATTCATTGTAACATTATCAATATCTCTGCTACTTTTATCTCTAATTTTTGAAACTATTATATTTTTTTCATTTAATCCTTGTACAAATGATTTTGCAACAAATAGTATCATTGCAATTTTCATTGTTTTTTCTATTATTATCTCAGCTTTTCCAGAAATAGCTATTACGTCTTTTACCATATACAATCCTATATATATTCCTATAAATGTAAATATCGTTTTTAATGGTAAGTAAAATGGATTTTTCTTTACAGATTTTTTTCCACCCTTTTTATATGTTAATATTTTTATTATTATGCTTGAAGCTGCTGAACTTAATATTCTAAATATTAATACTATTCCTATAGCTATTGCTATTTGTGTAATTACTTCTATATCCATATTCATCTTCCTTTTTTTCAAAAAAAACTGTCGAAATCAACAGTTTTTTATTTTAGTTCATATAATCTCTTAGTTTTTTACTTCTACTTGGGTGTCTTAATTTTCTTAATGCTTTAGCTTCTATTTGACGGATTCTCTCTCTTGTTACGTCAAATTCCTTTCCTACTTCCTCTAGTGTTCTTGCTTTGCCATCTTCTAATCCAAATCTTAATTTTAAGACTTTTGCTTCTCTTGGTGTTAATGTATTCATTACCTCTTCTAATTGTTCTCTTAAAAGTGTATATGATGCTGCATCATGTGGTGCTGGAGAATCTTCGTCTTGTATAAAATCACCTAAGTGACTATCATCTTCCTCTCCTATTGGTGTTTCTAAAGAAACTGGGTCTTGAGCTATTTTTTGTATCTCCATTACTTTTTCAACAGACATATCCATTTCTTTAGCAATTTCTTCTGGAGTTGGTTCTCTTCCTAATTGTTGTAATAAGTGTCTTGATGTACGTATTAATCTGTTTATTGTTTCTACCATGTGTACTGGAATTCTTATTGTTCTTGCTTGATCAGCAATTGCTCTTGTTATTGCTTGTCTTATCCACCATGTTGCATAAGTACTAAATTTAAATCCTTTTGTATAGTCAAATTTTTCAACGGCTTTGATTAATCCCATATTTCCTTCTTGTATTAAGTCTAAAAATAACATTCCTCTACCTACATATTTTTTAGCTATACTTACAACCAATCTCAAGTTTGCTTCTGCTAATTCTTGTTTTGCTTCTTCATCATTGTTTAATATTCTCTTTGCTAACTCTAATTCCTTTTCATAAGATAATAATGGTATTTTTCCTATTTCTCTTAAATACATTCTAACAGGATCATCAACACTTATTCCTTCAAAACTAGTATCAGTGATTTCATCTAATTTTAGTTCTTCTACTTCTTTTAAATCTTCTACATCAGGTTCTTCCTCAAAATCATCATTTAAAAGAGAGACTCCCATTTCTTCAAATGCATCAAATACTTTATCTATTTGTTCTGGATTTGTATTTTCTAATTCTTTTGCTAATTCTCCATATGTTATTTTTCCATTTTCTTTAGCTTTTTTTACTATATTGTGTACTCTCTCTGTTTCTGATATTTTTTCCTCTGTGCCTTCTCCATTTTCTTCTGTTTTTTTATTTTTTCTTTCTTTTTTTATTTCTTCTATAAGCTTTTCTTTTTTTTCTAGTTTTGTTTTTTTATCGTCTATAGTGTTCCCCATATCTAATTCTATTTGGTTTTCATCTTTCTTTTTTCCCACGAAAAATTCCCCCTACCTAATTTTTGCAAGTGTAATTATAATATTGCTTAATTCTTTTCCAAGTTTCATCTTCTTTTCTTGGTCTTGCTCTATTTCTAATTGCTTTAAAATTTCTTTTTTTCTATTATCTAATCTTTCTTTTTCATATTTTATTAAAATATCTTCAACAGCTTTGTCAATATTTTCTATTTCATAATCTGTTGCCATTAGCATAGTAATATGACTTTGTGTTTCTTCATCAAATGTATCTATAAGTTTATTTATATTACTATCTTCTTTTTCTAATTCATCATATAATTGTTTCGCTATTTTTCTATTAATCTCATTTTTAAAATCTTCTGGTTTAATTTGTTCCTTTATTTTTTCAAAAATGTTTTTGTTGTTATCTAATAATATTGCTATTATTGTATTTTCTCTTCTTTCTAAATCTTCTTCAATAATAGTTTTTTCTTGTTTTTCTATATGTTTTTCTTCTATCTTTTTACTTTGTAGTATTTTTTCATCTTTGGAACCAGCATATATCAATTTATTTACTTCAGCATATATAGCTTCTTTTGATATATTATATCCTTTTGCGATTTTTTCTATGTATATTTCTCTCTCCATTGTATTTTCTACTTTTGAAAGAATTTTGGCAATCTCATTCAAAAATTTTATTTTGTCTCCAGTACTTTCTAAATTAAGATCTTTTTTTAAATTTTTGACCTTAAATTCTACTAATGATATTGCATTGTCCATTGCTAATTTGAATCGTCCTTCTCCAAATTTAACAATATATTCATCAGGGTCTTTTGCTCCTTCTATTTGTAATACTCTCATATCACATCCCATTTTTTGCAATATTTCCATAGATCTTGCAATTGCAGTTTGCCCAGCTCCATCTGCATCAAATCCAAGTATTACTTGCTCTGTACTCTTTCTAAGTAACCATCCTTGTTGTTCAGTTAATGCTGTTCCTAATGCTCCTACTACATTTGTTATTCCTCTTTGATGTAATGATATAACATCCATATACCCTTCTACTATTAATAATTTTTTTGTAGAATCCTTTTTGGCTACATTTAATCCAAACAAATGCCTTCCTTTGCTATATACAACATTTTCTGGTGAATTAATATACTTTGGTTGTGGAAATTTAGGATCTTTTATTTTTGAATCATCTAATATTCTTCCTCCAAATCCAATTACTTTTCCTCTTACGTCACATATAGGAAATATAAGTCTTTCTCTATATCTGTCTATATAAGTTCCATTATCTCTTTTATTGACTAATCCAGATTCAAGTATTTCCTTTTCTCCAAAGCCTTCTGCTTTTAATGCTTTATATAATTCATCAAATCTTCCTGAAAAGCCTATTCTATATGCTTCAAGAGTTTCTTTGTTCATTTTTCTTTTTTTTACATATTCTTGTCCTATTTTTGCAATTGGTTGATATAGATTTTTATGATAAAATTCTGCTGCAAATTCGTTTACTTTATAAACTTTTGATTTTAGTTCTTCTTTTGCTGTATCTGCATTATTTTCTAAAGTTGGTAATTGTATATTTGCTCTTTCTGCCAATTGCTCTAATGATTCTTTAAATGTTATTCCTTCTATTTTCATTAAGAATGTGTAGACATTCCCTCCTACACCACATCCGAAGCAATGAAAAATCTGTCTATCTGGTGACACTGAAAATGATGGTGATTTTTCATTATGAAATGGGCATAATCCAAAATAGTTTCTACCTTTACGAGTTAAATGCACATATTGTGATATGATATCTACTACATCATTATTTTGTCTTACTTCTTCTATTATCTCATCACTGTAACGTATCATTTTCCTCCACTCCTAAACATATTAGTACATAATTATATTATTCGACGAATTTTACATAATTCCCTCTTTTTTTATATATTTTTTGTTGTTTTTGTAATATTTATGTCGTGTATGAGCAAACAGAACAAATAATAAAAAGGAACTTGCAAGTTCCTTTTAGTTTGTTACAAGCTCAAAATCAATTTTTCTTAATAATTTATTAGCATCTGTAACTCTTATTTTAACTTTATCTCCAATTTTGTAGATTTTATGAGACATTTCACCTATAGCTTCTTTTCGTTCTTCGTTATATATAAAATATTCATTTCCCAAATTTTCATAACGAATTAAGCCTTCTATAGTATTTTCTAGTTCAACAAATATTCCAAAGTTTGTAACTGATGAAATAATTCCCTCATATTCTTCTCCAATTTTATTCTCCATAAATTCGGCCTTTTTTATATCTTCTGCTTCTCTTTCAACTTTTGTTGCAGTTCTTTCTCTTTCTGAACAATTTTCTGCTCTTTTTTCTGCCCTTTTTTCATATTTTTTTATCCAAAATTCATTTACCATATAGTCATTATCTAAGTATTTAGAAATTATTCTGTGTATAAATAAATCTGGATATCTCCTTATTGGTGATGTAAAATGGCAATAATATTTACTGGCAATACCAAAATGGCCTTTATTTTCTGCTTCATATTTTGCTACTCTAAGCGTTCTTAATATAATATTTGATACCACTTTTTCTGTTTCTTTACCTTTTACATCCTCTAATATTTTTGCAAACTCATTTGGATATATAATATCTTCTTTTGAAATTCTTATTTTATATCCAAAATTATATAACATTTTGTTTAATTCTTTTACTTTATCTAAATCTGGTGCCTCATGATTTCTATATATAAATGGTGCTTGTAACCAATAAAACTTTTCTGCTACAGTTTCATTTGCTGCAAGCATGAATTGCTCTATTATCTCATTTGCAAAATATGTTTCATATTTATTTACATCAATAGCAAATCCATTTTCATCAAGAGTAATTTTGCTTTCAGGAATATCCAAGTTTAAATATCCATTTTCTTTTCGCTTTTCTTTTAAAATTGTTGCAAGTTCTGCCATTAAGTCAAATTCATTAATATATTTTTCATATCTTTTTAAGACTTCTTCGTCTGATCTATCTATAATTTTTTGAACATCTGTATATGACATTCTTTCTGTTACATTTATAACTGACTTGTATATGTCAGATGCTATTATTTTAGCTTTTGGAGTAATTTCCATTGAACATGACAATGTATATCTATCTTGTCCTGCATTTAAACTACATATTCCGTTTGATAATTCTCGTGGAAGCATTGGTATTACACGTCCTAACATATAAATACTTGTACCTCTTAAATATGCTTCTTTATCAAGTTCCGTTTTTTCTCTTACATAATGACTCACATCTGCAATATGCACATCTAATTTATAATTTCCATTTGGCAATTTCTCTACATGTATTGCATCATCTAAATCTTTGGCATCTTCCCCATCTATTGTAAATATTATATCTTTTCTTAAATCTTTTCTATTAGGTAAGTCTACCTTATCTATTTGTGCTCCAAATGCTTTGGCTTCTGCAACAACTTCTTCTGGAAATTTATATGGTAATTCATATTGTTTTATTAATGATAACATATCAACTCCGGCTTCATTTACTCCACCTAGTACTTCTACGATTTTTCCTTCTGCATTTTTGCCTTTTTTAGGATATTCCAATATCTTGACTAGTACCTTATGATTGTTTCTTGCCTTTCCCCAATTTGATTTTGACACAAATATATCTGTTCCAAAATTTTTGTCATCTGGTACAACAAATCCAAAATTTCTATTTTTTTGAAATGTTCCTACAACAGTATCTTTTTCATGCCTGATTATTTTTATTATTTTTCCTTCTTCTTTTTTATTCTCTGTTTTATTTGAATCATTTAATATTTGGATACTTACTGTATCTCCATTTAAAGCATTTAGTGAGTTATCTCTTGATATATATACTTCTTCTTCCTGATTTTCTAACTTTACAAATCCAAAACCTTTTTGATTTTTTCTGTATGTTCCTATTTTATTTTCTTTTTTCATTATTCCCTCCTACATAATTAAAAAGAACAGTTTATCTCAACTGCCCTTTTATGCTATGTATATTATTGAAAGTGCTATTGACACAATTAAGAATGCTATTCCTAATATAACTGTCCATCTTTTTTGCTTCCCTTCTTTTGTTCTTCCTTTATTTTTTTCAAAGAAATTGTTTGTAGATGAACCTGTTATTGTTGATGATAAACCTGCATCATCTTTAGATTGTACCATTGCCAATATTGTTAATGCTAAACATATTATAAAATCTACTACTATTAATATTATCTTTATTACTTGCATTTAGTATTCCTCCTAACGGTTTTCTTTACACTTGAATATTTTACCACATAAATCTTAAAAAATCAATGCTAATGCATTAAAAATCACAAGTTTTATCATTATTCCAGCAAATAAATTACAATTTGTGCTTTTTATTAGTCCTTTGTTTAGTTGTTTAAAACCATCATATATTTTTTCAATGTCTTTTTCTGTAGCACATTCTTGTTTTTCCATATATTCTTTAGCAAGGTATTGTGCTTTGATCATTGCATCATTTTCTAAAAATATTTTTATAACATAATATATAAAACTTAATATTAAAAATATATTTGAAAATAACATTATATCATTAAGTTGTCCGATACATATTAATATACAAGTAATTATAAAATATATTAAATATATATTTGAATATATAAAATTAAACATTAATAATTTTTTGTCTTGTACAGAATGTAAACATTCATGTGCCATTGTTTGTATTCTGGTAAAGCTTTCATGTGTATTCCCTACAGATATTTTATCTTGTATGGCTACATATATAGTCGCCTCTGATTTTAAATCTTCTTCTACTTTTGTAGTTTCATTTCCTAATTGTTTTAATATGGTTTTACATATTTCTGTATTGCTAGGAAATTTTTTTGATATCGAATTTAGTTCCTCATCCAATGCAATATTTTTTAATTCTTCTGTCTTTGTTCTCATTATTAAAGACATTACTACACTAGCAATTATTGCTATAATTATTATAATTAGTTCCATTTTTATTTCCTTTCATTTATTAACTTAATGTTCCTAATTACATCTTAAATCAATTCATTATTTTATTAAACTTTGTATTGCATTGCCTATTATTTTATTTACATCTGCAATTAATATATTAAATTTCATTTCTGCATCAAAGTATTTACTTGCTTCTTGGTTCTGTATTAGTTCTCCATATAATTCTTGCACATGCCTCATTTTGCTTTCATCATCTTTTCCAGTTTGTAAAGCAATTACTTGTGCATCATATCTAGCTTTTTCAAATTCGTTTATTTTATTTTTTAATTCAAAATTTAAATTTATTGCTTCTTTTGCCATTTTGTATGTGGCATATTCTTCAGATTGTTTTATTTCTTCTGCCAATTGATTTGCTGTATCATATACATTCATAATTATTCTCCTTTAATAATAAATAGCTGCAT
Source organism: uncultured Clostridia bacterium (assembly GCA_928721565.1). Lineage (GTDB taxonomy): Bacteria > Bacillota > Clostridia > TANB77 > CAG-508 > CAG-269. Next base: position 293,642 of record OV788638.1, read on the forward strand.
ATTGTATGCAGCTCTATCTTCTGTTTATGCATATGCCTGACGTTTTCTGAAAGCCAATAAATTAGTAATTTCTTTTTCTGTTCCTTTTGCTTTTTTAGTTTTTTGTGCTTTCTCTTGCTCTAATTGTTTTCTTTGTTTTTCTGCCATTGTCTCGCATATTGCTTTTTGATAAATAAAATGTGTATCTTGAGCTATTTTTGCCCAGTTATAAGTTTTTACTTTTGCTTTTGCTTTTTTTACAATATTAGCACATAGTTCAGGATTATATAATAATTCTAGTATTGAATCTGCTATTGAATTTGGGTTTCCACAGTATGTTTTCATTCCTGTTTCTCTATGTTCTACTATTTCTCCTAATCCTCCAGCATCTGATACTACTATTGGTCTTTCTGCTAGCATTCCTTCTAATGCTACTATTCCAAATGGTTCATATGTACTTGGAAATACTGATATATCTGCCGCTTTATACATTTTTTCTACATCTTTTCCATTCATGTATCCTGCAAAATATACTTTATTTGATATTCCTAAATAATCTGCTTGCGCTCTTAATTCATCAAGCATTCCACCTTTACCTGCTATTACAAGTTTCGCATCATGATAGCCTTCAAGAATTTTTGGCATTGCTGCAATTAGATTTTGAACACCTTTTTCATATACTAATCTACCCATAAATAAAATTATTTTTTCGTTGTCCATTGCATATCTTCTTCTAAATGTATAATCTCTGTCCATTCCTGAAAATTTATTTAAATTAACTCCATTTGGTACTACACTAATCTTTTCAAATGGTAAACCAAATAGTCTTTGTATTTCACATTTCATGTAATTACTGTTAACAATTACTTCTGTTGCTTCATATGTAAGCATCCATTCTGTATCATTTATGTATCTTTGAGTTTCATCATGTATTCCACTGTTTCTTCCAGCTTCTGTTGCATGTATTGTTGCTACTATTGGGATGTTGTATGAATTTTTAAGTGTTTTTGCAGCATATGCTACTAACCAATCATGTGCATGTATTACATCAAAATTTCCTTGTTCTGCAATTATTTGGTTTGCTTTTGCTACCATATTAAAATTCATTTGCATTATCCAATCGATAAAATTATTTGGATTTATCATGTAATTATCTATCCTATATACTTTTACTCCTTTGTCATCCTCAAAATATGGAGTTTCACCATCTCTGTATGTTACTACAGTTACTTCGTGACCATCTTTTATTAATCTGTGTGATAGGTCATACACAACTCTTGATATTCCGCCTACTACTCTTGGTGGATATTCCCATGTTAGCATCAATATTTTCATTGATTTACCCCTTTCTTAAGTTCGATCTTCTTTAGTTTTAATCTACTTCGATATATTGTATACAAAAAAAATTAAATTGTAAATACGTTTTTGCAAAATTTTTGCTTTTTTTGTAGATTTTTGCACTTTTTATAAAATAAAAAATAGAGAGTTTTAAACTCTCCATTTATCATTTTTATTCTTTTACAAAATCGTCTGATTTTTGCTTTCTTTGAATTGTAGATTGTGATTGTTGTTTTCTTGATTTTGTGTATTGTTTTTTTCTTGGAACCTTTTCAATATTTTGGTTTTTATTATTTTTATTTTTTAATTTTTCTGAAGATATTTTTTCCCATTCTTCTGGTGATATACCGTCACTAATAGCATTAATTCTCTCTACTTCTTTTTCTATTTCTTTTATATTATTATCTTTTTTTTCTAGTCCAAATATTAACTTGAATACTTCAACAAAATTAACTTTTACTGTATTATCCATTTATATCACTCCTATTATATAGGAATCTCCTCTCTTTTATAAAATACATAGCTATTTTATCACAATTTTATGAAAAAGTCAATATTTTTCCACATATTTCCACTAAAAATACTTTAAGATAATTATTGGGATTTACTTTTCAAAAAATTTTTCAATAATTTGTGCACATCTTTGAGAAGCTTTTTCTAAATATTGTTCAAAAGTAATATTATTATTACCATTTGGGCTATCTGATATTCCTCTAACTACAATAAAAGGGATATTATCTAATTGGCATACTTGAGCAATGGCAGCTCCTTCCATTTCTATTGCATCAGCCTCAAATTTATTTCTTATTTTTTCTTTCATGTTCATATCTGTACAGAAAATATCTCCAGACGCTATTCTTCCAATTAATATATTGAAATCAATATTATCTAATTTTTTCATTGCCTTTTTCATTTGTTCTATTAATTGATTATCACTATTAAAATATTGGCCTGCATTGCTAATATAACCTTTTGGATGTCCAAATGCAGTTATATCAAAATCATGTTGTACTAAGCTCTTCCCTATTACTATATCTCCTATATTTAATTTATCATTAGCAGCCCCTGCTGAGCCAACATTTATAACTGCTTCTATATTAAAATTATCAATTAGAATTTGCGTAGTACGAGCTGCATTTACTTTTCCTACTCCTGACTCAACTAATACCACTTTTGAATTATTGATTTCTCCTTTTATAAAACTCAAATTATATATCTCTATCTTTTCGATATTTTCCATTATATTTTCGATTTCTTGCATTTCTTCTTGCATTGCAGTAATAATTCCATATGTTTTCATAGATATTCTCCTTTTCATTTTGATAATCCCATTATAAAAAGGCACTTTATTAAGTGCCTTAAACTCATATTATTGTAATTCAATAACAGCTCCAACTTCTTCAAGTTTAGCTTTTAATTCTTCAGCTTCTGCTTTAGCTACATTTTCTTTTAATGTTTTAGGTGCTCCATCAACTAATTCTTTAGCTTCTTTTAATCCTAATCCTAATGCATTTTTAACAGCTGTTATAACTTTGATTTTTTGATCTCCTGCTGCTGATAATACAACATTGAATGAAGATTTTTCTTCAGCTGCTGCTGCTCCTCCAGCTGCTGGTGCAGCTGCTGCTACTGCAGATACTCCAAATTCTTCTTCTATAGCTTTTACTAAGTCAGCTAATTCTACTACTGTCATTTTTTTGATTTCTTCTATCATTTCTTCTTTACTCATTTTTAAATCCTCCTAATTTTATTATTTTTTTTAGCGATATAAGTTCGCAACTCTTATTTTAATTTGTTCGTTCTTAAGCATTTTCTTTTTGAACCTTAACTTGGTCAAGAGCAACTGCAAGTTTTGAAATATTTCCAAGCAATGCTCCAGCAAGCATAGATAGTAATGTTTCTCTTGATGGTAATTTTGCTAAAGTTATAATTTCTTCAGCTGTCATTACTTTACCTTCAATTACACCACCTTTGATTTTATAAAAATCATTGTCTTTACTGTAATTATATATTGCTTTAGCTGCTTCTAAATAGTCATCATTGTTCATAATAACTGCTGTTGGACCTTCTAATAAATCTTCTAATCCTTCTATTCCAGCTTCAGCTAATGCTCTTCTTGTTATATTATTTTTTATAACTTTGTATTCAGAATTAGATTTTCTTAATTCAGCTCTTAATTCTGTTACATCAGCTACATTGATTCCTCTGTAATCTGTTAAAAGTACTATTTTTGCTTCTTTAATTTTTTCTGCTAATTTTGATACTTCTTCTTTCTTTTGGTTTATGATTTTTTCACTTGCCATTTATTTCACCTCCTAATAATACACATAATAATAAAAATCTTTATACCTGACACTTCGAGGCATAAAGATTTTATATATTCTCTTTTATACCTCGGTAGGACTTGTTTTTTGCCTACTGTCTTTGGTTATAATTTTATTTATTTTTGATTAATATGAAGTCCAGGTCCCATTGTTGTTGATATAGATACACCTTTAATGTATTGTCCTTTAGCTGCTGCTGGTTTAGCTTTTATGATAGCATTCATTAATACTTCATAGTTTTCAGCTAATTTATCAGCTCCAAATGAAACTTTTCCGAATCCTAAGTGAATAATATTAGTCTTGTCTAATCTATATTCAACTTTACCAGATTTGATTTCATTTATAGCTTTTGTTACATCCATTGTAACTGTTCCTGATTTAGGGTTTGGCATTAATCCTTTTGGTCCTAATACTTTACCTAATCTACCAACAACACCCATCATATCTGGTGTTGCAACTATTACGTCATAGTCAAACCAGTTATCATTTTGAATTCTTGGTATTAATTCTTCAGCACCAACAAAGTCAGCTCCTGCTTTTTCTGCTTCATCTGCTTTTGGTCCTTTAGCAAATACTAAAACTCTTTGTGTTTTACCTGTACCATTTGGAAGTACTACTGTACCTCTTACTTGTTGATCAGCATGTTTTGAATCTACACCTAATTTAACATGTAATTCAACTGTTTGATCAAATTTTGTTTTTGGCATTTTTTCTATTATATCTAATGCCTCTTTTATTTCATATTCTTTGCTAGAGTCTACTAATTTTGCACTCTCAACATATCTTTTTGATTTTTTCATTTTAATCCTCCTTTGGTTTTAACGAGCTTATTCATGCTCTCCCACTTATTATTTATTAAGAACTAGTCTACAACTACAACTCCCATTGATCTTGCTGTACCTGCTACTATGCTCATAGCAGCTTCTATTGATGCAGCATTTAGATCTGGCATTTTTTGTTCAGCTATTGCTTTAACTTGTTCCTTTGTTATTTTTGCAACTTTGTCTCTATTTGGTTTTCCAGAACCTTTTTCAATTTTAGCTGCTTTTTTAATTAATACAGCTACTGGTGGAACCTTTGTTATGAATGAGAAAGATTTATCTTTGTATACAGTTATTACAACTGGTATTATAAATCCTGCTTGGTTTGCTGTTCTATCATTGAATTCTTTTACGAATTGCATAATATTTACACCACTACCACCTAAAGCTGGTCCAACTGGTGGAGCTGGAGTTGCCTTTCCTGCTTCTATTTGTAATTTAATTAAATTTGAGATTTCTTTTTCTGCCATCTTAAATTTTCGCCTCCTTTAATCTACTTTTTGTATTTGTGAAAATTCTAATTCTACTGGAGTTTCCCTTCCAAACATAGATATTAAAACTTTTACTTTGTGTTTTTCTTTATTAATTTCTTGTACTGTTCCTATAGAATCTTTGAATGGTCCATTTAGTATTTGTACAGAATCATTTACATCATAGTCTACACTTATTGATGCATCTTCAAATCCCATTGCACGAATTTCTTCATCTGTTAATGGAATAGGGTCTGTTCCTGATCCTACAAATCCTGTAACTCCTCTAGTATTTCTTACAATATACCATGTTTCTTCAGTTACAATCATTTTTACTAATACATAACCTGGAAATACTTTTTTTAGATTTGCTTTTCTTTGACCATCTTTTATTTCTATTTGTTCTTCCATTGGAACTACTATATCAAAAAAGTATTCTTCCAATTCTCTATTTTTTACTGTTTTCTCAAGGTCTGTTTTTACTTTATTTTCATATCCTGAATATGTATGTACTACATACCACCTTGGTGACATATCATAGTCTTTTTGTGACATTTATTTGACCTCCTTACTGTTCCGGATTTGTTTGTTCACTTTCAGAATTTGTATTTTGATTATCTTCTGAAGTTGTGTTTTCTTCAGTTGATGTATTATTTTCTTCAGTTGAACTATCTTCACTATTTGTATTATTTTCTCCGTTATCAGTAGTATTAGTATTATCTGTAGTGTCATTTTCAGTGTTATACTTTTCATTTACTACATTTTGTAAATTAGTTATTCCATATTTATTTCCTAAATCAAATGCTACATCTAATACAAATACTATTACAGCAGTTACTAATACAATTGCTATAACTGCACTAGTGTTATTAGCCAATTGTTTTGGTGTTGGCCAAATTACTTTTTTTAGTTCTGCCTTAAAGTCTTTAAAAAAATGCTTTTTTGTTTTATTTTCTTTTTTAGCCATTTTATTTCCTCCTTAAAATAGCTTTTTATACTATTTAGTTTCTTTATGTGTTGTACGTTTCTTGCAGAATTTGCAATATTTAACTAATTCTAGTCTATCTGTATTGTTTCTTTTATTTTTTGATGTCATGTAATTTCTATTTTTACATTCTGTACATTCTAATATAATATTTTCTCTTGGTCCTTTAGCTGCCATTTAAATACACCTCCGACTTTTTTACCTTACTTTTTTAAACGATGTGAGCATACGCATTCCTACGTACGCTCAACTATTTTACCACTTTTTTCTTTATATGTCAATGAATTTCTATTACTTTTTTCTTCTTTTTTTATTTTTTTGTACAGAAAATCCAAATCTTCCTATTTTTTTGCCTAATGAAAAGTATTTTCCATTAGCATAAGTGATTAAATCACATTTAGATATATCAAATGCTCCCTTGTCATCTATATATTTTTCATCTGCATTTATTCCTAAGACTTCTGCAATAAACATATGATGAGATCCTAATTCTTTTATTTCTTTAACTTTGCATTCGACTGATACTGGACTTTCTTTTATCATTGGGCATTTTACAAACTTAGCCGGTTCTTTAGTTAAATGCATTTCTTTAAATTTATCTACTTGTGCTCCTGATTTTACGCCACACCAGTCAGTTGCATATGCTAAATCTTCTGTAGTTAAATTAATTACAAATTCTCCACTTTCTTTTATCATTTTATATGAATGACGAGTTGGTCTAACAGAAATATATACCATTGCAGGATTTGTATTTATGATACCAGTCCATGCAACTGTTATTATATTTGATTCTTCCATATTTCCACATGATATCATTACTGCTGGTAATGGATATAAAAATGTTCCTGGTTTCCATGTTACTTTACTCATTAATTACCTCCCATTGTATATTAAAATACAGTTTTAATAATAAAAAAGTATAAATTAAAATTGCTCTACACAGTTCTAATTTATACTTTTTATAAATATAAAAAAACTGGCAACAACCTATTTTCCCAGCAGGGTAACCCACAAGTATCTTCGGCACATTGGAGCTTGACTTCTGTGTTCGGGATGGGAACAGGTATTTCCTCCATGTAATCGTCACCAGAAAATTATATGATGCTTAAAGCACACTCAAAAATACATAGATGAAATTATATTAGAATTCTTTTTTAAAATTATAGTTAAGCCCTCGATTTATTAGTATTGGTCAGCTTAATATATCACTATACTTACACCTCCAACCTATCAACCACTTAGTCTTAATGGAATCTTACTACCTTACGGTATGGGATATCTTATCTTAGGGGGGGCTTCACACTTAGATGCTTTCAGCGTTTATCCCTTCGGAACTTAGCTATCCAGCTATGCACTTGGTAGTACAACTGGTGCACCATCGGTTCCTTCAACCTGGTCCTCTCGTACTAGGGTCAACTCCCTTCAAATATCCTCCGCCTGCGACAGATAAGGACCGAACTGTCTCACGACGTTCTGAACCCAGCTCGCGTACCACTTTAATGGGCGAACAGCCCAACCCTTGGAACGTACTTCCGCTCCAGGATGTGATGAGCCGACATCGAGGTGCCAAACCTCCCCGTCGATGTGAACTCTTGGGGGAGATAAGCCTGTTATCCCCAGGGTAACTTTTGTCCGTTGAGCGATGGCATTCCCACTTACTACCACCGGATCACTAAGACCTACTTTCGTATCTGGTCGACATGTCTGTCTCTCAGTTAAGCTTCCTTCTGCCTTTGCACTCTTTCGCGCGATTTCTGTCCGCGCTGAGGAAACCTTTGCGCGCCTCCGTTACTCTTTAGGAGGCGACCGCCCCAGTCAAACTGCCCGCCTGACATTGTCCTCCCGCCAGTTCATGACGGCTAGTTAGAATTCCAATAATTTAAGGGTGGTATCCCAACGGCTACTCCACAATTGCTGGCGCAATTGCTTCTAAGTATCCCACCTATCCTGTACATAAATTACCGAAACCCAGTATCAAGCTGCAGTAAAGCTCCATGGGGTCTTTCTGTCTTGTCGCAGGTAACTAGCATCTTCACTAGTACTACAATTTCGCCGAGTACATTGTCGAGACAGCTCCCAAATCATTACACCTTTCGTGCGGGTCAGAACTTACCTGACAAGGAATTTCGCTACCTTAGGACCGTTATAGTTACGGCCGCCGTTCACTGGGGCTTTAGTTCTAGGCTTCGGATTTCTCCTAACCCTTTCCCTTAACCTTCCAGCACTGGGCAGGTGTCAGCTCCTATACTTCATCTTTCGATTTAGCAGAAACCTGTGTTTTTGTTAAACAGTTGCTTGGGACTATTCTCTGCGACTGGCTTTTACACCAGCACCCCTTATTCCGAAGTTACGGGGTCAGTTTGCCGAGTTCCTTAACAATGCTTCTCTCGCTCATCTTAGGATCCTCTCCTCATCTACCTGTGTCGGTTTGCGGTACGGGTACTAAATACAATGTCTACAGACTTTTCTCGCCATTAGCTTCTTGATAATTCGTTACTATTGTTTCACTATATCTTTCGATACGAGTTTTTCCTCTTCCTCGCTTATCTTCCACTCTTGTGTCATCTGCATCTTTTAAGTATTTCGCAGTGCAGGAATTTCTACCTGCTGTCCATCGGATACGCTTTTCGGCCTCTCCTTAGGTCCCGACTTACCCTGGGCGGACGAACCTTCCCCAGGAAACCTTAGACTTTCGATGGCATGGATTCTCACCATGCTTTCGCTACTTATTCCGGCATTCTCTCTTCTATCTCGTCCACATATCCTTTCGATTATGCTTCGTCCTACTATAGAATGCTCCTCTACCACTTGTACTTACGTACAAATCCGCAATTTCGGTGTATAGTTTAGCCCCGGTAATTTTCCGCGCAACTTCACTCGACCAGTGAGCTATTACGCACTCTTTGAATGAATGGCTGCTTCTAAGCCAACATCCTGGTTGTTTACGCAAAATCACATCGTTTTCCACTTAACTATATCTTTGGGACCTTAATTGACGATCTGGGCTCTTTCCCTTTTGACCACGGAACTTAGCTCCCGCAGTCTGACTCCTGTTCTTCCACACATGGTATTCGTAGTTTGATAGAGTTCAGTAACCTTGTTGGCCCCTACCTCATTCAGTGCTCTACCCCCACGTGCTATTAAAACAAGGCTAGTCCTAAAACTATTTCGAGGAGAACCAGCTATCTCCGAGTTCGATTGGAATTTCTCCGCTATCCACACCTCATCCGGAAGCTTTTTAACGCTTATCGGTTCGGTCCTCCACTTGATTTTACTCAAGCTTCAACCTGGACATGGATAGGTCACTCGGTTTCGGGTCTATTTCATATGACTTTTTCGCCCTCTTCAGACTCGATTTCTCTTCGGCTTCGTACCTTCAGTACTTAACCTTGCCATATAAAATAACTCGCCGGACCGTTCTACAAAAAGTACGACATCGCACCTTAACGTGCTTTGTCTGCTTGTAAACATAGGGTTTCAGGTTCTATTTCACTCCCCTCCCGGGGTTCTTTTCAACTTTCCCTCACGGTACTTCTTCACTATCGGTTACCAATTAGTATTTAGCCTTACGGGGTGGTCCCCGCTCTTTCATACGAGATTTCACGTGTCTCGCACTACTCTGGATACTACCTTGTCAATTTAGTTTTCATATACTGGACTTTCACCGTCTCTGGTTTGCTTTCCCAAACAATTCTATTAACCTCATTGAATCAATTATGTAGTCCGAACCCCGGATGAATTTCTTCTTCCGGTTTGGGCTCTTCCTATTTCGCTCGCCACTACTTTAGGAATCGAGTTTTCTTTATTTTCCTGTGGGTACTTAGATGTTTCAGTTCCCCACGTTCCCCTCTATACACTACTTTACTCATGTATAGATAACTGACCTGTTCCTGTCAGTTGAGTTTCCTCATTCAGAAATCCACGGATATAATGGATATTTGCTCCTCCCCGTGGCTTTTCGCAGCTTATCACGTCTTTCTTCGGCTATTGGTACCTAGGCATTCTCCCTACGCTCTTAGTAGCTTAACTTATCGTTTTCTAAAATTAAATCCTAATTTTTTCAACTAGTTGTCTAGTTTACCTTATTTCATCTATATATTTTTCAATGTGCTTTCTTTGTAATTATAAACTTCGCATTACTGTGTCAAACTTCTTTCAAAATTGTTAGCATTGTACTGCTTGCTTATAATTCCAAATCTTTTCAATATAATTACTATTGCTAACTTTTATTTTAATCTTATTTGTTATTAATAAGATTTGTAAGTCAGCGTGGTGGAGCTGAGGAGAGTCGAACTCCTGACCTCCTGCTTGCAAGGCAGGCGCTCTAGCCAACTGAGCTACAGCCCCATCTATATTTCAAATGTACTAATTAAAGTACATTGAAAAATAAACAATAGATCCTTTAAATTCTTTTCTTTCTCCTTAGAAAGGAGGTGATCCAGCCGCACCTTCCGATACGGCTACCTTGTTACGACTTCACCCCAATCATTGATTCTACCTTCGACTGCTGCCTCTTTACAGTTAGCTCACAGGCTTCGGGTATTCCCAACTCTCATGGTGTGACGGGCGGTGTGTACAAGGCCCGGGAACGTATTCACGGCAGTATGCTGACCTGCCATTACTAGCAATTCCGGCTTCATGCAGGCGAATTTCAGCCTGCAATCCGAACTGAGACTACTTTTTTGAGTTTTGCTCCACCTCGCGGCTTCGCTTCTCTTTGTTATAGCCATTGTAGTACGTGTGTAGCCCAGGACATAAAGGGCATGATGATTTGACGTCGTCCCCACCTTCCTCCGATTTATCACCGGCAGTCTCTCCAGAGTCCCCACCATTATGTGCTGGCAACTGGAAACAGGGGTTGCGCTCGTTGCGGGACTTAACCCAACATCTCACGACACGAGCTGACGACAACCATGCACCACCTGTATACAGACTCCGAAGAGCTAACTAATCTCTTAGTTATTCCTGTATATGTCAAGCCCTGGTAAGGTTCTTCGCGTTGCGTCGAATTAAACCACATACTCCACTGCTTGTGCGGGCCCCCGTCAATTCCTTTGAGTTTCAACCTTGCGGCCGTACTCCCCAGGTGGGATACTTATTGCGTTAGCGGCGGCACAGAGAATTTATTATTCCCTACACCTAGTATCCATCGTTTACGGTGTGGACTACCAGGGTATCTAATCCTGTTTGCTCCCCACACTTTCGTGCCTCAACGTCAGTTTCTGTCCAGAAAGTCGCCTTCGCCACTGGTGTTCCTCCTAATATCTACGCATTTCACCGCTACACTAGGAATTCCACTTTCCTCTCCAGTACTCAAGAAAAACAGTTTTAGTTGCAGTTCCTCAGTTAAGCCGAGGGATTTCACAACTAACTTATCTTCCCGTCTACGCACCCTTTACACCCAATAAATCCGGATAACGCTCGCTCCCTACGTATTACCGCGGCTGCTGGCACGTAGTTAGCCGGAGCTTATTCTACAGGTACTGTCTTGTTTCTTCCCTGTCTAAAGCAGTTTACAATCCGAAAACCTTCTTCCTGCACGCGGCGTCACTGCGTCAGAGTTTCCTCCATTGCGCAATATTCCCGACTGCTGCCTCCCGTAGGAGTCTGGGCCGTATCTCAGTCCCAATGTGGCCGTTCAACCTCTCAGTCCGGCTACTGATCGTCGCCTTGGTAGGCCTTTACCCCACCAACTAGCTAATCAGACGCAAGCCCATCTATCAGCGGATTGCTCCTTTCCCTATTGTACCATGTGGTACTTAGGCATATGCGGTATTAGCAGTCATTTCTAACTGTTGTTCCCCTCTGATAGGCAGGTTGCTTACGTGTTACTCACCAGTCCGCCACTAACCGCTCCAATAGTAAACTAATGGTTAAGTCCGTTCGACTTGCATGTCTTATGTGCGCCGCCAGCGTTTATCCTGAGCCAGGATCAAACTCTCTATAAAAAATATTTTTGAGTTTTTTGACTCGTTTAAACTTCTTTAATTTTTTAATCTTTTTTGATTTACTTTTTGGTACTTCTCTATTTCTAGAAAATCACCGTTTGGTTTATTCTCTAAAGGATTCTATTGTTTACTTTTCAATGTACTTTTTTGTTTGCTCACTTGGTGTGAACGAAACTTATTTTAGCATACCTTTTCTTTATTGTCAATACTTTTTTAAAAATATTTTTAAAATATTTTTTGTCTCGTTTTTGAGGCAAAATAAAAAACTAGTAGTTGGTGTTTTTACTATTGTTTTGTTATTACTTTTTACTAATTTCTTGTGTATTATTTTTTAATATTTTTGTCTGTTGCTCGGTACATTTATTATCTTAACACCGTTGTCGAAAAAAGTCAATACCTTTTTAAAATTTTTTTAAATATTTTTTCTATAATATTATATGTAGTTATAACTAATAAAAAAATTTGCCACATAGATTCTTTCAATCTATAATAGCAAATTTCTATATATATTAGTTATCTTTTTTCTCATTTTTAGTAGGCTTATTCCAAGAAATATAATCACATGATTTAGGATTGTTCTCACAAATATAATATTTTCTTCTATTTTTAGCTTTTCTTACTTGTACAGTTCCCCCACATTTAGGGCAAGGGATATCTATTGTTTCTATAATAGCTTTAGTGTTTTTGCATTCAGGATATCCAGGACAAGCTAAAAACTTTCCAAATCTGCCATATTTATATACCATCATTCTTCCACATTTATCACATTTAACATCTGAAACTTCTTCTTCAATCTCAACATGCTCTAATTCTTTTTCTACTTTTTCAAGATTTTTTTCAAATGGAGTATAAAATTCACTTATCATTTCTCTCCAATTTTCTTTTCCTTCTGCAATATTATCAAATTGGTTTTCTACTTTAGCTGTAAATTCTACATTTATAATATCTGTAAAATTTTCTGTCAAAAGTTTATTTACTACTTTTCCAAGTTCGGTTGGGATTAGTTGTTTTTGTTCTTTTTCTATATATCTTCTTTCTAATATAGTAGTAATTGTTGGAGAATATGTACTTGGTCTACCTATTCCTTTTTCTTCTAATGCTTTTACAAGACTAGCTTCTGTATATCTTGCTGGTGGCTCTGTAAAGCTTTGTTTTGGATTTATTGATTGTTCTTTTACTTCTTGATTCACTTCTAATTCTGGTATAATACCATCATCTTCTTCTTGTTTACCATCTGTTCCTTCTACATACAATGTCATAAATCCTTTGAATTTTAAATTTTGTCCATTTGCTTTAAATGTATATTTATTTGCATCAATTATTACTGACATTGTATCATATACAGCTGGTGCCATTTGGCTTGCCATAAATCTGTTATATATTAATTTATAAAGTTTATATTGATCTTTTGTTAAAGAATCTTTTATACTGTCTGGTTCTAAGTCTGCATATGTTGGTCTTATACCTTCATGAGCATCTTGTGCTTCTTTGTTTGTTTTGTAATATCTATTTTCGTAATATTCCTCTCCATATGCTTTTAATATATGTTGTTTTGCAGCTGCTCTTGCTTCTTCTGATATTCTTGTAGAATCTGTTCTCATATATGTTATTAATCCTACTGTCCCTTTTTCTGGTATTTTTACACCTTCATATAGTCCTTGAGCAACTGACATTGTTTTCTTTAATGTAAAACCTAGTTTTCTTGATGCTTCTTGCTGCATTGTACTTGTTGTAAATGGTGGTGCTGGTGTTCTTTTCTTTTCACCTTTTTTTACTTCTTCTACTATATATTTTGCATTTTTTATACTAGATAATATTTCGTTTACTTCTTCTTGACTATGAATCTCTTGTTTCTTTTTGTCTTTTCCAAAGAATTTTGCTTCAAATGTTTTTTTAGATTTTTCATCTAATAATTTTACATATATATTCCAATATTCTTCTGGAATGAATTTTTCTATTTCTTCTTCTCTATCTACAATTAGTTTAACTGCAACTGATTGCACTCTACCTGCAGATAAGCCTCTTCTTACCTTTTTCCATAATATTGGACTTATTTTGTATCCAACTATTCTGTCTAGTACCCTTCTTGCTTGTTGAGCATCTACTAAATTGATATCAATATCTCTTGGTTCTTTTATTGCTTTTTGAACTGCTGTTTTTGTAATTTCATTAAATGTTACTCTTGTAACTTTATCTTTATCCAAGTCTAATATATATGATAAATGCCATGCAATTGCTTCTCCTTCACGGTCAGGGTCAGTTGCCAAATATACTTTTTTAGCTGATTTAGCATCTTTTTTTAATTCTTTTATCAAATCTCCCTTTCCTCTGATATTTATATATTCTGGTTCAAAATTATTTTCTATATTTATTCCTAGTTTTGATTTTGGCAAATCTCTTATATGTCCCATTGATGCTACTACTTTTGTATTTCCTCCTAAGAACTTTTTTATTGTATTAGCTTTTGCTGGTGATTCTACTATTATTAACTTATCTGTCACTTTGTTTTCCGCTCCTTCCTGTTTATACTTCTATGTATTGTAGCTTAATTTTTTATTTTTTGCAAGTGCTTGTAATTTTTTTATTTCCATAATTACATCTTCTAATCCTATTGGAGTTACCTCATTTTCTTTTACTAGCCCCAACATCTGAGTTATCTCTTTTTCGTCATTTGTGAGATGTTCTATTTTATTTTGCTCAACTCCTATTTTATCTCTGTATTCTGTTTTTATTACTTGTATTCCATAAATTAATTTGTCTTTGTTATCTTTTTTATCTTCATCTATTATTTTATAATATTCTACTTTTATTGGATAATTTATTCCTGCTTCTGATAATTCGTCGCGGTTTATAAAAATGCTTCCAAAAAAGTTTTTCAAAATTCTTCCCCTCCCCTTTTCATAATATTTACTATAATACTTAATGTAGTAAATTGCAAGAACTTTTCATCGCAAGTTTTAACATATTGTGTGTCCTCTCGACAGCATTCTACAAGTATATATTTTTATATTCATTTTTTCCTATAAAATGTTTTTTATTGTCGACTTTTTTTGCGTTTAATTTATGTAAATTCATGTTATACTATATTTAACAAAAAATCTTTGCATTTTTTAAGAGTCCGGTATTCTTATTTAATTCATTATATTGGTAAATCATCTTTTTATTCTATTTATCAATATACAATTAAAAAGGCACATTTTTATATGTGTCTTTTTTATAATTTGGCAAAAAGGTGTATTCATTTTAATATTATTTTGACAACTTTTGCCTTACATATTCATACATTACTACCCCTGCAGCAACAGAAGCATTAAGACTTTCTGTTTTCCCTATCATAGGTATTTTAGCTTTTTCATCTGCCATTTCTTGAACTTCTTTAGATACCCCATTTGATTCATTGCCTATAACTATTATCTTTTTATTGAACTGAATATCATAAATACTATTTTCAGTTTGTAAAGATGTAACCATCAATTTAAAATGATGTCTTCTCATTTCTTTTATTGCTTGTGGCAAATTTTCTACTTCTATTATTTTTACTCTAAATATCGCTCCCATTGTTGATCGTACAACTTTAGAATTAAACGCATCTGCCGTTCCTTTTGAAACTATTATTTGATTTAGTCCTATGCTATCTACCGTTCTTAATATAGTTCCTAAGTTTCCTGGATCTTGCACATCATCTAACGCTACTATTATATCCTGAGCATAATCAATTTGTACATCTTCATCCCCTTTTTCTATAATTGCCATTATTCCTTGTGGGTTTGTTACTTGAGTAATTGATGCAAATATTTTGTCTGTTACATATACACATTCATATTTTGCAATTTCATACATTATATGTGTTGGTATTTCATATGTTCTAGTTGTGTCTTCACATATTATTATCTTTTTGATTTTTGCATTTTCCTTTACCGCTTCTTCTATCAGTTTAACACCTTCGATAATATATTCATTGCTTTCATCTCTGTGTTTTTTATCTTTTAATTTTTTTATATGTTTTATTAATTCGTTGTCTTTACTTGAAATTATTTGCATATTTTTAAATTTCCTTTCTTTTTCTTCTAGCCAGTCTAAAATTATAATTATTTTTCACCTAAGCCTTTTAAAAATTCCATAGTTTCTTTTAAGCATCCTTTTTCCGTTGCATCTTGAAGTACTAATGTAATTTGTGGTTTTATTCCTTGAGTAAATTTAATTCTATTTCTATATTTTTTTACTAGTGCATTCACATCAATATTTAACTCTCCTGCTTCAAACATAAATAATACAAAGTTTCTTCTTCCTTGTACTTTACTTATATTTAGTTTCTTACATAGTGTCTTTATCCTTGCAATATCTAATAAATTTTCTATTTCATTTGGCATATTTCCAAATCTGTCTATCATTTCATCTACTACATTTTGAATATTTTCTTCATTTTTACATAGTGCAATTTCTTGATACATTTCTATCTTTTGACTTGAGTCTGAAATATATTCATCTGGAATATAACTTGTAACATCTAAATCTATTTGAACATCTATTTCTGGTACAACTGTTTCTCCCTGAATTTCTCTTACTACTTCATCTAATAAATTACAGTATGTATCATACCCTACTTGTTCTAAATGACCATGCTGAATTTCTCCAAGCAAACTTCCAGCGCCTCTAATTTCTAGATCTCTCATAGCTATTTTAAATCCTGACCCAAATTCAGTAAATTCTTTTATTGCTTTTAGCCTTTTATCTGCTACTTCTGATAATAGTTTGTCTCTTTTATATGTTATATATGCATACCCCTGTCTATCTGATCTACCAACTCTTCCTCTAATTTGATATAATTGTGCTAATCCCATCCTGTCCGCATTTTCTACTATTATTGTATTTGCATTTGGTATATCTATTCCTGATTCTAGAATCGTTGTACATACTAGTATATCTGTTTTACCTTCTATAAATTCCTCCATTATATCTTCTATTTCGTTTCCTGTCATTCTTCCATGTGCATATGTAACTTTTGCTCCTGGTACAAGTTCTTCTATTTCATTTGCTTTTTGCATAATTTTTTCTACATTATTGAATAAATAAAATACCTGTCCTTTTCTTTCTAGTTCTTTAGTTATTGCTTCTCTAATTACTTCTTGATCATATTCTAATACATAAGTTTGTACTGGTTTTCTGTTATATGGTGGTTCATAAATAACTGACATGTCTCTAACTCCAACTATTGACATGTGTAATGTTCTTGGAATTGGTGTTGCTGTCATTGTTAATACATCTACATTCGTTTTGTATTGTTTTATTTTCTCCTTTGCTTTTACCCCAAATCGATGTTCCTCGTCTATTATTAATAACCCTAAGTCTTTGAATTCTACATCTGCGCTTAGTATTCTATGTGTTCCAACTATTACATCTACTTCTCCTAATTTTAATCTTTTTATTATATCTTTTTGTTGTTTTGGTGTTCTAAATCTGTTTAAAACTTCTACTTTTACTCCAAATCCAGCCATTCTATCTTTAAATTCTTTGTATTGTTGTTCTGCTAAAACTGTTGTTGGTGCTAAATATGCTACTTGTTTTCCTCCCATTACAGCTTTAAATGCAGCTCTTATTGCTACTTCTGTTTTTCCATATCCTACATCTCCACAAAGTAGTCTGTCCATTGGTTTGTCATTTTCCATATCTTTTTTTACTTCGTCTATGCAACGTAATTGATCATCTGTCTCTTGATATGGAAAGCTGTCTTCAAATTGATTTTGCCATGGTGAATCTTTTGGAATGCATATCCTTTTGCTTTTTCTCTTTTTGCATATAGTTCTATCAATTCTTTGGCCACTTCTCTTAAATTTTTCTTTACTTTGGCTTTTGTTTTTAACCATTCTTTTGAACCTAATTTGTTAACCTTTAGACTACCTTCGTCTCCACCAACATATTTTCTGATACTGTCTAATTGATTTGTTGGTACATACAAGATGTCATCACCATAATATTTGATTTTTATATAGTCTTTTGTTGTTCCATCTGCAGTTATAGTATTTACTCCAATAAAAATTCCTATTCCATAATTTTTGTGTACTACATAGTCTCCTATTTTTAAGTCTGCAAATACTACTTTTTCTCCTTCTTTGAATGCTGAACTTTTATATGTTTTTCTTTTTTCTCCTTCTATTAATTCTTGAGAAGTTATAACAAGTTGATTTGTGTCAAAACATTCGAATCCTGCTGATAGTTTTCCTACTGTAACTGTTACTAAACTTTCTGTATTTTTTACTATTATTGTTTTGTCTAATTTTTCTTCATATTTATTTATTATTTCATGTTCATTTAGTAATGTACAGATCTTTTTGGCTTTTTCTTTTGTTTCTGCCAATATATATATTTTCTTTTTTGTTTCTTGTGCTTTTATTAATTCTTTAAATAGTATTTCTATTTCGCTTTTATAAAAATTCTTTTCTTTATATATCCAATTATATTTTTCTGCCTGAATTTTTAATTCATCATCTGTTTTGGCAAGATATATTAATTGTCTTTTTTCTATTTTCTCGTCAAATTGAGCATAATTCATTATTGTTTTTATTGCATCTGGTACTATTTTTCCTTTTTCTGCTAATAATTGCATTACATTTTGACTATCTAAATTTACATTTTCTATTCTTTGATTTATTTTATTTATTTCATCTAGTGCTATTATAAATTTATCATTTAAATAATCTAATATTGTTTCTTGCTTTTCATAAAAACAGTTTAAGTATTTGTCTATTTTGCTTATATAATTTCCACTTCTAATTGTTTCTATGTCTTGTTTTACTTGTTCTTGTAAGTTATCATTATATATTGTATTTTCAATTTTGTTTATTACTGTAGCAATATCTGTTTCTAATAAATATTCATGTGCTGGGAATATTGTTGCTTTATCTGTGTTTTCTGTTGACCTTTGACTTACTATATTGAAATATCTAATTGAGTCTACTTCGTCTCCCCAAAATTCTATTCTTATTCCTTTTTTGTCTGTTATTGATACATCTACAATTCCACCTCTTACACTGAATTGTCCTCTTCCATCTATTAAGTCATATCTTACATAGCCTAAATCTATAAGTTTTTGTTTTACATCTTCTAACTTATGTTCTTCTCCTATTTTGAATTTCAAAACATTTTTATATAATGCGTCTTTACTTATCATTTTTTGTGATACTGCTTCTATTGTTGTTACTACTATACCTGTTTTCATTTCTTGAACTTGGTTTAGTGCTTCTATTCTTTCATATGGTAAGTCTTTGCTTTCTGCTACATAGTCATATGTTACTATTTCTTTTTTGGGAATGTAGATTATTTTGTCTGTAAAATATTTTAAGTCTTCTATCATTTTTCTTGCTTGTATTTCATTATATGTAATTATACAGATTGGCTTTTTGGCAAATTCTTTTGTTGCTGATAACATTTGTACCATTCCAACGTCTGTTAAGCCCGATATAGCTATCGGGCTTTTTTTATTTTCTATATTTTTTATATATTCACAAAACTTCGGATTTTTTCCTAATTCTCCTAATATTGTATTCATTTTTATCTCATTCCTTTTGATTTAATGTAAGTATTATATCATATGTTTTTCAAAAAATAAACATTTTTTTGACTTTTTAGTTAAATTATAGTATAATATAAATGTAACAATTATATTTAATACTAAGTCCACGAATTGTGGCGAAAGGAGCAACTTATGTTTAAACCTTCAACAGGAAACGATATTTTTTGTCAGCAGTGCAAAGGAAGTTGTGTAAGAGCAACTTCTGCAGAAACACAGAAAGCCGCGCGAGAAATGTTTGGCATAACGCCAAACAATTGCATTGAAAATCTTGAAGGGAAAAGTCGTTGTCCTTACAAAAGATAACAAAGAGCAAGCCTAGATTTATAGGCTTGCTTCTTTTTTTACGTTCTTTTAATATTTTACCACTAATTTATTAAACTTAGAATTTATATAATTTTCTAATTTTGTCATAAACTCATTTGATTGAATTTCTTTCTTAGCCACCATATCTAATCCCTTTTCCCAACTAGCTGTAAGTTTAGGATTTAACATATCAGGCATTGAATAATATACTACATCATATATAACTTCTCCCTTTTTAGTTGGAGTAACTATTTGAGTTTTAGAATTTATAGCAATATAATTTATTCTTTCTAGTTTTTTTATTATTTCTCCTCTTGTTGCACTTGTTCCAATTCCAGCACCTTTTATTTGTTCTCTTAATTCTTCCTCTTCTATTAATTTTCCTGCATTCTCCATTGCCAAAATAATTGAGCCTGAATTGTATCTTGAAGGCGGTGAAGTTTCGGCATCTTTTATTTCATAATTTTTTGTTTCTACTTCTTGACCCTTTTTCAATTTTTTCAATATTTCTAAATTGCTCTCCTCTTTTTCCGCTTCGCTTTCCACAGTTTGTTCATTTTCTGTGGATTTATCAGCTTGTTTCTTAGGTTTTAATACTTCTAAATATCCTTGATTTTTACAAACCTTTCCACTTGCATAAAATGTTTCTTCTTCTACATTAATTGTTAAATTTATTTTATTGTATTCTGCTGGTGGATAAAATATAGCAATAAATCTTTTTACTATTGTATTATAAACTTTTTTATGTAGTTCTGGCAATCTATCATAATTTTCGTAGCCTTGTCCTGTAGGTATTATTGCATAGTGATCTGTTATTTTACTATCATTTACATATTTAGTTTTTACTAAATTAGTTGAATATTTTTCAGTTATCATTTTATTTAAAAGTCTTTGCACTTCTTCGTCTTTATAGCCTTTTACTAATCCATTTAAATTTTTTGATATTTCTTTGGCCACTGCTGTTGAAAGCACTCTCGCATCTGTTCTAGGGTAAGTTACTAATTTTTTCTCATATAAATTTTGAATAATTTCTAATGTTTCATCTGGTTTTATTTTGAATTTTTTTGTACATTCATTTTGAACTTCTGCCAAATTAAATAATAGTGGTGGCTTTTCTTTTTGAGTTGATTTTTTTAGTTCTGTTATTACCGCCTTTTTTCCTACTAAACTTTTAATAAATTCTTTGGCATCCTCTTCTTTTTTGAATCCACTTTCATTGTATAATTTGTTGCTTTCAAACATTTTTGATTTTTCGTTTACTTTCCATTCGGCTTTAAAAGAACCTTGTTCATCTCCGTATTCACCAATTATTTTATAATATTTAGTTTTAACAAAATTTCGTATTTCTCTTTCTCTTGATACTACCATACCTAAAACACATGTCATTACTCTACCAATAGAGATAGATGCTTTATCTTCATTTATTTCTTTTGCTACTCTTCTACCATAAATAATTGATAATAATCGCGAAAAGTTTATTCCTATTAGATAATCTTCTTTTGCTCTTAAATATGCTGAATCTGATAAACTATCATATTCACTTTCATCTTTTGCTTCTTTTATTCCTCTTCTTATTTCTTCTTCTGTTTGCGAATCTATCCATACTCTTTTTATTTTTGCTTTAGGGTTTGGCTTTGCCATCATAAATACAAGTCTTTGTATGTATTCTCCTTCTCGTCCAGAGTCACCTGCATTATATATTTCTTCTACATCTTCTCTTTGCAATAGGCTTTTGACAATATTAAATTGATTTTGTACTGCTGGAATAATCTCATATTTCCATTCATGTGGTATAAATGGTAATGTGTCTAATCTCCAAAATTTAAGTTTTTCATCATATACTTCTGGATAACTCATTGTTACTAAATGCCCTACACACCATGTTATAATCCAGTCATCTGATTCGATATAACCATTTTTTCTATTGCTATTTATTTTTAGTACTTTTGCGAATTCCATTGCTACAGATGGCTTTTCTGTTATAATCAATTTTTTCGGCATCTAGTTTTTCTCCTTTACTTTATTTTTTGCTCTATATATTCGTTTGCTAATTTTCTTATTTTTTCTATTTCTTGTTTTGTTTTGTAATCATGTATATTATATCTGTTTAAAACTTTGTTTATATAATCTTTTTGTTTTAAAATCTTAAAACTTTCTTTAAAATTAATATCAAATATAAATGCCATAACAGAAATGACATCATCTATTGGTGTTTTTTTGTCTTCTCTTTTTACTTGTATTTGATTTTCAAATTTTTCTAAAACTTTTGGTGTAATATTTGATTCTTCAACTACATTTTCTTTTTGATTCCAAAATATTTCTGCAGACTCATAAAATATATCAATCTTATCTGCATCTCTTATTATTTTTACAAATAATTCTTGTTCTTGTGTTAAACCTTCTTGTATTTTGTATTTATTATGATTTTTTACTGCTAGCTTTATTATTTCATCATATTTATCTGTTTCAATATATTTTCTTATATCTTTATTTAATATCTCTACTCCTAAATCTCCATGATCTATACTAATATTATCTTTAAATGTATGATATTGTTTATATTGCTCAAATCTTGCAATATCATGTAATAGACCTATTAAAGCTGCAATTTCTATTTCTTCTTGTGTAAGTTCTATTTTTTTTGCTATCTCTTTAGATATATTCATAACTCTAATGGAATGCTTTTGTTTTCCTTTAATATTTGAATCATTTAAATCATATTTTTCTGTATATTTTATAAATTTTCCTATTGACTTTTCTAAATTCATTTTTTCACCTTTCCTTAATAATTTTACTCATATTCCACAAAAATAGGTTTTTCTTTTATTTCTTTGAAGTCTTTTCCCTTTTTAGCTGTTATTTCTTCTGGATATTCTGTTTTTGAATAAATGTCTTCTACACCTTCTGCTATTATCTCAAATTCTCCTGTTCCTTTATTATAATAATACAATATATTGTCTTTCAATCCAATTACATTATTAGAAGCTCCTGCCCATCCACTTGCTGTTATTGTTTTAGCTTTTTCCATTAATTCTTCTCCATTTGTTATCTTTTCTGTTGTTTTTTCCTCAACTTTACTACTGCTTTCAGTTTTGTTGCTTGTACTTGAGTTATCTGTAGTAGTATTAAAGTTTGATGATGTATTAATATCTTCTGAGTTTACATTTATTGTATTATTGTTTGTTTCTTCATGATCATTCTTTCTAAAAATTTCTATTCCTGCAAAAGCTATAATTGCTATTAATATTATTCCTATAACATATTTTTTCTTCATAATTATAACCTCTTTTCCTTTTTTAATTCATGTATATTTTATATTTTTTAATCTTTTTTGTCAATATAAAAGAGGGAGTTAACCTCTTAGTAAAACTCCCCCCCTATTTTACAACTACATTGTATATTTTATTTTTAACATATATTTCTTTTACAATATTTTTTCCATCAAGTTTTCCAGAAATTGCTTCATGTACTTTTTCTTTTACTGATGATTCTTCTTCATCTAAAGCTATCATAATTGTTGCTTTTAATTTTCCATTTACTTGAACTGGAATTTC
This sequence comes from uncultured Clostridia bacterium, assembly GCA_928721565.1. Taxonomy (GTDB): domain Bacteria; phylum Bacillota; class Clostridia; order TANB77; family CAG-508; genus CAG-269. The sequence continues at coordinate 316,934 of OV788638.1, forward strand.
TATTTCGTCATCAATTGTTTTTGCCTCATCATATGTTGGCCATTCATATGTTGCAACTTCTTCTTCAAATCCTGCTAATTTGTTTAGTTCTTCTGTCATATGTGGTGCAAATGGATTTAATAATGTTAAAAATGTCTTATATTCTACTCTATTTATACGTTTTAATTTTGTAAATTCATTTAACATTGTCATAAATGTTGATACACATGTATTAAATTTCATTTCTTCTATGTCTTTTGAAACTTTTTTAATTGCTTTATTCATCATTTTCTCAGTTTCTTTAGTATATGCATCTCCATCTACTAACATGTCTTTTAAGTTCCATACTCTGTCTAAGAATTTGAAACATCCTCTAATGCTATCCATTGACCAGCTTGCTGTTTGATCAAATGGTCCCATAAACATTTCATATACTCTAAATGTGTCTGCTCCAAATTCTTTTATTATATCATCTGGATTTATTACATTTCCTTTTGATTTTGACATTTTTTCTCCATTTGTTCCTAATATCATTCCATGTGATGTACGTTTTGCATATGGTTCTTTTGTTGGAACTACTCCAATGTCATATAAGAATTTGTGCCAGAATCTAGAATATAGTAAATGTAGTGTTGTATGCTCCATTCCTCCATTATACCAGTCAACTGGTGACCAGTATTCTAGTGCTTCTTTTGATGCTAATGCTTTATCATTATGTGGATCCATATATCTTAAGAAATACCATGATGATCCTGCCCATTGTGGCATTGTGTCTGTTTCTCTTCTTGCTGGTTTTCCGCAGTGTGGACATGTTGTATTTATCCATTCTTCATGTTTTGCTAATGGTGATTCTCCATTTTCTCCTGGCAAGAAGTCTTTTACTTCTGGAAGTTTTAATGGTAAATCTTTTTCATCTAATGGAACCCATCCACAGTCTTCGCAATATACCATTGGAATTGGTTCGCCCCAATATCTTTGACGTGAAAATACCCAATCACGTAATTTGAAGTTTACTTTTTTTGTTCCTATTTTATTTTCTTCTAGATATTCTATTACTTTCTTTTTAGCATCTGCAACAGATAATCCTGTTAAAAATCCTGAATTTACTAATACTCCTGTTTGTGTGTCTGTAAATGCTTCTTCTAATTTTTCTTGTACTTTTCCACTTTCTGGTGCTACTACTTGTATTATTGGTAAATTGAATTTACTTGCAAATTCAAAGTCTCTTGTATCATGTGCAGGTACAGCCATTATTGCACCTGTTCCATATGATGATAATACATAGTCTGCTACCCATATTGGAATTTCTGTATTTGTTAATGGATTAATTGCTTTTATTCCTTTTATTTCTACACCTGTTTTGTCTTTGTTCATTTCACCACGTTCGAAGTCTGATTTTAGTGCAGCTTTTCTTTGATATTCTTTTACTTCTTCTAAATTCTCTATTCTATCCGCATATTCTTCTATTATTTTATGTTCTGGTGCTACTACCATATATGTTGCACCAAATAATGTGTCTGGTCTTGTTGTATATACTGTTAATGTTTCATCAGTTCCAGCAATTTTGAATTTTACTTCTGCACCTTCACTACGTCCTATCCAGTTACGTTGTTGTGTTTTTATTTTTTCTAGATAATCTACATCATCTAAATCATCTATTAGTCTTTGTGCATATTCTGTAATTTTTAACATCCATTGTGATTTTTCTTTTTGTACTACTGGACTTCCACATCTTTCGCATACACCATTTACAACTTCTTCGTTTGCTAATCCTACTTTACATCCAGTACAGAAGTTTATTGGCATTGTTGCTTTATATGCTAATCCTTTTTTATATAATTGAATAAATATCCATTGTGTCCATTTGTAGTATTCTGGATCTGTTGTATCTATCACTCTTGACCAATCAAATGAAAATCCTAATGATTTTAATTGTTCTGTAAAATGTGCAATATTTTTTGCTGTTGTTATTTTAGGATGTACATTTGTTTTTATTGCATAGTTTTCTGCTGGTAGTCCAAATGCGTCAAATCCTATTGGGAATAAGACATTATAACCTTGTAATCTTCTTTTTCTTGCTATTACATCTAATGCTGTATAACTACGTGGATGTCCTACATGTAGTCCTTGTCCTGATGGGTATGGGAATTCTATTAGTCCATACCATTTCTTTTTATTTGTATAATCATTTTTTGCATTGAATGTTCCTTCTTTTTCCCATTTTTCTTGCCATTTTTTCTCTACTTCTTTAAAATTATATGCCATATTTATTCCTCTCTTCTCTTTTAAATTCAATATCATTATTATACTCGCAAAAAGCCTAAAAGTCAATGACTTTTAAGCTTCTCTTTTCCAATAAAATAAATATTGTTGTGCTATTCCTGCTAAATTTCCAAATTTCTCATGTGCTAATTTTTCTATTTCTTTTTTATTTACTTTTGTTTCGTCTTCTTTTTTTATATATAGCTCATTCATAACACGTCTAACCCATACGTCTATTGGGAATACTTCAAATCTTTTTAATGTTGAAAATAGTAATATGCAATCTGCTACTTTTGGGCCAACTCCTGATAATGTTAGTAGTTGTTCTCTTACTTCTAATGTGTTTGGATTGTTTTTCATTTCTTCTAAATTAACTTTTTTATCTAATATCATGTGTACAGTCTCATATAATCTTATATCTCTAAATCCTGTTCCTAGTTTTCTATAATCTTCTACTGTTACATCTTTTAATTCTTCTGGTGTTGGAAATGTATAATATTTTTCTCCATTCCATTCTATTTCTTGCCCATATGTTTTTGATAATCTTTCTATTATTCCTTTTATTCTTGGAATATTGTTATTTGCTGAAATTATATATGATATTATCATTTCCCATAAATCTTGATTTAATATTCGTATTCCTTGCCCATATTCTATACTTGTTTTTACGTTTTCGTCTATTTGAGATAGTTTATTTTTTATTTCTTCATAGTTCCTTTTTAAGTCAAAATAATCTTCTACTATTTCTTTTATATCTCCATCACATATTCCTTTAAATGTTACTGTGTTTCCTTGTTTTTGAACATTCATTACATTTTTTCTAAAAATTCCTGTATAGCTTCCATCTTCTTGTTTGTTCCATCTAAAGCATTGTCCACAATCAAATATGTCTGCTAGTTCAAATGATTTTAGGTTTTCTATTTTATATTGTTGTTCTTGCATTTTTTCACCTCATATGTCTACTATTTTACACTATTTTTTCTTTTTTTGCAATAAAACGGTCGAAAAGGAAATTCCTTTTGACCGTTTTTAATCATTTATTTTTCACATACTTTTGCATATTTTCTTAGTTTCTCATAAACTAATCTATTTATTGTTCCAGCAGGAAAATTTCCCTCTTTATCTTTCTTTCCTGCAGGTACTCCTGTTAATACTTCTATTCCTTCTTCAATTGTAGAAACAGCATAAATATGGAATTGTTTATTCTTTACAGCATCTACTACTTCATCAGAAAGTTGTAGATTATTAATATTTTGTACAGGTATCATAACCCCATGTGAACCATCCAGACCTCTCATTTTGCATATTTGGAAAAATCCTTCTATTTTTTCGTTTACTCCACCTATTGGTTGTATTTGTCCTTTTTGATTTACTGATCCAGTTACTGCTATTGATTGTTTGATAGGTATTCCTGAAAGGCTTGAAAGTAATCCATATAATTCTGTACTTGACGCACTATCTCCATCAACTCCATTGTATAATTGTTCAAAACATATACTTGCTGTTAAACATAGTGGTATATCTTGTGCAAATAATTCTCCTAAATACCCTGAAAGAATATATACACCTTTACTATGTGTTGAACCTGACATTTCTACTTCTCTTTCTATATTTACTATTCCTTCTTTTCCTGTATAAGTATTTACAGTAATTTTAGCTGGCTTCCCAAATGTATAATCTCCTATTGTCATTACTGTTAATCCATTTAGTTCTCCCACTAAAGATCCTTTAGTATTTATTAATAATGTATTTTCTTTTATCATTTCTATATATTTAGCATCATATTTTTTTATTCTGTCCACTCTTTCATCCAAAGCCTTATCTACATATTCTTCTGTTACTATTTTGCTTTTTGAAAGCTTTGCCCAAGTACATGCTTCACCTACTACTTGTGCTATGTCTGTAAATCTAGTTGATAATTTTCCCTTTTCTCCAGCCAATCTTGATGCATATTCTACAATTCTTGCCATAGCAGATTTATCTAATGGCAACAGTCCTTCTTGCTCACAAAATGTATGAACAAATCTTGCTAATTTATTAGCATTTTCTTCATTTATTGGTGCAGTTTCTTCAAATTCAACCTTTATTTTAAATAGTTTTCTAAAATCTGCATCCATTGATAATAATGTATGATAAATATTAGAATTTCCTATAAGTATAACTTTTAAATCAAGTGGAATTGGTTCTGGTTTTAATGAAATCATTGCCATTGAAGTTCTTTGTTCCATTGCATTATCTATACTCAATTCTTTCACTCTTAAAACTCTTTTTAATTCCTCATAGCATGCTGGATTTGCTAATAGATCTTTAGCTTGAAATATTATATATCCACCATTTGCTTCTTGCATTAATCCAGGTTTTAGCATTGTAAAATCTGTTTTTAAAGCCCCATAATAATTTTCGTATTCCAATTTTCCAAATAAATTTTGATAAGAATAATTTGAATCCATTACTACTGGGCAACCTTCCCTACCACTATTGTCTATAAATAGGTTTACTCTATAATTTAAACATGGGTCTTGTCTTTTTGGCATTTGTGGTACTGGCTGCACTTGGCTATTATTTTGATTTTTATCTTCCTCTAAAAAGTAAGATACATTTTTTAGTACATCTTGTTTTACATCATTCAAAAATTGATTAATCTTTTTATTTCTTTTATATTTTGATTTTATATAATTAATGTGTGCATTTACTGTTAATAATGCTATATTGGATTGCCATTCTGATACTTTTTTGTCTGATTGTCTTTCTATTTGTTTTATTTCACTTATTGCTTCCATTATTTGTTGTTGTACTATTACTGATTTTTCTTCATATGTTCTTTTTATCTCTTCATCTAATTTATCAAATTCCTCTTCTTGTATTACTTTTCCTTCAACTACTGGCATCATGTATATTCCATTTTGTGCTGATTTTACTTGAAATCCATGTTTTTGAGAATTTTCATTTAACTTGGTTAAAACTATTTCTCTTTTCTCTTCAAATTCTTTCTTTATTAATGCCTTTTCTTTTTCAAAATCATCTGCATTAAATGTTTTCTTTATGTCTTTTTTTACTTCTTTTATAAATCCTTCCATATTTTCTTGGAATTCTTTTCCCTGTCCTGCAGGAAGTGATACAGCTATTGGTTCATTTGGATTCTTAAAATTATATATATAACACCAATCATTTGGAACTTTTTTCTTAGGAGCAATACTATCTAAATAATTTTTCGTATACATTGTTTTGCCTACCCCACTTGGTCCTTCTAGATATAAGTTGTATCCTTTTATATTTACATTAATACCAAATTCTAAAGCTTTTATTCCTCTTTCTTGTCCTATTCCGTCATTTATCGGTTCTAACTCTTTTGTTGTTTCGAATTTAAACATGTTTTGATCACATATCATTTTTAAGTCTCTATAACTTAATTCATTTTTTTCTTTCATTTTCTTCCTCCGTATACATTTTTATTTTGTCCCACTTTATCTATTTTATTTTATATTAGTTGTTCTTTTTTGTAAAGGTATTTTTCACATTTTTTTGTTGAAAATTTTCCCTTTTAGTCTTAATTTTTTCCCTGAATTTTCCATCAATTTTGACTTTTTATTATAAATGTGCTAAAATATATTATGTAGTAACTTATTAATTTTGTTTCAGGCGTAATGCCAGGAGGAAAGACCAATGTCAAAAGAAATTTTAAAAAAGGACAAAAAGAACTTTTTGATTATCGAAAGTGGATCTGATGTCATCTTTATAGCTAATGACGACGATTCTAATATCAAAGCCCAAACGCTTTGTATAGAAGCAATGAGTCATCTTAACTTAGAAAGAACTGGCACATTTAAAAAGCTATCAATAGATGGCAAAAGCTATACAGCTTTAGGCTATAAAGTACCCTCCACAAAAGATAATCCTATAGATTTTATTAAGTCCATTTTCTAAAAATTTCAAAAGGAGATGTCCAATGGACATCTCCTTCATTTTTATTATTCAGCTGTTTCTTCTGTTTTTGTTTCTTCAGCTACTGCTTCAACTTCTTTAGCAGGTTCTTCTTTAACTTCTTCTTTGATTGTTATCATTTTGTTTTCAATTCTAGCTCCAACCATTTCTTTAGTCTTAGAAGCTTTACCTGTTCTTTCTCTTAAATAGTAAAGTTTAGCTCTTCTAGCTTTACCAACTCTAACTACTTCTACTTTTTCTACTAATGGTGAATGGATTAAGAATGTTTTTTCAACACCTACACCGTAAGAGATTTTTCTTACTGTAAATGTTTCGTTAAGTCCTCCACCTTGTTTTTTAATTACAATTCCTTCAAATACTTGGATTCTTTCTTTGTTTCCTTCTTTAATTCTAACATGAACTCTAACTGTATTTCCAACTTTAATTTCTGGAATAGCATTTTTTAATTGTTCATATTCAATTGCTTTTATGACATCCATCGTATTTTACCTCCTTCTTTCTATATTTTCTATAATTTTTCTGTCTTCGTCTGACAATTTTACATTTTCTAAAAGTTCTGGTCTTTTTAGATATGTATTTTTTAAAGCTTCACATCTTCTCCATTTATTTATATTTTCGTGATGACCTGAAAGTAAAACTTCTGGTACTTTAACTCCATCAAAAATTTCTGGTCTTGTATATTGAGGATATTCAAGTATTCCTTGTGCAAACGATTCTTCTGATATTGAATCTTTGCTTAATACTCCATCTACATATCTACTTACACTATCTATTAACACCATTGCTGGAATTTCTCCACCTGTTAATACATAATCTCCTATAGATATTTCCTCATCTACAATCTTGTCAATTACCCTTTGGTCTATACCTTCATAATGTCCACAAAGGATTACAAGATGTTCTTCTTTGCTTAATTGCTCTACCTTTTTTTGATTTAATACTTTTCCTTGTGGTGACATGTATATTACTTTGGCATTTGAATCTTTTATTGATTCATATGCATCATTAACTACATCTGCTTGCATTACCATGCCAGCTCCACCACCATATGGAGTATCATCAACTTTTTTATGTTTATTTTTTGAAAAATCTCTAATATTTATTAAGTTTATATCTATTAGATTTTTTTCTTTTGCTCTTCCTATTATGCTTTGCTTTACTGGCTCAAACATTTCTGGAAAGAGTGTTAACACATCAAATTTCATAGTTCCTCCATTTTAAATCAATCCTGGTATAAGATGAACTATAATTCTATCATCTAATTTGACCTCTTTTATTACCTCATCAATTCCTGGTAACAAAACTTGTTTCCCTAATTCATCTTTTACTACATATATGTCTTTACTTCCAGTATTATAGATATCATCAACTTTTCCTAGTAATTTTCCATCATCAGTGTATACTTCTAATCCAATTAAATCAGCTATAAAATATGTACCTTCTTCTAAAGGTATTGCATCTTCTCTATCAATTTCGAGATATGCATTTTTTAATTTTTCAACTTCTTCTGGATTGTTTATACCTTCTAATTTTAGTAATACCATGTTTTTATGATATCTTACAGATTCCACTTTATATAGAGTTTCTGTTTTTTTGGTTTTGACATATACTTTTTTTAAATCGTCAAATCTTGTTATATCATCTGTAAAAGGAACTACTTTTGCTTCTCCTTTTATTCCAAATGTATTTACAATTTGACCTATTTCAAATCTTTTTTGCATGTTTGTACCATTCCTTTATCCAATAAATTCAACAGTTATTTTTTTATCTTTTCTATTTGCAACTGCTTTCATTACTGTTCTAATAGATTGTGCAATTTTGCCTTGTCTTCCGATTATTTTTCCCATATCTCCATCAGCAACTTTTACTTCGAAGATTATGTTTTTTTCACCTTCAACTTCTTTGATTTCTACTGAATCTTGGTCGTCTACTAAGTTTTTTATAATTGTTTCTAATACTTCTTTCACAGGATATCTCCTTTCTGAGTATTCTCTTAGCTAAACTTTGCCGAAACAAGATAGCTATTATTAAGAAAATTAAGCGTTTTTGATTAATGCTTTTACTGTGTCTGTTGGTTGTGCACCATTTTTAATCCATTGTTCTAATTTTTCTTTATCTACAACTATTGTAGATGGTTTTGTCATTGGATCATATGTTCCAATTTGTTCTATGATTTTTCCATCTCTTGGAGATGTTGAATCAGCTACTACTATGTGATAGAAAGGAGCTTTTTTCTTTCCTTGTCTTTGTAATCTTATTTTTACCATTATTTTCACCTCCTGCATTAGAATTTATATATAAATTTAATAATTTAATAACTATTTAATATTTTTAGATTTTGAAGTTTTTCAAATCTTTTGGATCCATATTTTCAATATTTTTCATCATTTTTCTCATGCCACCTTTATTTGATTTCATTTGCTTCATCATTTTTTGTGTCATTTCAAATGATTTTATGAATTTGTTAACATCTTGGACAGTTGTTCCACTACCTTTTGCAATCCTTAATCTACGACTTCCATTTAACAATTTTGTATTTCTTTTTTCTTGTTTTGTCATTGAACAAATCATTGCTTCGATTTTGTCAAATTCTTTGTCATCAATATTTAAGTCTTTAACTTTATTCATTCCAGGTAACATTTTTAATATTGATGAAAATGAACCCATTTTTTTTACTTGTCTAATTTGTGCTAAATAATCATCTAAGTCTAATTCATTTTTTCTTAATTGTTTTTCTAATTTTTCTGCATCTTCTTGGCTTATTGTTTCTTCAGCTTTTTCTATTATTGAAAGTACATCTCCCATTCCTAGTATTCTTGATGTCATTCTTTCTGGATTAAATACTTCAATATCACTTAATTTTTCACCTGTTGCTGCAAATTTTATTGGCTTTCCCGTAACTTTTTTTACTGAAAGTGCTGCACCACCACGTGTGTCACCATCTAATTTTGTTAATACTACTCCGTCTATTCCAACTGTTTCGTTAAATGTTTGTGCTATATTAACTGCATCTTGACCTGTCATTGAATCGACTACTAATAGTATTTCGTGTGGCTTGATGTTTATTTTTAGATTTTTTAGTTCTTGCATTAGTTCGTCATCTATATGTAATCTACCTGCTGTGTCTATTATTACTACATCATTCAATTTTGACATTGCTACACTCATTGCTTGTCTACTTATTTGTACAACATCTTTTGAATTTTCATTGCTATATACAGGTATATTTAATTGTTTTCCTACAACTTCTAATTGTTTAATTGCTGCTGGTCTATATACATCACATGCAACTAACAATGGTTTTTTTCCTTGTTTTCTTAATAAATTTGCAAGTTTTCCTGCCGTTGTTGTTTTTCCTGAACCTTGTAGCCCAACTAACATGATTACTGTTGGAGGATTTGGTGTAAAGTTAATTTTACTTTCAGTTCCTCCTAATAGTTCTATCATTTCGTCTTTTACTATTTTTATTACTTGTTGCCCAGGTGTTAGTGATTTCATTACATCTTGACCTAATGCTTTTTCTTGTATGCTATTAATGAATTCTTTTACAATTTTGTAATTTACATCTGCTTCAAGTAGTGCAAGTTTTACTTCTCTTAGCATTTCTTTTAAGTCTGATTCTGTTATTCTTGCTTTTCCTCTAAGTTTTCTTGTTATTTCTTGTAGTCTTGATGATAATCCTTCAAATGCCATAATACCATTCCTTTCTTTTGTTTATACTAAACAATTCAATTCTTTTTTTACTTCTTCTAATATATTTGTAACTTTTTGATCTGATGAGTCTTTTTGTATTTTGTTTAAGTTTACTAATATATGCTGTACTAGCTTTTCTTGATTAATTGTCTTTTTCATAAACAATAGCTTTTCTTCGTATTCGAAAAGTTTTTTCTCTCCTTTCTTGATGATGTCTCTTACTCCTTGTCTTGTTATTTCTTCATTTTCAGCAATTTCTGATAATGATAAGTCTTCATTGTAGTAGTAGTCTATTACTCTATATTGTTTTTCTGTTAATAGTTTTCCGTAGATTTGCAATAACATGCTTACTTCTACTTTTTTTTCCATACTACTACCTTCTTCCTTAAGTGATTGCATTTCCTTTTTACATAATAAAAAGGTGTAATGCTAATATACTTTACACCTTTTTTGCCTATTTGTCAAGTGTTTTACTTCAAAATCTCTGGATTCTCTTCAAATATTTTGTGTGCAATGTTATCATTCATTTCAAAAGGGACTACATATCCTTCTAGTGTCTCTGCTTTTTCTCTTAACAAATCATTTTCTTGATTTACATATATTTTTGATTTTCCTTTACCATTTTTGGCTTCTTGTACTAAATTTAAAACTGGTGAATTTCCATCAAATGCAATTACTATTGATTTTCTTCTTTCAAAAATCTCATAATTAAAGCTTTTATATATTCCAAGTTCTTCTGTTTCTGGTGAAATACAAATTCCGTCTACATTCTCTTCTAATAATCTATTTTTTACTTTTTCTGTTACTACTTTAGGCACTATTGCATTAACTTCAATATTTTTATTCATTTCCTTTGCTATATCTACAACTGCTTTTTCATAGCCTTGCATTTTATGACCTACAACTAAATATGCATTGTCACTATTTATATTTTTTATAAATTCTTTTAATGCTTTTATTCCTTCTTCTGATGCTACTGTTTCTCTTCCTTTTGTATTAAAACTTCCACCTGCTATTATTACTGGCACTTTGTCTGTTGGTAGTTCTTTTATTTTGTTTTTTAATTCCTCTTCTGTATCAAGACTTCCAGAAACTCTAAGTTCTTCTTGTCCTTCTGTTTCTTTCATGTTTTTCTCTTCTAGTTCTAATACAGCTTCTTTTATTGTTCTACCATTTAAAAATTTCGCAAATGTTTTGCTCTTCTCTTTAAAGTATTTTTCTCTATCTTCTATTATTTCTTTTTCTGTTTCTCTCATTTTGCTGAATTCTTTTTCTGTCAAGCCTAGTAAATTTTGAAGTGCCAATTGTTCATCAATTGTATCTGAACCATAAAATCCACATCCATCTGTTCCTTGTACACATTTTACACCATTCTTTAAGAATGTTTTTAGTGGATGATTTGACAAATCACTTAAGTTATTTAGTCTTACATTTGATGTTAGTTGGAATTCTACTATTATCCCATTTTCCTCCATCATTTCCATTAATTCGTGTCCTGCTTTACTTCCTAAATCTTCTGAATAAAGTCCGTGTCCTAATCTACATCTTGGCATTTCTTGTCCTTCTTGTAGAGCTTCTTTTATACATAGTATTGATTTTCTTACATTATCTCTTAAGCTGTCATTTTCTCCTGCATGGATTCTTATTGTGAAGCCTTTGTCCTCTTCATTAACATATTTTACAATTTCATTAATTGCTGGTTGTAAATCAGAAATATCATTTATTTCTTCTCCTATAAAGTCACTTCCTACAACATATGGACTTTTTGCTACTGCTTTTAATACATTTACATTTTCTCTTAAATATGTATTACTTGTTTTTTGATCTTTTATTATTGTTAATGGTATTCTTCTTATTCCTACTAAAAATCTTATTTTTACTCCTGTTTCTTTTTCTATTACAGGTAAAATCTCATGTATTTCTTCTAGTAATTTTACTGCAGGTTCTCCTGTTTTAGCTAAGTCTGTGTCTGCTATTTCTACATATTGTATTCCTTGTCTTTGATATTCTCTTGCTGTCCATAGTAATTTGTCTTGTCTTAATGTATTGTTTTTGTATGGACTGTTTTCTTTTTTATCTTCTAACATTTGTAATACTATTTTTACTATATCTGTCTCTGGAATTTGATTAATTTTGTTTTCTGTTAGTATTATTTTTTCTGTTGATTTAGTTCCTTTGGCAAATACATATCTATAAATATAGCATTTCTCTAAATTAGTAAATACTGCTTGACCATCTTTCATTATGGCTAGACTTGTTCTTATTTTATCTATATTATATTCTGCATTTTCTAAATTGTTTAATATGAAGTCTGCAAAATTTATAAATGTATTGTCATCTATCTTTCTTGTTCTATATTTTCCTTGTAATGGTAAATCTTCAAATTGTTTTTCTATTTTTTTTCTTTGATTATAAATTTTTTCTTCTTGTTCTTGGCTTAATTTTAAATTTAGCTTTTTGATATAATATAGTGGGTATCTTACTTGATGTGCTATTCCTAATGCAATCAAACAATCTGGTGTTAGATTTGCATTCATATGTGTATGTAAATCTGTTCTGAATTTTGATCTTTTTAATATATATGTTTTTACGATTGTTTTTTCTATTGGTAGTTTGTAATTTTTTGTTTGTGACATTAATGTTTTTGTTATTGCAGGAATTTTGGCCTTTATTTCTATTCTATCTTCAAAGATGTTTGCTATTTTTATTCCACCTAGTCTAAATATATATACTTCTTCATTGTCGCCATTTATGCTTGCTGGTATTTTTCCTGTTATTATTTTCATGTCTTTTTCGTTTTTGATTGTTTCTACATTACATATTTTTGCTAAATTTGTAATTAAGTTTCCTGAATTATGATTCGGAGTTTCTAATATATATGTTATTTCGTCTTCTCCTGTTTTGTTTAAATTTACTATTATATCTTTTTCTTTGTCTAAATAGAATTTTTTTACCATTGCTTTCTCTCCTTTTCTTATGGGAAATGATGCTTTACAGGCATTTTCCTCTTTTTACAAATATTAATCTATATTGTATCATATTTAGAAGTTTTTTGCAATAGTTATGTAAAGTTTATTATATAATTTTCCTTAATCTTTACCTTTACTCAGTCCTTATTTGGGCAAAAATAAGGACTAGTCATTCTAACAATGACTAGTCTGGTGAGGAGGACAAATCACACTTTGTTGCTTCGCATTATGTGCGATTCATCCTTCTTCTCGTTCTAATTTTTATATTTAATTCTTAAGCTGAGCCCATTCTAGTGTCTCGCTGTACAGGACTCAGGTCTACTTTAATAAAGTGAAAGCCTGAAACCGACGAAGTTGTTGCAACCGGTCGTACCGTTGACGCTACGGTAAGCTGCTGGAGTACTAGCGCCATTACCGACGTAATTGCCCCCGCGTGTAGCACAAGGAATGCTTGAATAAGAAGTATATTCAAGCGTCCACTCCCATACATTTCCGGCTATATCATATATTCCCTGTTTACTAAATGTATCACTTGAGCCTGTCGATAACAATATACTTAAACTTGAAGCTTTTACTCCATATGCCCCTGTTGTCCATGTTGTTGAACCGTAATCTTTTGAATATTTAGAATTTTCATTTGTTATATTCCATAAATTATCACTATAATTTCCCCAACTTGTACTGTTTGTTTTTAAGTCTGCTTGGCTTGTTCCTTTGTTTTCTAAATATTTTAATACTAAGTCCCATTGCACTCCAAACATTAAGCTACTTGTGTAATTTCCTGATTCCATATTACTTGCTAATGTTTGTGCCTGACTACATGTCACATAATTATATGGATATGCATTTTGTTTTATTACTGGTGTCTCTGTTGGTGCTGTATCAGCTGAACCAGAAGTTTTTGGTGTGTCTTCTATTCCTGTTTCATATTTTCCTATATAGAATCCTCCATTTTGATATATACTTTTCAACATTTTTTGTTTTAGTTCTGTATATTTATCACTTGTTAATCCTGTTGCAGCATCTGAAGAATATTCATCTTTATAGCTTGTTCCATTTCTGTAATCATTTGTATATGTGTGTAAATCTGTCTCTATCGCTGTATATTCTTCATCTGAAAATTCTGTTATGTCTAATCCTGCTGTTTGATATACTTCAGTCGTTTTAGGCACTTCTACCCATACATATTGATTTCCTGTACTGTCTTCTATTGTCAATCCATTGTCTAAATTTGTTCCTACTACTTCACTAAACCCTCCTGGTAAGTATGTCCCTGCAGATGTTTTTATTTTACTTGATACCGTTGTGGATCCTCCATTTAGCTCTTCACCTTGTTGTTTTGGCTCTGCAGTTACACTTACTCCTATTTTTGTTGAAAGATTTTCTTTTGTTTCATCTATTGGAGTCTTTAACAATTTTACTTTTACTGTCATTGTTGTTTCTTCTTGAGCTTTTAATGTTGTCTTATCAAGATTACATATTACTTCAAAATATTCTTCATTTGTACTTGTTGCCTCTGCTGTTAAATCTGCTGATAAATCTTGACTTTTATTTTTTACTGTATATGTTGCTATTGCTGTTTCTCCTTTAGCTGTTAATCCTGACACACTTACTGTTCCTTCTGTTTTTTGGCTTTCATTTATTGTTGCCGTTGTTGTTCCATCTCCTCCTGTTGTCGGTGTCCCTATAAATTCTACTAAAAAATTATCTTGTTTTGATTCTCCTTTTGCACTTCCAGTTATGTTTAATCCTACATTGCCTATTGCTGCATATCCTACTGCTACTAGTACAATTGCAAGCAATACTATTCCACCTATAATTTTATTATTTGCTTTTCTCAAATTCTTCCCCTCCATCTTTTGTGTTCTGCCAAACGAGATATTTTTTGGCACCCAAACTTTTAGGTACATTTATAAATTATCATCTTGTGTATTTCCTGTCAATACTTTTTTCGTATTTTGTTGTTTTGTGTTTAATATTACCAAATTTGGTATTCTCTAATGCCAAAAAATAGAGAAAGTTTATACTATAACCTCCTCTATTCTAAAAATTTATTTTCTCAACTCTGCACCACATTTTTTAGAAACAGTATCAATAATCTTATCCATTAAAGAATTAACTTCTTCATCAGTTAAAGTCTTTTTATTATCAGAGAAAGTCAATGAATATGCCATAGATTTTTTATCTAAGCCAACTCCAACGCCTGTATAAACATCAAATATTTCGATATCTGTAAGTGTACTTCCTCCACCATTTTTTATTGCCTTTTCAACTTCTTTAGATGTTAAAGATTTATCAACTACAAATGCTACATCCTTTTTTACACTTGGGAATTTTGAAATTTCTTTATATTTCATTTTTCCAACTCTCTTTTTAAACAATTCATCTAAGTTGATTTCTAATACAAATACATCTTCCATAGTTACATTTGGATGTACTTTTCCTATAATACCCACATTTGATCCATTTACATTTATATATGCACTTTGTCCTGGATGCATTTCTTTTGGCATTTCTTGTTTCATAAAGCTGTATCTTCCTGCATATCCAAGATAATCTAATAGCTCTTCTGCAACACCCTTGATTGTGTAGAAATCTACATTTTTTGTGTTATTTAATCCAAGTGAATATTTTCCTGTCATTAATACACATAGTTTTGTATCTTCTCCATATACATCTCCTTTTTTATAGAAACCTTTTCCTATTTCGAATATTGATACATC
This sequence comes from uncultured Clostridia bacterium, assembly GCA_928721565.1. Taxonomy (GTDB): domain Bacteria; phylum Bacillota; class Clostridia; order TANB77; family CAG-508; genus CAG-269. Next base: position 332,502 of record OV788638.1, read on the forward strand.
TTTTTGGCTACGAGCAGCATTATATTCATATATCTTGTAAAGTGATGGTATCATGCTATATCTTAGTGTATTTCTATCTTCTGTGATTGGGTCTAATAATTTTAATGGTTCAAATTCATCTAATGTGTAACCATTTACTTCTTTATCATTTATTAAAACATATGATAATGTTTCATTTAAGCCTAATGCTATCATTTTGTTTCTTATTTCTCTCTGAGTTTTGTCATAACTTCCTTTTCTCATTGGAACTACTGGAAGTTTTCCTTGTATATTGTCAACACCATATATACGGCTTACTTCTTCAATTAAGTCCTCTTTAATTGATATATCCATTCTTCTTGATGGTACTGTTACTGTGATTTTTTCTCCATCTACTTTATATGTAAATCCTAGTTTTCTAAATACATTTAGAATTTCTTCATTTGGAATTGTTGTTCCTAATACATTATTAATATTTTGAAATATAATTTCTATTTCTTTGTCTTCTTTATTTGTCTTGTCATATACTACAGTTCCTGTAACAACTTTTCCTCCTGCATATTTTTCTAGTAATGCACATGCTCTTTCTATTGCCATATATGTTCTATTTGGATCTAGTCCTTTTTCGAATCTGTTGCTTGCTTCACTTCTTATAATTTTCTTAGATGTTAATCTAACTTTTACTGAATCAAAAATTGCTGATTCTATAATTATATTTTTGGTGTCTGGTTCTACTTCTGTTTCAAGTCCTCCCATAACTCCTGCAAGTCCTACTCCATGTGTGCTGTCTGCTATTACTATATCATCTGCACTTAATGTTCTTTCTATATTATCAAGTGTTGTTAGTTTCTCTCCTTCTTCTGCCATTCTTACAACTAGCTTATTTCCAAGTCTGTCTGCATCATAGAAATGTAATGGTTGGCCTAATTCTAACATTACATAATTACTGATATCTACTACATTATTTATTGGTCTTATTCCTGAAGCTATTAATCTATTTTTTATAAATGCTGGACTTTCTTTAATTTCTACATTTTCTACTTTTTTTACTAATAACATTGAACAATTTTCTGTTTTTACTTCTGTTTTAAAACTTTTATTAATGTCTTCACCTTGTTCATTATGTGTTAAATCTACATCTTTTACTTTTTTGTCATATATAGCACCTATTTCATATGCCATTCCTAAAATGCTTAGTAAATCTCCTCTGTTTGCTGTTAATTCAAAGTCTATTACACTGTCATCCATTCCCATATATTTTATTGGGTCTTCTCCTGGTACAGCATCTTCCCCAAGTTCTGCTATTCCTTCTGAATCTTCTGGCTTTAGAAATTTATGTTCTAATCCAAGTTCTGCTATTGAACATAACATTCCATTTGATTCTTGACCTCTTATTACACCTTTTTTTATTGTTTTGTCTGGTAATACTGCTCCATCAAGTGCTACAATTACTTTTATACCTTTTCTTGCATTTGGCGCACCACATACTATGTCTAAAACTTCACTTCCTATATTTACTTTACACAAATGTAAATGATCTGAATCTGGATGGTCTTTACATTCTACTATTTCTCCTATTACTAATTTTGTTGCATTTATTAATTTTTCTGCTGAATCATATTCATTTCCTACTCTTGTCATATCTTCTGCTAATTGTTTTACATCAACATCTATGTCTACATAGTCTTTTACAAAATTTGTACTTAATTTCATTTCATATCCTCCTTCATTTTATAAATTATTCTTCATCCTTTCTGTCAAATTGAGACAAAAATCTGATATCATTTGCATACAAATATCTCATATCTGGAATTCCATATTTAAACATAGCTAAACGCTCTAATCCTGTTCCAAATGCAAATCCGCTATATTTTTCTGGGTCATATCCATTCATTTTTAATACATTTGGGTGTACAATTCCTGAACCAAGAACTTCTATCCATCCTGTTTGTTTGCATAGGTTGCATCCTTTTCCACCACATTTAAAACATGTTACATCTACTTCATATGATGGTTCTGTAAATGGGAAGTAGCTTGGTCTAAAACGTAGTTCTGAATTTTTTCCTATTAATTTTTTTACAAAGACTTCTAATGTTCCTTTTAGGTCTGCTAATGATACATTTCTTTCTTTTTTGTCTATTACAAGTCCTTCTACTTGGCCAAATTGATGTGAATGTGTTGCATCATCTTCTCTACGATATGTTTTTCCTGCACATATCATTCTTATTGGCGTTTTTTCTGTATTTGCTAACATTGTTCTTGCTTGAACTGCTGATGTTTGCGTTCTTAGTAAATGTTCGTTTGTTATATAGAAACTATCTTGCATATCTCTTGCTGGATGTCCTTTTGGTAGGTTTAATCTTTCAAAACAGAATTCATCTGTTTCTAGCTCTGGACCTGATACTACATCATATCCCATTGATACAAATAAATCTTCTATTTCTTCTATTACTCTGTTTACTGGATGTTTGCTTCCTCTTTTTATTTTTGTTCCAGGTAATGTTATATCTATTGTTTCATTTTCTATTTTTTCTGCCAACATATTTTCCATTATTGCATCTTCTGCAATAGATATTTTTTCTTCTATTGATTTTCTTGCCTCATTTACTAATGCTCCTACTTTGGGTCTTTCTTCTGGTGATAGACTTCCTAATGTTTTTAATAATCCTGATAATTCACTTTTCTTTCCTAGCATTTTTACTTTAAATTCTTGTAATTCTTGTGAATTTTTTATTTCTTTGATTTTCTCTTCTGCTTGTTTTTTAATTTCTTCAATCTTTTCTTGCATTTTTCTTCCTCCTTTAAAATTTTGATGAATGTCGAAAAAGAGCCAATTCATCCTGTTTTAGGACGAATGGCTCTTTCGTGGTACCACCTAAATTTATTAATTGTACTTTTCTCTGCACTTAATTAACCTCTTTATAGTTTTAACGGTTCTACCGCTTCTTTCTACTTGCTTTGTTTTAATTGTTTTTATTTGCCTCGCTTTGAAAAGAAGATCTCTAAAGTGAAATTTCAATATATTTTGCATAAATAGCTCTCAGCTTTGCTATTTTCTCTGTGATGCTTTTATAATATATCTACTTTGCTTTTTCTTTGATTTTATTTTTTACTTTTGCTATTTTATCACATTTTGTTAGTTTTGTAAATACCTTAATTGATGACTTTTTAATCATTGGTGTAAAGTTTATTTATTATTTTCCATAATCTTTATATTTACTTACCACTTATTCTCATAAAAATAATAACTAGTTCTATGAGGAAAACTGGGCAAATATATTGCTTTAAATTACATGAAAACAGACAGAACTACAGTTTAGAAAAGTGATACTCTAAAGCCTACACCATTACCGCAACCAGTTGTATAACTATAGCCACGACAGGCTGCAGGATAACCACTCCCCGCATTATAGTAATTGCTTCCTCGTGAGACACAAGGATTACCTGAAAAAGAAGTATATTCTAGTGTCCATTCACCTACATTTCCTGCTAAATCGTATATTCCTTGTTTGTTAAATGTATCACTTGCTCCTGTTGATAATAATATACTTTCACTTGAAGCTTTTGTTCCATATGCTCCACTTGTCCATCCAGAAGCATTTGGGGCATATTTTGAATCTCTATTTGTTATATTCCATAAATTATTTTTATAATTTCCTAAATTTGTACTATCTGTTCTTAAATCTGCTTGAGCTATTCCCTTTTTCTCTAAATATTTTAATACTAAATCCCATTGTACTCCAAACATTAAACTACTTGTATATTTTCCAGATTCCATACTACTTGCTAAAGTTTGTGCTTGACTACACGTTACATAATTGTAAGGATATGCATTTTGTTTTATTACTGGTGTCTCTGTTGGTGCTATATCAGCTGAACCAGAAGTTTTTGGTGTGTCTTCTATTCCTGTTTCATATTTTCCAACATAAAATCCTCCATTTTGATATATACTTTTCAACATTGTTTGTTTTAATTCTGTATATTTATCACTTGTTAATCCTGTTGCATCATCTACAGAATATTCATCTTTATATCTTGTTCCATTTCTATAATCATTTGTATATGTGTGTAAATCTGTTTCTATTTTTGTATATTCTTCATCTGAAAATTCTGTTATGTCTAATCCAGCTGTTGGATATACTTCAGCCGTTTTAGGCACCTCTACCCATACATATTGGTTCCCTGTACTGTCTTGTATAGTTAAACCCGTTGATAAGTTAGTTCCTTTTACTTGTGTAAATCCTTTTGGCAGATATGTTCCCTCTGACGTTTTTCCGCTTATTGCTGTTATTGATCCTCCATTTAGCTCTTCTCCTTGTTGTTTTGGTTCTGCAGTTACACTTACTCCTATTTTCGTTGAAAGATTTTCTTTTGTTTCATCTATTGGCGTCTTTAATAATTTTACTTTTACTGTCATTGTTGTTTCTTCTTGAGCTTTTAATGTTGTCTTATCAAGATTACATATTACTTCAAAATATTCTTCATTTGTGCTTGTTGCCTCTGCTGTTAAATCTGCTGATAAATCTTGACTTTTATTTTTTACTGTATATGTTGCTATTGCTGTTTCTCCTTTAGCTGTTAATCCTGACACACTTACTGTTCCTTCTGTTTTTTGGCTTTCATTTATTGTTGCCGTTGTTGTTCCATCTCCTCCTGTTGTCGGTGTCCCTATAAATTCTACTAAAAAATTATCTTGTTTTGCCTCTCCTTTTGCACTTCCAGTTATGTTTAATCCTACATTACCTATCGCTGCATATCCTACTGCTACTAGTACAATTGCAAGCAATACTATTCCACCTATAATTTTATTATTCGCTTTTCTCAAATTCTCCCCCTCCATCTTTTGTTTAACCATCAAATATAATGTTTTTTAATTTCCTATCGGTGCAAAATCATCTGTTACAATTGTTTTGTCTGTCTTAAAATCACTTATTTGCATGTTTAAATATTGTGAATATTCTTCTGACTTTGAACTATCCATTTTCAAATTACCTTTAATTCCAACTAAAATCAGATTTTGAATATCATTAACATCCATGTCTGCTACTCTAAAAATTCTTACATCATCAAATACAGCCTTATATGTTGCATATTCATATTGTATAAATTTTGCATTATCACCTTCTAATGCTGAAATTATATTTGTAATAACTACTCCGTTTTCATTTAACATACTTTTTGCATTTGTCAATGCTTCATATGTTGTTAATTCAAATGGTGCATTCGTTCCTTTAAACGCATCCATTAAAATAGTATCATATTTATTTTTGCTATAGTTCAGATAACTTCTACCATCTTGGCTATATGTCTTTAATCGTCTATCATTAATATTTAACCCAAATTGTTCTACCGCAATTTGGGTCATTTTATCATCTATTTCTACTACATCTATTGTTTTGTCATTATATTTTTGTAAATAATGAATTGGATATGTATAGGCTGCTCCTCCTATCAGAAGAGTAGATTTTGCATCTTTATTAAAATATTCAAATAAATCATAATATCTTAAATATTTTGCTCCCATTTTCCCTGTTTCTGTGTCTATATATGATTCTAATCCTCTATCTACTTGCAATGTTCTATATGTTACTTTTTCAGTTTGTATTTGCTTTACCCATATTCTACTATATTGAGAGTCTGTATCTAATATTATATTAGGATTATTAATTTTGAATATGCTCTTTCCTAACACTATTAGTATCATCATTATACCTATTGCTACAATATTTATATATATTACTTTTTTGTCTTTATTTTCTCTTGCAATTAATGACATTATAAATAATATTATTGTTACACTAATGTTTATATTGCTTACTCCAATATTAGGTATTAATACAAATCCCATCAAAAATGTTCCTACTATGCTTCCAATTGTTGATAAGGATGATATTTTTCCTGATAATGAACCGATTTCTGTTTCTTCTTTACTTTTAATTTTTACTGCATATGGTGAAATCATTGCTAATATAAAACTCGGAATTGAAAATGCTATTATTGCACATAATATTGCTGCTATTATTAAATTTGGAATCATTCCTGCTATTATTTTTACAACACAAGTTTCTAATAATGGAATTGTACTTGTTGCTAGTGCTGCATATAGCAAAATATTTGCTAATTGATTTATATTTGCATCTTTATCTGCACTTTTTCCTCCTATCCAATATCCTAAACTCATACTTACTAAGATGATTCCTATAATACTTGTCCATACCACATTTGAACTTCCAACATATGGTGATAATACTCTTGCAGCAATTAATTCCAGTCCCATTCCTATTGCGCCACCCAAAAATACTATTATTTCTAATTTATATTTTTTCATATAACCTCCATTTTCTACTTTGATATTATAACATGTTTATTCTATTTTTTGCATATTTTTTGAAGATTTTAATATACTATTTATATAATGATCTTTATAGGGTTAGTACCTTTGGAAAGGAATGATATCAAAAATGAAAGTTTTATATTATATTGCTTTAACACTTGTTATAATTGGCGCTTTAAATTGGCTATTAATTGGTTTGTTTAGTTTTGATTTAGTTGCTACATTATTTGGAAATATGAGTGTTTTTAGTAGAATTATTTATGTCTTAGTTGGTATCTCTGGAATTATTTCTATAGGATTATATACTAAATTAAGTGACTAAAAAGTTGGCAAATTTAAAGCCAACTTTTTTTAGTAATTTTTATTTTTTTAATTGAATATGTACATCATCTAATTGTTGTTTGCTTACAACAGATGGTGCTCTCATCAATAAATCTCTTGCTTTTTTATTTTTAGGGAATGCTATAACTTCTCTAATATTTGTAGAATCTGCTATTAACATTACCATTCTATCTACACCTGGTGCAGCTCCTGCATGTGGTGGTGTTCCATATTGGAATGCATTATATAATGCTCCAAATCTTTCTTTTACATCTTCTTCTGTATAACCAGCTATTTCGAATGCCTTTACCATTATTTCTGGATTATGGTTTCTTACTGCTCCTGATGCCATTTCATATCCGTTACATACTAAATCATATTGATATGCCAATATCTCTAATGGATTCTTGTTTTCTAATGCATCTAATCCACCTTGCGGCATTGAAAATGGGTTATGACAGAAGTCTATTGTTCCTTCATCTGATAATTCATACATCGGAAAGTCTACAATAAAGCAGAATCTATATACATCTTTTTCTATCAAGTCTAATCTCTTTCCTAATTCTATTCTTACTAATCCTGCAATTTTTTGTGCTTTGTGGAATTCATCTGCTATAAAGAATATACTATCTCCTTGTTTTACTCCAAATTCATTTTCTAATTTTGTTTTTGCTTCTTCTGTTATAAATTTTGCAATTCCACCTTGTACGGCTCCGTCTTTCTCAAACTTTGTCCATGCTAGTCCTTTTGCACCAACTTCGTCTGTTGTTGCAAATTCTGTCATTTTGTCAAAGAATTTTCTTCCTTGCTCTGCTCCGTTTGGTACGACTATTGCTTTTACTGTCTTGTCTTTAAATGCATTGAATTCTGTATTTTCAAATACTTTTGTTACATCTTGAATTATTAAAGGATTTCTTAAGTCTGGTTTATCTATTCCGTATTTTTCCATTGCTTCTAAATATGGTATACGTATAAATGGACCTTCATCAACTTTCCAATTTGTGAATTTTTTAAATGTGTATGGCATTACTTCTTCTATTACTTTAAATACATCTTCTTGTGTTGCAAAACTCATTTCAAAGTCTAATTGATAGAATTCTCCTGGTGCTCTATCTGCACGTGGATCTTCATCTCTAAAACATGGTGCTATTTGAAAGTATTTGTCAAATCCACTAACCATTAATAGTTGTTTGAATTGTTGTGGAGCTTGTGGTAATGCATAAAATTCTCCTGGATTTAGTCTACTTGGTACTAAATAGTCTCTTGCTCCTTCTGGTGAAGAATTTGCTAATATTGGAGTTTGTATTTCTGCAAATCCTAGTTCATCCATCTTGTCTCTTAATGCTTTTAAAATTTTTGAACGTAATAATATTGAATCATGTAATTTTTTATTTCTTAAATCCAAGAATCTATATTCTAATCTTAAGTCTTCTCTGACTTCTTGATCTGTATTTACTTCAAATGGTAATATATTTTTACATTTTCCTAATACTTCGATTTTTTCTGCTACTACTTCAATTTCTCCTGTTGCCATTTTAGGATTTTTGCTACTTCTTTCCACAACTTTACCACAAATGTGTATACAACTCTCAGTTGTCAATTCTTTTGCTTGTTCTTGTAGGCCTTCGTCATTTATTACAATTTGTGTTATTCCAAATTGATCTCTTAAATCTATAAATATCATTCCACCTAGATTACGTATTTTTTGTATCCAGCCTGATAATTCTACTTGTTCTCCTACATTTTTTATATTTAATTCTCCTAAATTATGTGTTCTATACATCTGATTTCCTCCTTGCTGATTAAGTTAAAATTGTTATTACATCCTTTTTTACTTTGCACCTATTTTACTACATTCTACCTCTTCTGTCAATAATTTGCAGTTTTTGATTCAATATGTTATAATAAATTGGATTATGAAAAATCATAAAAAAAAGCAGGAGGACAAAAAACATAATGAAAAAATTTTTAAAACGCATAAGGGAAAATAATTTTCCCTTACCTCAATCATTTTTTAGTGTAGCACTTTTAATTTTCTCTCTTTATTTTCATTTGACAATTTGTGCTATATTGATTTTGATTATATTGTTATTAGAATATATTATTTATTCGATACAATAAAAACACGAAAGCAGCTACAGTGTAGCTGCTTTTTAAGATTTAGCAAATAGATTGATGTCTAACTACTAATTCTTAATATATCATTATATGTTACAAATAAAGATAATGCAATTAATATAGAAAATCCTAATAATTGAATTTTTGCTTCTGTTTCTATTTTCATAGGTTTTCTTCTTATTACCTCTATAAATAAAATTAAAAGTTTTCCACCATCCAGTGCTGGAATAGGTAATAAATTGGTAACCCCTAGTGAAACAGATATAACTGCTAATAAATTCAAATAATTTATTATTCCATTGGTTTTTACTACAACTTCCGAAATTCCTACAATTCCTACCATCTGATCTGTTTTTAGTCCTCCAGAGAATAATGTTTTTATACTATCAAATATTGCTTCTATAAATTCTCCTGTTCCTTGTGCACCATAGTAAATTCTATTTTTTATAGTATCTTTAGCTGGGTCAACAAATTGTATTCCAACTGTTGATACTAATATAAAATATACTAGTATTCCGAATATAATATTAACAGTTGCTCCTGCAAGTACAATTAGCATTCTTTTCCATACACTTGCTTTTGAAAACGAACCAGGTGCATCTGATTCTTCTTCTTCTCCCTCCATACTGCAAAAACCACCAAGTGGTATTATTCTTAAAGAATATTTTGTCTCTTTTCCTTGTTTTTGTAAAAGTATTTTTCCAAATCCTATTGCAAATTCGTTTACTTTTACTTTGCATAGTTTTGCTACAAGAAAATGTCCTCCTTCATGAATAAGTACTAAAAAACCTAATAAAAATATTATTTTTATTGCATTAATAACAAAAGCTATCAAATTTTATTTCCTCCTAAAATATCTTTACCTAGACTCACCTTTATCGATATTTTCTTTTATATTATCTTTTTTTTTTTGTAATTTTGCTTTACATTCATTCATTAGTTCTAATACAATTGCTTTTTCTTCATTGCTTGCATTTCTCTTTTCCATTGATTCTAGTATTCCTTTAATTCTTGTTGATAAAGTTGCTATAACTCTGTCATATTCTTCATCTCTAGCACCTAGAACTGCTGATTTTGCATCCTTATATCCAAATTTTCTTGTATATTTAGAAATAGCCTTTTTATTCTCTAAAGCCCTCTTAATTTTTTCTTTCTCTAAATCATTATGTGATGCATATACATTTATTGGTTGATCTGGTGTTTCTCCTCTAGCAAAAATTTCTAATACATCATATTTTCCTGTGTTTTCAATATATTCTATTGTATTTGGCATTCCACTATAAGTTTGATTATGGTGATTTGTTGTTACTAATCTTCCCCATCCTTTAGTACTTACTTGCCCCTCATATCTTTCTAATATAGACATCCTACTTTCTAAATCACATGTTGCAATTCCTCTAACAACTATAGTATAACCAAGTTTTTGTAATTCTGTTATTGATTCATCTGCAATTCTATTATTCTTCATAGTTCCTTCAAATATTATATTGTACTTTTCTCTACGCAATTCTTCAAAAAGTTGACTCGTCCATGTATTGCTTTCTTGATCTGTAATGATTGTATACATATCTGGATATAATTTGGCAATTTCTTCACTTTTTGGATGAAATGGCTTTATTTCATCACTATTGATAATTATTACATTTTCATCAGTAAACATTTTAGTTGAATATCCAATTATTCCACTTTTTCCTGCACCTGTTTGCCCTCCTATAATCACTGCGATTGGATTGTTTACAGGTATTTTTCCTCCTGTATATATTCTTTTTATTGTTTGATAATATTGTTCATGTTCTTCGTCTGTTAATTTATATTTTTTTAAGATTTCTTCTTTATTCATCTTTATTCACCTTTTACTTCTTTTCCGTATACATTTATTATTTTTTCTATTATTTCTTCATCACCTTGGTACATTTTTGTTTTTTCTTTAAGTAATTTATTTAATTTTTCTTCTAATTCTTCTTCTCTAGATGTTTTGGCAATTTTTGCTGCCATTATTTCTACTGCTATTTCTAATTTTGTATTTGCATTCATTTTTATCAATCCCATATTTACTATATTTAGATTTTCGGTTATATCTATAAACCTTTATATCAAACTTAATAATATATATGCATAAGGAGCTAAAAACATTAAACTATCTATTCTATCTAACATTCCACCATGTCCTGGAATTAGGTTACTATAATCTTTTATATCTACATATCTTTTTATACTTGAAGCTGCAAAATCTCCTAATTGTCCAGCAATACTTAGTACTACTGTTATTATTCCTATTAAAACATATGAATATTCAAGATTATATATTGAATTTATAGCAACTGTATATATCATTGCAATTGCTACTGCACCTACAATTCCTGCAATACATCCTTCTATTGATTTTTTAGGGCTCACTTGGCTAAATTTGTGTTTTCCCCATCTTTTTCCTACAATATATGCACATGTATCTGTTCCCCATGCTGCAATTATTGCATACCATACAAGTATTATTCCATGTTCCATTCCTCTTAAAAGTGATATGAATAGTATATTTCCTATTACATATATTATTCCAAAAAGTGTATATGCTATATCTTTAAAGTTTATTTTCATATTTGTAATTATTACATGTGCAAATAATATTAAGTTTATTAATGGTATTGTTATTAGCAAAATATTTTTTAGTAGTTGTTCTGATATATATTGTGGTAATATATGAACTAGTGCTATTGAAACACATGACAAATATCCTATCCATCTTATTGGCTTAGATTCTTTTGCAACTGCATTAAAATATTCTTGCATCCCTAACATTGCAACTAATGCTAAGAAAACATCTACAACATACTTATTTCCAAATGTCAATATTAATACAACTAAAGGAAATCCTAATAATGCTGACATTACTCTTTTTATATCCATATTTCTTCCCTCTTCTTCTGCTTTTTTTAATTTGCTCCAAATTTTCTTGTTCTTTTTTGATATTCAATTATTGCTTCATCCAAATCTTCTTCTGAAAAATCTGGCCAATTTTTATCTATAAATAAAAATTCTGAATATACTACTTGCCAAGGCAAAAAGTTGCTTAAACGTATTTCTCCACTTGTTCTTATTACTAAGTCTGGATCTGGTTCTCCTTCTGTATATAAATTTTCTGAAATCATGTTTTCATTTATGTCTTCTATTTTTATTTTATCTTCTTTTACTTGTTTAGCTATATTTTTAACAGCTCTAACAATTTCATCTCTTCCACCATAATTTAATGCTATATTAAAAGTCACTCCTGTATTGTTTTTAGTTCTTTCCATACAATTTATAATGCTTTTTTGCATACCTTGTGAAAGTGCAGAAATATCTCCAAGGATTTTTACTTTTATGTTTTCAGAATCTGCTCTTTTGCTATAATCATCTAAATAGTTTTGCAATAGCATCATAAGTGCTTTAACTTCTTCTTCTGTTCTTTTCCAATTTTCTGTTGAAAATGCATATACAGTTATATATTCTAATCCTATTTTGTTAGCATATCTAACTATTTTTTCAAGAGTCTTTGCTCCTGCCTTATGTCCAAAGCTAGCGGGCTTTCCTTGGGCTCTTGCCCATCTTCTATTACCATCCATGATTATAGCTATATGTTTTGGCATATTTTCTTTGTTAAATTCCATTACATTCTCCTTGTTATACACTCATTATTTCTGTTTCTTTGTTTGCTAAAATTTTGTCGATTTCTTCTATATTTTTATCTGTTATTTTTTGAATTTCTGTTTCAGCCATTTTTAGTTCATCTTCTGTCATTTCACTATTTTTTTGTTTTGCTTTTGCTTCATCAATTCCGTCTCTTCTGATTGATCTTATTGCAACTTTTGCTTCTTCTGCTATTTTTTTAATTTCTTTAACTAATTCTTTTCTTCTCTCTTCATTTAATTCAGGGAAAGCTAGTCTTATTACTTTTCCATCATTATTTGGATTAATTCCAATATCTGATGCCAAAATTGCTTTTTCAATGTCTTTTAGGACACCCATATCCCATGGTTGAATTACTATTAATCTTGCTTCTGGTACTGATATACCAGCCATTTGATTAATTGGTGTTGGTGTTCCATAATAATCTACTTTTACTTTGTTTAATATTGCAGGGTTTGCTCTACCTGCTCTTATTTCTGATAATTTTTCTTGATATGCTCCTATTGATTTTTCCATTCTTTCTTTTAAATTTGTATAATCCATAATTTTCTCTCCTTTATTTTTATTTTGCACATTTGGGACCGGTTCTGTTTTGCTCACTGCGCATTTGGGACCGGTTCTGTTTTGCGCATTAAGATACGATCGTACCTATTTTTTCACCTTTTACAGCTCTTACTATATTTTCTGGATCTGCTATTCCAAATACTAATAATGGAATGTTGTTATCCCTACACATTGCTGTTGCTGTTGAGTCCATAACTTTTAAATCTTTATTTAATACATCTAAATATGATATTTCTTCAAATCTTATTGCATCTTTTTGAATTTTTGGATCTGCTGAATATACTGCATCTATTGCTTTTCCTAATAATATGATATCTGCTTTTATTTCTGTTGCTCTTAATACTGCTGCTGTGTCTGTTGTGAAATATGGATGCCCTGTTCCACATGCAAATATTACTACTCTTCCTCTATTTAAATGTTTTTCTGCTTTTCTTTGTATAAAGGGTTCTGCTATTTCTCTCATTTCTATTGCTGTTTGTACTCTTGAATATATTCCTCTTGCTTCTAATGCATCTTGTAAAGCTAGTGCATTCATTCCTGTTGCTAACATTCCCATGTAGTCTGCTGTTGTTCTTTCCATTTCCATTCCTTGTCTTCCTCTCCAGAAGTTTCCTCCTCCGACTACTATTGCTACTTGTACTCCCATTTCTACTACTTCTTTTATCTTGTCACATATTTTGCCTATTACTTCAGGATTTACTCCTGTTTTTTGATCTCCGGCTAATGCTTCTCCACTTAATTTTAAAAGTACTCTTTTATACTTTGCCTCTGACATTTGTATCAATCCTTTCTTTGGAACATTTTTTTTCCTTATTGTCGTTGCTATTCTATCATACTTTTTTTAAAATTAGTAGTATTTTATTAAAATTTTCTTAATTTACTATTACTATTTAATGCAGAAATTGGCTAATATATTGTTTTTTATATCTTGCTGTCGCAATCTCCCTATTAAAAATACTTGTATGTAGATTGCTCCATATCGCATTCGCATTCGCTCATTTGATCGCTTACGCGGTATTGCAAAACAATATATTAGCCAATTTCTGCATTTATATAGTTTGTAATTTATAAATCATATTTTATAATTGAAAAGGAACTGCAGTGCAGTCCCTCTAGTTTAACTATTATTTAATTTTTTTGATTATACAGTTATAGAGTCTATCTGAATATACAGATTTAACCTCTATTTCAATTTCAGGTATTCTTCTTCTTAATGTTTTTATCTCACGACTATACAATATCCGATTAATCTGATCTTTATCAGAATTTAATAAATCTTCAATTGCCTCATAGTGTGATTCCATTCTTGTTGTTCTTTCTCCCATCATAATTGTCTTACCTCCATATAAATGTATAATTAATAGTTATTTCAGCTAAAAGCCGACTTATATTATACACCTAATAAGCACAATTGTAAATACTATACTTCTAAAATTTTCTTTGCTCTATCAACATCATCTTGATTTGCATCTCGCACACCTTCTAATGGATATTCTAAGCCAAGGTTTTTCCATTTATATTTTCCCATACTATGATATGGTAAAATTTGTACTTTTTCTACTGTATTCAATGTAAAAAGAAAATCTTTTAGTTTTAGTAAATCTTCTTCAGCATCTGTATAACCTGGTACTAAAACTTGTCTTATCCACATTTTAATATTATTATCACTCAAATATCTAGCAAATTCTAATTCTCTTTTATTAGAAAATCCTACAAGGTCTTTGCACTTTTCTTCGTCAATATGTTTAATATCTAATAACACTAAATCTGTGTATTTTAAAACTTCTTTTATTCCATCTGTTAATGCTACCATTCCAGAAGTATCAACACAAGTAGATATGCCTTCTTCTTTTAATCTTTTAAATAATTCTAACACAAAATTGTATTGTAATAGTGGCTCTCCACCTGTTACTGTTACTCCTCCGCCTGATGGTATCATGTAATTTTTGTATCTATTTATTTTTTCTATTATTTCATCTACTGATTTATATTCTCCACCATTTATGTCCCATGTGTCTCTATTGTGGCAGTATTTGCATTGTAGATGACATCCTTGTAAAAATAATACAAATCTTATTCCTGGTCCATCAACTGTTCCAAAACTTTCTACTGAATGTATTTTTGCATAATATCTTAAATCTTTTTCCATATTCTCTTCTTTCTAACAAAATTTAATTTAAAAAAGAATAGTTATATTGCTAGGCAAAAATCATTCAAAATACCAGAGGCGTACATGTAGTACGTTGAGGATTTTTGAATGATTTTTAACGAAGCAAGATGGCTATTATTTTTTAAATTCTCTCATGAATTGTTCTATTAATAACATCTAATTGTTGTTCTCTTGTTAATTTTGTAAAGTGTACAGCATATCCTGAAACTCTGATTGTAAGTTGTGGATATTTTTCTGGATGTTCCATAGCATCTTCTAATAATGCTCTATCAAATACATTTACATTGATGTGATGTCCTGTTTGTGCAAAATATCCATCTAACATACTTACTAAGTTATTTACTTTTGTTTCTTCATCTTGTCCTAATGTTGCTGGTGTAATAGCAAATGTATATGAAATTCCATCTTGTGAGTCTTCAAATGGTAATTTTGCAATTGAATTCATTACTGCTAATGCACCATTTACATCTCTACCATGTAATGGGTTTGCTCCAGGTCCAAATGGTGCTCCTGCACGTCTTCCATCTGGTGTATTTCCTGTTGCTTTTCCATATACAACATTTGATGTGATTGTTAATATTGATAATGTGTGTTTTGAATCTCTGTAT
This sequence comes from uncultured Clostridia bacterium, assembly GCA_928721565.1. Taxonomy (GTDB): domain Bacteria; phylum Bacillota; class Clostridia; order TANB77; family CAG-508; genus CAG-269. The sequence goes on from OV788638.1 coordinate 348,259, forward strand.
GTTGGATGTTTCTTTAATTTGTTCAAGAATCTTCTAACAACTTCAACTGCTATTGTATCTACTCTGTCATCATCATTTCCAAATTGAGGATATTCTCCTTCTACTTGATAATCTACAGCTAATCCTGTTTCATCTCTGATTACTTTTACTTTTGCATATTTGATTGCTGAAAGTGAGTCTGCAACTACTGATAATCCAGCAACTCCACATGCCATTGTTCTAATTACATCTTTGTCATGTAAAGCCATTTCTATTGCTTCATATGAATATTTGTCATGCATGTAATGTATTGCATTTAATGCTTTTATATATATTTTTGCAACATAATCCATCATTTGGTCAAATTTTTCTATAACTTCATCATAGTTTAAATATTCTGATGTGATTGGTTCAAATTTTGGTGTAACTTGTTTTCCAGTTTTTTCGTCTTTACCACCGTTGATTGCATATAACAATGTTTTTGCTAGGTTTGCTCTTGCTCCGAAGAATTGCATTTGTTTTCCTATTTTCATAGGTGATACGCAACATGCTATTCCATAGTCATCTCCTAATGTTGCTCTCATTACATCATCATTTTCATATTGAATTGATGATGTTTTTATTGATAAGTTTGCTGTATATTTCTTGAATCCTTCTGGTAATCTTGTTGACCATAATACTGTTAGGTTTGGTTCTGGAGCTGGCCCTAAGTTTTCTAATGAGTGTAATACTCTGAATGAGTTTTTAGTAACTAATGTTCTACCATCAATTCCCATTCCACCAATACTTTCTGTTACCCATACTGGGTCTCCACTGAATAGTTCATTGTATTCTGGTGTTCTTAAGAATCTTACTAATCTTAATTTCATTATAAAGTGGTCCATTAATTCTTGTGCTGTTTCTTCTGTTAATGTTCCATTTTTTAAATCTCTTTCTATATATATATCTAAGAATGTTGATGTTCTACCAATGCTCATTGCAGCACCGTTTTGGTCTTTTACTGAGCCTAAGTATCCAAAGTATAACCATTGGATTGCTTCTTTTGCATTTCCTGCTGGTCTAGAGATATCATATCCATATTTTTCTGCCATTACTTTTAATTGAGTAAGAGCCTTTATTTGCTCTGAAATTTCTTCTCTTTCTCTTATTACTTTTTCTGTAAAGTCATCTACATTTAATATTTCTAATTCTTCTTTTTTCTCTGCTATTAATGCGTCTACACCATATAGTGCAACTCTTCTATAGTCTCCAATTATTCTTCCTCTTCCATATCCGTCTGGAAGTCCTGTAATTAAGTGTGAACTTCTTGCTGCTCTGATGTCTGGTGTGTATACATCAAATACTCCATCATTATGTGTTTTTCTTGCTGTATGGAAAATTCTATCTGTCTCTGGATCAACTTCTCTTCCATATGCTTGGCATGATTTTTCTACAATTCTTATTCCACCAAATGGCATTATTGCTCTTTTTAATGGTGCATCTGTTTGTAATCCTACTATTTCTTCTAAGTCCTTATCTATATATCCAGCTTCATGTGCTGATACTGTTGAAATTGTTTTTGTGTCTATGTCTAATACTCCACCTTCTGCATCATGCTCTTTTTTGTACAATTCTAATACTTCGTCCCATAATTTTTTTGTTTTTTCTGTTGTTCCTGCTAAAAAGCTTGCATCTCCAACATATGGTGTATAATTTTTTTGTATAAAGCTTCTTACGTCTATTTGTCTTTTCCATTCCCCTTTATTAAAACCGTTCCATTGTTCAAAATCCATATTCATTACCTCCATTTTTATTTTTCCCAATCTTGTTGCTTTTTATTATTTTTTTCCACCATTTCGTATTATAAATTTTATGTTGTTTTTTGTCAATGACTTTCGACTTGATTTTTTTGAATTTTGTATGTATAATCTGTAAAGATTAAATGAAAGGAAAAAACTTATGGAAAAAATAATAAACAAAATTGCACAAGAATTAAATGTAAAACCTACGCAAGTAGAAAATGCCGTAAAATTAATTGACGAAGGAAATACTATACCATTCATAGCACGTTACAGAAAAGAAGCTACAGGTGGTTTAAGTGACGAAATTCTAAGAGATTTAGGCGAAAGATTAACTTATTTAAGAAATCTTGAAACTCGTAAAGGTGAAGTTATAAATTCTATAAATGAACAAGGTAAGTTAACAGATGAACTAACTATTGCTATTGCATCTGCTGAAACTCTTGCAGAAGTTGAAGATTTATATAGACCTTTTAAACAAAAGAAAAAAACAAGAGCTACAGTTGCTAGAAGCAAAGGATTAGAGCCTTTAGCAGAAATAATTATTGCTCAAAAAGAAAAAACACCAATTGAAGAATTAGCTTCTGAATATGTAAATATTAATTCTTTATCAGAAGAAGATAAAGCAAATAAAGATAAAGTTGTTGCAACTGCAGAAGATGCAATCCAAGGTGCTTTAGATATTATTGCTGAAGATATTTCTGATAACGCCAAATATAGAAAATATATTAAAAAAGTATGTTACCACGAAGGAAGCATTGTTACTAAGGCTGCTAATGCTGAAGAAAAATCAAATTATGAAATGTATTATGATTTTACAGAATTGGTTTGCAAACTTCCAAGTCATAGAATTTTAGCTATCAATAGAGGTGAAAAAGAAGATTTCTTGAAAGTTTCTATTAGCAAGCCTGAAGAAAAAATTCTTTATTATATCCAAAGAGACATAATTAAAGGTAACACTCAATTTACAGAAATGTTAGAAGCTACAATATTAGATTCTTTTAAGAGATTAATTGAACCTTCTATCGAAAGAGAAATCCGTTCAGATTTAACAGAAAAGGCTGAAGATAAAGCAATTAAAGTATTTGGGCAAAATGCAAAGCAATTATTGCTTGGAGCTCCTATAAAAGGTAAAACTGTTATGGGATTTGACCCAGCATATAGAACTGGTTGCAAAATTGCAGTAATTGATGAAACTGGTAAAGTTTTAGATACTTCTACAGTATATCCTACAGCCCCTCAAAATGATGTTGAAGGTGCTAAAAAAACACTATTAAATTTAATTGAAAAGGACCATGTTGACATGATTGCCATTGGTAATGGAACTGCTTCTCGTGAGTCTGAAATGTTCGTTTCTGATATGATTAAAGAAGTTAAACATGAAATTTGTTATGTTATAGTTAGTGAAGCTGGTGCCTCTGTATATTCAGCTTCAAAACTTGCAACTGAAGAATATCCAGATATAAATGTTTCTATAAGAGGTGCAATTTCAATTGCTCGTAGATTACAAGATCCTCTTGCAGAACTTGTAAAAATCGACCCTAGAGCAATTGGTGTTGGCCAATATCAACATGATGTAAATCAAAAGAATTTATCAGAAAGTCTAACAGGCGTTGTTGAAGATAGTGTTAACAAGGTTGGTGTTGATGTAAATACTGCCACTCCTTCTTTACTTGCCTATGTTTCTGGTATTAATAATACTATTGCTAAAAATATTGTAAAATATAGAGATGAGAATGGTAAATTAAAAGAAAGAAAAGAATTATTAAAAGTTCCTAAGCTTGGAAAAGTTGCTTTTGAACAATGTGCAGGCTTTATTAGAATTCCTGATGGTACAAACCCATTAGAAAATACTTCTGTTCATCCAGAAAGCTACAAACCAACAGAAAAGTTGCTTGAACTTCTTGGTTTTAAGGTTGCTGATCTAAAGGATAAAGATAATTTAATTTCTTTACGTGAAAAATTGAAATCTGTTAATGTTACTGAAACAGCTAAAAAGCTTGAAATTGGTGAAATGACTTTAACTGATATTATTGCAGAACTTTCTAAACCTGGTCGTGATCCAAGAGAGGATATGCCAAAACCTGTTCTTCGTAGTGATGTTTTAAAATTTGAAGATTTAACAGAAGGTATGATTTTGACTGGTACTGTTCGTAATGTTATCGATTTTGGTGCTTTTGTTGATATTGGTGTTAAATATGATGGCCTTGTTCATATTTCTGAAATGAGTGATTCTTATATTAAAAATCCTTCTGATTTAGTTTCAGTTGGTGATATTGTAAAAGTTAAAGTTATAAAAATTGACCATGAACGTAAAAAAGTAGGGCTTTCAATGAAAATTTAAGAAGCATGTATTTATTACATGCTTCTTTTTATTCACTAAGATATTTTTCTTGTATGTCCTTTATTTTCTCAAAATCATTATTTAATATATCAAGAAATACTTCTGCAATCTGTGGATCAAATTGTGTACCTTCACATCTTTTTATTTCTTCTTTTACATGTTCTATGTCTATTGGTCCTCTGTAGCTTCTTCTACTTGTCATTGCATCAAATGTATCAGCAACAGCTGCAATCCTTGCTAAATATGGTATTTCTTCTCCTTTTAATCTTGATGGATATCCATTACCATCATATTTTTCATGATGATGTTTTACAATAGGTATAATGTCTTTAAATATTGTAGCTGATCCTAAAATATGTGCCCCTATTGATGGATGATTTTTTATTTGTGAATATTCATCATCTGTAAGTTTATCTGGCTTTAACAAAATACTATCTGGTATTCCAATTTTTCCAATATCATGGAATAATCCACCTATTCTTAATGTTTTTATTTGATCTTCTGGCAATCCTAATTTTTCTCCAATAAGTACAGAATATTCAGAAACTCTATCAGAATGTCCTCTTGTATAAGAATCTTTTGCTTCTACAGTATATCTTAATGTTTGTATCATATCTAAATATGCTTGTTCTAATTGTTCTTTTGAATCTTCTAATTGTTCATTTATTTTTTTGATTTCATCCATTTGTTTTACTGATTTTATTGCAGATTCAATTAATAATGTCAATTGGTCAAATTTGTCACTTTTTTCACAATAACCTTGTATATCCAATCTTTTTATCGTTTCTAGTGGAGGTGCCAAATCTTTATGTCCTGTTAATAACAAAATATATAATTCTTTGTTAAACTTTCTTACCTCTTCTACTACTTCGTCACCATGTAATGGCGTCATCATAAAATCTAATAACATTAAGTCAAAATGTTCTTGTCTAACTCTTTCAACAGCCTCTACAGGATCTGTTATTCCAACAAATTCATAATTCGAATTTTCTAAAAGCACTCTTAATGAGTCTAATATTCCCTCTTCATCATCTACACCAATTATTTTATACTTTCTTGCTCCATTTAATTGATTTTGTAGTGCTTTTCTCATTTCATCACCCCTATATTCTTATGTATAAATTAATAATATTATATTAGTTTATAATTTAAAAATCAAGTTTTTTATTTAATTTGTTTCTAATATATTTTATGTGTAAAATTTTATCACTCAATTCGCATAATTTAGTCTACTCAAATATATATATATATTGCATTTATATTACAGTTATATTTCTTTTGTATTACATTTCATATTTTGTTTGATTTTTGTCTTATCTCTTGATATACTGGACATAAAGGAGGTATTTTGATGGAAATTACAGAATCTAATATCGAAAATACTGATGTTTTAGAAGTAAATGACACCGAAAATGCTTCTGAACATCAAACTGAGCAAACAGACTCAACTTCATTAATCGAATACAAAGAAGTTGATGAACCCTGTGTTGCATTAACCATAATTGGAGAAAATCGACTTACAGATGTAGAAGTTTTTGTTAGACGTGGATTTAGATTTTCATTTAAAGCTTTTTTCTCAACTTTAGTTCTTACAATAATGAATATGTTTATATAAAGATAGTTTTTATAAATAATATAAAAACTATCTTTTTATATTATTTAAATTTCAATTAAATATATATTAGTCCAGCTGGGCAGACTATTTCTAATAAATTTCTTGCTATACTCAATTATATCATTTTAATAAGGAGTTGATTTTCATGTACTTATCAGATGCAGTAAGAGATAGAATTAGATATTATCAAGGTCAAACTGGTATGAGTTTATGGGGATTATTTAAAGCTTCTGGTGTTCCAATGTCAACATTAGCAGCTTTTATGAGCAAAAGAACTGAATTGATAAAATTAGATACTTTACTTCATATATGTGAAGGATTTGGTATAACTATTACTGAATTTTTCGAAAATGACATATTTAAGGAAGTTGAACAAGATTAATTTAAAAATCTGTCAAGAGGTTAACCTCTTGACAGATTTTATCTATTTATTGGAATTATTATATTAAATGTTGTTCCTTTTCCCTCTTCTGTTATATATGTAATATCTCCTCCAAAATGAGCTTTTATGTTTGAATATGACATATATAATCCTAGTCCTGTACCATTTTTTCCTTTTGTTGTAACCATTTCTTTAAATAATCTATCTTGTACTTCTTTTGGGAGACCTCCCGCAAAATCCTTAACAGAAATTACTATATCATTTCCCTTTTTATTTACTGCTAATTCAATATTTTGATCATGTTTGCCATCATATGCTTGTATAGCATTTGAGATCATATTGTTTACTACTTGTACTAAACTGTTTACATTTCCATTTAATATTTGATTCTCATCTGTTTTCATAAGTACATTCATATATATGTATGCATTTTTCAATTCATGTTTCATCAATATATTTACTCTTTTTATTAATTCTCCAACTGTAAATTCTTCAGAGTCATCACTTGATAATGATGCAACTGCTTGACCTTTTACTGTTGTTATAATATCTGACATGTATTCTAGATGTGCTCTTATCTTAGGTATCCATTCTTCCATGTCTCTTGCTATATCATGATGATCTTGTGATGTTACAAGAGAATCATCAATTGATGAATCATATTCATGTATTAAGTTATCTAGCCCTTGTGTAGCTCCTGCTATTGACATTATTGGTGTTTTTAAGTTATGTGCTATTCCTCCTATTAGTTGACCAAGTCCTGCTAAACGTTCTCTTTCCATTAAAATGTCTTGGTTGTTTTTGATAGTTTCCATATCCTCTTTATGTTGTGTTATATCTTTGAATAAGAATAGTGTTCCTAATGCTGTATTATCAGAATTTATTGATGTTATTTCTATTTTAAAATATTTTTTTATTTCTGAAAAGTGTTGTTCAAATGATATTGTTTCATCAGTTGTTTTTGCTTTTTTTATTGATTTTTCTATTTTACTAATTGATTGTTTACTTACTTTTTTATTATTTAGTATTCTTATAAAATTTTGACTTCTTAAGTTCTCTGGCTTTATTTTAAATACTGTTAAAAATGTTTTATTAAAGTCTGTAATTATATTATCTTCATCTAATACTACATATCCATCTGATATTCGATCTACTATTTTCTGCAATGCAATTGGTGTTACTCCTAAAAATTGAAATTTTAATATAGCTATTGCACAACATATTATTGTTATAGTAAATGTTATAGGTGTTACATATATAGACATTGGTATTATTTTAAATGTTCCTAATATATTAACTACTACTGGCACGCTTACTCCTAAAACAATTAATAAAGATTGTTTTGAGAAAAATCCAGAATTTTTTATTGAAAATTTTAACATATATAATACTCCAACTAACAGCATAATATATGAATATATATTATGTATTATCATATATGGTCCATATACAGTATCTGATATATTTGTTGAATATTGTTTATAAAATAAATGATGATAATCATTTGTCCATAATACTATTAATGATATTATTGGAATTATAAATAACAGTATATATCTTTTTTTAAAATCAATTTTTGTGTTAGCATATATTAATCCCATAAAGAAAACTGCCACAGGGACAAAACATGTCCCTATGTATACAAAATAGTCAAAGTATACCAATTGAATATTTAACGGTTCTGCTAGTGTGATCTGAGCAATTAATCCTGTACACCATAACATCAACAGTGTTAAAACCCAGATGAACACTTTATTTAATTGATTTTTATTCTTCTTTTTTCCAAGATATATTGTTAAAAACAAGTTTACTACCATTGTTACAATCAATACTATCAAGGTTTGTTCTTTTGTCATAAACATTTTATTCTCCTTTTATTAGCTTTAATATATAATTTATATAATTTTGTCCAATTTTTGGCCACTCAAAGCCATATAATTCTAAAAGTTTAATGCTGTGGTCTGACTTTAATTTTATATTGCTATTATAGTTTAAATTCAAATCTTTATCAAGGTCATTTAATAAAGTATTTAATATGTTTGAGTCCGAGCTCTTTAATATTTTTTTTATTTTCTGCTTAAACTGAGCATTATCTATTATATCTATTTCTTTGATATTTTTCAATATTTGTTCAATATAAACATGATTATGGTTAAAAATATGATAAATTCTATTTTCTTTTTGCGTATATTTTATTATTTTATTTATAGCTTGTGCTGTACTATCTATTGGTGTAAATTCCAAATATCCATCTTTTAAATATTCTGGTATGCATCCAATCTTTACAAAAGTTTTTAATCTACTTATATATGCATTTTCATCAATATTTTCTTGAAATTTTCCATCTAATAGTCTAGGCATTAGGTTTCCTACTCTCAAAATATAAGCATCTACTCCATTTAATATAGCATCTAATATTTTCCTTTCCGCTTCAAATTTACTTCTTATATATACATTTTCTAGATTTTGTCCTATGAAAAAGCAATCTTCATAAAAATTTATATCTTTATCAAATTTTTGTTCCATGTAATACTGGTCTACAAGTGCATTTCCTGAAACACTTAATGTTGAAATATGAAATACCTTTTTATCAAATGCTTTAGCAAAATCTATAATTTTCTCTACACTTTTTACATTTGTATTATAAAATTCCTTATAATCACCATAGTGTGATACTTTTGCTGCAGAGTTTACTATTATATCGATTGAATTTCCTAATTTAAATAATTCTTCTTGTTTCAATCCAAAGCCATCTTTTGAAATTTCTCCTTGTATTATAATTATTCTATTATCAATATCTTTGTCATGTTTCTCTCCAAAATAATAATGCAATTTATTTAACAGCTTTTCTTTTACAGTAAGTCCTGGCTCTTTTCTAACTAATACATACACCTTATTTTTTTCTTTTTTCAAAAATTCGTCTAGGATATGTATCCCTAAAAATCCAGTTCCTCCCGTTAGCAACATATTGCTACCAATGTTTTCTTCTATTTTATTTGGAATTATCATATTTTTTTCAAATATTTTCTTATATTGTTCATTTAAATCTTTATAGTCTTCACTATTATTTTTATCTATTCCATTCTCAATTTTCTCTGCCAATTGTGATATAGTTGGATATGCAAAAATGTCTGCATATGTTATTTTATTTGTAATTTTTAATAATTGTATATTTAAATTCATTGCTAATATAGAATCTCCACCCAATTCAAAGAAATCATCTTCAATTCCTATTGGTTTTGTATTCAATACCTCTTCCCATATGCTAACAAGTTTTACTTCTAGGTCTGTTTTAGGCATAACATATTTATTTTTTTCGCTTTGTAAAATTCCACTTGGTATTGGCAATGCGTTTTTATCAATTTTTCCATTTGGAGTATATATAAACTCATCTAATGCAGTAAAATATGATGGTACCATATAATTAGGAATCCTATCATGTAAATATTTTCTTAATTCTGTTATTCTAATTCTTTTACTTGCAATATAATATGCCGATATTATTTCTCTATTTCCTATTGTTTGTTTTATTACTTTAGCTTTTTTTATACACGGAATTTCTAACATCTTATTTTCTATTTCTTCAAGCTCAATTCTAAGTCCTCTTATTTTTACTTGGTTATCTGCTCTTCCTAAATAGTATATTTGTCCATTTTTATCATATTTGCAGACATCTCCTGTTTTGTACATAATAGAGTCTTGTATATATGGATTACTTATATATCTTTCTTTTGTTAAGTCTTCTCTATTTAAATATCCCTTTCCTACACCATCACCAGATATGTACAATTCTCCTGCAACCCCAATAGGGACGGCCTTAAAATTTTTATCCAATATATACATTTGTGTATTAGCAAGAGGAACGCCTATATTTATTTTTGGTTTTTCAGTAACATCTGTAAATGTTGAAAATACTGTCGTTTCACTTGGTCCATATCCATTATATATTTTTTTTACACCTAGTTTTAATAATTCATCTCTCAAGTTTATTGGTAATGCTTCGCCTGCTAATGTAACATATCTTAATTTTGATAAGTTAGGCATGTCTTTAATATTATCTAAAAATATCTGCATTCTTGATGGAGTCATTTGTATAAGTTGCACATCATTCTTACTTATCAATTTATCTAATAATTGTGGTATTCTTTGTTCATCTTCATTTGCCAAAATAATTTTTAGCCCTTTTTGAAGACATATCAATGTTTCAAAAACGAAAATATCAAAACTTGCTGTAGTCACTGATGCCATATTTTTATATTTACAATTATCTTGTAGAAACTCCACCTTTTGGTTTAAATATAAGCATAAATTTGATAATGATTTATGTTTTAGCATTACTCCCTTAGGTAATCCTGTTGAACCTGATGTGTATATGATATATGATAAATCCTCTGAATTATTTACATTTTTAAGATTTTCATCTTTTAATTCATATATTTTATTTTTTTCAAATTGAACTATTATTTTATCTTTAAAGCTAATTGTGTCATTCAATTTAGAATTAGTTAAAAGTAATTTTGCACTACTATTTTCAAGCATGTACTCTATTCTTTTTTCCGGATATGTTGGATCTATTGGTATATAGCAACCACCCGATTTTAATACTGCTATAATAGTTGATATTAATTCTATAGATCTTGGCAACATTATTCCAACTATGTCATTAGGTTTTATTTTCTTATTTTCTCTTAAAAATCTAGCTAATTGATTTGCTTTTCTATTTAATTCTTTATATGTTATTTCTTTACCTTCAAAAACTACTGCTATATTTTCTGGAGTTTTTTCTACTTGCTCTTCAAATAATTCTACTATTGTTTTATTTTTTTCATAGTTCATAGTTGTATTGTTAAATTTATATAATATTTTATCTTTTTCTGATTCAGAAATAATTTCTATATCATCTATTTTAGACTCTGCATTATTAATAATATATTCTATTGTATTCATATAATGGTTAAATAAATTTATTATTGTTTCTTTTCTAAACAAATCTGCACAGTATTCTATATTTATAGTATGAGTTTTAGGCTTTATCTCTAATGATAAATTAAATTTAGCAATATTATTATATATTTCTAAAATATTTACATCTTTTCCATTTAATTTTACTACATTTTCTTCTTGGTTTTGATATATAAACATTACATCAAATAATGGGTTTCTTGAATTATCCATTTTAACCCCTAGTTTTTTTACTAACATATCAAATGGATATGGCTGATTTGACAAATCATTCAAAACTTGTTCTTTCATTTTCTCTAAAAGTGTTGTAAATGTATCATTCTCATTAATTTTTCCTCTTATGACAATATTATTTACAAGCATTCCTAACATTCTTTTTGTTTCTTGCCTGTCTCTATTTGCTATAGGACTACCTAAAATGATTTCTTCTTGTCCTGTATATTTATATAATAATACTAAAAATGCTGTTACAAAGAACATATATGGTGATGCTCCTATTTTTTTAGCATATCTTTCTATTCTTCTAAATTTTTTTTCTTCTATAACATTAGTTATTCTACTTCCTTTATAACTTCTATTTGCAGAAAGTTTATAATCATATGGTAAATTTAATTGAGCAAATTCACAATCTTTAAATTTGTTTATCCAATACTCCTCATTTGCATTAATAGCTTCACTATTATTATAATTATTTTCCCAAACCGAATAATCTCTATATTGTATTGGAAGTCTTTTTAAATCTTCTCCATTATATAATCTTTCAAATTCTATAATTAAGTTGTTTAATGACATACCATCCATTATTATATGATGTGAGTCTACTAATAACATTGTGCTTTTATTATCTATAAAATTTACTTCTACTCTTATTAACATAGAATTTTCTAGTTTAAATGGTTTTGAAAAATTCTTAATTATTTTTGGAATTTCCATTTCTGTATTATAATAAACAGGAATCTCAAGTTCTACATTTTTACATACTTTTTGTACTATTTCATCATTTTGTATTGTAAATATTGTTCTTAATATTTCATGTCTTTCTACTATTTTGTTAAATACTTTTTTTATTTTTTCTATATCTAATATCTCATCTACAATAATTCCACCAGGCATGTTATATACAACATTATCATTTCCTATCATTTTTGCATTGTAATATATTCTTTTTTGTGCTGATGATAGTGGATATGTTTCTTGTTCTTTTATTCTAGCTATCTTCATTTTTGAAATGTCATGTTCTTGGTTGTTTTGAATATAATCTGATATATCTTTTATTGTATAATTTGATAATATATCTTTTATATTTATTTGAACATTAAATCTTGATAGTATTTTTGTTGATAGTGTAATTGCTGTTAATGAATCTCCACCCAAATCTAGCAGTGTATCTTCTATACTTACTTTTGATATATGTAACATTCTTTCTATTATTCTTACTAGTTTTTTATCCATATCATTTCTTGGTTTTACTATTGTTACTTCCGCTTCTTTTAAATTTGGCATTGGTAATACTTTTCTGTCCACTTTCCCATTTGGAGTATGTGGCATTTTTGAGATTTTTACAAAATATTGTGGAACCATATATTCTGGTAGCTTTGCATGTAATGCAATTCTTAATGCATTTTTGTCAACTGGCCCATTTTCAACATAATATGCACATAATGCATCTTTATTATTTATCTCTTTTTTTACTACTACACAATCAGCTATATTATAAATTGATAACATCTGTTTTTCTATTTCTGGAAGTTCTATTCTTAATCCTCTTATTTTTACTTGATTGTCTATTCTCCCATAGCAAGTTATTTCTGTATTTTCATCAAATGTTCCTAAATCTCCAACTTTATACATTATTGTTCCAGGATTAAATGGATTTGCTATATAATTTGCTCTAGTCTGATCATCTTTATTTATATATCCTTTTCCAACACCATCTCCTGATATATATAATTCTCCAACTATACCTTGTGGTACAACTTTACCATTTTTATTTAAAATATATATTTGTGTATTATGTATTGGCCTTCCTATAGTAATTTTTTCTTGAGTTGTTACATTTGCTATTGTTGAAAATATTGTTGTTTCTGATGGCCCATATCCATTATAAATTGTAACTCCTGGTATCATACTTTTTATATTATCTACAAGTACTTTTGATAATGGTTCTCCCGCAAGCATAATATACTTTAAGCTTTGTATATTATTTTTATTTTTTGTATTTTCTAAGTGGAATTTCATTACTGATGGTGTTGTTTGCATTATTTCCACTTGATTTTCTTTTATTATTCTCTCTATTTCTGATGTCATTTTTTGCTCATTTTCATTTGTCAAATATACTGTTAATCCTCTTGTTAATGACATTAGTGTTTCAAATGCAAATATATCAAATGATACTGTTGTTATAGATAAAATTTTATGTTTATCATTATCTTTTAAATATTCTATTGTATTTTTCATAGAATTATAAAAATTACTTAGGTTTTGTTGTTTTAACATTACCCCTTTTGGTGTTCCTGTTGATCCTGATGTATATATTAAATATGATAAATCTTCTGGTTTTGATATATTTTTTAAATCATCTTTATTTTTCTCATATATTTTCTCATCTTTTATATTTATTATTTTTTTATCTGTTTTTATTCTATTATTATCACTTGTTAATAATACACTTGCATTACTGTCTTCTAACATATATTCTATTCTGTCATTTGGATAATCTGGCGCTATTGGAATGTAACTTCCTCCCGCTTTTAATACCGCAAGTATTGCTATTAACATTTCAAATGAACGTTCCTGCATTACTCCTACTATTGTATTATTAGTTACTCCATTTTTTCTTAATTCATATGCTAAACTATTCGCTTTTTCGTTAAGTTCTTTATATGTCATATTTTTGCCTTCAAATACAATTGCTATGTTTCTTGGTGTTTTTTCTACTTGTCTTTCAAAATATCTTATAAATGGAATATTTTTATCATAATCAAGTTCTGTTTTATTAAATTCTTTAATTATTTTTTCTTTTTCTTTTGGAGTAACAATTTCTATATCTTTTAAGTTTATATTTTCTTTTGATACTATCTGACTAATTATATTTAATATCCTTTGATGCGTTTCTTCTATGTCTTTTGAATGATATATACTTGTTTTATAATCATATGCAATATTTAAACTTCCAGTATCGTTCAAATCATATATTTGTATGTCCATGTTTTCTGCACAGCATCCATTAAATGTCCACTCTGTTTCATATGGTATATTTCCTTCGTTTTGTTTTGCATTTGTTATTTGATATGATAATAAAATATTATATAAATTTGGAATGTTATTATCCTTTTTTCTTAATTCCTCTAGTAAACATTGATATGAATATTTTTGATGTTTTAACATATCTATAGAATCTGTTGCTATATTTTTTACAAATGTTTTAAAGTCTAGTTTTTCGTCCATATGAATTTTAAATGGTGCCATATTTATGAACATTCCTGCTGCTTGTTTTTCTTTAAAATTCGTTCTGTTTAATATTGGCGTTCCTATAACAAATTCATCTAAATTTGAAATTTCCCCTATATATATTGCATAAACAGCCATAAAGAAATTATATAGAGATATTCTATTTTCCTTACAGTATTCTTTTATTTTTATAACATCGTTTTCTTTTATTTCATATTGTTGCCTTTTTCCTCTTGGATTGCTTACATCTATCTTATCTTTTTTACTTCCCGGTATTGTTGCTACTTCTGGTATTATTTTAAAGTTTTCAATCCAGTATTGTTTGTCTTTATTAAATTTTTCACTTTTTTGGTATTCTTGTTCAGATTTAATATAGTCTATATAAGAATATATAGCCTTTGTTTCAATTTCTTTATTTTGTTTTAGTTCTGAATATGCTTTGATAATGTCATTACAAATAAGCGCAAGTGTCCACGCATCTGAAATCAAATGGTGTATATTAAGCGTAAAAGCCCCTTTACCATCTGAAAATTTAAAGATATAAAATTTAAATAATTTTGAATTTTCTAATTTAAATATTGTTCTTACAATTTTTTCTCGTTCTTTTTCTAATTCTTTTTCGCTCGCGATATTAATAGTGCATATCTGTATTTTTTCTCTTTCAGATAGCACCTGTTCAACATTTCCATCTCTTAATCTAATTTCTAACCAGAAGTTGTCATGTTTTTGACATACAATTCTTATGGCCTCTTCTAGTTTTTCGAAGTCAACTTTCTCTTGTATTACTGCAGTTCCACATATATTATTTACACTGCTTCCCATATAATACTGTTCTGTAACCCAGATTGATTTCTGAGCATTTGTTAAATTCCCCATTTTCCTAACATCCTTTTTATACTTATATGATTGCGTATAATTCATACTCTCTTATTGTAGCATCTTTTGACAAATTTTGCAATTTTTTTATATAAAATTTGTATTTTTTTACGTGAAATTGTTGAAATTTGTAAATTTTATTATGATTAATTTTGATAAAATTGTTCCATAATAAATTCAGGGTGATTATTATGTTAAAAAAAATCAAAAATCTAGCAATAATACTACTAGTTATCTGTGCCTTAATTATAATTGCATACTATATATTTTCTACATATTCTAAAATTGACATTACACCAGAATATGAAGTAAAGCGTATTGAATCCACAGTTCCGGCACAAACTGTGGAAAACTCTACTCAAGAAAGCAAAAGTGTTGCTGATATGTTAGAAACAGTTTCCAAAAGTGTTGTTGGAATTTCTAAAATAAAAACAAAGTCAAACTCAATTTTTTCTTCTAATAATATAAGCGAACTTGGTTTAGGTTCTGGCATTATTGTTTCTAGTAATGGTTATATTTTAAGTAATTGTCATGTAACTGGTGAAAAGTCAACCACTTGCTACATCACTTTAGAAAATGGTTATACTTACGAAGGTTCAGTAGTTTGGTGTGATCCAGATTTAGATTTATCTATAACCAAAATTAACGCATCTAATTTACCATTTGCAACAATCGGAGATTCTTCTGCCATAAAATCTGGCGAAACAGTTTATGCAATTGGGAACCCTATAGGATATGAATTCCGAAAAACTATTACTTCTGGAATTATAAGTGCTACTAATAGAACAATTAAAATTGAAGAAAATGGATCTACTTCATATATGACTGATCTGATTCAAACAGATGCTTCCATAAATCCAGGCAATAGTGGTGGTCCATTACTTTCTACAGCTGGCGAAGTCATTGGTGTTAATACAGTAAAAATAACATCAGCTGAAGGAATTGGTTGTGCTGTTCCTGCCAATGTAGTAAAACCCGTTATTGATAAATTTGTTGCAAATAATAAATTTGATGAACCTTATCTTGGAATTTATGCTTATGATAAAGAGGTCATCCCCTATCTAGCTTCTAGTTCTAATTTTACATCTGGAATATATGTTGTTTTAATTGCTGATGATAGTCCAGCTGTTTCTAGTGATATTCAAAAGGGTGATATTATAACTTCTATTGATGGCAAACAAATTAACAATATGATTGAACTTAGAAAATACATTTATTCTAAAAATCCTGGTGATACTATTTCTATAAGTATTAGTCGTGGCTATATTACTAAGGCTCTTAATATCACATTAAAATAATTCAATTATTCTATAGGTTTAAAATAAATTTAAAAACAAAGAGGGTGTCCTAAAATAGGAACCCTCTATGCCCCAAGACGCACAATGTTTGTCAAGGGAAAACTAACTTACCTGATGATGGATTCCCAACGTACTTTCAGGGCATAGTCCTGAATTTCTTCACCGTTCGAAAACGGAACGAAGAGACCAGATTCAGTGTACCCAGCAGCACGCAGTTCGTTCAAAATCTTGTACCCTTTTGCAACGTAGGTCTTGCCATTACGGTAAACAAATACCACGCGACCATTGTTGTAGCAAAAGTGTCCAAGGTTATCGCAGCTACAGTCCAAACAGCTCTGATTCATGATGGGATAGTATGTATCCTCAAAATAGAGGTGTTTTACCCTAACACCATTTTCAGGCATTTCAAAGCAGTTTGCGAGAATTTCTTCGCTGATAGAACCGATGCGACGTTCGTCACAGTAGGATTCACAGTCAGAAACAAAATCTGCCTTGTACGACTGACGAGCCTTCTCGCGGAGAGAATTCCACTTGAACTGTTCAGCTTTAGGATAATCACCATTACTAAACGGAACGTAGAAATACTTCTCACAGAAACCTGCGGAACGAAGGGAACGCATAGTGATACGTGTGTACGGTGTAACGAAGACCTCATTATCGGAAACAAAGCAGACCGTTGAGTTATTCGTTGCATAGCAACCATTGAACTTCGGTGCCAGTTCCGAAATGTTGAGAGCTTCCTCCTGTGCGAACTGCGGGAAAACAGCAATCATGCCAGAATAAACCCGAACAGATCCTTCCTTCAAAGAATCCATTGCGATGATGTTGTTGTTAGCCATTTTTTTATCCTCCTTAATAATTATTGTTGTCGATCATCATGAAGCTCACGCTAACATGGAGATCATTTGTAAAAAATGGTTACATATATAGTATAACACATTTTCATAAAAAATTCAAAAGAGTCTGCGAACATAGTTTTTGTTATATGCTATTAAATAAAAATAAAGCAACTTTATTTTGTTCAGTTGTTTCCATTTCCATAAGTTTAGACATTGCAAAGTTGATATTAAAATATTTTCTTGAGCCAAAATTTATAAGTGTTGTTCTATATTCTTCATCAATATCTTTTAACATTTTATCAAATTTTTTATAGTTTTCTTTAGTATTGTATATAAGACCTGACCAATCGCTTTGGCTCATACATATAGCTAATTTATATCCATCTTATTTACCATATCTATTAAATATCTAACCTTATCATTTTCCATATACTAATTACCTCCATATTAAGTATCATTGTTTTTCCTTTTATTTTTGATTTGCTTGTTCTCATCTGGTATAGTTACTTTTCTGTAAATATTATTGGCAATTTCATTACCATTGCTGTCAAATATTCCATTTTTGTATAAGTCATCACTAATATATTTATATTTTTCATCTTTATCAAAACCAATTCTATTTTGAAAATGTTTCATTAATTTATGCCAAAAGCCTTTAAATTTTTGTAGTTCTGTTTTTAACTTTTCTTTTTCAGTTTGTAATTTATCAATTATTTTCTCTTTAGTTGATAATTTGCTTTTTAAACTGCTAATTTCATTGTCTTTTAACTCTATTTCATATTTTAAAGAAGATACTTCTTTTATTGTTTTAAAAGTAGTACGTTCAAAATCTTTAATAGCTACATTTAAGTCATTTACACTTCTAACTGTTTTAGTAGTATCTTTTACATCTTTAGTAAAATTTTTGATTTTTTCCACATCTTCACTTGAAATAATCATATTATTTTTGTTTATTAGAGTGGGTTTTAAATTATCTAATATTTTATTTATATCTTTGTTTCTACCTTTTTGTTCTTCTTTTAGTTTAATTTCCATATCATAAAATTTATTAAAAGATTTTATACAAGCATTTCGCATTTTATCTTGTATCTCAGTTAGTGACTCTTTTGTAAATAGTTTACTTTTTCCAACTTGTTTTTTCATTCCTATGGTACAATCTTCAATTACTGGAACACCAACAATGTGCATATGTGGAGAGGTTTCATCAAAATGAATAGTAGCAATTGCTATTTTGAAAGTTGGTACAATTTTAATTAAATCTTTTACTTGTTCATTATATACATCTATCATTTTTAACCTGTATTTTTTGTCTTTGTCTCTCCAAAAGTCCATATCTCCAAGTTCTATTATAATTTCACAAGCTATATCGTTTTGAGATTCGCATACCTTTTTGAAATAGTCTTTAATTTTTCTATCTTCGCGAGTTTGTTTATCATTATATTCTAATCGTGATTTTTCAAACTCATCTAAATATAATTGTTTAACATCATTTACAATATCATTAGTTCCATAAATTGTTCTAATTAATTCTCTTTGATTATCATAATCTCTTAAATTGTGTTTATTGACATCTGATAAATCTTTTGCATTTTGAATTGCATTATTAGACAGAGAAGTTGTACCAGATATATTTTCTTTTGCAACTTTCTCTGCTAATTTACTTTTATTTTTATCACTACCTAAGTGAAATGAATATGCTAATTCTTACTCCAATAAAAACACCTCCTTGAAATTTCTTCGAAGAGAAAGGACTTTACTGGCTTAACACCTACTGAAATAGGAGTGGTATCTTTTGTATAAATTACACTTGTATTAGTTTCATCTGGTATATAATCAAAAGCTGTATTAATTTCTTGTATTTGAAAATTATCATCCTCGTTAATATAGAGTATTCCAAATTTATAAGTTTCCATTTTATTATTTGGATCTAATTTATAATAATCATCTAAAGGAAATACTCTGACAATAACACTATTATCTTTTACGAAGTTAAAGTAGAACATTTGATTTTGTACATAGTATGTTGCCTCTGTAAAGTGAACATCATAGTATTGTTGTAATCTTACTATTATTTCGTCATATTCTTCTTCAGACAGATAATTACTAAATCGAACATTACCAAGTACATTTCCAAATATAGCTGTTTTATTGGTATCTATATAACCTTTATAAAATAATTTCTGACATGGTTTGCAAATTGAATCTCTAAAATTAATTTGCTTTACTGCTATTACTGTACCTATAATATCTAATTCAATATCTTCAACATATCTCATTATTAAGTCAGCTTGTTCTTCTCGTGTATAATCTTTCCAAGTTCTAGTCCTTGCTTGATATTCTTTATCTAGTTTGATTTTATTTATAAAATCAATATCTCTTTTTAATAAAATATCTTTTGGTGTAAATTTTAGTTCTTCGGTGCAATCAGTAGTTTCTAATTTGTTTTGTAATTCCTCAATAGCATTTTCGACTATTTTCTTTTCTTCGTTATATTCTTTTAGTTCAAAAACTCCGTTAATATATGCTTTTTTTATTCTTTCTAGCTTATTATTTTGCTCTTTTATTTCTTTTTCTAATTGTTCTTTAGGCTCGTCAAATTTTTGCTTTATCATAGGCAAGAAGAATTGATTTACAACAGAGTCGTATTCTACTAACTCATTGATAAACTGGTTAAAATAATCATTTATAACTTTTTCTTTAAATTCAATCTTGCAGTCATTGCAATAATAATAGAAGTAGGCATTACCATTTTTCTTTGTAGTTGCTTTTCCACCTAATATTCTGTTACATTTAGGACATTTCAATTTCTGTAAATATAGATATGCCAATGTTCTTTGGTAACTTCTTGAATTTTTCTTTTTTTGTACTTGACAATCTTTCCACATTTCTTTTGATATAATAGGTTCTACAACATCTTCATAATAGGTAGGGTGCTTTGTTCTTTTGCCGTGAACGAAATCACCTTTATATATTTCATTTTCAAGAATAGTAACAATAGTGGAATCTCGCCAATTATCTTTTCCCAATACTTTTTCTTCATTGAATAGATTACTTATTTTCTGATAAGAGTAGCCATTATAGTATAAATCAAATATTCTAACTACAATATCTTTCGTAGAATAATCTATTACCAATCTTTTATCTTCGTGCTTATAGCCTAATGGAGCAACGTGAGGAATATGTCCCTGCTTAATTGCACCAGCCATACCAATTTTAGTTCTTTCACTTGTTCTTTCGATTTCATTTTGACTAACACTCATTAATAACCTTGAAATCATTTTACCATTTGCACTAGTTGTATTTATTTCATCATTTACACAATCCAAATAAGCATCGTTTTCATCTAGAAATGTCATTAAATTTTCCCAATCATAAATACTTCTTGTTATTCTATCCAACTTTAAAGCAACAATAGTATTCATTTTTTTAGCTTTTATATCATCTTTTAATCTCTCAAATTCTGGTCTATGATTACCAGTCTTAGCACTAATTCCAGCATCTTGATAATAATCTATTATTTCATAACCTTTAAATTTACAAAAAGATTCTAATCTTTCTTTTTGTTCTGGAAGACTAAAACCTTCTCTTGCCTGGTCTTCTGTTGATACTCTCATATATAAGCCACATTTTTTCTTTTCATCTTTCAATTTATACACCATCCTTTCGTTTGGATGATTTTTATATTGTTTTTAGACAACAAAAAAATCAACCAGATTTAATTTTCTGATTGATTTTTGTATCTATCTGTTTTATTAGTTCGAACAGATACGTTAATGGTGCGCCCGGAGGGATTCGAACCCCCGATCTCAAAGTTCGTAGCCTTGCATTCTATCCAGCTAAACTACGAGCGCATCTGAACAATATCTATTATACCGTTATTTCAGTGATTTTTCAAGTTTTTTTTGAATTTTTTTAATTATTTATCATAAATTTTTCCAATAAAAACTATTTGTATTTTATGTTTACTCGTGATATAATTAATATATGTTTGACAATATATTAAGTCAGCAGCCATATTAAAATATATAAAAGGAGGACTATATTATGGCAAAAGCAACAATTGTAACAAAAATTAATAAATTTGATGACTGTAACGTTTTTCAAACAAATACAACATGTAATTTATTAATACAAGAAGTCAATGCAACAACGGTAAAAGTTTTGTCTTCTTTATATAGCAATCTATTTACTACTATAGAAACCGTAGTAGGTTGCTTCCATGAAGAATCTAATTTTACTAGCGAAATAGCCAATATATTTAATTGCGATCAAATTAAGTATATTTTACTGCCTTTCAATGGTGCCAAATTGCTAGTATCTTCAGAAAGTACAGAATTCGAAGTATACCAGCAATGGGAAGAGTTCGAGGATGCTAATTACTTTAAAAAGTGTAACCGCCAAGACTTGTTATACTCAAAAATACTTTTTAAAGATCCGGCATCAATTGATGCATGGTATAATTATGCAAAATCTACTACTAGCAATATTATGGATGTCGCTAGAAGATTAGCTAAATTTATGCAAACTATGTTGCCTACTGATTCTGATGTAACTATAGATGATATAGCTAAAGCTTTCAGTGAAGCAACCAACATAATCGAACTTATACCAGGTTCAGCATATGCCATAAAGATCCTATCTCAGTGTTGGAAATATGGCGATGAAATTTATCAATATTATTTCATCCAAAATTGCTGTACCAATTAGATAATAATTTTAATTGATTGGTTCCAAAAAGGGTGTCTATTGGCGCCCTTTTATTTTTTATGTTGAATTTTTTTAATTGCTATGTTATAACTGTGTAAAAGGAGATTAACTATGAATAAATATTCCAAAAATTTAAACACAGAACTTCAAGAATATTTAAAAATATTATCACCTGAATTTCCAGATTGGTTACTAGATTATATTTATACCCCAGAGATGTTAAGGTTAGATAAGATTGGTATGTCTTGTGGTACATCTTATACAAAAGTATATAATGATAAATATTTTTACTCTACATTAACACATAGTGTAGCTGTTTCTTTAATTATCTGGAATTTTACACATGATAAAAAGCAAACTCTTTCAGGATTATTTCATGATATTGCAACACCAACATTTAAGCATTGTATAGATTTTATGAATGGTGACTCTGAACATCAAGAGTCTACTGAAGAGAGAACAGAACAAATAATTAGAAATTCAAAAGAAATAATGAATTTACTAAATAAAGATAATATCAAAATTGACGAAGTTTCTGATTATCATATTTATCCAATTGCTGATAATGATACTCCATTGTTAAGTGCTGACAGGCTTGAATACACATTATCTGGTGGTCTATATCAAGTTAAAGTATTTGATTTAAATTCTATTGAAAAGTATTATAACAATATAATTGTAACAAAAAATGAAAACAATATAAATGAACTTTCATTTAAAGATATCAAAATTTGCCAAAGTTTCATTCATGATATTTCAAAATTATGGCCTCGTTGGATTGAAGATGAAGATAGATTATGCATGCAATTTGTTGCAGATATTATTAAATCAATGAATAAAAAAGGCTATATTACTGTTGATGATTTATATACTCTTTCTGAATCAGAAGTATTACAATTAATTAAAACTTGTGATGATTCTTCTATAAGAAATTCATTTAATCTTTTTGAAAATGCTACTAGAAATTCTGTATATAAAAGTGATTTTCCAAATGATAAAATTTATTGTACAACTGTAAAAGGTAAAAAAAGATATATTAATCCTTTGGTAATTTCCAATAATAAAGCTTGTAGAATTTCTAATGTTTCTTCTCAGGCTAATAATGATATAAATAATTTTTTAAATATGAAATTACATACTTATATAGGATTTGACTTTAAAACAAATATATAAAATAAAAAGTGGCTTTTGCCACTTTTTATTTGTGTTTTTAATACATTCCACCCATTCCATTATCCATTTCATGATTGTTTCCACATCCACAGTCTTTAGGTTCTGGAGCATCTGTTACCAAGCTCTCTGTTGTTAATACCATTGCTGCAATTGATGCTGCATTTTGTAGAGCACTTCTTGTAACTTTTGTTGGGTCTACAATTCCAGCTTTCTTCATATCAACATATTCTTCTTTATCTGCATCAAATCCAAATCCTTTTTCTGCTTTCTTTACTCCTTCAAGTATAACAGCTGGTTCTAATCCTGCATTTCTTGCAATTTGTTTAACTGGTTCTTCTAATGCTTTTAATACTATTTCTGCACCTAATTTTTCTCCACCATTTAAAGATTCAGCTATTTTTTCTACTGATGGCATAATATTTACATATGTTGTTCCTCCACCAGCTACAATACCTTCTTCTACTGCTGCTTTTGTTGCAGATAGTGCATCTTCAATTCTTAGTTTTTTGTCTTTCATTTCTACTTCTGTTGCCGCACCAACTCCGATTACTGCAACTCCGCCAGCAATTTTAGCCAATCTCTCTTGCAAATTTTCTTTATCAAATTCACTCTTTGTTTCTTCTATTTGAGCTTTTATTTGTTTTACCCTTGCTGAAATTTTTTCTTTATCTCCTGCGCCATCTACAATTATTGTATTTTCTTTTTGAACTTTTATTTGTTTTGCTCTTCCTAGTTGTTCAATTTGTGTATCTTTTAATTCCATTCCAAGATCTTGTGATATAACTTCTCCACCTGTTAATATTGCCATATCTTCTAGCATTGCTTTTCTCTTATCTCCAAATCCAGGTGCTTTAACTGCTACAACATTTAATACTCCTCTTAATTTGTTTAATATTAATGTTGATAATGCTTCACTTTCAATGTCATCACATACAATTACTAGTTTTCCTGATGATTGCATTAAGTTTTCTAGTAATGGTAGTATTTCTTGAATGTTACTTATTTTTCTGTCTGTTATTAATATATATGGATTGTCTATTATTGCTTCCATTTTTTCTGTATCTGTTACCATATATGGTGATACATATCCTTTATCAAATTGCATTCCTTCTACTACATTTAATTCTGTTTGTGATGTTTTTGATTCTTCGATTGTTATTACACCATCTTTTGATACTTTTTCCATTGCATCTGCAATTAATTCTCCTACTTCTGCATTGTTTGCAGATATACTTGCAACTCTTGCTATGTCTTCTTTTCCATTTACTGGTGATGTTATGTTCTTTAATTCTGTAACAGCTCCATCTACAGCTTTTTCTATACCTCTTTTTATTGCCATTGGGTCAGCTCCTGCTGCAACATTTTTTACACCTTCTTTTATCATTGCTTGTGCTAAAACTGTTGCTGTTGTAGTTCCATCTCCTGCAACATCATTTGTTTTTGTAGATACTTCTTTTACTAAGCGAGCTCCCATATTTTCAAACTTATCTTCTAATTCAATTTCTTTTGCTATTGTTACTCCATCATTTGTGATTAATGGAGCTCCATAACTTTTATCTAATACTACATTTCTTCCTTTTGGTCCTAATGTAACTTTTACTGTGTCTGCTAATTTATTGACACCTTCTAATAAAGATTTTCTTGCATCTTCTCCAAATTTAATTTGTTTTGCCATATTAATCATTCCTTTCTCTTAAATTATTTTACTATAGCTAATATATCTTCTTCTCTTAAAATAATGTAATCTTCACCTTCATATTTTACTTCTGTTCCTCCATATTTGCTGACTACTACATTATCTCCTTTTTTTACTTCCATTTCTTCTCTTTTTCCATCTATTAATCTTCCAGGTCCTACTTCTATAACTTCTGCTATTTGTGGTTTCTCTTGTGCTGAACTTGCTAGGATTATTCCACTTTTTGTAGTTTCCTCACTTTCTTTCATTTTTACCAATACTCTATCTGCTAATGGTTTTATCATAAATATTACCTCCTTATTTTTGCTAATTGTTATTAGCACTCTTTTATATTGACTGCTAATAATATATACCCATTTTTTCTCAATGTCAATAGATTTATTTAATTTTCACAAAAAGTTCACATTCAACTTATTGTATTCATAAAAAATAAATTTAGAACCAATTTGTTCTAAATGTTTGCTAATTGCATATATTTATGATATAATCCATGTTACAATGTAATTTGCACAAAGAAATTCTAAGGAGGTAAACGCAAATGGGAATAGCTATTCGGGAATTTGAATTAGCAATGGAAGCGCTAAACGCTGAACCGCTTCCAAAAAAGGAAATACAACATGGTATGTGGGTACCATGTTTCAAGGTTGGTGATGTTTCTTTAGTTCATTCAGGAACGGATTTTGTTTTCCAAATGGGGAACAATAGAACTATTGAAATCATGCAAAAAGCAAAAGCAGAATTAGGTCAAAATCAAAATGATCTTGTTCATCGGAATGAAATTCGCTCTATTCGTGGCTTATTTACACTAGTGTTGATGCTAGAAAATAAATATAGTAAAGAATCTGTAGAAAAACTCATTGATGAAACTGTTACTAGACTTTTAAACACACCTATGTTAAAAACTTATTTAGAAAAGCATTATACTGGAATAAACTTAAAAAATGCAGATACTTTATATAATTTGCTTCAAGAGTATGATAAAATTATAAATCCATTTTCTTGTGAGTCATCACAAAAAAATCCTGCAAGTTATATAGATAAGATAGCTATTAGTTTTTCTTTTAATGATAATTTATTAGAAAAACCTAATTTTACCTTTTCATTATCTAGTATGGAGTCAACTGTAGAATTTATTTATTCCCCAGCAAGTTTAACTTATTATGCTGAATATTTAAACGATGAAAAGCAGGAAACATTTAATGGTTATACTTCATTTGATCATTATTATATTACTAGTAATGATAATTCTGATGAGATTATAACTCTTAATGTTAATGACTTTAATTCTTCGAATTTATGTTTAAATATTAGTTTAAAAACAGGGCTCGCATGGGAATCTGAAGGAATAACTGCTAAGCCAGTAACAGAAGAACAATTAGATTTTGTAATATATCATCTAAAAAAGTGTATTTCTAGAATTAAAAATACCATTACAAACAAAATAATTATTTAACTTCCTGTATCGCAGAATTACAAAAAGGCACCCTACATAGGGTGCCTTTCTACTATCTTATTTCTTTTGCAGCTTTTACTAATCCAACAAATAATGGTGCTGGTTTATTAGGTCTTGATTTTAATTCTGGATGGAATTGTCCTGCTATAAAATATGGATGTTCTCTATATTCCACAATTTCAACTAATTTTCCATCTGGAGAAGTTCCAGAACATATTAGTCCCGCTTCCTCTAATCTTTCTTTATACTCATTATTATATTCATATCTATGTCTATGTCTTTCTGAAATTTCCTCTGTTCCATATAATTCCTTAGCTAAAGTTCCATCTTTTAATATACATGGATATGCTCCTAAACGCATTGTTCCACCTTTTTTATCTACTCCAATTTGTTCATCCATAATATGAATTACTGGATTTTTTGTAGTTTCGCTAAATTCTGCTGAATTAGCATCTTTTAGCCCTAATACATTTCTTGCAAATTCTACAACAGCCATTTGCATACCTAAACATATTCCTAAAAATGGTATATTGCTTTCTCTTGCATATTTTATTGTCTCTATCTTTCCTTCAATTCCTCTATTACCAAAGCCTCCTGGAACTATTATTCCTTGAAGTCCTTTCATCTTTTCTGCTACATTTTCTCTATTTATTGTTTCACAATCGATTAATTTAATATTTATTTTTACATGGTTTGCAAAACCTGCATGATGTAAACTTTCTATTACTGATAAATATGAATCTTCTAATTTAATATACTTTCCTACAATTGCAATATTTACAGCTTCATCTCCTATTTTTCTTACATTGTCAATCATTTTTTGCCATTCTGAATTATCTGGTACATATCTATCTAATCTCATATGATTACATACTTCTCTTGCTAGTCCTTCTTCTTCAAGCATTAGAGGCACAGCATATAAATTGTCTGCTGTTTTATTTTGAATTACACTGCTTTTTCTTACATTACAAAATAGTGCTAATTTTTCTCTTATTGTATCTGGAATATCTTGTTCTGTTCTGCATACTAAAATATTAGGTTGAATTCCTAAGCTTTGTAATTCTTTTACTGAGTGTTGTGTTGGTTTTGATTTTATTTCATTTGAACCAAATATGTATGGTAATAGTGTTACATGAATATACACAACATCTTCTGGATTTTTTTCAAGTCCTACTTGACGTATTGCTTCTATTATTGATAGTCCTTCTATATCTCCTACTGTTCCTCCAACTTCTGTTATTACTATATCTGTGTCTGTGTTTTCAAAACTATAGATTTTTTCTTTTATTTCATTTGTTATATGTGGTATTACTTGTACGGTTTTTCCTAAATAATCTCCTCTTCTTTCTTTTTCTATAACACTTGAATATATTTTTCCCATTGTTACACTTGAGTTTTTTGTTAGGTTTTCATCTATAAATCTTTCATAATGTCCTAAGTCTAAGTCTGTTTCTGCTCCATCATCTGTTACAAATACTTCTCCATGTTCATATGGGCTCATTGTTCCTGGGTCTACATTTATATATGGGTCAAATTTTTGTATTGTTACTTTGTACCCTCTGTTTTTTAATAGTCTTCCTAATGATGCTGCTGTTATTCCTTTTCCTAGTCCTGATACTACTCCTCCTGTTACAAATACATATTTTGTGTTCATTTTTTCCTCCTATTTACCTCTTTTGCAATAAAACAAAAAAATAGATTAAAATAAAAACTGCAAATTAGGTTTTTTTTTAATCTACTTTTTTATATTAACATTTTTTCTCTTAATTGTCAACTATTTTGCTAATATAGTCAGCTTCTTTTGTTTTCTTCTATTCTCCAATTGGAATATATTTTTTCTCTTCAATTCTCTTTTCTGGTTCCTTTGGAAATTCTATTGTTAGAATACCATTTTTAAAGTTTGCTTTTATGTCTTCTTCATTTACATTCTCTCCAACATAGTAGCTTCTTGAACACATTCCAGAAAATCTTTCTCTCTTTAAGTATTTAGCATGTTTATCTTCTTTTTCCTCATTTTTTTCTGCTGATACTGTCAAATAACCTTCATGTAATTCTATTTTTATATCTTCTTTGTCATATCCTGGTATATCAATTTCTAAAAAGTATTTTCCGTCTTTTTCTTTTAAATCGGTTTTCATTAATTTACTTTCTTTTTCTGTGAAAAATGCATCAGGTAAAACCTCATCCCAAAAATCTAATCCATTTCCATTTCTTCTTGGTATCATCATCATAATACATTACCTCCTTATATTTTATGTGTTGACACCTTTTTCGGTAGCACATATAAATAGTATTGATATATTTATTTTTTCCTATTTACATTTTTATTATACCACCATTTTTAGCATTGTCAATAGTAGAGTGCTAAATTTCACAAAACTTTCACAAATAAAAAAACTGCCATTATTGACAGTTTTTCTTAAATTTAAATTGTATTGCATACATTACCAAAGAAAATATTGTTGCAAGTATTGCTAAATAATATAAATACAAATCTATTCTAAATGAAATATTAAAATGGAATTGATTTATAAGCAATGAGCATACTATTGCCAAATAAAACAATACTGTGGCAAGTTTTCCATACCATTTACTATATACAACTACATCTTCTTTTTTGTACATCAATGATGCTGATATAATCATAACACATTCTTTAATAAATACTATCGCAAATATCCACCAAGGCAAAATCTTTAATATTGCAAGTGATAATAATAAAGACATTTGAGTAAGTTTATCTGCAAGAGGATCTATTAGCTTTCCTATATCAGTAATATAATTATATTTTCTAGCAATATATCCATCTAATATGTCTGTTATTGCTGAAATTGTAAATATTATTATTGTTGCTAAAAAGTCCTCATTTACTACAGATGTAAATATAAATGGTATTAATATAAAACGTATAATTGTTAGAATATTTGGTATATTTTCTTTTTTCATTAATTTATTTCCTTTCAAGACTAATTTACATCAAACTTTAAATTTTCATTTTCAAGATTTACTGTAATGTTTTGTCCTTCATGTACTTCGTTTCTTAAAATCATTTCAGATATTTCGTCTTCAACATATCTTTGGATTGCTCTTCTTAGTGGACGCGCACCAAATTTTAGGTTTGTTCCTTTTTCAAGTATATATTCTTTAGCAGATTCTGAAACTTCTAAAGTCATATTTTTTTCTGCTAAAGCTTTTTTAGTATCTTTAAGCATTAATTCTACAATTTGTATTAATTCTGGTTTTGTCAATGAATCAAATACAATTATTTCATCTATTCTGTTTAAAAACTCTGGTCTAAATACTTGTTTTAAATTTTCTTCAATTTTGCTTGTATCCACAGTTTGCTTAGCAAAACCTATTGAATTATTATTTAAGTTAGAACCAGCATTTGATGTCATTATTATTATTGTATTTTGGAAGCTTACTGTGTTTCCTTGTGAATCTGTAAGTTTTCCATCATCAAGTACTTGAAGTAGTATGTTAAACACATCTGGATGTGCTTTTTCAATTTCATCTAATAATATTATTGAATATGGTTTTCTCTTTACCTTTTCTGTAAGTTGCCCTGCATCTTCATATCCTACATATCCTGGAGGTGCCCCTATCAACTTAGCTGTTGAGTGACTTTCCATATATTCAGACATGTCAACTCTGATTATTGAATCCTCTGACCCAAACATTTCATATGCTAGACTTTTGGCTAATTCTGTTTTTCCCACACCTGTTGGTCCAACAAATATAAATGATGGTGGTCTTTTTGTACTCTGTAATCCTGCACGATTTCTTCTTATTGCACGTGATACTGCACTTACTGCTTTATCTTGCCCAATTACTCTTGTATGGAGATTTGTTTCTAAGTTCAATAATTTTTGTGTTTCTGCTTCTGTTATTTTTTTAACTGGAATTTTAGTCCAACTTTCAATTACCTGTGCTATGTCTTGTGTTGTAAGATTTTTTAATTGAATTGTACTATTTAATTGATCTATTTCTTCTATTAATCTACATTCCTTTGTTTTTAAATCTGCAGCTTTTTGATAATCTTCTGTCGAATCAGCTTGTGCTGCATTTTCTTTTTGGGCTTGAACTTCTGCTAATTCTTGTTTTAGCATTTCTAATCTAAATAGCTCTTTATTTTCTAAGTTTATTCTTGAGCAAGCTTCATCAAGTATATCAATTGCTTTGTCTGGTAAAAATCTATCATGTATATATTTTTCTGACATTACAACTGTTTGTTTAATTATGTCATTAGAAATTTTTACTTTATGATATTCTTCATAATATTTTTTTATTCCTTCTAGAATTTTTATAGATTCGTCAACATTAGGTTCTTCCACTAATACTTGTTGGAATCTTCTTTCTAATGCTGAGTCTTTTTCTATATATTTTCTGTATTCTTTTAGTGTTGTTGTTCCTATTAGTTGGATTTCTCCATTTGATAATGATGGTTTTAAAATATTTGCTGCATTCATTGAGTGTTCTCCATCACCTGCTCCTATGATGTTATGAATTTCGTCTATTACTAGAATTATATTTCCAAATTCTTTACATTCTTCAATTATCCCTTTCATACGAGCTTCAAATTGTCCTCTAAATTGAGTTCCTGCAACAACTGCTGTCATGTCTAATAAATATACTTCTTTATTTAACAATTTAGCAGGTACATTGTTATTAGCTATTTTGATAGCTAGACCTTGTGCTATTGCAGTTTTACCAACACCTGGTTCTCCTATTAAACATGGATTATTTTTTGTACGTCTATTTAATATTTGTATTACTCTTTGAATTTCCTTATCACGTCCAATTACCATATCAAGTTCATTATTTTTAGCTTTTTGTGTAAGGTTTGTTCCATAAGTATCTAAATATTTTTTCTTCTTTTTAGTTGGTTTCTTTTCTACTTTTACTTTTTGTCTTCCATTACCTGTAGATTCCTCTTCACCACTTACTTGTTTTCTTGGAACTATACTAGCAAATATTGAACCAATTGGAATTCCTAATGGATTTGCCCCATTTTCTTCTCCATCTTCTTCATCATATTCTTCTAAATCCTCTGGATCAAAATCTTCCATTCCTTCCAAATTTTCAAGCTTTAAATTTGAAGACAAATCTTTAAATAACCCTTCTAATTGTTTTGACATAGCTGACATATCTATATTATTCAATGGTGGCACATTATTATTTTGATTATTATTATTGTTCTGATTTTTATTAGATGTTGTTTTTTCAGGAACATCAATGCCTCTTTTTATAGCACAATCACGACATAACCCTTCCATAGATGATACACCATTCTCTATTTTATTTATAAAAATTTCTGCATTATTCTTATTGCAATCTGAACATAACATATATTAATTTTCCTCTTTTCTTTAATTTAATATTATATATCATACATTAATTTTCCCAAATAGTCAATAGAAAATGCATTTTGGGACTAGACAAAAAATTAATTTTGTGTTAAGATATTTAAGATGTTAAGCAACTAGCAAAAACACACATTAAATTTTATGCAAAAACAAATAAAAAATGCCCGAATGGCGGAACTGGCAGACGCACACGACTCAAAATCGTGCGGGAAACCATGTGGGTTCGAGTCCCACTTTGGGCACCAGAATAAAAATGTAGCAAAAGCTACATTTTTTTATTTTAATCTAATTGTGGGACTCGAAAAGGAGGTTGCCAAGTTTCGAGCAGGTCTGGGGCCTGCCGAAACGAAGGTAAAAATAATCTTGTAGATTATTTTTCCGACGCGGGTTGTACAGTCCCACTTTGGGCACCAGAATAAAAATGTAGCAAAAGCTACATTTTTTTATTTTAATCTAATTGTGGGACTCGAAAAGGAGGTTGCCAAGTTTCGAGCAGGTCTGGGGCCTGCCGAAACGAAGGTAAAAATAATCTTGTAGATTATTTTTCCGACGCGGGTTGTACAGTCCCACTTTGGGCACCAGAATAAAAATGTAGCAAAAGCTACATTTTTTTATTTTAATCTAATTGTGGGACTCGAAAAGGAGGTTGCCGAGTTTCGAGCAGGTCTGGGGCCTGCCGAAACAAAGGTAAAAATAATCTTGTAGATTATTTTTCCGACGCGGGTTGTACAGTCCCACTTTGGGCACCAAAGGATAATATCGTCGCACCAGACGAAAACCAAGAAATCAACTGTAAAAGGTTGATTTTTTTGTTGCCTTTATATTGTAAAAGGAAGGATGGTGTGATATGATAAATATCGTAAAGAAGAAAAACAAGATAAGCAGAGATTTACTCTCTAAAATTGCTTTTAATATAAAATATAAAACTTTAAAAAGTGCCAATAGCTTATGTATTTAGCTAAAGGCACTTTTGTTATTAATGCCTACCCATTCAAATTGAAGAGAGGATAAAAAAATATGAATGAAGAAAGAAAAGTCGCAGGAATATCAGCAAAAGATATGGCACACAGACCAGCATTTCAAGAAATGTTAGCAGATATGAAAAAAGATAAAATAAATTATATTGTAGCCTATAAGCTAGACAGATTTACTCGTTCAGTTCGTGATTTGGAGGAACTAATCGCAGTCTTAGAAAAGCACAATACCTATCTTGTATGTGATAGAGATGATGTAAATACCTCTGAAAAATTACTTGTGTATTTTTGATAAAAATTATAACAAAAATAGAATGGTAACTTTAGAATATAATATGGATGTTTTTATATTATCAAAGGTTATGGAAATGAATGAAGTTGAAAAAGAAAGTTTTACATATGAACTATTATATGGTATTTATAAAATAATACAAACATAAAAAACACATCTGTAACTTGTCGGTTTGATGTGTTTTTTATACATATTCACGGCAACCACGTTTGTGGTTTTTCATTTCCTATTTTTATTATACACGGATAATTTAAATTTGTCAATTTTTTCAAAAAAATTGCTTTAATATTTGTTATCTTTCGCTTCTATTACTAATTTGTTTATTGATTTCTTCTAAACTTTGGTTTCTTTCTTTAGTAGTTTGCAAAGGTGGTAATTTTCTAAACTCTCCATTATTTGATATTTCATTAATAAAATCATTTCTTTTGCTATTTAAAGTATATACGTTATTTTCTTCTTGATTTCTAGCAGGAGGCAAAACATCTAATTGTTTTCTAACAAAATTTTTTATAATTAATATATTCATTAATGGTTTATGTTTTTCGAAAAATCTAGCAATTCTTTGAGTAAATGATAGTTTATCATGTTTTTCAGCTATATCATTGGATATAGTATCTTCTACTTTTATTGTATGTTCCATATCTTTAAATTTACCAAATTCAAGTTCCTGACTCTTTCCATCTAGTATTTGTTGCATTTCAGATAATAGATGTTCATTTTTTCTATTATTTTCACCAATGCTTATATTCTGTCCTCTTGTAATTACTAATTTTTTCATTATATTTTGAAAGCTATTATAACTTTTTTCGCCTGTTTCTATATCTATTGCTATTGATTCTATATAAGCTTGTTTAAATTGTTGTTCATCAGAAGCCCATGAAGATTGGATAATTGACTTTTCATCTATTTTTTCAGCTAACATATATATTGCTTTTGTTTCTGCTTGATATGTCGATATTTCGTCAGGACTTTTTCCTTCGATTCTACTTGAAATATAATTTACTATAGCTTCAACATTATTGTTATTACCACCAATTTGTCTATATTCTCCAGATAAATAATCTTTACCAGTTATAGAGAAAATATGTTTTTCTCCAATACCATATTTATCTTTTATGGTATATGCTGAATGAGTTAATTCATGTATTAATGTACTTTTTATTTCTGCTTTTCTTGTTTGCATATCTTTTAATAGCTTTTGCTTATCTACCTCTGTATATAAATTCCACATTTTTTTATCTATTTCAGACAATTCTAAATCAGCTTCATCAAAATAAATAAAAATTTCATTTAGATCAGTATTATCTGCAATTCTTCCTTTATATTCTCCAAGTACGCCATTTGGTGCTTTATCTCGACCAGCAAAGGTTATTTTATCTAAATTATTTTCTAACCTTTTAAATAAATCCTCTGCTGAAATAACATCTCCATATAATTCTGTATGTCCTTCTATAAATTCAGTTATACATTCTTGTATAAAAGGATTTTCAAAATTTTTATTTTTACAAAATTCATTTATTTTATTTTTTAATTCGTGTTTTTCCATATATTTTTTCCTTAATGTATTTTTTATTAGTTTATCATATATCTTTATTTTTTACAATATTTTAATTTTACATTTACATTACCACTTATTGCAAAAAAATGAATTATAGTATAAAATGAATTGCAAGAAATGTAAGGTGTAGAAAATGAAATTAGAAGATTTAGAAAGAGATATACTAGGTGCATATCTAAATTATGAAAATAATGATTTTAAATTAAAACCAACTTTTAAAAAATTAAAAATAGATAATATTGATTATGTAATTCCAGAAATAGAAATATATAATTATAGTCCAGAAAAACTTGGTTTAAAGAATTTAAACTAATAAAATATAATTTACTATATATAGTTTAAGGATTACAAAAATTAATTTATTGAATAAGAGGTAGATAAAATTGAAAAATAAAAAAGATAATAATATTGTAATTATATCAGCTATACTTTCTTTAATTATAGGTATTAGTTTTTTAATATACTTTTTAAACTATTATAACGTAAAATTAACAACTATAATTAGTATAGTTATTGCTATATTAATTATAGCACCAATTTTATATATTCCATATAGAATAGCAGAAAAGAAAAAACAACTAATAGACGAATTATTTATAGTAGATATATCTAGTAAACTTAATAATGATGAACATATAAGAATAACAGAAAAAAATATGTTATTTAAATATAAAAGTGTTATAAAATATTATTATATTTTTCCAAAGTTAATTTCAACTATTAGTTTAAAGGGAAAGCTATGGGAAACACCAACATATAATATAGTTGGTAAAACTCAATTATCAGTTAATGAACTAAATAGCATATTAGAAAAAATAAATGAGTTAAATAACAATGTAGATGGAGATACTACAGTAAATTATAAAGGAAATAGAAAAATAGTAAACAGTAATGAGATAAATACAATTTTCAAAAGTTATACTATTAAACTTTAATAAAGACTTGAAAAATGTATTATTTATGCTACAATATATATACAGTTGATGAACGGAAATTTTTTTGTGCTAAATGTGGGAGTATATGCAGAAAAAATAGACTATTTTTTCGCAAATAAGTACCGCTAACGCACCAGAATAAAAATGTAGCAAAAGCTACATTTTTTATTTTAGTCTAATTGTGGGACTCGAAAAGGAGGTTGCCGAGTTTCGAGCAGGTCTGGGGCTTGCCGAAATGAAGGTAAAAATAATCTTGCAGATTATTTTTCCGACGCGGGTTGTACAGTCCCACTTTGGGCACCCCATCAAGTTTTTAGCAATTTAAAAAAATTCAAAATAGTAATTAAAAAATACAAGGTATTGCAATTTAATCTTAAATTTGATATATTTTTAATAACATATAAATTATTAAATATAAGACTAACTGTAACAAAGGGGGATAAATTAAATGTCCTATACAACAGAAAAATTCCTAGAAGCTTTTAAAAGTAAAGATATAAGTCAATTTGTTAATACATTAACAGGAAATGACATTAAAGATTTTTTAATAGATGTAAATCGACAGGTTCGCGAATTAACTCCTGAAGAAGGCGGTATATATAAAGGTGAGGCAATGAGGGTTGGAGAATGCATTTCTCCTAAAGGGAAAATACAGGAAAAATATTTTGATAAAATAGTAGACTTTTTTAAAAGTGTTAAAAGTAAAAATGATATGGCAATTGGAATGTACTATTTAATTAATTATTTGCATCTATTTCAAGATGGTAATGGAAGAACTTCTAGATTCATTTATGAAGCTATGACTAATAGTAACTTCAAAGATTATGATGGGAAATTTTTTAGACACAAGAAAGGTGAAATCACGTCCGGAACAAATTTTTGTGAATCAAAAGAAATTAAAGAAATCAGCGAAGCCAAAAGATATAGTGGATATGCAACTTATCAATATCTTATTTCAATGGGATTATTACCAGATAATTTAAAAGACAAAGATTTATATTGGGCTAAAACACTTATACCTTCTGAAAATGATGGTGTATTTATTAGTGAACAAGCAATTGATGATGGAATTTTAACATCAGAAGTTCGCCTGGTAAATAGAGCTTTGAAAGATAATAACGAATCTTTTTCAGTTGGTGCATTAACTATCTTAATGATGCTAAAATTGAAAGAAAAAGAAGTAGGAGATTATAGTACTGACTGTAAGCTATTTAGGGATTTTCAAGATTCTACAGCAACTCGACTTTCTATTAGGATATTTGATGAATATAATGGAGCTCCTTATATTTCTGAAGTATTAGCTGATTGGTCAAGAGAAGATTATTTAAGATCTATAAAAATTGCAGATAAAGTAAAAGAAATGTTGCTAGATATGAATATGGACATAATTCAATATCCAAATGATTTCGTATGTGGAAACGGTGAAACATTTCTTAATAATTTTAAAACATATACAAGTAATGATAAAGAAGATTTTAACATGATAATTAATTCTAATATTAGAATTAACCCAGAAACAAGAACTTTTAAACATATGGATGCATTAAAAAAAATCATACAAGAAGAACAAATTAAATTAACACCAGAAAATATTGGAGTTATTGAATTAGGAAAACAAACATTTAGTGAGCAAAAGGATATAAAAGCAAAACAAAAAGAATTAGCTCACAGAAATATGATAATGCAAAAAAAAGAAAATACTACAGATATTATTTGGAATTAATAAGGAGAAGAATTATTATGATAACAGAAGATTATTCAAATGCTTGTGCTGAAGTTGTTAAAATATTAGATTATATTCCCTATAAAGATTATAAAAAAATACCAAAAGATGTTATCCTATATTATGAAAAAAATGCAAATAAAAATTATAATTTTGAATATAATATAAAATGTTCTCTTGAGGAACAAAATGTGTCCAAAACAGCTAAAACGATAATTGCAATTTTATTCAGAGATTATTGGGCTACTTCAGAACAAAAAAGTCAAATTTTAAAATATGAAAAATATGAAACAATAAAAGAAGAAGAAATGAAAAAAGAAAAATATAACATTGATGACATTTTTAAGAAAAATAAAGAAAATATAATAAAAGATATAAAATCCGATAATGAAAATAACATGCTTATTCTACCACAAAAACAAAAAAAATATAAAAAAATATTGTATAAAATTTTGAAATTTTTTAATATTATGTAATTTTTTCTTATGGCATCATTAGAAGCAATTATCTTGTTATATTGTAATTTTGAATAAAAATGTAGCAAAAGCTACATTTTTTTATTTTAATCTAATTGTGGGACTCGAAAAGGAGGTTGCCGAGTTTCGAGCAGGACTGGGACCTGCCGAAATGAAAGTAAAACAAGTTAAAAAATTTGACATAAAATGGGAGTAGTAGTATAATATATGTATCAGATACATAGAAAGGTGGAATTAATATGGGAAGAAAAGATTTACTAAATAGTTTAAGATATAATGAGAACGATTCTGAAGAACTTGCTTCAGCTTCATTAAATAGTATATTAAAAAGTTATGAACATTTTAGTAATAAAGAAATTATGGAATCACTAAAAAAACTTAATGATACATTAAGACTACAACTTGAGTTAAAAGCTGCCACATCTGGTAATTTAGAATTATCTGAAAGAATACATACTTCTATTAAAAACTTAGAAACAGAACAAATTGAAGAATTAAGATTAGCGACGCAGGAAGGAAAACAAGAAGAATTCTTATCAAAACTTAGTTGGATAGAAAAAACAAATTTATCTGTAATTATTCAAAGCAGAAATAATATTTTAGTCGGAATTGACGAAAACTTTGATAAGGCCTCTTCTGAAGATAAGATATTATTAAATATGTTAGAAAAATCAATAAATAAAGATTTATTACAAATAGCTAAATCCGAAGGATTTAATAATCTTGAAGATTGGCGTGCTAATAATGGTAAAAAATCTGGTAAATCTCACTTTAACGGACCTAGTTTATAAACAAAAATAGTAACTATAACAAATAGTTACTATTTTTTTAATTATGCCTCTTGCTTCCTCATATAAATAACCTTTACAAAATTCATAGATACAAACTTCTTTTGCAACTCAACAATCACTATAGGAAGTAATGAAATAGTAATTGTAATAAACCATTGTGTCTGAGTCAATGGAACTAATTTAAATACATTTGCTAATGCTGGTACCCACACAACAATTGTTTGAACTATTGCACCTAATATAAAACTTCCAATCAAATACTTATTCTCAAATAAGCCGATTTTGAATATAGATTGTTCACTTTTTATATTAAAGCTGTGGACAAGTTCCAATAACCCTAAAGAAACAAAAGCCATTGTTCTTGCAACTTCTAAATTATAATATTTATTTCCTATTCCAAATGCAACCAGAGTTAAAACACCTAGCATAATTCCTTCAATAACAATTTTACTCCATAGTCCGTCTGAAAAAATGCCTTTTTTATTATCTATAGGTGGCCTCCTCATAATATCTTTTTCAGGTGGCTCTAGTCCAATTGCAATTGCAGGCAATGAATCTGTCACTAAATTTATCCATAACAACTG
Organism: uncultured Clostridia bacterium; assembly: GCA_928721565.1. GTDB lineage: Bacteria > Bacillota > Clostridia > TANB77 > CAG-508 > CAG-269. The sequence continues at coordinate 387,510 of OV788638.1, forward strand.
AATTGCTAATAACGGGGACTTCAATCCAAAAACAAGTCCCATAAATACTGTTACAATCTCTCCTATATTTGTTGCAATCAAAAAATGAATTGCCTTTTTTATATTGTCATATATGTTTCTTCCTTGTTTTACAGCTTTAACTATTGTAACAAAGTTATCATCCGCTAATATCATATCAGATGCATTTTTAGCAACATCCGTACCATTCTTTCCCATTGCAATCCCTATGTCAGCACACTTTAATGCAGGACTATCATTTACTCCGTCACCTGTCATAGCAACTACATTTCCTGCACTTTGCCATGCTTTTACTATTCTAACTTTGTGCTCTGGTGTAACCCTTGCAAATACAGAATAATCTTTGATATCTTTTACCAGTTGTTTTTGTGAAATTTGATCAAGTTCTTTTCCTGTTATTGCTTTATCATGTGATGTTAAAATATTTAGCTCTTTTGCAATTGCTTTAGCTGTTGCAATATGATCTCCTGTAATCATTACAGTTTTTATTCCTGCTCTTTTACAAGTTCGTACCGCTTCTTTCACACCTTCTCTTGGTGGATCTATCATTCCTATAAGTCCTACAAAATTCAAACCATCTTCTAATAAATTCATTTCTGAATTTCTAGGCAAGTTATCAATTTCCTTATATGCTACTGCAATTACTCTTAATGCCTTTTCTGCCATTTGCTGATTTTTAATTTCTATCCTACGTCTTTCCATACTCATTAGATTACATTTATTAAGTAATATATCTGGAGCACCTTTGGTTATAACAAGATATCTCCCTTTATTTCTATGTATTGTTGTCATCATTTTGCGATTCGAATCAAATGGAATCTCTGCAACTCTTGGCATTTCATTATATAGATTATTTTTATTAAAATTATGTTTAAGTCCATTTTGTACTAATGCAATTTCTGTAGGCTCGCCATTTACCTTTGTTTGCCCATTTTGATAAATAATATTACTATCTGTACACATTGTAGCCAATTTACTTGCTAATAATGTATCCCTAGCTTTTATTTCAACAACTGTCATTTTATTTTGAGTTAAAGTTCCTGTTTTATCTGAACAAATAACATTACTACATCCTAATGTTTCAACTGCTGGTAATTTTCTTATTATACTATTATTTTTAGCCATCTTACTTACGCCAATTGATAGCATAATTGTTACAATTGCAGGTAATCCCTCTGGTATCGCAGCAACAGCTAATCCTACTGATGTCATAAACATTTCAATCGGATCTATATGTTTTATCATTCCTATAAAAAATATAAGTGCACAAATTGCCAAACATACTATTCCCAATATCTTTCCAACTTGTGCTAACTTTTTTTGAATTGGTGTTTCTGGTGTTTCATCTTCCATAATCATATTCGCAATTTTGCCTACTCTGGTATTCATACCTGTTTCAGTTACTACCGCTTTTCCATGACCATTTACAACAATACTTGCCATAAATGCCATGTTTAACATGTCCCCTAATGGTACATCATTTTGTGCTACCATATCTGCATTTTTTAGAACCGGTTCTGTTTCTCCTGTTAAACTTGACTCTTCTATTTTTAAATTATGGCTTTCTAATAATCTGCAATCTGCTGGTACATAAATTCCTGCCTCTAATTCTACAATATCTCCAGGTACTAAATCTTCAGCATGAATTTCTTGTACTCTTCCGTCTCTTATTACCTTAGCCTTAGGCGGTGTCATTTGTTTTAATGCTTCAATCGATTTTTCTGCTTTTGCTTCTTGAATCACTCCCATTAGTGCATTAAACACTACAATTGCAATAATTATTATTGAATCAACATAGTCATTTTCTCCTTGAAAATATGAGGTAACAGCTGATAAAACTGATGCTATTATTAAAATAATAATCATGAAATCATTAAATTGTTTTATAAATTTTACTAATATTGTCTCTTTCTTTTTTTCCTCTAGTTTGTTACTCCCATATTTTTGTTTTCTTAATATTACCTCTTTTTGTGACAGCCCTACACCTTGCTTTGTCCTTAGTTTCTGTACAACATCTTCTTTTCTTAAAGTTTCCCACATAATCTTCCTCCTCGTCTATCTCTTTAGTTTTATTTTATGTGGCTTGTCTTTAATTTATTACTCAAAATCTTCAATAACTTGATTTAACTCTTCTTTTCCATAAATTTCTAATCCATCTTGCATATTAAGTAAATCTGTTTCTGTAAGGTATTCACTTGAAATATTAGTTTTTTCATAAAGAGTTTCTGTTCCATCATTATTTACAGTGTATACAACAACTTTTCCATCTTCTATTTTTAGTTTAAAATGTTCTCCGCAAACATCATCAAATTCTTTATATAATGTTATTTTTCCTTTTTCAAATCCTATCACTTGCCAATCAGCATATTTTTCTTGAACTTGTTCTTTTGTTAAATTTACTAATTCTTGTGGTAGTTCTACATATTCGTTTATTGTATGGTCACATTTTGTATAATATTTTTTTAATATTAATATAGCATTCGCCGCTACTTTTTCTTCTGTTGATGATACTTCTGTTGTATTTTGATTTTCCATCTGCTCTTCTTTGTATTCTTCTGTGCATTCATCTTCTATTTTTTCTGATATATAAGTATTGGTTTCTGGTATTGTTTCACTTTTTTTATTTTGCCTTACTATAAAATATGTTGCAACTCCTGCACTTATTGCTAATACTAAGCTTATGATTATTATTTTTCCTGTATTTTTCATTTTTCTCACAACCTTCCGTTTTTCATATTATTACCAAGGTTGTAAATTTTATACAAAATTTAACAGAAGATTAATAGTTTAGTTTTTTCCTTTGTTCCATTTGTATTTTTGCAGCTTCTATACTATCAATCAATTTTTGTTCTAATGTTTCTTTTGATACATACTTTGTCAAATATTGAGCCACATGAATTCCACTTTCGCCTAATTCTAGTAATTCCAGCATTTTATCACTTTTATTCGCACATAAAATAATTGCTATTGGTTTTTCTTCTCCTTCTGCTTTTTCGTATCTATCCAACCATTTCAAATATAACTCTACTTGTCCTTTATATTCAGGCTTAAATTTATCTAGTTTTAATTCTATTACAACTAACCTTCTCATTTTTCTATGATAAAACAGTAAATCAATATAATAATCTTCGCCATCAATTATAATTCTTTTTTGTTTAGCCAAAAATGCAAAATCATTTCCCATTTCTAGTATAAATTTTTCTAATTCATTTATTATCGCTTTTTCTAAATCGCTTTCGCTATATGTATCTTTTAATTCTAAAAAATCTAACACATATGGATCTCTAAAAAACAAATCAGTTGTCATTTTATTTTCATTATTTAGTAATTTCAAATCATTAATTATTGTTTCTTCTGGTTTTCTAGATATAATAGTCCTTTTATATAATGCTGAATCTATTCTTTCTCTTAAAGTTCTAACTGACCAAATTTCATTTTGACACATCACTGTATAAAATTCCCTTTCTGTTTTATCCTGAATTTGTAATAATTCAACAAAATGTGACCAGCTTAATTTTCTCGACAATGTCGAGAAAATTTTATAGTCCGGATAATACTCATATATTTTAATCATTCTAAACAAATTAGCTTTACTATATCCTCTCCCATACTTTAAAGTTAATTTTTCACTTAATCTTTTTATAATTTTTTTTCCATATTCAGCCTTTTCTAAATTCAATATATTCTCTTTTATATCTTTTCCAATATTCCAATATAACAATGTTATTTCATTACTAACTTGTATTGCAATATTATATTTAGTTTTTTCTATTTCATTACTAATCATATTATATAGATTATTTATTTCTACATTCTCACTTTCTTTTAATTTTCCCAAATTTTACTCCTTTTATAATATATTTAGGTTTTAAATATCTCACCTATAAACTTTCATAAATTTCTCAACTCGTATCATAAAAACCTTTTGTCTTCACATTATTTCCATCAGTTATAATTACTAGTTCTCCAGAAATATCTGTTCTATAAGTCTTCACTTTTTTATTATTCAAAGTTTCTAAAGTTTTTTCTGAAGGATGTCCAAACTTATTATCTTTGCCCACTCCAATAACTGCATATTTAGGACTAACTGCATTTATAAATTCTTTTATAGAAGATGTTTTAGAACCATGATGAGCAACTTTCAAAATATTAGCATTTAATAGCTCTTGTTTATTAACATATTTTGAAAGAATTGCTTTTTCTGCAATTTCTTCAATATCCCCTGTAAACAACATCGAAAAATTTTTATATATTAGCTTACATACTAATGAATTATTATTTATAGCATTATCAGAAATCATATTTGTGCTTGTCGGCCATACTACATAGAAATATACGCTATTATCAATTTGAATTCTATTTCCAGCCTCTACTATATGTACATTAATTTTCTTAGCATTAACTATTCTTTGAAATTCTTCATAATTTTCGCAAGTATCATATTGTTTTCCTATTATTACTTTTTCTACTTTAATTTCTTGTAGAATATATAACAATCCGTCCGAATATGGTCATTATCAAAATGACTAATTACCATATAATCTATTTTCTTAATCTTTCTATTTAACAAATATGGTAATAGTGTATTTTTGCCAACATCATATGAGCCACTTCCTCCACCATCTATAAGGACTTTCTTATTTCTTGGTGTAATTATCAATGTACTATCTCCTTGTCCTACATCTATAAAATAAATTTTTAAATTATCTGGAATTTTGTTAATTGAATAAAATACAATGACTAAAATAATTATTAGAATCCTAATTTTCTTAAAATATGGTCTTGATTTATACCTTAATAAATATAAAGTATTTTTAATTCTTTCTTGCGTTATATTACAATGTCTTTGATTAAAAATTTTATACAAATAAGCTAAAATACAAACTGTAAAATAATATAAAATAACTTGATAAACATCTGGTGTTATAACTTTAAAATTTGCAATATTGATTTTTGAAATTATTATTATTCCATGTAGTGGAATTTCTATTATCTTTGCAAGTGCTATACCTACTTTTATTGAAATTAATGATATCAAAATTTGAATAAAACCACCAATTACTATTATCCCTATTAAATAACTAAGTAATAAATTAGTTATTAAAAATCCTAATCCGGCACTATTAAAATATAATGCCATTATTGGTGCAATGATAATTTGAGCTGAAATTGATACAGATATTATTGAAATAATGTTTTCACATTTTCTTTGAATTCTTAAATAAACGTATTTCCATCTTCTATTTCTTATTTTAAAACTTTTTATTATTTTTTCTACAATCGGCTGAAAATATATTATGCCTAAAGTTCCACCATATGTTAATAAAAAACTTATACTTATTAGATTATATGGATTACTTATTAATATTATTAATGCTGATATTGCAATATTATTTAATGTATCACTTTTTCTATATACTACAAATGCCATACATGTTAGTATCCCCATAATACTTGCTCTTACAACAGATATACTAAAACCTGTAATAGACATATATACTGCTAAAGTTATACTTGCAATAATCTTGCTGTCTCTTTTACCAAATATATTTTTTGTTGACTTTGTTACTAAAAATATAATATATGATATGTGCAAACCTGATACTGCTAAAACATGAGAGATATTACTATTTGCAAAATTCTCTTTAGTATCATCATCAATTTCTGTTGTATCTCCTAACATTATTCCTAAAATTATTTTTGACATTTCATTACTATATGTTTTTTCAATCTTATTTTTAATTCTTAAGAATACCTTGTTTGAAATCTGCATTATTGGATTAGCTTTATTTTTTTCTAATATTTCAATTTTTTCAGTTTTAACTGTTCCGTATATTTTTAATGTTTTTAAATATTGTTTGTAATTAAAACCTTTATAATTTCTGGCTCTTGATGGTTCTTTAAATTCTCCACTAAAAGTAATTTTGTCTCCATATTCTAGCTTTTTCTTTTTGGATACATTAATATACAAATTTGTATTTCTATATTTTCTGTCAGTAACCTTTACTTTATATCTATCATAATAATCTTTTTCTTGTCTATTTCCTATGACAATTGCACTAACTCTCAATTCTTCACTATTATGATATAAATTTTCATATTTATTTTCTAAAATTCTGATAATTGTATTTGATATAAAAGATGAAATAATAATTGTTATAATAATATTGATTTTAAAAATTAGTTTGATATATCTAAAATATCTTTTTATTGAAAGAATGTTAAATTTTCTTTTTTTATATGGTAATTTGATTATAATATATATTACAAATAGAAAAAAATAAAATGGGAGTATACTTATTTTTAAGTATATCCCCCATATTATACCTATAATATAACCAATTACTACTATTAAAATTGGTCTATTCAATTAATTTACTCTCCTTGCTCCTACATATCTTTTGCTGTAATAGCTTGATGATAATGATGTAATTGTTACTCCTTGGCTTGGATTTGCAGCATGTATAAAATTATCTCCACCTATATATATTCCAACATGACCTATTACTGAATTTCCAGAATTATTGAATACTACTATGTCTCCTGGTTGTAGATCACTTCTTGATACTGCTACTCCATCATTTATTTGTCCTTTAGATGATCTGCTTAATGATACACCAAAATTTTTATATACATATGATGTAAATCCTGAACAGTCAAATCCTGTTGTTGGTGATGAGCCTCCTGATACATATTTGCATCCAATATAATTTTTTGCATATTCTACTACAGATGTTCCTTTGTTTGTGTTTGAAGTAGTTGAATTAGTTGTTTTTTCTTCTACTTCCATTGGCGTAACTTTTTCTTCTTTTATTGTGCTTCCACTTCTTGATGTTGTTTCAGTTGCCTTTGTATCTGAAATATATTTTGATGATACATATCCTGTTTTTCCATTTATCTTAATTTGATACCAACCATCTAGTTGTCCTGTTATTTCTACTTTATCATTTTTTGATAGGCTTTCTATATCTTCACTTGATGTTGATGCTTCTTTTCTTACCATTAATGATTCTGCAGTTACATATCCTGTTTTACTTATGCTTTTTATTGTTGGTGTTGTTTCTTCTTTTTCTTCTGTAGTATTTGTAGTTGTAGTTTCAGTTACTTCTGGTGTCGTTTCTTGTTCTACTACAGGTTGCTCTTGTTGTACTGTTTCTTCATTTGTTGTTTCTTGTAATGAACTTTTTCTTACCCATCCACTTTCTGTATCATTTTCTATTTTACACCAATCATTTATTATTTCTATTACTTTTACTTCTCCGTTTAATGTAGATTTATTTTTTGCATTTATAAGTGGTATAAATTTAATAGGAGTTTCTCGTTCTAATGTATATTTACTTTCTTCTTGGATTTCGTTTGTTGTATCTACCGTTGACGTTGATGGTTCTACATCATCTTCATAAAGAGCAACTTCTGGATTTGTTTGGTCTACTGTTGTTGCACTTTCTGTAGGAGCTTTTGTTGCTTCATTAGGTGTTGTAGTATTTTCTTCAGCTTTTGTATCAACAAGACTTTTACTTACATACCCTGTTACACTTTCTCCATTTACTTTTGCCTTTATTTTATACCAACTATCTTCTTCTTCAATAATTTCTACTTCTAAGTCTTTGTCTAATTGTTCTATTATTGTTGAACTAGTATTAGGCTCCCTTCTTAATCTTACTGTCTCAGAATTTATTTTTCCTGTTGTTGCTTCTACTTTTGTTCCTAATAGTATTAATATTATTGTCATTAGTATAATTATTGCTAATTCTTTAACTTTCATTTTAACCTCTTTATATTTTATTCTCATGGATAAAAGTATATACTTAAATGTAAAAAAAGTCAAGATATTTGACTTTTTTTACACAATATAAATTATATGTTTTTTTCTACTAATGGAAGTATTTGTTTCTTTCTAGAAACAACTCCTGGCATAACTGCAATATTATCATTTATTTCATAAGTTTTTGCTATTGCATCTACTCTATCGCCTAAAACAATAGCTTCTGAATTACTATTTACAATGTCTGTAATTACAAATACAAATAAGCTTAAACCTTTTGCTAAAATTTCTTTATTTATTTCTTGTTCTATTTTTTCTTTTCTTTTTAATACATCTGGAATACTTACTGTATTTACTTGAGCAATAACATATTTGATATCTTCTTTTTCTATTTTTTTAGCATCTAAACGAATCAATTCATCTTCTGTATATTTATCTAAATTAGTTCCAGCTTTTAACATATCTAATCCATAAATATTTACATCTACATCAGCTATTTTAGCAAGCTCTTCTAGTGCCTTTTTGTCTTTGTCAGTTGTTGTTGGTGATTTTAATAACAATGTATCAGATATTATTGCACTTAACATTAGACCTGCCATTTGGGCTGTTATCTCGATATTATTTGATTTATATAATTCAAATAATATTGTTGATGTACATCCAACTGGTTGAGCATAGTAGAATAATGGCTCTGATGTTTCAAAATTGTTTATTCTGTGATGATCAACTACTGCTTCTATTTTTGCATTTTCTATTCCTTCTACTGATTGAGAAAATTCATTGTGGTCTACTAAGATTACTCTTTGTCCTTCTTCTATTTTTTCAATTAACTTAGGCTCATCTGCTTTAAATTTTTTTAATGCGAATTTTGTTTCTTCATTTATTTCTCCTAATCTACAAGGTGTTACCTTTTCTCCTCTTATTTTTGTTTGTAAATCTGCCATTACTATTGATGAACAAATTGTGTCTGTGTCAGGACTTTTATGTCCAAATACTATTAATTCTTCCATTTTATTTACCTACCTTTTCTAATATTTCTTTTAATTCTTCTTTATTAAAATTATAAACTTTATTACAAAATTGACATTTGATTTCTGCTTTTTCATCTTCTTCGATTAGTTCTGTCAATTGTTCTTTTCCTAGTGTCATTAATCCATCTGCAAATCTTTGTTTATTACACTCACATTCATATTTAGGTTCTTTTGAAGCATCTATTACTTTAGCTTTTTTATCTCCCGTAACCTTTTTGGCAATTTCTTCAAGTGTTAAGTTATTGTCTAACATTCTTGATATTGCACCTGCTTCAAATATTGCTTTTTCTACTTTAGATATTTCTTCATCTGTTGCATCTGGCATTGGACTTATTATATATCCTCCACTCGAACGTACTCCGTTCTTATCTACCAATACACCTAGTGCTACTGCTGTTTGTTTTTGTTCAGACGTTTGAAAATAATTTGCAAAATCTTCTGCAATTTCCCCTGACATTAATGGGCTTACACCTATATATGGCTCTTTTAAACCAATGTCCTTAATTACATTTATAAATCCTTCATTTCCAACAGCTCCACCTACATCTAATTTTCCAAATTCATTTAATGGTAGTTCAACATGTGGATCTGTTATACATGCTTTTACTTTTGGTGTATTGTCAGCTACTGCCACTATTTTTCCTATTGGTCCATTTCCTTTTATTTGTATTGTTAATTTGTCTGTGGCATTTTTCATATCAGCTCCAATTAATGCTGTTATTGTTAATATTCTTCCCATTACTGCTGTTGCTAGTGGACTTAAGTCATGAACTTTTCTAGCTTCTTCTACTAAATTTGTTGTAGATATACATGTAACTGAAATCTTTCCATCATATGCTAAAAATTTTATTATTTGGTCTTTCATTCTTTCATTTCTTCTTTCTTTTTTTCTTCAATATATTCTTTTACATTTCCATTTTTATCTAATTTTATTGCCATCTCCTCACTAATATCTCTTATTTTACTTAATTTAGCCATATATTTTAGCGCTATAAAAATAGAAAATGCTATTATTAAAAAGTCAACTATTGTTGTTATAAAGTTACCATATTTTATAGAAGTATTTCCAACATTTAATACCATATCAGAAAAATCAACTTTTCCTATAAGTATTGATATTACAGGCATTATTATATCATTAACTAAAGAATTAACTATTTTCTGAAATGCTCCTCCTATTACAACTCCTATTGCCATGTCCATAACATTACCTTTTAATGCAAATTCTTTGAATTCTTTTAATGTGTTATTTTTCTTTTTCTTCTTCATTTTTTACCACATTCCTTTATTTATTATCAATTAACTTAGGTTTTGTTTGTTTTTCTTTTATAAAATTTCTATATCCTAAAGCAACTGCTGCAATTATCATTAACAAAAATGATAATGCTTTCCAAATTCCACTATCAAATAGTATTATTGCAAACATTCCAAGTGATGCACTTAATCCATATAATATTAATACCGCTTGTTTTTGTGTAAATCCTTTTGCAACTAACTTATGATGCAAATGTCCTTTATCTGGTTTAAATACTGCCTTTATTGACTTTCCTTTTGCAATTCTCCTTATTATGGCAAATAATACATCAAATATTGGTAATCCCAATACTATTACTGGTAATACAATTACAGCCGCAGTATATGTTTTAGCAACTCCTAGTATTGATACTACTGCTAACATAAACCCTAAGAAGTTTGATCCAGTATCTCCAATAAACGTTTTGGCTGGTGAAAAATTAAATGGTAAAAATCCAACTAAAGCTCCACTCATTGCAGTAACTATTACTGTTGCTACCATTGGTGAACCGTTCATCAAAAATATTATTAATAATGATATACATGATATTAGTGATATTCCTGATGATAAACCATCTAATCCATCAATCAAGTTTATTGAATTTATTACACCGACTATCCATATAATTGTAACTATTATTGAAAAAGCTTCATTTAATCCTACCCTATATAAAAACGGAATATCTAAATGTTCTATTCTTATTCCAAATGCCACTACTATTACTGCTGCAGTAACTTGTCCTAATAGTTGTTGCCACCAGGTTAATGTTTTTGTATCATCTAAGACCCCTGTAATTGCAATTGCTACTATTCCTAATAATAGTCCTAAAAGTTTCTTTCCATATTCTTGTTCTGCAAATAAATCTATACTGCCTTCAATGCTCATCACTACTAATAAATAGGCCATTGATACTAAAAATCCTATTATTACTGCTGGTCCTCCAAATTTAGGCATCTTCTTTGTATGCATTCTTCTTTTGTCTTTTGGCACATCTACAGCGCCAATCTTGTTAGCTATTTTTATAGTATATGGTGTAGCCATAAATGATACTATAAATGCTAATAAAAATGCTATTGCTATATTTCCCCACATTTAAATTTGGCCTCCATTACTTCATATTTTCATTTTCTATTTCTTTTATTATTTTTATTCTTTCCTCATGTCTTCCGCCTTCGAATTCTGTTGCTATCCACATTCTTACAATTCTTATAGCCTTACTTGTTTCAATATAATCTGCGCCTAATGACAACATATTTGAATCATTATGCATTCTTGAAAATCTAGCCTCTTCTTCATCATTACATTTTGCGCATCTTATGCCTTTAAATTTATTTGCAACTATACTCATTCCTATTCCTGAACGGCATATTAATATTCCTTTATCACATTCTTTGCTTTGTATTTCTAATGCAACTGCTTTTGCAATATCAGGATAATCCACACTTTCTTCATTAAATGTTCCACAATCTGTATATTCAATATCTTTTTCTTCTAAATATCTTTTTATTTCTTCTTTTAATTTATATCCCCCATGATCACTGCCTATTGCTATCATTTTATCACTTACCTTTCTTGTGTTTGGTAGGCTATTCCTACCAGTATTACTATACCATATTATTTAGCCTAGTGCAATATTTTTCAATGATTTTCTATCAAAAAGGTGCGTCTATTTTGGCAGATTTTCTATTTTTTTTAAGTTAACTCTTGTCAAATGCAAACTTGTATGATATAATTGTACACGTTATAGATTATTTTTACCAAGAGGAGGTGCATCAAACATGCCAAATATTAAATCAGCAAAAAAGAGAGTTAAAATTATTGAGAAAAAAACATTAAGAAATAATATGATAAAAACTGGATATAAATCAGCTGTTAAGAAATTCGAAGAAGCTATTGCAGCCGGAAAAGTAGAAGAAGCAAAAGTTTTATTTGCAGAAGCTACAAAGAAAATTGATCAAGCTTGCACAAAAGGTGTAATCGTAAAAAATACAGCTGCTAGAAAAAAATCTAGTTTATCTAAAAAATTAAATGCAGCTATTGCGTAAAAAGTGGAATTAGACCACTTTTTTTATTTTATAAAAATTATTAAAAATAAAAGTTGTCAATAAGGTTCATCATCCTTTTGACAACTTTTATTTTATTGTTGATATTGTTTTAAATTAATTCCATATGTTTTATAAACCCAATCATAATAGTTCCATGTTTCTAATGTATCTGGTTTTCCATAATCAACACCATATGTTTCAACTGAAACTTTTGAAATTATTACATCATTAACTGGTGTACTCTTTTCTTTTGATTCACTTTTTGATGAAGAATCACTATTTGAACTGCTTGATGTTTCTGTTTCTTTTACTTCAACTTTTTCAATATTATGAACTACATCCATTCCTTCAGTTACTTTTCCAAATGGAGCATAATTTCCATCTAGTGATGAATTATCAGCTGTCATTATGAAAAATTGTGAACCAGCTGAATTATAGCTCTCTGTTGTTAATGATTTTGAATATTGTTGTGTGTAATCTGCTCTTGCCATAGAAATTATACCCTCTTTGTGTTTTAGAGTATTTTTATTATATCCATTTGATAAAAATTCTCCTTTTATACAATAATCTCTATCCTGATCTCCACTTACATCCATTCCTAAATCGCTTAGTTTTGGTGCTCCAGTTCCATCTCCATTTGAATCTCCACCTTGAATCATAAATCCTTCTACAACTCTGTGGAATTTAAGACCATCATAAAATCCATGTTGTGCAAGTGCTATAAAGTTTGATACAGTTTGTGGCGCCATTTCTGGATATAACTCAAGTTTTATTGTTCCAAAATCTTGAACTTCCATTGTTACTATTGGATTTTTAACTTCCATTGTAGCCTTTTTATAATATCCATAAGATACTCCTCCTATTAATACTACAATTAAAATTAGTGCTATTATTGTTATTATGTTTGAAGCTTTTTTCATTTTCTTTCTCCCTTTCTCTGATATGTTGTCAATAAGACTCGTCAATTTTGACAACTTTTAAATTAATATATTATCAAATGCAAATTGTTCTTGCATCTTTTTTAAAGTTTGTTTTATCGTCTTTGCCCTTACTTCTCCAATTCCCTCTACATTGTCCAAATCACTTATTTCTGCAACTAAGATATGTTGGAATGATTTGAATGATTTTACTAGATTTTCTACTATTGTACTTGGCATTCTTGGTACTTTGCTTAGTATCCTATATCCTTTAGGATATACTGCTAATTCCTCAAAATTCTCAAAGCTTTCATATCCTAATATCTTTGCAATTATTGGTTCTTTTCTTAAATCTTCATGATTTAGTTTTGATAGTTGTTCTAATATATCTCCTGCATCTAAGTCATTCACTTGATAGTCTTTTACTAATTGAGATTCTTCCTTAGCAAGTCCTCCTATCAGTTCTTCTAGTTGCATATTTACTAGCCTTCCATCATTTCCAAGCTCATAGATTTGTTTTTTTATTTCTTCTACTATCCTCATTACCATTTCAGCTCTTTGTATAACTGTTAACACATTATCTAGTGTTACTATATCATTAAATTCATATTCATTTAAAATACTTAATTTACTATCATAAACTTTTCTATATTTTTCTAGTGTTTGTATTGCTTGATTTGCCTTGTTTAATACTGCTTCTGTATCTTCTAATATATATCTATAATTTTCTTTAAATATTGTTATTATGTTTCTTCTTTGTGATATACTTATTACTAATTCTCCTGTTTGTTTTGCAGTTCTTTCGGCCGTCCTGTGTCTTGTTCCTGTTTCAACTGTTGGAATTTGATATGATGGTATTAATTGTGCATTGGCAAATAATATTTTTTTCATATCTCCACTTAAAACTATTGCTCCATCCATTTTTGCCAATTCATATAATTTTGAAGAAGTATAATCTTCATTTATTAAGAATCCTCCGTCTACTACTTCTTCTATAACTTCTGGTTTATCTGTTATTAATAATAACGCTCCTGTCTTTGCTTTTAATATATTTTCAAGACCTTCTCTTATTGGTGTTCCTGGGGCTATTTTCTTCAGTATTGTTGCTATTGGATCTTCTTTAACTGTACCCATTTTTTGTTTTACCTCCTTAAAATATTTACTGTATAACTACTTTATTTTAAGTATTCTTAACATATCCCCTATACTCTTGACACCTATTATATCTAATTTATAGTCATCTTTCAAGCCTTTTTTATTATTTTCTGGAATAATACATGTTTTAAATCCCAATTTTTCTGCTTCTTTCAACCTTTTTTCTATCAAATTAATTCTTCTAACTTCTCCAGTTAATCCTACTTCTCCCATTACAACAGTAGATTGCGGAATCGGTACATTTTTGTATGATGATGCAACTGTTGCTATAATTCCCAAATCTGCTGCTGGCTCTGAAATCTTCATTCCTCCTGCAATGTTTAAATAAACATCCTGATTTCCAAGTGATAAGCCCGCTTTTTTTTCTAATACTGCAATTAAAACAGCTAATCTGTTATAATCAAAACCATTTGCAGTTCTTTTAGGCAATCCAAATACTGTTTGTGATGTCAATGCTTGCACTTCCACTAGTATAGGTCTAGTTCCTTCAATACTTGCTAATATGCATGAACCTGATGGATTGTCATCTCTTTCTGTAATTAATATATCTGATGGGTTTGTAACTTCGCACATTCCCTCTTGTCTCATCTCAAACATTCCTATTTCATTTGTTGAACCAAATCTATTTTTTACTGCCCTTAAAATTCTATATGTATTATATCTCTCTCCTTCAAGGTAAAGTACTGTATCCACCATGTGTTCTAATACTCTTGGTCCTGCTATATTTCCCTCTTTAGTTACATGCCCAATAATAATTGTTGTAATTTGTTGAGCCTTGCACATTCTCATAATCTGTGATGTAATCTCTCTTACCTGACTTACGCTTCCTGCTGCCGCTGTAATTTCATCTGAATACATTGTTTGAATAGAATCAATTATTACAAGTTTTGGTTTCATATCTGCTATTGCATCTTTTATAATATCAATATCTGTTTCTCCCAAAAACATTAATTCTTCATTTTTTACTCCAAGTCTATCTGCTCTTAATTTTATTTGTTCTGCTGACTCTTCTCCTGACACATACAATACTTTTCCATCACCATGAACTTTTTCACATAGTTGTAATATCAATGTAGACTTTCCTATACCTGGTTCTCCTCCAAGTAATATTAATGAACCTTTTACTAAGCCTCCACCTAACACTCTATCCAATTCTAGATATCCAGTTGAAGTTCTATTAGCCTCTTGGCCTACATAACTGTTTAAAGGTTTAGGAGTATTATTTATTTTTTTCTCTATTTTATTTGTTTCAGTATATTTTTCTATCTTCTGTTCATAAAATGTGTTCCAACTGTTGCAAGCTGGACATTTGCCTAACCATTTAGGTGACTCATTTCCACATTCGCTACACACAAAAACTGTTTTTGCTTTAGCCATATTTCCTCCTCTATTCGATCTATTTGATCATTTGTGTCATCTGGGTCATTTAGGACCGTTTCTTAAATGACCAACGCAATTGTTATACTATCATATTTTTATTTTAATTACAATACTTGGTATTTATTTCCTTTGATTTTGTTTTTACCTCGTGTTATCATATCTATAAAGATATATAAATTAATTTTTGAAGTTTTAAAACTTCGATGGAGGTTGTTATGCAAAAATTTTTTTTAGGTCTCAAAAACCTAGATAAAGAAACATATAAAATAATGAAATATGGATTACTATTTTCTGGTCTAATTTGTCTATCTGCTGTAGGAATTTTACTTTTGTACATATTTCTTGGTATAAATCTTTTTTATCATTTAGGTTTGATTTTAATAAAATCTAGTTTTACTTTTGGTGTTGAATTTATAATTTGTGGAATCATTGTTGATTTTATAAAAAACAAAGGGATTTGAAATCCCTTTTTCTATTGACTTTTTTTCTTTTTATATTTAAAATATTTTTTATAATTTATTTATTATTACATATATTAAGAAGGGTGGTGATATTATGGAGACATATGGTGATGGAAATGCTATCCATACTATGGATACAAACCAAGTTCTTACTAATACATTTTTTAGAATGTTTTTGGGATTGCTTGCAAGTGCTTTAACTGCCTTTTACGTATATAAATCTGGTTTATATATTTCTATTATCTCAGGTGGTAGTTATATGGCTTTAGCTATTATTGAACTTGCTGTTGTTTTAATATTTTCTTTACTATTTAAAAAACTTTCTCCAACTGCTGTTACTATTTTATTTTTTACTTATGCATTTATAAATGGTTTTACTTTGTCAGTAATTTTTGTTGCATATGAAATGACTTCTATTGTTTATGCTTTTGCTGGAACGTCTGCTTTATTTGGTATTTTGTCTTTAATTGGCTACAAAACTGATAAGGATATTTCAAATTGGGGAAATATTTTGACTGTTGCTCTTATTGTTGGTATTGTTTTAACTATTATTAATATTTTTGTTGGCAATACTATGCTAGATATCGCTTTGGATTGGGCTATTTTGCTTATTTTCTTTGGCTTGACTATTTATGATATGAATAAGATTAAACTTATGCAACAGGCTGGTTTTTGTGAAGATGAAAAATTATATGTTTATGGTGCTATGGAACTTTACTTAGATTTTATTAATATTTTTCTTCGTATTTTATCTTTATTTGGTAAACGTAGAGATTAATTTGAATTTTTTAAATTTTTTTTAAAAAAAGCCTTGAATTTGTTTTTAATTTGTGCTATTATATATAGGCATTAGCAATTACAACATTTATCGAGGCGTAGCGCAGTTGGTAGCGCGCGTGGTTTGGGACCATGAGGTCGCAGGTTCGATCCCTGTCGCCTCGACCATATTTAGAGCTGTTTTCAAGAAAATTCGAAAGAACTTGAAAGCAGTTTTTATTATATAAAGATACTATTTTCTAGGATTTTAGGAAATAGTATTTTTTTAGTTCAATTCTAAAAAATTCTGTAAAATTCTCAAAATCCGATTATTTTGTTCCGAAAAATGTTCCGCAATGAATTTTTGCTCTTAAAAAAATGTTCAGAAATGTTCCGCAAAATAAATTTATTGATATTTCAACACTTTCAGGAATTTCAAAACTGAAAGGAGAACTATTGTTATGGATTTCATACCTTACAAATCAAATGAAACATTAGAGCATAAATACTATCAAATTCATCAAGAATTATTTGTAAATGAAAAATACAAAAACAAATTAAATTCAGATAGTAAAATTTTATATGCTTTTTTGTTAGATAGATTATCTTTATCTCAAAAAAATCATTGGATAGATGAAGATAATAATGTTTATCTAATTTTTACAAGAGAAGAAGTACAAGAGAAATTGAATTTATCAGATAAAACAGTAACTAAATCATTTAAGATATTAATGGAAGTAAATTTAGTTCAAGAGAAAAGACAAGGTCTAGGAAAACCTAATTTAATATATGTTGGAAAGATTAATCATTCAGACTCGGAGAATTTACGATTCTTGAATCGGAGAATCTACGACTCTTGACTCGGAAAATTTACGAGGAATCAATACTAATATAATCAATACTGATTCCATCAATCCTAAAAGTGATGAAGAACTTTTATTGATAAAAGAGAAATGTAATTTAAATGAATTTACAAAAGAAGAAAAAACAATTTTAGAAGATGTAATTGATAATCTTTATTATACAGATAATTTAAAAGTTGGAAATATAACAGTTAATCATTTTAAAATATTGGACAAGCTTAATTTAATAACAAAAACTAATCTTGTTCAATTATTAGATATATTGAAAAATACACCTAATATACAAAATGCTAAAAATTATTTGATGATTTGCTTATCCAATAATTTGGGAAATATCAATATAAACAAAATAACCAAAAAGGCAGATACCATTAAGGCAAATAAAAGAGAATATCCTGCTGGCTCACTTGATTTCTTATATGCTAACCTTGATACACTAGATGATACTATATAAGAAATTGCTCCGATATGAAGTTGCAAGCACTAACTTTAAACTGCGACTTCACTATAATTTGTTATAGCGTAAGCTATGGCAAATTATAGCCTAAAAAATGCTTTAGCAGTTTTTAGGAATAACCCCGTAGGGCACACAGACAAACTTGTTTGTCTAGTGTGTTAGACAAATAAATTTGTTTTAGTACAAGAAAGGACTTTGGAGCTATGAGTTATGCTATAGTAAGAAATGAGAAATTAACACGAGCTGAGGTAAATGGTAAATGCACCCACAATGATAGGAAAGCAAAATGTCATACAAATAAAGATATTGATCCAACCAGAACACATTTAAATTATTATATAAAGAAAAACAATTGCACCTATACAAAGGAATTTGACAAATTACGAAGTGAACAGAATTTAGCAGGTCATTTAAGGGAAAACAGTATTATAATGTGTCAACTAATATTTACATCTGACCAAGAATTTTTTAATAAAATTGGAGAACAAGAAACAAAAAGATACTTTGATGAATGCTATAAATTTATCTGCAATTACAAAAATCTTGGAGAAAAAAATATTATATCCGCTGTAGTTCATTTAGATGAAGGAGCACCACATTTACATTTAATGTTTGTTCCAGTAGTTCATACAAAAGATAAAGATGGCAAGCCAATAGAAAAAATTTGTGCAAGAGATTTTTGGAAAGGTAGAGATAGTTATAGAAAATTACAAGATGCCTATTTTGAACATGTTAAAAGTAAAGGGTTTGATTTAGAAAGAGGCTTATATGTTGAAGAAACTAATAGAAAAAATCTGTCAGTTGAAGAATTTAAAAAAGTAACTAATTATGCTAAAACAAAAGAAATTTTAAAAACTGCAACTTTAGAGTTACCAAACACACCCGAACTACAAGATATAAAAAAACTTGTTTTAAATAGAGATAAAATAATTGAAGAACAAATTATAAAACCTCAAAACAAACTAATAGAAGAACTTCATAATGAAAATGTTGCTTTACACAAGGAATTATCTAAACAAACTGAAATAATAGATGTTGCAGAAGAGTTTGTAAAAGAAAAAGAAAGTTTACAAAATGAAAATAAAAATTTAAAACGAACTATTTGTTTATTGCAACAATCCAAAAATCAAGATGAAGAAGATTTAAAATTTGAATATGAAAATAAAATTGACCATATAGAACATAAATATCAGAAAAAGATAAAAAAATTAGAAAAAGAAAATAAAGGCTTAAACAAAATAATTGATAAATTTAAAGATAATTTAAAAAAGTTTCTTAAATGGTTGTGTCATAAATTTTCATATCCTTGCGAGGATGACCTTATAAGAGATTTTAATAAAGAAACATATTCGTATATTAATTTTGAAAAGCAACTCGATACAAGCCATTTTGGAAAGGATGATAATGAAATGGATTATGATACGAGGATTTGATAAATATGAAAATAGATTATAGAAAATGTAGAGATTACTACATTCCTAACTTGGTAATCTCAAATACTAAAAATTTTAAATTAGGAAAATACGGAAAAATGAGATTAAATTATTTAAAAACTCAAAAGAAAGCTGAATATACAATTTTATTAATGGAAGATAAATTAAGTGAACACTTACAAGAAATTGATAAAACTGCAACTAATAGATATAACCTGTTAATGAAACAATTTGCAGAACAAGAAAATATTACAGAAGAATTAAAAGCCATAAATCAACTTGATTGGGTTGGCAAAATGAATTCAATTAAAAATCGTGTTGAAGAAATTATATTTAATGAATTAATTTATGTATAGGGGGATTGGCAATGGAAGAAAAATTAAAACCATTTATAGAAGAATATAGTGATGATTTTTACGAAAGTATTGAAGATATAAGAATTTATTTAAGAAATAATAATAAAGAATATATTGAATTAAAAAGCAAAATCCATAAATTAATGGATAAAAATTTAAACATACAAAAACTTTACGATGAAAAATATCTTAAGGATGGACTTTCTAAGGAAGAATGCAAAGACTTATCTAAAATTTTGGTATTATATGATAGCCTCGAAGATATTGTTGTAAAGGAAATCTATTTTAAAGGTGGATTGGATGCTTATTATTATTTTAAAAGGATAGGATTAATTTAAACTAAAATAAAAAATAAACATGATTTAAATGCATTTTCTCCCTTTGTAATTAAGTATAATAATTGAAAAAAAGAACTAGCAAGTTTGAAATAATCTTACTAGTTCTTTAACCTCTTAATTAATTTAGTTTCATAACTAAATCCAACTTTTGTCATCATTATATGCTGATTGTTTTGACATATTGCGCTCCGCAGCATTTTGTTTGATTTTAGGAGCAATAGAACGATTTATTGCATCCATATCTGCTCTTGTAATAGTTCTGACAACTTTTTTCTGTTTTTTCTTAACACTACTTGCTGGATAGGCTAATTTCTTAACCCGTTCGTCAATTGATGGCATAAGTTGTTACCTCCTTATAAGATTTCAAAAAATTCGTAGAAATTCATGCCGTTTTCTTCTCCAACATTTATAAAAGGAATTAATATTACATATATTGCTGTAATAAATGCCAATTCATACGCTGAAGAACCGACAACAAGAAGTCCTATGACTAAAAACAATACACTTAAGCACAATGTTATAACTTGATTGTAAATTTCCATTTTTTCCGTATATTCTCTTCCTGATATTATAAGTCTATCTGTAAAAAATAATATTATCAATCCAAGAATTCCTGCGAAAATAGAGCTAAGTTCAATAGTTATAAGTATAAGCCATGTTTTTCCTTGAAAAATAGATACACCAATTATTATTATATTTGATATGAAATATAAAGTTTGGTATATTTTTTCTCTTAAAGAACACTCCCACATGGATTTCTTATATCCAAAGAAGTATAATGAAACTACATGTAAAAGAATATATATTATGTTAGTCCGTATAGAAAAGTTTTTTAAAAACATGCACCCTATTATTAACAATGCCATATACATTCTTTGAAACAGAAATTCATAATTTCATTCAATACCACAGAGATATATTTCTCTAGCTTTTGATAATCTTTTTTTCATAAGTGAAAATTCCTCCTTAACAAATTTGTTTGCGAGTATCATTTAAATAATTTAGTATTTTTTCCTATTCCCATGAATTGGATGTCGTCTTCTTCTCTTAGCATTTTCCTTCAATTTTTTCTCAACACATCTTTGTATATCTTCAATTGTCACTCCTTCATTAAGA
Organism: uncultured Clostridia bacterium; assembly: GCA_928721565.1. Taxonomy (GTDB): domain Bacteria; phylum Bacillota; class Clostridia; order TANB77; family CAG-508; genus CAG-269. The sequence goes on from OV788638.1 coordinate 408,895, forward strand.
ACAGACTTGTTTTTGAATTCTTCACCTGTAAAACGTTTTTTGATTAACGGTTTAGATACTACTATCATGATTTCCTCCTTTAAAATTATTTGTTGCCTTGTCTATATATGTCAAATCCCCAAGAGGAGATATTATTTTAGCATTTAGCCAAAAAACAATATCAGTATATCATAAATCGACATAATTTTCAAGAGGTGTTATTTTTATGAATATTTCAAAATCAATTGACATATACTAGAAAAAGTAGTATACTATATTTAACTTAAGTTATTCATGTGAGGTCATTGAATAGCACGAACTAAATGTGTGGTAGCATTTAGTTCTATTTTTTTGCAAAAAAATAGAAGTGAAGAGTGGTAGTCCTTCACTTCATTGACTATTTCTAGTCTTTTTTGTCATCTGGTTGTTTGTCTTCGTATGTACTTAATAGTAATACTATAAGACGCCAGATTAATTCAAATGAGGTCATTCGAATAACACCTCATTCCTCAAAGATTTCCTTTGAAAAGGGTATTATACTCCAAAATTTTTCGAAAAACAATTACTTTAGATTGTCTTTTTACATAATAATTAAATACAAAAAAATCTGTTAATCTTACTTTAATTAGTGTTCAAAAATTAACAGTTTTTTATTTATTATTTTACTTTTTCTTATTTCTACATTACTGAGTATCATATTCTGCTATAAATGGTTTTTCCACAATACTTACATAGTTTCACTTGATTTCTACCATTTGTTTCATTAAGCAACAGCATTGTCTCAATAATTACTCTCAATGAGTTGAATTTCTTCTAATCGTTCTTTTGAAAATTCAAAAGATTCTAAATTGGTATCTTTTAACATATGAACCTCCAATCTTATTTATATAAGACTCCATATTAAGTTAAATTACTCTTCAGGTGTACCTTCATCTATAATTTGTTTTATTGTTTTATATTGTTGTTGTATATACTCTACACAATGAATATAAATTCCGTTTCTTTCATGCCATTATGATTATCTGAGTTTATATATCCGCTTGATGCATTTGTAAATATTCTAACCTCTTATTTGTCCATCTCCATAAATTATATATTTAGTAGTAGTCAACTCTTTAAGTCCCATTGGCCCTCTAGCATGTAGCTTCTGAGTACTAATTCCTATCTCTGCCCCAAACCCAAACTGTCCACCATCTGTAAATCTAGTTGAGGCATTTACATATACGCAACTACTATCTATTTCATTCAAAAATATTTGAGCATTTTGATAGTTTTCGGTAATTATACTTTCAGAATGTTTTGTACTATTTTTATTAATGTGTTTTATTGCTTCTTCAATTGTACCTACAGTTTTAATTGATATTATTAAGTCCAAATACTCTGTTGAAAAGTCTTCATCTGTTGCAAGTTTTATTTTGTTAACTATGTTTTTACATTCATTATCGCCTCTAACTTCAACATTATTTTTTTCTAACATTTCCACTAATCGTGGCAAAAATGTTTTTAAGATTTTTCTATTTATCACAAGCGATTCACAACTATTGCACACTCCGACTCTTTGTGTTTTTGCATTTTTTATTATTTTTAGAGCTTTATCAAAATCTGCAAATTCATCCACATAAATATGACAATTTCCTGACCCTGTTTCTATTACAGGAACATTGCTATTCTCTACAACAGTTCTTATTAAGTTAGCTCCTCCTCTTGGAATTAAAACATCTACATATTTATTCATTTTCATTAATTGAATTGCCGCTTCTTTTGTTGTATCTTCAACTAATGAAATACAATTAGGATTTACTTTTAATTTTTCCAAAGTTTTTCTTATTGTTTTAACCATTTCTATGTTAGTATTTATTGCATCAGATCCACCTTTCAATATTACTACATTTCCTGTTTTAAAACATAGTGAAAACGCATCTGCAGTAACATTTGGCCTAGCCTCATATATTATTGCAATTACTCCTAATGGAACTCTTTTTTTAATAATTTCTAATCCATTTTCCAATCTCTTTCCTTCAACTACTTCTCCTATAGGGTCTGGTAAAAGAGCCACTGATTTAATCCCTTTTACAATATCATTTATTCTATTAGAATCTAATTTTAGCCTATCTATTAAACTTTCCTTTATTCCCTTTTCTTGTGCGTTTTTTATATCTTTTTCATTTGCTTCTAAAATTTTTTGTTTATTCTCGAATATACTATCTGCTACTTTTACTAAAACACTATTTTTTTTTGCTGTTTTCATATTCATTAATTCTTGTGAACATTCTTTAGCTAATTCCCCGATTTTTTCTAATTCTTTCATTTAATTTGCCTCCTTATTAATATTCTTTATTAAATATTCTCTAATATTATTCTCTCTTTTTTTCAATGCTGTAAATAAAGTTCCTTCTTGTTTTCCATCTAAAATTTTTATAATATTATTTGGTCTATTTCCATTTGTAATTATCATATCAATCCCAACATTGTTTATTAAGTTCGCTGTCATTACTTTAGAAAACATTCCTCCTGTTCCAACATCACTATCACTTGTTGTTTTTGCCATGTTTTTTAAATTTTCTCTATTATCTGTTACTAAATGAATTAGTTTTGCATTTTGATTTTTTGATGGGTCATCAGTATACAAACCATCTATATCAGATAAAATTATAACTAAATCCGCATTTATAATTGCAGCAACAATACCTGACAGCGTATCATTTTCACCAAATTCTATTTCGTCTGTTGATATTGTATCATTTTCATTTACAATTGGGATGACTCCACAATTAATCAATTGATTTAATGTGTTTTCTAAATTATGATATGATTTTTCTTCTCTGATACTATATGTCGTCATTAAAATTTGACTTGATATCTGTCCATATTCTAAAAATAATCTATTATATTTTGACATTAGTTCACATTGACCAACTGAAGCACATGCTTGCTTTTCTGCCATTGTTTTTGGTTTTCTTCCCATTTTCAATATTTCTCTTCCAACTGCAATTGCTCCTGATGATACCAAAACAACATCTTTTCCACTGTTTTTCATATCTACCAATGTTCTAACTAACTTTTCTAGTCTTGAATAATTTATATTACCTGTTTCTGGATATATTAGGCTAGAAGATCCTACCTTAACTACTATTCTTTTTTTATCTTTAATTTTTTCCCAATAACTTTCTTTCATCTTTTCCTCCTTCAGATTCTGTATATAAAACAAAAAATAGTGAACCAATTTTATTACTGATTCACTATCTTGATTTTTATATTTAATATTATTTTGACATATTTTTGGATTTTTCAGTTGCAGCTTTTACAGCATTTATTATACTTGACCTAATTCCACATTGCTCTAATTCAGCTACACCCTCTATTGTTGTTCCTGCTGGCGAACATACCATGTCTTTCAACTCACCAGGGTGTTTTCCTGTTTCCAATACCATTTTGGCTGATCCTAACACTGTTTGTGCTGCAAATTTATATGCTTGACTTCTTGGCATTCCTTCTAACACAGCTCCATCTGCCATTGCTTCTATTATCATAAATATAAAAGCAGGTGATGAACCACTAAGTCCAGTTACAACATCCATTAGCCCTTCTGTAACGATTTCACTTTTTCCAAAACTATTAAATATTTTACAAACCAATTCTAGCTCATCAGATTGTATTTCGGGGCATGGATAAATAGCCGCCATACCCTCTCCAACTAGAGCCGGGGTATTCGGCATTACACGAATTAATTTTATTTCTTTTCCAAACATTTCTTTTACTTCTTCTGTTGTTTTTCCTGCAGCAATAGCAACAATAATAGTATTGTTGCTTATTACTCCTTTTATTTCATCTATTATATCCTTATATACTTGTGGCTTTACAGATAAAAACAATATATCTGCTTTTTTTGCTACTTCTTTATTGTCTAAAGTAGTCATTATTCCATAAGTTTTCTTTGCTTCTTCTAATTTATCAGAAGTATTGTTTGAACAAATTATTTGTGTTTTTTCAGCCAATCCAGCTGTCAATATTCCACCTATTATTGCTTTTGCCATATTTCCTGTTCCTATAAATCCAATAATTTTATTCATAACAATCTCCTTTCATAAAAATTTTTATTATTATAGCTCTCCAATTCAAATTAGTCAATAATATTTTATAAATTTATGTATTTTATATCATGTTTTGTAGCTTTTACAAATTTTTCTAAGTCTGCAAATGTAATTAATATACTTGCTGTATTACAATTTGGGTGTACTGCTAATAATTTTTTATTTTTTAGTTCTTTATCAAATAATACTTCTACAGCATCATTTGTGTCATTAATCAATCCCATTGGACTAACATGTCCTGGCTCTAAATCTAAGTGTTTTTTTAATCTCTCTGGTGATCCAAAGCTAAGTTTTGTTGATGCCGCTTGTTTTTGGATTTCGGCTAAATTAGCTTGTTTTTCACTGCATAATACTATTAAAAAATGTCTTTTTCCTTTTTGATCTCTTAAAAATAAATTTTTGCATATTTCTGCATCTTTAAATATTTTTGGATCTAAATTGTTCATATCCTCAATTGTGTATACTGGGTCATGTTCTACTAATTCATAGTTTATCCCTAATTCTTCTAACTTTTTTAATACTTCTTCCATAAAGTCTCCTCCTTTTTGGCAATTATAATAACATATTTCTAAATATTTATCAAGTATTATAATCTTTTATTCTTTTTTTTAAGTCTTCAAAGTCTATTAATTTCCAAGACCAATTTTTGTCACTTTCAGTACCAGGTATATTAATTCTAGAATTCTCGTCTAACCCCAAAATATCCTGAACCATAATTATCGGCATCCTAGCCTTACACTTTAACAAATATTGCATAATTCCAACATTTACATTAATATCATAACATTCATTTCTCCTTAAAAACTCTTTTAGTTTCCACTTATAGTCATCATTAAGTGTTTTATACCAACCATAAATTGTATTACAATCATGATTTCCTGGAAAAACTAATACATTTTCATCATCATTGTCTCGATCATATAAATTATCTAAATCTATTGAAAACTGTAATATCTTTTGCCTTGTAAATCCATAGTGTTCTCTTAATCTAACTGTTTCTTCTCTTATTTCTCCTAGGTCTTCTATTATTAAGTCCTCGACCTTGATACTTTCATCCTTAAATAGCTCATTAAAAAATCCGTAGCTTACACCATCTGTATAAAAACCTTCTCTTCCAGTTTTTCCAATTGGGATTTTAAAAAATGAATCATATCCTCTAAAATAATCAATTCTAACTTTATCAAATAATTTTAAATGATATTTAAATCTTTTTATTAGATATTGATAATTGTCTTCTTTCATATTTTTTATATTATATACTGGGCTGTTCCATTTCTGACCATCCTCATTAAAATAATCTGGTGGTGTTCCTGATTCAAATGTAAATTTTCCATTTTCCATTTCAAAACATTCAGGATGATATTTTGTTTCTACTGATTCGAAAACAGGATATACTGGCATGTCTCCCATTATCTGTACATCTTTTGAATTTGCATATTGCTTTAATTCCATCCATTGTTTATATAAAATATATTGTAAGAATAAATAATATTCTTTATCTCCATTACTTCTTTTGCTTGAAAATTCTGCATATTCATTTATTTCTTTTAATTTTATAAATTCTTCATATTCACTGTCTGGTTTAAAATTACTAAATGCTTCTTCATAATATTTTTGTTTGAAGTTGTCATATACTGCTCTGTCTTTGTTTTCTCTTGTTTCGGCATCTTGTATTAGTCCTTGTTCTTTAAGTTTGTCTAAAGATATATAATCTTCTTCTAGTGCATAGTAGCTTATTGGTGAATATGGGTGCTTATCACATTCGTTTATTGGCAATACTTCCCAATATTTTATATTATTTTCGCTTAGTATATCTATAAATTGATATGCTTCATATCCAAAATCTCCAATTCCATATTTACTTGGAAGTGAAAATATTGGAAGTAAAATTCCTTTTTCTTTCATCTCTTTTGTTCCTTTCATATTCTATTCGCATCTTCTGTATCTTCTGCAATCTACTTTTCCTTTTAAATAACTACTTAATTTTCTTCCTTTTATCAATTCTTCTTTTTGTTGTTTTGATAGTTGCTTTATTTGATATTCTAATTTACATGCTAATGATTTTTCTTTGCTTTTCCATGCAGTTTCTAGTTTTATTGCATTATGTGATTTTGTATATTTTGCTCCATTTTTACTTTTGTTTATGTGCTCATTTATTCTTTTTTCTAAATTATTTGTCATCCCTGTATATATTGAATTGTCTGCACATCTAACCATATATGTGTAATACATTGTTTTTTCCTCTATATTATTTGTCTTTATGTTGTTATATTATATTTACTTTTAATTGTCAATACAAAAAGAGGACCATATAGAATATCTTAATTAAAATATTCTATATGGTCTCTTTTCTCAGAGAATTTACAGTATCTTACTTACCTCTGTAGTAAAATCCTGCAGTTCCTCTGCAAATTTAGGAATTATATATTTGACACCTCCTGCCATCTTCCTAAGGTCTTGCACTCTCATGTTTTCGGTCAGCCCCATGAATGCTACTAATTCCACAAAGTCTCCGATATACATCTTGTTTTCTTTGTTTCCATAGCCTTCGTTTAGCCGCCCAAATTGAGATATGTGGCAAAGTTTCTTGTTATTAGTTATAGCAAACCATCCCTGTTTTTTTCCTGTTGTGAGAAAGATGTCTGTGCAACCAGAACTTCCTTCTTTTTCCCAAATTCTGAACTTTTTTGTTCGGCCTTTTGACTGATATTCTTTTATAAGCCGTCTGACATCTCTGTCTGCCAGAAGAGCTAAAAACAAGTTTTCAGCATTTGGCATCGTTCCCATCAAGAACTCTACTCCTATAGTCCTTTCTGTTGTGTCAATAGTTATTCCAACTATTGAGTATTGACCAGTTTCCCAATCAGATGGACTATATATCCGCATTTCTTTACGGATCAAGCCCCAACGTGGCTTTCCGTCGTTAGCTGGGTGGTTCATCCAATTCCAATCTTTTTCCTCTGTTATTTCAATTCCTTTTTTGTGTAAAATTTCATTCATTCTCATAATGATTTCTCCTTTTCTATTCATGAATAACATTAAATTTAATCCCATTATTGGTAATGGCCTTTAATTTAGCATCATATTCATAGCCTCTTGGTAATTTTAAGTACCGTGGATTTCTTCCCTTTACAGCTATTGAATCAATATCATCAATCTTAAACTGTACTTCTGGATTCAATCTACCTAAAATGTTAATGAAATTTTCTACTTTTGCATATTTGTTCATAATGCTTTCTCCTTTTCTCTTGGTTATTTTCTATTGTTGCTCTATGTAAACAGGCACTGCCTGTAAAAAGGGATTAATTCTTCTACCTCCTAAAGCTTTTTTGCTTGATACAATTAAATTGTAACATGTTTATGTCAATAAGTAAAATTAATTATTTTTATATTTATTATAAGTATCGCTTATATATCTAATAATAATAAAGACAGGTCCTACAATTGTAGGTCTCCTGTCTTTACTACCGATACTAAGCTTCGACTGCCTTTTTGGCTAACGCATATGCATCAGCAAAAGTCTCTGCTCCGCCAATAAAGCCGGCAGGGTGACAGAATGTTGCAGTATCTATGCCTGTCACCTTCTGAATGTCAGCATCACGAAGACCCTTCCACTCTTCTGGCACAGACTTTCTCTGTCCAAAGCTTCCTATTCCATCTGGCACACACTGCCAGTTGTAGCCACCTCTGTTAGATGGAAATACTACAAACTGGATTTCGTCAGCTTTAGGGCTTGTTGATGAGAAAATATACTCCTGCCAAGGAACAAACTGGTTAAGAACCATTATATGCTCTTCGGCTTTTTCTATTGCCTCTTCAACAATCTGCTCAGCTTTTGCCTTTGCAATTGTAGATGCTAGAGTATTGTCAAAGACAACCTCTGCAAGTTCCACTGCTTTTGCAAAAGCCTCATCAGAATCTTCGTTACTATCCCAATTAGGATTAAATCCTGATATTACGGCAGAGAAACTCATTGCCTGAGCTGGGTAATCAGCTTTTGGCATGGTTCCATTATCACCAGCATCAATCCCCTGGATAAGGTCTCTGTCTATCAGATCCCATACCAGCTCCGGATTGCAGGTGTTTGCTACAATTTGTGGTCCAAACTCTTTCCAAATTAGGCCACATGCAGCATATGGAACTCCGTTTTCACGTGCTCCATTTCCACCTTTCTGGTGATGGTCAAAAGCCCCAAATCCAATGTCATATACAATGACATCTTCTTTCAGATCTTCTGGAACTCTAAAAGTTCTGCAGACTGTTATGTCTCCGAATACTTTCTCCAGAATTACTGTCGCCATAATTTCATCTGCATGGAATGTTCCTCCATGTGTGATTGCTGTTGCTTCTGTGATGTTTTTTGTTATATTAATCATTATTTTTCCTCCTGCCTATCGGCTTTATTTTTTTTTTCAATGTACAAGTATCACTAATGTAAATTTTAACATATTTTACATAATATTGCAAGTATCATTGTATTTAATTTTACTTATGTTTATCATTAGCCGTACTAATATTATAATAGTTCTTAATTCCTTTTACTAGCTCACTTGTTGCTTTATTAACCATATTCTTTTTTAATGTAGCAATTCCCTCTTGCATTGATTCAATTTGTACATTTTCTATAATTTCAATATCATTTATAATATCTGACAAGTTATCTGTTTCTGTAAATCCTATGCCTATTTCGTTTAATACCATTTGCTTTACAATTGCAGAACTAGATATTTCATATTTGGCCACTAACTCTAAATCATTCTTTTTGCAATACTCTATAAGTATTTTATTTCTTGCTGAAGTTGGTTTTGGTAAAATCAAATTATGTTTTGTAAGCTCTTTTACATTTTTTACAGGATGTTTTTTTATATAGTTTTTACTAGCAAAAAAGCTATAGTTAGATTCCTTTAGTGGCATAATTTCAATGTCTGCATACTTTTTGCCTAAATATGGTAAACTTAATGTAACTAAATCTAATTCTCCATTTGCTAATTTTTGCATCAACTCAGATGTTGAACCTGTAGTTATATATACTTCTATATCTGGATATTTTTTTATAAAATCTAATACTGGATTAACTATTAATGAACTAATTAATGAGTTATTTCCCCCAATTCTTACTTTTCCTTTTTCTAATGTTATATATTTTGAAAATATATTTTCAGCATTATTCATTGTTTCTATACTGTTTTTTACATATTCATAAAGATTTTTTCCCTCTTCTGTTAACTCGACTCCTGTTTTATTTCTATAAAAAACTTTTCCACCTAATATTGTTTCTAGCTTTTGGATTGATTGCGTTACCGCTGATTGCGATATATACATACTTTCTGCTGCTTTTGATATATTTTTATATTTTACTACTTCACAAAAAACTCTATATAATTCTAAATCTACATTCATATTATTTTTCCCTCCGAGTTTATTATATATTAATAATTATAGTACTTCAAGCCCTATAACCAAAAACAAAGCCTAGAATATTTCTAGACTTTGTTTTTTATAGTACAATAATCCTTGTGCTATTTAGCTCTAAACCAACGTTTTAAGAAATTGTTTTTTTCGTGATATCTTCCTAAACATACTCCATGACAATAATTGCAACCGTTTTTTATATTATACTCCCGTTCAGCCATTCTCTTTGATCTAGCTTCAATTATCTCTTCGTTACAATAATCAATATTTCCTGCATGGTCGTCTATTTCTAATGCCACTCTATACTTTTTCTTTTTCATGTTCTTTTCCTCTTTTCCGTTCTAGAGTTAAATAAGTTACAGCCATTATTATATCTCGTTTTACATAATTTGTCAACTATTTTTTTAACTTTTCTAATCAACAGATTTCAATGCCTCAAGCATATCAACCACTTTCAATCTATTATTTACATAGTATTTCAAAACAAAAGTTACAAAAGCAATTACAATCGCTGGAACAACATATGAAGTAATTGTAACTTTAGGGTCAAACATAACTTCTGCTGGTGGAACTGCAACCAATATATAAGTATGAAGCAATATTCCAATTATCCAACCTACAATTACACCAATTATAGATAAGAAAATTGTTTCTTTATAAATATACATTGTAACTTCATTATCATAAAATCCTAATACTTTGATTGTACACAATTCTCTAATTCTTTCTGCAACATTTATATTTGTAAGATTGTATAAAATTACTACTGCAAGCATTGATGCAACTATAATTAATACAATCATTATTTGGTTAAGTGATTTTACTATTGTATTTATTTGATTATATAATGTTGTGTTTTGCACAATTCCTTTAACTGCTGATAATTCCATAAATTTAGCTGCTTGACTATTAGTATTTTCTGTGCTTGAATCATTTAGCAATAATAATTTTGCATTTGATTCACAATCTTTTTGATAAATATTTTTATATTCTGTTGTATTCATAAATATAAAATGCCCTGCATACATTTCACATATTCCTGATACTTTTGCTGTTCTCTCTTTATTGCTACTATCTGTAAATGTAATTTCATCACCTTTAGAAACTTTTAATAATTTTGCAAGTCTTTCTGAAATTACTATTCCGTCATCTTGCAAATCTATTTTTTCTTGTGATTTTCTATCTGCAAGTGAAATATATTTATTAAAATCATCATCATTTTCTGGAATAATTAATTTTATACTTTGTGTGTCATTATTTTTTCCAGCGACTTTTGTTACTTCTTCATAATAAACTGATGAATAGCTTTTTATTTCTTCCGAATTAAGTAAATTGTTGAATTCTGTTTTTGCTTCCTCATCTAAATCATCATTTTGAGCAACTATCATATCATATTTTATTATGTTCTCAAATTGCTTTTCATTTATTTTAGAAATTGAACCTTTTACACTAAATCCTGCAAATAAAATTGATGCTGCCCCTGCAACTCCGAATATTGTCATAAACATTCTGTTTTTATATCTGAATATATTTCTTGCAGTTACTTTTTGTGTAAATTTCATCCTTTTCCAGATTGGTGTGATTCTTTCTAATAATATTTTTTTATCACTAATATAGATCTGTTCTTTTTAATATTTATTGACTCTTGCTTGTATTTATTGTATAATTAATATGTAAACTTTTTATTTTTTAAGAGACTTGTTCTCTTATCAACCAAAGGAGGAAAATTATGTTACAATCTTTACAAAACACAGGAATTCAGGCTCGGTTAACATTAAATACCTATGATAAATATAATGCCTCAGTCTCTAAATTGGATTCTTCTTGGAAAGAATCTTTAAACAAAATAGACGAAACATTATTCTCTAATTTATCTATAGGAATAAGCGAACACTTTATTCCTACCCCTTATAATCAAAAAAATTTTAAAAATATGATTTTTGATTATAGATCTTGTTTCATCAATAACCTATCCATTGGTGATCCAGCAATACCTTATAAGACTATTGCATCAGGCGGTACTATTCCCTGTGCTATGGCAATGGTTTACGAATATTTTATTTTAGTTAATAAAAAAGATAAAATATTCCAAACTAGGGAAGAACTTTTGCTTCATATTAGTAATACCTTAGTTTTAAATGGGTATCGGACACAGTATGCAGGAACATCTTGGATTTCACTTGATAAAATACTTGAATTAGTGTATGGAATACCTACAAAAATTCAAGCATCAATTTTTGATATGTGTCATTCAATTGCTTCTTGTAATCCCGTAATTGCCTTAGTGCCAACTTCTTGGTTACACGGCAATCCTCTACTATTGTCTAATGAGGCAATAATAGTTTGGGCAATAAAAAATGGTGAAGCAATGATTAGCACCACTTCTTCTGATACTCTTGAAAGAGTTAAGGTCACTACTCTTTTTAAGAATATAAAAAGATCATGGGCTTGTCAGATGTAACATATGCAAAAGCTAGAAGGTATTTCCCTCTAGCTTTTCCTTATTTTACTCCTGCAGTCCATTTACAAAATCCAATTTTATAATTGTTAGTTCCATTAACCGAATATCTAACCATTGCTCTATCTTTAAAGATTCCAAAGCAATCACATTTTTCTCGTGGATTTAAACTTCCAATTTTTTTAGTACAATCAGTATCTGCATAAACATTTTCGCTTGTACTTCCATTTTGATACGTTTTCACTGGCTCCTCACTCCCACTTTCTATATTATTATCTATTGGTCTATCAACCATATAGGATTGAACCAAATTCAAGAAATTTTGCCAACCTTCACTTAAAGTTCTATGTGGACATCCTTTGGGCGGATAAAAGTCTTCGTGTTTTTTCACTTTATCAATTTCCCAATTATTTTGTTTTAATAAATATGCAGTATATTCTGCTGCAAGTTTTTGTGCCTCTTCAAATCTTTCTCCTCCCGATTTTGAATAACATATCTCAAGTGCAATTCCCTTTCTATTTCCTTTTCCATTACTTCCATCTGTTGCATTCCAAGTGTTTCTGTTAAATGGTACACCTTGTACAACTCTATAATTATCAATTGCACAATGAAATGATACTTTGTTATTGTTTCCTATCATATATGATATTTCTGCCATTGCTGATGCGTCATTTGCAGTATTATGAATTATTATAAATTCCGGTGTCATTTGATGCGGACATTTTATTGAATATTTACTTTCTGGTACTAACATTTTAACTATTTCCATCTGTATCCTCCCCTATTCCATGCACATCATCTTCCGCAAATTCATTTCCTTCTAAATTTTTCTTATATAAATCTTCTGTAAATTGAACTTCTTCAATTATTATATTGTCTTCCATTTGCATCTTTCCTTCCTTTATTATTATATGCAGAACTTTTTTATGTGTTATTTTAAATTAATTATTTTCAAGAAGCCCTATAAATATAAACTTTGAATGAAGTGTCGAATGTGCATAAAGAAATTTTAGAAATTCTATGCAATTTTATGGAAAGAGTTCACGATAGTGGAAGGGTGCCATAAAATAAGTTAGAATTTCTTAAATTTCGTAATAAACCGAGACATGAAATGAAAAGTTTATATTTATAGGGCTTCTTGATATTTAATTTATAAAAAAATCTCAGCCGACTTATTCATCTGCTGAGATTTTTTCTTTATTTAAAAATTTTACTTCTACATATAATTTGTTTGCAAATGATTGCACTACATTTTTTAATAAGTATTGTTCTTCTGTCATTTTATCACATTTAGGAAATTCCTTTTTTGTAAATACATGTTTGATTGATACTTCTAAATTTGCACAAAATCTATTATATGCTTTTCCTACTTCATAGTTTTTAATTGTTAATGCAATTAATTTTTTTATATCACTTATGCTGTATACTTGTTTTAGTATACAGATTACTAATAAATATGCAATTTGTGCTCTATTATATTTCTTTTTTTCTGGTGCTGGCATTACTCCTTGTTTTACATAGTTGTTTATCATTGTTTTTGTTATTACTTTGTCTTCTTTGTTTATAGAATATGCGCCTAAATATCTTTCTATATAATTTACTACTTGATCTAGATATAAGTCTATGTCTGGTAATTCATTCCATCTTGGCATATGAAATTTTAGTATTGCTTCTATTTGTTCTTCCATTCTTACACTTCCTTTGTGTTACATTTTAACAGATTTAGAGTCTTTTTTCAAGTTTTTATATAACTTTATTCCGTTAGATTATCCAAAGTTAAAACATTTTTTAGAATCATTTTTTTCAAACATATTTTTGTATTGTTAATAAAATTATCTTGATTTTATTGGCAAAATATAGTAGAATTAAACTATCCTTTTCAGAGGAAATCCGAAGAAAGGAGGACATCAAATGAATCACTGTGATTTGATTTTGAATCTTGTTGATAAGTACATAGCAGAAAAAGAAAAAAACATTATATTACAACAACAACTTCATCAACAGATTCAAGATAAAAAACAAGTTAAGACTAATAACAAACAATAATTAGTCGTTAGAGTAGGTCTCGCAGCCTACTCTATTTTTTTATATAAAAACTAATTTTAAAGTTCATAATAATCTCAATATTTTTTCTGTGTATTTGTTATTTTTATATAATAAAAAAGTATGTGTACTCGCAGATACACATACCACACCAACTTGTTCACTGTGATTATAACAAGTTCATTTATTTTGTATATCAATAATAACACATTATTTTATATTTGTCAAATTTTCACTCTCAAAAACTTACTCATAATTTTATTTATAAAAAATCTTCAATTATTTCAAAATTCTTAATGTGTTAAATATTGTTAAAATTGTAACACCAACATCTGCAAAAACTGCTTGCCACATACCACTAAGACCAATTGTGCTAAGGAACAATATTAAAACTTTCACTGTAATTGCAAATACTAAGTTTTGTCTTATAATTCCGCAAGTCTTTTTAGAAATTTTTATAGCATCTAAAATTTTTGAAACATTGTCTGTCATTATAACTACATCAGATGCTTCTATTGCTGATTCTGAACCAACTCCACCCATTGAAATTCCTACATCTGCTCTTGCCAAAACTGGTGAATCGTTTATTCCATCTCCAACAAATGCAACTTTAGCTTTTTCATCCTTTTTATTTATAATTTCCTCAAATGCATTATATTTATCTTGTGGTAACATTTCAGATTTTATATTTTGTATTCCAATCTCTTTTCCTGTCTTTTCTGCTATTTGTTTGTTATCTCCTGTAAACATATTTGTCTTAATTCCTAATGCTTTTAGTTCTTTTATTGTTTCAACTACACCATCTTTTACTGTGTCTCCTAAGTAGATTATTCCAGCTAATTTATCATTTATTTTTACATATATTTTTGTTGCACCTTCTTCGTTTGCATCATTTGCTTCAACTAGAGCTGAATTTCCTACTAATACTGTTTCTCCATTATATTGATAGCTTAAGCCTTTTCCTGCACTTTCTTTAAATTCTTGAACTTCTGCTATCTCTTCTTTATTAGCGTTCATAATTGATTTTGCAATTGGATGGTTTGAGTATTTTTCTCCCATTGCTGCATATCTTAGTACTTCTTGTTCAGTATAATTTTCGAATGTATCTATTTTTGTTATTTCAAATTCACCTTTTGTAAGTGTTCCTGTTTTGTCAAATACAATTTCTTTTATGTCTTTTATTGCATCTATGTAGTCACTTCCTTTAATAAGAATTCCTTCTTTTGAGGATTTCCCTATTCCTGAAAAATAGCTAAGTGGTACTGATATTGCAATTGAACATGGACATGAAATTACTAAAAATATCAATGCTCTATAAATACTTCCATTGTTTCCTGTGTACGGAATGTCTGTAAATAGTGGTAAAAATATTGCTACAATTCCTGCTAAACCTATTACTATTGGTGTATAAATTGATGAAGCTTTATTTACAAATGTTTCTGTTTTAGCCTTTTTATCTGTTGCATTTTCTACTAGATCTAGAATTCTGCTTACTGTTGAATTTTTATATTCTTCTGTAACTTTTACTTCTATCATTCCATCTACAACAATACTTCCTGATAATACATTTTTATTCTCAGAAACTTGTGTTAATTTGCTTTCTCCTGTTAGAGACGCTGTATTCAAATCTGCTGTTCCCTTTGTTACAATTCCATCTAATGGAACTTTTTCTCCTTCTTTAACTAATATTGTATCACCTATTTTTACTTCTTCTGGTGAAACTTTTTTGATATCATTTTTTGTTTTTAAATTTGCATATTCTGGCTTGATATCCATCAAATCTTTAATAGATTTTCTGCTTTTGCTAATTGATTTTTCTTCAAGTATTTTTCCTATTTCGTATAAAATAATTACCATTAATCCTTCCATATGTTCACCAACTAGATAAGCTCCAACACATGAAACTGTGATTAAAAAGTTTTCGTTTATTTTTTTACTTGCAAATAACATTTTAAATGCATTCTTTGTTGTTCTAAATAACAAAATTGCATAACCTAAAACGATAAATATTGTACTAACTGTATCAGATAATTTAGCATATAAACCAATTCCTGCAACCAATATTCCTATTACTAATCTTGCAATTTGAGCACCTGTTTTAGACTCTTTTTTATTTTCGATTTCTTTCATCTTATCTGCAGAAATCATTTCAACATCTGGCTCTTGCTCTTTTACAGCTTTTCTAACTTCTTCAACACTAACTGTATCAGTTTCATATGTTAATTTTAATTTTGCAAAATTTACATTAACATTGTGTAGGTCTGGATTTTTAGCTAACTTTTCTTGTATCTCGTTTGCACATGCTGCACAATCTAAATCTTTTAATATAAATTCATATTTTTTCATATGCTTCCTCCTTTTTTGCACATTTGCGCATTTGGGACCGGTTCTGTTTTGTCCCAAGAATGGTACTTTTTTGCTCACTTATGCTCGTATCCTTCTTCTATGTGTCGTTTAGCCATTTCATACATTTCTGAAATATGTTCATCATCTAATGAATAATACACTATTTTGCCTTCTTTTCTAAATTTAACTAATTTGGCTTGTTTTAATACTCTTAGTTGATGTGATATTGCTGATTGTGTTGAATTTGTTATTTCTGCTATATCTCCTACACATAGTTCTGCTTCTAGTAATGCACTTATTATTTTCATTCTTGTTGTGTCTCCAAATACTTTAAATACTTCTGCTATGTCAAATAGTAAGTCATCACTTGGCATTATCTTTTTTATTTTTTTTACCTTTTCTATATCTACTATTCCGTCTTCCATCTTTCCTCCTTGTTTAGCTCTTTTGTTTTCATATGAATATTTGCTCATATGTTTATATTTTCATACTAACATTATTATATGTTTTTGTCAATATATTTGTTAAAGATTTTTATTAAATAAATTCTTATTATGTATAAAACAATATCTTATTTGATATTTCGTCCAAAATCTGTTATACTTTATATATACTATTATTATATATTTAAACTTAAGGAGGAATTTTTATGCAACATAAGTTTTTACTACTTTGCCTTATTGGTGGTGTCGCTTATTTCCTTATTGAACAGGTATCTAATGCAATGCTACATGACAATAATGCAATAATACGGTTTTTAGGATACATTGTAGCCATTGTAACGGCTATCTTTGTATTGATTTTTATTTTATATCATTTCTTTGATATAAATTTATTAGCCTTCCTATAAAATTCCTTAAAAAATAGCCATTTAACAAACAGTTAAGTGGCTATTTTTTTAAATCTTTTATTCACTTCATTCCAATTTACAATATTCCAAAAAGCATTAATGTAATCTGGCCTTTTGGTTTTATATTGTAAGAAATATGAATGCTCCCACATGTCTAAAACAAGTAATGGTTTACATCCCCACAATGTTAAATTCTGATGTTTTTCACATTGTAGAATTTCTAATTTGCAAAAATCTGGTACCCATACTAATAAATTCCAACCTGATGCTTCTACAACTTTGCTACTTTCTGTGAATTGTTCTTTAAATTTTTCGTAACTTCCAAAGTCTTTTATTATTTGTTCCATTAATTTATTGTCTGGACTTGTAGGAATTGCAGGTCCCATATTTTCAAAGAATAATTCATGTAAGATTACTCCTGATCCGAAAAAACTTAAGTCTTTTTCTAAACATTTTATATTTGCAAATTCTCCTTTTGTTCTTGCTTGTTCTAATTTTTCTTGTGTTTTGTTTGTATTGTCTACATATCCTTTATATAAAATATTATAATGTATGTCTAAGGTTTCTTTATTGTAATATGGTTCTAGTGCATTTAGTGGATATTGTAATTCTTTCACTTTTATCATTGTCATTCCTCCTCCATATCTATTATATTTAAATACAAAAAATTCATACCTTTTGCGGTATGAATTTTACTGAATTTTTCTTCTCTGCATATTATAACAAATTTTTGCAACTAGGTTATTGGGTGCAATTTTAGATCCAAATCTAGCCAACTTTATTTTCCATCCTGGTACTATATAAAATTTCCCCTTTAATAATTTATTTGTTGCGTATTTGGCTACATATTTACTGCTTAAGCCTTTCAGTGCAAATTGTACGTCTGCGACTTTATTAAAATTAGTATCTACTGGTCCTGGACATAAGATACTTATTTGTACTTTTGATTTTTCTCTACGTAATTCTTCTCTTATTGCTTCTGAAAGTCTTACCACATATGCCTTTGTCGAATAATATGTTGCCATTAATGGACCTGGCATAAATCCTGCTATTGATGCTACATTTAAGATTTTTCCATTATTTTTTTCTTTCATGTCTTTTAAATATAATTTTGTTAAAACATGATATGCTACAATATTTGTATTTATCATTTGCAGTTCTTTATCTAAATTTGTTTTGTCAAAATATCCACAATCTCCAAATCCTGCATTATTTACAAGTATATCTATATTTTTATAATTCTCGTGTAATTGTTTGCAATTTTCTGAATTAGAAATATCCATACTCACTGTTTCGACATTTGTTTTTAACTCCGCTTTTACTTCATCTAATTTTTTCAAATCTCTTGCTACTAGTACTAAATCATAACCTCTTTGACTTAACTCTCTAGCAATATCTCTTCCTATTCCTGAAGATGCCCCTGTTATTAATGCTTTCATAGTTTCTCCCTCCTCAATCATATTTTTGTCGAAAAAGTACTTTTGAATATATTAATTATTGACTGTACTAATACATTTTCTTCATATAATTGGTTGAAAAATCTTTTTACTATCGGTATTTGATAAATTATGATAAATATTAATATTACAATACATAAGCATCCTATAAATTTTAGATAATATTTTAAGTCATGTTTTTCACGTATTCTATATCCTCTATTTTTCATATCTTGAATATATGCATCATTATATGCTTGTTCTCTTGCTTGTTTTATATTATCATACATTACTCTGCTCATTCTCGATATTGTATCATCATTTGGTTCATTATTTTGAACAGTAGCAGTTCGAGTATTATATGTTCTTGCATTTATATTCTCAAGTTGAGCTCTTAGGTTCTGATTCTCTTGTACTAATCTGTTATATTCATCCACTGATATAGTTGATTCTTGTAATTGCTCATCATAATTTGCCTTTTTAAAATCATCTGATAATACTGAATAAGCTTCATTTATTTCTTTCATTTTTTCTTCATACTCAACATGATTTTCTTCATTTTGTAAGTCAGGATGATATTTTTTTACAAGCGTTTTATATGCTTTTTCTATTACTTCTGGTGATGCTTTTTTATCTACTTCTAATGTTTCATAGTAATTTTTCACATTTTTCTCCATTCTTTTTTATATTTCTGTTTCTATTATTTCACAGTTCTTCATTTCTATTTCTGATAAGTCTTTACTTTTTGGCATTCCATATAAATGGGCTTTTAATACTTTTGCTACTCCACCATGTGCTACAATCAATACTGTTTTCCCCTCATATTTTTTCTTTATATCATCTAGAAATTCTAATATTCTTTTTTCGAAGTCATGCAAATTCTCTCCACCTGGTATTTGATAGTTTAAGTCATAGTTCCAGATTCTTTTTTCCATTTCGTCTGTTATTTCGTGACCTTCTAGTTCTCCTAATTTTCTTTCTCTTATTCTTTCGTCTGTTATCATTTGTACGTTTTTCTCTTTATTTATTATTTCTGCTGTTTGTATTGCTCTATGCATTGGTGAGCATATTACAATATCATATTTGGCATTTTCTAATTCTTTTTTTGTTTCGTTTGCTTGTTCTATTCCTGTTGAATTTAATTCTTTTTCTGTTCCTCCACCTTGCATCTTTCTTGCTAAGTTCCAGTCTGTTTGACCATGTCGTACATAATAAATCTTCATATTTTTATATCTCCTTTAATTTATTATCTATTTTATTATACCATTTATGCATTATTTTTCAATATTTTTAGTTAAAATTTTAAAGAGGTTCTTATTTCTAAGAACCTCTTGTGAAATGAAACATTATTTTGTTTTTCTTACAGCAATTGCACCAAATGGACTTAATTCCTGTTTTGTACAGCCTTTAAGTTTAGCAACAATTTCTCCATCTTTATATTCTTCTGGTAAGTTAACTTTACTAATATGGTGTGTTCTACTAACAATTACCATAATACTTTCGTTTTCATTATACCGTTCAAATGCAAATTGTTCATGGTCAATTTTTAATATTCTTTGTTCTGCCGTTTTCAAGAACTGGTTTTCTTTACGAATTTTTCCAAGTCCTCTAAAGTACTTTAACAGGTCTTTATCTCTATGTCCCCATGGGTATGGAGCTCTGTTGGCAAGATTTCCAACTCCTCTAACTCCTACTTCATCTCCAGAGAAAATTGAGAAAATTCCTTGCAAAAATGTTAATGCAAAACAATATGATTTGAGTACCTTTTTACCACAGTGGTATTCATAAGAAGTCATTTGGTGTTGTTTAATCCATTCACAGTCACCATTACCTCTAATCAAATCCCATGCCCATTGTGCATATTCATTAAAAATATTGCATCCAAATATTTCAATAGCTCTCGAAATATCATGTGTTGATGTAAAGTTCATAAGAGTTAATATTGTTCCCTCAGGATATTCTGTGCTAATAAATCTTAATGCTTCTCTTAATTTATTAACATCACAATATTTATAATATCTCATTATTGCATCTGTTAATCTGTAATTCATTAAAGAATGAATACCCTTAGCATTTTTTAGAAATCCTCTATCCATTGGATTTTTTTCCCACACCTCTGCAATAATGAAAGCTTTTGGATTATTTCTGACTGATGCAGTATAACTATCTTCAACAAATTCATCAATTAATTCATCTGCTACATCATGCCTAAGCCCATCAATTCCTAATGAAAAATAGAAATCAATTGCTCCTTCTTTTCCGCAAATAAATACTCTCCAATGTTCAGATTTTCCATTGCATTTAGGCATATTAGGTAGATTCCACCAGAATTTAAATTCATGTTTTCCAAAATGACAATCTGTATCATAAAAGTCACTATATGGTGATACCATGCCTTTATATCGTGAATCTTTTGCAACTTGATATGCACCAATACTATCATAATTCCCAAATTCATTGTAATAGATACTATCATTACCTGTATGATCAAATACTACATCAAGAATTACTTTCATTCCATGTTTATGTGCTTCTGCACACATTTCCTTCACCATTTCAGCGGTTCCAACATATGGGTCTATACTTTTGTAGTCTGCTGTATCATACCTATGATTAGATTGACTTTCAAAAATAGGACAAAGATAAATAATATCTACTCCTAATTTTTTGATGTATTTCATTGTGTCTGTAATACCTTTTACATCTCCACAATAAAAGTCTACACACCATTGTCCTTTTTCATTTGGACCAACTACAGGTGGCTCATTCCAATTTTCATGAATGTCTCTACCTTTCATTGGCTTCTTTTCTAATCCTCGTGTTCTTTTGTATCTATCCACAAAGATTTGATACATTACAGCTCCTTTTGCCCATTCAGGTACATCAAAATTAACTGATAATTTCCAACACTCTTCATTTGTTACACTATTGTCACCACTGGTATTTTCTTTTTTATAGTACCGGAAGCGACTATTTGCGTCAAATGAAAAATAATAGTGATATACTGCATATCTAGGCAGTTCAACTGTTGTTTCAAAATATGCTATATCATTTTCATTTTTTACGTGTTGCATTGGGTACACATTTTTTTGTTCTCTTGTTGAAACGTAAAACTTTACCCGTTCAATCCATCCTAATGCAAATGGAATCTGAAGCAAGATTTTATAAACTGCTCCATTTTCATTTTTTGATACTTGCTTGATTTCATGTTTCATATCTTTTCTCCTTTCTAATTTTAGAAAAGTTATATTACATTGATACAATTATAATTTATTACCTTTAAGCACTTTTGTCAAGGTTTTTGGGCAAATTAGTACTTTTTTAAAGCTAATTCATAATCTTTTTTAACGAAATCTAATCCTGAAATAATTTCATCCTTTTCTACCATTTTTAATAATTCATCAATGGTTACCCATTTTGCTGCAGTAGCTTCTTTATCTGGAAACACTATATCTTCTGCTTTAACATCTGATTTAAATAACCAAAAATCTTTAAATGAACCAGATCCTAGCTCAGTATCATTTTTGGTTTCCTTTAAAAATATAGCTTCATTCGCTGAAAATTTAAGACCTATTTCTTCTGTCAATTCTCTTAAGATTGCATCTAAACTAGTTTCTCCTGCTCGTACTCCCCCTCCAGACAATTCCCACTTTAATGGTGCTCCTTTTTTATTTTCTGATCTTTGTGCTATTAATATTTGTTTTTGTGGATTCATTATTACAGCTACTGTAATTAAATGATATTCTCCTTTTTGAAATTTATATGTTTCTCTGTCTGCTAATCTACCTGTTGCTTTTCTATTAGTATCATATATATCCCATAATTCTGCCATTAGTTACCTCCTATATGATTTTATTTTAAATTCATTTTTATTATCAAAATTTATACTTATTACTTTAGTATAATTGTCTTTGCTTGGTTTATTGTATTCTTCTATAATTAAACTTGCTTTGTACTTTTTTAGTGTCTCAAATGTATTCATGAATCCCATTCCTGTGCCACCTTCTTCTGCATGTGTTGTACTTGGTTTGTTTCCTAAATTATCTAGTGTCTCTAATTCAAATTCTGCACCTGAGTCATAAAATTTTATTCCGTATATTGATTCGATTTTTCCTAGTTTAACCATTATTGTTCTATTTATATTTTGTGTATGATTTATTGCTATTATTGCATTTTTTATGTGATCTGCTAATAATATTTCTAGGTCTTCTTTTGATACTGCATTATTAACCATTTGGTGTATATTTCCTTTTAATTGTAATATAAATTCTATTTTATTTTTGTTGCATTCTGATTGCATATATTTTAACATGTCATCTATTTCTGTAATTCCAGTTTTGTCTAGTTCTATAATTTCTTTTTCTTTATAAATCGCTTCATTAATCTTTTCTAATTTGTCTTTTACTTCACCTGCTTCTTCTTTACCGATTTCTGTTTGTGTTAATATTTGCTGTATTTTATATTCTAATGCTTTTTGTTGATGAATTAGTGAATGGCTCTTCTTTTTGAAGTTTAAGTTTTCTGCTTCTAATTCTTTTAATTCTGCTGTTTTGTTTATTAGTTCTTTTTTGGTTTCTTCTAATTCTTGTACTAGTAACTTTTGTTTATAATATATATGAAGTGATTTTTTTATTGTTATGAACATTATAATTGCAGAAAATATAATTTCTATTGTTATTACTCCTGCCATCTTATCATTGGAATTAATCATTGCAAGACCCAAGAATAATATCATTACACTTATGTTTAAAGTTACTAAATCCATGTATTCATTGCTTATATTCTTTTGTAGAAATTGTATTCCGTATTTAAATTTTCTTATTTTAAAAACACAATACAAAATAATAACATGCAAAACTGTAATTATAGTTAATTTTATATAGTCATCCTGTATTCCAAAAATCTTATTTATCGCAAAACTTATTGTAATAGAAATAAGTTCAATTGTATAATTTATACTCAGTGAAATTATTGTTGTTGGAATAGATAATTTTATATCTTCATTATAAAGTATAAGACTAATCATTATTATTAAACTTATTGTACAAATAATATAATTACAATAATATTTCATAATTCCACATATTACACCAATAATTAAAATAAGTATACTAGTATCAAATCTCCAAATAGTTTTTCTATTAAGAATTTTGAAATTAGCATAATATGTTAATAAAGCAATTTTAATAGTCTTTAGTATAATAGTATTCCTTTCAATAGCACTCGCATCAAATAGCATTATTAAATCACTCATTTCTTTTTTTCTAAATTATACACGAATTTTCAATTTTATTCAATATAAAAAAATGAAGTGCCATAGCACTTCATTAATATCTTAAAACCATCTTTTTAAATAACGACCTAATTCTTCCCACCAGCTCATATCTTTCACCACCTTTTTATCTTTTGTGCTCGTTCCAACTTGCAAATAAAAAATATCATTCAAACGCTTGGTGAAAGAGAAATCTAGTGATAAAAAAATATGACATAATTCGACATTTTCTGACTATTAATAGTCAAAAAAATAGATAATAACAATTTTAAATTTTAGTTATTATCTTTATAAATATTTTATTTTTTCAAATGCACTTTTAGCATCTTTTACTATAAATTACTATAAAAAACTATCATAATCTACCATCTCATTGTTCAATTTATACTATAAAATTATTAAAAAGAAAAAGGAGGAGTTTTATTATGGGAAGAAAAAGATCAAATGTAGCAATTGAAGTAGAAAGAAAAGAACAGTATGAAAGAGGTCAACGAATTAAAAAGATTAGAGAAGAAGAATTAAATATGAATAAGACTCAACTTGCTAGAGAAATTGGAACATCAAGTCAATTTTTAGGATTCGTTGAAGAAGGTAAAGGCAATTTAGTTTACTACAGTTTAAGAAAGCTTCGTGAAATAAGTGGGCACTCTGCCGATTACATTTTATTTGGGCTTGATGATAATTGTATAAACAAAACTAAAAAGTTATTAAAAGACTATCAAGAAGAAGAAATTATTGATGTTTTAAATATCGTAGAAAATTTAACTTTACTTCTTAAAAAAAGATAAAAATAGAATTGCTTAAATTAAGCAATTCTATTTTTTATACTAATTTCATAAAAAGTATTGACAAAATTACCAAAAACGTTGTATACTATAAAAGTAGTTTATCTACATTGAACATCGCGGGGTGGAGCAGTTGGCAGCTCGTCGGGCTCATAACCCGAAGGTCGTAGGTTCGAGTCCTACCTCCGCAACCATAGCTTAAAACACTTACTAATTTCTAGTAAGTGTTTTTTTATTCAAATAACTTGACAAATAATGTAAAACCCTGTATAATGATGGCAGATTCGGTATAGCACCTTATCTGCAAGATTAATTTATATACAAATAAAAATGCGCAAAATATTACCATTTTGTGTCTATTCTTGCAATAAGGTCTATCTGTTATCAGATAGATTTTTTTATTGGAGGTTTTATTATGAAAGAACAAAATTTAACAATTACAAAGGAAAACATGGTTTCAAACGAGCCAAATGCAGCTATTCTTATTGATGCATTGCAAAATATTGGTTATGATAACATTTCAGCCATAACTGATATCGTAGACAATAGCATTGATGCTGGAGCAACCAAAATACAAATTCAACTTGAAAAAGGAAACTCTGGGTTTAAAATAATGATAATAGACAATGGTAAGGGAATGACAAAACAAACCTTAGATCAGGCCTTAAAATTAGGTTCAGATACATTACATGGTGGAATTTCCGACCTAGGGAAATTTGGTATGGGTCTAAGTACTGCAGGACTTGCATTAGCTAATAGAACAACTGTATTTACAAGAAATACAGATGAAAATATTATCTATAAAAGCATGACAGATGTTAATATGATAAAGCAAGAAAATGCGTTTGTAAAAATTCTTTGCGTAGCAGATGAACTAGATAGAATTCGTTTCGAACACTTAGTAAATTATGAAAGTGGAACAATTGTAATATTAGAAGATTGTATAGGAATTAAACAAAGTGAATTTTCTACATTAAAAAGTAAAATAATAAAAAACTTATCAAGAATTTTCAGAAAATTTATGGATAGAACTGAATTTTGGGTTAATGATACAAAAATAGAACCAGAAGATCCATTAAGATTAGGATATGAAGAATTTGCTGGAACTTTAATTAGCGAAGATGACTATGATGTTAAATGGAAAGACATTGATGGAACAGAAAAAGTACGGAACTGTTCATATAAAAATTGCATGTTTACCTGAATGTCCAAAGGCAGTTGCAAGCAAGTTAGGTATAAGCATGAGAAATCAAGGATTTTCAGTTTTAAGAAACAACAGAGAAATACTTTTTGGATATTTGCCTAATTGGGAAGGTATTGTAAGACATAACGATTTAAACCGTTTTAGAGGTGAAATATCTTTTTCTTCTGACATGGATTTTGCAATGGGAGTAAACTTTAGAAAAAATGGTATTGACATGATTGACTCTATAGATAATGCTCTAAGAGTTCAAATCTCTCCGCAAATAAAAACTGTTAGAAAAAAATATGAAACAGCCACTGAAACATCTGACGAAGAAAAAAAGGAACATACTCTTGCTCAAAAAATAATAAATAAAATGTCAAATACTTTAACATTGCCTAAAGTAAAAAAAGAAGTTCGAGATTCAAAAGCTGAAAACTCTGAGTCAGATATAGATGAAAATAACAATTCTGCTAAAACAGATAAAACTCGTACTCCTATAAAGACAACAAATATAAATGCTGTAGCTGAATTTGAGTTAAAACATATGGGTGAAACAGGAAACATTTACGAGGCTAATCAAATCGGCAAAAAAATAATTATTTCATGGAATATTGATCATCTATTTTACAAGAAATTTATTGCTGAAAATATAGCTAATGAAAATGTTGTTAGATTTGCTGACTTCTTAATTTATACTTTGGCATCTGCTCAAATACAATACATGGCAGATGATGAAGAAAAATTATTTATCATGGATAACATTCTTTCAACTATGAGTGCTAATATTAGAAATTTATTAAAAAATTAATATATAAAATAGAGTTTGAAAATTCGAGGCTACTTTTTCAGTAGCCTCGAATTTTCAAACTCTATTTTCTTTCCTCTTTTTTTGCAATTAAAATAAATATATGCCAATGTTTTTTTATTTTTAATCCTGTAATTCCATCCTCTTCTATTTCTTTAAACTTAATAATTTCAAAATCTTTAAATAAATCAGTTATTTCTTTTTCATCAAAAAATATCATTTGCATTTTGTTTTTTGCCCAAGAATCATGTATTCCAAAGAAATTTCCTACAAAGTATCCTCCAGGTACTATACTCTCTTTTATTTTAGCCCATAATTCCACGAATTTTTCTTTATTACAAAATGACAAACTTGAAAATGCAACCATTAAGTCACATTCTGGTAACTTAATGCTTTCAAACAATTCTCTTTGAAATCTAAATTGCTTTATCTGTTCCTGAGTTAATCTTTTTTGAATTCGTTCTTCTACATCTTCCCTATCAACAGCCAATACATTCCAATTATTTTTTATTAAATATACAGTATCATTACCTGCACCACATCCTAAATCAATCGCCTTGCCTGGTTGGCATTCTAGTTTTTCTATCAAATATCTTAATGCTTTACTCGGCTTATCTGATTCTATATTATTATAATATTTTTCTATATTTTTTTGACGTAACTTTTCTAATGCAAGTTGATACTCTTCTTCTCCAAAGTTCACAGTTGGTACAATTTCTTTATTACTATACATTTGCATAAACTTCTCTATTGTAACCCATTTAGCTTCAGTTGCCTCTCCATCTGGGAATGTAATTTCACTTATAGCAATATCTCTTTGAAACAACCATAAATCTTTAAAATCCGGCACATTTCTGTCTCTTTTTACTTCTTTTAAAAAAATGGCATCATCTCTCTCAAATTTTATTCCAAGCTCTTCTCTAAGTTCTCTCAATATGCCATCTATACTAGTTTCCCCTGTTAATATCGAACCTCCATTACATTCCCATAGGTTCCCATGTCTTTTAAATGGTGCTCTTTTACTTATTAAGATCTCATTTTTAGAATTAAGTATTATACCTGTTACTACTATGTGATATTCGCCATTTTTAAATTGATATACATCTCTTTCTGCCGTTTTTCCTGTTTTCTTTCTATTTTCATCATATATGTCCCAAAGTTCACCCACAGCAAGTATCCTCCTTAATTTAAATCATTGTTTACTTTATGAATAGGGAAATCTTTTTCTTGAAGTATTTTTTTAGTTACCTCTGGTAATAACGGATATTCATCAATTTTATCTAATTCCAACCATTCGTATTTCAAATAATCTTTTCCCTCCAAATTTTTTAAAGTATGTTCAATCTTTTTATCCTCAGGATCAACAAATTCTCCTCTATGAATAAATAAAATCTCATGGTATTTTGAACCTTTCATTTCGAAGAAATTTTCAATTGTTGCTACATAACCTGTAACTTCAACTTTTTTTCCTAGCTCTTCCATTATTTCTCTTTTTACTGTCTCATCTGAGCTTTCTCCAATTTCAATTCTTCCTCCTATTAATGCATAATGATTTGAATTCATATTTCGATGCACTAATATTTTTCCATTATGTATAATTACAACTGCAGCCCTTATATTTAATTTATATTCTCCAACATCTAATGTTAAATCCATTTTTTATCCTTTCCTTTTTACTTAATTTTTAGGCATAGTTATCCACAATGATCACACATTTTGTTGATAAATTTGTTCACCTTTTATCAATGGATATCTAATTAATTGATTTCTATCTAAATCTTCTTTATACATATCCACTGCAGTAATTTGATGATTATCATAAGTTGTATAATAATATATTCCTTTTGTTGCATTGCAACATGAAGTGTAAATTGTTATTTCATATTTTCCATCATCTAATTGGCAACATCCTCTTTGTTGATCAACTGAATTAAGTATATGGAAAAATTGACTTACACTTTCTTTTTCTCCTTCTGCAGATATTGAATTCATCTTTACAAACGCAGCCCTCACAAACCTAGATTGTGATGATAAATCACCTGGAAGTCCTATTGCTCCCATTCCTCTACTATATTGTTGCAAGTTTAGATTTTTTGAAAAGTTATTTTGTGGTGATTTTGTTGATAGATTAATATAATTATTTAATGCAAAAATTTGCTTATCAAATGGTGGATTATTTGTTAATACTCCTACTGGATTATCATATATTTTTATTCCTTCTTGAACCGCTTCTACTGTTATAGCTTCTGTGCTATCTGCAATAATCCAATGCAATTGTGCTAATGGTAATTGGTCACTAAATGGTGTGTCTAATAAGTTGATATTTTCTATGAGCTTTCGTGCTTCTTTTGTTGATTCGCACTGTCCTAAAATCCATGGTATAAATTCATATTGGGCTATATTGTCTTTGCCATTTACATGTGGATTGTAATGCGCATTTCCTACAAAGTTTAGCCCTACCATCCCTAATCCTTTTTCGTTTATTGCGTCATAATATAGTGGATAGTCTTCTGCTATATATGCCATTCCTATTATTGCGTAATGGTTGTTTTGGGTTTGTTTTTCTTTGAAGTGAAATTGGTAGTTTCGCGGTGCTATTGTTACTTCTTCCATGTATGAAAATTCATAGTCTAGTGTTCTTCCAAAATAGAAGTCTTCTGTTTTGTATGTTGCTGCTGTACACATTTGTATCTCCTCCTTTGTTTTCTTTGTATTATATCATATTTTTGAGTTGTTGTTCAATGAGTTATTTATTTTATTTGTTTTGTTTTTTGAGGGATGTATATTAAAATATCAATATAATAAAAAGTATTTAATAGTTTAAAAAAACATGATAAAATAAGTAATGAAAGGAATGATGTTAAATGATATTAAATCCAATATGGTTAAGGTGGTTATCTGATGAAGAAGATAAAAATGGAAATAGGACAAAGTTAAAAGAAAATACTCCAGATGCTATACGAGAAGAATATGAAGGGTTAATAAAAGAAGAACAAGAAAGTATAGCAAAAAGCAAATTAAGAAAAACCATTTTCTAATGCGAATAATTTAATAATGCTTTATAATTATAACTAGCGTTTTTATAAAGCCAATATATACAGTTAATAAGTATTCACGTTTACATTCTTAATATATTTAAATTAATTCTGTTTCTTAACTATTTTGTTTTTTGTTTGCTCTTAGTGGTGCTCCTACATTATCTTTAAAGCTTCCTAGCAGTATCTTTATTGTGTCTAAAAACCACCCAATCATACATATCCCAAAAGTAAATGTATATAATAACCCCTTTCCTATATTTCCAACATAATATTGATGTAAACCAAACCATCCTCCAAATATGCACATTATTAGTGCTGTGTCTTTATTTTTATCTGATGTCATTGTTTGATAATGAGCCATTTTAATCCCTCCTTTTATATAATTACAAAAAGAGTATATTACAAATTTTACCAAATTGCAACATTTTTTTATAAAATTTTCAACTTTGTCATGCTTTTATTTTCCTCCTCATATTTCTTGTATTCTTTTCTGATGATTTTAGTTGATTTTCCTCTTCTTTAAATAATGATTTATATTCGTCTTTAATATCTTTAGATTAATAATGCACATATAAAATCACTAATTCTATCATACTTCTAGTAATTATTTAATTGATTAAGTAAATAAAATTCGAACCTAAGGCCTTCGGGTTATAAGAATTCAATTAGCCATTTTTGAAGTTTATTGAAATGTTTAGTTTTTATTGAAATATAAGTGTTTATAGCACTTTTCTTTTAATGAACTCTTGTGTGATTTTAGGGCATTTTTGAGGGCTTTTGTCCCCTTTCTGTCCCCAAGATTTTGAATCTCTTGTCGCACAAGATGTTCAAATATACATTTGCAAATTGGGGACATTTTGATTTTTATATAATTTGGAGGTTTTTTTATGAATAATTTTAGAGAGGTTAATGATGATATTATTAAGGAATGGTTAGAATTTAGGGAGGAAACTGCATTTTGTAATATGACTCCCCAAGATAAAAAATATTATATTTATTTTGATGAATTGGCTGAAAAGATTTTGAATAATATACCAAAACAAAATAAGAAATATGTTCAGAAACAATTAGATCAACTCGATAAAAATTTTATGGACTATCTTTGCTACTGGAATGAGAAATATTATAGGAACGGCTTTGTAGATGGTTCTCAGTTAGTTATGGGGTGTTTTGATAAATAATTCTGAAATAATCAATAATACATTGAGGAGATAGACAAACTATCTCCTCTCATTTTGTATTTTTATTTAATTACTTTCATATCTTCATCTAATACTTTTATCAATTTCCAAGAATATGTATTATCAGCTGGAAGATATCCATTAAAAGTATTTCCATTTGCATATTTAATATATCCATAAGGTTTGCAATGTTCTCCATCAGGTTTAATTTCTATTGAATTAACAATGCACCAATTTCCAGTATTCCAACTATCTCTTATAATCATTATCTTTTTAAAATTGCTTTTTCTAGCCAAAGATAAAATAGTATCATATTCAATTTTATCACTCAAAAAATCACTTCCTTTTCTTCCAGATTTTATCCATGCTATTAACAATCATCATTTCTTTAATATTAATGTTAGATGCTTAGAGATATTATCTGGATTAAATCCAAATTTTTTCCAAAACCAATTTCCATCCCCATCAGGTTGTAAAATAATATCTTTATCTTTGTATACTTCATTAACAATATAATTCTCTAAATATTTCCCAAATCCCTGATTACGATATGGCAAGTCTATCATAAAGTCAGAAATAAAAATAGTTTTAAAATCATTATCATATTTTTGATTTACATCATTCACATAGCAAATTGCATGTAAGTCCTCATAAATTATTGCATATCCTATTATTTTATAGTTTTGAAAAAAAGATTTTTCTATTATCAAATATATCTTCTTTCCTTTTGAAATTGTTTGACTATTCAATGTATTCATGCATTTTGATCTATTATATTTTCTTATAAAACGCGAGTATTTAATTTTCGAATTATAGTCATATTTAATTATTTCCATATTATTCTTCGCTCTCTTTTATTTCTATATTTCTTAGATCAATAAATTTATTACTATATATAGCTTTTTCATGTAATGAACCTTCTTGTTTTATATCTTTTGACTTGTTATATACTTCTTTTATAAATATTTCTATTTCATCTAAATTTTTATCTTCAATATTAGATAATATCGAGTCAACTATTTCAAATGAACTTAATTTATTAAATGTATCTAGGTTTATTGAATATCCATATCCGCCCGTTCCAACAGAACCAGATATCATATCTGCCAAAAAAGCAAATATGTTATTTTTATTAATATATTTCATTTGATTTTTACTTTCTTCACTGTTTATAAAACTATAAATATTATATCTTGAATAGTTTTTATTGCTATACATATTTATATTTTTAGTAGTAACATTTGAAATTAGTTTCTCGTAGCTTTCATTTAGTTCGTTATATAATTTTTCATTATAATTTTGATTGAATGAGTTATTTTCCTTTTTTAGCCAATTAATTATTCCCCCTATAAAATACATATTTTTATAGTTATTCTCAATTATTAATTTTATTTTCTCTAATTCTTTTTCTGATAGAGATTTCATTATTTCTGCACAAACAATTTCTAATCTGTCATTTGCATTTAATCCTAAAAATATAGGTGTATTGTCCATATATTTTTGCGACGCTATCAATTTTGTTAAAATAAGCACCTTATTCTCTTCAATATCTTTACAGTATAGTTCTAATGTTTCAATTACAAATTTTTGCCCTATCCCCTTATACATGAATAATATCTCTGACAATTTAATCTGCATTAATTCTAAATCTTCACCATTATCTATATCAATGTAATTACTATTATTCCATCTAATGAACTCTTTTATCTTTGTATCAATTTTTATAAAGTCATTTTCTTGTTTAATAAAATACAAATCAAAAAATTTAGCATTATATATTCTTCTTTCAATCAAAGACTGCTTGTATTTTTCTTTATCTTTTTCAATAATATATCCAGATTCATTTAAAAATTCAACTGTGTTTCGATATGCTCTATATGCTTTATCATATTTTTCTACGTTAGGAAATAATAAGCATAATATATCTTTATATTCTACATTCTTATCTTTTTCAAATAATTTATCAAAATATTGTGTAGCTTTTTCATTATATTCCTTAGCACTATCTTTTAAATAACCGTATATTGCCGCATAATCTTCAGATACATAATATTCATAGTTTTTTCTTATGTCGTTATATAGTGTTAAATTTTCATGTCTAATCAATTCCACTAAGAAATAGTCTGCTTTATTCAAATAATTATCACCAAAGAAACAACAATTACATATTGAATTTATTTTCCTTTTAAAAGATCTGAGATCTTTTATATTTTTATTAAATAAATTTATTGCTGTTGTGTATTTTTCTATTTCACTTTCATTAATTCCATAATGTATTAATAAATTTTTTAAGCAAGTTGTACAAATCTCATCAATATCTTCTTGATTAATTTCTGGTACAGCTAGAGGTAATTGTACTACCTTTTCCATATAGTCATAATTAATATGTAATTTATTATCAAATATATCTTTCATTTCATTTTCATCATAACTCAAAACATATATAAATCTGTCTATATTTAATATTGTTGAAATAGTTTTTAATATCACTAAAATGTTATTTTCATTTGTCCTTTCAAGATTATCTATAATAAATACAACTCGTTTATCATTCTTTTCTAAATACTCACCTATCATTAGTTTAATTTTATTTATTATTTTATAATCTAATGAAAATAGTCCTATATTTATGTCTGTTTTTTCTGAAACAATTGCTATGCAACTATTTACAAATCTTTTTATTTCTAATGTACTAAAATTTATACCTATTGCTTTTATTATTTCATCAAACATGCCATAGATCAAGGCTTTATCATTACTGTACTTCCATGTCTCAAAATTGTCAACAACAATAATGTTTTCATTGTTTAATTGCTTTTTTATTATATTTAATATGGTTGTTTTTCCTGAGCCCCATGGTCCTGTTAATGAGATTATAAATCTTTCTTTATTTTTACAATAATTAATGCTATTAAATAAGTCCCCTATAATTTTATTTCTTTTTAATAAATCATAATCTACATCTTTTTCTTCTAAGAAAATTAAATCATTATTATTATCTATTTCATTTTTATATAGTTTTCTAATATCATATACATTAAATTGTCTTTCTTCTTTTATTTTATTATCCAATATAAATAGTATCAAAAGTCTAATTATTATTATAAATATTACTATTAATTCTATTAATATACATATAGTTAGTTTGAAACTACTATATAAAATAAATCTGCTAAAAAAGATATATAATGTTGTAGATATTAGCTCCGATACTAGTATTAAATCCAAATAATTGAATACATTAATTTTTATTAAGCTTATAATCTTTTTATTTAAAATTAGAAATATTGTAATTATTATTAAAGCAATAATAATGCTTGTTTCATATTTTTCTATCAAAAATGTTGGAACATTAAACATATCTATTAATAAATAACCAATAACTATTAATAATATAGTTTCAATTATTTCTCTAAGTTTAAATATTTTTAAAATTTTTGAAATATCTTTCAATTTACTTTCTTCCTCCCTACTATAATTTAATAAAAAAGCAAAATAATTTTGTAAACATCTATTTACTCAATTACTTTGCTTATCTTATGTATCTATTTCTATTTTTTATTAATTTTTAAGGATTGTTTTACTAAAGGAATCGCGTTATCTATATCTTCTTCAGAGGTAATTTCTATTGCATAATCCCCATTTGCATGATGTCCAACTTTTGACATATCTAAAGTTAAATCTAGTTGATCAATTAATGTACCTTTTTTCATATTTATAAATAGCTTTATTTTTGAATTATATATTTCGGCATCAACAATGTTAGTAGTTCCCTTAAAAGCAATATAAAACTTCTTATATTCTATATCTATATCTCCAAGATTTAATATTTCATTTTTTAATATTTCATATAATTCTTTAATTTTCTCTGTTGTTTTATTTAGATGATAATCTTCTGTATAAACTTTAATTTCTTTAATAACATCCTTGATTTTTTCATTTTTAGGTGTATATTCTTCTTTCAAATTTGGATTCTTTGATAATTTATCAAATTCAACTATATCATTTTCATATTTCACAGCTTTAATTAAGTCAAATGGCATACCTTCAAATTCGGTTGCATTAATCTGTCTTTCTGAAAAGAAAGGTGAAATAAATACAATTCTCGCTTGTGACCAGTCTATATCTTTTATTTCGTAAGTTGACTTTGTTACATTATTATACTTTAAAACAAATGCTTCTTTCCTTTTTAACATAAGTGCTAAATATGAATATCCTTGATCAACTAAACTGTTATTTTTTATATTTTTGTATTCTACAATTATAAAAGTTTTGTTTTCTTCATCATATCCCAATGAATCTATTCTACAATTATCAACACTGAATTCTGTTGCAATAAATTTATATCCTAATATTGATTTCATGTTATGTTCGACATAAGTTTGTAGTTCTTTTTCATTTTTAAAATCTATTTTCTTTAATATCTTATTTTTTTGAATTATCATTTCTATCCCTCTTTTCTTGTATAATTATAACACTGTTTTAAACCTTCTGCAATCTATTATGATTGTATTCATGAATGTAACTTATTGTCTGTAGAAATATTTGTGTTTTTTGTATACAATAAGTTACGAGGTGAAAAATATGGAAATTTGTAATTTATTCGGGAAAAATGTCAAAAAATACAGATTGAAATCCAAATTATCCCAAGAAAAATTAGGAGAATTAACAGGATTACATAGAACATATATCAGTGATATTGAAAGAGGCTTGCGTAGCATATCTCTTAATAATATCGACAAATTATCTAAAGCATTAAATGTAGAAATATACAAATTATTTATTTTTGAGGAGTGATTTTATGAAAAAGATTTATAATAAAGAAAAAATTTACCCGTTAATTAATAAATTGAAAGATATACAACATATCTTTCTTAAAGACTATGGTGTTAACGATATTTTTTCCAATTCAAAGTTTTACGAAATTATAATTGCTAATCAATTAAACCATACACCTATCCCTGGTCATTCTGGCTCAAGAGATGCTAGAGATCCAATTACAAATCAAGAATATGAATATAAACATTTTAAAGAAACTAGTTCAAATCACAGTTGGACTTTTAATGATTACTCTGACAATACTATAGAACATTTAAAAAGTTGTACCGTTGTATTTGCTCATATAAATGATCAAGATTTTAAATATCCTGGTTTAATGGATTGGTTTTTTGAAATTCCTGGAACTGAAATATCTAATTATTTAAAGGAAGCCACTAAAAAAATAGAAAACACTAGAAAGATGATCAATGTTTCACCTTCTCAATTAAGCAGGCTTGGGTATACTCCACAATTTGTTAATACTGATGAGCATTTGGATTATAAAGGTAATTTTCAACATCTTTTATATGGAATCTCTGGTATATCTGAGGAACTTGAAAATATTACTGACATAGAAAAAATTCTTACTAGTAATAAAATATGGGAACTGCTAGTCGCATTAGAATTGAATCACAAAGTTAATGCCGAACAAGGAGGAAGATTAGGTTCATATGATGCAATAGATCTTTCAGGAAATACTTTTGAATATAAAGTTTATAAAACAAGAAATTGGAATTTCCAAGATATATCAGAAAATGTTTTAAACAAATACTTAACTGACAAAGCAATGATTTTAGCTGTGGTAAATAAATATGAAATGAAAGTAGAAGAAATTTATTCAGTTTCTCCAGAAGATGCTGTAACTAGATTAAAAGAAAAACTAAACAAAAAAATTGAAAGCTTAAAAAAACAAGGAAAAGAAATTAGAAGACTTCAAATAAATCTTACATTTTCCGATATAAAAAGTATGAAGTCTTTTAAAAGAATATATTAAAAAAAGAAGATTATTCATCTTCTTTTTTCCATTTCATGCTATCTTTATCCCAAATTAAAAATTTCTCAAAAACATCTAATAAATCTTTATAATTCTTTGCCAAAGTATGTAGGTAATCATTTTTAATAATAAGCTCTAGTATTCCATTATCATATAACTCTGCAGAGGATAATTTCTTTTTTTTAGATTTTTCTATCATTTTCTCAGCTTTAATCTTTATTTCATCAATTATAGTTTCTAAATCTTTTTCGTTTTGCTTCCATTTATTATTATCTATTTTTTGAAATATTAATAATGCATCTCCATTCATTGTTTTCTTAGGATCTATAATACTCTTTAATGTTAATTTAGATTTATTAACATGCACTGAAGAAATAAATGCTAAATCATTATTTTGTAAAATATCTATAAGTTTATCCCAAACTGAAAGATTAGAATCATGAAAATACATAAATAATAAACTTTCATTTTTCATTACTCTACTTATATTTTGAAATCCTTCTGAAAGCATTTTCCAATATGTTACTTCATTTTTATTTCTTTCTGGAGCATTACTGATAACAATCTCGTTTAAATAATCAATTTTAGTATTTAAAAATGATTCATATAATTGCATATATTCTGAATAAGCAACTTGTCCCATGTATGGAGGATCAGTAATAATTAAGTCAACAGAATTATCTGGTATATATTCATTAGAAATGTTTTGTATTCCATCTTTGATTAACAAATATTTACTATCATTTAGTTCAGAAAACTTTTTAACATTACTATCTAAAAAATAATTTTTATCAGCATATATTAATGCTTTTTTTATTTGATCTAATGATTTTTTAAATAATTCAACAGCATTGCGTTCAACACAGTTTTCTTTTGGAATCCACATAGGCCACTGCGAGCTAAATTTTTTATCTACAATTTTCGATTTATGAATAATAGATAAGTACGCATAATTTATAATTTGTTTAATTCCTTGATTTTTTATCTTTTGAATATTATAATTTATTTGATCCAATACACAAAAGTTTCTATTAGTAAAGAGTTCTTTAATGTTTTCATCTTTTCTTACTGCAATTCTTGAATTCTCAATAAGCTTTTTATTCATTATAGAAACACTTTTCCTTGTTTTATTAAAATTCTTAATATCTGTTTCATCTGGTGCTTTCATTATTTTTTTACAACTGCATTTACAAGAATATGTTATTTCCTTAATTTTATTAGTAGGAATTCTATCAAATAATACTTTTTCTATTATTCCTTCATCTCCACACTTTATACACTTAGTGTTATATTCTTGTTCTATTTGATTTATTTCTTCCAATAGTTTTTCTATCTCATTTTCTAATAATTCAATATCATATTTTTTTAAAACAGTATCACATAAAAATATTGGAACATCATTTATATCAACACCTATAGCATTCCTTTTATACATTTTATTCATTGATTCTATAATTGTAACCCCAGATCCCATAAAAGGATCCATAATTATTTCATTTTCTTCTGAAAACTCTTCAATTATTTTGTTACATACATTATATGGCTTTTGAGACCAATAAAGCATAGAATTATATAAATCATTTTTATTTGTTGCTATCATAGTAGATATCTCATCTTTAAATTTTTCTACCTTTTTTTGTATATTATTATCAATTTTATATTTTTTTTGAGTATACCCTATAACTAAGTATTCATAAACATCTTTCCTTATACTATTTCTATTATTAGAATGAGAATATTCTTCTTTTATAACTTCAACCTTTTTATAATATTGTTTCATTTTTAGTATTAAATCATTAATATCCATTGTATATCTATTGCTTTTTTGAGTCTTCAAATCCTTTGGATATGCATAACTCACAGCCAAATTTATATTATTTTTACTTGAAAAGTCTATTAACATTTCAATTTGAGATAAAGCAAATCTCTTGTTGCTCAAAGGTGATTGAAATCTATTTTCTGTGTATAGTCCAGAAGTAATTTTTCCATCTTTTATTGTTAGTAATGGATAATAATAATCAGAAATCGTATTTAACAAATGAAAATATCTAGAATATTGCATATCAGTATAAGGAGGATCTGCATATATAAATCCTACATTTTCCTTTATAAAGTCATCCATTAAAATTTCATCTAATTTATAATTAAAAGTTCTATTACATTCTTTATTATCAATAGAAATATTTTTATATTCTAAATCTTTCAATTTGTTAAAAAATATTTCAGATATACTTTTATTCCTTACATAAAATAATTTTTTTGCATTCTTTGCATGATTTAATGGTTGTGCCATATGCCCATCCTTAGCAAATACAGATTCTTTCATTGCATAATATAAAGCCGTATATAGTATAGAATTTTCTTTATCACATTTTTCAATTGCATATCTAATTGAATCAATTTCAATACTTTGTTTCAATCCAAAATAATAACCTGAAAAATATAATGAGAATAAGCAAAATGGTATTTTATTAATATTTATATTTAAATCTTCAATTCCTGTAATCTCAAAATCTTCAATTTTGTATGTATTATTTATATTAATGTTCCATATTTTTATTAATTTATTATCAAAATTTTCAATTTTATCTGATTTTTCTTTTAGTAGTCTTTCTTCTTCAATTATTTCTTCACTAAAATGTTTCATCAATCTCTTAACATTTATACTATATTCTTTCTTTATTTTTTCTATATTTATATTCTCTTTTGGGCTACATATAAGTGCATTAGATATATAATATGAATATTTTTCTGCATCATTACTAATAACTTTATATCCATTACATGCAAACATATTGCCAACACATCCTGTACCAGAAAAAATATCTAGTACATATTTATTTTTGTCTATATATTTATAAGTATTTGTATATATAAAATCCAGTAATTTCTTTTTACTTCCTGGATAATTTATAATTGATGTTTCATTCATTTTGAATTTTCCTCCATATTTCCAATTCTTTTTATAGCATCATAACCTTGCTTTGTAACTGAATATTTTCCATTTTTCTTATATCTCTCAATAAAATTAAACTCAATTAATTCATTTACATATTTATTCGTTTTACTTTTAGAATAATGCAATGTTTCTGCAATTTCCTGTTGACTCGCAGACAGATATTTCCCTTTCTTATATTCCACTTCATTTTCTGCAATCCATTTTAATAATTTATACTTATCATTTGTAAATATCTCCAAATCAAACACTTTATTTTCCCCCAAAAAACTTTTTATTATACTATCATATTAGTTCTTATTTGTCAACCAAATTAGTATTTAATTTAATACTAATTTGGTTGAATAGTTTTTGTTTTATCTTTGATATTTTATAGTTTTTCTCTTTTGTCTTTGTTCTTTTTCTTGTTCCTTATCTTCTACTTCTTTAATCTGCTGTTTCATTTCTGGAACATTATTATAAATTACATCACAAAGTTTTATTTCTTTCTTAACCTTTTTCAGCATATCAGTAACAATAATAATATCTTTAGTAATAGCATCTTTATCTTCTTTGTTGCTGCATTTATTTCTGTGATAATATAACTTATTTCTTTTATTAAGAATTATTTGTTTTTCTCGGAGTTTCTTAGTTTTTAATTCATCTACTGAATCTGTTGTTTCTAATTTATATTTGCACATAAATCTAATTTGTTCTGAGTAGAAATCCATTTTCTTAATAGCCTTTTGCATTTCTGGTGTTAGCTTGTACTCTATATTATTCTTTTTATGAAATCCTAATAAAAACTTATAATAGTAATATAGGGCAATTATTCCTTTAGGCTTATATTTTTTCTTTACATTAAATCTACTTGAATAATACTTTGCTTTTGTGAGTCTATAAGGAACTATATCTGGTATTCAAACATAATCATTTTTAAGAATTCTATTTTTAATATTATCAACAGAATATTCTTCTCCAAATGTTCTTTCAACTCTTATATTTCTTTTATAAAGTTCTCTCCTCACAGATAATTTGCCTGCTCTATAATAATAGTTATATCCCATTGATTCTAATATTTTGTGAAAGTCTTTTGTTGTATAAGAATTTTTAATTGCATAATCTAAATCTTCTTTAACTTCTTTATGATAATCACTTTCTTGTATATGCTTTTTATAAAAGTTTTCAAAATTGATTCCAGATTTACATTTCTTTTCTTCTAATACACTTAATCCATATTCCTCACAAAGTTCATCTGATGTTTTTCTTAATAATGCAGTATTTTCAAAATTACTATAATACTTATATCCATCTTTAAATGAAAAAGAATTAATTACAAAATGATTATGAATATGATCTGTATTTAAATGGGTAGATACAACAACTTGAAATCTATCTCCCCACATTTCTTGTGCAAGTCTTACTCCAATTTCATGAGCAATTTCTGGTGTAACTTCGTTTTCTTTAAAAGATTGCTCTGCATTAAATGCTAATATTCCATCTGTTTTGTGCCAGAAATCTTTTGCATCTCTCATTTCTTCTACTGCAGAATCAACGTCACAATTTATGCCTGTTGTATAAAATTGTTTTTCTGTTTTACCTGCGTTAGTCGCATACATCATTACTTGTCTTATGCTATCGTAATCATCTACTCCATTTTCTAAATAATCATTTTTTGTTTTTTCTTCATTTGTTGTATAATTGATCACATGATCTAATCTTTTTTCTACTTTCCATATTTTTGTTGTAGCCATAATTTTCTCCTTTCTAAAAATAAAAAGGGGCTTGGGGAATTTCCCCATTTTGAATTTCGAGCTACAGAAATTCATTGCTTGCTGATACATAACTTATAACTAAAATATGGAAGGAAATGCCCAAATCCTTTTCAAAAATTCAGGCATTATTCCTTAAGTTTAATCATCATAAATGCATTCTTTTAGTACAATTTCATCTACAAAATTGCTTATATTATTCATTAGTCCTACCCACTTCATTTGGTCTTTTTGTTTTAATTCTTCAGTAATATTTTCTCTCTTTTTAAACTCTTCCATAAGCTGATTGTATCTTTTATTAGCTAACTCTTGTACTTCTTTTAAATGATCTATTAAAGTATCTTCACACTTCATAATTTCATATTGTATATGCTTATTTTCCTTTAAATAATTAAGTCTTAACCTTCCATATTTATCTAATCTAAAATCCTTATATTTTTTTGGTAATTCCAATTCAGGATAATAATAATCTCCTACTTTTTTATAAGTTATATCCATAACTTTCTTCCTTTTTATTTACTTTTCTAAAATTTTATATTAAAATATATTTATAAACATTTGGGTTAGTATTTTAGTTTGCCGACTTATACTAACTCTTTTCTTTTGTCTTTTCCAAAGATGATTATTCCTCTACACATTTCATAAAGTCTTGATATTATTGAGTCTACTATTTCTTCATTGTTATTACATAAAAGTCTTTTTCTTAACTTTTCCTTGTTATAATTTGTTGTAATTATTATTGGTAAATTGTTCTCATATCTATTATTTACTATCGTAAATAATTTTTCTAATGTCCATTCACTAGGTCTTTCTTTACCTAAATCATCAATTATTAACATTGGTATTTTTGAATATTTTTCAATAACATCACTCTCACAATTGCCATCAATTTTGTAAGTATCCTTTATATCATTTAGTAAAGTTATTAGTGTTCCAAATATAACTGGTATTTCATTTTCTATTAAGTAATTTGCAATACTAGCTGCTAAATGTGTTTTACCTGTTCCAACTCCTCCAGTTATAAATAAGCTTCCTTTATTATCACCTTTTACAAAATTCTCTGCGTACCTTTTTGACTTTTCATAAGCCATTCTA
This sequence comes from uncultured Clostridia bacterium, assembly GCA_928721565.1. Classification (GTDB taxonomy): domain Bacteria; phylum Bacillota; class Clostridia; order TANB77; family CAG-508; genus CAG-269. The sequence goes on from OV788638.1 coordinate 451,391, forward strand.
TTGTCATTATTAGTCATATAATTATCAAAATTATATTCCATTAATCTTTTGTTCATTTTGCTATTTAAGTAATATCTTTTTCTTAGCATCATCTTTCTGTTATACTCCCTTTTATATTCTATTGCAGCTCTTCTATCATCAACCTTTTTCCAATATATCTTTGCTTTCATACAGTCACATCTTACAGGTTCTCCTGATAGAACGAACTCTCTATCTCCTACTATAAAACTCATTGTCTTTTGTTCTAATTCCTTTCCACAGAATTTACATTTTTCTCTTTTAATTGTTCTTGTACTTATCATATAAATTTCTCCTTTCATAATTAAAAATTGCTTTTTAGTCTTTAAAACCACTATCATTTTCTATTCTAATCTTTTCTTCTCTATTCTTATCTTCTGCGTTATCTAACGTTATTTATCATTTGTTTATCTCTAAATCTTCGCTGTCTTTTCCTGTTGTCTTCCTTGATTTTTTCGAGCTTATCAAGATTTTGGTAAACATCCCAATTTTTAATATAGATTGTTTCATCTTCTACGAATATCATGTGAAGATTCACTAGTTGTTGCATAATCGTTGTTAGTTTGTTTACTGTTTTGTTCATAATTCTTGCAAGATCATCTATTGTTATTGTAATATTCTCACCAAGTAGAACTGCTCCATGTGCATTACACTTTGCAGCTAATGCTAATAGTTGAAACCATACTCTACAATAGGTGTCCCCATCCCTACTATTAAGTAATTTTTTAATTTTTTCATTGTCAAATATATCTGCCTGTATCTTAAACCAATGAACTTCAACCATTTTTCTTCCTCCTTTGCTATCTTACTGAAGCTCGTTCTTTTTCACATAGATATTCATCCAGTGCTTTTACTCTAAACAAGAACTTGCCGCCTATTTTTGAATATGGTATTTGTTTTTTCTTAACCAGTTGATTAATTAACCAATATGATATTCCTAAATAGTCTGCTGCTTCTCTCATTGTTAGAGTTATTCTTTTGACTTCCTGAAATTCCATATACATTCCTCCTTTCTTTTGAAATTTTATCTTCTTTGTTGACAACTTATCTTTTGTATGGTAAGCTATTATTGCAAGTAATCAATTACTTGTTTTGTACTGTAATTTTACTGAAAAGTCAAGTCCTGATTAGATTTCGTCTCTGTAATTGATTTTATGCAATAACCGCTTACTTGTGAAAATTACACCAGTAAGTGATTCTATTTGTTAAGGACTTACAATGATTTTTTTATAAATTTTTAGGAGGTATTCGTATGAGCCTTAATTTTAGTGCATTTGAAGGAAAAAATATTTTTAAATTTGCTAAATATGAAATTAAAGAAATATGCAAAACTAAATATATAGTTCCAGATAGTATAAATAAAAAACACACTAGTGGTGCTCCATTAATCGATATAGAAAAAGACTTTGAAGAATCTATTTTAATAGATTTATTAAATATTGGTAAATTAGCTTTTTATAATGAGAACGATATAGAAAAAAGTATTTTAGACTTTGTAAATAAATATTCTACATTAGGATTAATAAACGATTTACCTTTAAATAAATACTTTTTCTTAGATGATAAAATAGTTTTAAAAGATTTTAACTATATTGGAAATTCTGATTTAACAACAGTAGTAGATAGAAAGAAATATTTTAAATTATTCTTCCCTACTTGTGATGATAGTCAGATAAAAGAATTAATTAATGAAGTAACTAAATTAGCAGAAACTCCTGCCATGGAGAAATACATTTTGTCTGATGTAAATAAATTATTATCAGGATCTAATTTATATTGTGAACCTTTAGTCATGTTTATTCAATGTGCTAAATACTTATATAGTTTATTAAATAATATCTCTAATGAAGATAATTACAATATAGATGAATTATTAAAACAATTTGAAATTAACAATGTTAAAATAAGTTTGTCTAGAAAAGAAACTTTATACGTAGAATTTCAAATCACTTGTTTAAAACAATATATCGATTATTACTTTGCTAAAACTGTAGCTAAAGATATTAATCTATTAAAGACATGTAAATTCTGTAACAAGGCTTTTCTTGCTGTTAATCCGAAAGCTGAATATCATACTCCTCAGTGTAAGAATAAAGCTAATGTTTATAAAAATAGAGCAAAAAATAAGGAGTAAACATGAATTATAATTGGAATGAAGAAAAATATTTTTTGAAATCTGAAGAAAAGCAAATATGTATTAATATGAATACATATCAGTTATGCGCTTTAAGAAAAGTGATTGATTACATTTCTAATTCAGATACAAGTTGGGAGTATTTTTCTGAAAACGGTAACAAACATTATTTAAGTATAATTATTAATGACTTACCTAATGTTAATTTAGAAATATTTAAGGAATTTCCAAATAAAATTTTAAAATTATTTATTAGTCATATATGCTATGATGTTACAGACTTCAACAATATATCTATTATTACATATATGAAAACGAAGAACGAAAATGAAGATGCAAATAACTATATCAATATAATTAATACAATTAATGATTTAATCTATAAAGAAATTCTTTATATTGTAGATAATATAAACGAATGTAAATATATTAATAATTATTTTTTAGAAGCAGTTCAATTAAAAAAAGGTAATATAGTTGGTTTCTATGACTTAGGAAAAGTTTTAATTGATGGAGGCACTAATATAACCAATATTAGCACTCCAAAAATTATAAAAATGCAAACACAATATAAAAAGATAATATTACCTAATATAAAATATAAATTACCATGTATCGAAAGTTTATATATTGATAGAGAAATATTATTAAATCTAATTCAATTGTTTTTAAGATGTTCCTTCAACTCATATATAACTAATGGAAAATTTTTTAGTTACCCTATTTCTAATACAAAATATATGTATAAATTAGATACAACTCATCCAGGCACATTTATTCAATTAGAGAGAAATAAAATAATTACGGAAGACTATAACGGAATACCAAACGATACACAGGATTTAATAGAAAAATTTTATAAATTAGATTATGAAAAACAAAATTTGTTTTTGATGTCATGTCAAGCTTATATTGAAGGTTTAAACTCTGATTATGGAAAAGCTATTACCTATTATACAATAGCTTTAGAAAATTTGGCCAATGATTTCTACAAAAAAAAATATCAAAGTCAAAGGATTTCTAAGAAAAAAAGAATTCATATTCTACTGACATATATTTTCAAAAAAGAAATAATAACCGAAGATTTTGTAAATCGTTTTTATAATATAAGATGTTTGTATAGCCACGAAGGAATAGCTAATAATAGAATTAGGCAATCAATTTTTGAAGTTAAAGATTCTGATGAAATGATGGAACGATATATGGAAGAAATAACTTATTCATCATTAGTTCAATGGCTTTTAAATGAAACAATCTAAGGAAGGATTATTTATGGAATTAAGAGAACCATTTTTAGGCGGTTTTGATTTTTTATCAAACACTAATAATAAAGAAGTAAGTCAACATTTTTGTAATTCAATCGATAATTTTGGCAAAATAGCTGTAAGAGACTCTATATTATATGACAAAAATATAACTGAAAAAAGAATCGGTATGGATATTTTAACAGGCGACGAAGAATGGTACTTCGACGATTTGACTAAAACTTATTATTATTTTCAATATAATAAGTTTTGTGAAAATATCGGAGGGTTATATGATAAAATGATGTGTACACATTTTAGATGGACTGATTATACTACTAATATAGAGTATGGTCAGTTTCAAGGTGGATCTGAAAATCAAATTATGTTTAATTATGATTTTGGAAAGGATGGAGTGGAAAATTTTAAAAAATGGCTAAGGGAACAATATACAAATCCCAACAAAATGCCTGTTAAAGTACAATATACTTTACAATATCCTATTATTCAAAGGAGAGATGAGCCATATATTCCAAACCCTAGATTTATACCTGCTCATGTTTCAGTCAATTCAGATAATAAAGATTCTGTACAACCAATAATACATATGAAATATCAAAGATACTATAACGAAGAAAATAATTTTCTAAAATAAAATAGTAGAATTTATACTCTACTATTTTATTTCACCTTTTTTTAGTAATTTACAAATTTGTTTTAATTCTACAAATACTACTTTTTTATTTGATATCTTAGCTAATAGTCTTAATGTTCCCTTAAAAGAATTATCAATATATTGTGGAGCCACCACCATTATGATCTCACATCTATGATCGTTAATTCCTTGTTCTACAAATTGTCTAATTATTTCTTCTCCTTGTTTAGATGTAGATAATAATCTTATATTCTTTTTATTTTTACTCTTTGAAGAATTTGCCTTAATAATTCCTTTCATCTCATATGTTTTACCATTTGCATTTATTGTTCCAGATACATCACCATATTCACCACCTTTATGTGGTTGAGGTATAAATCCAGGTATAATTCCATAAAATAATTTAGGTAGACATATTTGTTGTTTATCATTTAAACATTTCTCGATTTTATCAAAAGAACATGTAGTACCACATTTTTCTTTCATATCAGCCGCAAAGTCATTCAGTTCGTCACTATCAGTAAAATTCTCAAGTTTAAATTCTTCAATGTCATCAAAAAATATTTTCCCACCAATAACCTCTTCATATGAAGATATAATTAACATATCCTCCATAAAACAAAATGCATATTTTGAATCCATATTTGGAAATACTTTTGACAAATTATCATTTATCATTTTAATACAACTAGATGTAGGTATATACCAATAACTATTTATATTTAAATCATGTCCTTCTTGGCAAACAGCATATATAGGAGCTCCACATTCACAAAAATTCGAATCATAATGTATTTCTGCTCTACATTCCTTACATAATGGTACTTCATACGATTCACATTTTTCGCAATATGGTCTTGGTAGCTTAATAAACAAACTACTTTTATTAAGTATATCTTTTTTATCTTCTGGAACCATAATATTCTCTTCTGTTCCAATAGCTGAAATTATTTGTGTTAAAATCCAATTCATTTTCTCTTCTTCAACTTTTGATAATAAAGACCATTTTAATTTAAATCCTAATTCATCAAATATATCTTTTGCATTTTTCCCTTTTAAATTGTCTATCTCTTCAAAAATAATATTTATAGCCCCCTCTGTCCATGCAAACAATTCATTTGATGATAAATGTTTTAGTATTCCTATATTCCCTTTTTTTATATTATACCTTACTGTTGCCGTTGTTTTATCATATATTGGTGTTATATAGCTTCCTGACATATTGAATCTATCTTTTTTTATTCTATCCATTTCTTCTTTTTGCTGTTCTGTAAGTCCTTGTGAACGTGATATAGCTGTTTTTTCTCCATCTGCTCCTTGTAACACAATTTTACTCATAACACTATCATTAAATATTCTTGCAAGAGCACTATATGGAGGTTTTACAGCAGTTAAGCTTTTGTGTATTTCATATGTTAAAGAATCAGCAAATATTTTAGTCATTTTTTCATGTTTTACAATATATGCAACATAACTTTTATCTAATCCAATCCATGAACACCCCTTGTGTTGTTCCCATACTTGAGCTGATTTTCCTTGTTCATTAATATAATGGTAAATTTTGCTATATACATATATTAAGACTAATCTATCTTCAAATTGATCTATTTTTTGAATAGTTACTTTTCTGAACTCTGAATTTTCGCACCTAATTTCTTTACCTTCTAATTTTTTTATTACCTCAATATCAGAATCAGAAAGATTTTCATCAAAACGCCACAATGAAAATGTTACTCTATCTCCATATATATATTCTTCAATTAATTTGTCTATTTCCGCATTTACAATTAATTGTCTATTATCTAATTCTCTAATTATTTGAGACTTGTCTTTATTCTTAATATCTTCTTCTTTTATTCCTTTTCGTGTTGAATATTCAAATAACGCTTGCCACGGTAATGTATTTAGCTTGGAATATAATTCATCTGATACACTCATTAATTCACCCCCATTATATCAGACTTTATTATACCAAAATTTTCCTTTATTATCAATATTTTGACAATTATTGCATAAAACAAATTAAATTTATATTACTTTTTATCTAGTTTTTTATTGTTTTATATAAGTTCTTTTATGAATCTTATTGTAATCTTTGTAATGTCTGAAAAATAAGTAAAATTCACTAGTAATCATCAATATTTTGATATATAATAATCTCAATTAAATATGAAACTCTCACCCATGGTTATGCCTGAAAGGAGGTGAAAAAGGCAATGGCTGGGAGTATTGAAAAAAGAGGTGAAAATACTTATAGGTTAGTAGTATCTACTGGTAAAAATCTTGATGGATCTAGAGCAAGAAGAACAAAAACTATCCATGGAACTCGTAAAGATGCTGAAATTGCACTTGCAAAATTTGTTACAGAAGCTAATCGTGGATTAGTACCTGAAGGAAAGCCAGTAACTTTTGAAGAATTCTATCATATTTGGCAAGTAAATTATGGTACAAAGGATTTAGCGCCATCTACTTACAACAGATATGTTGGAATGTTAGAAAGCAGAATTCTTCCATATTTAGGCTCTTTTACTTTAGAAAAAATTAAACCTACAGATCTTATGAAACTTTATGATATGCTAGAACAAGATACACAAATTAAAAGACTTGCTAAAAATAATGGTGAGCGTACTTTGAAACCATTATCTAAAAAGACTATTCTAGAACATCATAGACTAATAAGTGCAATGCTACACAAGGCTGTATATTGGCAACTAATACCTTATAATCCTGCAGATAGAGTTCAACCACCAAGAGCACCAAAAGCACAACGTAAATTCTACGATGATGAACAATGCAGAGTTCTTCTAAAAGGATTAAATGAACTTAAAGATAGCGAAATAAAATATAAGGTTGCTATTATTCTTACAGTATTTACTGGAGTAAGGTTAGGAGAATTAATGGGACTAGACTGGGAAAATATTGATTTCAAAAACAAAGAAATATCCGTAAATAAATCAAGTCAATATTTAGCAAGTACAGGAGTTTATACCAAGACGCCTAAAACACCTAGTTCTTATAGACACATTTCTATACCTGATTCTGTCATTGAAATACTTGAAGAATATAAATTATGGTATAATGATCAAAAAGATCTTTTTGGTGAATTCTGGGAAGAATCTAATAGGTTATTTGTACAAGATAATGGCAAACCTATGCATCCTGATACGGTAAGTAAATGGTTTGTTAAATTTGTTCAGAAGATAGGACTACCTTATTTGAACTTTCATGGTATCAGACATACAAATGCTACTCTACTTATTTCTCAAAATGTTGATGTAGCAGTTGTAGCTGCAAGATTAGGACATGCACAAATTAGTACGACATTTAATTTCTATGTGCATCCACTTGCTTCTCACAATAGAAGTGCTGGTATAGTCTTGCAGAATTTATTAGTAGATAAAAACTAATATACTTATCAGCTAAAACTCTTGATTTCAATAAGTTCAAAAATTGCTTTTTTTAGATTATAAATGAGGATTGATGCTATTTTATGGGCTTTCTAAAAGTTCCTGTCCCCAAGCCGTCCCCATTTACGTCAAAATTATGTCAGAGACAAAAAAATAAGAGTCTGCAATCTCTTGCGACTCTAGTTAAATTCTTGGTTGCGGGGGTAAGACTCGAACTTACGACCTTCGGGTTATGAGGTCAAATATTAATTTTGCATCTTAAAGTTCAAAATCCCACAAACTTAATTTTCCTTTAGCATCAATTGGCTCATCAAACACAACAACATTATCTAATTTCCAAGCAAAGCTCTCATCAAAAGAACTCTTAGCATAAACATCTCCACTCTCACTTAAGCACATATTTTTAAAATCTTCATCGCACTTTATACAATCAACTAAAGTAACTTGACCAAGTATCTTTCCTAAAGGCAACTCACTAGGCAAATAACCTGATAACCTATTAACAGCCTCTTTATCTATACTTTTTCCAGCATGAATTAACAAATCGCCTCTATATTTAGTTCGCCAACTCCTAAATTCAAATCTTTTATCCCCTTGCATTATCAAAGTAGCCCAAGGCTGTTTTATAGTTAATACCTTCATCTTTCCACTATCCTATCTTTCCAATATCTTATTTAATTCAATCTCTGCCTTTTTTACAAAATAATTATCTTTATAAATTGGTATATCTATTTCATTAACTTTTCGAATCAACTTATCTATAGTATTAAACTCTTCATTATTCTCAGTCTCAATCTCTATTAATTTCTCAGCATTTTTAATATCCTTTATTGCAAGCTCAAATCCATCCTTTTCATATACCTTATCATCTTCCTTAATGTTCATTATCTCTCTATACCCTAGAACTTGTAACAACTTCTTTGCATCTTCTGTATTTACTATATCACAGTTAATTGATTCTTGATTTAAGATATTTCCTTTTGTATCAAAATTTTTAATCTTAAAAGTTATTTTCTTTGTTGTCCTTCTTGCTGTTTTTCCTCGAATATCTCTAACAAGTACTGCTTTTGATAAAATATCTCTAGTTGTAGTATTATCTACGTCTAGACTTGTAGGTATCAGATATGTGTCATCCATAGAAAACTCATCAACAAGTTTGAATCCCTTTTTCTCAACTGTTTTATAAAATTCTATTAAATCCCCTTTGATTTTTACAGTTATTTCATTGCTTTGTTTAATTTCCATTTTTCTCCCTCACATCAACCTATCTCTTAAAAAAACTTTTTATAAGCCCAATAACTAACACCACATGAACCAACAAGCCATACCAAAAGACCTATACCTGCGCCAGAACTAGAACCCTCTCCACTAGAAGAAGTAGAAGTATTTGATGGCATATTACCAGAACTTGTAGAAGCCACTGTCATCACAGTATTCTGATTATTTTCTGTATTATCTATTACTTTAGGCTGTTCCTTTACCTTTATCGAAATAGTATCACTTTTGTTATTTGAACCAGTTGCACTTACTTCAACTGTACCAGCTTTTTTAGCCTCAATTTCTCCATTTTGAGTTATTGATAAAATCGAATCATCACTTGACTTCCATACAACAACTTTATCTGATGCATTATCAGGAGTTATTGTAACAGTTAAATTTCGTTTTTCTCCAATTTCTAATTCTTTCACTTTTTCATTTATTTTTATCTCTGTAACTTCTATTATTGTTGGTTTAGCCGGTTCTGTAGCAGTAGTACTTGTCGCACTCTGTGTACTGGTTTCACTTTGTGTGCTTGTTGTACCTTTACTGCTTCCATTATTTGATGTTGAACTAGATGACCCAGAAGTTGCTTTTTTCGTTGACTTTTTCTTCGTTCCAGTCGAAGAATTTGAAGAACTTGATGAGCTTGAAGAACTTGATGAGTTTGATGAATATGGACAAACTCCATTTGTATGTAAATGTGCTGGATGCCCTCCACAATGGTAATGATAACTTCCTAATCCACTTTTGTTTTGATTATCTTTATGTCCTCCATTCGAATCCGTTCTTCCAGAATGGCCATATGCATTCCCACTCATTATTGCTATAACTGCAAATATTAATATACTTGCTACAATTTTCTTTTTATTTTTTTTCATAATAAACATCCCCTTGTTTATATTAACATTTTTAAAAAGTAAAAGATGTCGAAATTTGTAGAAAATTATAAATTTCGACAAAACTTTATTAATTATTAAATTTACACCTCAAACTCCTGCAATACATTGCCATCAACATCCTTTAAAGTAATCATATTTTCATCAAAAATAATATAACTATGAGCAGTATTACACTTTGGAAGAGAAATAGAGCCCGGATTAGCAAAAATTAAATCTTCCTTCTTTTGAATAAATCCTTGATGAATATGTCCATACATCATAATATCAAAATCTTCATAAGGTATGTTTTCTATGTTATATCTATGACCATGAGTAAAATAACACTTCTTGCCATTTATCTCCATTAATATATGATCATTAAACTTAAATTCAGAAATCATTTCATCAACTTCTGCATCACAATTTCCTCTAACCACTAAAAGCTTATCTTTTAATCCATTTAAAATTGCTGCAACTTTCATTGGGTTGTATTCTTGGCTTAAATCATTTCTTGGACCATGATAATATATATCACCTAACAATATAATTTTGTCTGGTTGTTCTCTTTCATTTATCTCTTTTATTCTTTCTGCATAATATCCTGAACCATGGATATCTGATATAACTAAAACTTTCATTTTCTTTTCTTGCTCCTCTATCTCAATTTTATTAATATACTTTTTTATAATATCATAAACCTTTTGAATTGGAAGACCTACAGCACTATTATAGTTTCCATCAATTTTATCAACAAATACACAAAATTCATTTTGAATTCCATAAGCTCCTGCTTTGTCCATTGCTTTTCCAGAATCTATCCACTTATCTATTTCTGCATCAGTCATTTCTTTTAAATATACTTTTATTTCATCATGAGTTTTATATTCCTTCTTTTCTCCATTTTCTTCAATCAAAATGCTTAATCCTGTTATTATGCTATGAACTCTATCTCCTTCTAGTAACTCTTTTATCATTTCTTTTGCATGCTTTTTGTCCTTAGGTTTTCCATATATTTTCATGTTTTTTGTTACTATTGTATCTGATCCTATTACTATTCTGTCTCCTGTAGTTTTTTCAAAAACCTCTTTTGCTTTTTTATATGCTAATCTTTCTACTTGTTCTTGTGGAGTTAAACCTTCCTTTAATGTTTCATCTGCTCCACTTACTTGTACTTCAAAATTCGAAGTTATTAATGATAATAGTTCTTTTCTTCTAGGTGAACCTGATGCTAATATTAATTTCATTTAGTTTCACTTTCCTTTCAATTTTTATATTTCTAATATATCATAAACTTATTGATTTTTCCATTTATTTGCTGTAAAATATATACAAATTTTTAGTGGAGGTAATAATGTATAATCGTATTTCTATTATTGGAGGTTCTGGTAGTGGTAAAAGTACATTATCTACAATTCTTTCAAAAGAATTAGGTCTTCCTGCAGTTCATCTTGATGCAATTAATTTTAATCCAAATTGGAAAGAAATTGATAAACAAGAGCGAGATAAAATAATTTCTGAAAAAGCTAAAGAAGATAAGTGGATTATTGATGGAAATTATAATAAAACTTTGAAAGAACGTTTAGAGAGGGCCGATTTGATTATCTGGCTAGATTATTCTACTTTAAAACTCCTTTCTGGAATCCTTAAAAGATATTTTCATTCAAAGCATTCAGAGCGTCCTGAAATTCCAGGTTGCAAAGAACGCCTAGATGCTAGCTTTGTTAAATATGTTCTTACTTATAATAAAAAGAAAAGACATATTCTTCTTGAATTTCTTCAAGATATTCCTGATGAAAAAGTTTTAATTTTTAAGCACCAGAAAGATTTAAATGCCTGGCTAAAAGCTTTTACCAATAACCCAAATATTTTAACTGAAATTAAATAAACTTAATTAAGACCTATTTTATAAAATAGGTCTTATACTGTTATATATTTTTTTAATGTTTCGAATTTACTGTCTCCAATTCCATTAACATTTTTTAATTCCTCAATATTTGAAAATTTGCCATTTTCTTTTCTATAATTTATTATTTTTAAAGCTGTTGATGGACCTATTCCGGGTAATGTTTCTAATTCTGTTTGAGTTGCTGTATTAATATTAACAATACTAGAGCTACGCTCTTTTTTGGTAGTGCCAACTTCTTCTGCTCTATCTGATGACTCAACTGAACTTGAACTCCTATTAGATATATTAGAATCACCTGCTCCCTCTCCGGAGTCTTTCGTTATATATTCAAAATTTGATCCATTGTTTGCTTCTTCTTTACTTGGAATATTGACTTTCATTCCATCTTCCAAAATATACACTAAATTAACTTTTGTAGTATTTGCCTTACTTGTTGTCCCTCCAGCTGCATTTATTGCATCTGTAATTCTACTCCCTTTGTTTAATATTACTACTCCAGGATTATTTACTTCTCCTGTTACATATACATATATTTTTTTATCCTCTTCTTCACTTTCGCTATTTTCGCTATTTTCATCTTCTGAATTTTCAGAACTTTCTGTAACCACATCAATCTCATTATCTTCTTCTGCTTCTATATTACTTTCTTCTGTAATAATTTCTTCATTGTAATTATTTGTTAATTTATTTATAATAATATACAATCCGATTAAAAAAATAATTATAATTATACAAATTATTTTTTTATTTTTAAAAAATTTCTTCATAAAATTCCACCTTTCTTAAAATAATTTAAATCTTCTTGAAATTTATCTAAAAATAGAGTATGATATTTATACACGAAATAAACAAGGAGAATAACAAATGAAAACAAAAAAATTTACATTAATATTGATTACATTAATTATATTTATAATACCTTTATGTACATTTAAAACTACAAATATTGAGATAGACTCTTCACCAGCAGAAATAACTCATGTTACATCAACTGATGTTGATTTTCCAATTTATTCAGAAGGTGCTGTGTTGATGGATTCATCAACAGGAAAAGTCTTATATGGAAAAAATGAAAATGAAAAACTATATCCGGCAAGTACAACAAAAATTTTAACTGCAATAATTGCAATCGAAAAATATAATTTAAATGATAAAGTAAAAGCAAATAATTCTGCACTAGTAGCAATTCCTTTAGGATATTCAAGTGCAGCAATTCAAGCAGATGAATCTCTAACTGTTCAAGAACTTTTAGAATTATTTTTAATTCATTCTGCAAATGAAGTTGGTTATATTTTTGCAGAAGATATTTCTGGAAGCGTTGACGATTTTGCTGTATTAATGAATCAAAAAGCTTCAGAAATTGGTTGTAAAAATACACATTTTACTAATCCTAGTGGTATTCATAATCCTAATCATTATTCAACACCTTATGATATGGCACTTATTGCTAAATATTGCATGAAAAACGAAACTTTTAGAAATATTGTTTCTATGACATCTTGCACTATTGAGGCTACTGATAAGTATGAAAAAAGATATTTTAAAAATACTAATGATTTAATTGATCCAAAAAGTAAATATTATTATGAAAATGCTATTGGAATTAAAACAGGTTTTACTAGTCAGGCAAAAAACTGCTTGATTGCTGGTAGTAAAAAAGATAATACTGAATTAATTACTGTTGTTCTTGGTGCAGAGGCTACTGAGGATGGTAGAAGTGGTAGATATGTTGATACTATAAATTTATTTGATTATGGTTTTGCTAATTATAAAGTTCAACAAATTGCCGCAAAAAATACTTCAATTGAAAATTTGACTATTGAAAATGCTACAAAAGATACCAAAAATTTATCTTTACTTTTAAAAGATAATGTTAGTGCCTTAACACCTATGGATTTTGATTTGTCAAACTTAAATTATACTGTTGATCTTAATGATAATATTTCTGCTCCTATAGCAGAAGGTGATGTTTTGGGTAAAATAACTTATGACATTGATGGAATAAAATATTCAACAGATTTAATTGCAGATCATAGTGTTGAAGAATACAATTTTTCTATACTGGCAGTACAAATTGCACTAGCTATAATTGTTCTATTATTATTAATTAAATTATTTTTCTTTAGGAAAAATAAAAGGAAAAAAAGAGGAAAACGATATAAATCTTATGATGATTATATGTATAAATTTAATTAGTTTTGATTTAAATATTTATTTTGGAAGCCCTAATATTAGGGCTTCCTTTTTTGATTATTGATAAAATTATTTGTAATCTTTTCCGATTATTATTGTAATGTCTACATTACTTGAACTTACTGAACTTGATGAAACTGTTCCAACTCCAAGTATATCTTTTATATTATTTGTAATTTTTTCGTTAACATCTGATTTGTTAATTATTGTAGTTTTTTCTGTACTTGTTGTATTGGTTGTTTTTGTTACTTTATAACCTTTTGCTGTTAAAGCTTTTTTTACAGATGTTAATGTTGCTGATGATTCAGAACCATTAAGTATCTCTACTTTTACTTTAGCCGCTTCACTTTTACTTATACTACTAGTTGTTGTATTTGTTGATGTATTATTAGAAGAAGTAGTAGTGTTATTTGTTTTAGCTGTATTTGTATTATTAGTATTACTTGATGGTGTATCTGATGTGTCTTCATCTCCTGAACCATATAATTCATTCATTAGTTCAGCTGTTTCCTTTTTATCTGGAATAAAGAACCATAATGAGTATGTTGGTGGTCCATATGAACCTCCTGGCAATACTGCACTTTGAATACTATTTACATCAATATTTACAGCATATGGAACATAATCCTTAATTACTGATACTGATAGATTTGTTTCTACATATTCATATGCGATATCAACAATTTCTTTTATTTTAAGTATATTTTTTGCTTTTACTGTCTGCTTTACTGTCTCTATCATAAATTCTCTTTGTGTTCTCATTCTTCCATAGTCATTTCCACCATATTCTTCTGGATATGTACCTAAATATTTTCCTGTCTTTTTGTCTAAATTACCATGTCTATATCTTAAAAGTTGCTCTGCTTTGTCACCATTTAGTTTTTGCTGTCCTTCTTTTAAGTTTATATGCAAGTCTTGAGTTGGATCATCATATACCATGTCTATTGGTACATAAAAATCTACGCCTCCAATTACATCTACTAATTTTATAAGTGCTTGATTGTCTATAACCATATAATATTTAATATTTAACCCTGTTATTTCATTTACTTTTTCTAATGTTTTTTCCGGACCTTTTTGATATAATGCATTTATTTTATCCATTCCAGTACCTGTCTGTGCATTTTTTCCTACAAATGTGTCTCTTGGAATTGATAATAATGATGCTTTTTGAGTTTTTGGATCATATGTCCCTACTATTATTGTATCTGTTAATTTTCCTCCATTGTCCGTACTTACACCCATTAGTAGTACTTGTATAGGTTCAAGGTTTTTAAGAGTATCTTCATCATGTCCAACTAATGCTGATAATAATCCTTGAATTCCTCCTCCATTTTTTTGGGTTTTATATGTTATTCCACCTACTAGTATGATTAAAACTACTACAAGCGCAATTAATATCCTTTTTAAAACTTTCGATTTCTTTTTTTTCTTCTTTTCTTTTTTATCTCTTTTTTCTCTTTTGTTTTCTGGTTTTTGAGTCATGTCATCCTCCTAATTTCAGTATTACTATTTTAATATATCAAATTTTTTTGTAATTTTCAACAGTTATTCCATTTTTTTAATAATTTTCACATATTTTTCACATAACAAATTTCATTGAAAGCTCCTACTTGTTGAAAAAAGCAAAGATTTTTAATAAAATCTCTGCTTTCATTATTTTTTTAGAATATCATATTTAATAATATATTGTTGTTATAAAAGAATTTTGTTATATATGAACTAGATATTATTTCTGATAATGTGCCTTTTCCAGATATCATAATTACTAAAAATACAATAGCTAATATTACATAAACTATTAATAGTCCTTTTATTATTCCATATACTACTCCACCAACTTCATTAAATTGTTTTATTAATGGCAATGATGTTATTATATCAGATATAAATGTAAGTAATAAAAGAATTGCTCTTATTATTATAAATATAGCTAGTAGAACTACTATATTAGTAATCTTTACTGCCATTGTCCCTGCTGTTTCGTATACAATTTCATTTTGTGTTTTATTAGCTGTGTCTTTAGCATATTTTTCTAAATAATCTATAACGCCTACATACTTAGTTTCGCCACTATCTGTAGTGTCTGCTGAAAAGTTTTCAATTATTATATTTTCTATTTTCTTATCTATTCCTGTATTTTTTATTATTAAATTTGAAACTGGTTTATATAAAATTACAGATAATATTATAGCAACTAATACTGCTATTAGTCCAACAGCTAATTTTACTAACCCTTTTTTATAACATACAAAAATATTTAATGCAAATATTGCAACAATTATTATATCAAAAATTATTCCCATGATTTTTATCCTCTCTTAAAAATTTATTATTTGTATTCTATCTCTATATACAATTCCAACCACTCCATCTGTCATAACTATATCATTTATTTCAGAATCTGATATATATTTTTTCAACAAAATACCATTTTTATCAATTATATGTAATTCTGTTCCAAAATTTATTGCCATCTTATTTGCTGATGTTTTTATTGATTTTGCTATATTGGTCGTTATATATTGCTTTTCTTTATGTGTTGATGGATCTATTATCTTTACAGTTGAATTTGCCGTATAATCTCCTGTTGATTCTTCCTCTATTAACGCAATTCTATTACTTAATTCGATTGTTATAAATGATAGTCTGTTATCCTCAAAATTAATTAAATTATTGCTTTTTTGATCTTGTAATGATTCTATCTCATCACTATACATACATATTAATTTATTTTGTTCCTGATATTCTATATTCATTATCATTTTATCTGTTGGTGCATTATATTTGTAAGTTATCGCTTCTGATGGATTTGTTTTTGCTAGTTCCATTGACACTATTTGTATACTTGATTGAATAAGGATTCCTGATAGGTCTATTTCTGCAATTGCTAAATATTTACCATCTTGTGATATACATACATCTGCAACCCTTGCAGATACTAAATTAGTTTTAAAAACTTCTTCTCCTGTTTTATCAAATACATCTACAACTGATTTATAACTTGTATTTGATATAACTATTGAAACATATCCACTATTACTTACATTTATTTGATTGATGTTCCCTTCTATTTCACTTTCAAATAGCTTTTCTTTACCACATATTAAATAAAATTTTGAACCATCTTTTTCACTTATTGCCATATATCTTCCTGTAGTTGTAAATACCGCTTCATTTATGTCTAATTCTAGTTTTCCAACTTGCGTTCCTACTTTATTATAAAACTCTAAGTTTTTCTTTCTAAATACACATATATATTTTTCATATGCATAAACTTGTGTATTGTCATCTCCATCTAATTCAATACTCTTTGCCTGCTTTTCAGTCACTTCTTTTTTCCATACATTATTATCAATCCATTGCCTAAATTTAATATTATTGTAATATACTATTATACAAGCAATTATTGATAGAAAAATAAGTAATACTATTATTAATATTGTTATCTTTAGAACTTTCCCTTTTCTATGATTCTTTAGCCCTTCAGCCCAAAAATCCTTCATTTTTTTCTCCTTATCTTTTGATATTTGCCTATATTATACCATAACACTAATTTTTTGCAATACTTTTTAATATTAATATCCTTTCAAAATTTTGAGTGTTTTCTATAAAATCATCTCTTTTTCATTATATAAAAAATTTGAATAATTCCAAGATAACCGAAAACTGGATATAAAAAATTAACTAATTTTGAAAATCCAATTTTAGAGATTATCAAACTACTTATACACATAAATATAACAAGTTGTGGATAACCTTTACCGTTTGGGCACATATTTTGCAAAAATCCAATTCCAATAGAAATAGCTGTAGTAAAAATTGATGCTAATATTATAAATGCATACATTAATCTATATCTTCCAAAAAATCTTCTTATAACATATACAATTGGCATTTCTAATGATGATATTTCTACATCTGCTTTCATTAATAACATATATAACATTATTGATATTGTTGTCATTAAAATTCCACATAGTATAGATATATATTTTATACTACTTTGTTTTTTTATTTGTTTATTTATTGATATTAATGTAGGTATTAATAAAATTATATTATAACTGCAATATATAAAACTACTTATTAGCCACCCATTTTTCCATTCTAATTCGTTAATTTCTGTATCAATTGTTACTAAATTGATTGCTCCTATTACAATAACAAAAATAACTAATAGTGGAACAATGATTTCGCTTACTTTAAGCACACCTTTTACACTTGTAAAAAACACCAATGCTGTTAATACAGATAATATTATACTTCCTATAATATTGTTTATACCTAGCTCTTGTTCAAAATATGCTCCAAATCCAGCAATCATTATGTAAAAAGTAACTAATAATAAAATATTTAATATAATATTTATTATTTTAGTAATTTTAGGTCTTTTTATAAATATTCTCAAAAACTCGTCATAATTGTTTATATCATTTTCACATATTATTTTTAGACTTTTATAAATAATTATACTTATTAGTCCACATGTTATTAGTATCCCCAAAAGTCCTACTATTCCATATGAATAAAAAAAAGAATAAATTTCTTGCCCTGATGCAAATCCAGCTCCAATCAATGCACCAATTATAACTAATGTAATTGTAAATACTTCTTTCATAAACACCTCTTGTATAAGTATATTAATATATACTTACATTTAGAAGAATAATAACAACAAATAAGAGTGCCTCTCTGGCACTCTATTATTTTCGTTTTATACTTTTCTTCTTCTAAATATCCATACTGCTATTCCTATAAATATGATAACCATAGGTACAGTAAATATAATTGTTTTTATTATAACATCTTCTTGATCTGAAACTGTATATGTCTCTGATTCATTTGTTTTTCTTACAACTATAGTATCTTCTCTTGCTGTTAAATGTGAAATTGAATTTAATACTACATCTTTATTATTATATAATTCAGAAGCATAAGTATAATATTGTGAATTAATTGATACTTGTATATCTGATGCAAACAACTCGTTTGAATATATTATTAATTGTGATGTTTTATCATCTGAAATTGTTTTCTTTGCATATGCTCCTATAACAGCACTTCCTTCTTCTCCATCTGCATCTGTTCTTGATGATGATTTAGCATTAAAGTCTGTTCTTACAAAAGCAGTGTCTCCTGTTGATGCTATTGTCTCATGTGTTACACCTAATTCTTTTAATTTATCATCATCTGCAAAATCAATTTTTCCTGCATTAATTGCACACATTTTTATTTTCATATCTAATTTGTTCATAAAGCTTGCACTAACATCTTCTATTATTGTATTAGGAGAATTCTGTAAACTTTTTGAACCTTCTTGTTCTAAAATTGCTCCATATTCTATAGATACTCCGTATTGATCTAATATTTTGTTAAAGTTTGGTGTTTCTATATTCAACATGTTTTGAGATGTAAGCATTAATATTTTTCCACCATTATTAATGTAGTCTAATATTGTATTAGATTCTAATTCTGTTAAATCTTGTGCTAATGTTGTAATTATTAAACAATCACAATCTGAAGGTATTTCACCTTGTGTTAATATATCTAAATAATCAACATCATTTGATTCGTCTTTTAGCTCTGTTATTACACTTGACAATGCTTTTTCTGTATCATAATAAGTTTTTCCTGAAAGTATATAAATATGTGGTTTTTGATCTACTGTTACTTCTACTATTGCATTTGTCATTGCTTCTTCTGTTTTATCAATTTGCTTATATGTTGAATAATCATATGTGTACAAATCACTTATTGATAATGTTTTTTCTTTATCACCTGATTTTATTACAATTAAATTTCCTGATGCTTCAAGATTGTATTTTGTCTGTAAATCAACTCTTGATGATAAATCATCTATTGTTTCAACATTTATCTTTTTGTTTATTGCTTGATATTTATCAGCATATTCTCCAACATAATTATAACTGTTCATATTTATTAATTCAATTGTTACATCTTTATCTATATTTTTGATTTTATTTTTTGATTCATCTGATAAAGAATACAATTTCTTTTCTGTACAATCAATATCTTCTATCTTTAATTTTGATACTCCCCAATTTATTAATACATAACATGCAATTACTATTGCCACTAAAAGAAGAGTTGTTGTACCTTTTAATAACCATTTATTTTTTAAAATTTCAAAAAACTTATTTGGCTTTTTAACTTTTTTTGCTTTAACGCTTTTTTGTTTTTTCTCTTTTTTCACGTTTTTCCCTCTCCTATCTATTTTACTAATTTTCTTCTTTGCATAACAATTATAGTAAATGATATAAACATTGCCATAAGTGTTAAAGGTCCTACCACTTCATCTAATGAAATTACACCTGTTGGAAATTTTTGAAAATAACTCATAATTGATATTTCTGGTAAGCCAATATTTAAATCTGATGTAAATAGTGTTATTATCAAAAATGCAATTGTTATAATTCCAGCTATTATTTGATTTTCTGTTATGCTTGAAGCAAACATTCCTACTGAAATTGCAGCAGCACTAATTAGCAAAAATCCTAACATTGTAACTAATAGTACAAGTATGTTTGGATGTCCAAAATAACATACTATTCCAAAATACATAAATGATATTAATAATGCTATAAATATTACAGCCATTGCAGCCAAGAATTTTCCAAATACAACTCCTGGAATTCCTACTTGTGAAGTTAATATTAATTGTTCTGTCCCGTTCTTTCTTTCTTCTGCAAACATTCTCATTGTTAAAATTGGTACTGTTATTATTAATCCATATAAAGCTACATAGAAATATAAACTTCCTAAGTCTATGCTTCCAGACCCAACTGCTGTTAAGTAGAAAAATACACTACATACTAATAACAATATTCCAATTACTACATATCCTATTGGAGATAAAAAGTAGCTCTTTAGCTCTTTTTTAAACACTGCCCACATTATTCTTGTCCCCCTTCTTCTGTTTTATTTCCCTCTTTTTCTTGAATCTCTTCAGCTTTTTCAGCTTTCTCTTCTGTCTTTTCTTCAGTTTCTTCGGTCTTTTCTTCTGTATTTTCCTTAGTTTCTTCAGCTTTCTCTTCTGTTTTTTCTTCAGTCTCTTCGGCCTTCTCTTCTGTTTTTTCTTCAGTTTCTTCAGCTTTCTCCTCTGGAATTTGTACTTCATTTTTAGAATCAATCAATTGCATAAATGCATCCTCTAAAGTAACATCAGACTTCTTCATCTCGAATATTGTAATGCCCTCTTTAGCAAAAGTTTCAAATATACTCTTTCTTAAATCTACATCTGAATCAGCAGTTAACTTATATTTTTTAGTTTTATCATCATTTTCTGTAACTAATTTAATTTCTTGTATTTCTGGTAATTTTTCTTGTATTGTATCCATCTTATTATCTACATCTTCAACAGTCACATATATTGAATTGTCTTTAACAACCTTTTTCTCTAAATTTTCAGGTGTATCTACAGCGATAATTTTGCCTTTATTTATAATTATAACTCTATTACAAATTTGACTAACTTCTGATAAAATATGAGAACTTAATATTACTGTATGATCTTTTCCTAATTTTTTTATTAAAGCTCTTATTTCCGTAACTTGTTTTGGATCTAAACCAACTGTAGGTTCATCAAGAATAATTACTTTTGGATTACTTACTAAGGCTCCTGCCATACTCACTCTTTGTTTATATCCTCTTGAAAGGTTTCTCGTTAGTTTATTTTGTACATCTTGCAATCCTGTCTCTTCAATTGCCTTTTGCACTTTATCTTTCTTTTCTTTTTTAGGTACACCCTTTAGTTCTGCCATATAAGTTACAAACTCTTTAACAGTTAAATCACTATATAATGGTACTCCTTCTGGCATATATCCAATTTGTCTTTTAGCTTTTCTAGGTTTTTTTGAAATATCATAACCATCAACAATTATTCTTCCTGATGTTGGCTCAATAAAGCCTGTTATCATATTCATAGTTGTACTTTTACCAGCACCATTTGGTCCTAAAAAGCCTACAATTTCTCCTTCATCAATTTCAAAATTGATATTGTCTACGGCTATAAAGCTTCCGTACTTTTTTGTAATGTTTTCAACTTGAATCACGAATTTTCTCCTCCTCATTTTTTGTTCTGTGCTCATATTACCATTTTCTTTGATTTTTGTAAAGTTTTTTCACTTAATTTTCACAATTGCTCACTTGGGACCAGTTCATTAGGTGTCATCAGGGACCGGTTCTTAAATGTGCAAAACATAAAAAAAGCTAGCATTTACGCTAGCTTTAAAACAATTGGTTCATTTAAGAACCGGTCCCTAATGACCTGGCCACTATTCTATTCCTAAATATTCATTATAAGTAACTTCTCTATCAATAACTTTATCTGCTTTAATATCAATAATTCTATTTGCAACTGTTTGTGTAAGTTGATGGTCATGTGATGTAAATAATATATTTCCTTTAAATTTGCACATTCCATCATTTACAGATGTTATGCTCTCCATATCTAAATGGTTTGTTGGTTCATCAAATATCAAGAAATTTGCTCCTGATAACATCATTTTTGCTAATACACATCTAACTTTTTCTCCTCCTGATATTACTCTTGCACCTTTTAGTGCTTCATCTCCTGAGAATAACATTCTTCCTAAAAATCCTCTTACATATGTCTCGTCTGGATCTTTTGAATATTTTCTTAACCATTCTGTTAAGTTCTCGTCTGTGTCAAATAAGTAATTATTGTCTTTTGGAAAATAGCTTTGAGTTATTGTTGTTCCCCAAATAATTTTTCCTTCGTCTGGTTCTATTTCTCCAGCTATTATTTGAAATAATACTGTTTTAGCATTTTCATTGTCTGCCAAAAATGCAATTTTATCTCCAGATTTTACTGTAAATGAAATATTGTCCAATATTTTTTCACCATTTATTGTTTTTGAAACATTTTTAACTTGTAATATTTCTTTTCCTGGTTCTCTGTCTGGTTTAAAGTCAACATATGGATATTTTCTATTTGATGGCTTTATTTCGTCTAATTCAATTTTCTCTAATGTTTTCTTTCTTGATGTTGCTTGTTTTGATTTTGAAGCATTAGCACTAAATCTTGCAATAAAGTCTTGTAATTCTTTTATTTTTTCTTCTTTCTTTTTGTTTTGTTCTTTCATTTGCTTTAATGCTAATTGACTTGATTCATACCAGAAATCATAATTTCCTGGATATACCTTGATTTTTCCAAAGTCAACATCTGCTATATGTGTACATACTTTATTTAGAAAATATCTATCATGTGATACTACTATTACTGTGTTTTCAAAATTTATTAAAAATTCTTGTAACCAATTTATGCTTTTTAAATCTAAGTCGTTTGTAGGTTCGTCCAATAATAATACATCTGGATTTCCGAACAATGCTTGTGCTAATAATACTTTTACTTTATCTCTTGCTTCTAATTCACTCATTAACTTATAATGATTTTCTGGTACAATTCCCAAATCATTTAATAACATTGCTGCATCTGATTCTGAATTCCAGCCATCTAGTTCTGCAAATCTTTCTTCTAATTTTGCAGCTTTCATTCCATCTTCTTCTGAAAAGTCTGGTTTCATATATATTGCTTCTTTTTCTTTCATGATGTCATATAATTCTTTGTTTCCCATAATTACGGTATCTATTACAGTATATTCCTCATAAGCAAAGTGGTCTTGTTTTAATATTGATAATCTTTCTCCTTTTTCTAATGACACTTCTCCTTTGCTTGGTTCTAATTCTCCTGATAAAACTTTTAAAAATGTTGACTTTCCTGCTCCGTTTGCTCCTATTATTCCATAACAGTTTCCTTTTCCAAATTTGATATTTACATCTTCAAATAAAACTCTTTTTCCAAATCTTACGGTTACTCCATTTGCTGTTAACATTTTAACCTTCCTTTCTATGGCTCTTTGCGTATAATCAAGCCATTCTCCTTCATTTGCCTATATACTATAACATATTTTAGTAAATTTTTCAAGTATATCTTGACATTTGCAGCTTTTGGTATTATAATAATTTTGTTATGCACCATTAGCTCAGCTGGTAGAGCAACAGACTCTTAATCTGGCGGTCCTCGGTTCGATTCCGAGATGGTGCACCAATCTTAGAAATATCAATGCCTTTATGGTATTGGTATTTTTTATTTTATAAAAACCTCTAGACAATTTGATGATTAGACAAAAAATAATCCCTAGACTTGCACTCTAGGGATTTTTTGTGAATCTACACAAATGAATTTCTTAAATTACTAGCTTAAGCTATATTAATTATAATACTTTTTAGCATCATAATCAATACCTTACTTATTTTATTCTAAAATTTTTAAAACTATTCATTTACAAGACAAAGAGGACTCGACCGAGTCCTCTGAATTAAAATTTATCCTATTATCCTAAAACCTTTTTCTTAATTACAACTATTCCACTTGCCAATACTACTAAAATTATTGCTGTCATTGAAATAACAAATATCTTATTATCTGCAAGACCAGTTGGAGGTGTTATTGCCAATTTTGTTTTATCATCATCTGGTTCATCTGGTGAACCTCCATTTTCTGAAGGATTATAGTTACCCGGTATTGAACTTGTTAAAGTTCTTATTCCCATTGTTTCTATAATCTCTGCATGGTTTTGAGCTGAAAAACCAGTTTCTGAAGTTGAAATTAATCTTTTTCCATATATTTTAACACTTGCTGATTTTCCTACTCCAATTCCATTTCCTCCATTGTAGAATGCTTCTGTCACTCCTATTGTATAACCTTTTTTAATTCCATCATATACATTATATGATTTATCGCCTATTTTATCTCCTGGTAAAGCTATTAACTGTTTTGGATTTTCTCCATCATCTTTCCAATTCTTTAATTTATCTGCTGTAACTTTCATCCAACCTAGACTCTCATTTGAATCATCATCATAACTTAAACTATCATCCATATAGTCTACAACTTTTCTTATAGCTGTAGTAGTCTCATCTTTACCATTAATTCCATAATAATAGTAATCGTGACTGTTTGTATATTTATAATCTTTTTCTGATTTATTCCTAATTGTTATTGTATACTCTACACTCACTTGAATACCTTGAAGAAGTTCATTATCTATTTCTACATTTATATCACCAGGTAAAGCTTTTGTATATGGTAATGCTTTATCTGCTGACGGTGCTTTTTCTAGGTTCTTCCAATATTCATTTAAATCAACTGATAAATCTACTGATTGTAAATATGGATTTCCATCTACTAATACCTGTCCATTTGATAATACTACTCTTAAATTTGATATTCTTTTATTCACTTCATAATCTTGTCTTGCTCTTTCTGTAATACCAAAATCTTGATATGGATTTACTGAATAAAATGTATCTTTTAGTTTAAGTTTTAATTTGGCTCCTTTGTCATTAGTCTCATCAGCATCTTCTGCTAATACAATAATTCTATCATTAGATAAATTATATTCATCCTTATAATCAGTATATGATAACCTATGTCCAAAGCCATCCTCACTTACTTCACTATACTCTACACCAACATCAAAGAATGCTGTATCTGCAGATATTGAAGCGTTCTTTGAATATGAACCAAAGTATATGTCATCCTCTGCATTTCTTTGTGAAATATCATCAGTTGCATCTGAATATCTTATTAATCCATCTACATCTTTATTCTTGCTCTTAGCTTGGCCATCTTGACCTGCATATGTTAATATCCAGTTTAAATCTCCCATTCTTTCATCTTTACTAGCATCAATCTTTTTCTCTAAGTTTAATGCTGTTTTCATTAAGTTTGATGTAATTATTGTAGATTTATAATCTCTTACATTTATTTCTGTAATATCATTTCCATTACTATCTACAATCCATGTATTTTCACCATAAGTATATCTTAATAAATATCTTCCTGGAACAACACCTAAAAATTGATAATTACCAAATTGATCTGTATTAGTTACAGCATCAACTTGCTTTCCTTTAGCAATACCTGCTGATACTTCTAATTGATACAATTGTGCTACTTCTGCAGTACCATCTGCTTTACGTGCAATATGATCTGAAGTATTGTCATCATATACCAATAGTTCTACTTTGGCATTTCTAACTCTGTTTCTATCAACTTTAGCATACGCTCCATTACCTTGATATTTTTCTCCATTCTCTCCTGTGTAAAGAATACCATCCCCCATTCTTTCTTCACCTGGATGTGATTCATCATCAGCAGCATTTGCATTTTCATCTTCAAATACAGTACCTGACAAACCTCTATCCTTACTTTCTTCTATACCAAGTACTAATGATGGTGCAGTATCTGTATCATCTTCAAAATATGTTGTGTCTACAGCTTTTGTATCAATTTGATATTCCCTTCCATTTAATGTTGTTGTAGTTGTTCTATCTTCTGCTAATTCTATACTCTTTACACTTCCTGGGTTAGAATCTCCATCAATTGCTGCATATGGTACAAGTCCATTATTTCCTGTAGTTAATGTTGAAAATGATGTTATTTCTGTAACATTATTTAATGTTGTTTGCTTTTCTATCAGTTCTTTAGCAGCTTCATTATTTAATCTAAACTTGATATATACTTCGAATTTTTCATTTGGTCCAAGAGTTATATTTCCAGTTTGTTGTGTATATACTGCTTGATATCCATTTGCATTATAACTGTCTTGATATTTACTTGTATTAGACCAACTATTTGCTCCTATTTGAATTTCTTTATCTCCTTGTTTTATCCAAGAATCAGCAATTGTATAATTTGAATCATAGTAATTTGATATTTCATTAACTACTGCATTTAAGTTAGATGCTTGGTTTTTGATTGTCATTTTATATGTTACATATATTTTTAATATATCATTTGATTGCTTATCTAATAATGCTAAATCTGATTCATATATTCTTCTTGTATACATATTTAACCCTCTAGAACTATAGCTTCCTAAGATTGTTCCAAATTTTACATCTACACCAAATCCATCTTTTGCTGAATTATAATTTTCATCATTTTCATTTTGATCCTCATATTCTTTTCTTTTTGCATATGTATATGTGTTTTCATAATTTGCTACTACAACATTAACATCTTGGATATCATTCATTATAGCTAAATCTGCTTGTTCTCTTCTATATATTCCTAAATTAATACCAGTTAAACTTTCTGCACCATTTGAAGCACATCTTTTCTCCCATGCTTCTTTTAAATTAAATCCTGATGTTTGTGTTGATGCAATTATTTGATAATAATCAGCTGGTGTTACTTTTAATCTAGTTTTATCAGCATTATATTCATATCCCCAATAATCTTTGTATGCTGACATATGTGTCTTTGTATCATAATCATAATCTAAATCATAAACTTTTTGACCATTATTTCTTGATGCATTATTCGTTATTTCAGAAAAGTCTGCATTTACACTTTCTCTGTCTTTTCTATCATCTCTTCCGTTCGGTGTCTCTGTTGCTTTTGACGTATTATCATAATTCTCATTTAAGTAGTCTACAACTGCTTGTACAGATGTGAATCTTAAACCATCATATTCAAATTCAACATAATATGTGGCTAAATCATCTATTAGTAAATTTCCATTTGATGGGTTCCAATAATCATTATTATTATATGCTTCGCCATCTGCTTTTCTACTTCCAAAACAATACCATCCATTTGAATCTGTTGTTTGTGTTGCAACTACTTGCCCTCTTTGGCACAGATATACTTTTAATCCTTCTACTAAAGCATCACTATTATTGTATAAATTATTTATTGTATTACTCTTTGAATTTAAGATTTCTTCCCAGACGAATCCTTCTATACGTATATATTCTTGATGGTTCTTTATTTTTACACTAACTTTATTATTTAATTGTGGTGTAATCCATCCATCTTGTGATACTGAATCTCCATCATAACTTACATTATAGTTTTTATATTTAGCTGTATCTGCCAAATATCCATAATTAGGGTTAGCAACCTCTTCTAGTTTATATTGTATAGAGTCTTTTCCATCACTACTCATTAGTAAGTTTTGTATCTTTAGTTCTGCATTTTCATCTGTCACAAATCTTGTTGCTTCATCTATATTTGTAGTATATGTTACAACTGGATCAGTTGTTTTATTTCCTGTATCTTTTATTGTACATGTTCCAACAATTCTTTTTACCCAGCCTTTTTCATCTTTTTCTACATCATCTCTATCAACTTTTACTTTTATATAACCTTCTCTATATGTTGATCTTAAAACGAATTCTACTCCTGGAAGAATTTTGTTTTCATTTCTGTCATCTACTTTTTTAATATCTATTTCTCCCACTTGTTTTTCATTTTTTATAGTCCATGTAGTCTGTCTTAAAGCATCAAATCCATTTATACTACTTGTTACCATTTTTGTATATCCATAATTTAAATTTCCAACTTCCAAAAATCTATATTGTCCTATTAATAAATTTTTTATTAATACTTTTCCTTCTTCATTTGTAAATATTGTTGTTGCTTGGTTTAAATCCGCAAGAAATTGTACTGTGTATCCTGATTCTCCATCAACTGTAGCATTAACTACATTTGCTGCAGAACTATATGTACTACCTTGCTCAAGTGTTATATTTTCTTTAACATGGATATCATCTAATCTTGTATTGTCTTTATATATTACCATTCCACCCGTTGAATTTATTAATTTGAATTTTGTGTTTTTTAAAGTTGTGCCTGTATTTATTGAATCTACTTTCTGTATTTCTAGATTTCCTACTCCTATCCAAGGTCCATTGATGTCTATTGATGCATGTCTTTTGATTGGGTCATCTTTTTTTTCTGATCTTTCCTCAGTGCGCATCATATTCTGAGTATTTCCGATTTTGTAAGCACAAAAATTATCTTTTTTATGATATTCTTTATGTATAGAACAATATGTTCTAGTATGATAATAATCTGTTGTATATAAATATCTTATTTTTTTATATATATATTTATATCTTTGTACTTCATAATCACTGTTAATCTCTATTTTAACAATCTTTACTATATTCGTAGGTACTTTTATGTAAAATTCTTTATTCCAACCAAAGTCAATTAACTCAAACTTACCTGTTGCAGTTTTTCCAGCACTATCTTCATATGTAATTGTAACTTCATGACTTGATCCACTTATTGTTGAATTCACTTTAAATGGTCCTATTTTATTATAATTTTCATCTATATTTGTAAATGCAATTTTATTTTTATCAGTATTATCTGTTAATTTCAACTGTGGTACAGATGTGTCTTCTATCCAATTACTTTCTGATGATTGATTTTCCAATACTGTTGTACTATCTAATTTTGCCGGATGCCAATGTGAATTACAGAATGGTGCACCTTTAGTAGCACATTCATATTCTTTACCATCTGATCCTATAGCATGTCCTTGTCCATTTTGCATATTATTTCCCTTTATTTCTAATCCAAAAACTTGACCAGAATTTCCTAATAAACAAATTGAAAACAATGTTACAAATAATGTTGTTTTAAACATCTTTTTATTTTTCATAATCAATACTGCTAACGCAATTAATCCTGCCATTGTAACTATTGTTATTCCTATTTGTTGAGCAATACCAGTAGCTACCGCAATAATAACTTGAGCACTTGAATTATTATTTTGTGTGTTTCCATCTTCAATTGCTTTATCATTACTACTTATTCCTATTGATGCATTATTTACTATTGTTCCTACATTACTACTATTAATATTTTTAGTTAATACTAAAGTTACTTCTTTACTTTCTCCTACAGCTATATTTTCACCAGATAAGCTATTTGTATATACACTTCCATCTTTTTCATACCAATTATTATTTAGTTCTGATTTAAAAGTTAATCCATCTGGCAATTTGTCTATTATTTGCACTGCTTTTCCGTCAACTTCGCCTGTATTTGTTACTACCATTTTATATTCAATTATAGCCGTTGCCCCATTTAATTTTTTAGAGCGAACTTCTACTTTTGCAAACTGTTTATTATTATAATCATATGTTTTAGTTTTTCCATCATTTGTTTGTATAGTTATTTTGCTTATATATTTTTGCATTTGTAAATCAAAATTTTTATTTTCTACTAATCCAATATCTATATTTTCTAAATTTGAATTAGCTACAAGTGTATCTGTCAAACCTGCTGTTACTGTTTCTCCATTTATTCCAACAGTTTTTGTTATTGCATCCGAGTTTTTACTTTCCAAAACACCTTCTTTTTGATAGTCTGTTAATGAATATTTAGAAGAATCATATAAAAATATTACAATATAATTACCTTTATCTATATTATCAAATGCATACTCTCCTGCTGAATTTGTTTGTACTTTCTTAATTTGTCCATTTTCTTTTACAAATGTATTATTTTTGTAATCATATAACATAACTTGCATATTACTATATGTTTGTTCATCTGTTGTTCTTTTTCCATCTTCATTAGCATCAACCCATGCTATTCCTGATATTGATATTTTTGCATTTGTTGAATTGTTAGGATTATTTGGATCGTCAGGATTGCTTGGATTGCTTGGATTGTTTGGATCATTTGGATTGTCCGGATTAGTATTTTTATCATTATAATCATATTTAAATATCGTTGTTTCAACACTATCTTGTTTAGTAACTATGCACTTACCTGTTACAATTGCAGTATTTGTAATTTTTTTAGTATCTGTTAACATTTTTGCTTTAGCCTTAATAACTATTGTAATTGTCTTACCTTCTGGTATTTTGAACATTAAATCTATATTAGGTGCATCTTCTTCATCATATCCATCTGGTATATCTAGGGCAGATATATCTTTGGTAACTTGTTGCTCTGTAAACGATATCGATTTATGTTCAATATCATCTTTATCTTTTATCGTATTCTCATTCATTATAAACTCATTATATGTAGCACTTATTGGTTGCAATTCTCTTGGAATAACATCTTGCACATTTACTTCTGTATATGAACCATATAGCCCCCAAGTTTTACCTGTATTTTTGATATCTATAGTATATGTTATTTCATTATCAACTTTTAATTGGGTTTTATCTGTTTTCATTTTTACATCTACTGATTCTATATAACAATTCATTCTAGCTTCATTTGATATATATGTATTTATATTATCTCCATAAATAGTTGTAACACCGTTTACTTCATATGTATCTCCTTCAATATTATATATACTATCATCAACTTTACCAGTAAGATTAAATTTCGCATCAGCCTCTTTTTCTTCATTATGTTTTAGTGAATCTATTGTATATGTCCAAGTATTTCCACTAAGTCCATCTTCTATTCCACCTTCACTCAAAAAAACTTCACTAAACTCAATTTTATCACAAGCATCCAATTTAATTTTTACATTTTTAAGTTCTCTATCTGTTAAGTTATTTATAGTAATTATATATTGAAAACTTCTCTTATCTGTGTGACTAAATAATATTTTGGTTGTTACCTCTATTTCAGCTTGTTTAATCACATTTTTTATATTGAATGTCTTTGTCTCCAAATTATTGATTTGTATTGCATAATTTATATTAGTAACTTTGCTTTCTTCTTTATTATCTAAATCCTTTACTTTTACTTCTATAAAATCAGTTTTAGTTTCACCTGCGTTTACTGTTAATTCAACTGTTACTTGTTTATCTGCTTGTTCTTCATATTCATATTTGTCACTATATACCCAATAATTTCCATCTTCAACATAAACATTTCCATTATCATCTATTTTTTTTACATATGTCATTTCATCAGGTATATTTATAGTAACTTTAACTTTTTTAGTTACATTACTAGTATTAGTTACTTTTATATTTTGTTTTACAATTTGTCTTTCATATATTGTTCCATTGTTACCAACTTCAGCATTTCCAACTATTTCTGTAATCTCAGTTTTTATTCCATCACTATCAGCAGAAGTATCAACTCCAGCTTGAGTATTTTCTATTACTTCTGAAGTTATTTCCGTATTTGAAGTCTGAACATTGTTTACAATCTTATTTAAAAGAGTAACCTCTGTAGTTTTATTTTCTGTAGTACCTGTAATCTCATTTGAATATGAAACATTTATATTTCCTACTTTGCTTTCCATATTTTTTACTAATGTCAATGTTAATGGTACTCTTAATGTTGCCCCCTCTACTACTGACGAATTTTCATATGATGTTTGTGATCCCTCAACTTGTATATTAACAACCTTGTTTCCACTTGTATTTGTTGTAACATCTGAAGATATGATTTTAAAAACTTGATTGTCATATATTATTTCAGGTGTTCCTAGTTTTACTTTTTCTACCTCAGCTGGCACTTCTATATTAATAACTGGATTTTTAAATAAACTATATTGTGTGCTATCAGTCTTTAAAGTCGCTGTTAATAATACATCATTTGTTGTATTATTTACTAATGTTTCTGTATTAATTTTAGTTTCTATATTAGATACTGCTTGTTTAATTTGTATATTACTTTGACCATTACGTTCATATTTTACTATGTTATCTGTTGTTACTCCTTTTATAGAAACTTGTGTATTAATTGTATTATCAACTATTTGAGCTGTTGGAGGTATTACTCTTGAATTTTGAACTTCTATAATTCCCTCTTTTGCTACATTATTTAATCTAATATATAAATTTTGTGTTTTATTTTTATAAGTTACTTTAATTTTTCCATTTTCATCTGTTTCAGTATCTTTATTTATTGTTGACAAGATGTTTTCATTTTCATCTAATATATCAATACTTCCATTGTCTCCAATTATATCTAAAACTTGGTTTTTATCTATTGTTGATTCTACATATAATGAATTTTCAGAATTTTCTTTCACTTCTATTTTTGATGCTAAATCTTTATTACTTACCATTATTTTCAAATTTTCATTATATGTTGTTTCATATTGATTTTCAGGATTTAAAGAATTTGCTGTCATATAACCATCATAAATATCATCTGTTTGGTGTTCTACTGAAATTACTGTATTAACATTATCTTTTAATGTATACTCTTGTTCTGCTTTGTCTACTATTTTAGTTTCTTGTTCATCATTTAGAATCTCTTGTACACCTGCTCTAATTTTAAAATTTCTTTCTTCATTGTCTGTATAACATTCTTTTCTGTATATACAAATTACTTCATACTCATCTCTTGCATCTGCATTATTTTCTGTATAATCATTGTTTTCAGACACTATTGAAAGAATTCCTGTACTTGAATGATATTCATATGTAGCATTTTTATCACCATTTGTTGCTTGTGTTGATTTAGTTATAACTTCAACCCTACTTGGTTTATAGTCACCTATCCATGGCAAGTCTACATTTGTACTTGTCTTTTTTATAGGTTTATATTCTTCACCTTCAGCAAAATGAATTCCCGTTTTCAAATTAAATTGTACTAATACTCCTTTACTTCCAGTGTCAGTACCTTCTGCTGTAGTATCAGTAGTATCAAAGTTTTCGTATTTGGTTAGATTCATTTCTATTAATGGTTTTGTTTTATCTTCTGAACTCTCTTGTTCATTTGTTTGAATAGCATCAACTGCTTCTGATATTATGAGCATTGCTGAACTATTAAGAAGTAAAACAATTATCATTAAAATGCAACATATTTTTTTCTTCATGATCTTTTCCTCCCATTTTTTGCTATATACTTACATAATAAATGGTTTTTACTTTTGAGTCAATAACAGCCTTCTTCTATAATTTATAGTTGTGTTTCAACACTTTACGGAACTTCAATTTTGAGGAAATATGTCATTTTTGTTACATTTTCTTGTCTTTTTTAATACAAATTTGGCAGTTTTGTGTTTTTTTGCTTAGGGATTAGTGGCATCTGTGTCATTAGGGACCGGTTCTTAAATGAACAAAAAACAAGTGGGTCATTTGAGAACCGGTCCCAAATGCCCACTTGCTATTTTATTTTGATTTATTTATTCATAAATCTTTTCTTTATTAGTATAATTCCTCCTGATATAACTATTAGTCCAACTACTGCTGATATTATATAAATTGTTGTGTAATTTGTTATACCTGTTGGTTGTGTTATTATAACTTTTATATTGTCATCATCTTGTTGATGTACTATTGCACTTAAATTAGGAATATAATTACCTGGTTGATATTCTTTGTCTATCTGTTTTCTTGTATTGTCTTCTACATTCTTTATTGTTCTACCAGTTTTTCTATTTAGTGCTATAATTTCTACATGATTATCATATGAACTTGCTTCTTCTTGATTTGCTAGAGTTTTACTTGCATATATTACACTTGTTTTTGTTTCTCCTGGTTTTAATCCCGCAAATGTAGTTGTTGCCATACTTTGTATGTTTCTATTCTTAATTGTCTCATATGTTTTATCTTCGTCTGTATCATTTAACTTGTATGATATATATCCATTATTTTTTAAGTACTCTGCATCTATTGCTGTTCCATTATCAAATCTGTACCAGTCTCCATTGTTTACTCCTGCTGTACTTTCATCAGATTTGAAATCATCTCCAACTGTACATGACATTGCTGGACTCATGTAATCAACTACTAAGTCTGCTACTGCTAATGGATCTCCTTGTGCATTTGTACCGTAATTGTAATATGTTGAGTCTTTTTCATAATCATAGTCTTTTTCACCATTATTTGTTAATGTAATTGAATACCATACTTCTAATCTAGCACCTTGTATTAATTCTTGATCCATTTCTATTGATATTGCTTTTATTGCATCCATTGCATCAAATTTTGCTGTAGTTCTTTCTTCTAATCCTAATGGTTTTACATAGCTTAATTTGTCTTTTCTAGGATCTCCCTCTATTAATTTTTGACCATTTCCTAATGTTACTTTAATTTTTGAAACTGTTTTATTTATTACTACATCTTCTCTTGGTCTTTCTATTATACCAAAGTCGAATACTGATAAGTCTCTAGCAAAGTCACCACCATTATCATCAACTTTTGCTGTTTGATCTTGTGTATATTCAATTTGTAAAGCGAATGGTTTACTATATGCTGACATATTTTCTCCATTATAATATGTTGAGTTTTTCAAAGTATCTTGTTTTAGTCTTTCATCCATATCATCTATTGCTACTGATCTATTGTCTGCTGCTGTTAAATGCCATTTATCATCATTGCTTTGTCCTGTCATTACATTCTTTACACTTGAATCTGTAATTATTGTAGATTTATAGTTTCTTGCATTTATATATGGTTCTTCACCATCTATTGTTGTTTTTAATCCATCTGCATTTCCGTAAGTATATTTGATAATATAGTTATCTACTACTACACCTGATGTAGTTCCATCTCCAAATGAGTAATTACCATCTTTGTCTGAATATGTTACTGCTAATTGTTTATTAGCTCCATTTACTCCTGTTCCACTCTGACCATTATCTTTATAGTATAAATATGCTGGTTCTATTTCGCCTGTCTCTTTGTTATATTTTAATAATTCTACTTTAACATTTGCTACACCTTTTTCAGTATCTGCTTTTTGACCATCACCTAATCTCTCATTTTTCTTTTTACTATCATCTGTTTGTGTATCCTCATATACTGTACCTGATACTGTTTTATAATTAGAATCTTTCTTTAATAAAAATGATGGTGCTCTATCTGTATCATCTTCATATGTAGCTTCATTTCCTGGAATTGCATTACCTGGTGTTGAATCTGTATCTAATCCTGCATATTGTTTACCTACTCTACCTTTTGTTGTCGCAGTCTCTCTTTCTGCGCACATTGTCTTTTCTCCATAATATGTTGTAAATGAAGTTATTTCTGTGTAGTTTGTAAATGTAAATCCTGTATCTTGATTTTGTAGTTCTTTTATCTTACTTTGACTTACTTCAAATTCTAATTTTATTACATCTGATTTTGTACCTGGTGCTAAAGTAATATTTACAGGATTGTATGCTACTTTAAATCCATTATTATTACCATTTGTTTCTTGCCATCCTGCTGATGTTGAAGTTCCAGGTCCTGTATATATTGTATAATCACCGTCATAGTAATTTACAATATTATTCATCTTCATTGTTAATGTATTTGATTGATTTTTTAATACTATATTGTATGTTACATATACCTTTAAATCATCTGTATTATTGTAATTTACATATGCTATGTCTGATGGGTTTACAGGTCTTGTGTATGTTTGCATATATTTGTTTCCAAATTTAACTGTATAGTCAAATAATTCTTCATTGTCTTGTATTCCTCTGTTACCATACTTATATGTATATTCTTGATTTTGCATTATTACTCTAACTTTTTCAATATCAGATGTTAATGCTCCATCAGGTTGCTCTCTACGAGTTAAACCTAAATTCATATTGTTTATGTTCCATACATATATTTCTTGTGCACCTTGTCTACAATCTCTATGTGTAGGTCCATTTGTTTCTCCTGCTGGATAATAATGTGCTTGTCCATATTTGTTAATTTCATCACCCATAATTTCTTTTATGCCATTTATTACACTATCTAAATATTCACCATCGTTTTGCTTTATATCTATCTTTCCATTACAATATACTGTGATAGTTGAACCTTTACCTGTTGTTGTTATAACTCTAACTACGTGTGGTCCCTCTCCAACTTGACAATGATCTACACAGAATTCTTTTGTTTCTGTCCATTTATTTGCTTCTGAAGTTTTCATTAAGTTTCTTGTTATATTCATTGTTGATGCTGATACTGCAAGTTCTGGTGTATAGTTTGCATCAGAAATCTTTGTATTTGGCAATCCTGTTATTATCGCTTGATTTCCATCATATACTGCTTGATTTTCTACTCTATCAAATTTCTCATCTAATGCTGTTCGTTTATTTGAATCTTCTTTTCCTTTAGATGTATCATTACTTGATAAGTTTCCATTATATGCTACTGTTGTATATTTTAATCCATTATATTCAAATTCTATATAAGAATTGTTTATTTGATCATATTTTGTTTTGTCTTTTATTCCATATGGATGGTTATATAATGCAATTGTTGTTGTTAATTTATATGCTCCATTTTTATCTGTTGTTGCTGTACCAATTTCTGTTCCATCAGAGGCTTTCCAATGAACTTTAATTCCTTCTACTCTTAAATCATTATCAGATTGTGCATATTTACTATTTACGGTATTATCTTTAGAGTTTGCTACATCTTCCCAAACATATCCATTTATATTTATATATCCTGTAACTTCTGTTTGTCCTGGTTTTGGTTCATCTGGTGGAGTATTTGTAAAAGGTTCAACCAATATCAATTGTTGCCAACCCTCAGCACCACTACTTAAATAATAAATTTTAACATGATAACTATTTATCTTCGCTGCAGCTGTAGCCTGCGCAATATATCTAGCTGTAGCCTGATCTGATATACTAGTATTATTAGTATATGGTACACATCCATATAAGTTATTGCCATTATTATCCATGTTGACATTAACCCAGTAATTCCAGAAACCATATAACGCTTTTTGAGCTGGATTATACTTTCCTTCAGATCCATAGCCTTGTGTTAAAGCTCCTCCTAAAATTGCTGCTAATGTTCCATTACTATCATTTTCAGAAGTTTTTCCTGTGCTAGAAGAAGTTACTTTGTTTCCTTCTATTTCTAGCCAACTACGAACTGTATATTTTTTTACCTCTTTTAATGCTCTACCATGTGCAACACAATAAATATTATCAGCATCAGCCATAGTATTATATCCTATTGATTTTGTACTATCTACCTTAAGGTCAGCAGTACTCTCATGATTGGTTGCTGCTGCTTTGTTTGTCATACCTAATATAATTGCACAAGTAATAATTAATATCATTATTATAGATTTTTTAATTCTGCTCATAGGATTACCTCCTTTCCTTTTTTAATTTTATTATATTATTATCAACCATCAATTTGATAGCAATTGCTATTAATACTGTGTTAATCATTAGTAAAGCTATATATGCTATTATTCTTCCACCTGTAGAAATACCTATAATAACATCCGCTGATCCCATATCATTTTCACCTGTCATATTATTATTTGGTGTTGAATTTATATCTGAAATTCCATATTCATTATAATCTTCTGCAATTTCAGCCCTATTATTAACTACACCTGTATTCTCATTTGTCATTGTTTTAGTTAATACTAATTTAACTTCTTTTTCTTCTCCTGGATTAATTACATCATTTGCAAATGTTTTTGTATATAATTCATTTCCAGATAAATACCAATCAGGATTTAATTCTGAACTGAATGCTAATCCATTTGATAAATAGTCTACAATATTATTTGCACATCCCGCAACTTCTCCATTATTTTTAACTTTAATTGTATATTCTAATACTACAACTGTACCACTTACTCTTTTTCTGTTTATTTCAGCTTTAGCAAATGTAGCATCTTTATAATCATATGTTTTTGTACCTTTGCTATTTTGTATTGATATTCTACTAATATATTTATCTAATTGTAAGTCAAATGTCTTTTTCTCTTTTAAACCAATATTTATATTAGATATGTTATCTTCTAAGTTAATAGTATCTGTTACTGCATAAGCCTTTTCTTCTCCATTTATTGTAATATTTTTAAATACTACTTTTGAGTTTATACTATCATCTACTCCATCTTTTAAGTAATAAGTTGGTTCATATTTATTAGTATCATATTCAAATAATACTATATATTGTCCATTTGGTATTTTTGTGAATGCATATTCACCATTTTCGTTTGTTGTTGTCTCTATTATATTTCCGCCATCATCTTTTTGATAATCGTTTGTTGCCACATTGTATAATCTAACTTTAATATCACTTAATATAGGTTCATCATTATCTTTAGCACCATTTAGATTTGAATCTAACCATGCTTTACCATTTATAACATTTTTTATATCATCTGCAGTAATTTTTAATATATGTGTTACTTCTTCTGATGTTGATTTAGTTATTTGATTTATTTTTGCTTCTGCTTTATTTGTTATTGTCACTGCATCAATATTAGTTGATGAATTTTTTACAACTGCAACTATTTTTAATGTTGTACTTCCACCAGCCTCAAGGTTTACTTGATATGATACATCATTATCTATACTTGAAACATATGTATCTTCTTTAGCAGTTTCTGTTGTTTGCATTACAACTTGTCCATTTTCATATATTGCTTGTATTTCAAAGTAATCTGATACTTTATCTGCAATTGAAATTGTTGATTTACTTTCACCTGTATTTTCTACATTTATATTATATTCTACTATATCTCCTTCTTTAAGATATGCTTTATCTTGAGGACTAGTTAGAGATATTTTTGCATCAGCTTTTGGTAATGATGATCCTAATTTATTTGATCTATAAGTATTACCATTTGCATCTTTTACAATTGCTACTGCATCTAATTGTTCAACATTGTCTTTAATATTTCCTTCAAATCTATACCATATTGCTCCATTTGCAGGAACTTTATCTACACTGATTGTATCTGGTATTTCGTCATTTATTAAATACTCTGTATCACTAGTTAATGCTACCACTTTATAGTTATCATTTATTAATTTTAATTGTAAATTGTTAGCATCTTGATTTGAATTATTTTCTATAAATACTATATATTCTGCTGTTCCACCTTGTTCAAGTTTAACTCCATCTTCAGATACTTCTTTAATTGTTACTCTAATATTAGAAGGTTGTACTTTTGTTGTTAATTCTGAACTCTCTACAGTTGTATCATTACATGTTACAACTGTTTTATTTGATATTTGCTTTTCTGATGTTATATCAGATTTAGCTCTTACTTCATATGTTTTTGTATATGTTTCTCCTGCTCCAAGTGTTTGAATTGTTTCTTTTATTTCTTTTACACTTTCATTTTCTTGATAATATGAAAGACCTGAATGTTGGTATCCTGATTCTGGTGTTACATATACTGTTCCATCTGGTATACTTGATTTTACTTCTACATTGCTTATAGCTTGTGCTCCATTGTTCTTTGCAGTCATTGTATATTTAATAACTTCTCCTGCTTTTACAGTATCACCACTATTAATATTGTCATTTCCTACTTGTGCAGATATATTTGATTCTATTTTTATTTCTGTTGGTGTTGCAAAACCTATTGCAACTGATTTTGTTGTTACATCCTTGTCTGAATCTGTATCATATATTACATCATATTCTGTATATGCTGTTGCATCTTTTTGTATTGGGCTTGGCAATTGTATTGTATATGATGCAGTATAATTGCTTTCTGCATTTAAAGCATCTAAAACTATTAAGAATACTTTAGCATTTGCTGATGCTGTTGTTGTCCATCCATTGTCTGATTTTTTGACATCTGATGTAGCATTTGCATTTTCACTATAATATATAGTAGCATTTGATGCTGTTACTCCTTTTAATGCCGTTTGTAATGTATTTTCTTCTTCACCTGTCACTTTGTTTCCGTTTGTTGGTAATTTTCCTAAAATTCTTACATTTTTAGCATTTGCACCTGTATTGTTTACTAATGCAATATCAAAGTTTACATCTTTTGCTTTATCCGCATCTGAAATTTGAATTAATTGTTTTTCTTCACTGATTCCTTTTATTCCAGATATATTATATGTATTTGAATTATACATTGTAAATAATCCACTTGGTGCAGAGATTGTAACATCTTTCTCTATTATTCCATATCCTGCTGTTCCGCTATCATATTGTGTTGCATTTTCATTTGTATATGTCATTGTTATTTTATCTTTTTTACTTGGTGCTAATTTAGATAATGTTATATCTAAATTAAGTTGTAAATATAATTGAGTTGCTGCTGTTTCTGGATGACTGTTTTGTTCACCATTCAATTTTATTTCTATTGTTTTATTTGTATTATCATATTTTGAGCTTACTTTAAAATCATCTGCATATAATGGTGTTGCTCCATTTATTTTTACACTTTCTACTGATGATGGTAATTGAATTTTTATTGTTGGGTTTTTAAATAAATCATATTGTATACCGTCAGTAATTAATTTAACTCCTAATGCAACATCTTTGTTTTCTGTCATTGTTGATAATGTATCTTTATTAACTGTAAACTCAGCTTTTGATATTGTATCTTTTACTTCAACTGTAGATTCACTCGAATTTGTAGTTGTTAGTCCTGATACTGTGTTTTTAGTTTTTAATCCTTTAACATTACTAATTTGTGCTAGTGTATATGTGTTTTCAGTAATTGCTTTAGAATGTCTTATTTCTAACACACCTGTTGTTTGTGGTTTAGTTGTTTCAATTTGTAAACCTTTTGTTGCATTTTGATATTGAATTACAATATCTCCATTATCATCTGATTGTGTATCTTTATTTATGATACTATTTGTTCCATTACTATCATTTATTGTTATACTTCCATCTTGTCCTAAAATTTCTAACATTTTTGCTTTATTAATTTTTGTTTCTATATATTTTGTATTTACAGGTAATTCTGAATTATCTGTTACTAATACATCAGATGGTTCTACTATTTCTAACTTGTCCTGTGTTTGAGTATTAGTAATTTTTATTGTTGTAGTTGTATTGTAATTTGCAGTTATTTTTGATGCTATTTGTCCTTTATATATACCATCTGAACTAATTTGTGATTGTGATGATATAATTCCATTAAGTTCTTGATTTTCTATTCCTTTAGTATATTTAGCTGTATACTTAGTTCCAGAATTATGTACTGTTATTTCTGAATTTGCATTTACTTCTATTTTACTAGCATCAACATTTGCATCATATATATATGTAACTACTAATTCATCATAAGCATTTTTATTCCATTTTATTGTGCTGTCTTCATTTTTTAATGTTATTTCAACTTTGTTGTTTTCATTTTTCCATTCTTGTTCTGTTAAAGTTGTTTTTCCATTAGTTGCCATTGTTCCTAAAGATATAACTTCAACTTTTTCTGGTTCTTTTTCGCTTAATGTTGGTACATCAACATCTATTAGTGTTTGTTTTATTGGATATTGATTATCAGCTAATCTTGATTTTACTAATACTTGCACCATTCTTTTATTTTCATTATCAATTGAAAATATTTTATTAGTTATAATATCTGTTGTTAATTCTGCTGATGCACTTTGATCTGCTTGTAAATCCAAGTTAACTTCTCTTGTTGCATCTATTTTTAATCCTTTATATGATGTCTCCATATAAGTACCTGTCAATTTCAAATCAGATGCTTGTAATAATGTGTCTGTTGTTAATGTATCTCCAATTGCAGGTTCTATATCCAATTCAATTGTCTCAGTTGACCCTGCATTAATTTGTTTTAAATTAACTTTGTTTCCATCAAT
Organism: uncultured Clostridia bacterium; assembly: GCA_928721565.1. GTDB lineage: Bacteria > Bacillota > Clostridia > TANB77 > CAG-508 > CAG-269. Next base: position 493,360 of record OV788638.1, read on the forward strand.
GCTTGCTACTGAATTAGACAATATAGTATTTTTTATATTAAAATTACTATTTTGTAATTCTAATGTAGCATTACTTAAATATCCTTCATTTTTTACTGTAATATCAGCATATAATTTTAAATCTTCTGTTTTTATACTGGTTTCAAGTTTTTCTACTTTTTCTCCTTTAGAATCTTTAAAGTATGTAGAAAACTCAATATTTTTATTATTAGTCAAATTATTTGATTCTGCCGCATAGCTGATTAGGTTTGAACCTAATACAAAAAAGTCTGCTGACATTAAAGTTATTATCATTAATATTGCTAATACTTTTTTTATTATTTTTTTCTCCATATTTTTTACCTCCCACTTTTTATTTTATTGTCCGTCTAGTTCCAACATGTATCACTCTTTGCATTGCATTATATGTATCTCGTGATAATAATGTTGTTGAAACCACTTGACCATTTAACTTTGTTACTTTATATGCCTCTACTTTTCTGCCATCACTTCCTGCTTGAACCACTTTTTGTTGTCCAGCTGGTAAGTTAGGATCTTGTATATATTGTGTTGTTGGTGCTATTGTTGCAATTTTTTTAGTTTCTATTGATATGTCATATTCAACCTCTTCTTTTATTCCCCATACTTGGACAGTTGCAACACCACCTTGGACTGTTGCTGTAATTCTTATAGGATATTTTCTTGAGTTCACAAATTTAAAATCTTGTGACCCCCATACAACAGTTGCATCTTTACCTGCTGGTACATACGAAGTTACAAATTGATGATTTCTTCTAGTTGTTATATTTAGATTTGCCATTACTACTGCATCATACAATGTAGATGATATCTGACAAATTCCTCCTCCAAGTCCGTCTACAACAGCTCCATTTGAATATGTTGCAGCCATTTTATATCCAGCATTTATAGTTCTTTCTCCTACAACAGTATTATAAGAAAATTCTTCGTTTGGTAATAATACTGTGCCATTTATTTTATTTGCTGCCAATCTTAAATTTGTAGTTCTATCTGCATTCCCTGCATTATAATTAGTAGAAAATGTTGCTAATAAATCCGGAAATGCTTCTGTTCCTATATCTTTTACTGTTTTATTGGGTTTTGTTATCTTTAAAGGAATTACATATTCCTCTTTTTCTTCAGATAATATTGAGTTTGCTTGTTCTATATCAAAATCAATTCCTTCTTCTTCTGGATATACTATAAATGGATTTTGTGTATAATATGCATCTTTTACTTCTTTATATATTTCTTCATGAATTTTATTTAAATCTACTTTTTCTGGTAAATCTTGAATCATTGGTATGTCTATCTTTTGCTCATCTTCTGTATCTTCATTCAAAATATTATATATGTCTGATTTTAATTGTTCCTCATTTACTTTGACTCCCTGCTTTCCTGCTGTTATAATTAATTTTGCTTCTTTTTTCTCTACATAGTAACTTGGTTGAACTACAGCATCATTAATACTATTATTTATGTTTTGACCAATTTGTTCTATCATATCATTGTCTAATGTTACATCCAGTTTTATATTTTTACCATTATGCCATGTGTCAAGGATTTTAAAATTATTTTGTAATACATTTCCGTCTCTTCCTATTTTATATGCTTGTTCTACTGCATCTTGAATTTGATATTTTACTTCCAGTGCTTCATATGTAACTGATGTTTCATAATCTCCATGTGTTAAATATATTTGTTTTTCTGCCTTTGTTCCATATATATTATTTAATTTTTCTATGGCTTGTTCTTTTGTGAGATTAGAGATATCTGTTTCATTTACTGTTATTCCCTTTAGTATTTTGGGATTTTTAATATTTATTGTTGCAAAAATTGTAGAAAATACCGCTATTAATATTACTAGAATTGCTATTATAATCATTATAATCCATATTTTAGTATTGCTTTTTTGGGTTTGCGGTGGTTTATCCTGTTCAATTTCTTTAACTTCTGTTTCCTTTTCTAACAGCTGAACTGGACTATTTTCCACCTCTTTTGCTTCGTTCTTGATTTCTTCCATACTTTTACTCCTTTTACCTCTTATTATATAATACCACATTTTTCAGTTTTTGACAATTTTTTTAATAAAATTTCTTTAATAATATATATGTTTTTTTTAAATTTTTATTACATTTCAAAAAAATTTACATTTTTTTTGAAAAAAGTCTTGAATATTGTAAAATTTAATAATATAATATGGTCAACAAAAGATAAAGGAGTTTTAAAAATGGAGTTGACTAAAAATATATTTTTTAACACTGATAAATTAGTTGAAAATAGTAAAATAAAAATATCATATACAGGTACATTTTTCCAAGACAATTCAGAAAAAGTCTTTTTTCATTATGGCTTTGGAGATAATTGGGATAATGTAAAAGATGTCGTTATGGAAAAAACAGAACTTGGATTTCAAACAGAAGTTGAACTTAATTCTGCTGAAACATTTAATTTTTGTTTCTTCAATGACAAAGGAGAATGGGATAACAATTTTGGAAACAATTATATATTCCAAATTGAAAAAAATCCTGTTGAATTAGTCGTTTTAGATGATGAACCAGTTTCTCTAGGACATGCAAGAAAATTAAGAAAATCCTATATTTGGAGCAAAAAAATCCGTTTGGCTGTATATAAAATCATTACATACTTGCCAAAATTAATTTCTGGAAACTACAGAAAAAAAGCTCCAAATCAAGAATAGTTCGAATTGATTTAATATATAGTTTTAAGACACAAAAAAGATTCCTCAATAGGAATCTTTTTTATTATCTTATCACCCAACCACCATTAATCGAAATAATTTGGCCAGTTGTATAATTATCATCTATAAGCCATTCTATGCACTTAGCCACATCTATTGTTTTTCCAATTCTTTCAAGCGGAATTTCCTGTTCAATATCTTTAATCTCCTGTTCAGACAAATTTTTATTCATGTCTGTATCAATTATACCTGGAGCAATCGAATTAATTCTTATATGAGATGGGCCTAATTCTTTCGCCAGCGATTTTGTCAATGCATCAATTCCGGCCTTACTTATCGAATATATAGACTCACAAGAAGCACCAACCAATCCCCATATAGATGATATATTTACTATACAACCACTTTTTCTAGAAATCATATTAGGTAAAACTTCTTGTATAGTGCAAAAAGCTGAATATAAATTATTATCAATCATTTTTTTCCAATCTTCATCAGTCACGTCAAGAAAAACCTTTTCCTCTGCAATTCCAGCATTATTAATAAGCACATCAATCTTTCCATATTTCTGAACTATATATTGAATCATCTCATGGGCCTGTTCTCTTTTAGAAACATCTGCTTTATATATATCTATATTACTATTTTGTTCTTGTAAATTACGGGCAAGTTCATCTGATCTATTATAATTAGCAATCACTCTATTTCCCTTTTCTGCCAATCTCATTGCAATTTCTCTTCCTATTCCTCTTGATGCTCCTGTAACCAATACAACCATTTCATTCCTCCTAATTCTGTTCATTTGGGACCGGTTCTCTTTTGACCAATGTTCATTTAGGACCGGTTCTTCGCTGACCACTTTTATGTAACCTGTTCATTTGGGACCGGTTCTTAAATGATCAAATGATTAATTAAAATAAAAAAGCCAGTAATCAAGCTTTTCGCAAAACTACTGACAATTTGGAGCCACTTCTCAGATTCGAACTGAGGACCCCCGCATTACAAGTGCGGTGCTCTGGCCAACTGAGCTAAAGTGGCGTTGTGGTGACCCCGACGGGAATCGAACCCATGACTCCGCCGTGAAAGGGCGGTGTCTTAACCTCTTGACCACGGGGCCATAATATAGAGAATTCTAATTTTTACAAATTAGAATTCTTCTTTTTTTGGTGAGCTATCCGCGACTCGAACGCGGGACAACTTGATTAAAAGTCAAGTGCTCTACCACCTGAGCTAATAGCCCGTATGCATGTACTGCACAACGCTTTTATATATTACACTATTTTTTTGCAATTGTCAATACATTTTTAAAAAAATTTTAATTTTTTTTTATTTTTTGTTTTTTATAATATTTTTTTATTACTATAAAACAAATTTTGTTAAATTTTATACTTTATGCATTTAGTTTTGCTACAACTTCTTCTACATCTATCCCATGAACTTCACATGCTTCTTCTAAAGTTTCCATTTGAGATGCAGGGCATCCTAAACAATGCATTCCGCATTCCATCAAAATTTCAGCTTTTTCTGGAGCTACTTGTAATATTTCTCCAATTTTTGTATCTTTATTAAATTTCATTTTGCACCCATCCTTATATATATTTAGGTTTTTTATGGATTCACCTATAAACCTATTTAATATTTTACCATAAAATTTAAAAAAAGTATAGACAAATTTAAAAATTTGTTGTATTATGTTTATCGAAAAGGCGGTGATAATTTTAAAATCATGACTTTCAGTACATTAATTAATATATTTTTTATCATTTATATTATTAGTTTTTTAATTACTTTATATTCAATTTATACATTTTTTGATATAAAATTATTTCATAATTTACAAGGTTCTAAATTAATAATCAAACAAAAAACAGACAAACAGGAGTGATAATTATTAAACATTTTATTTGTAATCTTATTTTATTAATACTTATTCTATTATGTTCTTATCAATTGTTTATTCCTTTATATCAAGCAGAAGAAGTTATTGTTTCTTTTGGATTAAATCCATCAGATATTTGTTATGATAATCCCTTACTTTGGAAATATTTAAAAATAAGTTTCATATTTTTTTACATATTTTCTAATTTTATTATTCTAAATTCTCTAATTTCAAGATTTCATATATTTCCTCCTAATCAAAAACAGAGTTTCCAACAGTTGCAAAATTCATCCTCTTTAAAATTATTAATAGGAAAAAATATGACTTCAAACCAAAAAATTTATTTGCCAGAATCAGGATTATATCAAAACTTTTTAATAACCGGAACAATTGGTACAGGAAAAACAAGTTCTGCCATGTACCCTTTTACAGAACAATTTATAAGATTTAATTCATTAAATCCTAATAAAAAGCTTGGCATTTTGATATTAGATGTAAAAGGAAATTATTTCAAACAAGTTAAACAATTTGCAAAACAAAATCATTTAGAAAAAGATATAATTGAAATAGGCTTAAATTCAAAAATCCGTTATAATCCATTGCACAAACCTAATTTGAATCCAATTGTATTGGCAAATAGGTTAAAAACTATTTTATTATTATTTTCTGAAAATAATTCTGAATCATTTTGGCTTGATAAAGCAGAACAAGTTTTAGCAGAATGTATAAAACTGTGTAGACTATATAATAACGGCTATGTGACTTTTATAGAAATACACAAATTAATAACAGAACCAGATTACTATAAATCTAAAATTGAAAAATTAAAAAAACTATTTTATAAATCGACTTTCAGTTATAAAGAAATTTATGAATTAAATACCGCCTTAGAATTTTTCGAAAAAGAATTTAAGTCCTTAGATCCTAGAACTTTAGCAATTTTAAAAGCAGAAATATCTAGAATAACTAATATTTTTATTTCAGATTATAAAGTTTCTAAAATATTTTGCCCTAATAAAGATGAACTAAATTTTAAGGGATTCTCCTCAGTGCTTCAAAAAGGAAAAATTGTTGTTTTAAATATGAATATTGCAGAATATAAAAATTTATCAAAAATAATTGCAGCTTATTTAAAATTAGATTTTCAGTCAGAAGTAATGTACAGCTTATCACATTCTAAAGTAAAACCTTCTGTTTTTATTTGTGATGAATATGCAGAATATGTAACTAAAACAGATGCAGATTTTTTTGCCATTAGTCGTGAAGCCAAGTGCATTAATATTGTATCAACACAAAGCTACTCTTCCCTAAAGAACTCATTAAAGGACGAGTCTTCTGTAAAAGTAATCATACAAAATTTAATTAATAAAATATGGTTTAGAACTGACGATATTTTTACTATTGAAGAAGCTCAAAAACAATTAGGAAAAGAAGAAAAAAAGCTTATTTCTAAAAGTATTTCTGAAAGTGCTAAAGAAACCAAATTTAGTTATATTACAAATTCTTTAAATTCAAAAAATTCTAGTATCACAGAAAGTCTTAACACTTATACCCAAAAAGACTTTATTTATGATACAAATTTTTTTACACAAGATTTGGAAACATTCTCATCACTTGTCTTCTTATCAGATGGTTCTAGAATATTAAAACCTTCAAAATTGAGGATGCTTCCTTATTTTAAAAATTAAGTTTTATAGGTTTCTTAAAAACCTAAATTTTTAGCAAGGATGGTTTATATGAAAAAATTATTTTATATTGTAGCTTTAACTGCATTTTTTATATTAATGTTCTCTACAACTGTTTTTGGTGCAACACCTAAATTAGTAAATAAATTAAATGATGCTTTTGAAGATATAGAAGGTTGGATTATAAAGATTTCTACACCAGCTGCGGCCGTAGCAGTCTGTACTGGTGCACTTATGAGAAAATTCAGTTTAGGAGATGAAGAAAAAATTAGAACAGGAAAAAAATTGATTACAGGTTCATTATTTTCTTATGGTTTTATTTTAGCTATAGATCTAGTGTTATCTGCAATTCAATCATTAATTGGATAGGTGATTAAATGGAAAATAATTCAAATATCACAACAAATATAATTGAAGCCATTAACACTATTTTAGGCAATTTATTTTCTTCCATAGATAATAATGTCTACTCAATTCTTGATGATATAACCTTTATAAATTCAGACATAATTACAGATTCATATTTTGAAAAAATATTAGGTACGTCTACATCTAATGGAATTTTATTAATTTCAAATTCTTTACTTTTTGGTTTCTTATTATATTATTCAATTAAATATTTATTTTCTTATTTTACATATCAACAAATTGAACGTCCTCAGCAATTTTTTATAAAAATAGTTATTTGGGGAATTTGTATTAATTTCTCTTATTTCTTTGTTGAGCAAATATTGAATATAGTTTCAAATATTTCACTTGCAATACGCGGAATTGGAGAAGATTTATTCCACAAAAGTATTTGTTTTTCTGAATTAATTTTAGAATTAAATAATAGCATTTCTATAGACTCAGCTTCTCTTGATGTATTTTCTCTAGATGGTATTATAAAAGCATCTTTAACAATGTCTTTATTAAATCTAGTTTTTACTTATTCATTTAGATATATAATGATAAAACTTTTTATTTTACTTACACCTTTTGCCTTTTTATCATTAATATTAGAAAATACATCTTGGTTTTTTAAAGCTTGGAGCAGAAATTTATTTTCGCTTTTATTTATACAAATTATTGTTTCAATTGTATTATTAATTTTATTTTCTATGGATTACTCTTCTAATAATTTAATGACTAAATTTATATATATTGGAGCAATTTATGCTCTGGTAAAATCTAATTCTTTTGTACGTGATTTTATTGGTGGAGTTTCCACAACTTTTACTCAAAATGTGGAAAACATCTTCAAAAAAGTGCATTAATTAAATTATAGGGTCATTTAGGACCGGTTCTTTTTTGACCCAGAAAGGAGTTTTTATGAAATTTATATTTCCACAAAATTATAATTTTAAAAATAAAATTTTTGGTATTATTGATTATTCTACTGCTTTTTTTAATATTTTGTGGTATGTTATCGTTTTTGGAATTCTTCATTTATTTATAAGAAATTGGAATATTAAAATTTTCTTATTCATATCTTCTTGTTTTCCTCTAACTATATTTAGTATTGTTGGTTTTAATGGCGAACCTGTTATTTATGTGTTAGGTTATATTCTCAGATATCTTCTTCGCCCTAAGTTATATCTATTTAAAAAATATTAAATTTCATCCTTATTTATAGGTTTACAATAGATATGTCACACTAAAGAGTAAAAAAAGGAAATACCAATATGATATAATGTTTTTACCACAAAACTAATATCGAAAGAAGGTATTTCCTATGAATAGTATAACACAAGATATAATATTTAAGCAATCAGTTGTAGAATATTCATTAAAACACGGAGTGACAGAAGCAGCGAAAAGATATAAACAGCATAGAAAAACAATATATAGATGGAGAGAAAAATATGATGGAAGTAGAAAATCATTAGTGAATAAATCAAGAAGACCACATTCACACCCAAATCAACATACACAGGAAGAAATAAAAATGATAAAGAAATATAAAGCTCAAAACCCAGACGCAGGGTTAGTGGTATTGTGGATAAAATTGATGAGAAACGGATATACAAGGCAAATAACGAGTTTGTATAGGGTGATGCAAAGACTAGGAATATATAAAAAAGCACCAAGTAAAAAGAAAAAATATGAACCAAAACCATATCAGAAAATGAGTCATCCAGGAGAAAGAATACAAATAGATGTAAAATATGTGCCACAGAAATGTATGTCAAATGAATTGAAAGAGCTAGAAGAGAAATATTATCAATATACAGCAATAGATGAGTATACAAGGCAGAGAGTATTATGGGCTAGCAAAGAACATAGTACCTATGCATCAACACAATTTTTAGAAATAATAATAAAGAAATTCAAATATAAAATAGAATGTATACAAACAGACAATGGATTTGAATTTACAAATAGACTAAATTCGAGAAAAGCAAAAGAGAAGACAAGGTTTGAAAAGAGAATGGAAGAAATGGGAATAGAGCATAAACTAATAAAACCAAGGACACCAAGACATAACGGAAAAGTAGAAAGAAGTCATAGAAAGGATCAAGAAAGATTTTATTACAAGAGAATATTTGTAAGTTTTGAAGATTTTAAAGAAAAATTAAGGCATTGGTCAAGAGAGTATAATAACTTTCCAATGAAACCATTAGGATGGAAAAGTCCAAATGAGAAATATGAGGAATTTCAAGCATTGTAGAGCCAACATATCATATTTGGTATACGAAACACTAGATTCATCAATAAAGTGTGACATATGTTTGACAAACCTACAAAAAATATTAAATTTCATCCTTATTCTACTTGATTTTTTCTCCCAAATTATATATAATTCTTTTTAGTTTATGGGGGAAATAGTTTAGATTTTATAAACATTCTAAATTATATTCGTTCCTTTAGGGGGGAATGAGAAAATGAAGTTAGAACAATCTGAAATACCATTATTATTCTCAGAGACAATTGTTCCAGACATCTTTTTTGCAGAATATTTATCACAAATGCCATCAAATAGTGTAAAGATTTATTTATATATGATATTTTTATCAAAATATAAAAAAGATATAAAATTAAATGATTTATCAAAAAAATTAGCATTACCTTTAAAAGAAATAAATGATGCTATTTCTTATTTGGAATCAAATGATTTAATTATAAAGAAAACCACTGGTTATATTGTAGTAAATTTGCAAGAACAAACACTTAATAAATTGTATAAACCAAATTTAACAGCATCACCAGAAAAGGTTGCAGATGTTGCCAAAAATAAAGCTCGTGCAAAAGTTATAGATCATATTAATAATGCATATTTTCAAGGAATTATGGGTCCATCTTGGTATAATGACATTGATTTATGGTTTACAAAGTATAACTTTGATGACCAAGTTATGATAGCACTATTTGATTACTGTTTTAAGCGTTCAGCACTTCATAAGAAATATGTTCAAACAGTTGCAGAAGCTTGGGGAAATAACAAAATCGAGACATGGAATGATTTAGATTTGTACTACCAAAAACAAGAAAAATTAGTAAAAATAAAAAGAACTATCGCCAAAAAGCTTGGCAAGCAATCTCTTACTCAATATGAAGAAGCTTATATTGAAAAATGGGTAATTGATTTCGGATATGACTTAAACATAATCGAAATTGCTTTAAAAAGAACTGTTTTCAAATCTAATCCAACATTTGAATATTTCAATAATATAATTACTGATTGGCATGATAGAAATTTAAAAACACCAAATGAAATTCTTGCATTTATAGAGCAGCGCAATAAACAAAAGAAAGATACAAAAAAATTAGAAAAACAAGTTGCAAAAGCTTCTTTTGATCAAAGACAATATGATAATTTAGCATTTTTATATGCTAATTCTGGAATTTCTCAATCAGATTTTCCAAATAATTCAAATTCTAATGACTCAAAAGTCTCTGCCTCTTCTTTTTCTAACATAAAAGGAGATATAAATGTCTAATGAAATTTTAACTAAATTATTATTGGATTATGATAAGAAAAAGCAAAAAGCGGAACTCGATTTAGAGCAACGCAAACAAGAACTTTTCGAAAAAATCCCTCGCTTACAAGAGATTGAAAATGATTTAAATATGTTTGCAATTAATACTGCCAAAAATATTTTAAATGGTAATAGTTCATCTCTTGATAGCTTAAATTCAAAAGTTAATATATTAAAAAGCGAAAAAGAAAAAATACTAAAAGAAAATAATATACCTAGTAATTATTTAAAACCTCATTATGAATGTAACATTTGTAATGACACAGGATACATACAAACGGAAAATTCAGCTTCTGTTCTATGTCCATGTTTAAAGCAAAAATTATTAGATATTTCTTATAATAAATCTAATATGTCTAATTTAAGTAAAGAAAACTTTGAAACATTTAATCCTAATATTTTTTCAGATAATACAGAACCTGAAAAATATAAATTAAATATTTCACCACGCCAAAATATTATTGCCATAAAATCAAAATGCATTGAATTTGTAAATAATTTTGATAATCCTGATACTAAAAACTTACTATTTACGGGTAATACAGGGTTAGGGAAAACTTTTATGAGTAATTGCATTGCAAATGAATTAATAAAAAATGGAAAAAATGTACTTTATCAAACAGCTCCTGTTTTATTAGAAACTGTTATTGATAATAAGATGAATAAATATAAAAATTCAAAACAAGATGAATTCTATAAAAATGTTTTAGAGTCTGATTTATTAATTATAGATGATCTTGGTACTGAATGTTTAAATAGCATGAAATTAAGTGAATTATTTACTATTTTAAATACTCGTTTACTCAATCTAAATAATAAAGTAACTAAAACTATAATTTCTACTAATTTGAATATTAATAATATTTTTAAAAACTATGAAGAACGTATAGGTTCTCGTATTGCCGGATTTTATGATATTTACTATTTTTTTGGTGATGATTTAAGATTTAAGGCAAAACATTAATTTAGACAAAAAAGCATAAAAATAAAATATTATTTTTATCTTGCTTTTTTATATAAAATTTTCTACAAAAAAAGAAATACTAAACTTCATTTTAGTACTTCTTTTTTTATAATATTTTTAGTCTTCTACTTCAGCTATTTCTGGAGTTAATGTTTCCATACTTACAACTCTTCCACCATCTGTTGTTCTCATTAAAGTAACACCTTGTGTTGAACGTCCTAAAACGCTAATATCTTTAACTTTTAATCTTATTATAGTTCCTTTATCAGTTATAAGCATTACATCTTCATCATCAGTTGCAATTCTTGCACCAACTAATTTACCTGTTTTTTGAGTTACTTTATATGTGATTACTCCTTTACCTCCTCGAATTTGAACTCTATATTCATCAAGCTCTGTTCTCTTTCCAAATCCATTTTCAGTAATTGCAAGTAAAGTTGCTTTTCCTCCTGCAATGATTGATTCCATTCCAATAACTTCGTCATCTTCATCAATTCTGATTCCGATAACACCTTGAGAAACTCTTCCTATTGGGCGTACATCTTTTTCATCAAAAGTAATACACATACCATTTCTTGTAACTAATACAACATTATCTTCCCCATCTGTTAATCTAACAGCTATAAGTTCATCATCTTCTTTTAATGTTATACCTTGTAAACCTGTTTTACGAGCAGAATTATATTCGGCAAGTGCAGTTTTCTTTATTAATCCATTCTTTGTTGCCATTAGTAAATATTTACCTTCTGCAAAATTTTGAATTGGTATAACTGCAGATACTTTTTCTCCTGCATCTAAACTTAATAAGTTTACAATTGCTGTTCCCCTAGCAGTTCTACCTGCCTCTGGAACCTCATATCCTCTTAATTTATATAATTTTCCTTTATTTGTGAAGAATAAAATTGTATCATGAGTTGAAGCTGTAAATATTTGTTTTACAAAATCTTCTTCTCTTGTTGCAATTCCAGTTATTCCCTTTCCTCCACGTTTTTGACTTCTATATGTATCAATTGGCATTCTCTTAATATATCCAAAATGAGTTAAAGCAATAACTGTTTGTTCTTCTTTTATTAAATCATCTAAGTCAATTTCACCTTCAGCTGCAACAATTTTAGTTTTTCTATCATCACCAAATTTATCTCTAATTTCAATAAGTTCTTCTTTTATGATATCAAATACTAATCTTTCACTATTTAAAATTGCTCTTAAATGTTCTATTAATTCCATCAATTGTTTGTATTCTTCTTCAATTTTTTCACGTTGCAATCCTGATAATGTCTTTAATCTCATATCTAATATTGCTTGTGCTTGAATATCTGTTAACCCAAATCTTTCAATTAATCTTTCTTTTGCATCATCATATGAACTACGTATTATTGCAATTACTTCATCAATGTTATCAATTGCAATTCTTAAACCTTCTAATATGTGAGCTCTTGCTAATGCCTTGTCCAAATCAAATTGTGTTCTACGTAAAATTACTGTTTTTCTATGATCTATGTAACAATCTAAGCACTGTCTTAATGTTAGAACTCTTGGTTCTCCATCAACTAAAGCTAACATTATTACACCAAATGTATCTTGCATTTGAGTATTTTTATATAATTGATTTAATACAACTTGAGGATTAGCATCTCTCTTAAGCTCCATTACAATTCTTACTTTTTCTTTTCTGTCAGATTCATCACGCATTTCAGAAATTCCTTCAATTCTTTTTTCTCTTGCTAATCTGGCAATATTCTCAATCAAACGAGCTTTATTTACTTGATATGGTAATGATGTGACAATAATTCTATGTTTATTTCCACTCATTTCTTCTATTTCTGCTTCAGCTCTCATTGTAATTTTGCCTCTACCTGTTTTATATGCGTCTTTAATTCCTTCTAATCCAAGAACCAAACCTCCTGTTGGGAAATCTGGACCTTTTATTATTTTTATTAGATCATCATCAGATACATCATCATCATCAATTATTTTGATAATTCCATTTATTACTTCTGTTAAATTATGTGGTGGTATATTTGTCGCCATACCTACGGCTATACCTGATGAACCATTTACCAATAATGCTGGTATTTTTGCAGGTAAAACAGTTGGTTCTTGTAATCTGTCATCATAGTTTGGCATAAAATCAACTGTATTTTTCTCAATATCAACTAACATTTGCTCAGCAATTTTTGACATTCTTGCCTCAGTATACCTCATTGCTGCAGCTCCATCACCATCTATAGAACCAAAGTTTCCATGTCCATCAATTAACATATATCTCATTGAAAAATCTTGTGCCATTCTTACCATTGCATCATATACAGATGCATCACCATGTGGATGGTATCTTCCTAAAACTGAACCTACTGTATTAGCACATTTCCTATAAGGCTTGTCTGATGTAATTCCATCTTCATGCATTGCATATAAAATTCTTCTATGTACTGGTTTTAAACCATCTCTTACGTCTGGCAATGCCCTTGATACAATTACACTCATTGCATAATCAATATAGGCAGTTTTCATCTCATCTTCAATATCTCTTTGTATAATATTTCCATCTTGTCTTTCTTCCATAGTTTTCTACCTCTTTCTTTAATCTTTTACATTTGTATTATATTACACTAATCCTTATTTTGCAAGGGTTTTGGGGAATTATTTTATGTTTTTTAACATGAATCTTACCCCATCTTTAAACCCTTGTTTATAATATAATTCACTTATTATATTCATCTTTATATTATTTTTTTCTTCATTATTTTTTATGCAATTTACTCTTTTATGATATTCTTCTTGTATATTTTCTTCTATTTTTTCTAATCTATTATTAAAAATCTGATTTAAAATTTCATCATCTATCATCTGCATACCTCCATATACATTTAATTTAACCATATCATATATTTTAATTCATTATTTTAGAGTAAATTAAATATGTGCTATTTGCCTATTATCTGTTGACAATTTTCGCTATATAATATAAAAAAATTTTCGAGGTGAGCAAATGCAATTTAATAAAGAAGATATTGATATTGGAGAAAGATTACGTGGAATAAGAGAAAATATGCACATGACAAGAGAACAATTTTCTGAAAAAATAGATATTACAGATTCTTTTTTAGGTCAAATTGAAAGAGGAGAACGTTCATTAAGTGTAAAAACTTTAAAAAAAGTTGTAAAATATACAGGAGTTTCTGCAGATTATTTATTATTTGGTAATAGTTCTAATAATGAAACTATTCAAAAAATAAATAATATTTTAACTGTAAGTTCTGAAACAACATCTGATTTTATCTATCACATTGTTATGTGTTCAAATGAATTTTGTAAAAAATTTTCAGAAGAAAATGAATAAAGATATATACTAGATACATGCAATTTTTTTGCATGTATTTTTGATATGTTTTTAGCTTGCTAAATTTTTAGCTAGACGCTCTTCTTCCTTAGTAATTTCAAAATTCTGCCCATTATTTTTTATTAAATTATGAAGTGCCTTTATCTGCTTTGTTTCATTTATAATATTTTCTAATGGTATTATTTTTTCTGATTGTTTTTCTATTTTATTATATATTTTTTCCATATTTAAAAAATCTTTTTTATTATATGATTCTTTCCAATTATTTAAATATTTTTCCAACTTTTCAACTTCGTTTGTTTGTTCATCTAATTGATTTTTTATATTATCCGAAACATTTTTTAATAATACATTTTTTCCGTTTTTAATTAAATTTTTAATATTTTTATCTATATATCCTTTTTGATACACAATATTTATTACTTTATCTAATACAGTTGATACACTATCAACAATACCTCCATTTCCAATAGCTATTTTAACTTGATTAATATTTTCGAAATTTCCTGTAACTATTCCTGCTGCACTTTTTCCAAAATCAACTGCAGAATTTATCGCAGTATTTATTCCTGATTTTAATCCATTTTCTAGCAATGAATTTTTTATATCAATTATTTGATTTTCAATTAAATCTGGTAAAATTGCTTTTAGTCCAATATCAATTGCAGTATTAATTGTTTTTCCAAAAATATTATTTAAAAAGTTATTATTTGATTTTTCTAAATTAATATTATTATTTATTTCCATTTATTTTTTCCTTTCTTCTATAATTTCTTTTTCAAAATCACTTGCTTCAATATTTATTAATATATGTTCATCACCAACAAAAGTTAAACATTCTCCTCTTCTTAATGATTTTATTTCTAATTTTTCCTTTTCAGATAAATTAGAATATTGTGATAATAATTTAATATTTTCTTCTTCTAAAGAAAAAAAAGTTTTAATACTCGAATTATTTAAAATGCTTTTTCCGTAAGTACCATTTTCTAAACTAAATAAATCTGAAATATCTTGTGTTATTGCAACACTACTTCCACCATATTTTCTAATTGTTTTAAATATTTTATAAATAAATTTTGCAACTTCTTTATTTGACGTTACTCCAATTAATCTCCAAATTTCATCTAAATAAATCGCTTTTTTTATTTTTCTATTTATTTTTATTTTATCCCAAAATAATTCTGTAAATAAATACATTCCATATTTCATATTTTCTTCACCCAATTCATATACATCTGCAATAATTAATTTTTTATTTAATTCAATATTTGTATAATTATTAAAAAATTTTAATGATCCTTTAATAAATGGAATTAATTTAATTTTGAATTTTTTTGTTTTTTCGTCATTTAAATTATTATATAAATCTTCTAAAATTGGCATATCTTTTGTTGTTTTAAATTTTCCTTTTTTATATAAAGATTTATCATTAAAATTAATTTTTTTATTTTTATATGTTTCAATTAATTTTTCTTCTAATATTGCTTTTTCTTCTTCATTTAATTCTCCAAAAATTAAATTAAAAAATCCAATTAATTTTCCTAATTTTGTTGCTAAATATCCATGTTCATTTTCTTCTATACTTTCTTTTCTAATATCAAAAATATTTATATAGTTTTCAGAAGTCGGACCTAATTTTATAATTGTTCCATATAGTCTTTTTGCAATAGTATTGTATTCTTTTTCTGGATCAATTACATATTGTTCAATTCCCAGTAAGGTATTTCTTAAAATAAGTAATTTTGTATAGAAAGATTTTCCAGCTCCACTTGTCCCAAATATGCACATATTGGCGTTTTTATACTTTGTTGTATTATATCTATCTATTAAAATCAAAGAATTATTATACATATTATTTCCTATATAAATTCCTTTTTCTTCTACAATTGAAGAAGAAATAAATGGATATGTACTTATTAAACCAGATGTCAAAATATTCCTTTTTCCTATTTGCTTTAAGTCTTCACTATTTTCCATTAATGGCAAACATGACGTAAATAATTGCTCTTGTCTAAAATTTGACCTCCTTGTTTGTAATCCTTTACTTTGCAAAATTCCTTCTATTTTATCTAAATTATATTCTAATTCTTTTTTATCTTTAGAAAAAATATTTAAATAAATATATAAAAAATAAATATCTTCATTATTTATTTGAATTTGTTTTCTTATATATTTTGCATCATTATATGCATATTCTGCAATATCTATATCTTGCCTATTTTCATTAAATTGCTTAAGCTCTACTCCTACATTTCCTATATTATAACTTAATTCTTTTAATGTTTTTAATGAATCTTTTTTTTCATAAAATACTGAAATATTCATATTAATATTTGTTTCTATTAATGATTTTAAAATTAAATCATTATATTCTCTATTATAATTTACAATAATTATTCCTGAATAAAAATAATCATCAATTTCTAAAAATTTTGGATTATTTAAATTAATATATGACGGTGAAATAAAATCTTTTTCATTAAAAAATCCTTCATTAATTTTTAATTTATTTTTTTTATTTAAATAATTATTTATTTTATTTTTTATTATTTTTTTATTTATTTAATTCGCCTCCTTATTTTTAATCTAAAAATTTTTTTAAATTAAAAAATGAAAATAAAATATTTTTTATTTCTTCTTTATTACATTCTTGAACAACATTTCCACATCTAATTAAACAATCTTTTATTTTAAAATATTTTTCATTTAATTCTTGAATAATATTTTCTTCTAAATTTTCTGAATTATTTTTAATTATTAAATAAATATTTTTTGATGCAGATTTATTTTTATTATTTTTTTCTTTAATAAATTTAATATATTCTTCTGAATATTTTTTAATTATTTTATTTTTTTCTTTTTGGGAAATATTTTGAATATTTTCTATATGATTACTTAAATCTTCTTTTTTACTTTGAATTAAAATTTGCATATCGAAGTTGCATGTTTTTAAAAATATTTTATATGAATTTAAAATTGATTCTTTTTCTAATTGTGTTTTTAAATTAAAATTAATTGGAATTATTTTTAATATTTTTATATATTTATTTTTTTCTATTTTTATAATTCCTTTATTTAGACATTTTTCCATTGGTATCCATTTTTGTATTGATCTTATTATTTTTCACCTCCTATATTTTTTTCACCATTATTATCCATTGCTAAATTATTATACTATGCTTTTTACTTAAATGCAAGAAAAATCGTTCGACACATTTCGACATTAAATTTTTTTAAAAATTTTTTTATTTTTTTGAATATAAAAAAAATTCTTGCACATAATATGTGTATAAGGTTAATATCAGTTGAGTAAAGAGTATTAATAGATTAAAAATTAGTTTATTAATATTCGAGCAAAGATATATATTAGTTCATTTTTATGGATTAATATATGTCGGCGATAAGAATATATTATGTGTATGTAAGCTGTATTTTATTTAAATTTTCAAGGATTATTTTTATATTTTATATATGGTTAAATTATATGTAATATATTCGAACTAAGATTATACTTATATTATATGGGGTTATTATTAGTCCTTTAAGGATGAATATAGTTTCTACTAGTGTATTTATAGTCGAGCAACTGATTAATATATGTGGTATATAGTTTATTTGTATAGTAATATACATTAGATTAAACTACTATATATATTGGTTTGAGTCAAGATTGATATTAGCTTTATAGATAATAGGATTCCACAAATTGTGGAATCCTATTAATTTTTATATATCTAGATTTTTTACAAATTTTGCATTTTGTTGTATAAATTCTCTTCTTGGATTTACTTCATCTCCCATTAATATATTAAATGTTTCATCAGCTTTTATAGCATCATCCATAGTTACTTGTATTAATGTTCTTCTTGCAGGATCCATTGTTGTTTCCCATAATTGTTCAGGGTTCATCTCTCCTAAACCTTTATATCTCTGTATTGAAAGAGAATCTCTTGAAATTCCTTTTGCTTCTAATTCTGCAAATGCTTGCTCTAATCCTTCATCTGTATAACAATATATATCTTCCATTCCTCTCTTTGATAGCTTAAATAGTGGTGGTTGTGCTAAATAAACATTTCCATTTTCTATAAGTGGTCTCATATATCTAAAGAAGAATGTTAACATTAATGTTCTAATATGTGCTCCATCAACATCGGCATCAGCCATTATTATTACTTTTCCATATCTAATTTTTGTAATATCAAATTCATTTCCAATACCTGCTCCAATTGCAACAATTACTGGATTTAATTTATCATTTCCATATATTTTATCTGCTCTTGCTTTTTCAACATTAAGCATTTTTCCCCATAACGGTAAAATTGCTTGAAATTTTCTGTCTCTTCCTTGTTTTGCACTACCTCCAGCAGAGTCTCCCTCTACTATATAAACTTCACATTCTTCTGCAACTTTACTACTACAATCAGCAAGTTTTCCTGGTAATGTTGAAGTTTCTAATGCACTTTTTCTTCTTACAAGTTCTCTTGCTTTTCTTGCTGCTTCTCTAGCTCTAGAAGCACTTACACATTTTTCCAAAATTGCTTTTGCAACATTTGGATTTTCTTCTAAGAATGTTGATAATGCTTCATTAACCATTGATTGTACAACACCTGTTACTTCACTATTTCCTAATTTTGTTTTAGTTTGTCCTTCAAATTGAGGTTCTTTAACTTTTACAGAAACAACAGCTGTTATTCCTTCTCTTATATCTTCCCCTTGTAAATTAGAATCTTTATCTTTTAAGAAATTGTGGCTACGAGCATAGTCATTAAATACTTTTGTTAGTGCTCTTTTAAATCCTTCAAGGTGTGTTCCACCTTCTACTGTATTTATATTATTTACAAATGTATGAATATTTTCTGTATATGCTGTGGTGTATTGTATTGCAATTTCAACTGGTGTCTCTCCATTTCTTTCTATATATATAGGATTTGGATGTAATTTTTCTTTATTTTTATTTAAATATTCAACAAAAGATTTTAGTCCTCCTTCAAAACAAAATTCTGCTTTTTTAGGATTTTCTTCATCTCTTTTATCTTCTATTGTTATTTTTAATCCTTTAGTTAAAAATGCAATCTCTCTAAATCTTGTTTCCAATGTTTCATAATCATAGTTTCTTGTTTCAAATATAGTGTCATCTGCAAGGAACCTAACTTTTGTTCCTGTCTTTTTTGAATTTCCAATTTTTTCAAGTTTCTTTATAGTTTTTCCTTTTTCGAAATACATTTGATAGATTCCTCCATCTCTTTGAACAGTTACCTCTGTCCATGTAGCTAATGCATTTACAACAGATGCACCTACTCCATGTAGTCCTCCAGATACTTTATATCCACTATCTCCACCAAATTTTCCTCCAGCATGTAATACTGTATATACAGTTTCCGCTGTAGAAATATGTGTTTTAGGATGTATTTCTACAGGTATTCCTCTACCATTATCTTCAACACTTATAACATTGCCTGGTTCTATTTCTACATTAATTTCTGTACAATATCCAGCCATAGCTTCATCAACACAGTTATCAACTATTTCATAAACCAAATGGTGTAATCCTCTTACAGATGTACTACCAATATACATACCAGGTCTTTTTCTAACAGCTTCTAATCCTTCTAATACTTGGATTTGATCTGCCCCATATTTGTGATTATACTTTTCCATTTATATTCCTTCCTTTCAATAGCACACTATTGGAAAAATTTTCAAAATGCACCTAATTTTTTTCTATTATATCTCCGTCTACAATATTATACGAAAAATATTTTAAATTTTCAAGTCTTAATTTTTCAGTACATGTTATTATAACTTGAATATCTTTTATATTGTTTAAAAAGCTTTCTCTTCTTTTAGAATCTAATTCAGACATGAAGTCATCTAATAATAATATTGGATATTCTCCAATATCATCATATATAACTTGCAATTCAGAAAGTTTTAATGATAACATTGCTGTTCTATTTTGCCCTTGAGATCCAAAAGTTCCAACTTCCTTCTTATTTATATATATAATAAAATCATCTCTATGAACACCTTTTGTTGTATATCCTTTTATTATATCTAATTTTCTTCTTGATTTTAACTCATTTATAAAATTTTGTCTAGTTTTTGCATCAGAAATATATTCTATTTCTATTTCTTCTTTATCATTTGTTATACCTTTATGAATATTTTTTATTTTATTTTTTATTTTTTCTAAAAATTCATTTCTATATTCATAAATTTTAATTCCATAATCAATTAATTTTTCATCCCAAATATCTAATAAATTTTCATCTTTTTTTTCTGTTTTTATTTGTTTTAAATAATTATTTCTTTGCTCTAATGTTTTATTATATAATGATAATATATGCATATAATTAGGTCTTAATTGACTTATCATAATATCTAAAAATTTTCTTCTATTTTGAGGTCCACCTTTTAAAATATTAATATCATCCGGAGTAAAAATTACTACATTTATATTTCCTAATAATTCACTTAATTTTTTTATTTTTATTCCATTTAAATATACCTGTTTTTTTTCTCCAATTTCTATTCTTATTTTTCCACTTCTATCGCTTTTTTCAAAATTAATTTCTACAGATGTTTTTTCTTCATTAAATTTAATTAATTCTTTTTCTTTATTTGTTCTAAAAGATTTTCCAATACTACACAAAAATATTGATTCTATTATATTAGTTTTTCCTTGTGCATTTTCTCCAAAAAATACATTAATATTTTCATGTAATTTTATTTCTTTTTTATTATAATTTCTAAAATTATTTAATTTTATATCATTTATCCACATATTATT
This sequence comes from uncultured Clostridia bacterium, assembly GCA_928721565.1. Lineage (GTDB taxonomy): Bacteria > Bacillota > Clostridia > TANB77 > CAG-508 > CAG-269. Next base: position 514,678 of record OV788638.1, read on the forward strand.
CTCCATTTGTGTATATTTTTTATTATTTTTTAATTTTTTTAAATATAAAATTATATTACTAAAAAATAAAAACGTCTTATTTTTGATTTTCGTGCGTCGTTTTTTTGCTCATTTTTTATTTTTTTCTATTTTTTTCTATTTTTTTTGATTTTTTTTTAATTTATTCTAATTTATTTTTATTTTTTTATTTATTTTTTATTATTTAATTATTTATTTTTTATTTATTTAAAATAATATTTTTAAGTAAACTTAGGTAAATCTATTTTTTATTTTATTATTTATTTATTAATCTTTTTTATTCTATTTTATTCTTTTTTTTTCTATTTTATTCTATTTTTTATATTTTTTATGTATTTTTTATTTTATTTTTTATTTATTTTATTTTATTTTTTATTTTTGTATTATGTTTATTAAATAATAAATTTGGCCAGAAGCAATATCTGACCAAATGACTATTCTTTTAATCTAATTGGTAAAATCATGTAAACATATTCATTGTTTTCCACAGATTTTACTAAACATGGTGAAATACTTGTTCCAAATTCAACAAAAACTTCCTCATCATCTATTGCCTTTAAACTATCAAGAAAATATTTTGGATTAAATCCTGCTTCTATATTTTTACCTTCTGTTGAAACATATAATTCTTCTTTAGCCTCTCCTGTTTGATTTGTACAAGATATTGTTAATTTTCCAATATCAATAGAAACTTTTACAGGATATTTTTTCTCTTTTTCTATAGAAGAAGCAGATATTAAGCTAATTCTCTCAAAACTATTTTGTAAATTATTTTTATTTACTCTTATTCTTGTTTCCCAACTACTTGGAATTACAGATTTATAATTTAAAAATTCACCATCTAGTATACGAGTTACAATTTTACAATTTTCCATTTCGAATAATGCTTGATTTTTTGCAATTCCTATTTTTATATGATCAAATGAATCTTGTAAAATTTTATTAACTTCACTTAAAGTTTTACCTGGAATAACAGCCTTAAAATCATTTACTTTTGTTTGTAAATAAATACTTCTTAATGCTAATCTAAATCCATCAACAGCAACAACATTTAGCTTATTGTTTTCCACTTCGAATAAACAACCTGTGAATATTGGTCTGTTTTCTTCGTTACTAACAGCAAATATTGTTCTTCTTATCATATTTCTTAACATATTCTGTTCTAAATCAATTGAATTTTCTATTTCTATTTTTGGTAATTCTGGAAATTCTTCTGGATTCATAGTTGTTAATTTATATAAAGCTCCTTCACATTCAATTTCCAATAAATTATTTTCGTTTAAAGTTATATAAATTTCTGTATCTGGTAGTTTTCTTATAATTTCACTAAACATTATTGCATTAACTACTGTACTTCCTTGTTCTTTAACTTCACATTCCATCACATATTCTATACCGATTTCTAAGTCATAAGTTGTTAATTTTATTTCATTATCATTAGTTTGAATAAGTATTCCTTCTAATATTGGCATTGTTGTTTTACTAGCAACACCTTTTACTACGGAATTTAATGCTTTAAGGATATTGTCCTTATAACAAACGATTTTCATTTTGCCTCTCTCCTTTATTAATTATTAAATATAAAATAAATATTATTAGTAGTAATAGTATTAGGAGCTGTGGATAATGTGGAAAACTATGTGGAAACATTTAATCCCTAAGAAAAAATGATGTGTATAACTTAGTGGATAATTTACCAATTTGTCCACACTGTTTTTTTCTTGTTGTGGATTTCTTAGTTTTAAACAGTTTATCAACACACTTTCAACAATTGGGTGTGGATATCTCATGTATTGGTTCCGTAAGTAAAGATAACTTTTTTGTAACCAAACAAGTGTCCATACGAACAGTTATTTTAAAACAGCAACTAAACTATTTATTTTTCTATTGTTCACCATTTATGATTATGTTTTTCACACTTTCCACAATTAGTTTTGTGTTATTTTTATCTTTTATTTCTTTTTCAATTTTCTTACATGCATGCATTACAGTAGAGTGATCTCTATTTCCAAAATCCTCTCCAATCTTTGGATAAGACATATTAGCCACTTCTCTACAAAGATACATTGCAATTTGCCTTGGAAATGCAATTTCGTTTGAACGTTTATTGCTAGATAGATCATCTTTATTAATATTAAAGTATTTTGCGACAGTTTCTTTAACAAAATCTGAAGAAAGAACTTTCTCATTTGCTGCTTTAAATTCATTAATTGTATTTTCTGCTAATTCTATTGTAATTGGTGTATGTGTAAGTGAGGCTGTAGCAATTATTTTGTTAAATACTCCTTCCAATTCTCTAATATTAGAATCGATTTTGTTTGCTATATTTGATAATATGGTATCATCAACTATAATTTTTTCTTCTTGAGCTTTTTTTCTTAAAATTGCTAAACGGGTTTCATAATCTGGACAAGAAATATCTGCCAATAGTCCCCATTCAAATCTTGATTTTAGCCTATCTTCGAGAAATTGAATTTCTCTTGGTGGTTTATCACTTGAAATGATAATTTGCTTTTTATCCTCATATAAAGCATTGAATGTGTGGAAAAATTCTTCTTGAACTCTTTCTTTTCCTGCAATGAATTGAATATCATCAATTAGTAACACATCAATTGTCCTATATTTGTTTCTAAATACTTCATTCTTATTATCTTTTATTGCATTTATCATTTGGTTTGTAAACTTCTCTGAAGTTACATATAGAATTTTTGCATATCTGTTATTTTGTAAAATTCTATTTCCAATAGCATGCATTAAATGAGTTTTACCAAGACCAACTCCACCATATAAAAATAATGGATTATAAGATTCTCCTGGTTTATCTCCTACAGCTATTGCTGCTGCATGTGCAAAACGATTGTTGTTTCCTACAACGAATGTATCAAAAGTATATCTTGGATTAAGTGTTCTGTTGGAATTTTCTATTTCTGAATCTTGTGATTCAGGTGAATTAGAAACTATAATTCCTCCACTTTCTCCATCTTGCTTATCTTCATCAGCAAATACGGAAACAGTCCAATCTTTATTTGTGATAAATTTGAAAGTATTAAGAATTAAATCTGCATAGCGAGTTTCAAGCATCTCCCTTGCATATTTTGAGCTAGCTTTTAGGACTATAGTTGTGTCAGTCATTTCAGTAATTTCCACTGGGCCAAACCAAGTTTCAAATGCAATTTCAGTCATTTCAACTTTTAGTAATTCTTTTGCCTTGTTTAATAGTTCGTCTTTGTCAATTTGCATTTTAAAACATCCTTTCAAATAAGTTATCCACAAAGTTTTCCACATGTGTGGATAACTTTGTAATAATTGTGTAATAAATAGTGAATTTTATACGAACAAAAATTTAAAATTAATAGTACTATTAAATCCCCTATCTTTTCTTGTTCAGTATAATATCAAAATAATACAAGATAAGTCAAGATATTTGTGGATAATTTTAAAAAAACTGTGGATAATGACGAAAAAATTGTGGAAAACTATACTTTTATTACAAAAATATTACAAAAAAAATAAAAAAACAATAAAACATAAGTCAACAAAAAATTAAAATTTATTAAAATATAGGTTTAAAATAGATATGTCACAAATACATTGAAAATAAAATATTGAAAAGAGAGCACAAAAATGATATTGTTTAAATGACCAAAAATAAACATATCGGAGGTGCTCTCTTATGGGTAATAATATCACAGATAGATTAAAATATAAAGAGTCAATAGTAAAATTTTCAAGAAAATATGGAGTGGCAAAAGCAGCATATAAATTCGGAGAATGTAAAAGAACAATATATAGATGGAGAAATAGATATGATGGAACATTAGAAAGTTTAAAAGATAAATCAAGACGTCCACATTCACATCCAAATCAACATACAGAGGAAGAAATAAAATTAATAAAAAATTATAAAAGAAACAATAAAGATACGGGATTAGTAGTATTATGGATAAAATTACGTCAAGCAGGATATACAAGAACAATACAAGGATTGTATCATGCAATGCAAAGATTAGGAATATACAAAAAAACACCAAGCAAAAAGAAAGAAAGTGAACCGAATGAATGGGTATCAGGAGAATATCCAGGAGATAAGGTTCAAATAGATGTTAAGTATGTTCCAAAGAAATGTATGAGCAAAGAATTACAGGAAAGAGGAGAAAAATTTTATCAATATACAGCAATAGATGAATATTCAAGATTAAGATATACATGGTTTACAAATGCACATGATACATATGCTTCAAGCGAATTTGCAAGAAGATTAGTAAAATATTTTCCGTTTAAAATAAAGACAATACAAACAGATAATGGATTTGAATTTACAAATAGATTAAGTTGGCAAGCATTTTTGAAAGATAAAAAAACAATGTTTGAAAATACATTAGAAGAATTAGGATTAGAATATAAAGTAATAAAGCCACATACACCAAAACAAAATGGAAGAGTAGAAAGAAGTCATAGAAAAGATCAAGAAAGATTTTACTATAAAAGAGTATTTTATAGTTTAGAGGATTTAAGAAATCAAGGAAAAGAATGGAGAAAAGAATATAATAATTTTCCTATGAGGCCACTAGGATGGTTGAGTCCCAGGGAATTCATAAAAAAATATAAAAGTCAAGAAGAATCGTTATTTGCAATATAGGTGCTCAAAGTATTTATTTTAAATAATTTGTGACAAATGATTGACTAACCTACACAACAAAAAATTAAAATTTATTAAAAAGTATTGACAAAAATAGAACTTATGATGTATAATCGATATACTTGTTATTTTGTAACAAATTTCCATTACGGAATTGATATATAAGTGAAAATTAGGAGGTGCAATTAGAATGAAAAGAACATTTCAACCAAAAACAAGACAAAGAAATAAAGAACATGGATTTATGAAAAGAATGTCAACAAGAGCAGGAAGAAATATATTAAAAGCAAGAAGAGCAAAAGGAAGAAAAAAAATCTGTGCTTAGTAACGAACTAAAGGTCTAGGCCTTTAGTTATTTTCTATATTTAATAGAAATGCTCTTTTATATGGAGTAGAAAATGAAAAAAACAGAAATGCTAAAAAAGAATTATGAGTTCAAAAATGTATTAACAAAAGGAAAATTTTATATAGAAAAAGAAATTGAAATATTTATCTTAAAAAATAATCAAAAAAGGAATTTTTTAGGAATTGCAGTAGGAACAAAAAATGGAAAAGCTTTCCAAAGAAATAAAGCAAAAAGACTAATAAGAGAATGTTATTCTAAACTAGAGGGACAACTTGTTGAAGGAAATAGTATAGTAATATTAATGAATAAAAAATTCCCAATAAAAAATGTAAATTTTTCTGAAATGTTAGAAAACATGAAAAATATATTTTTGAAAGCAGAAATTTTAAAAAAAGAAGATGAAATATGAAAAAAATATGTATATATTTGATTGATTGGTATCAAAAAAATATATCAAAATTTTTAGAAAGTAAAAATATAAAATGCAAATATTATCCTACATGTTCAGAATATACCAAACAGGCAATAGAAAAATATGGAGTAATAAAAGGGTGTAGTCTTGGAATTGTAAGGATTTTAAAGTGTAATCCTTTTTCTAAAGGAGGATATGATCCATTAAAATAGAAAGGGGCAGTAGAATGATAGCATTTTTTGCCAATATATTTGGTTATGTATTAAATTTTATTTATAGTATTGTTAAAAATTATGGGTTAGCAATTATCATTTTTTCTATACTAGTAAAAATAGTGATGATACCAATATCTATAAAACAGCAAAAAACTATGAAAAAATCAAAAAAAATACAAACTAAAATGAAAGAAATACAATTCAAATATAAAAATAATCCGGAAATGTTAAATAAAGCAACACAGGAATTGTATAAATCAGAAAATATGAGTCCTTTTAGTGGGTGTTTTAGTGCAATTATTCAAATTATCTTGTTATTTGCAGTATTTTATTTAGTACGTTCACCACTTACATATATGAAAAAAATTGATGGAAGTGTAACAGAAAAATATTCAAAAATAATAAGAGAAAATAATTTGAGTACAAATAGTGCATATCCAGAAATAGAAATAATAAGAGAATTAAATAATGTTAGAGAATTAAAAAATAAACCAACAGAGGAAAATGCAGAAGAAAGTGAAGATCAGCAAAATAAAACAAACTTATCTGAAATAAATGATGAAGAACTAAATTCTTTATATATAAATATGGATTTCTTAGGTCTTAATTTAGCTCAAGTACCAACAAGAAGTTCTGATTGGAAAGCATATATAATTCCAATTTTATATGTACTTGTTTCTATAATTTCGTTAAGAGTTGTAAATAATACAGGTAAAAAAGATAAAAAAGAAAATCCAGAAGAAAATAAAGATGAAAAATCAGTAGTAAAACCAGAAGATGATTTTGATCCAATGGAACAAATGAACAAAAATATGAACTTAATGTTCCCTGTAATGTACTTGGCCGTAGCACTTATAGCACCTTTAGGTTTAGCTTTATACTGGCTAATGAATAGTTTATTAATGATTGTCGAAAAATTAGTTTTAAATAAGCTTTTAAAGGATGAGGAGGAAGAATAAAATGGCAAAAAGTATAATTTCAGAAGGAAAAACTACATCAGAAGCAATTGAAAAAGGACTAAAAGAGATTGGTTTGCCAAAAGAATTAGTTGATATTAAAGTAATTGAAGAAAATAAAAAAAGTTTCTTTGATATATTAGCTCCAAAAGTAGTAAAGGTAGAACTAAAAGAAAAAGAGGCTAAAAAGCCTGAAGAATTCGAGATCGAGACAACAGAAGAAGAACTTGAAAAAGCAAAAAATAAATTAGATAAATTTTTAACAGAATTTGTAGAAAAGCTTAATAATGGAACAACATATGAAATTCAAATAAAAGAAAAATGTATATATGTAATTATAAGTGGTGATAATGTAGGAAATCTAATAGGATATAGAGGAGATTCATTATACGCATTAGAAAACTTATTAAAAGTAATGGCTAATAAACAATCAGAGAACAGAGTGATTGTTAGATTAGATATAGAAGATTACAAAGAAAAAAGAGTAAAAATATTACAAGAATTGGCTGCTAAAAAAGCAAAAATTGTCGAAAAAACAGGGAAAATTGTAACTTTAGAACCAATGAAAGCATATGAAAGAAAGGTTATTCACACATTTTTACAAGATAATCCTAAAGTAGAAACAAGAAGTATTGGACAAGAGCCAAAAAGAAGAATTGTAATTTCAAAAAAATAAATAAAAAATCGGAAGTCAAAGTTCAGATTTTAATCATGCAGAAGACAAATGCATATGGTTAAACTAACTTTGATTTTTTTAATTTTAAAAGGAGGTATATTATGAGTACAATAGCGTCTATATCTACGGCACCAGGCATTGGAGGCATAGGTATAATTAGGATGAGTGGTGAAAATACATTTAATATATTAGGAAAAATTTTCAAGCCAAAAACAAATCAAAAAATAGAAGATATAAAGGGATATACTATAAAATATGGACATATTGTAGAAAAAAATCAAATTATTGACGAAGTATTAGTATCTTATTTTAAGGCACCAAAAAGTTATACAACAGAAAATATGTGTGAAATTAATTCTCATGGTGGGAATATAGTGGTAAAAAAGATATTAGAATTATGCCTAAAAAATGGGGCGGAACTAGCAGAACCAGGGGAATTTACCAAAAGAGCATTTTTAAATGGAAGAATAGATTTGGCCCAAGCAGAATCAGTAATAGATGTTATTAATGCCAAATCAGACAAAGAAGCAAAAAGTGGAATAAAGCAGTTGGATGGCTACTTATCAAGCGAAATTAAAGAAATAAAACAAGAAATATTAGACGTTTTAGTAAATATTGAAGTAACAATTGATTATCCAGAATATGATACTCCTGAAGTTCAAGAAAAAGAAATAAAACAAATGCTTGAAAGCGTAGGAAATAGGCTAGAAAAACTAGAAAAATCATTTGATAATGGTAAAATAATAAAAGATGGAATAAAAACAGCAATAATAGGAAAGCCAAATGCAGGTAAATCTTCACTTTTAAATGCAATTTTAAAAGAAGATAGGGCAATTGTAACAGATATAGCAGGAACTACAAGAGATACAATAGAAGAATTTGTTACAATAAATGGTATTCCGCTAAATTTAGTTGATACAGCAGGAATAAGAGATGCTTCAGACGAAGTAGAAAAAATAGGTGTAGAGAAATCAATAAAACAAGCAAAAGATGCTGATCTAATTATAGCAATCTTTGACAGCTCTAAGGAATTAACAGATGAAGACTTAGAAATATTGGAATTAATTAAAAACAAAAAATCTATTATTTTATTAAATAAATCAGATTTAAATGCAAAAATTAATGAAAATGATAAAAGATTTACAGATATTACAGACAATATTTTAAAAATATCAGCTTTAAACAAAACTGGAATAGATTTATTATATGAAAAAATTTCAAATTTGTTTAATTTAAATGAAATTAATTTAGATAATGAAATTTTAATTACAAATATTCGTCATAAAAATATAATTTCAAAATCTTTAGACAATGTAAAAAAATCACAAGAAGCTTTGGAAATGAAATTGCCAATCGATATTATAACAATTTATATAAAAAATATTTTAGAGGATTTAGGAGAGATTACAGGTGAAGTTGTAACTGAAGATATAATAAATGAAATTTTTTCAAAATTTTGTTTAGGAAAATAAAAAAACGACTTGTGAAAATCGAAAATAAAGAAATTTAAAATAAAAAACATATAACTTGTTGTAAAAAGGACTAAAATCAAAATAAAAGGAAAATAAGAAGAAATAAAGCTAATCTAAAATATAATGTAAAATGATAAAATGGAGGGAAAAATAAAATGAGTTACTATGCAGGTAAATATGATATAGTAGTTATTGGTGCAGGACATGCAGGATGTGAAGCAGCATTGGCAGCAGCAAGACTTGGGATGAAAACAGCGATATTTTCTTTAAGCCTAGAAGCTGTAGCTAATATGCCATGTAATCCACATATAGGAGGAAGTTCAAAAGGACATTTAGTAAGAGAAATTGATGCTCTTGGTGGAGAAATGGGTAAAAATATAGATAAAACAATGATTCAAATAAAAATGTTAAATACCTCAAAAGGCCCAGCAGTGCACTCTTTGAGGGCACAAGCAGACAGAAAAAGATATCAAATGGAAATGAAACATACATTAGAAAAACAAGAAAATCTAGATCTAAAACAAGCAGAAATTGTTGACATAACATTAAAAGACAACAAAGTAAAATCTATAGAAACAGATGTTGGGGCAATATATGATGTAAAATCTATTATTGTTGCAACAGGAACGTACTTAAAAGGAAAAATTTTCATAGGAGATTATTCAAAAGAAAGCGGACCAGATGGCGTGTTTCCAGCAAATAAGCTATCTGAATGTTTAAAAAAATTAGGTGTAAATTTAATAAGATTTAAAACAGGTACACCTGCAAGAATAAACAAAAAAAGTATAGATTTTTCCAAAATGGAAGTGCAAAAAGGAGATGATGGAATAATTCCATTCTCATTTGAAGACAAAATGAAAGATTTTAACCAAGTAGATTGTTATTTAACATATACAAATGCTGAAACACATAGAATTATAAGAGAAAATTTACACAGATCACCATTATATGGAGGAGAAATATCAGGAACAGGTCCAAGATATTGCCCATCAATAGAAGACAAAGTAGTAAGATTTGCAGATAAAGAAAGACATCAAGTTTTCGTGGAGCCAATTGGGATAGACACAGATGAAATGTATATTCAAGGGATGAGTTCATCATTGCCTGAAGACGTGCAAATAGCTATGTACAGGACACTTCCTGGATTAGAACAGTGTGAGTTTACAAGACCAGCATATGCCATAGAATATGATTGTATAGACCCTTCTGAATTAAAATTATCACTAGAATATAAGAAAATAGATGGATTATTTTTCGCAGGGCAAACAAATGGAACATCTGGATATGAAGAAGCTGCTTGTCAAGGATTAATTGCAGGTATAAATGCTTCACAAAAAATAAAGGGTAAAGAACCACTAATTTTAGATAGAACAGAAGCATATATAGGAGTTTTAATTGATGATATTGTTACAAAAGGAACGAATGAACCATATAGAATGATGACTTCTAGAGCAGAATACAGGCTACTTTTACGTCAAGACAATGCTGATTTGCGTTTAACAGAAAAAGGACATGAAATTGGTCTAATTTCAGATGAAAGATATAATAAATTTATAGAAAAAAAGCAAGAAATAGAAGCAGAAAAGAAAAGATTACAAGAAACTGTAGTTAAACCAACTGAAAAAGTAAATGAATTCTTAAAAAAACAAGGAACATCAGAACTTACAACAGGTTCAAAGCTTTCAGAATTGTTAAAAAGAGCAGAAATTACATATGCTTCACTTGAAGCAATTGACGAAAATAGACCAAAATTAAGAGAACAAGTAAGAGAAGAAGTAGAAATTCAAGTAAAATATGATGGATATATAAAAATGCAAGAAGCACAAGTAGAGAAATTCAAGAAAATGGAGAAAAAACTATTGCCAGAAGATATGGATTATGAAAATATAAAAGGAATAAGCTTGGAGGCTAGACAAAAACTAAATAAACACAAACCACATTCTATAGGACAAGCTTCAAGAATTTCTGGAGTTTCTCCAGCAGATATATCTGTACTACTTGTATATTTACAAACAAAAAGATAGGAGAATTATGATATGGATTATAGTACATTTAACGAGGAAATGTTAGAAAAATCAAGTGTTTTAGGTGTTCGTTTTTCTGTGGAGCAAATTGATAAATTTTATAAATATATGAATTTATTGATTGAATGGAATGAAAAAATGAATTTAACAGCAATAATTGAACCAAGTGAAATTATATTAAAACATTTTATTGATTCGATAACAATTTTAAAAGAAATAAAAGATCAAGAGATGGTAGTTGATGTTGGGACTGGAGCAGGATTTCCTGGAATACCATTAAGTATAATGAATCCAACATTAAAAATAACACTTGTAGATTCTTTAAATAAAAGATTAATCTTTTTACAAGAGGTAATAAATGAGTTAAATTTGAAAAATGTGGAGCTTGTACATGCTAGAGCAGAGGAATTTGGACAAAATAATAAATTTAGAGAAAAATTTGACATAGCAACTTCAAGAGCAGTAGCAAATCTATCAACATTATCTGAATATTTATTACCACTTGTTAAAAGTAATGGAAAAGTAATAAGTATGAAGGCAAGTAATGCAAAAGAAGAAATAAAAGATGCTCAAAAGGCAATTGAAATTTTAGGGGGAAAAATAAAAAGTATAGATGAATTTAATTTACCACAAAGTGATATAGGGAGAACTATTATAGTAATAAATAAGAATAAAATGACTCCTAAAAAATATCCTAGAAAGGCGGGTACACCTGCAAAAGACCCAATTAAATAAGTAAAATGTTCCACAATAAAATGTGGAGCATTTTTTTTGGAAATAAATTAATAAAAATGTGAAAAAAGGATTGACTTATTAAAAAATTTTTTATATCATATAAATGGCAAAAGAAAAAATTTATGTCTAAAAGAAAGGGATGACGTAAAAAAATGGGAAAAGTAATATCAGTAGCAAACCAAAAAGGTGGAGTAGGAAAGACCACAACAACAGTTAATTTAAGCACTTTGCTAGCAAAGAAAGGAAAAAAAGTATTGTTAATAGATACTGATCCACAAGGAAATGCAACAAGTGGATTAGGCCTAACAAAAGAACTAGAATTATCTGTATATGATATATTAGTAGGAGACACAACCTTTGATGAAACAATAGAAAACACAGCAATAAAAAACTTAAAAATATGTCCATCAAACATTAGTTTGGCTGGAGCAGAAGTACAACTAGTTTCTATGATGTCAAGAGAACAAAGATTAAAAGTAAAATTAGACGAAGTTAAAGACCAATATGATTATATTTTAATAGATTGTCCACCATCACTAGGTTTAGTAACACTAAATGCATTTACAGCATCTGATACAGTATTAATTCCAGTACAATGTGAATATTTTGCGCTAGAAGGATTAGGACAATTGTTAAATACTGTAAATTTAGTAAAAAAACATTTAAACAAAAGTCTAGAAATAGAAGGAGCATTATTAACAATGTATGATGCAAGAACAAACCTTTCTAATCAAGTAGTAAAAGAAGTAAAAAAATATTTTGAAGGAAAGGTTTACAAGACAGTAATACCAAGGAATGTAAGACTTAGTGAGGCTCCAAGTTATGGTATGCCAATATCACTTTATGACCCAAGGTCAAAAGGAGCAAAGGCATATGAAAAATTGACAAAAGAGTTTTTAAAGAATAATGCTCAATCAAAATAAAAAAATAAAAAATAAAATAGATTAGGGGGAAATAAATATGGCAAAGGCAAAGATGACAGGACTAGGAAAAGGACTAGATGCATTATTTGGAGGTTCTCCATTAGAAATGCAAATAGAAGAAACAGCAAGTCAAAGCGAAGATCAAGAAGATAGTAAAAATTTAAAAACGTTGAAAATAACAGAAGTTGAACCAAATAGAGAACAGCCAAGAAAAAATTTCAACCAAGAATCTTTAGAAGAATTGTCAGAATCAATAAAAACATATGGAATAATACAACCAATAGTTGTATCAAAAGAAGATGGATATTATGCAATTATTGCAGGAGAGAGAAGATGGAGAGCTGCAAAGTTAGCAGGATTGGAAGAAGTACCAGCAATAATAAGAGAATCTGATGAGCAAACCAATAGAGAAATATCTTTAATAGAAAATATTCAAAGAGAAGACCTAAATCCATATGAAAAAGCGTTAGGAATAAGAAGCTTGATGGATAAATACGGAATGACACAAGAAGAAGTTTCTAAAAAAATAGGAAAAAGTAGAAGTAGTGTATCAAATACAGTAAGAATATTATATCTAACACCAGATGTATTGGAATTAGTAAAACAGGGAAAACTTACAGAAGGACATTGTAAAGCATTAGCTGGAATAAGTGATCCAAAGCGTCAATATGAAGCCGCTGTAAGGATGATAGAAAAAGGTGAATCTGTAAGACAAGCTGAAAGTAAAAATAGAATAACAAAAAGGGAAAAGAAATTAGACCCACAATATAAATATTTATATGAAGATATAGAAGATAGATTTCAAGGATTTTTTGGAACAAAAGTAAAGTTAGACCAAGGAAAAAGAAAGGGCAGAATTATTATTGAATACCACAATAATGAAGATTTGGAGAGAATGTTGAATTTAATTAAAGAAAATTAAAAATAAATTATAAAAAGTCTTGACAAGCGGCAGTAAAATGTGCTAATATAAATACTGTCGCTGGACATTTGTCTATGGATATGGAGAGGTGGTCGAGTTGGTTTATGGCACCAGTCTTGAAAATTGGCGTGCGTTTGTAGCGTACCGTGGGTTCGAATCCCACCCTCTCCGCCAATAAAATAGAAAGGCATATCATTATAAAAATGATATGTTTTTCACTATTAATTGTTTGACAACCAATATTTGGAGATGTACCCAAGTGGTGAAGGGGACTGTTTGCTAAACAGTTAGGTCGGTAACACGGCGCGGAGGTTCGAACCCTCTCATCTCCGCCAAAAAAGATATAGAAATTTTTTAAATTTCTATATCTTTTTTTATTGTAAAAGCATATAAAAAATGTCTAAAAAACTTGAAAAAGAAGAGTTGTTGTTTTATAATTAAATTGAGAGAGTATATTTTAAGAAAGGAGGACTATAAGATGTATAATTTAATAAGACTTTGGCATCAAAATAAAAAGGCATTTATAAGCATTCTTGCAGCTATAGTTTTTTTATTTCTTATTATACAAATACTTAATATGGCAATGAAGAAAAAAAATCAAGAAAATTTATCAAGTTATGAAAATACGAATGCGAATAGTACAACGAATACAACAAGTGAAGAAGCTAAAAAAGGACTTTTATCAAATCAATCTGCGATAACAGGTCAAAGTGTTTCAAAAGAAAACTTAAAAGATGCTACAGATATAATTTATAATTTTATAAATTACTGCAATCAACAAGATTTTGATAAGGCATATGATTTATTATCAAAAGATTGTAAAGAACAGATATTTCCATCTGTAGATGTATTTAAAACTTCTTATTATAACAATGTTTTTGCAGGACAAAAAAAGAGTTGCACAATAGAGAATTGGATAAACAATATATATAAAGTTAATATAAAAGAGGATGCATTAGCAACGGGAAATGTTACAGGATATGCAAAACAGGATTATATGACCATTGTAGAAGAGGATGATGGATATAAGTTAAATATTAATAATTATATAGGATTTGAACAAATAAATAGAAAAACATCTCGAGATAATATTACCATGGAAGTGGCAAGTAAAAATACATATAAGGATTATGAAGAATACAATATTAAAGTAACAAATAATACTGAAAATATTATTCAATTAGATAATGTAACTAGTGCTAAAACTTTATATTTAGAAGATAGCAAAGGGGCAACATATTCTTACTATAATCATGAACTTACAGATCAAACATTAACAGTAGCTGTAGGACAAACAAAAGAAGTAACAATTAAATTTTACAGTACATTTGTTTCGACAAAAAAAATTAAATATATAGTGTTTTCGAACATTATTTCAAAAAATAATCAATTAACAGAACAATTAGAATTTAAAGCAAATGTATAGCAAATAACGTAGTAAGAAGCGAGGTGATTAAATGGGAGATGTAAGTGAAAATTTTAAACAGAAAGTTAAACAGATAACAAAGACAGTAATAAAAAAGGGCGGAAAGAAATTAATATTAGCACTTGTACCCATACTATTAATAGTGGCATTGCTAGCAGGGGCTGTTTATTTTATAACTATAGATGATGGAACTTATAAAGATGATGATTGGGGAAATACTAATTATGGTGCTTCTCAATATATTAATTCTGTTTCTGTTAATAGCGATGGAACAATAAGCAATAGTACTACTGCTGAAGAGTTATGGGATAAGATGTTAAAAAATGGATGTAGAGTTGATAAGTATTTAAATTCACCTAAAGAATTAGCAAGAATAATGAGAGCAGAGATTGTAACTCAATATCCAGATACGAGAAAAAATCCGGATGAAGATTTTGATTGGAAAGATATTATTAATGATCCAGATAATATGCAAGGAATAATAAAATTTAAAAGAGCTGATAACAAAAACAATAAGACGACAATGACATATGTAGATCCTGAAACATTCCAAAGTTATATTGATGAATATAATAAGACAGGAAGTGAGACTGCAAAAAATAATGCATTAACTCATTTTACATTAAAAAAGACTGCTGCATCTACAGCCACAGGAAATGGAGGTGCTGTTGCAGCTGGTGAAGGTGTGATGACAGATGTCTCACAAAAGATAATTGATGCTATTAATAAAACAAATTGGCCTGGAGCATCGCTTTGTGCAAAATGGGTTGATGATGTATACCAGAATGCTGGATTAACACCAAATAGAAAGGCATCTGCATATATGGCTTATCTTGCCAATGGAATTTCAACTGATAAAACTGCAATACCAATAGGTGCAGCTGTATATGGAACTGGTTCTGGATTGGCTGGTGGTCCCTATGGACATGTTGGTATTTATATTGGAGATGGTAAGGTTGTGGATAGTGTTACAACTGGAAAAAAGACATCTACATTAGAAGAATGGATTGGCTGGCAAGAGAGACAGGCAGTAAATGCAAATAATCAACTGGCAGATTTAAATGGAAATATTCAACATGGATGGCTTGGTTGGGGATGGGCTGATGGAAATAAAACTAGAGGAACAACTGAAGATACATCTGTAACACCAATTAAATCTAAAACAGAAAGCAAGAAAGATAGTAATAAAAAAGAAGAAACATCAAATAATCAAACAGCAGTTGAAACAGAAGAATCAGGAGATGGATATGACAAAACATATACATCATCTGCTGGAATAAAATATAAGCTATATAAACAATCAGAAAAATCATGTAGTCAAAACTCTTATGCAGGTAACCATTATTGGGAGGGAACTGTTGCAACTGATGGATGTGGACCATCATCAATTGCAATATTGGCTAGTGGTGTATTAAATTCAGAAATGAACCCCGGTGATGTAGCTGCACAAATGAGTGAAACAAGTTATGTAACACTACAAGCGGAAATGAATTCATTGGGGATGAATGCAGAAGTAATTCAAAGTCCATCAGCAGAAACGATACAAGATAATTTAAGAAATGGAAAAGTAATGCTTGTTTCTGTTAACAGTAGTACACAATTTACAGGAAATAGTCATATAATGACTTTGATAGATATTAATGAACAAGGACAAGTTTATATAGGGAATCCCGGAAGCAGAGAAAAAAATGGTTGGTATGATATAAGCGAAATAATGAAAGGATGTCAATATATTATAACAACTGATGCAGGAGCAGCAGGAGTTGCAAATTCAACAAATACATCTAATTATGTAGCTGTTGTTGCTACATGGAGTGAACATCAAGTTTTAATGAAAACTAATGATCCTAATGTTCAAGGAAAGTATGGAATAGGTGCAGAAGAACAAACTGTAGAGCATACATATACAATGACTACATCAACAGTAAATTTCCAAGAAATGGTTGAACCATATACAGTACCATTTGATTTATTATGGGCATTTATGGTAGTTGGAGAAGACAAAAAATTTGTGTTTGACTTTGCAGATTTAATTTATAATAGTGATATTCAAATAACAGTATATGATAACAAGACTACTAATACTGATATAGATGATTGGAATTATACGCAGAGAACTAAAGCTGATGTCGATGTTGAAATTACTGCACAATATACAGATTCAGTAAGTGGAAAGACTTTTTCGGAAGTTAAGAACAATCAGCATGTGGATGACCCATATAGTGAGACTACTTATAATACAAGAAAAACGGTCATAACCACAACAAATACTATAAATACTGTGTTAACTAGAGCGAATGTATGGACAGTTGATTATGAAAATGAGTATACATACTCTGAACCAAATGAAACAGGAGGAGATCCTAATACAATTTCTCATGATGATCAACAATATGCAGATAAGCCTGATACGACGAAAAAAGGAAATGTTGATTTTAACTGTGAACATATAGAAAGTGCAGAACAAGAAGTAATAAATAATGTAATAAATAAATACATGGATGATGATTCGGCTGGACCAATAGTAATTCCATCTGAAAATCCATCTGAAAATCATAGTTCTAGTACGAGTACGAAACCAGTACCAAGTGCAAGTTCAGTAAATGTAAAAAGATTTTTTAACTATGTTAATATGTATACTAAATATGTGAATATTTCAGATACAGTTACAAATAAGGTGGAAACACAAAAGTATATACAAGGAGTCCCAGAAGTTAAAGAAAAAACAGATAAAGATGCTGATGAGCCTAATTTTGTAACAATATTTTTGAAAAAGAAAAATAGAAAAAATAAAAAGAATGTGTTATCTGTGACAAAATGGTTATTTGAAATAATAGAAGAAAATGATAGTACATCAGATATGTTGGATTTAATAAAATACTTATTATACAAAGCAACAGGAAAAAGTTATGGAATTAAAGAATTTGATTTTAATAGCTATTTTAGTCCAAAGACTTTAATAACAGTAGGATCTGGTGATTATATTGTTAATATAGACATGAGTGACCCTAATCTAGTTATAACAGATTTAAATACATTAAAACAAGCATTCTCATGGTACTCTAATGATAGAGTATTACAACAATATGCTTCATATTTCTTGGAATGTCAAGAAAAATATAGAGTAAATGCTATATTTGCAGCTGCGGTATCAATAACAGAAAGTAGTGCAGGAACTAATGTACAGATTGGTGGAAATAATATGTTTAGTATTTCAAATGGAGGCCAAGGAAACTGGAATCAATATGGTTCAATGAATAGTTCTATAGATGCGTTCTTCAGTTTGATAAGCAAAGAGTATTTTACGAATAGTCAATATTCAGTTGATAGTATATCAAGAGGAAATCCTGTTGGATCACACTGTTATTGTGTACCACCAGATGATTGGATAAAAAATACATGCACTTATATGACGGGGATGTTTAATGCTGCAGGAATTACTACAACAACATCATCAGGCGAAACAACTGAAAAAGGTGAGAAAATAGTGGCGGCAGCAAAAGAAAAATTAAGATGCTCATATGTATATGGTGCAGCAGGACCAAGTACATTTGATTGTTCTGGATTAACAATGTGGTGTTATAAAAAAATAGGAATTGATCTTCCACATAATGATCTTGCACAAAAAAATGCAGCAACTAAAGTTGTTTCAGTATCAGAAGCAAGGGTAGGAGATATTTTATGGAGATCAGGACATGTTGCAATTTATATTGGAAATGGACAATGCATAGAGGCTCCGCATACAGGAGATGTTGTAAAAATAAATAATGTTGGTAGTCGATTCACGAGTGCATTACAATTCTATTAATAAAAATGAGGAGGACTAGTCTAATGGATAAAACCAAGAGAAAAATAAAAATAATATTAATAGGCCTTATATTAATAGTTATTGCATGTTTTGGAGTTATCTATAATTTAAATAATATGCAGAAAATAAATATAAGTGAAAACGTTTCTGGAGACGGTGATTCTAAGATTGAATATGAAAATGAAAAGGTTAGAGATGCCACTCAATTCTTCTCTGTAGAAAAATGTATTCAAAATAATATAGATAAAAATTTTTCAGCTAAAGATATGAATTTACTATATGATGATTATGTGATAAGTTTTGCAATATATGGTCAAATATTGGATAGTAATACAAATTCAACTAAAGATGCTTATTATATTTTGCGATTGGATACTGAAAATGATACATTTAAAATCGAAAACTTAGAAGAAAAACAATATAGTAACATAAACCAAATTGATTTAAAAACAGATATTAATAAAATTGAGAATAATGGTAGTAATAAAATGGAATATACTACTGTGACAGATGAACAACTAAGTAGAATTTATTATGAACAATTTTCAAAGTTAGAAATAGAAAATCCAGAAAAAGCCTATGAAATATTAGATGAGAAATATAGGGAAGAGAGATTTCCTACGATAGAAGATTTCAAAGAATACATAAATAATTATAAAGATATTATAAAAACTGGTGCAATAGCTAAATATTCAAGAGATATTCAAAATGACTATACAGAATGTGTGTTAGTAGATAATTATAATAACTATTATACGTTAAAAGAAACAAGCATTATGAATTATACAATTATGTTAGATAATTATACTATAAAAACAAGTGATTATGAAGAAAAATATCAAGAGCTTGATGATAAAGACAAAGTCCAAGCAAATGCATATATTTTCTTACAAATGATTAATACAAAAGACTACAAACATGCATATGATATACTAGACCCCAATTTTAAACAAAATAATTTTAGCACATTGGAAAAATTTATGCAGTATGTAAAAGATAACTTTTTTGATTATAATATTAATTCGCCATTATCATCTGAAAAGTCTATTGAAGAACAAGGTGAATATTATATATACAAAACAGTAGTAAGAAATAATAGTGGAAGTGCTGCAGAATCTAAACAAATAACTATAATAATGAAAATTTTAGATGGAACAGATTTTGTAATGTCATTTAGTATATAAAAGAAGAGAGAATGTCCTAAATAATAAAAGGACTTCTCTTTTTTTATGCAAAAAAAGGGTTGAAATAGCTAAAAATCAGTAAAAATAACAAAAATTATCAAAAAAACTTGCAAAAAAATTGTATATGTTTTATAATTAAATAAGTAAGATATATATAATATATTAGGAAATTAGGTGATATTGTGCAGAAGAACAAAATAATAAAGATAATACTCATCAGCATAGTAATGATTATAACATTAATAAATTTTATTAACGTAGCTTATGCAGCTGTAGATCCTGCAGAAAATCCAGGTTATTATAATCCAACACAAAGTACTACTAATGATTCAAAATTAACAGAAAAAGCGGGAGTAATTCTAGGAATTATAAATGTTGTTGGAATAGTAGTATCTGTAATAACATTAATGGTAGTGGGAATGAAATATATGTTTGGAAGCATAGATGAAAAAGCAGAGTATAAAAAAACAGCTATTACATATTTCATAGGAGCTGCTTTGGTATTTGGAGTTACTACAATACCCAATATTCTATATCGAATAGGACAAAATGTACAGAACATATAAAAAGAAATTTGTAAGTAGGTGATAATAGTGATATGTAAAATTGCTAAAGTAATGGTAAGGATAACAATAGTATTAATAATATACCAATTTCTAACTATTCCAACAATTCACGCATTATCTTGGGATGAAATATTTACGACAGGAGATGATTTTGTCGCAAATGGAAAGAGTGCAAGTCAAGGGGAAAATTCTGTGGTAAATACAGAAAAAGTTAAAAGCACAAGCACAGATGTTTACAATGTTCTAGTTACATTAGGAGTAGCTCTTGCAGTAATAATTGGAGGAATATTAGGAATACAAATGATGTGGGGAAGTATAGAACAACAAGTTAAAGCTAAAGAAATGCTAGCTCCATATGGAATAGGTTGTGTGGTAGTGTTTGGAGCATTTGGAATATGGAAACTAGCAGTAACAATATTTTCACAATTATAAAATAGTTATTAACATTCTGGAAGACCAGATTATAATAAATTGAATTGAATAAAAAGGAGGAGAATAAAATGAGCAAGAAAACAATGAAAATATTAACAACAGTTGCTACAATATTATTAATTGTGTCTATGGGAGCATCTGTAGTATATGGATTAACTCCAAAAGACATGCAAGCCAATACATCTGCAACAGGAACAAGTGAAGTACAAAGTTTAGGACAAAATGTTATGGGTGTTATACAGGTAGCAGGCGTAGTAATAGCTGTAATAATATTAATGGTATTAGGTATAAAATATATGATGGGTAGTGCAGAAGAAAAAGCTGAATATAAGAAAACAATGATACCATATTTAGTAGGTGCAATTCTAATATTTGCAGCATCTACAATAGCAAATGTTGTATACAAATTTGCAACAGGTTTAAAATAAAATATTATAATAAAAAAACTTCAAAAAAAATCGATAAATACTTCCATTTATCGATTTTTTTTGCTATAATAAAATAAGATAATTATATAAAACAAAGGAGGAAAACATGGGAACATATAATTTGCCAAGAAATGTAAAAGGTGAAGGAAGAATCTTATTTATATTTTCAACAAAGTCTTTAATAACTACATGCATAGGTGGAGTAGTTGGTTTGGTATTTTATTTTATATTTAAACTTATAGGATTAACAATGGTTGGAATAGTAATTACATTGATATTAGCTGCAATTGGATATGCAATTGGAATGTTTAAAATACCAGATACAAATGGATTAGAAATAACGAGAAAAACAGGTGGAGAAAATATAGATGATATAATAAAAAGATATATAAAATTTAAAAAAAATAATAAAAAATTATATGTATATACAAAGGAGGAAAATTTAAATGAATAGTGATACATCAACTCAATTAATACAAATGCTTACATATATTTTAGTTCCTATAGTTATAGCTGTAGTTGCTCTTATTGGATTTTTAGTATATCTATACATAAAAGAAAAAAGAGAAAAAATTTTAAAGAAACAGGAAGAAGAAGGAACAAAAATAGTTAATACAAATACAAATTCACAAAATAAGCAATCAATCTTTAATTTTATGGAATTTGATTCTGTACAAGATAACATGATTGTACAAAGAAATGGAAATAGATATTTAATGGTAGTAGAATGCCAAGGAATAAATTATGATTTAATGTCTGGAGTAGAAAAAACAGGAGTTGAGGAAGGTTTTGTACAGTTTTTAAATACATTAAGATACCCAATACAGATTTATATTCAGACAAGATCAATAAATCTTGAATCAAGTTTGGTTGGATATAGAGAAAAAGTAAAAGAAGTAGAAGTAAAATTAAGAAATATGCAGATGAGATATAACCAAATGAGAGAGTCTAATGAATATTCAGAAGAACAATTAAGAAAGGCATTTTACGAAGTTACTAAGCAATCTAATTTATATGAATATGGTAAATCAATATTACAAGACACTGAGAAAATGAGTTTAAACAAAAATATATTAAATAAAAAATATTATATTATAATACCATATCTTTCAGCAGAGGCATCTGGAGAAAATTTAGACAAAAAAGAAATTGAGGGAATAGCATTTTCTGAGTTATATACAAGAGCTCAATCATTAATAAATTCTATTTCAGTATGTGGTGTTAGAGGAAAAGTCCTAAGATCAAATGAATTAATCGAATTATTATATATGGCTTATAACAGAGATGAGGCAGAAACATTTGGATTAGATAAAGCAATTCAGGCAGGATATGATGAAATGTATGCAACAGCACCAGATGTTTTAAAGAAAAAGATGAAAGAAATAGACAAAATGATTGAAGATAAAGCTATTGCAATGGCAAATGAAAAAGTAGAACAAGCAAAAACAGAATTAGAAAAACAAGTAGAAGAAAAAGAAGAAAATATGGATGATTTAATTGCAGAGATGGCAAAAATAATTATTGGAGAGAATGAACAATACATAGGAAAAGAATTAACAGACAAAGCAATTGAAAAGGTGGATGAAGAAAATACAAAAGAAGGAGGTCAAGCTAATGGCAAGAAAAAAACAAAAACAACAAGGGGTAGAAAGAAGACAACAGTATAATGAAGAATCTCAATTATTAAGAAAGCAAACAATTAAAGAATTAATAGCACCTTCTGGAATAGATGCAAGTAATATAGATCATTTGGAAATAATTTCAAATGTCAAAAAATATGCAAGAAGTTTTTTCGTATCTACATTACCAAGAATGTGTACATTTCCAGAATTATTCAGAGATATGTACTTTTTTGGAGATATAAATACATCTTTGTATATTAATCCTATCCAAGAAGCAAGATCACAAAATGAATTAAATAGAGTTATTAATGAGTTGGAAACAGAAAGAATTGTTGCAGCAGATAAAGGAAATATTAATAGACAGAGTAATTTAACACAAAAAAGATTTGAAGCAGAACAATTAAGAGATGAAATTGCAGCAGGATTTAATAAATTATATGAAGCATCAATTGTTTCTACAATATTTACATATAATTTAGCTGATTTAGATAGACTCACAAAATTGTTAGCAACAGAGATGTCAAAATCATTAGTTGGAGTAAAAACTGCATGGGCAATGCAAGAAGATGCATTTAAATCAAATTTACCGTTGATGAATGATAAAGTAAAAAAGATACACACATTTGATAGACGTTCAATGTCAACAGTATTTCCATTTGTAACGTCAGAAGTAGGGCATGAAACAGGAATACCTTTAGGATTTAACAGACAAACTGGAACCCCTATATTATTTGATAATTTTCATAGTTCGCTTACAAATTACAATATGGTTATATTTGCTAAATCAGGTGCTGGTAAATCAGTAACTATGAAAACATTAATAAGTAGATCATCATTATTAATGGGAATTGAAAGTTTAGCATTAGATGCAGAAGGTGAATATGAAATTGTTGCTGAGTCACTAGGGGGAATAAATGTTGTTCTTAGTCCAACTTCAAAAACAGTTATAAATTTATTTGATATTGAAACAGAATCAGCAAAAGATGAAATAACAGGAAAAGAAAGATTAGTACTAAATGTAGAGAATAAAGTGGAAGATGTAACCCAAGCATTGTTAACAATGGCAAGAGGTAGTACAAGAAGTAAAGAAGTAAATGAATTAACAAAACAGATTATAGCTGAATCTGTAGCAGAAGAATATGCAGCATTAGGAATAACAAATAACCCTAATAGTTTATATGAATCTGCAACTTCATTTAATAGAGGCGACAAGCTATATAGAGAAAAGAAAAAGATGCCAACAATAGGATCTTGGTATAGAAGAATACAAGCAAAAGCACAAGATAATTTAAATGATGATTATAGGTATCATTATAGTTATTTATTAAAAGTTATGAAACAGTACATAAGAGAGTATAATGGACAAATGGCTTATTTTGATGGTCAGTCAACTTTCGAATTACTTGAAGGAGCACCATTTATAAATTTGGATATATCTCAATTAGAGGAAAAATTTGCAAGACCACTTGCACAACAGATTCTTTTAACTTGGATATGGGAGAAATTCGTTAAGAAAAATAGTGAAGATAGAAGTAAAGCTACTAAGAAAAGGGTAATTGTAGATGAGGCATGGATGTTGCTTCCATACCCAGAAGCTGTAGATTTCTTAAATACAATGGCTAGACGTGCAAGAAAAAGAAATGTTTCTCTTGCAGTAGTTTCTCAAAGATTTCAAGATTTCTATGAAAAACCTGAAGCACAAGCTGTACTTACATCTTCTGATACAAAGTTGTTTTTAGCACAAGATAAATCTGAAATACAATATTTAAAAGAAGTATTTAAGTTAAGTGAAGGTGAATCTGGATTTTTGGTAACTTGTGGAAAAGGTGAAGGTTTATTAAAAGTTGGAGCTGAGTCTGCAATTTTACAAATAACACCTACACAAAAAGAGTTTGAGTTTGTTGAGACAAACTTGAATAAGTTAGTAAAAAACAGAGCTAAGAGAATTAATTATTAAGGAGAAGCAGATGAAATTTTTAAAAAATAGAAATGTTTTATTTAAGTTAATAGTAGCTTTGTGTATAAGTCTCTCAGTATTTGGTTTTGTTGGTAGTAATACATATCAAGTTATGGCTTTAACTGAAGCGGAAAAGAAAGCACATATAGATAAACATGAGAAAGACCAAGATTATAAAGGAGACCCCAAAACGGATACAAGTGGACGGAACAACATTTACTTACAAAGATGGCTGTAAGAAATTTGAAAAACAACCTGATGGATCAACTAATTATATAAATACATGGGCTCTTTATGATGGTTCTACTTATCAAGCTAATGTATCTAAAGATAATGATAGTTCAAATGATGCTCAAGAGAAATTAGAATTTGCTGAAGCTTTGCAAGGAGGAAAATTATTAACACCAATTTTTGATTTACTTGTAACAATTGGAGATGGATTAATGTCTGTTATGCAAAGGGCTATTACAGGTACTAAAGCAGATATGGCTATAGACTTTTCAACTAGTTTACTTGGAAAAATAGGTGTTGTTTTAGGAATTTTAGCCGCAGTTGCTACTATAATTGTAATAACAGCTATTACAGGTGGAATAGGAGCGTGGGCTGCCGGATTAGCTGGAAAAATAGGACCGATATTGGTTGCTGTTGGTAAAACTGGTATTGTTTCTACAATTGTTTCTATAACGACTTTAGGAGCTGCAATGGGGGTATATCGTTGGGCAACCAGTGCTTATGCGGCTGCAGTTCTTCCTGATATAACTGTATTTCCAACATATTCAATCGGACCGGAAGAAATTTTTGAAGGAAAATTATTAATATTTGATATAAATTTCTTTAAACCAAAGCAAGTAAAAGTACATCTTAAAGCTAGTGGGGATGATATAAAAGTACAAGATTATGATGAATCTACAAATGGAGAAGCGGAATATTATTATTATGAAGAAGATGGTAAAAAAATAGAAACATCAAAGCAGGACACAGCTATGGATTTAAGTCAAACAATTTCAAAATGGTATTATGCTATTAGAAATATAGCTATTGTTATTATGATGCTGGTTTTAGTATATATTGGAATAAGAATGATGTTATGTAGTATAGCATCAGAGAAATCTAAGTATAAGAAAATGTTAGGTGACTGGGTAATTTCTATGTGTTTAGTATTTGTATTACAGTATATAATGGTTTTTGCCGTAAATTTAAATGAAAGTATAGTTAAATTAATAGAATCTTCAACTGATAAGGGAAAGTATGCAATTGCATTATCAGATGTAAAAGATAAAGATAATTTTGTAAAAACAATAGAAAAAAATTCTGACTTAAAACAAGGGTTAGTTGATAGTAATGGAGTAAACTTATATAATGAAGACGGATCGAAAAATTCTAATAATGAAGCAACTTCTTTTGTTTGGCCAACTAATTTAGTAGGACGAATGAGAATGATGGCTCAAATGCAAGATGGAACAGATGAATATATTGGATATTGTTTAGCATTTTTAGTGCTAGTATTTTATACTATATTTTTTGCAGCAACATATTTGAAAAGGGTTATATATATGGCATTTCTAACGGTTATAGCACCATTAGTTGCAATGACATATTCTATAGATAAAATTGCAGATGGAAAAGCACAAGCATTTAATATGTGGTTAAAAGAATATATGTTTAATCTATTAATACAGCCAGTACATTTACTATTATATATGTTGTTAATTTCAATGTCATTTGATTTGGCAGCAAATAATATTATTTATACATTAGTAGCTCTTGGTTTTATGATGCCGGCAGAAAAATTAATAAGAAAGATGTTTGGATTTGAAAAAGCTTCAACTCCTGGATTCCTAGGAGGAGCTGCAGGGGCTGCTGTAGCAATGAGTGCTTTAAAAGGATTAAATAAATTTTCAGGAAGAGGTCCAGGGCCAAAAGGAGCTGAAAAAGCGCCTAAACTAGCCAAAAATAACAGTGAGGATTCTTCAAAATTTGGGATTTCTTCTCCTAAAGGTTTTACAGAGTTATTTGCAGGTGAAAATCCTGAAGGAAATAACCCTACGGGTGCAGACAAAAGTAATGGGAAAGATCCAATAAAACAAAATGGAGATGATGAATCAAATACAGTAGGATTAAATGGTGACAATAGCTCAGGACAATTAGATAATCCTGATAATGAATTACCTGACTATGAAGATATAAGATTAGCAGAAGAAAGTGCAAATGCGGCTGATTTTTTAGAGGACGAGGATAGGCGAAAATATGACATATTAAATAATCCTGATAATGATTTTAGCGGTAGTGAAGGAGCACAAAATTTAAAAAGAGATTTGGAAGAAAGGGCTAATAACAATAAGAAAATTCATTTTGACAAAGAAAGAAATAAGCGTAGAATGTTAGAAGAATCAAAGAAAAGAGAAGAAGAGAAAAAGAAGTATCAGTCAAATTGGTCTACATTTAAACGAATGGGTATGAATAATATGAAGCATAACTTGTCAAAAGAAAATATGAAGAATGCAGTTGCAACAACAGCTAAAAATGGAGCAAGACTTACAGGAGCTGTATTAGCAGGAGGAATTGGAGCTGCGGCTGGAATTGCAGCTGGAGACCCAAAAGCAACATTCCAAAATGCTGTATTAGGAGCAACGGCAGGAGAATCAATAGCTTCAGGTTTGGTAAATGGAACATCTAACATGAAAGAAAACTATGGAGATGCTAAAACAAAATATGAAAAAGCAAAATATGGAGAAGACTATAAGGACTATAAAGATGAAAAAGTTAATAAAAAATGGGCTAAAGATGCTGGAACTAGGGAACAATTTGCTCAAGCTTTTTCTAAAGAATTGCAAGGTCTAAAAGGAAAAGAATATGAAGAAAAACTTAATGGATTTATTGAAACCGGAAAGAAGTATAGAACTCAAGGAGTACAAGATAATGATCTTATTATTGCAGGAATGAAATTGGATAGAGATAATAAGGGATCTAATGATAATATTGCGGCAGCAATGATGGCAAGTAAAGCTAAAGACTTAAAAGGTATAGAAACATATCAAAAGAAATTAGCTAAGCAAATTGGTGAAGAAAGAGCAAAATCTATTGCTAATAATGCTGCTAAAATAGGCGGATATTACGAATAATACCAAAAAAGGGATAAATATATATATGTTTATCTCTTTTTTTGTGTTATAATATACATAAACAGAAAGGAGCAAAATAAATGATAACAGTAAAAGGAATATCCAAATCATATAACAAAAAAAATAAAGTAATTGATAATTTGAATTTAGAAATAAATGATGGTGAGATATTTGGTTTTCTAGGTCCGAATGGAGCTGGAAAATCCACAACGATAAAGATGATAACAGGAATATTGGACATAGATGAAGGAGATATACTAATAAATAATAAATCAATAATAACCGATCCAGTAAAAGCAAAGAAAGATTTTGGATATGTACCAGATACACCAGATATGTTTTTAAAATTAAAAGGTATAGAATATCTTAATTTTATAGCAGATATGTATGATGTAGGATTAAACGAAAGAAAAGAAAGAATAGAAAAATTTACACAATTATTTGAAATTCATGATTTTCTGAATGATAAAATCCAGAGCTATTCTCATGGAATGAGACAAAAATTAATAATAATTGGTGCATTGATACATGAACCTAAAAACTTAATAATAGATGAACCAATGACAGGGCTAGATCCAAAAGCAACATATGAATTAAAAAAAATAATGAAAGAAATTGCAGCACAAAATCATACAGTGTTTTTTTCAACACATATATTAGATGTAGCTGAAAAATTATGTGATAGAATAGGAATAATAAATAAAGGAAGAATAGTATTTGTTGGGACTCTAGAAGAAATTAAAAATGAATTACAAGAAAATAAATCACTAGAAGAACTATTTATGGAGATAACAAAAAATGATTAATAGAATTATAAAATTATCAAAAGTTTTAATTAAGGAATATTTTCAAAATTTAGAGATATTTAATAAAAGAAAAGTAAATAAAAAAACATTATATGCATGGTTAATTATTATAGTAATTGGAGTAATAGGATTTTATAGTTTCAAAATAATAGATTTTTTAAATAATATAGGACAGGGAATACTATTTTTGAAAGTCTATTTTCCTATATTAGCAATGGTATTTATGTTTCAAGCAATATTAGTATGTTGTAATATTTTCTTTTTTTCTAAAGATTTAGAGCATATATTGCCACTTCCAATAAAGCCGACAGAGCTATTAATTGCTAAATTTAATAATGTACTTAGTATAATATATAGTATGGAGGGAATATTTTTATTAGTGCCATTGGTAATATATGGAATAGTATGTATTAAAAGTATAAGTTATTATTGCATAGTACTGTTAGTGCTAATGATCTTTCCAATATTTTTAATTACAATTATTAATATACTTATGTTAGTAATTATTCAATTAACAAAATTTATTAAAAATAAAGAAGTACTTCAGATATTAATTGTAATAATGTTATCATTTATATTAACGTTTGCTGAAACGCATTTATTTACTTCTATATTTAATACTGACATAGTGAATATAGAAGTGCTAAATAATAAATTTGATAAATTAAATAATTATTTTATTGTTATAAATCCATGCATAAATTTATTAACTAATATACAAATTGCTAATATTTGTTATCAATTAATTAAATTAATATTAATTAATTCTATTGCAATTGGAATATTCTTGACTTTGGGAAAGAAAGTATATTTAAAAAATTTATTAAAAAATATTACATATATAAATAAAAAGAAAATCACAAATAAAGTAGTAAAAAATAGATATAAAAAAAATAAAAAGAGAAAAGCTTACATAAAAAACGAATTTAGAAAAATAATGAAAAATCCGACATTTTTTAACCAATGTATTTTTCAATATATATTTATATTGATAATCTTTTTATTAATCATTAACTTATTATTTCCAACATTATTGGATAATTTTGAAACAGAAACTTATATAAGTCAATTAGGAATAGATAACTTTACTTTACAATGTATATGTATAGTTCTTGGTATAATGCAGATTTTATTTACATTAAGTAATATTGCAATTACTGCGATTTCAAGAGATGGTTCTGATGCAATATTAATAAAATATATACCGATATCACTATATAAACAATTTATATGGAAGTCTGTTCCACAAGTCCTTTTGAATATAGCGGTTATATTTGGAATAGTAACAGTAATATCAATTAATATACACAATATTTCTATAATATATTATATATTAGGAATAATAATAGCAATATTATTAAATTTAATAAATAGTTTTTTAATGTTAATTATTGATTTAAATAATCCAAATTTAAATTGGACATTAGAAACTGCAGCTTTGAAAGATAACAAAAATAAGACATATCAATATGTAATTACTATTGTTAATATTTTAATGTTGATATATTTTACAAAGGTATTAAAAGATATTAATATAGTAGTCTCTATTTTGATTATTATAGCATTTTATACAAGTGTATTAATTTTATTAATAATATATGTAAAGAAAAACGTAAATAAGTTATTTAGAAAAATATTTTAATAATAAGCTAAGTGTAATAAAAAAATTGCACTTAGTTTTTTTATTTTGTTCTAAATATTTAAATACTTTAATATTATTTGAGTAGACAAGGAGGAAAACAGAATGAAAAAGAAAAAAATAATAGCAATAATAACGTTAATTTTAATATTGATACTTGCTTTTTTTATATATAAAAATGTAAGTATAGAAAAAAACAAAAATAATGAATATCAAGACTATACCCCACAGGAGGAGATATCAGAAGAGCAAACAAGGCAAACTAAAGTTATATTATATTTTGAAAATATAGAAACAGGAGAATTAGAAACGGAAATTAAATTAGTTGATGCTAATACATTGATTAAGAGTCCAGAAAAGGAAATAATGAATTTATTAATAAAAGGGCCACAAAGTAGTAATCTAAAAAAATTAATACCAGAAGGGACAGTAGTACATGATATAAATATAAAAAATTCATGTGCAGAGATAAACTTGTCAAATGAATTCTTGGAATTTGGAGATGAAAAAAATAAATTAAAAATAATTAATAGTATAGTAAATACTTTAACAAATTTAAAGGAGATTAATTCAGTTAAATTTTTAATTAATGGGGAGAATAATGATAAATTTCCAGATATTTATTTAAAAAATAATGTTTAATAAAATATTTTATTTATTTTTTCAAAAATAAATATTAAATTAATATTATTTAATAATAATTAATTAATAAAATATAATAAAAATAAATTTAATAAATTAAATATTATAATAATAATGGAAACAAATAATATAAAATAAAAATATAATAGAACACAATAAAAAAAAATCGAAAACAATCTTTATATATCAATAGTAAGATTGTTTTTTTTTATAAGAAATTGGTATATAGAAAAATATTATGTACAATAAAATACACTTACAGTATTTTCCTGTAAAAATAAAAAGATATGACGTGTAATGCAGAAAACACTGGAGGTATAGGAAAAAGAAAATAAGGACAAAGTGATTTTTAACAAAGTTTAGAATGGTAAAATTAATAAAAAAGTTAAAATGGAAAATAGTTAGAAAATTATATAAGATATAATGATTTTTCTTTTAAAATCATATGAAAAAATGATATGTCAATAAACAAAACAAAAGTCTACTATTTAAATTAAAAATAAAAATAAATGATAATAAAATATAAATTTAATTATCGGTAAAAATAATTAATAAGTATTTAAAATTAAATTATAAAATTTAAATATTGTGATTAAAAAATATTTTAATTATTTTTTTAAAATAAATATTAAGCTGATAATTTAAATATTAATACTTTTTATTAGTTAGTATTTTTTAATTAATAAAAATAAATTATAAAAAAATTATATTATTAATAAATAATTAAATAAATTAAAAACAATTAATAAATTAAGAAAAAATTGAATTATTAAAATAATATTTTTAATAATAATTATTTAATAAAATATAATAAAAATAAATTTAATAAATTAAATATTATTATAATGATGTAAAAAATAATATAAATTAAAAAGAATGTATAAGTACAAAAATAGTAGATCACAATTAAGCAAATTGAAAATACTCCAATATATAAATAATAAGATTGTTTAGTTTTCATATAAAAAATTTGTAATTAGAAAAGTATTAGATATAATAAAAGTTACTTACAGTATTTTCCTGTAAAAATTAAATAATATGACTTGTAATACTGAAATCATAGGAGGTATAGAAAAAGAAAATAATAATAAAAATGATTTTTAACAAAATTTAAAATGGCAAGATTAATATAAAAGTTTAAAAGGAAGGAATTTAAAAAAATTATAAAAAATACACTTATACTTTTGTTAAAATAGAATTAAAAATAATACTTTTATAAAGATAATAAAAATTAAATTATAAAATTAAATGTTGTAATTAATAAAATATTTTAATTATTTTTTTATGATAATTAAATTATTAATATTTTTTATTATTATTTTAATTAATAAAAATAAAATATAGAAAAATAATATTTATTAAAAAAATAATATTATTAATAAATAATTTAATAAATAAAAATTAATTATTAAATTAAGAAAAAATTGAATTATTAAAATAATATTTTTAATACTAATTATTTAATAAAATATAATAAGAATAAATTTAATAAATTAAATATTATCATAATAGTGTAAAACATAATATAAAATTAAAATATAATAATAATATAAATCACAACTAAATAAAGAGAAAATAACTCTGATATATGAATGATAAGATAACTACCTTTTATATAAGAAATGAGTATATACAAATTTAATAAATACACTTACAGTATTTTCCTACAAAAGTATAATAAAATGCTGAAAATAAGCAAATTACAAATAAATATGGTAATACTAACAAAAGGATTTTAAAGATTTAAAACAGTAGGATTAATATAAAGTTTTAAGAGTGATTTATTTAAAAAATTGCATAAAATATATTTATACTTTTGTTAAAATAGAATTAAAAAATAACATTTTCATAAACGAAGCAAAAGTTTATCGTTTAAATTAAAAATAATAAAAAATAAAAATAAATAATAATAAAATATAAATTTACTTATTAATAAAAATAATTAATAAGTATTTAAGATTAAATTATAAAATTTAAATGTTGTAATTAATAAAATATTTTAATTATTTTTTTATGATAATTAAATTATTAATACTTTTTATTATTATTTTAATTAATAAAAATAAAATATAGAAAAATAATATTTATTAAAAGAATAATATTATTAATAAATAATTTAATAAATAAAAATTAATTATTAAATTAAGAAAAAATTGAATTATTAAAATAATATTTTTAATACTAATTATTTAATAAAATATAATAAGAATAAATTTAATAAATTAAATATTATATAATAATGTAAAAAAATAATATAAAATAAAAATATAATAGAGCACAATAAAAGAATTGGAAACAATCTTGATGTATCAATAGTAAGATTGTTTTCTTTTTATATAAGAAATTGGTATATAAAAAATATTATGTACAATAAATGTACTTACAGTATTTTCCTGTAAAAATAAAAGGATATGATGCGTAATGCAGAAAGCACAGTAGGTATAGAGAAAGAGAATAATGACAAAGGCGATTTTTAATAAAGTTTAGAATGGTAAAATTAATATAAAAGTTAAAAAAGAATGGATTTCTAAAAATATAAAAATATACTTATATTTTTACTAAAATAGAATTTAAAAATAGCACTTTTATATACAAAACAAAAGTTCATTTTTGAAATTTTAAATAATAAAAAATAATAATAAAATATAAATTTAATTATTAGTAAAAATAATTAATAAGTAATTAAGATTAAATTATAAAATTAAACTGCTATAATAAATAAAATATTTTATTTATTTTTCCTAAAATAAAAATTAAATTTAATAATTAAATTATTAATACTTTTTATAATTTATTAGTTTTTTAATCATAAAAATAAAATATAAAAAAATAATATTATTAATAAATATTTAAATAAATAAAAAAACAATTATTAAATAAAAAATATAAAATTATTAATTTGATATTTTTAATAATAATTAATTAATAAAATATAATAAAAATAAATTTAATAAATTAATTATTATTATAATAATGTAAAAATAATATAAAATAAAAAACGTATAAATATAAAAATAATAGATCATAATTAAGCAAATTAAAAATAACCTAATACATAAATAATAAGATTGTTTAGTTTTCATATAAAAAATTAGTAAATAGAAAAGTATTAGATATACTAAAATCCACTTACAGTATTTTCCTGTGAAAATCAAAGGATATGACGTGTAGTGCAGAAAGCACAAGAAGGATAGAAAAACAAAAAAATAACAAAAAGGATTTTTAACAAAATTTAGAATTGCAAGATTAATATAAGAGCTAAAAAAAATGTATTTAAAAAATTATATAAAATATACTTATACTTTTGTTAAAATAGAATTTAAAAATAACACTTTCATATGCAAAACAAAAATTCATTTTTGAAATTTTAAATAATAAAAAATAAAAATAAATTATAAAAAAATATAAATTTAATTACCGATAAAAATAATGAATAAGTATTTAAAATTAAATTATAAAATTAAATTGATATAATAAATAAAATATTTTATTTATTTTTCCTAAAATAAAAATTAAATTTAATAATTAAATTATTAATGCTTTTTATAATTTATTATTTTTTTAATCATAAAAATAAAATATAAAAAAATAATATTATTAATAAATATTTAAATAAATAAAAAGACAATTATTAAATAAAAAATATAAAATTATTAATTTGATATTTTTAATAATAAATAATTAATGAAATATAATAAAAATAAATTTAATGAATTAATAATAATTATTATAATGTAAAAAATAATATAAAATAAAAAACGTATAAATATAAAAATAATTGATCATAATTAAGCAAATTAAAAATAACCTAATACATAAATAATAAGATTGTTTAGTTTTCATATAAAAAATTTGTAATTAGAAAAGTATTAGATATAATAAAAGTTACTTACAATATTTTCCTGTAAAAATTAAATAATATGACTTGTAATACTGGAATCATAGGAGGTATAGAAAAAGAAAATAATAATAAAAATGATTTTTAACAAAATTTAAAATGGCAAGATTAATATAAAAGTTT
This sequence comes from uncultured Clostridia bacterium, assembly GCA_928721565.1. Taxonomy (GTDB): domain Bacteria; phylum Bacillota; class Clostridia; order TANB77; family CAG-508; genus CAG-269. The sequence goes on from OV788638.1 coordinate 549,669, forward strand.
AAAAGGAAGGAATTTAAAAAAATTATAAAAAATACACTTATACTTTTGTTAAAATAGAATTTAAAAATAACACTTTCATATGCAAAACAAAAATTCATTTTTGAAATTTTAAATAATAAAAAATAAAATAAATAATAATAAAATATAAATTTAATTATTAGTAAAAATAATTAATAAGTGATTAAGATTAAATTATAAAATTAAACTACTATAATAAATAAAATATTTTATTTATTTTTCTTAAAATAAAAATTAAATTCAATAATTAAATTATTAATACTTTTTATAATTTATTATTTTTTCAATTAATAAAAATAAAATAAAAAAATAATATTATTAATAAATATTTAAATAAATAAAAAATAATTATTAAATAAAAAAATATGAAATTATTAATTTAATATTTTTAATACTAATTATTTAATAAAATATAATAAAAATAAATTTAATGAATTAATAATAATTATTATAATGTAAAAAATAATATAAAATAAAAAATGTATAAATATAAAAATAATAGATCATAATTAAACGAATTAAAAGTAACCTAATACATAAATAATAAGATTGTTTAGTTTTCATATAAAAAATTTGTAAATAGAAAAGTATTAGATATACTAAAATCCACTTACAGTATTTTCCTGCGAAAATTAAATAATATGACTTGTAATACTGAAATCATAGGAGGTATAGAAAAAGAAAACAATAATAAAAATGGTGTTTAACAAAATTTAAAATGGCAAGGTTAATATAAAAGTTTAAAAGGAAGGAATCTAAAAAAATTATAAAAAACACACTTATACTTTTGTTAAAATAGAATTAAAAAAATAATACTTTTATAAATATAACAGAAATTTATTTTTGAAATTTTAAATAATAAATAATAATAAAAATTAAATTATAAAATTAAACCTTGTAATTAATAAAATATTTTAATTATAAAAAAATAATATTAAATTTATAGTTGAGTTATTAATACTATTTATTATTTATTATTTTTTTAATTAATAAAAATAAAATAGAAAAAAATAATATAAAATAAAAAACGTATAAATATAAAAATAATAGATCATAATTAAGCAAATTAAAAATAACCCAATAAATAAATAATAAGATTGTTTATTTTTAAAATTTTAAATAATAAAAAATAATTAAATTATTAAAATAATTATTTTAATAATTTAATTAATCTATAATATTTTAAAGAATTAGTAAAATTATTTAAAAAACATTCTACATCATTAAGAGATGTACAAGTATTCTTTCGTAAAGTTTTAAAATTAAATTTCTTTTTTGGTGGGCATTTTTTATTGGGAGGAGGTGGAGGCGGAAGTGGATTTGGTGTTGATCTATTAATATAATAATTATACATAAAACCACATCCATTTCTTTTATATATTATATGAATACATAATAAAAGTGGTGATATTAATAATAACTATTTAAAAAAAATTAAAAATATGATAAAATAAATAAAAAATAAAATGGAAGGAAAAATAGATGAAGGGAAAATTATATATAGTAGCTACTCCAATTGGGAATTTAGATGATATAACATTAAGAGCATTAAAGGTTTTAAAAGAAGTAGATTTAATTGCAGCAGAAGATACAAGACAAACATTAAAATTGTTAAATCACTTTGAAATATCAAAACCATTAATTAGTTATCATAGACATAATGAAGATGTTAAAAGTAATATATTAATTGAGAAATTAAATAATGGTGAAAATATTGCATTAGTTTCGGATGCAGGAACTCCAGGAATTTGTGATCCAGGGGAAGAAGTAATAAAAAAGGCAATAGATCAAAAAATAGAAGTTATACCTATACCTGGCGCATGTGCATTTGTAAATGCATTAATTGCTTCTGGATTAGATACAAAAGAATTTAACTTTTTAGGATTTTTGCCATTAAATAAAAAATTAAGAAAAGAAAAGTTGGAGGAAATTGATAAATCGGAAAAAACGATTATAATATATGAAGCACCACATAAAATGAAAAATACATTAATAGATTTAAAGGAAATATTAAAAAATAGAAAAATAGTTTTGGCAAGAGAGTTAACCAAAATTCATGAAGAGTTTATAAGAGGTAATATAAATGAATTGTTAGAAAATATAGATAATTTGAAGGGAGAGATGATACTAATAATTGAGGGGAATGATAAAAAAGAAAATGATGAAAATCAACTTAATTTTTTATCATTGGAAGAACATTATAAATATTATGAAAATCAAGGATTAACAAAGAAAGAAATAATAAAAAAAATAGCTAAAGATAGAAATGTTAATAAAAATGAAATATATATGAAATTTGTGTAATAAAAAAAGAGAGAAAATTTAATAATTATTTTCTCTTTTTTTTTTATTCATCTTCATTATCTAAACTAGAAAGTTTTTGTGCACATTTTGAGCAAACCAACTTATCTTTATAAGCAATTAGATTTTTGGAATTTCCACAAAAGATACAGTTTGGTTCATATTTCTTTAATATAATAGAAGAACCATCAACATAAATTTCTATAGGATCTTTTTCTGCTATATCGAATTTATTTCTTATTTCAATTGGTATAACAACTCTACCTAATTCATCAACTTTTCTTACAATTCCTGTAGACTTCATAACTTGTCCTCCTTAAACAATTTTAATCAATTCATATATATAATAACATATATATCTAAATTGGTCAATCATAATTTCAAATTATTGTAAATAAATTTGTTATATTTTAGTAATTTGTAAAATATATATGTAAAAAGGGGAGTAAGATGCTAAATATATTATGGCCAATTTTTATGATTATATCTATTGTTTATGCAATATTTTCTGGAAATTTACAAAATTTAAATAATTCAATTTTTAAGTCTACTGACGATGCAGTCAGTTTAACTTTAACTTTAATTGGAACTACTTGCCTTTGGAGTGGAATAATGGAGGTTGCTTCTAGTACTAATATAATAAAATATTTATCTAAGATTTTAGAACCGATTGTTAAAGTCCTTTTTGGAGATATAAATATTAAAGGTAAAGCTTATAATAATATTATAATGAATATTATTGCTAATATTTTAGGATTAGGTAATGCTGCAACTCCACTAGGCTTGAAGGCTATGGAGGAATTACAAAAAGAAAATTATAACAAAAATAGGTTAAGTGATAATATGATGATGTTGATTGTATTAAATACGGCTTCTTTACAAATTATACCGACTACGGTGATTGCAATTAGAAATTCGCTTGGTTCTGAAAATCCTTCTAAAATAATATTTCCCGTTTGGGTATCGACGATATGTGCTGCTATTGTTGCTGTGATTTTTTGTAAAATTATTATTAAATATACATCAAATAAAACATAACTTAGAAAGGGATTATATGAGGGTTATTAATTATATTTCAGTGATTGCTATGCCAATGGTAATTTTGCTTATTGTATGTGAATCTATAAAAGAAAAAAAGCCTGTTTTTGACATTTTTTTGAAAGGGGCTTTTGATGGGGTCGAAATTAGTTTGAAAATTTTTCCAACGCTTATAGGATTATTTGTGGCAATAGGAATGCTTAGAAGCTCTGGAATTTTGGATTGTATTACTAATTTAATTACACCTGCATTATTATTAATTAAATTTCCTAATGAAGTTGTTCCACTTGCCTTATTAAGACCAATTTCAGGAAGTGCTTCTATGGCAGTTGCTACAGATATTATGAAAAATAGTGGAGTGGATTCATTTGTTGGAGTGTTGGCGTCTGTTATAATGGGATCTACAGAGACAACATTATATACTATTGCTGTTTATACAAGTTCTGTTAAGATAAAAAATACTAGAGGAATTTTGATTGCGGCTTTGGCTGCCGATATTACCGGAGTTATGGTTTCTTTTATAATTTGTAAAGCTATATTTGGATAAAATGTCGAAGAATGTCGAACGATTTTTTGATTTTTTTGTAAAATAATATTGACAATAAAATTAAAATGATGTAACATAATATCAATAATTTAATCAAAGTTTTTTATCTTGTAAAGGGAATAATTCAAGATTTCTCCCGAAATTTTATAATATAATCTAGTTTGGCAAAATCCCCAAAATAAATTAAAAAATTAAACGATAGATAGGCCCCCTAAACCTAGCGTCATTTTATGTCAATGTGTTTTATTAGTATTCCCTTTACAAAATCATTATATAGTTATTAATTTTCCAGGACAATCTCTACTTGCAACAGATAAATTAATATTTGTATTATTATTTGAAATTATTTCATCTATAACTGTTTGGTATGCAAGTTCAGGAAAATTGCTTTCTTTACTTAAGTGTCCAAGCATTGCTGTTGCTAAATTACCGTTTTTTAATAAATAAGAAATAGTTTTTCCTGCCATTGTATTAGATAGATGGCCAGTATTGCTTGCGATACGGCTTTTTAAACTGTATGGATAAGCACAACATCTTAAAACTTCTGTATCATAATTTGATTCTAGTAATATGAACTTGCTGCCTTCTAGTGTATTAACAATAGATTTGGTCATGTGACCTATGTCAGTTGCAATACTAATTTGATTGTCTTGGTCTTTAGAAATATTAAATCCGCAAGGATTTGCTGCATCATGTGGAATACTAAAAGGAAGTACTTCTAAATCGTCAATGCAGAATTTTTCGGAAGGATTAAAAAATTTGATATTTTTTTCAGACAGTTTTTGTGTTTGGGTAGGCATTGCATCAAAAGTTTCTTTTGTTGAAAAAACAGGAATATCAAATTTTTTGGAAAGTGTACCTAATCCTTTTACATGATCTGAATGTTCATGGGTAACTAAAATAGCATTAATAGAAGAGGGGTCTACTTCTATAGATTGTAATCCCTCTTCTATTTTTTTACAACTCATTCCTGCATCAATCAAAATTTTAGTGTTTTCAGTTTCTACAAATAAACTATTTCCACTACTGCCACTATATAAACTACAAAAATTTAGCATATGTATTTCTTCTTTCTAATGTTATTCTTTAATTCTATCTATTTTTGCACCTAGATTTCTGAATTTTTCTTCTATATTTTCATATCCTCTATCTATGTGCTCTAAATTGTATATTTCAGTTTTGCCTTCTGCAATTACGCCTGCAACAATTAAGGCTGCTCCTGCACGTAAATCTGATGAATATACTGGTGAACCATATAATTTGTCTACACCCTCAAAAAATGCAGTTTTTCCGTCTGCTGTTATGTTTGCTCCCATTTTATTTAATTCATCAGTGTATTGAAATCTAGATTCCCAAATATTTTCAATAATTCTACTTGTACCATTTGCAATTGAAAGTACAACTCCCATTTGTGGTTGTAAATCTGTAGGAAATCCAGGATATGGTTGGGTTTTTATTATGGCTTTAGATGGTCTTTTATCACACCAAACTCTTATTTCGTCACCAAGGTCATCAACATGTCCACCAATTTCTAATATTTTTGCTGTAATTGCTTCTAAGTGTTTTGTAATACAATTTTTTATTAAAATGTCTCCTTGTGAGGCTACTGCTGCAAGCATAAATGTTCCTGCTTCGATTTGGTCGGGAACTACTGAATATGAACCATTTCCTTTTAGTTCTTTTACACCATTTATTTTTATAACATCTGTTCCGGCACCACGAATGTCAGCACCCATAGTGTTTAAAAAGTTTGCAACATCTACAATATGAGGTTCTTTAGCAGCATTATCAATTATTGTTGTTCCTTCTGCTAATACGGCTGCAAGCATTACATTAATTGTTGCACCAACAGAGACTACATCCATGTAAATAGATGTTCCTACTAATTTATCAGCTGTTGCTAATATTTTTCCTTGTCCAACTTCTACTTTGGCACCTAATGCTTCAAATCCTTTTATATGTTGATCTATTGGTCTTGCACCTAATTTACATCCTCCAGGCATCCCAACAGATATTTTTCCTGTACGTCCAAGCATACTTCCTAATATATAATAAGATGCTCTGAATTTACTTGTTAATTCTTCAGATGCATTTGTTTGTGTTATGTTTCTAGTATCTATAGTAAGTTCATTTTGTTTATTCCAAGTTATTTTTGCACCAAGCCCTTCTAATATTTCACATGATTTTTTTACATCACTTATATTAGGGACATTTTCAATTGTACAAATTCCATCTATTAAAAGTGTTGCTGGTAAAATGGCTACTGCTGCATTTTTTGCTCCACTTATTGTTACTTCTCCTTTTAAAGGTGTTCCTCCAGTTATAACTAATTTTTCCAACAGTATTCCTCCTTAAATTTTTATTCATCTGAAAATATATCATAAAAAATATAATATTACAACAGTTTTGGGAGAAAAATTGAATATAATATTAGTTATTTTTGTTTGCGGTAAATAATTTTTTATCACCAAATAATTCTACTAGTTTAAATTTAAATTGGATTTCTGAATTGTTTTTATCTGAAATTAAGTTATAAGACTCAGCGTCTAAGTTTTGCTCTAGATTTTCTTTGGCTTCATCATTAACAATTCCAGATGAGACATCAATGAAACATAATGATGGGAACATTACACACCACCAATTTTTTCCTTCAGCTTTTCCTATTTCGACTCTTAAGGCGTCATAATATCCTGCAGGCAAAGTAATGTCACCGTAATTTTTGGTTGGAAAATAAAAATTGTTGATATTAATTTTTACAGGGTAATTATATCCGTTTTCTTTAATAGTTTTTTCTGCTATTTCTTGAAATTCATCTTTGTGAGCTTCTGCTAAAGCAATTGCTTCTTTTTTGGTAGAACAGTTTGCACATATAGTATTCATGTAATTAAGTAAAGAATCTCTTACTTTTAATTTTAATGATTGATCTTCTTCAGAATTACTATTAGCAAGAACATGCAATCTAAAAACGGCATCAGATAGATTAGTTGATACTGCTGAAACATAGCTTTGTGCATTAATAGAAATATATATAAATAATAATAAGGAAAGAATACTAAATTTTAAAATATTTTTCATGTTAATCCTCCTAAAAACATTTTTACTAAAATATATCTTTAAAATAATTATTAACCAAAAAAAATAAATTATACATTTATAGGAAAATCACTTGACAATATAAAAAACAAATGGTAAAATTTACCATATAAATAATCGGAAGGGATGAATTATATGTTTCTTGAAGATAATAACATTGAAAAGATGTATAGTTGTTATGTTAGTGAATATCATTTAGAAATGATTTTGCTACCATTTGTAAATCAAAAAATTGAAAATCATGAAGAAGTAATTATTGAGACAGAGCAAAATTTAGAAAATTCATTAAAATTTTTACTAAAAAAAATGAATTTAAAACAAGAAAATAAGGATAAGATATTAAGCCTAAGTTGGAATAATGAAAATAATAATGATAGAAAAATAAAAAATGAATCAAATATTATTATAATAGGTAATAAAAATTATATTGCAGATGTAAATAAGCAAATTATGCAAAAAAATCTAGAAGATTTAACTATTGTAGATTGCTATAATTTTGAAGAGATAAAGGATGATATTAAAAGTATAAGTGAGAAATATGATGGTAGTTTAAATACAAGTAGTTTAAAAGTGTAAAAAAAATGGGGAAAATAGTTGAAATATAAAAAAAGTAGTGGTACAATCTAAAATGCAATAAATATAATATATGAAAATTCAGGATTATCGAAGAGAATTATAGGTAGCAAGAAAGGAAGTAAACATATGGAAGAGAATTTAGAAAACATTAGAAGAACTCTAAAAAAGTATTCTCAAGAACATTTATTAAATGAGTATGAAAAATTAGATGTAGCAAAACAAAAGAAACTCTTAGACCAAATTGAACATATAGATTTTGAATTAATAAATAGTTTGTATAATAATACTAAAAAGCAAGTTGATGTTGAGGAGAATAAAATATCTCCTATAGAATATTTGGATAAAGATAAATTAAATGGCTATTATAAAGGCTTTTATGAAACAGGAGAAAAAGCTATAAAAGAAGGAAAATTAGCTGCAGTAACAATGGCAGGTGGACAGGGAACAAGGTTAGGACACCATGGACCAAAAGGAACTTTTGATATAGGGTTAGATTCTCATAAATCGTTGTTTGAATTGTTAAGTGATTCACTAAAAGAACAAGGAAAAAAATACAATGTTGTAATTCCTTGGTTTATAATGACAAGTGAGGAAAATAATGAAGATACTGTCAAATTTTTCGCAAAACATAGAAACTTTGGCTATGAAAAAGATAAAAATTTATTTTTCTTTAAACAAGGTGAATTGCCTATGGTTGATACAGAAGGAAAAATATTAATAGGAGAAGATGGATTAGTTAAAGAAGCTGCTGATGGACATGGTGGAATATATGAGGCACTTGTAAAAAATGGTATGACCAAAAAAATGAGAGAACTAGGTGTTGAGTGGATATTTATTGGTGGAGTTGACAACTGTTTAGTAAAAATGGTTGACCCAGTATTAATGGGAATTGCGATTCAAAAACATGTAACTGCAGCAGGAAAATCTGTTGTAAAAGCAAATCCACAAGAAAAAGTTGGTGTATTTTGTAAGAGAAATGGTAGACCATCAGTTGTAGAATATACAGAAATCCCTAAGGAAATGGCTGAAGCAAAAGATTCAAGGGGAGAATTAATATATGGTGAATCTCATATATTATGCAATCTATTTAATATAGATGCTGTAGAAAGAATGGGAACAAAACCATTGCCTTACCATGTGGCTTATAAAAAAGCAACATATATAGATAAAAATGGAAATAAAGTTGTACCAGATGGACCAAATGCATATAAATTCGAAGCATTTTTATTTGATGCGTTTGGAGAATTAGATGATATGGCTGTTTTAAGAGTAAAAAGAGAAGAAGAGTTTGCACCTGTAAAAAATGCTGAGGGAGTAGATAGCCCTGAAACAGCAAGAGAGCTATATAGAAAATTCTATAAATTATAAAGTATATAATGTTAAACTGCTGGTGCTATAAAACACCAGCAGTTATTTTTTTATAAAAATGGTCAAAAGGGATAGTCCTTGTGACAAGAAAGGAAGAAATAATATGGATTACAAAGAAGAATATAAAAAGTGGTGTGAAGACCCAAGTTTTGATGAAGAAACAAGAAAAGAATTAATTAGTATTAAAGATGATGAAGAGGAAATAAAAGACAGATTTTATAAAGAATTAGAGTTTGGTACTGCAGGATTACGTGGAGTTATAGGAATGGGTACTAATAGAATGAATAAATATACAGTAGGAAAAGCAACTCAAGGTTTAGCTAATTATATATTGGAACAAGGTACACAAGATATGGGAGTTGCAATTAGTTATGATTCTAGAAAAATGTCAGATGAGTTTAGCTTACAAACAGCTTTAATTTTAAATGCCAATGGAATAAAAACTTATTTATTTGAAAGTTTAAGACCTGTACCTGAATTATCATTTGCAGTAAGACAATTAAAGTGTACAGCTGGTATCATGATTACAGCTAGCCACAATCCTCCAAAATATAACGGATATAAGGTTTATTGGGATGATGGTTCACAAATTGTTGCACCTAGAGATAAAGATATTATTAATAAAGTAAGAAGTATATCAGATTTTAATGAAATTAAAACAATTAGCAAAGAAGAAGCTATTGAAAAAGGATTATTTAATGTTATTGGCAAAGAAATGGATGATAAATATATTGAAACATTAAAAAGTAAAATATTAAATCCTGAAATTGTTAGGGAACAAGGTAAAGATTTAAAAATTGTTTATACACCTTTACATGGAACAGGTAATACAATTGCTGAAAGATTATTAAATGAATTAGGGTTTAAGAATGTTTATGTTGTACCAGAACAAGCTAAACCAGATGGTAATTTTCCAACAGTTGATTATCCAAATCCAGAAGATAAAAAAGCATTTAAGCTAGCTTTAGAATTAGCTGAAAGAGTTGATGCTGATGTAGTTTTAGCAACAGATCCTGATGCAGATAGGTTAGGAATTTATGCTAAAGATACTAAAACAGGAGAATATATGCCATATACGGGAAATATGTCAGCATTATTAATTGCTGAATATAGAATTTCTCAAATGAAAGAAAAAAATATTTTACCTAATGATGGTATGTTTATTACAACAATTGTTTCATCAGATTTGGCTAAGGCTATTGCTGCAAATTATGGATTAGAGTGTATAGAAGTTTTAACTGGATTTAAAAACATTGGAGCTGTTATGAAAAAAGCTGAAGAGAATCATGATAAAACTTATGTATTTGGTTTTGAAGAAAGTTATGGTTGCTTAATTGGTGATTATGCTAGAGATAAAGATGGAATTGCAGCTGTTATGTCTTTATGCGAGGCTGCTGCATATTATAGAGCACAAGGTATTACATTGTGGGATCAAATGAATAATATTTATAAAAAATATGGATATTATAAAGAAGACCAAGTTTCAATAGTTTTAGAAGGTGCTGAAGGTGCTGAAAAAATTAAAGAGATGATGACATCTATGAGAAATAAAGATGTAAAACAAATTGGAAAATATAAAGTATTATGTTTTAAAGATGTTGATAAAGATTATGTAAAAGATATGATTACAGGTGAGGAAGGCAAAACTGGATTACCAAAGTCAAATGTTTTATATTATCAATTGGAAAATAATTCATGGTGTTGTGTTCGTCCTTCTGGTACTGAACCTAAGATTAAACTTTATTTTGGTGTTAAAGGTACTTCTACAGAAAATGCAACAGAAGAGTTAGAGTTGTTAAAGGATGCTATGGTTAAAATTGTTAAAGAATAAATAAAATGAGGGCTGTCATAAGGGATGGCCCTCTTTGACAGCTCTCTAGAATGTTATTTTTTCCAACCTTCTAGGTTTCTTGAAATTGCACCAAATAAATTTGCTCTAACCATTGGAATATCTTTTTGCCATAGAAATATTTGTTCTTTCATAGATTCTCTTTTTGTATGTTCATCCATAGGACAAACCTTAGGCATTACTGGCTTGTTATATTTTTTTACAAATCTACGGGTATCTTTTTCACTTAACAAAATTAATGGTCTAATTAATGTTACTTTTGTTCTATCCATATAACTTTTAGGAGCAAATGTTGAAATACTTCCTGTATATAATAAATTTAATAAAAATGTTTCTAAAACATCATCCATATTATGTCCAAGAGCAATTTTGTTACAACCTTCTCTTACTGCTACACTATTTATTATTCCTCTACGTAGATTGGCACATAGTGAACATGGATTTTTTTCTTTTCTTACATCAAAAACGATTTCTTTTATTGAACTATTTTCTATAAATAATGGTACTCCAATTTCGTCACAATTTTTTTGCAAAAGTTCTATATTAAAAAAATCAAATCCTGGATTTACTGATATTGCTATCAAATCAAAATGCTTTGGATAAAATCTTTGCAATGCTTTTAATCCGTTTAGTAGTGTTATTGAGTCTTTTCCTCCTGATAGGCATACTGCTATTTTATCTCCTTCTTCTATCATTTGATATTCTTCTATTGCTTTTCTCATTTTATTTAATATATGTTGCATGCTAAGTTTCCTTCCTTTTTATAAATTGGAAAAATGCTTAGGGACAATTTTCCGTATGTTTTAATAAGATAAATTTATTATAACATGCATGTCAAGTAAAATTATTGAATATAATATATAAAAAGATTGACAATACGTATTATACGTAGTATAATACTTTATGTTAGGAGGAAAGAACAATGACATTTCGAGAACTTGAAAAAATGTTAGTCTCCAACGGATGGTGTCATCATCATACAAATGGTTCACATTACATATACAAGCATAAAGAAATAAAACGGAAGTATTTCAGTTCCGAACCATAAGGGAGACATACCTATAGGAACTCTTAACAGTATCTTAAAACAAGCAGGGTTAAAATGAACCCTGCCTTGTATAGAAAGGAAGAATTAGTATGAAAGTTATTTATCCAGTTTTATTCTATGAAGAGGCAAAAGGAGAATATTCTGTATTTGTTCCTGACTTGGTAAGGAGTCTAAACATACCAGCAAGTACTTGTGGAGACTCTTTGGAGAAAGCAATGGAAATGGCAGAAGATTTAATTGCTGGAATAGTTTTAGATGAAATGGAAGAAGGAAATAAGATTCCCCAATCTCGCAAAATAGAAGATGTAACATTTGATGAGTTGGAAAAAGAAATAGATGTAAAAGATTGGAATTATGTTTCGAAATTTAAAACATATATAGCAGTAGATATAACAGCATTTGCAGAAAAATGGGGAAAGGAATTGGTTAAAAAGACTGTAAATATACCTAAATGGATAAATACTAAAGCTGAGGAATTAAGGATAAATTTCTCAAAGACATTAGAGGAAGCTCTATTGCAAAAGATATATAAAAATTAGTAGAAATACTCAAAGCAATACAAAGTTAAGTGTGTTGCTTTGAATATCAAGTATAGTATAAAAATATAGGTTTAAAATAGATATGTCACAAATACATTGAAAATAAAATATTGAAAAGAGAGCACAAAAATGATATTGTTTAAATGACCAAAAATAAACATATCGGAGGTGCTCTCTTATGGGTAATAATATCACAGATAGATTAAAATATAAAGAGTCAATAGTAAAATTTTCAAGAAAATATGGAGTGGCAAAAGCAGCATATAAATTCGGAGAATGTAAAAGAACAATATATAGATGGAGAAATAGATATGATGGAACATTAGAAAGTTTAAAAGATAAATCAAGACGTCCACATTCACATCCAAATCAACATACAGAGGAAGAAATAAAATTAATAAAAAATTATAAAAGAAACAATAAAGATACGGGATTAGTAGTATTATGGATAAAATTACGTCAAGCAGGATATACAAGAACAATACAAGGATTGTATCATGCAATGCAAAGATTAGGAATATACAAAAAAACACCAAGCAAAAAGAAAGAAAGTGAACCGAATGAATGGGTATCAGGAGAATATCCAGGGGATAAGGTTCAAATAGATGTTAAGTATGTTCCAAAGAAATGTATGAGCAAAGAATTACAGGAAAGAGGAGAAAAATTTTATCAATATACAGCAATAGATGAATATTCAAGATTAAGATATACATGGTTTACAAATGCACATGATACATATGCGTCAAGCGAATTTGCAAGAAGATTAGTAAAATATTTTCCGTTTAAAATAAAGACAATACAAACAGATAATGGATTTGAATTTACAAATAGATTAAGTTGGCAAGCATTTTTAAAAGATAAAAAAACAATGTTTGAAAACACATTAGAAGAATTAGGATTAGAATATAAAGTAATAAAGCCACATACACCAAAACAAAATGGAAGAGTAGAAAGAAGTCATAGAAAAGATCAAGAAAGATTTTACTATAAAAGAGTATTTTATAGTTTAGAGGATTTAAGAAATCAAGGAAAAGAATGGAGAAAAGAATATAATAATTTTCCTATGAGGCCACTAGGATGGTTGAGTCCCAGGGAATTCATAAAAAAATATAAAAGTCAAGAAGAATCGTTATTTGCAATATAGGTGCTCAAAGTATTTATTTTAAATAATTTGTGACAAATGATTGACTAACCTACATTGAATATCAAGTATAGTATAAAAAATTATTGATTTTTTAAGGTTAGTGTATTATAATAGTTATATATTTTTTATGTTCTCATAGCTCAGCAGGATAGAGTAGCCGCCTCCTAAGCGGCAGATGGGGGTTCGAGTCCCTCTGGGAACACCAAATTTTTTGATTTAGGGTGAGGAAAATGTTTTATAATGCAAAGGAATTTATTGAACAGGATTTAAGATATAAAGGTCCTATGAGAAGAAGATATGATGAATTATTAGAAGTATATAAAGGTTATAATATACATAGGTATAATAGAGGAGAATGGGAAAGAATAGGAGCAGAGAAAACAGATGATGATTTAATTGTAGAAGCAGATACAATTGAAGAAGTAAAACAATGGCTTGATGAGAATATTAAATAATAGATAAAAAAGGAAATAAATAATATGGAACAAAAAGAATATTATATGAAACAAGCCTTAAAAGAAGCAGAAAAGGCATATAAAAAATTAGAAGTTCCTGTAGGAGCAGTAATAGTAAAAGACGGAAAAATAATAGCAAGAGCACACAATCAAAAAGAAACAAAAACAGACACAACAAAACATGCAGAAATATTAGCAATACAAAAAGCAAGTAAAAAACTAAAATCTTGGAGACTAATAGATTGTGAAATGTATGTAACACTAGAACCTTGTTCAATGTGTGCAGGTGCAATGATAAATTCAAGAATAAAGAAAGTATATATAGGAACAATGGACGAAAAAACAGGAGCCGCAGGATCTGTACTAAATTTATTTGAAGATTATACATTTAATCATAAAGTAGAAGCAGAAGTTGGAATAATGAAGGAAGAATGCCAAGAAATTCTTACACACTTTTTTAAAGAATTAAGAGAATTAAAGCGAGGAGGAAAAAATGTATAGAAACGTAAAGCAAAGAATCTTTCACAGTGTGATTATAGCAATAATTGTTATTGCTATTTTATGTGTAGGCGGTATGTTTATATTAAAATATCAAGTTGAAGGCGAATCTAATATGCCATTTAAAATAAGTAAAATTTCTATAATAGAAAGTGTAGAAGGAACGGAGACTCAGGGAGCAGGAGAAAAGTGGAGTTTTGATGTTGCAGAAAATAATGATATATACATATATCTTGAAAAAAACTTTTCATATGGGAAAACTGAAATAATCCAATCTGTAGATGTAAAAAATATAAATGTAAATAAAGCCAAAAGTGTAGGGGATATTAAGTTTTATAAGCCTGTACAAGATGAAAAAAGAATGTTTATAAATCAAGAAGAAAGTGAAATTACAGATATTACTTATAATGGAGATTTAGAATCAAATATTAAGGAACAAAAAATTTCTAATCAAGGTGGAATTGTAGCATTTAGATATGCAATTAATAATATATCACAATATGTTTCTCAGGATGCAGAACAGATTGACCATAGTCAATTATTAAAATTGACTAATATTAAACAAGAAGATTTACAAACAACATTGACTTTTGATATTGTTATTAATTTAACTAGTGGTAAAAAATATCAAGCACCAATAAGTGTAGATATTCCAACAGATGAAATAATAGAAAAGGGAACAGTTGGAATAGATAAAACAGATCTAAATAATATAATTTTTAAAAGAATAGAAAATTAATAAAAATACTTGCAAAATTCATAATTAGAGTATATAATACATAATGGTATGAGAATTGATCTCTGTATGGAAAGCAAGCTCAATAGAAGCCTATGAACCTTGTCAGGTCCGGAAGGAAGCAGCAATAAGTAGATACTTTTATGTGAGAGTTGTTTTCCATAGAGAGATTGATATTCACACCATTTTTTAAAATTTAGGGAATTATAAAGGATGTGAGAATATGGGTTACACAGCTCTTTATAGAAAATTCAGACCACAAACATTTGCGGAAATGGTAGGCCAAGAGCATATAACAAGAACATTAAGAAATCAGATAATGGCTAATAGAGTAGGACATGCATATTTATTCAATGGAGGAAGAGGAACAGGAAAAACTACATCAGCTAAAGTTTTGGCACGAGCAATAAATTGTCTAAATCCTAAAGATGGGGAACCATGTAATGAATGTGAGATTTGCAAAGCTGCACTAAATGGTTCGTTAACAGATATAGTAGAAATGGATGCTGCATCAAACAATAGTGTTGAAGATATTCGTTCAATTAGAGAAGAAGTTAATTTTTTACCAACAAAGGCAAAATATAGGGTATATATAATAGATGAGGTTCATATGTTATCACAAGGAGCATTTAATGCACTATTAAAAACTCTAGAAGAACCACCTGAACATGTAAAATTTATTTTAGCAACAACTGAGCCTCAAAAGCTTCCAGCAACAATACTTTCAAGATGTCAAAGATTTGATTTTAAAAGAATTTCAAATGAAGATATTATAAAAAGACTAGAAATAGTATGTAAAGAAAGTAACATAGAAATTACTAAACAGGCGTTAAATATAATAGCTTCATTAGCTGAAGGTGCAATGAGAGATGCTTTATCAATTTTAGAAAGATGTGTACAAGATGGAGAAAATAATATTGATGAAGATAAAATTAAAGAATTAGTAGGTATTCCTAAAATTACGTATATACATAGCATAACAGAAGCAATAATAAAATATAATATTGATGAGGCTATGGAGTCTATAACTAAAGTTTTAGATGAAGGAAAAGACTTGAATAATTTAATTTGGGAAATTATCAAATATATTAAAGATATTTTAATGGTTAAAACAGGTCAAAAGCTAACGATTTATAATGAGGCGGATTTTGAGAATTTGAAAAAATTAGCAGATGAAATTTCAAAAGAAAGAGCTATCAAGTTAATTAATGAATTATCCAAATTAGAAAATGATATGAAAAGTTCAACACAAAGGCTAATTGTTTTTGAGGCTGGAATAATAAGATTGTGTGATAAAGAATTAGTTTCAAGTGCTAGTTTGGATAATGGACAGAGTAACTTGACTGGAGGAAATAGCAATGTTAATGCTGGGGAAATCTATGCTAGATTAGAAAAGATAGAAAATTATTTAAGAGCAGGTGGAGGAGTAGCTAGGCCACAAGTTGTGTCTGCTGGAGATAGAAAAACATCAAATAGAAATACAACACAGGCTAGTGGTGTAGATGCGATTGCAGGAATAGGGAAAGACAAAAAGCCAGCTCAATATTGGCAACAAGTTGTAAATAATTTTAAACAAAATGGAAAAATAATGTTATATACTAATTTGTTGAATACAAATGCAGTTGAAATAAATGATATGACTGTTGGAATAGAATTCCCTAAGGGGATTACACCTTTTGGAAAAACAGTTTTAGAAAAGCCAGAAAATAAAATGGAAATATCTAATCAAGTATCAATTGCATGTGGAAAAACAATGCAGATAAAATATATAGATGCAAAACCTCAAGATGCAGGTGATGTATCAGAAGAGAGTGAGTTGTCAAATTTTGCAAATAAATTTGATATACCATTTGATGTAATAGAATAGCACTGATGAGAACCGGTCCTAAATGACCAAATGTATAAAAAGGAGGAAAATAAAATGTCAAAAAGAGGAGGATTCCCAGGAATGGGAGGATTTGGTGGAATGAACATCAATAATTTAATGAAAGAAGCTAAAAAAATGCAAGCTGATTTGGAAAAAACACAATCAGAACTTGCGGAAAAGGAATTTGAAGCATCTGCTGGAGGAAATGCAGTAACTGTAAAGGTTAATGGACAAAAACAAATATTAAGTTTAAATTTACAAAAAGAAGTTGTTGATCCAGATGATGTTGAAATGTTACAAGATTTAATAATTACTTGCTTAAATCAAGCTTTTAAACAAGTAGATGATGCACAAGCTGCTTCAATGGGAAAATATAATATACCAGGTTTAATGTAGGAGAAAGAAAATGTCAATGTATTCACCATCAATAGAAAAATTAATACAAAGTTTTGAAAAATTACCAAGTATAGGCAATAAGACCGCTGCAAGATTGGCATTCTATATTTTAAATGCTTCAGAAGAAGAGACTAATGATTTTGTTTCTTCTATTGTAAATGCTAAAAAGAATTTAAAATATTGTAGTAAATGTTATAATATATCTGATACTGATCCATGTCCAATTTGCGGAAATCCTAAAAGGGACCAATCTGAAATTTGTGTAGTTGAAGATGTAAGAGATATTATTGCAATGGAAAAAACACATGAATTTAGAGGAGTTTACCATGTTTTACATGGTTCAATTTCTCCAATGAATGGTGTTGGACCTGATGATATAAAAATAAAAGAATTATTAGCTCGTCTTATGGATGGACAAGTTAAAGAAGTAATACTTGCTACAAACCCTAGGGTTGAAGGAGAAGCGACAGCAATGTATTTATCAAAATTAATAAAACCTTTAGGAATAAAAGTTACTAGAATTGCACATGGAATTCCTGTTGGAGGAGATTTAGAGTATACAGATGAAATTACTTTAACTAAAGCTCTTGAAGGAAGAAGAGAATTATAAAATAATAATTATCTAGTAGTAGCAATAAGCGCAAGATTGTCGCCAAGTGCAGTAAAAAAAGCTGCTAAGACAGCTAAGTCTTCAGTATCTAAATCATTTGCTATTAAGATTGAAAGAGAGCTTGCTAATGCTATTAAGTTATTACCAGAACAATTATTAGAATTCATAAAAGCCACCTCTTTATATTATATTCTGTATAATATAAAGAGGTGACTTTTTAACATCCTAATAAAATTTTACAAATGTCTTTAGTTGAATTCTTTTTTGAAATAAGTCTTGCACGGATTTTCATTTCTTGCATTTTATCTGGATTTGAGAATAATTCATTTAAAATTTCTTCAACATTGTCACCTTTTTTAATCCAAATAGCAACTTTATTTTTTTCTAGATAAGCTGCATTTTCTTCTTCTTGACCAGGAATTGGATTTATAACAACTATTGGTAGTCCAGAAGCTAAGCTTTCTGTTGTTGTAAGTCCACCTGGTTTTGTTACTACTAAATCAGAAATACTCATTAATTGAGGAACTTTATCAGTGTATTCCAAAATTTTTACGGACTCTTGTTTTCCAAGCTCACTAACTAAATTTTCGAAACTTTCTTTCATCTTTAAATTTTTTCCTGAAATAGCTACAATTTGAATATTTTTTGGACATTCAACAAAAGACTTGAAAATTTTAAGAGTTTGGGATTTTCCTAGTCCATATTCTCCTCCACCAAAAAATAAAACAGTTTTTTTGTTTGGCGATAAACCGAAATTCTGTAGAATTTGTGATTTATCATATTTTAATAAAAATTTATTAGAAAGAGGTATTCCTGTTGCATATATTTTTTCTTTTGGTATTCCTTTTTCATGTAATTGTCGTTTCATACCTTCATGTGAAACGAAGTAATAATCTACATATTCATTAAATACAATCCATTGGTCATGTGGTGCGTAATCTGTTAAAATTGTGGCGATTTTGGATGTTAATTTTCCTTGTTTTTTTAGATAAGCACACATAGTTGAAGCAAATGGGTGTGTTGAGATTATTAATTCTGGGCCAAAGTCTTGTAATAATTTATTTAGTTTTATTGATAAGAGTTTATTAGATGTGGTACTTAATTGAGCAATAGGACCGTTTTGAGCATTCCAATAAACTTTTCCCCATGTTTGAGGTGCTTTTTTGGCCATTTCTGAATAAGCAGTTGTTGTAATTTTATCAAAAAGTTTATTGACGTAATACATACAGTCAACAAGCTTTACATCTATATCTTTATAATTAGTTTCAATATTTTCTTTTATAGAGCGAGCAGCACTTAAATGTCCACCACCATATGAGGCATAAAATATTAATACTCTTTTCATACTTAGTCTCCTTAAATTAATTTTTTTCTATTTTATCATAATACTAAAACAATTTGAATATTTTTTGGAAAAAAAAACAAAATAGTAAAAAGGAGGTTTATATGAAAAAAAGTAAAATTTGGATGGGCACAACAGCTGTAGCGGTAATTGTGGCAATAATATTAGGATATAATTTTTTAAATCAAAAAAAGATATATGCAACAACAAAAGAAAATGATTATAATATGGCATTTTACCAAGTTGTTGAATATGTGCAAAATGTTAAAACATATTTGGCTAAATCTATGATAGCTAAATCAGCGGAGCATGGAGCAGAAATTTTAACACAAGTTTGGAGAGAAGCTAATTTGGCACAAGCATATTTGGGAATGTTGCCAGTTGAAAGTCAAGAATTAGAAAACACGGAAAAATTTTTGAATCAGGTAAGTGAGTATAGTTATTCATTATCAAGAAAAAATATAGAGGGGATAGATTTAAGTGATGATGAAATAAACAAAATAAAAGAGTTGTATAATTACTGTAATGACTTATCAAATACTTTGAACGAAATGTCAGAAGAGTTAAATAATGGAACATTAAATTGGTCAGATTTAATGAAAAACACGGAGGGGTCAGATATATCAGATGTAAGCACATTTGATGTTGTTGAAGAAAATTTCCATGAGTTTACTGGCTTAATTTATGATGGAGCATTTTCTGAACATATAACTACTGCAGAAAAAAGAGGATTAACTGGTGATGATATTGATGAAGAAACTGCTAAGCAAAAGGCCGAACAATTTATAGGAAAAGATAAAATCAAAAATACAAAAAATAATGGATATGTAGAAAATGGTGATATTCCAGTATATAGATTTGAAATGAGTACAAATGATGACAAAACTATAGGAATATCAATATCTAAAAAAGGTGGACATGTAGTATTTTTAAATTATAATAGAGATGTTGGTGAAGAAAAAATAAGTGAGCAAGATGCTGTACAAAAAGGAAAAGAATACCTTGTAAGTAAAGGTTTTGATAATATGAAAGAAACTTACTATTTAAAAGAAAATGGATTTATTACAATAAATTATGCATATTATCAAAATAATGTTGAAATATATCCTGACTTAATAAAAGTAAAAGTTGCATTAGATAATGGAGAAATTATTGGATTAGAAACTACAGGTTATCTAAATTGCCATTATGAAAGGACAATACCAATAACTAAAATTTCTATTGAAGATGCAAGAAAAAAACTGACAGATAAAGTAGAGGTTACAAGTGAAGGTCTTGCAATAATTCCAACTGAATGGAAGACTGAAAAATTCTGCTATGAATTTAAAGGTAAAATTAATGACATAGACTTTATTGCATATATTAATGCAGAAACAGGAGAAGAAGAGGATGTTTTAATTGTTACTAATACTCCTAATGGCACTTTGACTGAATAATTGTTAAAAATTGAAAAATAAAAAAAATAAATTTGTATATAATAATTAATGAAAAAGTTAAATAACTTTTTCGAAGCGGTCCGTAATACAGATAAATTTGAAAGGAGATTCTAAAATGTCTAAGAACAACAAATTAATATCTGAAAACTTACGAACAGAGATAGCAAAAGAATTAGGTGTTTATGATCAGGTAAAACAAGATGGCGGAAGTTGGGAGAATGTATCTTCTAAAAAATGTGGTAGTATAGTTTCTAAAGCTATAGAAATTGCAAATAGAGCTGTTGAGAATCAATAGTTTTTAGATATGCAAAAGCCGGTTCTAAATTGAAAGTTTTTTTCAGTTTAGAATCGGCTATTCTATTGCAAAAAACATCATATTGGAATATAATAAAAAAAATTATTTTCGGAGGTAATGATAAAAATGAAGATTAAAGATATATTAAAAGTAACAAATGGAGAAATGCTAGTGGGAAATGAAGAATTAACTTGCGAAAAATTTTCTAAAGATACTAGAACAATTCAAAAAGGTGACATATATATAGGTTTAAAAGGTGAAAACTTTGATGGAAATCAATTTTGGAAACAAGCATTAGAAAGTGGAGCAGAAGCGGTAATAGTACAAGATGTAAAAATTTCACCAATCGAAATGGAAAAATATTCAAATAAGACTATTGTAAAAGTAGAAGACACTTTAAAAGCATTATATGAAATTGCAAAATATAAAAGAAGCTTATATGATATACCTGTTGTAGCAATTACAGGAAGCGTAGGAAAAACAAGCACCAAAGATATAATTGCAAGTGTTGTAGCTACTAAATATAAAACTTTAAAAACGCAAGGAAATAATAATAACAATATAGGATTGCCATTAACAATATTAAAATTAAGAGATCATGAGGCATTAGTTATTGAAATGGGAATGAATCATTTTGGAGAAATTAGTTTATTAACTGATATTGCAAAACCTACATTAGCAGTAATTACTAATATTGGAACATCACATATAGGAAATTTAGGATCTAGAGAGAATATATTAAAAGCTAAATTAGAAATATTAGAAGGAATGAGAATTCCTAAAGTAATAGTTAACAATGATAATGATTTATTACATAATTGGTATAATGAAAATAATAAAAAGATAGAAATACACACATTTGGAATAGAAAATGATAGTGAAATTATGGCAGAAGATATAAAAATGCAAGAAGAAAGTAGTGAATTTACAGCAATAGAGGATTCTAAAAAAGTAAAAATAAATGTACCTGTAGGTGGAAAACATTTTGTTTATAATGCTTTATGTGCTATAGCTGTAGGAAAAATGTTAGATATCTCAACAGAACAAATTAGACAAGGAATTGAAAGTTTTGAATTAACAAAAAAGAGAATGGATATTAAAAAATTAGAAAATGGAGCCATAATTATAAATGATGCATATAATGCAAGTTATGAATCTATGAAAGTAAGTTTAGAATTTCTAGCAAAACATACGGGAGAAAGGAAAATAGCAGTATTAGGAGATATGTTTGAATTAGGAAAATATACAGAAGAACTTCATAGAAAAGTAGGAAAAGAAGTTGCAAAAAATAATATAGATATATTAATTTGTGCAGGAGAAAATGCAAAATATATAATAGAAGAAGCGCAAAAGAATAGTAAAATAAAAACATATTTTATGCACAATAATGAAGAAATTGTGGAAAAGTTATCTCAAGAATCAAAAAATGGAGATGTTATTTTAGTAAAAGCATCAAATGGAATGAAATTTTTTGAAATTTGCCAAAAACTATAGATTTTTTTACCAAAAATTGATATAATGCAAATACCAATATTTTTGGGAGGACGTCAAATGAAAATTAAGGATTATTACAAAATATTAGAATTAGAAAATAATAAAGTAACAATAGAACAAATAAAAGCAGCATACAGAAAACAAGCCAAAAAATATCATCCAGATGTTAATGTTGGAAATAAAGTTGCAGAAGAAAGAATAAAAGATGTAAATGAGGCATATAGAGTATTATCAAATCCTTCATCAAAGCGAAAATATGATAGAACTTGGAATTATAATATAGGATATAAGCAAAAGAAATCAAAACAGAAAACTTCAGGAGAAGTTGCAAGTGAGTTTTTTGGAATGTTTTTTGGAAATAATGAAATAAAAGAAGAAATAGCTCAAAGTCAAATACCACCAATTAAAGGTGAAAATATAGAAACAGAAATAAACATATCAATAGAAGACGGTTTTTTTGGGACAGAAAAAAAGCTTGTACTAAATGATTTAGAGGGTAAACCCAAAACAATTGGAATAAAAATTCCAGAGGGTATACAAAATGGAGAAAAAATACGTTTAATTGGACAAGGCAAGCCAGGAAAAAATGGCGGAAAAAATGGTGATTTATATATAAAAATAAATATAGAAGATGGAAAAAAATACAAGTTAGATGGAATAGATTTATATACAGTAATACCAATTTCACCATGGGAAGCAGCATTAGGAACAAAGGCTAAAGTCAACTCAATTGACGATACTAAAACAGCTATTTTTATACCAAATGGAATTCAATCAGGTGAAGTAATTGAAATACCACAAAAAGGATATAAAACACCTAGTGGAAATAGAGGAAATCTAATAGCACAAATAAAAATTGTAGTTCCAGAGAAACTAACAAAAGAAGAAATAGAAATGTTTAAAAAGTTGAAAGAAATATCAAAATTTAATCCTAGAAGAGTTTAAAAATTATAAAATAGAGCAAAGTACTGAAATATCAACTAAGGTATTGACATAATAACGGAAATTTAGTATAATTATTAATGTGAGCTTGTAAACATAAGATAAAGCTATGGATTAAATCATAGAAATGGGGTGTAAATAAAAATGGAGATGTTACCAGGAAAACATTTTAGTATAACAGATCCACAAGGAGTAAATACAGTAATTTATCAAATTAACAAAACAAAAAAGGAATTTTTAAAAGATTATCCTAAATACACAGTTGAAAGATTAGACTTTACTGAAGAAATTAGAGGAAAATCAACTAGAAAAACCTTTTATGTTGACGAGCCACAACCAAATGGAAATCAATTAGTAATCTTATCATTCGGAAAAGAAA
The DNA here is from genome assembly GCA_928721565.1 of uncultured Clostridia bacterium. Classification (GTDB taxonomy): domain Bacteria; phylum Bacillota; class Clostridia; order TANB77; family CAG-508; genus CAG-269. The sequence goes on from OV788638.1 coordinate 573,640, forward strand.
GTGTTGTAATAAATTCAGGAATATTAATTGATGACGAGGTTAGAATATCAAAAACACCAACACCATTTAAGTTTAATACATTATATTCAGAAGAAGAACAGGAATTTAAAGAATTTAACTATACACCAAATATGAAAAGAGACATTTGTGTTATAGATCCTGAAACTACAGAAGAATTAAGACCTAGACTTTATTTTGATGAAAATGAAAATAAAGTAAAGGGAAGATGCAAATTAAAACCATATAAATCTTATTTCTCTTTTGAGGTAAGAGATGATAATGGAAAAGTTTAAGGAGGGGCAATTTACTATGGTAAATAGCACAGTAAATGGTAAAAAAATAGGAAGTGCTGCAGGTCAAAACGACAATGCAAAAATAGCTGCATGTGAAATTATTCAAAAAAGCAAAGACGAATTACAAGAAGAATGGACACTAGATGCTAAAGGAATATTACACAAAAAAGTTATGGAATCATTAAATCAAAAAATGGATTTAAATGATAAAGAAAGCTACATGGTAATAAGAGCTTATGCAGGTGGAAATCCTAAAAAAGCAAAATCAAATAAAGAAGAAAAACATAGTGAAGATTTAACACTAGAATAATTGTAACCAAAGAGAAGGTGATTTACATATGAATTATAAAGTAGAAGGAGCACTAAGAAAGAACAAAAAATATTTTATATTATTCGGAATACTATGGTTATTTATAGCCATAGTATTAATTGTGCCATTAGTAGCTGCATACAATTTACCGGCACCTGCGGAAAGTTCATTAGGAGCAATGGGAGTATTTGTAGATACAATGAAAAATCCATTTAAGGGATTAGCAGAAATTGCATTAAACGGCTATATGGGTGCCTATATAAAAAGTTTAGTAGTATTTTCAATAATTTTTGCAATATTTTTTATAATAGGTGTAGCAAGATCAGCTCCTAAAAATGAGTATACAGACTTTGAACATGGTTCAAGTGATTGGAGCAAAAATGGAGAACAATACACGGTATTAAGCAATAAAAAAGGTATAATTTTAGCAGAAAATAATTACTTACCTGTAGATAAAAGAGGAAATGTTAATGTATTAGTAGTCGGAGGTTCTGGTTCTGGTAAATCAGCATCATACTCAATACCAAATGCATATCAATTATTAGGCTCTTATGTATTTACAGACCCTAAAGGAGAATTATATGATAGAACTGCAGGATATTTAAGATCAAAAGGATATGAAGTTAAGGTATTAAATTTAGTAAGACCACAATATAGTGATGGATATAATCCTATAATGCACATATCTTCAGAAATAGATGTAGATGTTATTGCAAATACAATAGTAAAAGGACAAAAAACTGGTGATGGAGGTTCAGATCCATTCTGGGATGACTCTGCAGAAATGTTATTAAAAGCATTGATATATTACTTGATGGCTACAAGACCAGAAGAAGAACAAAACTTAGCAAGTTGTGCGGAATTAGTAAGAGCAGCGAACTCAAATGGAGGAAGTAACTTACTTACAGAATTAATAAGTAAACTTCCATATGATCATCCAGCAAGAATGAATTATAAATCAATTGAAATTGCACCAGAAAAAACATATAGTTCAATATTAAGTACACTACAATCAAAATTAGGAAAATTTGACTCAAAAGAAATTGCAGAATTAACATCAACAGATACAATAAATTTTGAGGAGATAGGTAATAAGAAAACAGCAGTATATGTAATATCTTCAGATACACATACAGCATATGACTTTTTACTAACAATATTCTTCTCACAAATGATACAACAATTATATAATTATGCTGATGACAATGGAGGAGCATTAAAAGTTCCAACATATTTTATATTAGACGAGTTTGCTAATATAGGTAAAATACCAGATTTTGATAAAAAGATATCAACATCAAGAAGTAGAAAGATTTCATTTAGTGTAATATTGCAGAACCTTGACCAATTAGAGGCTGTATATGAAAAGTCTTATGAAACAATTATAGGTAACTGTGATACACATGTATTTTTAGGAAGTAACTCATACAAAACAGTTGAATATTTCTCAAAAGCACTAGGGGAAAAGACGATAGAAAGAGATAGTATTTCTATAAATAGAGATAGACAACATTTTAAAACCGGTCAAAGTACATCAGATCAAGTAATGGCAAGGGCATTGATGACACCTGATGAATTAAGAAGAATGGACAATGATCTATGTATTATATTTGAAAAAGGTATAAAGCCAGTAAAAGCAAATAAGTATTATTATTTTAAACATAAAAAAGTTGCAGATACTATGAAAAAATTAGAAATTAGTCATAATGATATAGGTGAAATTCAAAGAGGAGAATGGAGAAAATTTAATCCATATAATCCATGGAAAGAAGATAATACAGATAAAGAGGTTCAAAATTTGCAGGTAGAGTCATTAGATGATTTATTTGATGAAGAACCAGCTAAAGAAGAAGAAAAAACAGTTGCAACGGTTGCAACACCAATGCATAGTAAGAAGGATGTATCATCACTAGATGATATGTTTGAAGATGTTCAAACTGTTTCTAATTCAACCACTGCAAATACTCAAGAAGAAGAAGAGGATTCTTATGATTTGCAAAAAGAACTTGAAGCTAAATTTGATGAATTGTTTGGACCTATGGATGATGAATAAAAAAGCAGGATATTATATCCTGTTTTTTTGTGTTTTGAAAGTCAATTAAAGTTAAACTTATAATCCGCATTTCCCTAGAAAAAATGATAATATATTACAAAAAAAGAGTTAAAATGTAACCAAAAAGACAAGAAAATGTAAACAAAAGGCGGAAAATGAGCATCCGTAAAGAGATTGAAGAGCAAAAGAGATTACTGGAAAATAAAACCATTTACTATATCTGTAAATATATTATTATATATATATATATATTATAGCAAAGCAAATGGAGGAAGGAAAATGTTCAACTTTAAGAAAAAAGAAAAATCACCATATTGGGGATCAAATGGAGTAAAAGGGTTAAAAGACGAGAAGCAACCTGAGACAAAAAGAATAGTATTTTTAAGTGCAGTAGTTTTAATACTCTTTATTGCAGTTATTATGTGCATTGTAACTTTGATAAATAGGAAACAAAAAAAGAGAAGTATATCTACACCAGAAATAGCACGTTCAATGTCATATGATAAAGTAAATCAAGGAGAAGAAGCAATCGAAGGAACAGATAATGTCAAATTTGATGCATTCTTTTTACGTGATTTGGATGGAGATGGCTATGCAGAGGGCATTAGAGGAACATGTAAAGAAATTGGAAAAGAAGATACATTATACATGGAATTAAATGTTCAGACAGCAGGCGTTTTAAAAGATGCCAAAATTACTGTAAATGGCCAAAATTTCTATTTGCAAACAGCATTACCTAAAGATGAACAATTAAAAAATAATTATATAGGCAATAACACAAAAGAAATAGAATTTAATGAAATTTCTAATGGTACTCAAAAATTAATAACAGGAGTTGTTAGAAGTGGAGATTATACATATTCTTCTGGAAAAACTGCAGCAATTGGGAATGATGTAAATAAATACAGTGTAGAAGATAATTCAATAACTTTAACTGGAACATATGTAACAGAGGCAGGAGAAGAAATAGCAATAAACAAAACAGTTCCATTTACAGTTGATTGGTATGGAAAAACAAGAGCAAGTATATATTCAACATGGCAAAGTCAACAATTATCAAGTGCAATTAACACAGAAAAAAATACATTTACAATGAATTTTTATATTAGAGTTCAAGAAGAATTAGAGCAATTGATTTTAAGCAAATTGGCAATAAGTGGAACAATTCCGGACTTAAATGGCTATGCACCAAGTGAAGTAAGATTATTACAAAGTACAGAACAATTAAACTATGATCAACAAACAAAACAATTTTCAATAGAAAAACAAGCAGGAACAAGCTCAATTTCAAGAGATAATACATACGAGATACAAGTAGTATATCCACTAGAAGCTTATGAAAAAATTGAAAATGCAGAAATAAGCTTAACAATACCAGTACAAGCATATTATGAAGGATATAATAATCCAAATAGTGAATTTACAAATCCATATAAATCAAACATAGCAAAAGCATCAATAGTTAAATATTTTAGAAATCCATCTGAAGTACAATCAAACTTCTATGTAAGTGTTGGTAAATATATGTATTCACCATACAGAAGAAATGTTGTTTTAAAAAATAAACCATTAAAACTATATAATGGAAAATCAGAAAAAGAGACTGATGATACATATACAGTAACTTGGGAAGCATATGTAGGAACAACAGAATCAACAGATCCATTAGTATTAAAAGAAAATGCAACAGATAGTTTTATAAAAACAGATGGATCAGAAGAAAGTATGGATGGAATTACAAATTATGCAGGAATTTATTTTGGTAATATTAAAAGTATGTTAGGAGAAGATGGATATATCAAAGTATATAATGATGAAACAGATGAATTACTTGAAACTTTTGATAAAACAAATGTAAATAAATATTCAAGTAATAATCCATATAAATACGAGAAGTTAGTAAAGAAGGTTAGAATAGAAACAAGTGCTACAAAAAAAGATACAACTTTATTTATTTATCATATAAAAGAATTAGATGATGATGTAATTACAGAAAAATATGAACGAGGTGAGTTTGATAATTTACAATATATCAAATCTGAGTTAAATGCACATAGAGGAAGTGCTCAAGTAAAAACATCAGATAAGGCTAATTATGAGGCTTCTATGTCAATTGCAAATATTCAAGCAAGTAAAGATACATTTTCTACACAAGAAACTGAAAAGAATTTGAAATTGACAATACAAACTCAATGTGATGAATCAAGTAATCTTGAAAAATGGACAAATGGAACATTTTTAGTAAAATTACCAGAAGAAGTATTAGATGTTGAATTAAATGATATTACTATAAATAACGGAGATGTAAAAATAACAAATCATGAAATAATTGAACAAGATGGAAGTAAATTTATAAAAATAACAACAGAAAATGATAAAGAAGCAAGTTATAATATAACAATAGACTTAAATATTACACCAGACCCAAGAAAAGCTTCTGTAACAAAAGATATAGAATTATATGCAAGTAATGAAAATGCTAGTGATTATTATTACAAAGGACAAGATGTTTATGATGTAAATAATAACTTGAACACAACAGAAAATGTAAATAAAACAACAAAAGCAATTACTTTTGTTGCACCAAGTTCTTTATTAACAAATCAAATGGCAAGTGAGTTTGATGAAAAAGGTAGTACAGTTATTTCACCACAAATTGCAGAAATAAAGCCACAAGTAGCATCTGTAGACCAAGAAGTAGAAGAACAAACAGCCCAAATAGGAGTAATAATAAAAAATAATTATTCAAATACAATTAGTGATATTAGGATATTAGGAAAGATTCCATTTGAAGGAAATACATATACTTTAACAGGAAGTGAATTGAATTCACAATTTTCAACAAAGATGACAAATGCAGGAATTCAGTTACCAGAGCAAGTTGCTAATGTGGCTAAAGTATATTATTCTGAAAATACAAACCCAAGCAATGACTTAAATGATGAGTCAAATGTTTGGAAAACAGCAGATCAAGTAGAAAATTGGGATAATATAAAAACATATATTATAGATTTAAGCTCATATGTAATGCCACAAGGTGAAGAAATGGTATTTAATTATGTTATAAAAATTCCAAATGGATTAGAGTATAACAAAGTGGCATATAGCAATCATGGTGTATATTTCAGTTTAGATACATCAGAAGGAAAATATCAAACACAAACACAATCAAACAGAATTGGTTTTAAAATTGCAGAAAAATATAATTTACAATTAACTAAATATCAAGTGAACAAAAATAAAGTTGTGCCAGGTGCAACTTATAAAATAACAGAGGATGGACAAACAGAAGGAAAAACAGCTACTACAGATCAAAATGGAGTTTTAATATTTAAGAATTTATATGTTGAGAAAACTTATTCAATTGAGGAGGTTAAATCTCCTTCAGATTATGAATTAAATAATGATGTTATTAAGTTTATAGGACATGTTGATGGAAATAAATTAAATATAGAAAAAATCCAAGGTACTGTAAAAGATGATGTTATTAATGTTCAGAAAAATGATGATGAAAATTACAATGCTGTATTTAGTGTAGAAGATGAAGTTAAAGCAGGATTGAGGATTACTAAAAAGCAAAGAGGAACTGAAACAACAATAAAAGGTGCTAGATTTAAAATACTTGGAGATGGATTACCTACTAATGGTAGAGTTGTAACAACAGATAAAAATGGTGTGATAAATACAAAGGGACTTAAAATAAATAGCACATATGATTTAGTTGAAGTGAGTGTAAAAGATTATTATTTGGCAGATCAAGTTAAATTTAAAATAGTTAATAATGACGGAAATTATGAATTACAAATATTAAGAGGAACTGCTAGAGAAGATAGCCTTACATTAGAGAATGATATTCCAATTATAAATTTAACAATTGATGATGATAAGATTCCAACATATGATTTGGAGATTGTAAAAATTAAAAAATCAATTGATGTAAATGTAAGTGATAAGGAAGGCGAAAATGGTGATTCTACAGAAAATGTTACATATTTACAAGGTGCAAAATTTAATTTATATAAAGATGAGAAGAAAATTGGACAATATGAGACTGGTGCAGATGGAAAGTTTATAATAACTGATTTATATCAATATATAGATAAAAGGGATGAGAAGGCAACATATACATTGAAAGAGACTTCTGCTCCAGATGGATATGCAAAAGTAAAAGATATTACTTTTAAGGTTCAACCTGAAGATGGAACATTGAAATTTATTAATGTAGATAGTGATGAGGCACAATATACAGTTAATGATAATGTGGTTAGCTTAATTGTTGCTGATAGTCCATCTTTTAAATTGATTAAGAAAGATGGCGAGACTGGTGAGTTGTTGGCTAATGTTAAGTTTGCAATTTATAATACTGATAATGGTCAAAAGCCTGCTACTAATGGTAAAGGCGAAACTTTAGGTGTTAAAGAGAATATTAATGGCAGAGATTATTATGTTTTGACTACTGATGCTAATGGTGAGATTACTGCTGATTTGCCTGAGGGCTATTATAAGGCTGTTGAACTTCAGGCTCCTGATAAGTATGATATTTCTGATTCTGTTTATTATTTTGGAATTGGTTGTGCTAGTGAAGGGGATGTTAAAACTGATATTAAGGCAGAATGGGTGAATAAAATAAGGGGTAATCAAACCATTAGGTCTATAATCCAAACAACAGATGGTGGATATATTAATGTTGCAGAAGCTGAAATAGCCAAATTTAATGCCGAAGGGGAGAAAGAATGGGATAATACCATAGGTACTGGAGGTAATTTTAGCAATAACAAAATTATGTCAGTGGCACAAACTACAGATGAAGGATGTGTAATAGGTGGATATTTAGGATCAAGTAGTATAAATTTAGGAAATGGAGTAACATTAAACAATAATGGCAGATCGGATGGAATGTTAATAAAATATAATTCCGAAGGAAATATAGAATGGGCAAAATCTATAGGGGGAAATAAAGATGATATAATAAATTCAGTATTTTCGACAACAGATGGAGGTTGTATAGTAGGAGGATATTTTGCCTCAAGTAGTATAGACTTAGAAAATGGAGTAATACTAAATAATAATGGCAGTAAAGGTGGCATGTTAATAAAGTATAATGCGGATGGAGAAGTAGAATGGGCAAAAACTATAGGAGAATCTTCTATTAAATCAGTATCCCAGACAACAGATGGGGGATATATAGTAGAAGGATATTTTGAATCAAGTAGTATAGACTTAGGGAATGAAGTAACATTAAACAATAATGGCAAAAGAGATAGCATGATAATAAAATATAATGCAGATGGAGAAGTAGAATGGGCAAAATCTATAGGAGGAAGTTCAGATGACTTAATAAATTCAGTATCACAGACAACAGATGAGGGATATATAGTAGAAGGATATTTTGAATCAAGTAGTATAGACTTAGAAAATGGAGTAATATTAAATAATAATGGCGAGAGAAATAGTATGGTAATAAAATATAATGCAGAAGGAGAGATGGAATGGGCTAAAGTGATAGGAGGATCTGGTACTGATCAAATTACATCAATTTTACAAACTAAAGATGATGGATATATAGTAAGTGGAAATTTTACCTCAAGTAGTATAGATTTGGAAGATGGAGTGACACTAGAGAATGACAGTAGTAATGGTGAAATGTTAATAAAATATAATACAGAAGGCAAAATAGAATGGGCAAGAACCATAAAAGGTGAAGGAAAATATAGAGATGATAGTGTATTTGAATCTGTATTTGAAACAACAGATGGTGGATATATCGTAGGAGGATATTTTGAATCAAGAACTATAGATTTAGGAGATGGAATAAAACTCAATAATAATAATTGGGATGGAGATACCATGAATTACGCATATGGAGTAGTCATAAAGTATAGTTCAGAAGGAGTTATTGATTATGTTGAAACTATTACTGCAGAAAATATATATAATTTAGTAAAAATTCGATCAATAATTCAAAACGAAGAAGGAGATTATATAATAGGAGGATATACCTCAGGAGGTATAAAAATAAATAATGAAACTATATCTGATAATGAAGGAGGAGTGATAATAAAATTAAAAGAATCAAAAAAGAAAGAATTGTTTAAGACAGATGTATTAGATTCAAAAGTGATAGAAAAAACTAGTGAAATTACTTCGATAAAAGAAACTACAGACGGGGGACATATAGCAGTAGGAAGTTTTGACTCAAGTAGTATAGACTTAAAAAATGGAGTGATAGTAAAGAATAATGGCGAGAGAGATGGCCTTGTAATAAAATATAATGAAGAAGGAGAAACAGAATGGGCAAAAGCAATAGGAGGAAATCAAGGTGATTTTATTAACTCCGTATCACAGACAACAGATTGTGGATATATAGTAGGAGGATATTTTGAATCAGAATGTATAGACTTAGGAAATGGAGTAACATTAAATAATAATGGTAATAAAGATGGAATGATAATTAAATATGATTCAGAAGGAAATATAGAATGGGCCAAATCCATAGGTGGAGATAGAGATGAAGAAGTTAAATCTGTAGCACAAACAGCAGATGGAGGTTGTATAGTAGGAGGATATTTTACCTCAAGAAGTATAGACTTAGGAAATGGAGTAACATTTAACAATCGTAATAGTAAAGATGGAATGTTAATAAAATATAATGCAAAAGGAGAGATTGAATGGGCAAAAAGGATAGGAGGAGAATATGATGTTGAAATCAATTCAGTTGCACAAACAGTAGATGGAGGCTATATAATTGGAGGACATTATAATGGATACATTGATCTTGGTAATGGCGTAAAATTAAGCAATGTAGATGCTCTATATTATGGAAATGGAATGTTAATAAAGTATAATACAAATGGAGAAGCTGAATGGGCAAAAATAATAGGTTGTGGTGGTGAAAACTCTTATGTTACTTCTGTAACTCAAACGACTGATGAAGGTTATATAATTGGAGGATATCGTACACCGATGGCTAGTGAAACTCCTAACACAGGGATTCTAATAAAATATAATGAAGAAAGAGAAGAAGAATGGAGAAAGGAGATTAAAGAAAATAATGAAGAAATAAAAATTAATTCTGTAGCTCAAACAATGGATGATGGTTATATAGTAGGAGGATATTTTGCCTCAAGTAATATAGACTTAGGAAATGGAGTAACATTGAGTAGCAATGGTAATAATAATGGAATGGTAATAAAATATAATACAAAAGGAGAAACAGTCTGGGCAAAAGTAATAGGAGGAAATAGTAATGATTATATTAACTCAGCAGTGGAAACAAAAGATGAAGGCTATATAGTCGGAGGATATTTTACCTCAAGTAGTATAAACTTAGGAAATACAAAGATATTAAGTGGAAATGGTTATAATGGAATGATTATAAAAATTTATGGTCAAAGAACATCACAAGAAGTACAAGAATTAGTAGTAGAGAATACTAGAAAAACATTTAAAATATCAACAGAAGTACAAGAACTTGATGGAATAAAAGGAGGAACAATTTCTGGAGAAGAAAATTCACCATATGAAATTGTGAAATATGGAGATAGTAATACAAAAGAAATAGTAATGATACCAGATGAAAATTACGAAATAATAAAAATTACAATTAATGGAGAAGAACAAGAATTTACAGCTAATGAAGATGGAACTTATACATTACCAACAATTAATAATATTACAGAAGATAAACATATAGTTGTAACATATGCTTTAAAAGATAATAAAATTACTATAAATAAAGTAGACTCAGAAACTAAGCAACTTCTTACAGGAGCAAAATTCAAACTAGATCAAATAGAAGAAAGGACAGATCCTAAAGATGTAATAAAAGATATTGTAGATAATGGAGAAGACATTACTACTATAGACAAATCAAATGAAATAACAGAGCCACTAGGAAGTTTAACTAATAATGGAACATATTATTTTGTAAATAAAGACGGTATATATGTACCAACGAATAGTGCAACATATCAAAAAGAAAATGAAGGGAATGCTGGAAAGTCAAACACTACAGCAAATTCTTATATGAAAATAGACTTAACAAACTATACAGGAAAATATATTGTTTTTCTAAATGCAAGTGTATCAAGTGAAAATAATTATGATTTTGGATATGCAACAATTACTCAAAATACATCAGCTCCTAGTTATAATAGTGGCACAGGACAATTTATGAAAATATCAGGAATAATAGGTGACAAAGATTATACATCACAAGAATTAGATGGTGGCAAAATATATTATCTACATTTTGGATACAGAAAAGATAGCAGTGAAGATAGAAACGAAGACCAAGTAAAAATAAATAGTGTAAAAATATATGGTGTTAATATAGTAAATTATAGTTTTGTAGAGAATAATGGAAAATATGAATCAACTAATACTGGAAAAGATAATACAGTAGCAAATTCATATATACCAATAGATTTAACAAATTGCACAGGAAAATATAATTTAATAGTAAATGCTAAAATATCAAGTGGAAGTTCAGACTATGGATATGCAACAATTACAGAAAGTACAACAAGACCAGAACATGATAGAATTACAGGTAGATTTATATTAATATCGGGAAATAAGAATGATAAAGATTATACAACAGTACTACAAGGTGGAAAAATGTATTATTTGCATTTAGGATATTATAAAGATAATTATAATTTTGGGTCAAATGGAGATGACAAATTTACAATAAATTCTGTAAAGGTTACACTAAATGATTCAGAACTATATCATACAGAGGCTGAGACAAATCAACAAGGCAAAGGAATAACACAAATACCATTTGGTAAATACACTATTACAGAAACACAGGCACCAGATGGATATGAATTAAATGAAACACCTATGGAAATTGAATTTGCTGCAGATGGAAATCATGAATTTACAATAGAAAACAAAAAATTAGCAAAAATAATAGTACATCATGTAATAAAAGGAACAGACACAAAATTGGCAGAAGACGAAATTTATACAGGAAAAGAAGGCGAAAGTTATACAACAAAACCAAAACTAGATTTACAAGGATACACACTAGAAAAAGACACAGAAGGAAATTATATTATTCCAGAAAATGCAACAGGAAAATATCAGGCAGGAGAACAAGAAATTACATATTATTATGTACCACAAAAAGTAAAATTGATAGTTCATCACTATATACAAGGAACAGAAACACCAGTACCACTAAATGATGGAACAACGGCATTAGATGTAATAACAGAAGGAGAAAAAGGAGAAAAATATACAACACAGGCAATTGATGTTAATAATTTGGGAGAGAATTATACATTAATATCAACACCAGAAAATGCTACAGGAACTTATGATGGACAAGAAATAATAGTAACATATTATTATGCACAAAAAACAGGAAGAGTAATAGCACATCACTATATTAATGGAACTACAACATCAATAAGTAAAGATGTTGAACAAACATTAGCAGTAGGAAGAACATACGAAACTAAAGTAGCAGATGAAATACCAGAACATTATGAATTAGTAAAAACACCAGAAAATGCAACTGGCAAAGTTGTTGAAGGTGATACGATAGTAACATATTATTATCAACCTAAAAAATATGAATATACAGTTGAATATTACTTCGAGGGAGAAAAAGACGACACACTAACTGATAAGTTACAAGCAGAATATGGAAGTGTTGTAAATACATACAAAGATAAAATAAAACCAAAATACCATTTTGATAAAACTGAAAACTTACCATTGACAATAACAGATAATGCTGAAAGCAATATAATTAAAATCTATTATAGAAGAAATGCTTATGATATAACAACAGCTGTTGATGGAAAAGGAGGTTCAATATCTGGACAAGGAGAACAACCATATGAATCAATATTAGCTAAACAAGATTCAAATAAAGATATTGTAATAACGCCAGATAAAGGATATGTAATAAAAGATATAACAATAAATGGAGATAAAATTCAATATTCTGAAAATGAAGATGGAACAGTAAAATTACCTAAATTTAAAACAATAATGGAAGATAAACATGTTGTAGCAACATTCAGAAAATTGTTCTCAATTGTAAAACAAGGTGAAGAAGAAACAACATTGTTACCAGGAGCTAAATTTACTATAAAAGATGAAAATGGAAATGAATTAGGACAAAGTGAAGAAATTAATGGTCAAGAAATGAAGGTTATAACAACAGATTCAGATGGTAGAATTGATTTGGATTTAGCACCAGGAAAATATACCATAGTAGAAGTTCAAGCTCCAGAAAATTATATCTTACCAGAAAATGAAGCAGATAGAACATATACTATTGAAATAGACAAAGGAATAGAGGAAATAAGAAAATTAAAGAAAAATTGGACAAATTTAATAGAATTTCCTGAGAACGAAAATGTTCAAGGAATTCAAGCTGAAATGTCACTAAATAAAGGAGCAGTAGTATCAGGAGGAATTCATGAAACTGCAACAATTAAAGCAGAAAATACAGTAGATAACAAAGATATCGAAATGTCAGCAGTTGGAATTGCAGATGGTATTATAGTACATACAGATGAAAATGGTAAAATAAAATTGGTAAAACAAATAAAATCTGCTAATGCAGAAAGTGCAAATATAATTTTTGATACAATTCAAACAGGTACAAACCAATATACTTCATATGGTGCTTTTATGGGAACAATAACAATACCTGCAGAAGAAACAACTAGTGGCCAAGAAATAAGCATTACTTCTAGTAGTCAAATAAGTAGTTATATTTTAAAATATAATTCAGATGGTAAAGTGGAATTGTTAACAATGTTAGAAAGTAAAATGGAGGATATCGATTGGGCACAAATGATTAACAATGCAAATGGAGAATTAACTTTGTTAAAAAGATTTCAACATTTTGAAGTACCAGCAGAAAATACTGTAACAGGTGAAACTATTAGTATAGACGCACAAGATAGCCAAAATGGAGGTACAATTGTAATAAAATTAAATTCACAAGGAAAAGTAATTTCTGCTAAAGAACAATTAGAAGGAAATAATATAGAAGGAATGGGCTACTATTCTAAGATATACACAATTGATGGAGGACATATCCAAACTGGTAGTATAGATAGTTCAATATCAATACCAGCAGAAGATACTACAGATGGAAATGCAATAAAAATAGATGTTAGTACAGAAGAAGAAAATGACTTAGGAAGCTATGGGGCAGTATTTGTAAAATACAATATAGATGGTAAAGTAGAATATTTAAAGAGAATAGAAAGCACAGATACAAACATCAAAATGTTGTCATTAGGATATATCAATACTATAGATGATGGATATTTAGGAGTTGTTGAATATTATGATATAGAAAGTAAAGAAACCAAAAATGCATTAGTAAAATTCAATAAAAACTTAGAAATAAAAGACATGATTGATATTGATGAAACAAAGTCATCAGATGATATACAAATAAAGCAACAATTAGATGGAACATATTCTATATTAAATAATGGAACAGGTGAATTATCAAATTACGAGAATGCAGTTATACAAGAAGCTGTACCTGCAAAAGAAGCTCCAACATTAACAGTAAAAAATGAATTGAAGAAATATCAATACAAAGTAGAATATTATTATGATGGAAAACTAGATGAAACTCAAACAGAAACATCAGAAGCTAAATATGGTAAAACAATAGAAGAATATCAAGACAAAGTAAAAGAAAATTATGTATTAGCTAAAACAGAAAATTTACCATTAACAATAACAAATGATCCAGAAAAGAATGTAATAAAAATCTATTATGCCACAAAGGCAGAAGCAACAGTACAATATATAGACAAAACAACAGGAGAAGTTATAGAAGAAAATACAGAACAAGGATATATAGGAAAAAAGTTCAAAACAATGGCTAAAAACTTTAAGAGATATGTACTTGTAAAAGAACCAGAACAAAAAACAGTAGAAATGCAAGGAGAAAAAATAGTATTAAAATATTATTATGTATTAGTATCAAGTGGAGTAGTAGAAAAACATGTTGATATTAATTCAGGAGAATTACTTGCTAATGAAACTTACGAAGGTTTAGTTGGAGATGAGTACGAAACAAAAGAAAAAGAAATAGATGGATATGACTTAGTAAAAGAAAAATATCCAGAAAAAACAAAGGGAACAATGGAAGAGGATGTAATTACAGTAACATATTACTATGTAAAAAAAGTTACAGTAACAGTTCAGTATATAGATGTAGATACAAATGAAAAATTAACAGATGATGAAACAATAACAGGACATGAGGGAGATGAATATAGAACAGATAAGAAAACAATAGATGGATATGACTTTGTAAGAGTTACAGAAGATGAAAGCGGAGAAATGACCGAGAACAAAACAATTATATATTACTATAAGAAAGTTGAGTTACCTGAACCAGATAAAACAGACAAAACAGATAATAATGAAACACCAGGAAAAGAGACAGATGCAAAAACAACAGAACAGGTTAAAAATACAGACCCAACGATTGCTGATAGAAGAATACCTAATGCAGGTTTAAATAAAGTTGCTTTAGTTTTATCAGTTGTTACATTTGTAATGATAGTATTTACTTATATTTCTTATAGAAAGTATAAGATTTTGGAAAGGAAATTTGGAAGTAAAAAATAATAATAAACAAGAAAAGTCTCAATAAGAGGCTTTTTTTGTTTAAACTAAAAACCGAAAAAACATTCGGAAAAACTATTGCCAAAAAATAAAAAATAATATAAAATAATATAGCAAGAAAAGAGAAAGGAAGAATTAATATGAAATTTGTGCACATAGCAGATATGCACTTTGACTCTCCATTTACAACATTATCTGATAAAGGAAACCTAGGAGAACAAAGGAGAATAGAGCAAAGAAAAATATTTAAAAAAATAATAGAATATATCAAAGAAAATAAAATAGAATATTTATTCATATCAGGAGATTTATATGAACACAAATATATAAGAAAGTCAACAATAGAATATATAAATAATCTATTTAAAGAAATAGAGAATACCCAAATATTTATATCACCAGGGAATCATGACCCAATATTAAAAAAATCATATTATAATAATTTTATTTGGAATAAAAATGTATATATATTTAAATCTGAAATTCAAAAAATAGAAACAAAAGAAGCTGATATTTATGGCTTTGGGTTTGATGACTTTTATTGTGCAAATTCAGGAATAGAAAAGTTAGTGTTAGATAATCCAGAAAAGCTAAATATATTAGTAATCCATGGTACATTAAATGGGGCAAATTTAGAAGAAATGCAATATAATTCTATGAGTTCTACAATGCTTGAAAATAAAGGATTTGACTATGTTGCATTAGGACATATTCATAAAAATAATTTTACACCAAACGGAAAAATTATTTACCCAGGTTCAACAATGTCATTAGGATTTGACGAATTAGGTGAACATGGAATGGTAGTAGGAGAGATTACTAAAAATGTGACTGAATTAAATTTCATTAAGTTAGATGAAACTGAATATGTAGAAAGAGAAATAAATTGTACAGATATAAATTCAATAGAAGAACTAATTGAAAAAATAAATGAAATAAATATAGAGCAAAACAAATTATATAAAATAATATTAGTTGGAAAAAGAAATTTTGAAATAAATATTTATGATTTATATAAATACGAATTAAACGAAAAAATAATAAAAATAAAAAATAAAACAAAACCCAATTATAATATAGAAGAAATTGCAAAAGAAAATTCTTTAAGAGGATTATTTGCAAAGGAAATATTAAATGAATTAAAAAAAGAAAATTATGATGAAAATATTATAGAAAATGCATTAGAAATTGGCATAGAAATTCTTTCAGAATAAGAATCAAAATAGGAGTGATTTATTTGAAAATAAATAAAATAAAAATAAATTCATATGGAAAATTAAAAAATAAAGAAATAAATTTAGAAAATAATCTAAACATTATTTATGGAGAAAATGAGAGTGGTAAATCTACATTATTAAAATTTATTTTAAATATTTTTTATGGTGCATCTAGGAATAAAAAAGGAAGAGATATTTCTGATTTTGAAAAATATAAACCATGGAATTCAGAAGAATATTCTGGAAAATTAGCGTATGAATTAGACAATAAAACTAAATATGAAATTTATAGAGAATTTAATAAAAAAAATCCAAATATATTTAATGAAAATGGAGAAGATGTTGTAAAAGAATTTAATATAGATAAAAATAAAGGTAGTGAATTCTTTTATGAACAAACACAAATAACTGAAGAAATGTTTTTAGCAACTTCAATTGCAATGCAACAAGAAGTTAAGGTAGAGAGAAGTACTCAAAATATATTGATACAAAAAATATCAAACTTGTTAGAAACAGGAGAAGATAAAATATCATATAAAAAAGCAGTAGAAAAATTAAATAAAATGCAACTTGAAAAAATTGGAACTGAAAGAAGTAGAGAAAAACCAATAAATATTGTTCGAAAAAATATAGATATAGATGAACAAAAAATATCAGAATTAAAAAAATACGAAAATTTAGAATATGAATTAGAAGACGAAAAAAATAAAATAAAAAAAGAAATAAATGAAAAAGAAATTAAAAATAATTTATTAAAAGAAATAAAAATAAAAAATGAAAAAAATAATTTGGAAAATGAAAAAATAAAAATAAAAGAAAATATTATTGAAGAAAATAAAAATAAAATAAATTTAATAAATAATAATTTAGAAAAAATAAATGAAAAAATATTAAATGAAAAAAATAATTCTAAAAATATAAATGGAAAATATGAAAAAAATAAATTAAATAAAAAATTAAATTTATTTTTAATAATTATTATTTTAATAAATATTTTATGGATTTTATTTATTCCAAAAATAACAGAAAATAAAATAATTAAATATATTTTTCTCCTTACGGTGCCAACGTTTTTGATTTTTTATATATTTTCTAAAAATAAATTAAAAAATAAAATAGAAATAATAGAAAATAATCAAAAAAATAATTTAGAAAAAATAAATAATGAAAAAATAAATATAGAAAATAATAAAAAAATATATGAAGAGAATTTGCAACAATTATTAAATGAAATAAATAAATTAAAAACAGAAAATAATTTTTTGAATAATTTAGAAGAAAATAAATTAATAAATAAATATGAAAAAAATATTAATAAAAATGAAATTAATTATTTGTTAAAAAAAGAAAATATAAATTATGAAATTAATTTATTAGAAAATGAAATAAATAATTTAAAAATTCAAAATAATAAATTAGAATTACAAAAAGAAAATATAGAACCACAATTAGAAAATTTATCTAGTTTAGAAGAAGAGTTATATTCTTTACGAGATCAATATGAAGAATTAAAAAGAAATAATATGAGTATTGAGTTAGTAAAAACATTATTGTCAAGAGCATATGAAAATATGAAAAACAGCATAAGCCCAATGTTTACAGAGAAATTATCTAAAAATATTGAAACTATAACTAGAGGAAAATATTGTAAGTTAACTTTTAATGATGAACAAGGATTAATTGTAGAATTGGATAATGGAAACTATATTCCTGCTGAAAGATTGAGTATAGGAACTATAGATCAATTATATTTATCATTAAGACTTGCAATGTTAGATGAAATATCAAATGAAAAAGTGCCAATAATTTTGGATGAGTCATTTGCTTATTATGATGATGATAGATTAAAAAATATATTAATGTTTTTAGTTAATGAATTTAAAGATAGACAAATAATAATTTTGACTTGTACTAAAAGAGAGAAAGATATATTAGAACAAGAAAATATTGATTATAATTTTGTTGAAATGTAAGTATTATAGGTTTAAAATAGATATGTCACAAGAAGATTGAAAATAAAATATTGAAAAGAGAGCACAAAAATGATATTGTTTAAATGACCAAAAATAAACATATCGGAGGTGCTCTCTTATGGGTAATAATATCACAGATAGATTAAAATATAAAGAGTCAGTAGTAAAATTTTCAAAAAAATATGGAGTAGCAAAGGCAGCATATAAATTTGGAGAATGTAAAAGAACAATATATAGATGGAGAAATAGATATGATGGAACGTTAGAAAGTTTAAAAGATAAATCAAGACGTCCACATTCGCATCCAAATCAACATACAGAAGAAGAACTAAAATTAATAAAGAATTATAAAAGAAACAATAAAGATACAGGATTAGTAGTGTTATGGATAAAATTACGCCAAGCAGGATATACAAGGACAATACAAGGGTTGTATCATGTAATGCAAAGATTAGGAATATATAAAAAGACACCAAGTAAAAAGAAAGAAAGTGAGCCAAAAGAATGGATATCAGGAGAATATCCAGGAGATAAAGTACAAGTAGATGTAAAATATGTACCCAAGAAATGTATGAGTAAAGAATTACAAGAAAGAGGAGAAAAATTTTATCAATATACAGCAATAGATGAGTATTCAAGATTAAGATATACATGGTTTACAAATGCACATGATACATATGCATCAAGTGAATTTGTAAAAAGAATGGTAAGATATTTTCCGTTTAAGGTAAAGACAATACAAACAGATAATGGATTTGAATTTACAAATAGATTAAGTTGGCAAGCATTTTTAAAAAGTAAAAAAACAATGTTTGAACAAACATTAGAAGAAGTAGGGATAGAATATAAAGTAATAAAGCCACATACACCCAAACAAAATGGAAGAGTAGAAAGAAGTCATAGGAAAGATCAAGAAAGATTTTACTATAAAAGAGTATTTTATAGTTTAGAAGACTTAAGAAATCAGGGGAAAGAATGGAGAAAAGAATATAATAATTTTCCAATGAGACCGTTAGGATGGTTGAGTCCCAGGGAATTCATAGAAAAATATAAAAGTCAAGAAGAATCGTTATTTACAATATAGGTGCTCAAAGTATTTATTTTAAATAATTTGTGACAAATGATTGACTAACCTACATATAATTTTGTTGAAATGTAAGTATGCTCTTGAAAAAAGTACCAATATATAGTATAATATAAAACGAATTTAAAGAAAGGGAGAATATTTATGTTTGACAAATTAGAAGCAGTAGAAACTAGATATGAAGAATTGACAAAATTGATAAGTGATCCAGAAGTGATTGCAAATCAAACTGAATGGCAAAAATTAATAAAAGAACATAGTTCAATAGAAGAAATAGTACAAAAATATAGGGAATATAAAAAAGAAAAGCAGAGAATGGAAGATGCTAAAGAGATGATGGAAGATAAAGAACTAAAAGAATTAGCAGAAGCAGATTATTACGAAGCAAAAGAAAATATTCCACATATTGAAGATGAATTAAAAGCATTATTAATTCCTAAAGATCCAAATGATGATAAAAACATTATTTGTGAAATTCGTGGTGGTGCTGGTGGAGAAGAAGCAGCATTATTTGCAGGAACATTATTCAGAATGTATTCAATGTATGCAGAAAGAAAACATTGGAAGATAGATATATTAAATGAAAATGAAACAGAATTAGGTGGATATAAAGAGATATCTTTTATGATTACAGGAAAAGGTGCATATAGTAGATTAAAATTCGAAAGTGGTGTACATAGAGTTCAAAGGGTTCCTGATACAGAAAGCAGTGGAAGAATTCATACATCAACAGCAACTGTTGCGGTTTTACCGGTTGTAGAAGATGTAGAAATAGAAATAAATCCTGCTGATATAAAGATGGAAGTATTTAGAGCTTCAGGTGCAGGAGGCCAACATGTTAATAAAACATCATCTGCAGTAAGACTTATACATGAGCCAACAGGAATAGTTGCTGAGTGTCAAACAGAGCGTTCACAATTACAAAATAGAGAATATGCTATGAAAATGCTTAGATCTAAAATATATAATATAGAAAAAGAAAAACAAGACTCAGAAATAGCTAATGCAAGAAAGATACAAGTTGGTAGTGGTGAT
Organism: uncultured Clostridia bacterium; assembly: GCA_928721565.1. GTDB lineage: Bacteria > Bacillota > Clostridia > TANB77 > CAG-508 > CAG-269. Next base: position 594,232 of record OV788638.1, read on the forward strand.
AGAAGTGAAAAAATACGTACTTACAATTATCCACAAGGTCGTATAACAGACCATAGAATTGGAATGAGTATATTCCAAATGGAAAATTTCCTAAATGGAGATTTGGATGAAATGATAGATAATTTAATTGCAGCAGATAGAGCAGAAAAATTAAAAGGAGAAGAAGAATAATTTAAAATATACTTTGTATTTTTTCGGATAAAATGCAAAGTATATTTTGTATTATTAGGCGAAAAATATAAAGTATAATTTTTATTTAAAATCTATTGCAAAAATGATAAAAATGTAGTAGAATACAAACAAATATTTGAAAAAAGAAAGAGAGAAAAAATGGAAGAAATACTAAAAGGATTAAATGATAAACAATATGAAGCAGTAGTGAATACAGAGGGACCATGTCTTGTAATTGCTGGTGCTGGAAGTGGAAAAACAAAAGTATTAACACATAAAATTGCTTATTTAATGGGAGAAAAAAATATATTACCATGGAACATACTAGCAATTACATTTACTAATAAAGCAGCAAAAGAAATGAAAGAAAGAATTGAATTATTAGTTGGAGATGCTGCAAAAGACATGTGGATAGGAACATTCCATTCAATATGTGTAAGAATATTAAGAAAGTTTATAGATAGAATTGGTTTTGACTCATCTTTTATTATTTTTGATACATCAGACCAAAAGACAATGGTTAAACAAATTTTAAAAGATTTACAATTAGATGACAAAATGTTTACTGATAGATCTGTAATGTCAGAAATAAGTAATGCTAAAAACGAAATGCTAGAACCAGATGCTTACGCAGTAAAGGCCCATGGTGATTTTAGAAAAGAAAAAATAGCAGAAGTATATGAAAGATATCAAAAAAGATTAAAAGAAAATAATGCAATAGACTTTGATGATATTATAAATTATACAATAAAAATCCTTATGGAAAATCCAGATGTATTGGAATATTATTCAAATAAATTTCAATATGTTTTAGTAGATGAGTATCAGGATACAAATAAATCTCAATTTACATTAGTAACATTACTAGCATCAAAACATGGGAATATTACAGCTGTTGGTGATAATGACCAAGGTATATATAGTTTTAGAGGAGCAGATATATCAAATATATTAAATTTTGAAAGGGATTTTCCAGGAACAAAAATAATAAAACTAGAGCAAAATTATAGATGTACAGGTAATATTTTAAAAGTTGCTAATGCTGTAATAAAAAATAATGAAGTTAAATATGACAAAAAATTATGGACAGAAAATGATGTTGGAAATTTGCCAAAGGTATTTTCTGCTGATAATGAATATGATGAGGGTAGATATATTGCAGAACAAATTGGACATCTTATAAGAGAAGAAAAATATAAATATTCAGATTTTGCGGTATTATATAGAATGAATACCCAATCAAGAGCAATAGAGGAAATATTAAGGAGAGAAGATATTCCATATAAAATTGTTGGTGGTTTGAAGTTCTATGAGAGAAAAGAAATAAAAGATACAATTTCATATTTGAGGTTAATTCAAAATCATGCAGATAATTTAAGTTTAAATAGAGTAATAAATGAACCTAAAAGAGGAATAGGTAAAACAAGTTTGGATAAAGTTGCACAAATAGCAGAGCAAAATAACATATCAATGTATGAAGTTATTAAAAATGCTGACGTATATGGATTAAATAGAGTATTCTTAAATTCTAGGGAATTTATAGATTGTATAGAAAATATATCTGCAAAAAAAGATGATTATACAATTTCAGAATTAATACAGAAAGTATTAAAAGAGACTGGTTATACAAAAGCATTAGAAATTGAAAATACTATAGAAGCCGAAAATAGAATTGCAAACTTAGAGGAATTTTTAAATGTTGCAGTAGAATTTGAAGAAGAGTCAGCTGATAGTGGATTAAGTGATTTCTTAGAAGGAATAACTTTATCAAGCGATTTGGATAATGTGGAAGAAACAGATGAGTCTGTAACTTTAATGACATTACATAGTGCTAAAGGGTTGGAATTCCCGGTAGTATTTTTAGTTGGAATGGAAGAAGGAATTTTTCCAGGGTATAAATCAATTGGAGAACAAAAAGAATTGGAAGAAGAAAGACGTTTGTGTTATGTTGGTGTAACAAGGGCAAAAGAAAACTTATTTTTAACAAATAGCAAACAACGTACAACTTTTGGTTCTACTACACATAATCCACCATCAAGATTTTTGCAAGAAATTCCAAAAGATTTATTAGATGGTTATGATGAAGCAGTTTCAACAATGCCTAAGAAAAATGATATATTTGGAGATAGCAATTATACTTGGAGTTATGGTAGTAAAAATAATGGAGGTATTAAAACATATAAGGCAACAGAACCTCAATATGCTACTGCTGCTGCTGGAATTTCTAAGAAGAATGAAGGTTTTGCATTTAGAACTGCAGAGAGCTTCTTAAATAATATAGGTAAAAAAGCTACAAGTAAAAATATAGATTTTTCAGAATATCAATCAGGAGTGAGAGTATATCATAAGAAATTTGGAGAGGGTACAATCAACTATGTTGAGCCTGAAGGTGAAGATTTAAAAGTGGATATTAATTTTGATAAAGTAGGTCATAAACGTTTGATGGCAAAATATGCAAATTTAGAAATATTATAATATTGGGAACGGGCAATAAGTCCGTTCTTATTTGTTTTAACCTCTTTTTAATTGCACTAAGCAAAAAGCATACGGAAAATACATATTACAGAATATAGTATTTAAAAAATATTTATGATATTATTATAACAAAAATGAGAAAGGGGAAAAAGGTATGGAATCTAATCCTATGAAGCTTTTAATTATAGAAGATGACATTAATGATTGTAATAATTTTATTAATTGTGCTAAAAAGAGAAAAGATATAGAAATAGTAGCAGTTACAGATTCAGATATAGAAGGATTAAAATATGTAAAAACTAAAAGTCCAGAAGGAATTGTACTTGATTTAGAATTAAACAATAGTGTAAGTGGAAGTATGGATTCTTTGGATTTCTTATCTGAGCTGAAAAAATTAAGGCTGAATTATGAGCCAATTGTTATAGTAACAACACATGTTAATTCGAAAAGAACATATCAAATATTACATAGAAATGGAGTTGATTTGATTCTTTATAAAGACCATCCAAAATATTCAGCAAATCTTGTTTTTAATCATTTTATAAGTTTAAGACAAGTTCCAATAGAGGTGACATCATCTGTTGAAGATATTATTAAAGATACTAGAGATAAGATTTCTGATTGTATTAATCATGAATTAGAGCTTATAGGTGTAACTTCAAATCTTAAAGGAAGAAAATATATTCATGATGCAATTTTATATTTAATTGAAAATGAAGATAGTGATATGAATGTTATTAAATATTTAACAACTGTATATAAAAAATCTGAAACTACAATTACTAATGGAATAAAAAATGCAATTTATCATGCTTGGAGAGCTTCTCCTATTGAAGATCTAACAAGGTATTATACTGCTAGAGTTAATTACGAAACTGGAATACCTACTGCTATGGAGTTCTTATATTATTATAGAGATAAAGTTAATGATATGATTTAAATCTGCCAAGAGGTACATTCCTCTTGACAGATTTTTTGTATAAGTTAAGAAATTTTGTACATAATATTTCTATAATAAATTAGAAAGGGTGATTTTTATGGCAGATTTAACACAAGTGGAATTACAACATTTAAGACATTTAATAGGGGCACATGAAACAGCATATCAAAAATTGAATTCATATTCAAACCAAGTGCAAGATGCACAATTAAAGCAGATGTTTTCAAAGTCAGCACAAGATGCCTTAAATACAAAACAAAAACTTATGGGATTTTTGAATAATTAAATAGAAAGGAAGAATAGAATATGGATGAGAAAACAATGGTAAATGATGTTTTAGGAAGTGTTAAAGCTGATTTAGGGGCATACCAAACTGCAATTTCTGAATCAGAGAATATGCAACTTAGACAAACTTTTCAACAAATAAGAAATAATGATGAAAGCTTTCAGTATGAGTTATTTAAAGTTGCAAATGCTAAAGGGTATTATAAACCTGCTCAAAAGGCTTCAACTACAGAGGTAGAAACAGTTAAAACAGAATTACAACAAGGATAGCAAGAAAATCTTGCTATTTTTTTCTTGTTTGTTCTTTTGAGAGAAACAGAGAGAAAAAATGAGTAAAGTGGAGTAAATCATGCTAAAAAAACTTGCTATTAAAATTGCTAAATAATATTTTCTTATTATACAATTTAAAAAAATTATGTACAAGGGAGAATATAATGTTTAAACAAATATTAGTATTTGCAAGAAAATCAATTAAGCTTACAATACTTATAGCTGTTTCTGTATTCCTAATAATATGTGCAGTGGCGTTATTTTTTAAGCCAATATATAGTGTAACAATAAATGGAGAAGCAGTAGGATATAGCAAAGATAAGAGTAAATTACAAAGTAGAATAAATAAGTATATGGAATCTGGAGAAGGAACAGAGGAAAATCAAGTGGCATTTGTTCAGGTTGATAATTTACCAGAATATAAAATGTGTTTATTAAAAAGAAATATAGTCACTAATGATGATGAAATTTTCGATAAAATAAAACAATCTGGTGTTATATATTACAAATATTATGCAATATTAGAAGGTGAAGAAGAAAGGGCATATGTAAGTGACTTTTCACAGGCAGAAGAAATTATCAATGAATTAAAAGAGAAAAATAGTAATAATGTTGATCAAATATCAATAATGGAAATGTATGATACAGATTTGAAAGAGTTTTCAGAGGTAGAAGCAACAGTTGCATCATTATATCAAGAAAAAGTTGTTGTTCAGGAACCTATAAAGGTAGCCAAGTCTACAATAGTGACGGGAAAAGTAAATACATCAACAAATATATCTTATCAGAAGGTACCATTAAGTTTAAATTTAATAAGACCAATTTCAGGAACAATTACATCAAGGTTTGGTTCAAAGAGTAGTTTAAGAGTAAGTGACCATACAGGACTAGATATAGGAGCACCAATTGGAACACCAGTTAAGGCTGCGGCTAGCGGAACAGTGACTTTCGCAGGGTTTAAAGGGTCTTATGGCTATTTATTAGTTATATCACATGGAAATGGAATAGAAACATATTATGGTCATTGTAGCAAATTATATGCATCAGTAGGACAAAAGGTAGAACAAGGTGAAGTTGTGTCTGCTGTTGGTAATACTGGTAATAGTACAGGACCACATTTACATTTGGAAATTAGAGTAAATGGAGTTGCTTATAATCCACAGAATTATTTATATTAAAAAGTTGCCAAAGGGACATGCCCTTTTGACAACTTTTTGTTTTTTTATATAAAGTGAAGAATGCAGTTAACAATTGCGTTTTTGGAAAAAATTTTCTTTCCATATTCATTTAAAATACCATCAACATAAGGAGAATTTGACACCTTAGTTCCAAATTCGGAAAATATTTCTTGCATATAATCAAGAAGAGTTGAGTAATTTTCGGTATTTGTATTATATAAATAATATGTATTGTTATATAAAATTAAAGAAAAATATTCTGAAAATTTTCTTAAGTTTAAGTCATACAAATTATTTAGAAAAGTGCAGAGTGAAATGAAATTGTCAAAATTTTCAAATTTATATATAAAAGAGTCAATATCATTTTCGACTTGCAAATCTGGAGCAGATAGTTTCGTTATAGTGAATATACATTCTTGATTTGGGGCCATTGTTGCTTCTACTAACAGCTTGGAATCATTGGCAAAAAAACCGACTTCTTCTTCTGCTTTACTTAACATTGTTTGTAATAGCTCTTGAGAGAAAGTTGAGCTGTCTAAAATTGTTTGACTAGAAATATTGTGTGATTTCATATCTTCTATATTAAAAATAATTTTTATTTTTTCATCTGTAATTTTTTCGAATTTCATTTAAAACCTCCATAACTGATTAAATATATTATACTACTAATATTATTATATTTAAAGGAACAATTTTTGGTAAAAAAACTTCTATAGGACTTGAAAAAAACACAAATACAAGATATAATAGTAGCGTGGTATAGGGGACCTTTCTGAAAACAGAGAAAGGAAGAATTTTATGCCAATAAAAATGAAAGAATTACCAGAGTCAGAAAGACCATATGAAAAATTAGAACAATATGGATCAGAAAAATTAACTAATGCTGAATTGTTAGCAATAATAATTAAAACGGGAACAAAAGAAGAAACTGCTGTTGGTGTATCACAACAAATTTTGAAACTTAATACTAAAAAAGCAGATAACCTAAGGTTTTTGATGGATTTGACTATTGAAGAGTTCATGAAAATTAAGGGAATAGGTAAAGTAAAGGCAATTCAATTAAAAGCAATATGTGAATTGGCTAAAAGAATTAATATGGTATCAAGTTATAAAGAAAAGCAGATATTATGCCCTAGGGACATTGCTGAGATACTAATGGAAAAGATGAGGTTTGAAAAACAAGAGATATTGAAAGTAGCAATATTAAATAATAAAAATAAATTGCTTAAAATAAAAGATATTGCTAAAGGTGGGGGTAACTTTGTTACGGCAACAATAAAGTCGGTGTTGACTGAAGCCGTAAGAATGGAGGCAGGTAAAATAATATTAATACATAATCATCCTACAGGGGATCCTACACCAAGCAAACAAGATATTGAATTTTCACAAAATGTAAAACAGGCTTCAAAAATATTAGGAATACAATTGTTAGATCATATAGTAATTGGAGATGCAAGTTATGTTAGCATTTTTTCGGTAATGGAGAAACAAAAAGAAAGGGAGAAATGAAATGAATTTTTTGTCATTCAAGTCAAAGGATATAGGAATTGATTTAGGAACAGCAAATATATTAGTAACAGTAAAAGGAAAAGGAATAGTTGTAAGAGAACCATCTGTAATATCAATAGATGTAAAAACAGGAGGTATAATATCAACAGGATTTGAAGCGAAAGAAATGTTGGGAAGAACTCCAAAAGAAATTAATGCAATTAAACCATTAAAAGATGGAGTAATTGCAGATTTTACAGCTACTAAATTATTGTTAAAGAATTTGTTAGAAAGAGTATGTAAAAGATATAATGCGATAAGACCAAGAGTTTTGGTGGGAGTACCATCAGGAATAACAGAAGTAGAAGAAAGAGCTGTTGAAGAGGCAATAATGTGTGCTGGTGCTAGAGAGGTCTATTTAATCGAAGAACCAATGGCAGCTGCAATTGGTGCAGGAATAGAAATTGAAGAGCCAAGTGGAAATATAATTGTAGACATTGGTGGGGGAACAACAGAGGTTGCAGTAATTTCTTTGGGAGGAATAGTTATTAGTAATTCCCTAAGAGTTGCAGGTGATGAGTTAGATGAAGATATAATTAATTATGTAAAAAAAGAATTGAATCTTGCTATTGGAGAAGAGACTGCAGAACAAATAAAAAAAGAAATAGGTTGTGCAACACCTTTGATGACACAAATGACAATGAAGATAAAAGGAAGGGATTTAAATAATGGTTTGCCAAGAACAGAGATTATTACTTCAGATCAAGTTGAACATGCAATGAAAGAATCAATAAATAAAATTGTAGAAGTTGTAAAAATAACTTTAGAGAAGACTCCACCAGAGTTAGCTTCAGATATTATGGAAAAAGGAATTATATTATCAGGTGGAGGAGCTTTAATTCAAAATTTGGATAAATTGATAAGTGCTGAAACAGGTATGCCAGTGTATGTAGCAGATGAACCATTGGATTGTGTTGTTAAAGGAACTGAAAAGACTTTACAAGATTTAGAAAAATTGAAAACTATTTTATTAAATTCAAGAAAGAGAAGATAGTATATGGAAAGAGATAAAAAAAGTGGAATAATAGGAGTTATAATTACTATTATAGTTTTAATTATACTAGTTATATTTTCTAATATGAATTCTGAAAATATAACTGGTATAGAGAATGTTGCTAGTAAAGTGGTAATGCCAATTGAAAATGGTTTGACATATTTAAAAAATAAAATAAATAATAATAATAAATTTTTTGAAAATGTGAATGAATTAAAGTCTGAGAATGAGTCATTAAAACAGAAAAATAGTGATTTGGAACAACAATTAAGAGAATATGAAATAATGAAAAATGAAAATGAACAATTAAAGCAAGAACTTAATTTGGCTGAGAAATATGGACAATATACAACTGTACCAGGAACAGTAATTTCTAGAGATATAAGTAATTATTCTAAAACACTTGTGATAAATATTGGTAGTGATAATGGTTTAAAAGAGAAAATGACAGTCATTGCAGATGAAGGTCTTGTTGGATATGTAGTTTCAACAACAAATAAAACTGCAAAGGTTCAAACAATAGTAGATAGTGCAAGTGCTACTAGTTGTATTGCAAGTTCAACTAGGGATACTATGATTTGTAAAGGAACTATAGAAAATAAATCTGTATTAAGTGCTTCAAATATAGATACAGATGCAAGGATAATTCAAGGAGATAGTGTAGAAACTTCAGGTCTTGGTGGAATATATCTTAAAGGAATTCATGTTGGAAAAATTAAAAAGGTGAATGAAGGTTCTAATAAGACTGATTCTTATGCAACTATAGAAACTGCAGTTAATTTTGAAAAACTTGAAACAGTTCTTGTTATAACAAACCAATAGAAAGGCGCTGTAGAAATGAGAAAAATATTAATACATGTTTTACTAATAATTACATTCATAATAATTTATTTGTTACAAACCATTTTTTTTAGCCATTTCACGATTGCTGGAATAATGCCTAATATGTTTGTTATATTGATGCTATTTATTGGCTTGTATATGGGAAGAACTATGGGAGTTATTTATGGTATAGTTTATGGAATATTTATTGATTTTTGGATTGGAAAGAACTTAGGATTAACTTCTATTGCATTAGCTTTTATAGGGCTATTTAGTGGCGTTTTGGACAAGACTCTTTCAAAAGATAGCAGAATAACAGTATTACTAATGGGGGTTATTAGTACAATAATTTATGAAGTGATTTTATATGTTATGCAATATGTGATTTTAGGTGCTAATGTTGAGGTCCTAAATTTTATCAAGATATTATTGGTTGAGACAATTTATAATATGATATTGATAATAATATTATATCCATTAATAAGAAATGTTGGTTATGAAATAGAAAATGAAGTAAAAGGAGATCGAATTTTAACAAGGTATTTTTAATATATCTTGCGGGAAAGTAGGTGAAAAGTTGAACAATAGAATAAATTTTGATGAAGAAGGAAAAGAACAAATAAATATTAGATTTAATATAATAAACATAATAGTGTATTTGATAGGTATAGTATTAATTGTTCAACTATTTAATCTCCAAGTTGTTCATGGAGAGAGCTATAGGGAACAGTCAAATACCAGATTGTCAAGAGCATCTGTTATAAAGGCTGCTAGAGGCTCAATTTTAGATAGATCAGGAAATGAGCTTGCAGGAGTAAAAACTGAAAGTGATATAGAAATATATAAAACTAATGTATCAAATGATGAATTAAATAATTGTGCATTGAATCTTGTTAATTTATTAAATCAATATCAAATTCAATATACAGATACATTTCCAATAAGTATAAATCCATTTGCTTTTACTATTGATGGAGATGAACTTACTAATTGGAAGAAAAAATACAAAATTTCTGATGAGTTAAGTGCAGAAGAGGCTTTTTATAAGTTTAAAGATAAGTATGAAATAAAAAATGATAATTTAGATGATGTTAGAAAAATTATTTCTATAAGATATTTGATTACAACAACAGGGTATAGTGCAACTAAGTCAATAACTATAGCTTCAAATGTAAATGAGGAAGTTGTAGCACAAATAAGTGAAAGAAATAGTGATTTCCCTGGTGTTAGTATTTCTACTAATGCTGCCAGAACATACTTGACAGGAAGTTTAGCTGCACATGTAATTGGGTATACAGGTAAAATTAAGGAAGATGAGTATAATCAAAAAAAGGATACATATACAATTGATGATATAATTGGTAAAACAGGAGTAGAAAATATTTTTGAGAAGTATCTTAAAGGAAAAGATGGGGAAAAACAAGTAGAGATGTCTGTTGATGGAACTATTACTGGTGAATATGTTTCTAAAAATGCAACTGCAGGAAGTGATGTTGTACTTACAATAGATTCTAATTTGCAAAAAGTAACAGAGGAGTCTCTAGAAAATTGTATAAATAAAATTCGTACAGGAGGATTTTCACAAAGGTATGATGCACAAGGTGGAGCAGCAGTAGTTATGGATGTAAATACAGGAGAGGTATTAGCAACTGCAAGTTATCCTACATTTGAACCACAATGGTTTGTAGGTGGAATATCACAAGAAAATTGGGCATATCTAAGAGATGATACAAGACATCCTCAACTAAATAAAGCAACTCAGTCTACATATGAGCCTGGTTCTACTTTTAAAATGGTTACAGCTATTGCTGGTTTAGAGACAGGAACAATAACAACTAAAGAGAGAATAAATGATACGGGTGTTTATAGAAAATATAATAGTGAGTGGAAATGTTGGTATTATACAAGTTATCATAGAGGACATGGATACCAAAATGTAACACAAGCATTACAACATTCATGTAACTACTTTTTCTATGAAACTGGTGATAGAATGGGAATAGATAATTTATCTAAATATGCATTACATTTTGGATTAGGAAAGAAGACAGGAATAGAATTACCAAATGAAAAAGAAGGTGCTGTTGCTTCAAAAGAAACATATGCAAAGCTTAGAAATGGTGGTAAAATAGGACCTGGTGACGTTTTAAATGCTGCAATAGGACAAGGTGATAATAATTTTACACCTATGCAAATTGCTAAATATATTTCATCAATTGCAAATGGAGGAAATATAGTAAAACCAACAATAGTAAAATCTATTATGAATGCAGATGGAACAGAAGTCTCAAGAGATGAAATTGAAAGTTATACTAACGAAGAGGTTGGATATCAAAATACAGATGATGGAATAACTATTAGCCCAGAAAGCATATCTGTAGCTAAAGAAGGAATGAGAATGGCTGCAAGTGAGGCTGGAGGTACAGCATATAATATATTTAAAGGGTTTAATCAGGAAGTTGCTGGAAAGACAGGATCTGCTGAAGCTGGTAAGGACAAAAACGGAAATGATCTTGTAAATGCTTGGTTTGTTTGTTTTGCACCTTATGAAAAACCTGAAGTTGCTGTTGTGGTTATGATAGAAAATGGTGGACATGGAAATTATGCTGCTGAAGTTGCAAGAGATGTTCTTACTCAATATTTTGGAATGAATGAATCAACAGAAGTAAATGAGTCTATGACAGCTACACCATTTGTAGAACAAATAAGATAATAGTTTCAAGAGGGTTAAGTACAGATGAGAGGATGTTAGAAATGAACAGAGTTAGTATAAATTTAAGAACAGATGAAGTATTAATAAAAATTGATGATAATGCTACACAAAGAGAAATAATATTAGAATTAACCAAAAAGTTAAAAGAATTAAAGAAGATGTATCAATCAGAAAAGACTCCAATAAGAGTTACAGGTAAAATTTTGACTAATAAAGAAATAGAAGAAATAGAGAAAGCTATAAAAAGTAAGATTGATGTTAAGGTTAGTTTTGATACTCCAAAAACTTTAGGATTACATAGCATTAAAAGAAGTTACAAAAAAGATGTTGGCACATCAGAAACAACTTTTCATAAAGGCTCTTTACGTTCAGGTCAAAAAATTGAAGTTGAAGGAAGTATAGTAATAATTGGAGATGTTAATGCAGGTGCTGAAGTTATTGCTGCAGACAATATTGCTATAATAGGAACATTAAGAGGATTAGCTCATGCTGGTGCTAAAGGGAATAAAGAAGCTATAATTACGGCTAGTACTCTTGATGCTGTACAATTAAGAATATCTAATATTGTTAAGGAATTAGATATGAATGAAGAATTTGTATATGATAATGCTTATATATATGTTGATGGAGATGAAATTATAATAGATTGATTAGGGCTGGTCCATTTAGGACCGGTTCTTTTTTGTGCAATGTTCATTTAAGAACCGGTCCCTAATGAACAAAATCAACTGATTAGTAATAAAACTAAAGCTAAAAAAAGACCTTCATCTTTAACTTTTTCTTCATATAAAAAGAATAGTAAGCTAAGAATGAGAACATCATCAAAATAAAGTTTTATACCAAATAAGTCTAGCCAAACGTCATTATCTTTATTTTGGGAATAAAGACGATTTTCTTGAGGACTTGGTTCTGGGGTTTGTTTGGGTTGTGATTGATGAGGTACTTGGGGATCGTGTGGAGTAAAATTGGTGTTAGGAATGTAATTAAATCTATAATTATTGAAATAAGGTGTTTTTCGATTATATAAATTATAATATGGGAAAACTGGCATTGTTTTACTCCTTTCTAAAAACTAGTGATGTTAGTTTTTTTTCTTATCTTCATTATTATTATTCATAAGTTCTGCTATTTTAGAAACATTAAGTAGATTTACATATTGATCTAATTTGTCTTTTTTGCTATCACGTAAATATGGTTTTAATGAATATAGTAAATTTGCTCTGGGATCATTTTTGTTATTCATATTTTCCATTATTGATTTCATTTTCATGATAGTGTTCATATCTAAATTGAAATTATTGCTAGTGTTGTTAGTGGATGGACCAGAACTTCCAAAATTGAAGTTTTCTGATTTTGATGTTTGATTAGATGAATTTAGCATATTACTTAGATTATTAATCATTTCTGGAGAAATTTGATCAAGTATATTGTTAGAGTTGGGTTCAGTTGTGGTAGAGTTGCTTTTGGACATATTATTCATCATTTGTTTTATATCATCAGGGATATTACCGCTATCAACCATTTTTTTTACATTAGCAAATAAATCATCCATATTATTTGTCATTCTTAGTCACCTCTAAATAATTTATGTTTTTCTTTTTATTATATGTTAAAAAATTAAAATTTGTGAAATTGCAATTATATACAGACATTTACAAATCTAAAAAGAAATGTTATAATATGGTATAGTGTTTATGTAGATTAATAAAAGAAAAATTTCTATATTTACTTAAACATTTTCTACTATATGTAAAAGGAGGATTTCACATGAGAAAAGTGAACAAAGAAAATGAAATTACAAAAATTGAAAATGAGAAACGGGGGTGTTTTGGGAGGTATAATAAAGGCCTTATTATAGGCAAAATCGTTGGAGATTTCGAAATTACTTATAATAAAAATGATGGGCGGAAATTTTATAATACCAGGGTAAGAGTAGAGAGATTAACTGACGATAAATATGACATTGTACCTGTTGTTATTCAAGGGAACATGATTAAAAATAAGGATACTCAAAAATATCTTAATAAAATAATTCGTGTTACCGGCGAATTTAGGTCATTTATCAGAAATGGGCATAAAAGACATTTTTTATATGCCAAAACTTTTGAAATATATGACCAAGAAATACCAGAAGAGTCTAATTTGATTTTTCTTGAAGGTTATCTTTCAAATGTACCAATGCAAAAAATAATATATGAGGAAAAGCAGAAAATTGCTATTTTTTGTATTGCCGTACACAGAAATGCCAGTGGAGAAAAATCTGATTACATAAATTGCGTAGCTTGGAGAGATAATGCAGAGTATGTAAGAGCTCAGTGCGTTGGCCAAAAGCTTCGTTTATATGGAAGGATGCAGAGTCGAAAACATGGAAAAGAAAAAAAGGAGGTGTATGAAGTTTCTGTAACTGAAATACACTAGGTTCGTAAATTATAGTAGAAAAAAAGGAGTATATTTTATATACTCCTTTTAAAAATTATTGTTCAATTTATTAAAAAAACTTGTATTTTTCGACAATATATAATAAAATATGAAATACAAAACAAAGGAAAATAATAGAATAAAAGAGTATATATCACAAAATGTAAAAAACTTTTTTGTAGTAGAGTACTAAAAAAGACAAAAAACACAAAAGAAAAGGATTAAAATATTGCTATATTATGAAAAGGTTATGAGGTGGTAAGGATGTTAAAAAACTTAGTGAATATAAAGAATATGATTATATATATAATTGCATTTATGGTATCAACTATAGGAATGGGACAAGAAGTATCTCCATTTAGTATAGCTATAGTGGCTGCTAGTTTAGCTGGGGGTGTGCCTGCAATTATAGTTGTAATAGCAGGGCTTATAGGAAATATTATAGGGGTTGGAGCAATTGGTGCATTAAATTATGTATTAATAATATTGATGTTATTAATATCAATGTGCATTAAGCCTCCTAAAGAGAATGATCAATATAAAAATGAACAAATACAAATTTCTGGACATGTTTTTGTAAGTATAATACTAGTAATGATTGCAAAATTAATTTTAACAAAATTTACAGTAGCAGATATGATATTACATGTAACTTTAGCAGTATTTTCTGTAGTATTTTATAAGATATTTGTAAATTCATTAGTTGTAATTCAAGAGATAACAGAAAAAAATGCATTTTCAATTGAAGAAGTAATTGGAGCTAGTTTGCTAGTTTCAATAGCTTTTTCAGCGTTTGGGGATTTTTCTATATTAGGATTGTCTATTAGAAATGTATTGAGCATACTTGTAGTGCTTATTCTTGGATGGAAAAATGGAGTATTAGTTGGAACAACAGCAGGTGTAACAATAGGTGTAACTTTAGGAATAATTACGCAAAATGAACCGATTGTAGTTGCTGTATATGCAATATCAGGAATGATTTCAGGTTTATTAAACAGATTTGGAAAGATAGGTGTAATAGTAGGCTTTTTTGCTGGAAATGGAATATTGCTATATGCTTCAAAAGGAACAGCAACAGATTTAGTAGTATTTAAAGAAGCATTAGTTGCATCACTAGGATTACTTGCAATGCCAAAATGGGTAGGAATTAATATAGAAGAACTTGTAAAAAGTGATAATATGTTACCTGAGTACAATAAAAGAGGTTTAGAGCAGAGTAAAGAAACAATAAATCAGTTAAATATGGTGTCAGAGACAATAAAAGATATAGCAAGCACATATAAAGAAAAAAATGATACAAATATGTATTTAAAAAATAGACAATCATTTATTACCGAACTTTTGAATAATTTGGACGGTCTTGAGGAAAATATGTTATATGATGATATGGCACAACCTGAAAATAAAATTGTAAATGAGTTATTTGATATTTTGCTAGATAAGCAAGAAATAGAAAGAGAGGATTTGCTTAAGACATTTGCTAAATTTAATAATTATATAGTCCAATATAATGATGAGAATATTAGTAAAAGAATGAATAATGATATTGAGCAAATTGTCAAGGCTGTAAATTATGCATATAAAGTAAGTAAATCAAACTTTATATGGGAGGAAAAGGTTAAGTCAAATAAGAAAAATGTGCAAGCTCAACTTGATGGTGTTTCAAAGGCAATTTCAAGTATTGCTGTAAAAATGGAAAATGAAATAAAACAAGATAAGAATTTTGATATAGAAAAAAGTAAAGTGATCAAAGCACTTGAAATAAAAGAGATTTTAGTTGATGGTATAGAAATAAGTAAAAAAGATAATAGATATTTTATAGAAGTATATTTACAAGAGGATAGTAAAACTAGTGAGAATGCAGATTTTGATAAAATTCAAAAAGTCCTAGAAAAAAGTTTAAATGAAAAATTGATGAGAAATGAACCTAAAATCCGTAAACTTAATAAACAGGGAAAAAGGATAATTAGCTTTTTATCAGCTGATAAGTATTTAATTCAAATAGGACAAGCAGTTCAGATAAAAGATGGAAGTCCTGTATCAGGTGATAGCTTATTACAAATTAGATTAAATGATGGTAAGTATCTGGTTGCATTAAGTGATGGAATGGGATCTGGCCCAGAAGCAAGAAAGAGTAGCCAAATTGCAATAAAAATGCTTGAGAGATTATTAATGTCAGGGTTTGATAAAGATACATCAATAGATTTGATTAATACAACAATTATGAATGCGAATGAGGAAATTTTTGCTACATTAGATATTGCAATTGTTGATTTGTATAATGGAAAAGTTGAGTTTATAAAAAATGGAGCATGTCCAACTTATGTAAAAAATAAGAAAAAAGTTCAAATTATAAAATCATTAAGTTTACCTGCGGGAATTTTGAAGGATATTAATTTAACTACATATGATAAAGATATTCAAGATAAAGATATTTTGGTTATGTGCAGTGATGGTATTTTAGATTCTAATGTAGAGTATAATAATAAAGAACTTTGGGTAAAGTATATGCTAGAAGATATTGAAACTACTAATTGTCAAAAGATTGCTGATTTGATTTTAAATGAAGCGGTTGACAATAGTTATGGTATTGCTAAAGATGATATGAGTATAATTGTATGCAAACTTGTTAAGCAAAAAGAATAAATTTTTTTAAAAAGCTTGAATTTATAGAAAGCATATTATATAATTTGACTATACAGATGAGTAAGGAGGATATTATGGAAGAAGATACAATAGAAAGAAATTTTCAGGAAGAAAGATTAGAGTCTAAAAGAAAATTAGTTTTGAATTTAGAAAAAAGAGATGCAGAGCTTTCAAATGATATTGCTAAAGTACAAGGTATATCATTAGAAAAAGATGAATGTGAAATAGGAGAATAAAATATGAAAGATAATACTCAAGAAAAAAATTTGATTGAAAGAAACGAGAATAGTATATTTGGTAAGATAAAAAATTTCTTTAAAAATTTATTTGGAAAAAAAGAAGTGGAAGTAAATAATTTAGTTGATGAAGCTACTGAAATGGAAATGGAAAAAAGTGAAGCTTTTAGAAGTTCAATAAGAAATATAGAAGTTAATGAAAATAATATTTTTGAGCTTCAAAGAAGATATCACAAAGGAGAGATTTCTGTTAAGGAATTAACAAATGAGCAAATAAATGCTTTGTGTGATTTATATGATGATAAAATTGCAGATTTAAAAAAGACGATTGCGGCTAAGGAGCAAATGCTTGAAAATTATAAGAAAGGTAAAAGGGCCCAATAATTAAATTTTCATAATGATGAATTTTTGAAAAATATTGACATATAATAACATTGATGTTATAATAACATTAGCTAGCAAATCGAATGAACTCATAATGGTTTGCACGAGATATGTGTCCGCATATCTCTTTTTTTGCCTAAAAGAACAATAGTAAGCTGATTAAGATTTTTAAAAGTTTCAGTAAAGAAAAGACAGGTG
Organism: uncultured Clostridia bacterium; assembly: GCA_928721565.1. GTDB lineage: Bacteria > Bacillota > Clostridia > TANB77 > CAG-508 > CAG-269. The sequence continues at coordinate 611,510 of OV788638.1, forward strand.
TCCGCCTGCCCCAAAGATTAATCTTTGTTTGTGTCTTGGCTATCATCGTTATTATCACTTAAAAGTAACAATACAATTAAACGCCAGATTAAATCGAATGAACTCATTCTAGTTGCACCTCCCTTCGCAAAGACTTCCTTTGGAAAAGGATGAATTTATTATACTTCAAAATTATTGAAAAAACAATACTTATATATGATTTCAATAATTATTTGCAATTTACTTGTAAGTTAAAAAATTTTATGATATATTATACATGTAGAATAATATAAACAAAAAGGTTTTATACCTTAGGAAGGAATGATAGTTAAATATGGCAAGAGGAAAGAGATATCAAACAGAAGGTAAGCTTAATTACACTAAAGTATTTGCAGTAATTATAGCAATAGCAGTTGTAATAATGTTCATATTTATAATAAGAAATGTATTAAAACAGAGAGAAAAAGTGACGAAAAATTATCAATATTTTGCGGTATATGCACAAGATAAATGGGGAGTAATAAATCAGGACGGAGAAGAAGTAATTATACCATCATATCAAGAAATGATAATAATTCCAAATGAAGAAAAAGATGTATTTATTTGTACATATGATATAAATGATCAAACAGGCGAATATAAAACAAAAGCTATAAATAGTAAAAATGAAGAAATTTTTACAGGATATGATAAAGTGGAAGCTATAGATAATATAGATAAAGACAATAATCTTTGGTATGAAAAAGATGTACTTAAAGTAAATAAAAATGGAAAATATGGCTTGATTGATTTAAATGGAAAAGAAATATTGCCAATTGAGTATGATGAAATAACAGTGCTTGACGGAATGGAAAATAGTATAATTATAAAAAAGGGCGATAAAATAGGTTTAGTAAATGACAATGGAAGTGCTATAATTGATACAAATTATAAAGAAATAAAGGCTTTGGGTGATTCATACAAAGAAGGATATATTACAGTTGATGAAAAAGGAAAATATGGAGTAGTAAGTACTACAAAAAAACAAATATTAGAAAATAAATATGATGAAATATTTCCGGTTTATTTAAAAGATTATTATTTGGTCAAAGAAAATGGGACAAAAGAATTAGTAAATTCTAATGGTGAGGTTGTGCTTGATAAAGGATTTGATGATATAAAATCTGCTACAACAAATGGTGTAATATTTAATAAAGATAATTTGTATGGAGAGATGAGCCTTTCTGGAGAGATTACTTTAGAACCCAAATATCAAGAATTAAAAGAAGTTAAAAAAGGTATATATATAGCTAAAAAAGATGATAAATATGGAATAATAGATAATGTTGGAAATGAACAATTGGCATTTGATTATACAGGAATGACATATAATGAAAAAGCAAATCTATTTTTTGCAGAAGATGCAGAGTATAAAACTTCTTTAATAGATGAAGTATACAATATAAAGGCAACAGGAATATTATCAGAAGTAAATACAGATGATGGTTATATTAGAATGAGATTAGATGATGACTATAAATATTTTGATTTAAAAGGTGAAGAGACTTCAAATATACAAGTATTGAAAGATAATACAATATTTTTGAGTAAAAAAGATGGCAAATATGGATATGTTGACAAAAAAGGAAATCCTATAACAGATTATATATATGATGATGCTACAGAACAAAACAAATATGGATTTGCAGCTGTAAAGAAAAATGGAGTATGGGGTTCTATAAATAAAGAAGGGAAAGAAATTGTTGAACCAAAATATAATTTAGAAAATAATTTGAAAATTGATTTTATAGGAAAATGGCACTTAGGAGAAGATTTAAACATGAATTACTATTGTGAAAAATAATCAGGAGATAGATAATCTTTTGAGAAAAGAGAGGAATGTAATAAAATATGGAGCTAAAGACAAAATACCAATATACATACTTTATATACCCTTATGTGATAAAAGAAAATAAATATTCTAAATACTTGCTAAAATTATTAAAAGATGAAAATTGTCAATTAAGAATATTTAAGAAAGAAAAAGATTTAGATTTATATTCATATTTTTCACATAGGGCAAGAAATTATATGTTTAATAGTTTTAATTTTAGTAAAACTAGATTAGCAAGATTAGAGGATTTACCAATTGAAACTAAAGCTGCAGTATTAGAGCAAAGTCCATGTACGATTTTTGAATATTCAATAAAAAAAGATATTCAGGGCAAAACGGCCTCTGAAGGAAATGGTATATTTTTTAGAATACCTAAAGTAGAAATTATATGCTTTAATACCGGAATATGTTTTTTGTGTATAAAAACTAATATAGAAGAAAGTGATAGTTTTTCTGATGTATTAAATTTTAATTACAAATTTAGAGATATAAATCAAGAATTTGCAAATATGAATAATTATGATAATATAAGAGTGCAAACTGATTGCTTTGATGATGTACAATATTTAAAAGAATTTATACAAAACTTAACAGGACCATCAACTGAAGCAATGAAACTTGATATAGATACAGAAAGATTTCTTACATATTCATATGTATGTATAGATCAAGAGAATTGGAATAATACTAATGAATTTGAGAATATATGTGGCAACTATATGAAATTTTTAAATATATTGCCTAATGATAATAGTGTGAATTATTCAAAAGAAGATGCTAAAGTTATTTCAAAATGGAAATATGCTAAATTAGGAGTTACAAAACAAGGAGTCACACTATTTGCGTCAAGTTGTGATATTAATAATTTTACAGTATTTCCACATGAATTTGAACAACAATATTTGTATACATATATATTGGCATTATATACAGATATTTATTTGAAAAAAATTAATTTGGAATTTAGACAGTCTTTAAAAATTCAGAAGACCCGTAAGGAATTTATAAAGTTCACACAATCTTTATGGATTAACGAAGTGACTGCTGATGATACGGGTTCAACATTTTATCAATATTTAAAGGATATTCTTGAAGTAGGTGTGCTATATGAGGATACTAAAAATAAATATGATGTTTTATATAAAGAAATGAATATAGAAAAAACTGCTAAAAATAATGTGGCTATTATAGCAATATTAGTTGTAACATTGGTTATAAATTTAATAAATATATTATTTTTGGGAAAATAACGAAAGAAGTTGATATATTTAAATATATCAACTTTATTTATAAGAGGAATGATGATATGAAAGTAAGAACAGGAACAGATATTATAGAAATAGAGAGAGTAAAAAAGAGTATAGAAGAAACTGATGGTAGATTTTGCGAAAGAGTATATACCAAGAGTGAAATTGAATATTGTGAAAGTAAAAAGATACAAAAGTATCAGCACTATGCTGCTAGGTTTGCAGCAAAAGAGGCAATATTTAAAGCTATATCATCTGCATTGGATAGTAAATATGAGATAGAATGGAAAGATATTGAAGTTAAAAATGATCAAAATGGAAGACCTGTTGTTAATTTAGATAATAAATTTATGAAGAATATAGAAAGTATTGATATAAGTATTTCACATTGCAAACAATATGCAGTAGCAACAGTGGTAGTTTTAGAAAGGTAGGAGAAAAGATGGAATTTTTTGATTCACATTCACATTATAATGATGAAAAATTTGATGAGGATAGAGAACAAATTATAAAAGAAACATATGAGGCAGATGTGACTAAGTTTGTATGTGCAGGTTATAATATTCAATCTTCATTATTTTCATTAAATATGTCAAAAAAATATGAATTTATTTATTCAATTTGTGGTATTTCACCTAATGATATTCCACAATCTGAGCAACAATTGTGGAAAGATATCAATGAAATTACTGAAATTGTGAAGAAAAATAATTCCAAAAAATTAGTTGCAATTGGGGAAATTGGACTTGATTATTATTGGAGTAAAGAAAATAGAGATTTACAGAAACAAGCTTTTATAAAACAAATTGAATTAGCAAATGAATTAGATTTGCCTATTGTAATTCATTCTAGGGATGCTTCAGTTGATACTATAGATATATTAAAAAAACATAAGGTTAATAGAACTGGCATTTTCCATTGTTGCCAATTAAATCAAGAATTAGTAAGACAAGCTTTAGAGCTGGGATATTATATTTCATTTGCTGGTCCTATAACATTTAAGAATTCTAAAAATGCTCCAGAAGTGATAAAAATGGTACCAATTGATAGAATTTTAATTGAAACAGATAGTCCGTATTTGGCTCCAGAGCCTAATAGAGGAAAGCGTAATGATTGTAGAAATGTTAAATATGTTGCACAAAAGATAGCTGATGTTAAGGGATATTCATTAGAAGAGGTTGCGAAAAAAACTTATGAAAATGCAATGAGGATTTTTAATATTTAGGATGTGAAATTATATGTATGATAATTGGGAACAATTAGAAGAAGAAACTAAACAGTGTAAGAAATGTAGATTATGCCAAAATAGAAATAATGTGGTATTTGGAACTGGAAACAAACAAGCTGACTTGATGTTTATAGGAGAGGGCCCAGGAGCGGACGAAGATTTGCAAGGTATACCATTTGTAGGAAAAGCGGGTAAGCTTATGAATATGGCTTTTGAAACAATTGGGTTGAATAGAGATGAAGTATATATTGCCAATATTGTAAAATGCCGTCCACCTTCAAATAGAAATCCACAAGAAGATGAAGCAAATGCTTGCTTAAATTATTTGAGAAATCAGGTTATTTTGGTTAAACCTAAAATTATTGTTTTATTGGGAAGTGTTGCTTTAAAAAATATTTTGGGTAAAGAATATGGTATTACAGCTAGTAGGGGAAATTGGATAGAAAAAAAGGGGATTTTGTACATGCCAACATGGCATCCTGCAGCTTTATTGAGAGATGAAACTAAAAAAATTGATTTTATTAAAGACTTACAACAAGTTATGAATAAGTATAGTTGGTCAAAATAATTGACTTAATATATAAAACAATGTAAAATATTAAAAGGTGAAGAAAATGAAAGAAATACAAGAAAAGGCAAATTATTGTTTAAATTGCCCAGTAAAGCCATGTTCAAATAAAGGATGTCCTTTAGGAAATAATATACCTGGTTTTATAAAAGCAATTAGGGAAGAAGATTATAAAAAAGCATATGAAATTTTATCAGAAACGACAGTACTAGAGGCTGTTTGTGGAAGGATATGCCCACACACAAAGCAATGCGAAGGCTCATGTGTAAGAGGAATAAAATCAGTTCCAGTAAGTATTGGAGAAATGGAAGCATTTATAGGAGATATTTCAATAAAAGAAAATTATAAAATAGCAGATGTAAATATAGAAAATAAAAATAAGAAAATTGCAATTGTAGGAGGAGGTCCTGCAGGACTTACAGCGTCAGCATTTTTATTAAAGAATGGATATTCAGTAACTATATATGAAAAATATGATTATTTAGGTGGACTTTTAGTTCATGGAATTCCAGAATTTAGATTACCAAAAGAGATAGTGAAAAATACTGTTAGAAAAATAATAGATTTGGGCTTAGAGGTAAAATATAATCAAGAATTAAATAAAGATTTTACATTACAAGATTTAAAGGAAGAATATGATGCTATTTTTTTAGCTTTTGGTGCTAATATAACAACTAAAATGGGAGTAGAAGGAGAAGATTTAAAAGGTGTATTTGGTGGAAACCAATTATTGGAACATAATGATCATCCGGATTATACAAATAAAAAAGTGGCTATAATTGGTGGAGGAAATGTTGCTATGGATTGTGCAAGAACAATTAAAAGATTGGGGGCACAAGAGGTAAAAGTAATATATAGAAGATCTGAAGAACAAATGCCTGCAGAAACTAAAGAAATTCAAGAGGCTAAAGAAGAAGGAATAGAATTTTTGTTTCAAAATAATATTGTAAAAATACTGGGAGCCAAAAAGGTTGAGCAAGTTGAGTTGATAAAGACAGAACTTGTTCAAAGAGAGGGAGAGGTTAGAAAATTTCCAATAAATATTCCTGATAGTAATTATATAATTGATATGGATTATATAATAATGGCATTAGGCTCAGAACCAGAGGAATTTGTTAGAACATTAGGGCTAGAATTGAACAAATGGGGAAGAATTCAGATTGATGATAAAAATAGAACTTCAGATTCTAAAGTTTTTGCTGGAGGAGATATTGCTGGCGCTAAGGGAACTGTTGCTTGGGCAGCACGTTCTGGTAGAGAGGCTGCTTATTCAATAATGGAATACTTAAAATAAAAAGTCGACATTTTATTGTCGACTTTTTGAGATTCATTAGTATGATATCTTTTGTATAATTAACATTTGTATATATAAATCATTTGTAAAGTTATCTTTTGTAAATAATAACTTGCAAAAATCATTTGTATATTTATCATTTGTATATTTGTCATTTGTAAAGTTTTAAATTAGTCTTTTGTTAATTATGTATTTTTTCTCCTGTTACGAAGTTTTTGATTGCTCTAAACCAAGAAACAAATAAATTTGTTTTCTTACATTCAAGAGCTGTTTCAATGCCACCATTTTCAAGTACGTTAGATTTATGTTCTAATTGTGACATTTTTTCTGTATAGTAATCATCAAAGAAAGTATAATCATCAGTACGACCAATTAACTCTCCATAATGCTCTAGTTTTCTTCTATAATTATCAAGTTCTTCTAAATTAGAGATTTTTCTAAAAGCTTTGTCAAAGTAATTTTTTATAATTAAATTTTGGGCTTTTTCAAAGTATTCAGAAATTTTACTTTTACAGTTTTCTGTTTTTGCAACTAGTTTATCAACTGCTTTAGTTCTTTCGTCATAAGAAGAAGATTTATTATTTAGTTTTATTATTTTTTCTTCTAAATCTAAAATTTGATCTACATAGTATTCTACGTCGTCATATGTTTTTTCAGAAGTTAAATTTATAAATGTGTTCTTAAACTTATCATTGCTTGTAAAAGTACTATCAAACAAAATTGTTTCTCCTGTAAGATATGCCATTTGTTCAATCAAATTGCATTCTAGTGGATAGTATGAGGGACTGATAGTTCTAAATGAAACACCAAAGTATTTAACGTAATCTTTTTCGATTCCAATTACTTTTGATGTAATGTATTGAACTGCAGCTTCATTTAATCCCATTCCAACAATTTTGAAATTATCAAAATTACATAGACCCATTCTTATGAGATTATTTTTTTTATCTTTAACTTCTTGAATATAGTGAATACATTCATGAATTGCAAATTCTTCTAAATCTTCGATAGCAATTTTTTCGTTAAAGTATATAGATGTATTTTTATAAAAGTAGTTAGCTTCTGCCATTCCTTCTGGCATTATTGCTCTATACATACCTAGTTTTGAAAGTTTTGAGAATAAATCACTTTCATTAAAACAAAGTTCTGGAAATGTATCACATAATTTTGTAGCTATATTATGTGAGATTGTATTTACAGACATTGTATCAAGTATGTCGACTACTCTTATTCCATCTTTTCTTAAATCAGATTCGATGCTCATTGTATCCTCCGTTTTTTTGACTTTTTGTATAAAATTTCGTCAAATTTATTATACAATATTTTGTCATAAATGTGTATTACATTTTTATTACATTTGTGTTACAAAAATATTACAACCTTAAAATTATAAAATCATAATCTTTAAATTAGAACATAATATTTAATATAATTAGTATTGTGTTTTAATTTGGAGGTTTTTTTATGTTTTTAATATTTAATAAAGAAAAAATACAAACATATGCAGTATCAATATTGACGGTTGCAGTATTAATAGCAGTTGCAAATATAAAAAATATAAGTGCGATTCCAGTGTCTGCTACAGAAAAATATTTACCAATTTATAATGTACAAACAGAAGAAAATAAAATTGCATTTACAATGAATTGTGCGTGGAATGCAGATGATATAGATAGTATTTTAGAGACATTAAAAAATAATGATGTACATATAACATTTTTTATGGTAGGGGACTGGGTAGACAAATATCCAGAGGCAGTAAAAAAGATATATGAAGCAGGACATGAAATAGGAAGTCATAGCAATACACATCCGCATGTGAATAATTTATCAGCAGAAAAAAATTTAGAAGAGATAAATTTGAGTGTAAATAAAATTGAAAAAATAACTGGTCATAAGACCAATTTATATAGAGCACCATATGGAGAATATAATAATACAGTAATAAAAACAGCACAAGAAAATGGATTTTATACTATTCAATGGAATATAGATACACTTGATTATCAAGGTTTAACTGGTGAGGAAATGTGGAATAGATTAAAAAATAAATTAGATGGAGGATCTATCATATTAAGTCATAATGGAACAAAACATACTGCTGATAGTTTAGATATGTTAATAAAGAATATTCAATTAAATGGATTTAAATTAGTTACTATTTCAGAACTAATATATAAGGATAATTATTCAATAAATAATAATGGAACTCAAGTATTTAACTAAAAGTATAAAAAGCAAAGTTTAGGAAATACTGACAACAAAGGAGAACGTTATGCCATTAGTTGGAATAATTGCGAAAAAGAGAGATTTTCAAATAATAAAAAATGAATTACAAAAATATAATATTGAGTTAGTACTTATAAGTAAAAAGTCAATAAGAAATGTTTCAAAAATATTTTTTGAAGAAATAATAGTTTTAGAAGACATAAATTTAGAAACTAGTGAATATGAATTTATGAGTGAAGTTGTTTTAAAAACCAAATATTTAATAATTAATGCAGATATAGAAATAAAAATTTTAAAATATTTAAAAACAGACAATCCGATAAAAGTAATAACATTTGGTTTTAATTCTAAAGCTACAATAACTATATCAAGTGTAAACGAGGAAAAAATAATAGTATGTTTGCAAAGAAATTTAGAGAGATTAGATAATGAAATAATAGAAGCACAAGAAAAAGAAATTAAAATATTTCAAAATGCTAATAAAAAAATTCATAACAGATTGGCGATTTTTATTATAAAAGAATTGCATAATTTGAAATAAATTACATGTAAATACTAATATTTAGGGAAAAATACAAAAAAAACTAGAAAAAATTAACTTTTTATGTAGACAAAACCAAAAAAGTGTAGTATAATAAGAATTGTAGAAAATTTTAAAAAGAGAAAAGCAAGATGAGAAATTTACAATTGATAAAGAAAATTAAGGAGGAAACAAAATTGGATACAAATTATTTAGAAAACAACTACTTAACATTAGTAGGAAAAGTTACAGGCGAAAAGAAATTCAGCCACGAAATTTATGGTGAGAAATTTTACTCATTCAACTTATCAATACCACGTTTAAGTGGAAACTCAGATATTATACCAATAACAATATCTGAAAGATTAATAACAGACGAAATGCTAACAGAAGGAAAAAAACTATTAATAAAAGGTCAATTTAGATCATACAATAGTTATGAAAATGAAAGAAACAAATTAATTTTAACAGTATTTGCTAAAGATGTTGAAGAGCTTAAAGAAGTTGAAGAACAAGAAGAAAATGACATAGTTAGAAAAGATGAGACCACAAACGAGGTTGTACTTATTGGATTTGTATGTAAAAAACCAATTTACAGACAAACACCATTTGGAAGAGAAATTGCAGATTTGTTATTAGCTGTAAACAGAGCATATAATAAATCAGATTATATTCCAACAATAGCATGGGGAAGAAATGCAAGATTCTGCCAAAACTTAGAAGTTGGAGCTCAAGTAAAAATAGTAGGAAGAGTTCAATCAAGACAATATGAAAAGAAATATGAAGACGGAACATCAGAAATGAAAGTTGCTTATGAGGTTTCAATATGTAGTTTAGAATTAATAAATGAAGAAGGAACTGAAAAGAAGGAAGAAACAGAAAGTCAAGAAGCCGTTTAGTATATTATATAGATATCAACTGTACCCAAGTAAAGTGGTACAGTTGATTTTTTGTTGTTTTGTTGCTATAATATTTGTATTAAATAAATCGGAGGTTTACATATGAAAAATAAGAAAAAAATTTGTTTTGGCATAATGGCAATTATTCTTATTGCAATATTTTGTATTAGCTTAACACCAAAAACTTTACAAAATGATACATTTTATACAATTAAAATAGGTGAACACATAATAAATAATGGTGGAATAGATATGATGGATCCATTTTCATGGCATGAGGGACTAGAGTATACATATCCACATTGGTTATATGATGTAATAATATATTTGGTATATTCTGTTGGAGGAATGGCAGGAATATATATATCTACTTGTGTTTTTTCAGCACTGTTGGGTATTGCAATATATAAAGTAAATTCTAAACTTACTAAAAATAAAGTACTATCTTTTGTAATAACATTGGGAGCAATGTATTTGTTAAAAGATTATATTGCAGCAAGAGCTCAACTAGTAACTTTTATATTGTTTACAATTCAATTATACTTTATGGAAAGACTTACTGAAAGCAGTAAAAAAAGATATGGAATAGGTTTAATAATAATTTCAATATTAATTGCTAATTTGCATGTTGCGGTTTGGCCATTTATGTTTGTTCTATACTTACCATATATAGCAGAATACATTATTGCTATAGTAGAGGAAAGACTTGCTAAAAAATATGGAAAAGAAATTAAAGGAAATTATAAAATTTCAATTGCAAAAAAAGATGGAACTAAATATTTGATTATAGTAATGATAATATGTGCATTTACTGGATTTTTAACACCATTGGGTACAACTCCATATACATATTTAATAAAAACTATGCAAGGAAATACGACTCAAAATATAAATGAACATTTGCCAATGACATTAATAAATTGTGAAGCAATACTTTGTACATTAATATTATTTATTGCTATTTTGACATTTACAGATATAAAAATTAGATTAGTAGATTTATTTATGCTAGGTGGATTAATTTTTTTAATGTTGTATTCAAAAAGACAATCAACAATGTTTGTGATAATGTGTTCAGTTATTTTAAATAGATTGGCATATGAGTGGTTTAAAAGAGAAGGAACAAACATAGATGAGAAATTGATAGAAGTGGCAACTACTTGGTTTGGGTGTTTTGTAATATCAGGATTAGTTGTGATATTAAGCATATATTTTATTAAGCCAAAATTAAAAGCACAGTATATTGATGAAAAAACATATCCTGTAGAGATGAGTGACTTTATTTTAAAGTATTTTGAAGAAAATGATATAAATATAAAAGATGTTAGATTATATAATGAATACAATTATGGAAGTTATTTATTGTATAAAGGAATTCCTGTATTTATAGATTCAAGATGTGATTTATATGCACCAGAATATAATGGAGGAAGAGATATATTTATGGACTTTATGAAGAGTTCGAATTTAGATATATGGTTTGAAGATATATTTAAAAAATATGATATTACTCATATTATTTTATATAAAGATTCAAAGATGAATATGATTATAAGAGATGCAAATTTACCAGGATATGAGTTGATAAAGGAAGATGATAATTTTGCATTTTATGTGGTCAAAAAAGAACCAGTCCCAAATGAACAAATGGAACAGGAAGGAGAAATATGGAACGATTAGATGTATACATAGCAAGTAAAGATGAGAATATGACTAGATCATCAGCTCAAAGACAGATTATAAATGGAAATGTATTTGTTAATGGAAAGAAAATAACCAAAGTTGCGTATAAAGTTAGTGAGAATGATGAGATTGTAGTAGAAAAGGAAGAGGCAAAAGAGATAGAATTAAAGGCTCAGGATATTCCAATAGATGTTGTTTATGAGGATAATGATATTATAGTAGTAAATAAACCTAAGGGGATGGTGGTTCATCCTGCTAATGGGAATCCAGATGGTACTTTAGTTAATGCTGTTATGGCGATTTGCAAGGATAGCTTGTCTGGAATTGGAGGAGAAATTAGACCTGGAATAGTACATAGGTTGGATAAAGATACATCAGGATTATTGATTGTTGCTAAAAATGATAAAGCACATGTTAATATGAGTGAACAAATAAAAAAACATGAAGTGAAAAAAACATATGTTGCACTAGTTAGAGGAGTTGTTAAAGAAAATGAAGCTACTATAGATATGCCAATAGGGAGAAGCAATTCTGATAGAAAAAAAATGGCAGTAACTAAAACTGGAAAAAATGCGGTAACTCATATTAAAGTTTTAAAGAGATATGATAAATATACATTACTTGAAATAAATATTGAAACAGGAAGAACTCATCAAATACGTGTACATTTGGCGTATATTGGTTATCCAATAATTGGTGATTATATTTATTCTAATGGAAAAAATGAATTTGGAATTATAGGTCAATGTTTACATGCTAAATCATTAGAGTTTAAACATCCTATTACAGGTAAAAAAATGAAATTGGAGGCACCATTACCTGATTATTTTCAGAAAGTTATTGAAGAACTTGATGATAGTAAATAAAAAATCTGGCAAGAGAATCTTGCCAGAGAAATCTATATAAAGCCTTTTAGAAAAGTAAAAGGAATTAATATATAATATGCAAGGATTTAGAAAAAAGAACCAGTCCTAAAACATAATGAAAGGAAATTGTAATGGAAGAAAGATTGCAAAAATATTTAGCTAATAGCGGAGTTGCGTCAAGAAGAAAGTGTGAAGAATTAATTTTACAAGGCAAAATTCAGGTCAATGGAAATGTTGTTTCAGAACTTGGAATAAAGGTTGACCCTGAAAAAGATAAAATAAGCTTCAATGGAAAGGAAATTAAGAAGACTCAAAAACATATATATATATTATTGAATAAACCAATTGGATATGTAACTACTGCAGATGATCAATTTGGAAGAGATACTGTTTTGGATTTAATAAAGATAAAAGAAAGAATTGTTCCTGTTGGAAGATTAGATATGTATACTTCAGGAGCGTTAATATTAACAAATGATGGTGATTTTGTGTATAAAGTTACACATCCTAAACATGAAATAGAAAAAACATATACTGTGACTTTAAAAGGAATTGTAACAAATGATGAAGTAGAAAGATTAAGAAAAGGTGTAAAGATAGATGATTATATAACCAAAGAAGCGAGAGTAAAGATTTTAAAAATAGATATGGAAAAGAAAGTTTCGAGATTAGAAATAACAATTCATGAGGGGAAAAATCGACAAGTTCGTAAGATGTGTGAGGCAATTGATAAAAAGGTTTTAGCATTACATAGAAGCAAAATAGGAGGCATTGGTGTAAAAGATATTGAACTTGGTAAATGGAGATATTTGAGAAAGCAAGAAGTACAAAAATTAATAAAATAGTTGAAAAAAATATATTAAGAATATATAATAGAGATGAACAAATGAAAAAGGAGCAAAAGATTAAATGGAAGAAGTCAAGAAAGGACAAATTGTCGACGGAATAGTGACAGGAATACAGCCATATGGAGCTTTTGTAAAAATGGAAAATGGAACAGATGGGTTAGTGTATATAGAGGATTTATCTGTTGCAAGAATAAAGTCACCAGAAGATAGGGTGAGAATTGGACAAAAAATAAAATGTATGGTAAAATATGTAGATGAAAAGACTGGAAGAGTAAATTTGTCATACAAAAATTGTTTAGGAACATGGGAAGAAAATGTTCAAAGATTTAAAGAAGGAATGACTGTAAAGGGCATAGTTAGAGATGCTGAAAAAAATAAGAATGGTGTATTTATAGAATTAACACCTAATTTGATTGGAATGGCAGAGTATACAGATGAATTGAAATATGGAGAGACAATTGATGTATGCATAAAAAGAATTTTACCAGAAAAGAAAAAGGTAAAACTAACCATAGTTTAAAATAGGACTATAATTAGTCACTAAAATATAAGGAGGGATTGAAATGGTTGAAGATAACCAAATCAAAGCGCAAGTATCACCATTTGCTATAAGAGAAGGTGAAATTAAAACATTTGATGGGAAAGATGGATATGTTTCTATGAATCAAATAATTCATAAAATTAACATAGGACATATAACAGATATTCATTTTGCAATTTTAGAATTAGTAAATGAATTTGAATTTATAACATCAAGACAATTATATCAAATGCTAGAATGGAAAGGAATAGATCCTAAATCACAAGACAAATTGAACAATAAGTTAGATCAATTAGTAAAATCAAAAATTTTAACAAGATATTATTTTACTTCTGAAGAAGGAAAAGGAATATATAGAATATATTGCTTAGAAAAGATGGGAAAATATTTATTAACATCAAAAGAAATAGAATGTAAATGGCAACAAACAGATAATGTAAAACCTGTTCCAATGATAAAGAAAAGATTAGCAGGTAATCAAACTTTAATTGCATATCTAAGAAAAGTAAAAGCTTTTGATAGTTATGTTGTAAAACCAGCTTTAACTGCTAAAGTATCAGGAAAGATATTTAAAGCAACTGGAGGTTCTGTAAAACTTACTAAAAATAGAAAATCTGTAACATTTTTATTTGAGGTAATAAGAAGAGAATCAGATTGGCAAAAAAAATTAATAGATAAAATGATGATGTATAAAGAATTTTATGAAAATTTTGTGCCAGGAGATTCAGGTTTTGCAGCTATGCCACAATTAATATTGGTTTGTGAAGATGATAAACATACAGCAGAAACATTTAAAGAAATTGTAAAAAATAAAGCTGAAATACCTCAAATTAAATTATATTTTACAACAGATTTAAGGCAGAACCAAGAAACACTTGAAAATACTCTAATAGAATTTAAAATAGATGAAGCAACAAAAAAATATAAAATGTATAATGTTGAAGCTAAAATATTAGGAATATAGACGCAGAGAGGGAAAAGAGGATGTTTGGACATAGATCTGATGGTAAAAGAGTAAAGAATTTGCCACCAATTTTTAAAATTATGCCGTGTGTTATGCCTGACAGGGCTGATTCACAGGTATATTTTAAACAAGACATAGCGTTAAAGGGCTTAGATGAATATATTGAAAGAAAAACTAAAGAAGGAATAAGGCTTTCATATATGAATATTATTTATGCAGCACTTGTAAAAATAATAGCTCAAAGGCCTAATTTAAACAGATTTGCAATGAATGGAGTGCTATATGAGAGAAACAAAATTTATGTTTCTCTTGTTATAAAAAAGAGCTTGACTGATGATGGAACAGAAACACCAATTAAATTAGACTTTAATGGTAATGAAAGTATCTTTGAAATAAAAGATAGATTAGATAGAACAATAGAAAAGAATAAGGAAATTGAAAATTTAAATAAAACAGACAAATTGGTTGGAATTTTAAATGTAATTCCTAGTGGATTGATTAGAACTGTTGTTAAATTTTTAATGTTTTTGGATAAGCATGGATTATTGCCGAAAAAGATAATTGATGCAAGCCCATTTCATACAAGTGTATTTTTAACAAATGTAGGCTCATTAGGAATTGATAGTATTTATCATCATATATATAATTTTGGAACTACTAGTATGTTTTTCTCTATGGGTAAAAAGAAGAAAAGTTATATTTATGAAGATGATGAGATTAGAGAAGAAAAATGTATTACATTAGCATTTGTTGGAGATGAAAGAATTTGTGATGGTTATTACTATGCTTCTTCATTTAAACTATTATCAAAATATTTGAAAAAGCCGGAACTTTTAGAAGAAACTGAAGGAGAGAAAAGAGAAATTACAAATTAATCTAAAAAGTTTAAAAAAATAGTTGACTTTAGAGATGAAATGTGATATTATAATTAGGCGTTAAGAAATGGGTCAGTAGCTCAGTTGGATAGAGTACGGGCCTTCTAAGCCTGGGGTCGGAGGTTCGAATCCTCTCTGGCTCACCATTTATAGAGAAATTAGTTTCTCTAACAAACGAAAATACTTATGTTTTTACATAAGTATTTTTTTGCTTAAATAATATTTTTTATCTCATCTTCCATATCGTTTTCAAATATTTTTTGAATAGCTTTTCATGCTTCTAATTGTTTTTGATAATCACTTCTAGTATATCTGTTAGTTGATGAAACACTTTGATGTCCTAACCAATCTTGTAAATCTCTAATATCTACACCTTTTAAATGTAGTAATATGCCTTAGACCATGCGGAGTTATCTTTTTTAATGAATTTCTTATTATAACCTTATTAAACCTTTTTGTAAAATAATCTTTTTCAAAGTCAAATGCTTCTATCTTTAGACCTAATATTTGACATATTTTGAAAAAATATATAATATATATTCGAGGTGAAAAAGCATATGATAAAAAATATAATATTTGATATCGGAAATGTTATATTGAATTTTAACATAAATGAGGTATTAAGAAAATTTACTAATAATATAAATGAACAAAATTTTATTTTGGAGAATATAATAAATTCTCCTGAATGGCTAGGAAATGCCTTGATTGATACAGGTTATATAAGTAGAGAAAATGCAATAGAGATTGTAAAAGATAGAACAAATCATACTAATGATGAATTAATAAATAATTTTTGGTGTAATTATAATAACTTTGCTCAAGTTGATGAAAGAGTATTACAGCTAATACAAAAATTAAAAGATAATAATTATAAAATATATTTATTATCAAATATAAATCCATATACATTTGAATTTGTTAATAAAAGTGGTTTATTTAATTTAGTAGATGGATATGTATTATCATACAAAGAACATAAAGTAAAGCCATATAAAGCAATATATAATGTTTTATTAGAAAGATATAATTTGATACCAAATGAATGTATTTTTATTGATGATAATAAAAAGAATATTGATACAGGAAATTTAATGGGGATTATGTCAAAAAAAGTTGAACCTGATAATTATAATAGTATAATGAATGTAATAAAAGAATGTAATTTAATAGAAGGAGAATATTAATAATGAATAAATTTATTATAATCAATACTCTTTGTGATAAAAAAGAAACTGCAGAAAAAATTCAAAATACACTTTTAGAGAAAAGATTAATTGCAGGGTGCCAAATATCAGAAAGAAAATCGAAATATTGGTGGAATGATAAAATTGAAGAAACAATTGAATTTCATTTAGAAATGAGAAGTAAAGAAAATTTATTTGAAAAAATTAAAGAAGAAATATTAGAAATTCATGATTATGAAATATGTGAAATTTCATGTATTGAAATCAAAGAGGCAAATAAGGAATTTCTAAATTGGATTGATAAAGAAACAATATAATAAAATGCTTAAAGCAAGTATATAGATATTAACTATATAAATGGTGCAGAGCATTCATATCAATGCAGAAAATTTTAGCAAATAAAATCTATAAATGTATAAAGGAACTTAACATATGAATTATATATTATCACAATTTTTTGGATTTCTAGCTTTTGTAATATCTTTAATGGCATATCATAAAAAGAAAAAAGAAAAAATCTTTCAAACAATGATGATTGCAAATATTTTGGATATTTTGCATTATTTAATATTAGGGGCTTATAGTGGTTGTATAACAAAGATAATTGCATTAGTACGAAATAAAATAATAATTGTTAAAGAAAAAAATAAAAGAATAAATAATAATGGTGTTCTTACAATTATATTTATTGTTTATTTAATATCTGGAATAATAACATACAAAAATATATATTCGATATTGCCTATTTTAGCAGCAACGATTTACTTGTATTTTGTATGGAATGGCAATGAATTAAAAGTTAAAAAAGCAGCTTTTTATTGTTACTTTTTATGGTTAGCATATAATATTTGTGTATTTTCTATTGCAGGAATTGTATCTAATATAGTATCAATAATATCAACTTTTATAGCTATTTATAATCAAAAGAATATAGCAAAGCAGGAGATAACTTTAGAATAAGTAATTCCTGCTTTTGATTTAGTAATATATAAATATATGAAATTCCTTATAATATAACATTATACAGAAAACAAATCAATTATTTTTTCCTTTTATTTAATATTTTCATATCAGGATAAACACAATAGGCAAAATGTGTATTGCAAATAATATTATTTAAACAACTATCATCTTGAAATAATAAAATAAGCTTATCTGCTTCAGAAATAGATGGGCTATTTATTTTTAATAATTTCAAAATACCTTTTTCACTTGCTTTGTCTGTTGCAATTATGTTGTATAACAAGTTTTCCTTACTTAGAAAAGTAATATATACTGGATCAAATCCTTTATGAAAATATTTAAATCTATTTTTATATTTACACAAAATATCTATTGCATATAAAAAAATAAAGCCCATAATGAACTAAAATTTAAAAAATTATTGACTTTTGCTTTTATTATGAGTATAATAATTATAGAAGACAGATACCACAGAAATGTGGCATGTCCGGTTAAGAATATATTAAGAATACATCTCTAACGGTCAAGCAGAGATGTGTTTTTTTCGTTGTCTAATTTTCTTATTGTAACGACAAGTGCTATAAATAAGGCAATAGCGACAACAGTTACCATTGCAAGTTCAATAAAAAGTATGTATATAAAAAGTAAATAAACTTGTACTAATAACATATGCATCGCCTCCTCTCATGTAGGATAGCGAACATACCACACTCTGCATCTCTCTGTCTTCTGGCAAACATTATATCAAATATTTATTAAAAATCAAGCGAACAAAATGTGAAATCTTTATTGTAATAGTAAAATCAATATGGTAAAATTAAGAAAAATAGTATATTGGAGAAGCCATGGAAATAAAAGAATTAACAATAAAAGAAAAAATAGGGCAAATGGTGATAGTTGGTATGGACACAAACTATGTAACAGATAGAATAAAAAACATGATACAAAACTATAAAATAGGTGGAGTAATCTTATATAGAAAAAACTTTTCAACATATCAGGATATGCTTAAATTAATAAAAGAATTAAAAGAACTTAATAAAGAAAACAAGATACCATTATTTATAGCAATAGATCAAGAGGGTGGAAGAGTAAATAGAATGCCCAAAGAAATAAAAAATTTACCATCTGCCAATAAAATTGCAGTTTTGGGTGGAAAAGATTTAGTTGCTAAATCTGCGGATATTACTGGGAAAATATTGCATGAATCTGGCTATAATTTAAATTTTGCACCAGTGTTAGATATTAATAGGTATGAAGATCAGACTACAGCAATTGGAGATAGAAGCTTTAGTAATAAAAAAGAAACTGTTGCAGAGTTTGGAATTGTAACAATGAAAGCTTTACAAAGAAATAATGTAATATCTGTAGTAAAGCACTTTCCTGGACATGGAGCAACTAAACAAGATTCACATCATTTTTTGCCTGTAATAAATGTGCCAATACAGAAAATTGAGAATGAAGATATGTATCCATTTGAACAAGCAATAAAAAATGGTGCAGAAGCAGTTCTAGTTGGACATTTATTGATAAGAGGTATTACAGGGATTTATCCAGCATCATTGTCTAGAAAATTTATTTCAAAATATTTAAGAGCAAAATATAGATATAATGGATTAATAATAACAGATGATTTAAAGATGAGAGCTATTAAATTTTTTTATGGTCCTGATATGGCAGTAAGAAAAGCATTTGAAGCGGGAAATGATATTATAGTATTTAGATTTAATAAAGATGAAGAGAGAAGAGTATTAGACAAAATTGAAAATCTTGTAAAGACTGCAAAGATTAAAGAGAGTAGAATTAACAAAAGTGTTAAAAGGATATTAAAGATAAAAGAAAAGTATAATATTTCAGATTTACAAAGTTTTGATGGAGTAAATGTCGAAGAAATAAATAAAGAAATAGAAGAGATAAGAAAAACATGTAAAATATAGAAAAAAAGATGTCAAAAAGGTCAGTTACCTTTTGACATCTTTTTTTTATTCTTCCCAGAAAGCTTTATAAGTTTTGTAAGCTGTGTAAATATCAAACTTACTTGTAACTTCATAAGGAGCATGCATTGAAAGTACTGGAACACCACAATCAATAACATCAACACCTTTATTAGCTAATATATATGCAATTGTGCCTCCGCCTCCAACATCAACTTTTCCAAGTTCTGAGATTTGATATCTAATATCATTTTTTTCTAATACTCTTCTAACCCAAGCTACAAATTCTGCGTTAGCATCAGAAGCTCCTGATTTTCCACGAGCACCAGTATATTTATTAAGACCTATACCACGACCTAAAAATGCTGCATTTGTTCTGTCAGAAACACTTGCATAAAGTGGATCATAACCGGCATCAACATCTGCTGATAACATTCTTGAGAAACAGAATACCTTATCTAATAAGTTTGGCCTATTTTCGCCTGTTTTATTTAATAGTTCAGATATGAAATAATCAAACATATGTGATTCCATACCAGTATTTCCCATACTTCCAATTTCTTCTTTGTCTGATAAAATGCATACAGCAGTTGTTTTAACATTTTCTAGAGACATCATTGCTGATAGAGACGTATAAGCACATATTTTGTCATCTTGACCATAAGCTGCAACCATGCTTCCATCAAATCCTAAAGAACGAGCTTTAAATGCTGGTACTACTTCGATTTCCGAACTTAAAAAGTCTGATTCTGTAATGTTATATTTTTGATTTAAAATATTTAAAATATTTAATTTTATTTTTTCAGTACATTTTTCATCATCATAAGGGATACTTCCAAGCAAAACAGCTAAATCTTCTCCGTCAATTCCATTTTTTAATTTTTTCTCCATCTGATCTTGTGCTAGATGTGGTAATAAATCAGAAATAGTGAATATAGGGTCATTATCATCTTCACCAATGTTTATTGTGATTTTTTCTCCATTAGCTTTTATGATAACACCATGTAAACTTAGTGGAATTGTTGTCCATTGATATTTTTTGATTCCACCATAATAATGAGTCTTAAAATATGCAAATCCTGAGTCTTCATATAATGGGTTTGGCTTTAAATCAAGCCTTGGAGAATCTATATGGGCTCCAACTATTTGAATTCCATTCTCTAATTTTTCTGTTCCTATAACAGCTAAATACATGCTTTTTTCTCTATTAATAAAATATACTTTATCTCCTGGTTGTAATGTTTCGTAAGTAGATAAATCTCTAAAGCCATTTGATTCTGCTATAGCTTTTGCTGTAACAACAGCTTCTCTTTCTGTTTTAGATTTATTCATAAAGTTCATATATCCATTACAATATGAATAAATAGCTTCTTTTTCGCGTGTGTCAATCTTTGACCATCCAATTTCTTTTTTGTTAAAAAGTTTGTCTTCCATTTATATCTTCCTTTCTTATGTATTGTTGAAGTGTCAACTTCTTATTTATATTTTATTGTAGTATATCACTTTATGTTTTATTTTTCCATAGAATAAATAAAATATTCAAAATTTGTTTGTAAAAATTAATAAAAGTAGTAATCAAGAATTTAAGTATAGATTTTCAAAATTTAGAAAAAATAGGATAAAAAGGAGGAAAAATATGGGGTCATTATGGATAGAAACTACAAAAGATAAAATTAATTTAAAACCATTAGATGGTGATAAAGAAACAGAAGTATGTGTAATAGGTGGAGGATTATTTGGGCTAACTACAGCATATTATCTTACTAAACATGGTAAAAATGTTATTATATTAGAAAAAGGTGAAATTGGAGAAAAAGTAAGTGGAAATACAACAGGAAAAATAACAAGTCAACATGATTTATTTTATGCACACTTGATTGATGATTATGGACAAGAATATGCCAAAAAATATTTAGAAGCAAATGAACAGGCTATTAAAAATATAAAACAAATTATTGAAGAAGAACAAATTGATTGCGATTTTAATATACAAAAATCATATGTTTATACAACTAAAGAAGATGAAGTAATTGAAATTGAAAAAGAAGTAGATGCAGTAAATAAATTAGGAAAAAATGCAAAGTTTATAACTAAAATAGATTTGCCAGTAAAAATAAAGGGAGCTATTGAATTTGATGATCAAGCACAATTTCATCCACGAAAATATATGATAGGGCTGGCTAATTCAATAGTAAAACAAAATAAAATATATAAATATACGACAGTAACAGATGTAGAAAAAATAGGAGAAAAATACAGAATTCATACAGATAATGGTAATGTATATTCAAAGTATGTTGTTGTTGCTTCGCATTTTCCTATAATAAATATGCCTGGATTTTATTTTTTAAAAATGTATCAATCAACATCATATCTTATTGCTATAGAAACAAATACTGAGTTACCACAAGGAATGTATATAAATGTAAAAGAACCAACATATTCTTTTAGAACAGCAAATTATAATGGAAAAAATATTTTATTGATTGGTGGGGTTGGAAACAAGACTGGAGAGCCAATAGAAAATAATTCACATTATGAAAAACTAGAAAAAGTGGCCAAAGAAATGTATCCTGATTGTAAAGTATTATTCAGATGGAATACACGAGATTGTATTAGCTTGGATAAAATTCCATATATAGGAGAATTTTCAGATTTTATGAAGAATGTATATGTTGGGACAGGTTTTAAAAAATGGGGAATGACACTTTCAAATGTTGCTGCAAATATTGTGGCAGATAAAATCATGGGGGATGAAAATGAATATGAAGAAATTTTCACTGCGACTAGAATAAAACCTATAAAAAATAGATGGGAAGTAGAAAATGTATTAAAGCAAACAGTTAATTCAATTGCACTAAATAAGTTTAAAATAGAACCATATGATGTAAAACAAATACAGAATGATAATGCAGCAATTATAAAGGTTAATGGCGATAATGTTGGAGTATATAAGGATATAAATGGAAAAATATATGCTGTAAAACCCAATTGTTCACATTTGGGATGTTTATTATCATGGAATAATTTAGATAAGACATGGGATTGCCCATGTCATGGGAGTAGATTTGATTATATGGGAAAAATTATATATGAACCAGCAGTGAAAAATTTAGAAAAAATTGTTTACAAAAAATAGTACTTTTGCTATAATTAAAATGTATATGATAAACAAAGGAGAACTATACATGGAGTACGAAAATATAGATGAAAATGCAAAATATTTAAAAGCATGTGAAAATGTAAAAAAAATAGTAAATGCAATAAAAATAATAAAGATGAAGTATTATACTAATTTTGCGAGAATATCTGAAGAAGATCAAAAAATGTATGGAGAACTAGAAGAAAATTTGGAAAAAATTTCAGAAGAGAACAACTTAGAAAATTTGAAGGTTGCTTTAATGGAAGAAGTTTCTGCTAAATATGATAAAAAAGATTTAAAAAATGAACCTGAAAATCATAATTCTGTAGATAACAGATTATTGGCATGTTATGGGAATGTTGATGTGCAACAAAGAGCTTTATCAATGGGAAAAATTGGACAAGCCAGAAAATGTCAACAAATATTGCAACAATATTTAGAAGAGATTGATATTGAGGAATATAAAGAAATAGTAAACAATTATAAGAGAGAAAAATTTGCAGAATTAGTAATGGAGAGAGTGGCTATACAAGAAAAGAATGATGAATATATGAATTATATGAAAAATTTTTTCTGTGCAGGAACTGCGGAGAGGAGAAAACAAGCTACTCAGAAAATAGAAGAAGAAAAAATAAATATGGAAACATTATTTGATACCAAAGAAATATCAGAATTGGAACCCCAAATAGGGTGAATAATATAGGAGGAAACAGTGGATAAGGTATATGAAGAGGCTTTTTGGGAAGTTAATGAAGTACTAAAATTAATGCCAATAGACTTAATTAGTAAAATTCCAACTCAGTTTAGACAAATAATTTCGGAAAATAAGGCTACAAATTATAAATTAGAAATAAAAGAACCTTTGAATCAACAAAACTTAAAACCGGAGACTATTGCGATATTAGGGGTAATATATAGGGATTTTTTGGCTAGCCCAGAAGAAAGAGAAAAACTTCAAGAAGAAGATGAAGATGAATTAAAAAGAATAGAACAAGAGAAAACAGAATTAGTATTATATAAAAAAGAGAGTTTTTTTAGGAAAATGATTAAATTTATAAAAGGAATTTTTCAGAAGGATAAATTTTAAAAAAATTGTCGAAATTTATTGACTTATATATTTCTTTTTGCTAAAATAACAACATAAATCATATATTTATATGTTTTATAATCCGTTTATTGAACTAGATAGATTGCTTTTAAACCAGTTATCTAGTTCTTTTATTTTACATTAATGAAATTTACAAAAAATGTAACGAAATACTTGACAGAATTATTGGTAGAATATATAATTTATTCATAATATTTTTGGTGTACTTTTTACACAATTTTTATATCTATATTTTATATCTATATGAGTATTTAATTCATATTATAGATTATTTTTAATCTAAAATAAAAAATTTAAATCTAAAGTTTAAGGAGGAGTAAATTTATGAATAGTGATGAAATAGTATTGCCAATTTTGCGCGCAATTAATGACCTTAGAGATGAAGTTAAGGAAAACAAACGAGAAATACGTGATATGAGAGAAGAAAATAACAAGCGCTGGGATGAGAATGATAAACGTTGGGAAGAAAACAACAAGCGCTGGGACGAGAATGATAAGTGTTGGGAAGAAAATAACAAGCGCTGGGACGAGAATGATAAGCGTTGGGAAGAAAACAACAAGCGCTGGGACGAGAATGATAAGCGTTGGGAAGAAAACAACAAGCGCTGGGATATAAATGAAAAAAATAGAGAAAAAGATCATGAAGAAGTACTTGATATATTTGCGAAGTATGATATTGTAATATCAAGAAAAATTGGTGATCCAAATGTAGAAAAAATGAGAAAAATACTTAAAATGTAATATGATAAGTACATCAAATATATTATTCTTTACAAATTATAAATTTAATTATATAATTAACACAAATGAAAAAGTAAAGGAGACAAAAAATGGGAAAATTATTTGTAATAGATGGAACTGATGGGAGTGGAAAGCAAACTCAGTTTGAAAAACTGGAAAAAAGGTTAACTAAAGATGGAATTGACTATAAAACTGTGAGTTTTCCGAATTATGATTCACCAAGTTCATCTTTAGTAAAAATGTATTTATCAGGGGAATTTGGAGAAAATGCCAAAGATGTAAATCCATATATTGCTTCAACTTTTTATGCAGCTGATAGGTATGCAACATTCAAATTAGGATATCAAGAATACTATGATAAAGGTGGGGTAATATTAGCTGATAGATATACTACAGCCAATATGGTACATCAAGCTGGTAAGATTGCAGATAAAAATGAAAGAAAAAGATTTTTGGATTGGCTTTGGAATTTTGAATTTAATTTATATGGATTACCTGAACCAACAGAAGTATTCTTTTTAAATATGCCTGTTGAAAAATCATTAGAATTAATAGCAAATAGAGAAAATAAATTTAGTCATGGTATAAAAAAAGATATACATGAGAGAGATAAGAATCACTTGATAGATGCTTATAATGCAGCATGTGATGTTGCCAAAGACTATAACTGGTATGAAATACAATGTGTGAAGTATAACAAATTGCGTTCTATAGAAGATATACATGAAGAAATATACAAGGAAATAAGAAAACATATACAATTTTAGATAATAGAATAAAAAAGTTAAAAAATTGAAATATATGCTAATATATGAGGTGTATATAGGGAATATTAGTTAATATAGGCTTTAATTCGGATTTGAGAATTTGGATAAATATGGTATAATAATAAAGATGGTGCATTATTCTAGTCGTACTATTTATTGCGAGGGTGGGGCTAAAAATCCACTAAAGGGCATACCGATGAAGCATCTTATTCGTGCGCGAAATGCCAGTTTTGTGTGTGAGTAGGATGAAAGAAACTAGGGTATGGTATAATGGCATATACAGGATCCCCTCGTTTCGTTGAGGCTTAAATTACATTTTTAAGTGAAACCTATGGTGAGTGCCAAGACACAAAATACATAGAGTAGCCTGTCTTGAGTGAATGTATTGGGATTAAATATAACTATGAAATTGCATTTGCAAAAAAGACTAGCAATAAACAATAGTATGTTAAGGAAAACTTCTAGAATGTTTGCTTTCATAAAAGCATAGAAATCTGAGGATTAAGGTACGGACTTAAGTGGTGATCTAGTGCCTAATGAGATATGTAGGTGTTCTTTTTAATTGGAAACAGCTATGTAGTAATACATAGTAAAGAATAGAGAAATTCAACTAGACCTAAACCGTAAAATTTACTCGGGTTTTACCATCTTGTATAAAATAAAATGTGCGGGATTTTAAATATAAATTCTCGCTTTATTAATATAAAAAGGAGAATAAAACATAAATGAAAAAAAATAAAGAAAAAGAACACTCGAAAACAAAGTGGTTTGTGGAAGTTTTTATAACTACATTTATATTATCAATGGCATTTTCATACATATCAAATAATGGAGTAACACATTTAAATATAATATCATCAGTAATAATATTAATTGCTGTAATAGCAATAGGTATAATATTTGACATAGTTGGTGTTGCAGTAACAGTTGCTAAAGAACATGAATTTCATGCAAAAGCAACTAAAAAGGTTAAAGGAGCAAAGACATCTATAAAATTAATAAAAAATGCTGCTAAAGTAGCTAATATATGTGCAGATGTTATAGGGGATATTTGCGGTGTATTGAGTGGGGCAATAAGTGCTTTAATAGCGGCTAAGATATCAGAAAAAGTTGGTATAAACTTACAATTTATTATAAGTGCTAGCGTTGCAGCTATAACGGTTGGAGGAAAAGCATTAGGAAAAGAAATCGCAAATAAAAATTCAACACAAATTGTGCATTTTGTTGGCTTAATATTAAATAAGATATATAAATAAAAAACAACTAAATTTATTTTAGTTGTTTTTTATTTGATATTATTTTGCTGTTAATAAAATTAACCCTTTTTTAATTAAATCTTCAACACTAAGATTTTCAACATCTAAATGTTTAAAGGCTTTTTCTATGTCTTTACGTGCATAGCCAAGAACCATAAGGCCAGAAGTCGCTTCTTGAATATTTTCAGAAACTTTTATAGAATTTAATTTTTTGTTTTCTAGTTTTTCTTCATCTAATTCAGATTGTTCGGCTTTTAATTTATCTTTCAATTCTAAAATAATTCTTTGTGCAGACTTAGGACCAATTCCAGGAACTTGTGTAAGTAATTTTACATTATTAGAAATTACCGCAATAGCAAATTCGGATGGTTCAATGCAAGAAAGCATTACTAATGCACTTTTAGCACCAACTCCACTAACACTAATAAGCAATTCGAACATTCTAAGTTCTTCTTGTGTTTTAAATCCATATATACTAATGTCATCTTCTCTAACTCTGTAATATGTGTGAACTTTAATAATTTCACCAATTTCTCCAAGGGAATTTATGGCATTTTCAGCCATAAATACTTTATATCCTAATCCTCCAACATCAATAACTATATAATTTTTATATTTTATTTCTAATGAACCTTTTATAT
The DNA here is from genome assembly GCA_928721565.1 of uncultured Clostridia bacterium. Classification (GTDB taxonomy): domain Bacteria; phylum Bacillota; class Clostridia; order TANB77; family CAG-508; genus CAG-269. The sequence goes on from OV788638.1 coordinate 638,863, forward strand.
ATGCTAACATTTAAATCATCCTTTCACCTTTGATATTATAAATATAAAAAATGTAAAAGTCAATGTTACAATTTAAAAACGAAAAAATGTTTGAACTAGATATTGACAATTTTTTAAACACGTTTTATAATCAAACAGAAAGGAAGAGAAAAATGAGTAGTACAGAGCCATTGGCATATAGAATGAGGCCAAAAACGTTAGAAGAGTATGAAGGACAGGAACATGTAATAGGTCCAGGAAAGTTATTATATAGAACAATAAAAGCAGATAGATTATCAAGTATAATTTTATTTGGCCCTCCTGGATGTGGTAAAACATCACTTGCAAAAGTAATAAGTGAAACTACAAAATATAAATTTTATAAAATAAATGCGGTAACTGCAGGAGTGTCAGATATAAAAAGGATAGTAGAAGAAACACAGAATTTTATGATGAATCCAACAGGAAAAAGTATTTTATTTATTGATGAAATTCATAGATTTAATAAATTACAACAAGATGCTTTATTACCATTTGTAGAAAATGGAACAATAATTTTAATAGGTGCAACTACAGAAAATCCATATTTTGAAGTGAACAAAGCTTTAATATCTAGGTCAATGGTAATAAAATTAGAACCATTAACAGAAGAAAATATATATAATATTTTGAAAAGAGCTTTAAAGAGTAAAGAGGGACTTGGAGAATATAATGTAAAAATAGAAGATAGTACTTTAAAAAAGATAGCAGATATAGCAAATGGAGATGTAAGAACAGCCTTAAATGGATTAGAAATAGCAGTATTAACAACAAATATGGAATCAGATGGATATATTCATATCACAAATGAAGTAATAAAAAATAGTATTCAAAATAGAAAAGCTATATTTGATAAAAATGGAGACACACATTATGATAATATAAGTGCATTTATAAAATCAATGAGAGGATCAGATCCTGATGCAGTATTGCTTTATTTGGCTAGGGCACTAAATGGAGGAGAAGATCCAGTGTTTTTAGCAAGAAGAATTGTGATTTGTGCTTCAGAAGATGTTGGCTTAGCAGATCCGCAGGCACTTGTGATTGCTACATCTGCAATGCAGGCAGTCAATATGGTAGGAATGCCAGAAGCTAGAATTATATTAGCAGAAGCGGCAGTTTATGTTGCAAATTGTAAAAAATCAAATGCAACATACTTAGGAATTAACAAGGCATTAGAAGATGTATCTAATAAGGATACTGGAGAAATACCTATGCATATTAGAAATGCACCAATAGAAAAAATGAGAGAACTTGGTTATAATGAAGGATATAAATACCCACATGATTACCCAGGACATTGGGTGGAACAGCAATATTTGCCAGACAAAATGTTGGGAACAAAATATTTTATAAAAGATGAAAATATTGATTTACAATAAAGTAGTTTTATGATAAAATAATAAAAGGTAGTATAAAAACAAGGAGATATACAATGGAGTTTGGAAAAAATATTGGAGATACAAGAGAAGAAAAAATAACAAAATTAGTTAATCAAAAAATTGAAAAGTACGAAAAAAGAGCAGGAAAAAAAATAGAAAATGAAAAAGTAGTAAAATTTTTTGAAATTGCTGAAAGAAAAGTAAAAAGGCAGGAAAATAGAAGAAGAGCATTAATTGCAATATTAGGAGCATTAGGGATTACTGTGGGTAGTGTTGCTATGTTAAATAGTGGAAATGAACCTAGAGAAGTAAAAAAAGAAGTAAATATGGATACTATGAACAATGCTAAGAAAGTAAAAGAATTTAGAGAAGGAATAAAAACTGAAGTAAAAGATACTATACAAAAAGAAAGTTTTATAAATTCAATATTGCAAAAGTACAATTCAAACTTACCAAATGAAAGTAAGATAGGAAAAGATGATTTAGGAATTATATTGCAAGAAAATATGGGAGAAGGAAATGTTTTAGGACAAGTTTTAAAAAATGGAGATATAAAATATAAAGAAAACGCTTCTGCAGCGTTATATGGTGACATAAAAGAAGATGAATATTGGGTTCCAGCAGATGCAATTGATAAAATTTATGTGTTAGTAGACAATAATTCTCATAATACAATAGCAGGTGTTGGAAGTATAGGAGATTCAGCAGAACAATATACAGAGGTAACAATTGAAAATATACAAATAAATAAAGGAGATCATATGGAAAAATATTCAATGAATCCTAACAATTATGTACAACTAGAATCAATCAAAAAAGAAAATAATATTGATACAAAGGAAATATATAATAAATTTGAAGAATATTATAATGAAAGAAATGAAAAAATAAATTCTAAAAATGACAAAGTATTAGAAATAGAATAGTAATAGAATATAAAATAAAAAAATGGAAAAAATAGAGATGGTGTAAAAAACCATCTTTATTTTATTTTGGAGAAATTTTAGAATGATTATAAAAAAGATAATAATAGGAATTATGTCTGGAATTATATGTGGACTGTTTGGAACAGGTGGCGGATTGATACTAATACCAGCATTTGTAGATATATTAAAAATTGAGCCTAAAAAAGCAAGAGGAACATCATTAAGTTGTATGTTGATAATGGTTATAGTTAGTAGTATATTTTATTCGAAGAACAAATATACTAACTGGCAAATAGGTATATTATGTGCTATAGGTGGAATAATTGGAGGTTATTTTGGAGCCAAGGTATTAAAAAAAATACCAGATTATATATTAAAAATCATGTTTATATTTTTTTTAATTTATTATTCAGCCAAAATATTATTTTTTCAATAAAGGAGACAATATGTTACAGATATTAATAGGAATATTCTCAGGAGTATTTAGTGGAGTTGGTATGGGAGGAGGAACAATATTAATTTTCTTATTGACAACAGTTAGCAATTTAGAACAACATGTGGCACAAGCGACAAATTTAATATATTTTATACCAACTGCAATTTCAGCAATTATAGTTAATTATAAAAATAAAAATATAGATTTAAATTTAACAACTATAGTATCTATAAGTGGAGCCGTAGGTGCAATAATAGGAGCAATTATTTCAATAAATATTAATGTAAACAGATTGAAAAAATTATTTGGAGTTTTTTTGGCAATAGTTGCCATTCATGAAATATATACCTTATATAAAGAGTATAAACAAATGAAAAAAAGAAATACTAAAAGTAGTTTAAATTTTTTTGAAAGGTGAGGAATTATGAATATGAAATTTGTAAAAGGTATAATGTTAGGTAGTTTAGTAACAACAGGGATTATGATGATGTGGAATGACAATGAAATGACAACTAAAAAGCTTACTAAAAAAGGTAAAAGATTTATAAGAAAAATTGGAATATTATAATAAACTATTTTTGAGGTCAAATCCTTAACATGGATTTACCTCAAAATAGTTTGTTTTTTATTCTTCTTCACATCTCTCGCAAGGTTTATCACATGGATGAAAATCGTCACAATCAAGTTTTATTCCTTTTAAACATTTACCTTCATGGTGACACTTAGCACAAATTTTTATATGCTTAACAGAATCTTTCCATATTTGGATTGCGTATTTTTTACCAGGACAAAGTGGTCCGAAAACAAATTCTCCTTCGTCATCTGTAAAGGTATGAGATACAGGTTTTAATTCTTTTTTTCCAAATTTAAAGTCTATTTCAACTAATTTTACAACAGCATCTCGCACAGGCTCTTTAAAACAGTCTCTAACAACACCATAGATAACATCTCTATGATCATTTGCCAAAACTATATCTAAATCAAATTGTTTACCATCAGCAATAAATCCATCTATATCTACAAAAGGATGCATTGTTTCTGGTTTATTTTCATTTATTTCCATATAAAAACTTCCTTTCTTAATTAATTGGCTATGCCAAGATTAATATATAATATGAAATAAATAATATATTTGATACTAGTTTATTTAATTAAGCCAAAAAACGAAATTAAAAAATGAGCAAAACATTGACTTGCGTAGAATTTCAGTATATAATATCATTATAGATTTATTAGGAGGACAAAATACAATAATGGAAAAAGGTATGTTTTCAATTAATGAAAATGAATATGCACAAATGACAGACGAAAAATTAATAGAAAATATAAAAAATGATGATCATATAGCATTAGAATGTTTGATGAAAAGATATAATGATATCGTAAATATGAAAGCTAATAAGTTTTTTATTATAGGAGCCGAAAAAGAAGACATAGTGCAAGAAGGTATGATAGGCTTATATAAAGCTGTTAAATCATTTGATATGCAAAAGCAGAACTCATTTAAAACATTTGCTAATATGTGTATAGAAAGACAATTAATAACAGCAGTTAAAAATTCTAATAGACAAAAACATATTCCACTGAATTCTTCTGTATCTTTAAATGCTGCTGCATATGATGATAATGAAGATATGGATAAGATTGACGTACTTGATATAAAAGCATTAGACGATCCATCAGAAATAATTGCAGAAAGAGAATATTTTGAGAGTATGGAAAGCAAAATAAAAAAAGTATTAAGTGAATTTGAATTACAAGTTTTACATGAATATGAAAAGGGAAGATCTTATGCTGATATCGCTATGACATTAAATGCTAAGGTTAAATCTGTTGATACTGCAATACAAAGAATTAGAAAAAAGGCTAATAAAATTAAAAATGATATAAATTAGGAGAGTTAATTTTTATATAACTCTCCTTTTTGTAGGCGGAGTGATTTTTGGAATTAATTAGTTAATAAGCATAAAAAGCTACGGAAATACTTATTTACAAAAATTTCAACAAAAAAATTTATTATATGTGTTGCTATTAGAAAAAAAAATTGTTATAATAAACGAGATATTGTAAGATAAAGATTAATTTTAATTTAATTTAAGATACATTGAAAGGATTGAATTAAATATGGAAAAATACGAAGGATTTGATGAAATAGATGAGATGCCTAAAGCATTAAGAAAAGATAAAAGTAACAAGAAGAAAAAAAAGAAAAATTGGAAAAAGATATGGTTAGTACTAGTTATATTGGCAATACTAGGAGTAGGGTCTGGAGGCTTTTTATTATATGGTCCATATTCAGGATTTAGAGATTGGCTAATAACAACTGCAATGACGACTATGACACATCAGTATTTAGCTACATGGTTTTTTGATGAAGACACAATAAGTGAGGCATTAGCTAAAAATAAAGTAAATGAAGTAGATGAAATAACTAATACAAATACAATTGTAATTAATAAGACCTCAGGTAATACACAATATGCAAATGAATATGAAAAAGCAATTTTAGAAAAAGATCCGGAACATGAAGATTATAAGATTATAGAAATAAAAGGAAAAGGATATAGTGGATATTTAGCAGCTATATATGATCCATCAAGAATAAAAACAGTATATACTAAAAAATTAGGAACCAGTGGTGAATATTTGACACAAATGGCAAAGGACAATGATGCACTAATAGCAATAAATGGTGGAGGATTTGAAGATCCAAATTATAATAGCAATGGTGCTAATCCATTAGGTTTAACATTTTCGGGTGGAAAGCTTGTAACTTCTAAAACATGGAATGGTTCTGGTGGATTGATAGGATTTACACAAGATAATAAACTTGCTTTAGGAAAAATGACAGTTAAGCAAGCACAAGATATGAAAATACGTGATGGTGTTACATTTGGACCATTCTTAATAGTAAATGGAAAACCATCAAAAGTACTTGGTAATGGCGGATGGGGAACAGCACCACGTACGGCTATAGGCCAAAGAAAAGATGGAATTGTATTATTTTTGGTAATAGATGGAAGAACTTTAACAGAACCAGGTGCTAATATGAATGATTTAATTGAAATAATGCAAAATTATGGGGCATATAATGCTTCAAACTTAGATGGTGGAACATCAAGTGCAATGGTAGTGAACGGTAAAATAATTAATGATCCAGTAGATAGTTCTGGAGCTCATAGAACTAGATATATATCAACAGGATTTATTGTAACTAAAAAATAAAAGGTTCACAAAATTTCGAAAGGGGATATTATGGGATTTATAGTAGCTGTTGATGGAACAGCAGGAAGTGGAAAAGGAACTATAACAAAGATAATTGCAGAAAGATTGAATTTAGTAAGTATAGACACTGGTGCAATGTATAGATGTGTTGCATTAGAATGTATTAATCAAAATATAAACTACACAGAAATAGAGAAAATAAAAGAAGTTCTTAAGAACATTGATATCGAATTAAAAAAAGAAAATAATCTTCAAATAGTAATATTAAATGGAAAAGATGTTACTAGGGAAATAAGAACTCCAGAAATTGATGCTGTAGTAGCTAAATTTGCAGCAATAAAAGAAGTGAGAGACAAAATAACACCAATTCAAAGAAAAATGGGAGAAAATTCTGATATTATAATGGAAGGTAGAGACATAGGAACAGTAGTATTTCCACATGCAGATGTTAAAGTATTCTTAGATTGCTCTGTTGAAGAAAGAGCTAGAAGAAGATATAAACAAGACTTAGAAAAAGGAATACAAACAACATATGAAGAAGTTCTTGAGAGTATAAAAGAAAGACACAAATTAGAAACAGAAAGAGAAATAGCACCATTAGTACAAGCTCCAGATGCAGTATATATAGACTCAACTAACATGACAATAGAAGAAGAAACAAATGCTGTAATAAAAGTAATAGAAGAAAAAAGAAAATAATCTGAAAGGAATGTAATTGAAATTGAAAGAAGAATTTTTAAAAATACTAAGAACAGTAAATAGAGATGGGATAGAAGACTTTATAAAGTTTTTGGAGAGCACGGATTTTTTTACGGCACCAGCAAGTACAAGATTTCATGGAAATTATGCAGGAGGACTTGTAGAACATAGTATTAAAGTCTATGAAATCCTAGTTGATAAAGTAAAGAATTCATCTAAAAAAATAGAAGTTTCAGAAGATACATTGAAAATAGTTGCATTATTACATGACATATGTAAAGCAAATTTCTATAAAACAGATTATAGAAATGCTAAAAATGCATTGGGAGTATGGGAAAAGGTTCCATATTATACAGTGGATGATACAATACCATATGGACATGGTGAAAAATCAGTAATGATGATTACAGAATATATGAAATTAACAAGTGAAGAAAAATATGCGATTCGTTGGCATATGGGATTTACAGAACCTAAAGAACAATATGGTACAATAGGAATTGCTTATACAAAATATCCATTAGCATTACTTGTGTTCGAAGCAGATTTAGAAGCAACATATTTTTTTGATACATAAAATAAAACATATTTGCATTGTAATAATGTAAATATGTTTTTTTAGTATTGTTCTATTGCCAAAAGTATGAAGATGCGATATAATAGTAAGCCAAGAAACGGCGAGGGGAAATTATGTTAGTAAATAAAGAAATTATAAACGAATTATATTTTGATGCAGGAGATGAAAGAGTTCAAAAGTCCAGATTATATGTAAAAACAAGAAGAGCAGCAATAGAAAAAATTGATTATAAAGACGAGAATAACTTTGAAATAACAGGAAAAGTAACTGGACAAGAAGTTTATAGAACACATATTAGTGTAGAGGATGGAGAAATAATAGATGTAACATGTGAATGTCAAGATTACCAAAGAAGATATGCAGCATGTAAGCATATAGTGGCAACAATGATGGAATTTGATAATAATAGCCAATATGAAGAAATGATAAAAGGATCAAATGTAGTAGATTTGCACAGAACGCTAAGAACAAGTTCTAAATATAGAAATTTTAAACAAATTGTAAATGAATTTTATGCAGAAGAAATGCAAGAAATAGAACAATCAAATGAACAAGAGAAGTATGAAACGCAAGAAAAGGTAAAAATAGAGCCTAAATTGATTTATGATAAATATGCGAGTAATTTGAGAATAGAATTCAAAATAGGAAACCAAAGAATGTATAAACTTAAAGATTTGACTGAATTTTATGATCGAATGCTTAGTGGTGAAAAATATAAATACGGAAATAAACTAGAGTTTGTGCATAAAAAAGAGGTATTTATCAATGAAGATAAAAAACTTTTAGAATTTATACTAAAACATTCAGAAATAATAAGATTTGTAAATTCAAATGCTAATACGAGCTATAGATATTACGGAAAAGCATTAAATGAAGGATATATTTTATTAAATAATAGTGGCATAGATGAAATATTTGAGATTTTGAAAAATAAAGAAATAGCTTTTCAAAAGGAATACAAAGATGAAAAATTAGAATTAAAAGATGAGAATCCTGATTTACATTTTGTCATGAAGAAAAAAGGAAAAGAAGAATATCAAATTATACTAAATAAAAAAATTGATATTATGAGAGAAATTGATATCATTGATGGAAAAGACTATAGATATTTGTTAATGAAAAATGTGTTATATAGATGTGATAAGAAATATGAGCAGACAACTTTAAAATTATTAAAGATGCTAAAAAACAACTTTATGACAGAATTAGTATTGGGAAAAGAACAACTGCCAGAACTATTTTCTGTTGTGTTATTGAAACTTAAAGATACTATAGAATTTCAAGGAATAGATGAACAACAGATTGAACAATATAAACCCAAAAAACTTGGTGTAAAATTATTTTTGGATTATGATAAAAATGATTATATAATAGCTGATGCAAAATTTTGTTATGGTGAAGAAGAATTTAATCCGCTACAGCAAAAAATAAATATCAAATATCCTAGAGATATAGTATCAGAAAATAAGGCACTTAATTTATTTAGAAAAACAGGTTTTATGTATTATGCTCAGAAGGAATGTTTTATTCTTCCAAATGAAGAAAAAATTTATAACTTTTTAGCAAACGATATAAATGAATATATGCAAAGATTTGAAGTTATGGTAACTGACAACTTTAAATCAAAACAAATAAGACAACCAAAGATTGGAAATATAGGCATAAAAGTTGAAAATAATTTACTAACAATAGATTTAGATAATTTAAATATAGATATAGCAGAACTAGAAGAAATTATGGCAAAATATGAGTTGAAAAAGAAATATCATAAACTAAAAGATGGTAATTTTATTAATTTAGAAGAAAATCCAGATATAGAATTTATAGATAAATTGATAACAGGAATGGATATTGGCTTTAAAGATTTGAAAAAAGGAACAGTAAGATTGCCAGTAAATAGAAGCTTATATTTAAATCAATTACTAAAAACGGTTAACAATATTCCAATATCTAAAAATTCTGAATATAAAAAATTGGTAAATGGGTTAGATAAAGAAAAAGGTGAAGATGATATAGAGATACCAACAAGTTTGAATGATATATTAAGATATTATCAAAAAACGGGATATAAATGGTTAAAAACATTAGACAATTATCAATTTGGAGGAATATTAGCAGATGATATGGGGTTAGGAAAAACAATTCAAATGTTATCTATTATTGCAGGATATGTAGAAGAAAACGAAGGAGAAAAAAGAGCGTCTATCGTAATTTGTCCAAGTTCACTTACTTTGAATTGGCAAAATGAATCACTAAAATTCACACATAAATTGAGAACTTTAGTAATAAGAGGAACAGTACAAGAACGAAAAGAACAAATAAAAAATATTGAAAAATATGATTTGGTTATAACTTCATATGATTTACTAAAAAGAGATGTTGAAATGTATAAGGAAAATAAATATAAATTTAGATTTGCAATTGCTGATGAAGCACAATATTTAAAAAATAGTAATACTCAAAATGCAAAGGCTGTTAAAGAAATAATTGCAGATACAAGATATGCATTGACAGGCACACCAATAGAAAATTCATTAGCAGAATTATGGTCAATTTTTGATTATATAATGCCAGGATATTTATTCAATTATAAAAAATTTAAAACAGAATATGAAGTTCCAATTATAAAAGAGAATAATCAAAAAGCTATGAATAAACTAAAAATGCTTATAGAACCATTTGTGTTAAGGAGAACTAAAAAAGAAGTTCTAACAGAATTGCCAGAAAAAACAATTACAGTATTAAATAATCAAATGAAAGAAGAACAAGAAAAAATATATTTAAATTATTTAGCACAAGCAAAGCAAGATATTGCTGAAACAATAAATTTAAAGGGATTTGAAAGAAGTCATATACAAGTTTTAGCAGCACTTACTAGACTACGTCAAATATGCTGCCATCCAAGTTTGTTTATAAAAGATTACAGTGATGGAAGCAGTAAACTAGAACAGTGTATAGAAATTGTTAAAGATGCTACTGAATCAGGACATAAGATTTTATTGTTTTCAGGATATACATCAATGTTTGAATTAATAGAAAAAGAATTAAATAAAAATGAGATATCATATTTCAAATTAACAGGATCTACTAAAATTGATGAAAGAATTAGAATGGTAGATGAATTTAATGAAAATTCTAAAATTAAAGTATTTTTGATTTCATTAAAAGCAGGAGGTACAGGACTGAATTTGACAGGTGCAGATATGGTTATACATTATGATCCATGGTGGAATGCATCAGCAGAAAATCAAGCAACTGATAGAGCTTATAGAATCGGACAGAAAAATAATGTTCAAGTATATAAATTAATAACTAAAAATTCAATAGAAGAAAAAATTTATGATTTACAAAAAAAGAAATCTGAATTGATAGATAATGTACTTAGCACTAAAACATCATTTATTAGTAAACTCTCAAAAGAAGATATTATGAAATTATTTGAGTAAATTTAAACTGAAGTTACTGGAGAATATATTAAAAGAAGGGATAATAAGTATGAAAGATTATATAGTAGTAATTGGTGGAGGACTTGCAGGGTGCGAAGCGGCATATCAGATAGCTAAACAAAGAATAAAAGTTAAATTATATGAAATGAAACCAGTTAAGTTTACAGAAGCACATAGTAATAAGAATTTGGCGGAAATAGTTTGTAGTAATTCTTTCAAATCAAATTTACACACAAATGCATGTGGATTGTTAAAAGAAGAACTTAGATATTTAGATTCTCTATTAATAAAAATAGCAGATGAAACACAAGTGCCTGCTGGTCAGGCTTTAGCGGTAGATAGAGAAATGTTTGCAAAAAGGGTAACAGAAGAAATAGAAAAAAATCCTTTAGTAGAAATATTGCATAAAGAAGTTACAAATATAGAAGAAATGTGCGAAGATGGAATTGTCATTATAGCAACAGGTCCATTAACATCAGAAAAAATGGCAAAAGAAATATCTAAGATAACAGGACAAGATAAATTATACTTTTATGATGCTGCGGCTCCAATTGTAACCAAAGACAGTATTGATTTTAATATTGCATTTTTAGGAAATAGGTATGAACAAGAAAAACAAAAAGATGAAACAATTGAGCAGTGGAAAAATAGAATTAGCAAACAAGAAGCAAGTTATATAAATTTGCCAATGAATAAAGAAGAATATGAAAAATTTTGTGATGAATTAGTAAAAGCAGAAGTTGTTATGTTACATGATTTTGAAAAAAGAGAGATTTTTGAAGGATGCATGCCAATAGAAATAATGGCAAAGCGTGGAATAGATACTTTAAGATTTGGACCATTAAAACCAGTAGGATTTGATGATTCAAGAACTGGAAAAAGACCATATGCTGTGGTTCAATTAAGACAAGACGATACAAATGGAATAATATTTAATATAGTAGGATTTCAAACAAATTTAAAATTTGGAGAACAAAAAAGAGTATTTAGGATGATACCGGGGTTGGAAAATGCAGATTTTGTGAAATATGGAGTAATGCATAGAAATACATATATAAATTCGACTAAGTTGTTAGATGCCACATATAACTTAAAAAATAATGAGAATATATTCTTTGCAGGTCAGATAACTGGAGTAGAGGGATATGTAGAATCAATTTCTTCAGGAATGGTAGCAGCACTAAATGCTTGCAAAAAATATAAAAACAAATCAAAAATAATATTTCCAAAGACGACGATGATAGGAGCTTTAGCAAAATACATTTCTACTGAAAATGATAAATTTCAGCCTATGAATGCAAACTTTGGGATTCTGCCAAAACTAGAAGAAAAAATCAAAGATAAAAAAATAAAATACGGAAAACTTGCAGATAGAGGATTAGAGGACTTAAAAAGATATTAAATTACAAAAAAAGAAAAAAAATTACAAAAAGTGCTTGTGGAAAAAAATGCATTGTGTTAGAATAGAAAATGTAATACAATATATCACAAATGAAAGGAGTTTATTAAGTAATCAGATTACTTGATAAGATTATAAAATGAACGGATTTGAAGAAATACAAAAAATCACAAAAAATTTTGTTGAAGAATCAAAACAAGCAAAACAAAAGATTGTGCAAATAGAAAATAAAAGAAATGAATTAGCACAAGAAAGAAATAAAAAGAAAAATGCCAATATTGATGAATATAAGGCAGAAATTAATGTGCTTGGAAAACAAATTTCAGAATTAGGTAATCAAAGTCAAGAATTACAAAATAAGCTCAATCTTAAATTTTATGATGTAAAGAAAATTATTGATATAATGGTAGACAATATAATTTCAGAAGAAATAAGAAAAGTTCGTAAAATAAATGAAATAAGAGAAGATCTAGAGGAAAAGATTGCTATTAGAGAAGAAAGAAAAGCTAAATATGAAATGCAAAAACAGGATTTTTATGCTAGATTTGGAAGAATGCCAGAACTTTCAGAAAACGCTCAAAAAGAAGATGAAATTCAAGATAAGCAATGCGAAAACTATAAAATAAAAATACAAGAAGTAGAAAAAATAATAGAAGATGAAGAGAAAGAATTGGGTGGGTTAGCTGATATAAAAAGAAATTTTGCAAATAAAAATTGGGATAAGATAATTAGTGAAGAAAATATACAACAAGAAGAGGTTGAAGAAACTACTACATTGCCATTAACAGAAGAACTTCAACAAGTAGAAGAATTTGAAGTTGAAGAAATAGAGCCAATAGAAGAAATAGAAGTACAAGGGTTTGAACCAATAGAAGAAATAGAAGTGCAAGAGTTTGAACCAATAGAAGAAATAGAAGTGCAAGAGTTTGAACCAATAGAAGATATGAAAATTCAAGAGTTTGAAGTACAACCATTTGAAGAGACAAATATAGAAAAAGCAGAAGAAAATGAAAATATAAACTATGCTGAGACAATAGAACAAGAGAAGACAGACGAAATAGAAGAATTAGCAAGAGCTATAGTAGAACAAATTGTTGCAGAACAAACAAAACAATTTGAAGAAGATAAAGAGAAAAATCAAGAAATAATTGCCTTTGAAGAAAAAGTACAGGAAGAAACGAAGGAAATAATTGATGAAAATGTAACTTTATCAAATATAATTGCTAAAGTTGAAAATGGTGAGATAGTATATAAGGCACAAGTAAGCAATGGAGAGGAAGTTGCAATATTTCCTACAAAATTGGCTTCAGGAAATGCATTATTAAAAGATAAAGAAAAAAGAGAAAATATCAAAGAAATTTTAATAAATTATGCAATAGCAGAATACAGACCATTAGATAAAAAAATAATAAAAAAGATAGATCCAATTGTATGTGAATTATTAAATAAATTTGCAGACCAATATAATTATGATGCAGGAAGTTTAATATATAATTATGCAATGTCATTTTCAAAAAATGAAATAATTAAAACAGATTTTTTAAATATAACATATAATTTTGCATATATAAACGGAACAAGTTTGAGCAAAACAGAAAAAAGAGAAATATCAAAAATATGTAGAAATGCATTAAAAAATGAAAATGTAGATATAGTTGGAAGTATAGCTTTATTTAGTGGCATAAAATATGCATTTAAGAAATTATTTATGGCTAATAGTGTAAAGTCTTTGCCTGAGGGAAAATATTAATAAAAATAAAATAAAAATATTGACATAACAAAGGAAAAATGATAAAATATAAACCGCAATGGAAAAACCTATAATTGGTAATTCTGTGGCGGTTTTAATTATGTTAAAACAAAATAATAAGAAAAGAGGTGAAATTTAAGTGCCAACAATTAATCAATTAGTAAGAAAAGGAAGACAAACAACAAAGGCAAAATCTACAGCACCAGCTTTACAACATGGATGGAACTCTAAAAATAAAACATTAACAAATAACAGAGCTCCACAAAAAAGAGGTGTATGTACAGTTGTAAAAACAGTAACACCTAAGAAACCAAACTCTGCTTTAAGAAAAGTTGCCAGAGTTAGACTTTCAAATGGTTATGAAGTAACATCTTATATCCCAGGTATAGGACATAACCTACAAGAACACAGTGTAGTTCTAATCAGAGGAGGAAGAGTAAAAGACCTTCCAGGTGTTAGATACCATATCATTAGAGGAACATTAGATACAGCAGGAGTTAAAGACAGAATGCAAGCTCGTTCTAAGTATGGAGCTAAAAAACCTAAAAAATAAAAAAATTAATCAAATTAGTGCACACAATTTACTAAATTAAGGTACTTAAATTTAGAATAGATTATGTAGCACTATACGGGAAAGATGTACTTTCCAGAGTAACTTAGATACCTTATGGGTATCAAAAAGAAAAGGAGTGAAGAATAGTGCCAAGAAGAGGATATATAGCAAAAAGAGATGTATTACCAGATCCAATTTATAATAGCAAAGTTGTTACAAAACTAATTAACAATATAATGTTAGATGGTAAAAAATCAGTTGCTCAAGGTATAGTATATGATGCTTTTGATATAATAAAAGAAAAAGAAGAAAAAAATCCTTTAGAAGTATTTGAAGCAGCATTAGAAAATATTATGCCAGTTCTTGAAGTAAAAGCAAGAAGAGTTGGTGGAGCAACATACCAAGTACCATTAGAAATTAGACCTGAAAGAAGACAAACTTTAGGTTTAAGATGGTTAGTTACTTATGCTAGAAATAGACATGAAAAAACTATGGCTGAAAAATTAGCTGGTGAAATCATGGATGCTGTTAATGGAAACGGTGGAGCATTCAAGAAGAAAGAAGATACACATAGAATGGCTGAAGCTAATAAGGCTTTTGCTCATTACAAATGGTAGAATTTTAATTAAAAGCAGCAATCTGTCCAATTTCAGTATCTATCACAAACTTCGACGTACAAGCGTACGACTTCAGCTTGTGATAACTACTAAAATTGAACATCTTACTACTTTTAATCCAAATTATAGTTTTGCATTTTGGGAGATATTAAGAAATGCAATATAAAAGGGTGTAAGAACATTACCCTTTATCCAATTAAAGGAGGGAAATATTAATATGGCAGGAAGAGCATACCCATTAGAAAGAACAAGAAATATAGGAATAATGGCTCATATTGATGCTGGTAAAACAACAACAACAGAGAGAATATTATTCTATACAGGTAAAACACATAAAATAGGAGAAGTTCACGAAGGTGCTGCTACAATGGACTGGATGGAACAAGAACAAGAAAGAGGTATTACAATTACATCTGCTGCAACAACATGTTTCTGGAAAGATAACAGAATCAATATAATTGATACACCAGGACACGTAGACTTTACAGTAGAAGTTCAAAGATCTTTAAGAGTTCTTGATGGTGCAGTTACAGTATTAGCTGCTAAAGGTGGAGTTCAACCACAAACAGAAACAGTATGGAGACAAGCTGACAAATATCAAGTACCAAGAATGGTATATGTAAATAAAATGGATATTGTTGGTGCAAACTTTATGCTTTGTGTTGATCAATTAAAAACTAGATTACGTGCTAATCCAGTTCCTATTCAATTACCAATAGGTGCAGAAGACCAATTCAAAGGAATAGTTGATTTAATAAAAATGAGAGCTTTCATTCATAAAGATGATTTAGGAAGAGAAATTGAAGAAACAGATATTCCAGCTGATATGGTTGAAGAAGCTGAAAAATGGAGAACAGCTATGATAGAAGCTGTTTGCGAACAAGATGAAGAATTAATGATGAAATATTTAGAGGGTGAAGAACTTTCTGAAGAAGAAATCAAAAAAGGATTAAGAAAAGGAACAATCGCAAACGCAATGGTTCCAGTAACATGTGGTTCTTCATATAAAAACAAAGGTGTACAAGAACTATTAAATGCAATAGTTGACTTTATGCCATCACCACTTGATATACCACATATCAAAGGTGAAACATTAGATGGTGAACCAACAGAAGCTAAAACTTCTGATAGTGAACCATTTGCAGCATTAGCATTTAAAATTGCAACAGATCCATTTGTAGGAAAATTATGTTTCTTCAGAGTATACTCAGGTGTATTAGAAACAGGATCAACAGTTTTAAATTCTAGCAAAGATAAAAAAGAAAGAGTTGGTAGAATTCTACAAATGCACTCAAATCACAGAGAAGATATTGAAAAAGTATATGCTGGTGATATTGCGGCTGCAGTAGGATTAAAAGATGTTACAACTGGAAATACTTTATGTGATCCAGATCATCCAATAATTCTAGAATCAATGGAATTCCCTGAACCAGTTATTGATATTGCTATTGAGCCAAAAGATAAAGCAGCTCAAGAAAAAATGGGAATTGCTTTAGCAAAATTAGCTGAAGAAGATCCAACATTTAAAGCATATACAAATCAAGAAACAGGTCAAACAATCATTGCAGGTATGGGTGAGTTACACTTAGACATAATTGTAGATAGATTAAAAAGAGAATTTAAAGTAGAATGTAATGTAGGTAAACCACAAGTTGCTTACAAAGAAACAATCAGAAATAAAGTAAAAGTTCAAGGTAAATTTATTCGTCAATCTGGTGGTAAAGGACAATACGGTGATGTATGGTTTGAAATGGAACCATTAGAGCCAGGAAAAGGAATTGAATTCGAAAGCAAAATCGTTGGAGGAGCAGTTCCAAAAGAATATATTAAACCAATTGAACAAGGAATGAGAGAAGCTGCTGAAAGCGGTATTTTAGCTGGATATCCAGTAATCGACTTCAAAGTATCATTAGTTGATGGTTCTTACCATGAAGTTGACTCATCAGAAATGGCATTCAAGATTGCTGCATCTATGGCATTCAAAGAAGGATGTAAACAAGCTAAGTCAGTTATCTTAGAGCCAATTATGAAAGTAGAAATAACAGTTCCAGAAGAATACATGGGAGATGTTATAGGAGATGTAAACTCTAGACGTGGTAGAATGGAAGGTATGGATGCAAATGATGGAATGCAAGAAATACATGCATTTATTCCATTATCTGAAATGTTCGGATATGCAACAGATTTACGTTCAAAAACACAAGGTAGAGGATCATACTCTATGGAACCATCTCATTATGAAGAAGTTCCAAAATCTGTACTTGAAACAATTGTTGCTTCAAGAAAGAAAGCTGAATAATTTCTATTGATTTAGAAAAAGTGCTTGCATTTTTAATAAATATGTTATAAAATACAGGTGCGTAAAAAAGTTATTAATATTAAAAAATAAAATATGGTGAGAGAATCACCTATAAAAAATAAGGAGGAATAAAAATGGCAAAAGCAAAATTTGAAAGAACAAAGCCACACGTTAACATCGGTACAATCGGACACGTTGACCATGGAAAAACAACAACAACTGCTGCTATTACAAAATATTTATCATTATTAGGAAAAGCTAAATTTGAAGCTTATGATCAAATCGATGGAGCACCAGAAGAAAAAGCAAGAGGAATCACAATCAACACAGCTCACGTAGAATATGAAACAGATACAAGACACTATGCACACGTAGACTGCCCAGGACATGCTGACTATGTTAAAAACATGATCACAGGTGCAGCTCAAATGGATGGTGCAATATTAGTTGTATCAGCAGCTGATGGACCAATGCCACAAACAAGAGAACACATCTTATTAGCTAGACAAGTAGGTGTTAAATACATCGTTGTTTACTTAAATAAATGTGATATGGTAGATGATCCAGAATTATTAGAATTAGTTGAAATGGAAGTTAGAGATCTATTAACAGAATATGGTTTCCCAGGAGATGATATTCCAATCGTAAAAGGATCTTCATTAAAAGTATTAGAGAGCACATCAACAGATCCTAATGATCCAGTTTATGCTCCAATCAAAGAATTAATGGATGCAGTTGATAGCTATATCCCAACACCAGAAAGACCAATCGATCAACCATTCTTAATGCCAGTTGAAGACGTATTCACAATTACAGGACGTGGAACAGTTGCAACAGGTAGAGTAGAAAGAGGAATTGTTAAAGTTTCTGACGAAGTTGAAATTATCGGTCTATCAACAGAAAGAAGAAAAACTGTTGTTACAGGTGTAGAAATGTTCAGAAAATTATTAGACCAAGCTGAAGCTGGTGACAATATCGGAACATTATTAAGAGGTATTGATAGAAAAGACATCGAAAGAGGTCAAGTACTATGTAAACCAGGAACAATTCATCCACATACAAAATTCACATCAGAAGTATACGTTTTAACTAAAGATGAAGGTGGAAGACATACTCCATTCTTCAACGGATACAGACCACAATTCTATTTCAGAACAACAGACGTAACAGGTGTTATCGAATTACCTGCTGGAACAGAAATGGTTATGCCTGGTGATAACGTATCAATGACAATCGAATTAATCACACCTATCGCTATCGAAAAAGGATTAAGATTCGCTATTCGTGAAGGTGGTAGAACAGTTGGTTCAGGTGTTGTTGCTGATATAATTGAATAATAACTGAATTATTATATAGAAAGAAGTCAAGAAATTGGCTTCTTTTTGTTGTATTCATATATTACAAATTTATTACAGAAATATTAAAAAAATATTACATTAACATAAAATTTGACAAATTGTACCAAGTATAGTATAATAAATTTGTATGATATGTAAAGGGAGGATTTATATATGAAAGATAAAAAACAAAAATGGGAAGTACAATTTGAAGAATATTCAAATGGAAAATTAGATGAAAAGATGAAGGAATTAGAAGATAATCATAGTAATGAAATTAACGACAAGAAAGATACTCAGGCTAGAGGAGAAATAACAAAAAATTACATGAAACAAAAGAAACAACTTGAAAAAATCAAAGAGAACTTACCTAAAATTAAACATTTAGTTGAATTTAAAGAAAAGGTAACAACTATTAAAGATGAAATTGATACTGAATTGAAAAATAGAGTACAAATATCAAAATTAACTGAAGAACAAGGAAAACTAGACGAAGAAAATGAAAAACTAATGGCTAAGGTAGAAGAATTACAGTCAAAATTGAAATCCAAAGATATATCAGATAATGATAGAAAATCTGTAAAAGAAGAATTAGATAAAACTAATAAAAGACGTGCAGAAAATAATGAAAAGTATGGAAAAAATAGTGGAGAACTATTAAAAACTAATGGAAAATCAGGTAAGTTTGAAAAAGTTAGTGATGAAGATTTAAAAATGATGTCAAATAAGTTATCAATTCAAATATCAAAGACTAATTTTTATGCTAATAGATTAATAAAAGGATATAGTATAGAATCTATAAAAACAAGTGACAAAGCAATTGATTGGAAAATGAAGGCAACAGGTAAAGAGGCTAAAAAAATGGAACAATTAAAATCTGCAACTAAAGATAATAGCCAGGTTAAAGAAATGACTGAAGAAGAACTTGCAGAGAATGTACAAAAAGTAATGGAAGAAAAAGAAGAAGGAAAATCTATGGTAGAGGTAAGTGAATTTGAGCAAAAACACCCTAGATTAGCCAAAATTAAAAAATTCTTTACAAATATTAGAAATAAAATTTATAAAAAAGATGATAATGTGCAAGAGGAACCTAAAAAAGAAGAAAATAAGGAAGAAAAAGAAAATAAAGAAGAAGTTCATACAAATAAGCATAAAGAATTTACTAAGATATTACAAAATATGGATGAGTATCAGATATTTGATGTAGCTGAAAAAGGATTAGATGGAATAAAACAAGAAAAGATGGAAGCAGCAAAGAAGAAATTACAAGAAAATAAAGAAAAACATGCTAATGGATTGACAGCAGAAGAAAAAGGAATAGTAGAACCTTCTCAAGAACAAGAAGACGATGAATTACAACAATAAAAAGAACACATTTTGTGTTCTTTTTTTATAAATCTATTGCAATTTTAATAAAACAATAATAAAATAGAAACATCACGAATAATCATAATTATTAAGAATAACATAAAGAAAGGGAATGAAATAAAGTATGAATATATTGTTAGATGCAATGGGTGGAGATAATGCACCAGATGCTAATATAAAAGGAGCATTAAAGGCTATAAATCAAGTAAAAGCAGATGTTACACTAATAGGAAAAGAAGATATTATTAGAAACAAAATAAAGGAATTTACAGGAAAAGAACTAGAAGAAGTATCTTCAAGACTAAAAATCAAGAATGCAACAGAGACAATAGAAATGGAAGATCAGCCAACAGTAGCAATAAAGCACAAAAAAGACTCATCAATGGTAGTAGGCTTTAAAATGTTAAAAAATAATGAAGGAGATGTATTTATTTCTGCTGGAAATTCAGGAGCATTATTAGCAGGAGCAACATTGCTTGTTGGAAGAATAAAGGGGATTGATAGACCAGCATTAGCAGGTATACTTCCAGCATATAAAAGTCAATTATTGTTGATAGATTCAGGCTCAAATACAAATTGTAAACCTATTAATTTATTACAATTTGCCCAAATGTCTACAATATATTTAAAAAATACATTTGGAATAGAGCATCCTGCAATAGGGTTGTTAAATATAGGAACTGAAGAGACAAAGGGAAATGAACTAGTAAAAGAGAGTTATAAATTATTAAAAGAAAAATCAGAAGAACTAGGAATTAACTTTGTTGGAAATGTTGAAGGTAGAGATGCATTTTCAGGAGAAATAGATGCAATAGTGACAGATGGTTTTACGGGGAATGTATTCTTAAAAACAACAGAAGGACTTGGAAAATTTGTAAAAAGAACACTATCAGAAAGTCTAACACAAAATTTACTTTCAAAGATATGCACAGTTCCATGTCTTCCTGCAATAAATAGATTTAAGAAAACAATGGATTATAAATCTTATGGAGGAGCATTATTTTTAGGAGTAAAGAAACCTGTGGTAAAAGCACACGGAAGCAGTGATGAAACACTTTTCGAATTTACAATTAAACAAGCTGAAAAATTTGTAGAAAATAAAGCAGTTGATAAAATGATAGAAGAGTTCGAAAAAAATAGAGCAAATGCTTGAAACTAAACGCTTTGAAACCAAATACTGAATAGGTAGTATAAAAAACAAAAAATATTATAAATATGCTTGACAAAATAGTGAACATATAATATAAATGTTACAGGTGAAATTTGATTAATAATAACAGATATCATTTAGCACATGAGAGGAGGTGAACTTGTAATGAGTTCAGAAGAAGTTTTTGAAAAAGTAAAAGGAATAATTGTAGAGCAACTAGGTGTTGCTGATACAGCTGTTACAATGGAAGCATCATTTATAGATGATTTAGGAGCTGATTCATTAGATATAGTAGAATTAGTAATGGCATTAGAAGAAGAATTCGATATAGAAATTCCAGATGCTGATGCAGAAAAAGTTGTTACAGTAGGAGATGTAGTAGACTACATAAAAGAAAATGTATAAAATAAAAGGAGAACGAAATAATTCGTTCTTTTATTTTTTGTAAGGATATTTTAGCGAAAAAACTTGAAAAAAACGTAAAATAGTATATAATATAATTGGGTAAATTAAAAGAACAAATAAGAAAGGAATGAAAGACAAAGTATGGAAAAATTACAGAGCAATATAGGTTATACATTTAAAGATAAAGAATTGCTAAAAAAAGCTTTAACACATACATCATATGCATATGAACATGGAGTAGAAAGCAATGAGAAATTAGAATTTTTAGGTGACAGCATTTTGGAATTTATTTCAAGTATTTATTTATATGAAAATTATAAAAATTTAAAAGAAGGAGAAATGACTAAAGTCAGAGCAACAGTAGTATGTGAAGAGAGTTTATATAAAATTGCAAAAAAGCATGATTTTAGTGATTTCTTGTATCTTGGCAAGTCAGAAAGAACAGCTAATAAAGAAGTAAGACCAGCAATTTTAGCTGATAGTGTAGAAGCAGTAATTGCTGCTATATATCTAGACGGAGGATTAGGAGAAGCACAAAAATTTATTATAGAGAATTTGAAAGAGCCAATAAAAATTGCAAGTCAGCATGTAGGCCAAAAAGATTATAAAACTGTTTTACAAGAAAAATTACAAGAACATGGAGAAGTAGAAATTAAATATACAATAATAAAAGAAACTGGGCCAGATCATGACAAAACATTTGAAGCACAAGTTGAATGTAATCATAAAAAATTGGCAGAGGGAACAGGAAAATCAAAAAAACTTGCGGAAATGGAAGCTGCTAGAAAAGCATTACAAAATATAAAGTAAAAGAGGTGAAATTATGAAAAAACATTATATAATTCCGATATTTGTACCACATTTAGGATGTCCAAATGATTGTATATTTTGTAATCAAAGATCAATTAGTGGACAGCAGAAAATGATAACAAATGAAGATGTAAAAAAGACAATTGACTTTTACTTAGATAATATAAAAGATAAAGATGCAAAAAAAGAAGTTGCATTTTTCGGTGGAAGCTTTACAGGTATAGACGAAAATAAACAAGAAGAGTTTTTGCAAACAGCTTATGAATACATAAAACAAGGGAAAATTGATTCAATAAGAGTATCTACAAGGCCAGATTACATAGATAAAAAAGTATTAAAAAGGTTAAAAAAATATAAAGTTGAAACAATTGAACTAGGAGTTCAATCAGCAAATGATTATATTTTAAAAAGGTCAAATAGAGGACATACTTTTGAAGATGTGAAAAGAGCGTCTAAAATGATCAGGTGGCGTGGTTTTAAATTGGGACACCAAATGATGGTTGGATTACCAGACAGTACTAGATTGGATGAGATAAATACAGCTAAGGAATTAATAAAATTAAAACCTAAAATGGTAAGAATATATCCAGTTTTAGTCATAAAAAATACTAAATTGGAAAAAGAATTTTTGGATGAAAAATATACTCCATTGACAGTAGTACAAGCTGTAGAAACTTGCAAAGAACTAGTGGCTATGTTTAATAAAAAGGGAATAGAAGTAATTAGAGTAGGATTGCAAAATACTGATGAAATAACAGATCCTAATATAGAAGGAAGCGAGGTTGTTGCAGGACCATATCATCCAGCATTTAGACAACTAGTTGAATCTGGATTGTGGTATGATACAATTCTTGCAAAAATCAAACAATTAAATGTAAAAGTAAAAAAAGTGCAAGTAACAGTTAATCCACAAGATGCAAATAATGTAATAGGACATAAAAGAGAAAATATACAAAAATTAAAAGAAATGTATACTTTGGACTTAATTGTTAAACAAGATAAAGACATAAAACCTGGTAGATTGCAATTAGATGTTTTGGAAAAATATCCAGAATTTTTAGAAGATCATAAATAAAAGGGGAAATATATGGAAAAGAACAAAAGAGTAATAAATATATTATTAGTAATAATAATGATTTTAGTTGTTGTTGGATGTGGTTTAGGATATATATATTTTACAAAAGATAAAACTAAACCAATAATAGATCCGGAAGAGAAGAAAAATATAAAAAATCAAGAGAAAATATTTTCAATAGATAACTATCCTAAAATGGAATGTTCAATTGAAACACTACCACTTGCAGAAGCTTTTAAATCAGATTTTACAGGAACAGATGAAAAAGATATAGATATAACATATGAAAGTAAAACAAATATATATAAACATTTAATAAATGGTGATACAGATTTGATTTTAACTACATATCCATCTGATGAAGAACAGAGCTTGGCTAAGGAAAATGGTGTAGAATTAGAAATTGTTCCAATTGTAAAAAATGCATTTGTCTTTTTTGTTAATACAGATAATAATGTAGATGGTCTAACATTAGAACAACTTCAAGACATTTATTCTGGAAAAATAAAAAGCTGGAAAGATGTCGGTGGTGAAAATGATAAAATAATAGCATATCAAATGCCAGAAAAATCAGAGAGTCAACAATGGATGTCATCATTAGTAATGAAAGGCAAGAAAATGATAGAACCTGTCCTAGAAAATGTGCCATATGATTCTACTAATATAAATAATGTCATATCTGATTATACAAATACTAAAAATTCAATAGGATATTCATTCTATTATAATGCAATGACAATGTATACAACAGATAAAATGAAATTATTAGCAATTGATGGTGTAGATCCAACATATGAGAATATAAAAACAGGTTTATATGGATTACAAAATCAATATTATGCTATTATAAAAAAGAATGAAGGGCAAGATAGTGATGCTAGAAAATTATTAAATGCAATGAAATCTGAAAGAGGACAGAATGTAGCAAAGGAGGCTGGTTATGTTCAAAACTACTAAAGGGAAAGTAATTTTTGTAGTGATTTTTTGTATTATATGTATAACAATAACATTAGGAGCAGTAATATATAAAAATATAGAAATAGATGATGATATAGCTCAAGAAAATAATGAAAACGAATCACAAAAAAATGTGAATGGTATAGATTTGAAGGGGACATATAACCAAAATGATCTAACAATTACAGAAAAGAGAGCTACAAAAGATAAAGTAGAAATAACTTATTGCCAAATAAGTGGATTAAACAATAATGTTATTCAAAATAATATCAATAAAGACTTAGAGTCTGCTGCATTGAATTTTTATAAAGAAAAAGTAACTGATTTAAATGAGGTTATAAATGTGATAGTTAATGTTAATAATACAGCTAATTTTGCTAATACTCTTTCTTTTGAGGTTAGCTATGTAGCAAAAAAAGATGATGACGGAGATGGTTTTTATCAAGGTTTTAAAGGATTAAATTATGATTTAACAACAGGAGAAAAAATAACATTTGATAAGTTATTTACCTCTAATGCTCCAATGGAAGAAATCTTAAGAAAATCAGCATACTATAGTTTGATAAGAAAAAATTTGACAACTAATTTAGCAGGAGAATTAGAAGTGGCAGATTATGGTGATGTTGAAGAACAGACTAAGCTATTTGTTGAAAAATATAAAAAAGGAAAGATAACAGAATTTGAATTTTCTCCTAAAACAATTAATGTTTTTTGGGGAGAAAATGATATAATAGAAATCGATATGGCAAAATATTCGGATTATATAGCTATTTATAATAGATATTTATCAGATGCTGGAAACATTTATGAAAAAAATGATGTTGGATTAAAGAATTTATATACATTAACAGAAAGAAACGCATCTCAATATACATACATGAATTATCAAAAAGGAAGCAATTATTTTATAGATATAAATTTAGTTAATTATGATGGAAAAGATAATGAATTTAGTGAGAACTTGAAAAAAGATAAAATTATAGAATTAGAAGCAGAAATAGAAAAAATAAAGAATTTAGTATACAAAAATCCAGATAATTTTTATATATTGAATTACAATATATCTATTTCTACTACTTATGATGATACAGCAATGCAAAACATGACATATTGTATAACAAAGGGTAACTCATATGAGATGACGGTTCATGATTTTCAAGAAAATATAGAACCAATAATAATAAAAATAAATAGAGAGAATTTAGGAAAAGAAATACCAACTTATGTATATGATTTTAAAGATATACTAAAAGTAGAACCACAAACTATAATGGAGGAGTATAACCCACAAACAGGAGAAAAAATAGTTATTTAGAATAAAATCACCTAATATTACAAATAATTGTAATAAGGGTGATTTTTTATGGATGAAATTCAAAGAAGGAAAGGAATAATAAATATTTTAGGAACTGTTGTTGGAGCTGGAATAATGGCATTTGGAACATCCTCTTTTTTACTACCGAATCAATTATCATCTGGAGGATTATCTGGTATAGCAACAATAACATATTATTTATTAAAGATACCTATGGGGGCAATGATAATGGCGTTAAATATACCATTGTTTATATTTGCAGGATATAGACTTGGTAAAGAATTCTTTGCTAAATCTTTAATAGGAACGATTAGTTTATCAGCTTTTATAGATATATTTGATAAATATCCTCCAATTACAAATGATAGATTTTTAGCTTGTATTTATGGACGGGGCATTGATTGGGATAGGTACAGCAATAATATTAAAAGTTGGAGCGTCAACAGGTGGTACTGATTTAATAGTAACTGTAATTAAAGGATATAATCCATATATTTCTATGAGTAAATACCTAATTATTATGGATATTATTATCATTTTTTTTAATGTATTATTTTTCAAACATATTGAAATAGGACTTTATTCTGCAATTGCAATTTATTTATATGGACAGATGATAGACATAATTTTTGAAGGAGTATATTATACCAAATTGCTATTCATTATTTCAGATAAAAATGAAGAAATCTCTAAAGCAATTAGTGAAAAAGTAAAAAGAGGTGTTACTGGATTATATGGCAAGGGAATGTATGAATCTGAAAAAAAGTTAATATTACTTTGTGCAGCTTCAAGGAATGACACTGTACAGATTAAAGATATAGCAAGAAAGATTGATGACAAATGTTTTATTGTTGTTAGCAATGCAAGAGAAGTGCTGGGAAAAGGATTTAAGGAATGAGAAAAGATACAGAAATTATCTGTATCTCTTTAAGTTTTAGTAATCATTTGACTAGAGATTACATTTACTTTTATATTTGTATGAAATTTTGCAGATTTAAACTTTTCTTTCCAATTATAGTTTTCCCATTCTTGTTTAGTATTAAAGTGAGCAAGAGCTTTATATGAAAAACAATCTATATCTGTACACAATTCTTTAGAAATTTTGTTAAAATAATTAGAAAAATCTTTTTCTAAATAGTTTTCTGTAGCACTAGAAAATTTATCAAGTGTTTCTGTTTTTTCATATTCGATATTGTCTTCAAGTGTAAGAATAGAGGCTTCTATATTTATTTCAAGATAAATATTTGGAATGTTATCTTCGATATTAACATTAATGTGAGATTTTGTTATTGGAGATATACTTAATTCTATTTTTTCCTTAGCATTACCATTTTGGAACGGATTATCAATAGAGATTACAGATGAATCTACTTTGTTTTTTATTAATAAGTGACAGATTGTTTCGGTAGCCGTAAGCTTCCCACATAGTTTATCAGTATCAAAAACAGCTATACCAATATTTTCGGTACCACGTTTTCCCTGAATTGAACTAGATCCTGCGGTTAAATCTTCTGGATTAGTAACAACACTTTCATCTTTTTCTGATAGGATAGTTTGTTCTGAGTTATCTGAGCTCTCTGATTTTTCTGAGCTTTCTGAATTTTCTGATTTTTTACGGGCACTTTCATTAAGTCCGCCAAGAATTGCAGTACTACCGCAACAACCATCTGAAAGAGTGTTAAAAAATTCACCGACTGTAACATCAGGAAAATATCCAGTAAATTTATTTGTTATAGAAAAAGTTTCATAATAATTTGTAGTTATTTTTTCTAGATTAGGCTTTATATTAGACAAATAATCTGAGGCAGGACATGTGCTGATTACTAAATGTGTAGTTGGTCTAAATTCTTCATTATTAAGCAGACTATATATTTGGGATGAAATACCGTTGTTTAGCAAAGTCTTCTGAGAATATAACTATACCACAATGAGCAAGATTAACTTCTTTTCCCATGTAACTATTTATAAGATTTAGACATCCATAAATAGAATTTGCTTCTCCAGAAACTAAGACTAATTGACTAGAGTTATCTGATGAACTACTATTAGGAGAAAATGAGTCTGATTTTGCAAATTGTGCAGTTACTTTTATTTTTGCATTTTCACCAACATCAATTCCTAATGCTAAAACATAGGCAAGTTTGTTTAGATTATGAGAGGTATATGAACTTGAAAAACCACTAATAAAAATGGTTAGCAATATAAGAAATGCTATAATTTTGATTGCATTTTTACTCGTTTTAACCACCTCCTTGTAGCTTTTTTTATGCTTGCAAAAAATAATAAGATAAAGCTAATTCCAATGACCAGAATAAAGAAAAAGTATTTATACACAATGTTAGAGCAATATGTGGAAAAAGCATAATTTTTTGGCCATAAACTAACAAGAAAAATACCAAATGCTATTAATATATTAAATAGTGTTTCATTTTGAAAGTTTGTAAGCTTTCTAAAAATATTATTTGAGAATTTTAAAGTAATACTTAAATAACTCATAAAAGCGATTATCCAAATTAATAAATAAATAGAATCTGTTTTGCTGAAAAATGTACCAAATTTAACATATTTGGTAGCAGAGTACAAGGGCATCAATTCATTAGTTTTTAAAAATCCACTAAACATGAATATAATTACTGCAATACTCAATAGTAAGCAGACAGATGACAATACAATAGCTGTTACTGAAATCTTTTTTAGTTCTTCTGGGTTCTTTAATAATGGTGGCATAAAGTAAATATATGCTAATGCTTGAAATGCAAATATATTACATAAACCAGTGACAAAAGTTGTAAATAAACCATTGCCGAAAATAGGATAAATTTTTTCCACTTCGTAATAAGAGAAATTAGCTAAAAATAAAAGTATAATGCTAAAAAATAAAAATGGAAAAAATATAAAAATAGCTCTATATACTGAATTATGTTTCATACTACATGCAGAAATTGCAGAGATTAGAAAAAGTAATATAATATAAAATAATTTGGTTGTAGGAAAATATATTATTTGTAAAAATGATGAGAACAGATGCAATAGAATTCCAGCCAAAAATATAAAATATGCAACATATGCTAAACCAATAATCCATTTTAGAACATTGCCACCAAGATAATTTGAGATATCAATTATATCAAATGTTGGAAACTTTTTTAAAAAATAGCATATTGCACAAGTGTAAATAATAACTAAAATACTTATATAAAGAATGTTTAATAAAGATGCTGATGAAGTTAAACTTATAATAGATTTTGTAACATTTAAAATTATATGATTAAAAGTAATAGTTACTAATAAGGCTATTGCTTCTTTGTTTCCTATTTTTACATTATTCATAGTGAAATCCTTTCTAATAAAACAAAATATTCCTACATATTATTTACCAATATGTAGGAAATATACATTTATATATGAAGTTTAAAAACTGTAAATGCAAAGAAGACATAGGCATATCTAATTAATTTCTTTTTCATTATATGAGATTCATAATATTCGTAAAAAGATTTTAATGCACTTAATTTGTCTGCAATAGTTATAATAAAACTTTCTTTATATTTTGGAAATTGAAACAGTGTTACAGGCCACATATGCTTTAAAATTATATCTTTTTCTTTTTCGTTTAAGTCGCATACTTTTGAAGCATTTTCTAATGCAATTTGTGGATGCTTAAATGCATGCCATCCTTGCAACATTGCTTTAGAATGTCTCCAGTCATATAAAAATAAATCATGAAGTATTGCAGCTCTTGCTATTGAAACATAATCTAAATTATACTTTTTACAAAATAGATATGACCAGTATGCAACTTCAATGCAATGATTATAACAAGTAGTGTCATAGTGCTGCTTATACTTTTTCATTTGCAAAACAGTTGGGTTATTAATTAAGTCCTTAGTTATTTCATAAAATTCTTTATTCATATTCATTTTATCCTTTTTGTTTTTTATAAATTCATTATAATATATTTTATGTGAAAAATAAAGAGGAAAGTGTAATATAATTACTTATTTTTTTCTTGGATTTTTTTAATTTCTGCAATAGTTAAACCTGAAATTTTACTTATTTTTTCTAAAGACATATTTTCTTGTAATAAATTTATAATCATTTCAATTTTACCTTCTTTTATACCTTTTTCTAAGCCAAGCTTTTCACCTTTTTCTAAGCCAAGCTTTTCACCTTTTTCTAAGCCAAGTTTTTCACCTTTTCTTAAGCCAAGCTTTTTTCCTTCCTCTAAGCCTAGTTTGTGTCCTTGTTTAAGTCCACGTGCTTTACCATTAGCTTTTGCAGTAGCTAATGCGGAATGTTCTTCTAAATCTGACATAAGTTTAATTTCAGCCAATCTTTTAACTTCTTCATCACCTGTTAAAACTTCATAACTTTCAACAGCTTTTTTGATTACTTTATTTTTCTTTTTAGCCATATCTAAAAGATCACTCCTTTCCATATCCAAGAATGCTAGCCATTGATTAAGTGGCACAGACATATCTGGATTTTGATTTCTAAATTTACTTAATTCTATGTAATAATATTTGACATTATTATTGATTTCATAATCTCTATTATTAATAGAGACTCTAACAGTTTCTGTAAAATAATCTGGCAAGTTTATAAAAGAATAATCTAAAATGGCAATTATAATAACTGGTTTTAAATTGCTATAATTTGTACCATTTCCTAATTGTTCTGTTATCTTTTTGCTAGCATAAAATGTAGTTCTTTCTTCAATGTTGTTAAAATTTCTTAATTGAATTTCAACATTAATAAATTTTCCATTAGCTAATTCTACACCTAAATCCAAAATTCCATATTTTTGTTCTTTAGCTAATTGTTCCAATCTTACATCATGTAAAACTTTTTTTATTTCTAAGTTTTCGCCTAAAATAACTTCAAGAAAGTTTTTTAAGAAATATTTATTTTCATTTCTGCTAAAAAAAGCTTTAAACACGATATCACTTTTTAATTTTAATTGATTATCTAATTGTGGTGTTATAATCATATTGATACCTCCTATTATATAATATATTTTAATTTTTTACAACGTTGTTTTTTCATATGTTTAATAAGCTATAAAAAATAGCGTAATTAATAAAAGTATGACTACACATCACATCCAATCTTTGTAAAATTTTAACGAGTGATTTTCTAATTTGATTTCAAAAAAATTTGAAAAAACTAAAAATTGTCTCAAAACTAAGTTGCAATTGTACGCGAAAGTTGGTACAAATATAATATAACATAATTACATCTATTTGACAAGAGCTTTTTTGAAATATGCAAAATATTAGGTTACTATTTTAAACTTATATTTAAAGTACACCATTAACTAGTAACAATTGACTTTTAATATAGCATAATATATAATTTACAAAAAAGATATGGAGGAATATATGAGTTTTAGAATAATATATGGAAGGGCTGGAACAGGAAAGAGTGAGTACTGTTACAGAGAAATAGCACAAAAAATAAAAAAAGAAAATAAAATATTAATAATAACTCCAGAGCAATTCTCATTCACAGCAGAAAAGAAACTCATGGAAGCAATAGGCACACGAGCAGTACTGAATGCAGAAGTAGTAACACTAAGCAGAATGGCATATAGAGTAATAAATGAAACTGGTGGAAAAACAGAAACAAACTTAAGCAAATGTGGAAAAGCAATGCTCATATATTCAATATTAAATAACAATAAAAAACAACTAAAGTTTTTAGGAAAAACAGACGAAAATGTAGACATGCTTGATACTGCAATAACAGAATTTAAAAAACATGGAATTAGTGTAGAGCAATTAAGTGAAGAAATAGACAAGCAAGAAGACATATATTTAAAAAATAAATTAACAGATTTGAGTATTGTATATAATGGATTTGAAGAGCAACTATCAGGAAAATACATAGATGAAACAGATTTATTAACAATCTTAGCAGAGAATATAGAAAATACAAATATGTTTAAAGATGCAGTTATTTATATAGATGAATTTGCAGGATTTACAAGTCAGGAATATCAAATTATAGAAAAACTTGTTCAAATAGCAAAGCAAGTAACAATAACAATCTGCACAGATGAATTGCATGACATCAAAAATCCAGATACAGACATATTTTATTCTAATCAAGTAACAGTAAATAAGCTATTAGAAGTAGCACAAAACTGTGAGGCTAAAATAGATGAGATAAAATTAGAAAATCCATATAGATTTAAAAGTATGGAACTAAAACATTTGGAACAAAATTTATATGATAATAAGCCTAAAAAATATAATAATCAAGTAGAAAACATACAACTATTCTTAGCTAAAAATCAATATTCAGAAATAGAAGAAGTTGCAAAAAATATTCTAAAATTAGTAAGAGATCACAGATATAGATATAAAGATATATCTATAATTACAAAAAATATATCTACATATTCAAGTTTAGCAAGAGCGATATTTGATAAATATGATATTCCAATATTTATAGATGAAAATAGAGACTTAAATCAAAATATTGTAATACAATATGTGCTTGCAATTTTAGAAATATTTATAAAAAATTGGTCATATGAAGCTGTGTTTAATTATATAAAAACAGGATTTTCTAATATAGAAGAAGATGACATATTTAAACTGGAAAAATATTGCTTAAAATGGGGTATAAAACAAAACAAATGGAAGAAAGAATTTACATATGGAAATTACGAAGAAAAAGACAAAGAAGAAATCGAAAGATTAGAGCAAATTAGAAAAGATTTAGTAAACCCATTAATGAACTTAAAATATAAAATAGATGAAAACAAAACAGTAAAGGGAATTTCAAAAGTAATATACGAGTTTTTAATAGATCAACAAATATTTAAAAAAGTACAGCAAAAAATAGAAGAGTTAAACAAAGTAGGTCAATTAGACTTGGCAAATGAATATGAAAATAGTTTGCAAACCATAATAGAAGTATTAGATGAAATAGTACTTGTATTTAGTGATGATAAAATAACAATTGATAAATATAATCAAATATTAAAAATAGGATTTAAAAATAGTAGTTTAACAAAAATACCAGGAACGCAAGATCAGGTAATAATGGGAGATGTAGATAGGTCGAGAAGTCATAAAGTAAAAGCAATATTTATAATAGGACTAAATGATGGTGAATTTCCAAGTGTTCGTAAAGATGAAGGTTTTTTAAATGATACAGATAGAGATATATTAAAACAAGATGGAATTGAACTTGCAAAAGGAACAATAGATAAATTATATGAAGATAGTTTCAATATATATAAAGCATTTACAACGGCAGAAGAAAAATTATATTTATCATATTCATCTGCTGATTTACAAGGAAAGGCATTAAGACCATCAATGTTGATAAATAGAATTAAGAAAATATATCCCAGAATACAAGAACAAAGTGATGTGATAGAAAGCAAAAATGAGATATTAAATAAAAAAACAACTTATGAAGAACTGATAGCAAATTTAAGTAAATTGAAAGAGCAAGATAGTATTGATAAAATTTGGTATTATGTTTATGACTTCTATAAAAAGGATGCAGAATGGAATGAAAAACTACAACAGAGTTTAAAAGGTTTAAGTTATACGAATATTCCAGAAAAGATAGAGCAAAATAATATTGATAGATTATATGGAGATACATTAATAACAAGTATTTCAAAATTAGAAAGATACAAAAGTTGCCCATTTTCTTATTATTTGCAATATGGACTAAAAATTAAACCACAAGAAGAGTTAAAAATTCAAACTTTAAATACAGGAACATTTATTCACGAGGTAATAGACGAATTCTTTGAAACGGTAAAATCTCAAGATATAAAATTAGAAGAGATTACAGAAGAACAATTATCAGAAATAATAAATAAAATAATTGATGCAAAATTAAAACAAAATAAAAATTATATATTCACATCAACTGCAAAATATCGAGCATTAGTTGTAAGATTAAAAAAGATAATAAAAAAAGCATTAAAATATATAATTGAAACAATTGTGCAAAGTAGATTTGAAGTATTAGGAACAGAAGTAGAATTTGGCGACAAAGGTAAATATAAGCCAATAAGATTAACATTAGAAGATGGAAAAAGAATAGAGATAATAGGAAAAATAGACAGAATAGACACAGCACAAGGAGAAGATGGAAAATATTTAAGAATAATAGATTATAAATCATCAGCTAAAAATATAGACTTAAATGAAGTATATGCAGGGTTGCAAATTCAATTATTGACATATTTAGATGCAGCATGTAAAGAAGAAGATTTAATGCCAGCAGGAGTACTATATTTTAGTATGCTAGAACAAATGATAAAATCAAATAAGAGAATGGAGCAAGAAGAGATAGAAGAAAAAATAAGAGCAAATTTTAAGATGAAAGGCCTAATTCTGGCAGATGTAAAAGTAGTAAAATTACATGACAAAAATTTACAAAATGGAAGTTCAGCACTTGTCCCAGCATATATAGGAAAAGATGGAGAGTTAAGCGAAAAGAAAACTAGTGGAGTAACGGCAGAGCAATTTAAAGATTTACAAAAATATATGTATACGGTTATTAAACAAATTTCAAAAGAGATACTTGGAGGAAATATAGATTTAAAACCATATTACAAAGATAAAAAAACACCATGTAAATATTGTGATTATAAAAGTATTTGTTCATTTAATATGGGAGGATGCGAAAATTCTTATAATTATATAGACAAAAAGAGCAAAGAGGAGATTTTGAGAAAGTTGGGGACTGGCCACGATTTATAAGATCAAATATAATGAAAGGATTTTAAAGATGAAAGATTTATCAAATGAAAATGTTATTCATATAAAGAAAGATGGAATAGAATATTTGCAATTTAAAAAATTGCTAGAATATAGTGATATAGTAAAACATGCATATGCAATAGGATTAGACCAGAATTTTAGAACAGCAAGAGCTAAAAACACTATACCATTGACAAGCGAAGAATATGAAAATGCAGTAAATCATTATAAAAAATTAGCAGATTCAATAGGAATAGACTATATAAATATAGCTAAACCAAATCAAGCACATACCAAAAATATAAAAATAGTAGAACAAAAAGTAAAAAATGATGCTCCAGATTTTAATTTAAATGAATATACACAAATTGACGGGTTAGTAACAGATACAAAAAATATAGCATTAGCCACAACAAATGCAGATTGCATTTTACTATTATTTTTTGATCCAGTAAAAAAAGTGATTGCAAATGTCCATTCTGGTTGGAGAGGAACATTACAAAGAATATCAGTAGAAGCGGTTAATAAAATGAAAAATGATTATGGATGTAATCCAGCAGATATAATTTGTTGCATATGTCCAAGTATCAGAAAATGCCATTTTAAAGTTCATAAAGATGTACAAGAACCATTTTATAATGAGTTTAAAGATTTAAAGGAGATAGATGAAATAATTGCTCCGGTAGATGGAGAAGATAGATGGGCGATTGATACTGTAAAAATAAATCAAATAATTCTCGAACAAGCAGGATTAAAAAAAGAGAATATAATTGATTGCGGAATTTGTAGTGTATGTAATTCAGATTTAATACATTCTTATAGAGTTGAAAAAGAAGCATATGGACTAGAAACTGCTTTGATAGAATTAATAAATTAATGGAGGAAGAAATGATAATACCAGAAAAACTAAAAATAGGAGATACAATAGGGGTTATAGCGCCATCAAGTCCTATTGTAGGAGATAACATAGAAGAACTTAATAAAGCAAAGAAAATAATAGAAAAATTGGGGTTTAAAGTTAAATATTCTAAAAATATATTTTCTAATACCAATAATTACAGTGCAACTGCAAAAGAAAAAGCAGATGATATTAATGAGATGTTTGCTGATAAAAATGTAAAAATGATATGGTGTGCAAAAGGCGGAAACAATAGTAATTCAACATTTGAATATATTGATTATGAAAATATAAAGAAAAATCCTAAAATTATTTGTGGATTTAGTGATATAACTTCTTTAACTAATATGATTACAGAAAAAACAGGATTAGTAACTTTTAGTGGAACTAATTTTAAAACTGTAGCAACAGATGAAACAGATTATAGTTTAAAAGAGGTTTTAAAAAGATTTGTTGATGGAAGTTTAGAATTAGGAGTAAAAGGAGAAGAATATAAAATAATACAACAAGGTGTTGCAGAAGGACAACTTATTGGTGGTAATTTGAATTTGACAAGAGGTATGGTTGCTGGAAAATATTCAATTGATTTTAAAAACAAAATATTATTTTTAGAAGAATTAGGATTTGAAACAGAGCCAGCTATGGCAAGCAATTTTTTATATTATATGAAACAGAATGGTGTGTTTGATAAAGTAAAAGGAATTTGGCTTGGAAATTACACGCATGAAAGTGGAATTAAACTGGAAGGTATTTTATTAGATACTATTGGAGATGAATTTAAAGGACCAATTATTAAGTCGGAAAATTTTGGACATATTGACAGAAAGACTGTTATTCCAATTGGAACTATGGCTAGAATTGATACAAATAGAGATGTTAAGATTGAATTACTAGAGAATTGTTTGAGTCGAGATTAAAAGTTGCCAATGATATAACAAAAGATATAGAATTTAATGATATGTTAGGATTTAATAAAGAAGATGTAAAATATTTAATGAAAGAAATAGACATGCCAGAAGAAAAGCAAGAAGAAGTATTACCAATAATATTTGTGTCAAAATATGAATAAAATAGAATTATTAGAAAAAATAGTAGCAGAAGAACCAGTAGAGAGTGAATTGACAGAGAAATTTAATGCAGAAATAAGTTTTGGAGAAAAAGAGCTAATTTCATTATTATTTTATTTAGGATATTTAACAATAAAAGAAAATGAATTTGGAGTACTAAAATTTATTATACCAAATGAGGTAATAAGAACAATTTATAGTAACTATTATTAGAAGAAAGATATGGAGTATTATTAGAGTTTAAATATACTAAAACAGAAGAATTAAAAGCAATACCAAATTTAAGAAGCTATGCAGTAGTAATAAAAGATAAAATAGAAGTAAAAGAGTTGTAAAAATGGAAATATTAAACACAAAACAACAAAATACGAAAAAAGTATTGACAGGAAATATGCAAAATGATAATGTAGAAATGTACTTATAGTATAACTGTCAAAAGCATCCCTTTGGCAGAAACACAAAAGAGGGAGGAGAAGATTTGAGAAAAGCAAATAATAAAATTATAGGAGGAATAGTATTGCTTGCAATTGTACTAGTAGCAATAGGATATGCAGCAATAGGTAATGTAGGATTAAACATAACTGGAAGTGCAAAAGGAGAATCAAAACAAGATAATTTTTTAGTAGAATTTATAGGGACACCGACGACAGAAGGAGATGGAACAACAACTGCAACAATAAATGAAAGCCAAAAAACAGAAGGAACAGTAAGTGTGTCAGGATTAACAGCTAAAGGAGAAACAGCAATAGCAACATATACAGTAAAAAATAAAAGTCAAGATTTATCAGCAGATTTAACAGCAGAGGCAACAAGCACAAATGAAGAATATTTTGAAGTAATATGTAATCTTGATAAGACAACATTAAAAGCTCAAGAAGAAACAACAATGACAGTAAAAGTAAAATTGTTAAAGACTCCAATAGATGAAACAAAAGAAAATCTTTCAACAAAAATAGGAGTAAGTGTAACTGCAGAGCCAAAGCAACAAGGAGAAGAGCTAAATGGAGGACCAATAACAGCAATAAGTGGAAAAACGTCAGAGGGAACATATCTGCCAAAAGGATTTACACAAGTAAAAGGAACGAACTTATCAAAAGGTTTAACTATACAGGACAGCACCGGAAATCAATATGTATGGGTGGAGGTGCCTAAAACAGATGAAGTATATCCAACAGCTGGATTAAATATAAAAGACTTTACAGCAGAAGAATATACAAAAATAGAAACAGATTTACACACATATACAAATGATTATAGAAAAAATGGATATGTAGATAAATATTCTGTAGATGATGCAACAGGATTAACAAGTGATAAATATACAGAATTAAAACAGAAAATGTTAAAAAGTGTATATAAAAATGGAGGATTTTATGTAGGAAAATATGAAACAGGAATAGAAAGTACACCTAAGACATCAGGTTCATCAACAACAGCACCAACAGAAATACCTGTAATAAAACAAAATGCATATCCATATAATTATGTGACATGTAGTCAAGCTCAAATGTTGGCAAATAGTATGGAAAGTGGAAAATATACAAGTAGTTTAATGTTTGGAGTACAATGGGACTTAGTATTAAAATATTTAGAAAACAAAGGAACAAGCCAAGCAGAGTTAAAAACAAACAGTGAAAGTTGGGGAAATTATAGGTATAATTTATGGAATATAACAAATGAAAATTCTAAATATTCAAAAGATTACGGTTCAACATGGACAACAGGGGCATATGGAGTAAAAGCTTCAAGTTTAGGTATATTGTTATCGACAGGCTCAAGTGATACATTTAGTAAACAGGGAATATATGATATAGCAGGAAATGTATGGGAATGGACACTAGAATATACCTCTGATTCAAGCCGTCCTTGTGCCCTACGAGGAGGTAATTATTATAACAATGGTAGCGATTATCCTGCAGCCTACCGTTATCACGTCACTACGACCGATTTCGGCGACGACAGAGGCTTTCGTGTAGTACTTTATTAATTGTAGCTCTGAGTCCTGTGTAGCGATAAAATAGAATGAGCTCAAACAAAGAATTAAATATAAAAATTAGAACGAGAGGGAGGCTGAATTGCACATGATGCGAAGCAACAAAGTGTGATTCAGCCTCCTCACCGGACTAGTTTGATTTTTTGCGAAAAAATAGAGATGATTAACATAAAGATGCGAAAAGGCGATGAGATTTGCTAAAAAATAAAAACTTACAATGCTAGAGCTGATTATGTTTATAGGAATTATAGAATGAATCAATTTATAGTAATAAAAGGGAAAATAAGAAATGATGGAATGATAGAAATCTGCTGAAAATTATTTGTGTAAAAATATTCGAAAACTATTGACATAACGAAAAAATATGATATAATAATGAGCGTAAAAAACACATAAAGAGGAGTTTATATGGAAGTGCCTTAAAACCAAAGGAATTAAGGTCCATATAAATAAAGATACTTTATGGAAGTTATAACAAAAAGGGAGGAAAAGAAAATGGCAGTAGTTGCAATGAAACAATTACTAGAAGCAGGTGTTCATTTTGGACATCAAACAAGAAGATGGGACCCAAGAATGGCTGAATACATATTCCAAGCTAGAAATGGAATCCACATCATCGATTTACAAAAAGCTTCAAAGAAAATAGATGAAGCATATGAATTCATCAAAGAACAAGTAGAAGAAGGAAAAACAGTTCTATTTGTAGGAACAAAAAAACAAGCTCAAGAATGCATGAAAGAAGCAGCAATCAAGAGTGGAATGTACTATGTAGATCAAAGATGGTTAGGAGGAATGCTAACAAACTTTGATACAATCCAAAAAAGAATTCAAAGATTAAAAGAATTAGAAACAATGGAACAAGATGGTACATTTGATGTATTACCTAAAAAAGAAGTAATAATCTTAAAGAAAGAAATGGAAAAACTAGAAAGAAATCTTGGTGGAATCAAAGATATGAACGAATTACCAGGAGTTATATTCTTAGTAGATCCTAAAAAAGAAAGAATAGCAGTATTAGAAGCTAAAAAATTAGGAATTCCAACAGTAGGAATTGTAGACACAAACTGTAATCCAGAAGATTTAGATTACCCAATTCCAGGAAATGACGATGCTATAAGAGCAGTTAAATTAATAGCTGATGTTATGGCAAATGCAGTTATTGAAGGAAAACAAGGTGAAAGCTTTGAAACATCTGAAGAACAAGATGTTTCAGAAGAAGCAGAATCAATGGAACAAGTTGTTAGCGAAAGCGAAGAAAAAGTAGAAGAATAATATTGTTTTTAATAAAAGAGTGGGGCTCTAACTGCTCTACTCTTATTTTTATATAAGGAGGAATTTTAAAATGGTTACAGCTGCATTAGTTAAAGAACTAAGAGAAAAAACAGGTGCAGGAATGATGGACTGCAAAAAAGTATTAACAGAAACAGATGGTGATTTAGAAAAAGCATCAGAATTATTACGTGAAAGAGGAATTGCAAAAGCTGCTAAAAAATCAGGAAGAGTAGCTGCAGAAGGAATAGTAGAAGCTTATGTTGCAGAAGACGGAAAAGTTGGAGCAATAGTAGAAGTTAA
This sequence comes from uncultured Clostridia bacterium, assembly GCA_928721565.1. GTDB lineage: Bacteria > Bacillota > Clostridia > TANB77 > CAG-508 > CAG-269. Next base: position 678,875 of record OV788638.1, read on the forward strand.
CTCAGAAACAGACTTCGTTGCTAAAAATGAAGATTTCAAAACATTTGTAATGGATGTTGCAAAACAAGTTGTAAAAAACAACCCTGCAACAGTAGAAGACTTATTAGCAGAGCCTTCAATTTCAGTAGAAGGAAAAACTGTTAACGAAGTATTAATAGACAAAATAGCTACAATTGGTGAAAACATGACAATAAGAAGATTTGCAAGATTTGAAACAGCAGACGGATTAATAGAAAAATATATTCATGGAGATGGAAAAATTGCTGTATTAGTTAACATGGCAAATGGAAGCAAAGAATTAGCTAAAGACATTTGTATGCAAATAGCAGCAGCAAAACCAGAATTTGTTAATAGAGAACAAGTTCCAGCTGAAAGATTAGAAAAAGAAAAAGAAATCTTAAAAGCACAAACAATGAATGAAGGAAAACCAGAAGCTATTGCAGAAAAAATAGTTATGGGAAGAATTAATAAATTCTATGAAGAAATCTGTTTAGTAGATCAAGAATTTGTTAAAGATTCAAGTATGAAAGTATCACAAGTATTAAAAGATGCTTCAGTAGTAGAATTTGCTAGATTCGAAAAAGGTGAAGGAATCGAGAAAAAAGAAGAAAACTTTGCAGAAGAAGTTATGAAACAATTACAATAAAATTTTAGGGGAATTAGTTTAAAATGAACTAATTCCCTTTTTTAGAGACCTTTTCCGTTTTTAATTGATTTTTGCCAAGAAATATAGTAAAATAAAAATGTACCGAAAAGAACAGGTCTCAATAGAAAAGAGGAGAAAAATGAAATTAATATCATGGAATGTAAATGGAATAAGAGCATGTATAACAAAAGGATTTAAAGATTTCTTTGAAAAAGTAAATGCAGACATATTTTGTATACAAGAAACAAAATGCCAACCAGATCAAGTAGAATTAGAATTTAATGGATATAAAAGTTATTGGAATAGTGCAGAAAGAAAAGGATATTCTGGTACAGCTATTTTTACAAAACAAGAACCGATGTCAGTAAAATATGGGATAGGTATAGAGGAACATGACAAAGAAGGAAGAGTAATAACATTAGAATTTGAAAAATTTTATATGGTAACAATCTATACCCCTAATGCTAAAAGAGAATTAGAGAGATTAGATTACAGAATGATTTGGGAAGATGAAGTAAGAAAATACTTGTTAAAACTAAATGAAACAAAACCTGTTATTATGTGTGGAGACTTAAATGTAGCACATGAAGAGATTGACCTAAAAAATCCAAAAACCAATAAAGGAAATGCAGGATTTACAGATGAAGAAAGAGGAAAGATGACAGAACTATTGCAAGCTGGTTTTACAGATAGCTTTAGATATTTATATCCTGACAAAACTGATTGCTATAGTTGGTGGTCTTATATGGGAAAAGCAAGAGAAAAGAATGTGGGATGGAGAATTGATTATTTTATAACATCTAAAAATATAGAAGAAAAAATAAAACAAGCAATGATTTATCCAGAAGTTTACGGAAGTGACCATTGTCCAGTAGGACTTGAAATAGAAATTTAAAAAAGAGGTGATTAAATGAACGAAATAAAGAAGAATTTATCAAAATGGATGTATTATTTTTTATTAGCTGTAGCAATTATAATAGTATATAAATTCTTTGATAATTTTACAGTAATTGGACAAGCGATAAACAGATTTTTTGATGTTATAGCACCATTTTTGGCAGGAACATTATTAGCATATTTACTATATATACCAGCTTCGAGAATTGAAAAGAAGTTTCAAAAATCTAAAAAGAAATTTATTAAAAAAAGAGCAAGAGGAATAAGTGTTTTTATAACATATATTTTAGCGATAGCACTAATAATATTATTAGTAAATGTAATATTGCCAGTTGTAATTGATAGTGTGATGGAATTAGTAAGTAATTTCCAAAATTATTGGAATGTAGCTATGGAAAAGCTTGGAGCATTGCCAGATAATTCTATATTGAAAAGTGAACAAGCTGAAAACATAGTTAAAAGTGTAGGAGAATCAATACAAAATATTGATTTTACACAATATATAAGCTCAGATAAAATAACAGGCTATATCAAAAGTGTTATAGGTGTTGCAAGCGGAATTTTTGATGTATTTGTATCATTTGTAGTATCAGTATATATTCTTTTACAAAGAGGATCTATCATGAGCTTTGCAAGAAAATTAACTATGGCAATATTTGATGAAAAAACATGTAATAAGATTGGTAAATATGTTGATAGTACAAATAGAATTTTCTTCAAATTTATAAGTGGGCAAATCATTGACGGAATTATAGTCGGAATTTTAGTAACTATTGGAATGAGCATAATTGGAGTAAAATACGCAGTATTACTTGGATTTATGATAGGATTATTTAATATAATACCTTATTTTGGGGCAATAGTAGCTGTTGCAATAAGTGTATTGATTACACTTATAACAGGTGGAGTATCTCAAACATTAATAATGGCAATAGTTGTAATAATGTTGCAACAGATTGATTCAAACATTATAAATCCTAAAATTATAGGAAATTCATTAGAAATAAGTCCATTGCTTGTAATATTTGCAGTAACTGTTGGAGGTGCATATTGGGGAGTTCTAGGAATGTTCCTGGCAGTACCAGTAGTAGCAGTATTGAAAATAATTATAGATGATTGGATAGAATTTAAGAACTCAAAGAAATATGTATAAAAGGTATTGAAAAAAAAGTAAAAAAATGTTAATATAATCTCGTACTTAATAATCTTAAGTACGAGAATTTTTTTAAGTCTATGCAAGTTCGATTGCATCAAATTGATTTAGGTCATATTGTCACTAGATTACAATCAAAGGAAAAATAAGCACGAATCAAACTGTAATTTTTTACTGTGCTAAGAGAGAGAGGTGAATAGTATAAAATCTGTTATAAGTGGAAAGTATAACAAGAAAGAGGTTGAAAATATGGATGAGAAAATGATTGTAAAAATTGAAAAATGCTTAGAAGAGCTACAAGAAAAGACAGTAACAGTTAGTCAAAATGGATTTATAATGAATCAATTTTTTATTGAAAAAATGATGTATAAAATTCAAAGTGACATCCTAAATTTAAGGGATAGGACTAAAGAGGTATATTTATCATTAAATTTAAATCAAGTGTATCAAGTTGATATTGGAAAAAATAGTATGATTTTGTTCTTGGATAATGATACAGAAATACAATTAAGCTTATAAATAAAAATAAGATTTTCTTGTTCGGAAAATCTTATTTTTATTATTGGAGTGTTTTGATTAACATTTCTTTGTCAGTATCATCAAGATTTTCTAAACTGAAATCAAGTAAAGAAATAATGGTTCTGTTAAATGAAAGATTTTTCAAATTTGCCAAAGCTTGAACTTTTTCTACCATGTTTTCTGGTAAGCGTAAAGTTTTGCTAACTCCGCTATGATTTTCTGGTATTTTTAATTTATTCATATTAACCTCCTTGTGCAATTATTTTATAATATAAAGCAAAATAAATATGCACCCAATTGTAGGTGCATATGATTTTGGATATAAAATTAATTTTTATTTGAATGTTTTTTCTTCAAAAATATAGATATTGTAATTATTACTAAAATTATAGCAATTATTGCAATAACTCCAGTCCATCCTAAAATTGCCACTATTTTACTTCCTAAAGACATTATAATACCAGCTAATATAACTCCAAGAGCAACAGCAGAAATACTAGTTTTAAAATCAAGATTTAAAAAACTTGCTGCTAATGTTCCAGTCCAAGCTCCCGTACCAGGTAAAGGTATACCAACAAATAATAATAAGGCCCAAAATATTCCGCTGTTACCAGCTGATTTTTTTAATTTTTCTCCGCCTTTTTCACCTTTTTCTAAACACCATGTGAAAAATTTTTTCGTTAGTTTTTTGTCTTTGCCCCATTCAAGAACTTTTCTTGCAAATAAATATATGATTGGAACTGGAAGCATATTTCCTATGATTGCTATTGGATAATATAATGCAATATTTAGTCCAAGACTTTCAGCAATTGGAATTGCACCTCTTAATTCTACGATTGGAACCATAGAGATAAAAAAGACTATTAGGTATTTTACGATTAATGGTAAACTTGCCATTGTATTCCTCCTTAAATGAAACTTATTCTATTTTACTATAACATATAAAAAAGTCAAGGATATAGTATTAAATTTATATAATCTTTAGTTATAAAATATTACATAAATGTTACATGATTATTAAGTTTGTGTTACATGGGGGAAATGTTATAGATAAAAGGATATTATTTTGATATAATAAAAAAAGTTGATGATGAGAGGTGGAGAGATATGATAGATAATATATCAAAATTAAGAAATGCTACAAATAATTACAGATTAAATAATAAATACGAAATTACAGAAAATACTTTAAAATACATACAAGAAAGAATGCTAGCAAATAAAAATGAAATAGAAGAATTGATAAAATTAAAAGAAGAAAAATATAAATATGAAGATATAAAAAATGCAATAGATGAAGAAATAAAGAAAGAAATAAGATATAAAGATTATAGAAGAATGTATATAAACAAAGAAAAATTTATATCAACAAGTCTGCTTATGCCTATTGGAGTAATTGCAGTAGAAGCATTTGATACAATAGAAGTGATCAAATATTTAGTAAGAGCTATCAAATCAAGAAATAGTATAGCAATTTCAGATGTTGAATATGATGAATATAGCGTAAAATTTTTAATTTTAGAAATTTTCAAAGAAGCATTGAAAAAATTTGGAATAGACCAGAATTTGATAATGATTTTACCATATGAAGAATGTTTTTATAAATATTTTGATAAAGTAATTTATACATATGATGATACAGGAAAAACTTTAACTGAGAATATATATGATAATAAAGAAGAAAGTGAACGAAAATATATTTATATAGAAGATAAGAAATTAGAAGAAATTGCTAAAAGAGATAATAACGATGGAGAAATAGTATGTGGAAATATAGAAGAGGTAATTGAAAAAATAAATACAGCATATAGTAAAGGGGCAACAATATATACAAGTAATTCACAAATTGCATATGAATTTATTAATTTAGTACGTAGCAAAAATGTAATGGTAAATACAAGCTTGCAAAATGTAGAGGATATTAGAAAATCATCAAATGAGATGTATGAATATAAAAATATAATACTTCCAATTCCAAGAGAATTAATTGAAGAAGTTAAAAAGGAAGTTGAGAAAAAAACAACAGAAGAAACAAGCGAGTTGTCACTGGTTAAGGTCAATGAAGGTGTTTTGGAAAAAATAAAGAGATTTTTTAGAAGAACTTTTAAGAAATAATTATTAAATCGAGAGGAATAAAAATGATAATTGAGGATGGAGTATTAAGAAGAGTTGAAGAATCAGATATAGTAAATGGAACTGTTGAAATTCCAGAGGGAGTAACAGAAATAGGAAATAGTGCATTTGAGAACTGGATTAGTTTAACTAAGATAGAAATTCCAAAAGGAGTAAACAAAATAGATGATTTCGCATTTTGCTGGTGTAGTGGTTTAACGAATATAAAAATTCCAGATGGAGTGACCGAAATAGGATATGGAGCATTTAAGGAATGTAGTAGCTTAACAAATATAGAAATTCCAGAGGGAGTAACTAAAATAGACAATGCAGCATTTAGTGGATGTAGTAGCTTAACGAATATGGAAATCCCAGATGGAGTGACCGAAATAGGATATGAAGCATTTGAGGGATGTAGAGGCTTAACAAATATAAAAATTCCAGAAGGAGTGTCCCAAATAGGATTTAGTGCATTTAAGTGGTGTAGTAGCTTAATAAATATAGAAATTCCAGAGGGAGTAACTAAAATAGACAGTGATGCATTTAAGGGATGTAGTGGCTTAACAAATATAAAAATTCCGGAGGGAGTAACCCGAATAGAGAAGAGAACATTTAAGGGATGTAGTGGCTTAACGAATATAGAAATTCCAGAGGGAGTGACCGAAATAGGATACGAAGCATTTGAGGGATGTAGTGGCTTAACAAATATAGAAATTCCAAAGGGAGTAACCCAAATAGAGAAGAGAACATTTGAGGGATGTAGTGGCTTAACGAATATAGAAATTCCAGAGGGAGTGACCCAAATAGGATACGAAGCATTTGAGGGATGTAGTAGCTTAAAGAATATAAAAATTCCAGATGGAATGACTGAAATAGGGAAGCATGCATTTAATGAATGTAGTAGCTTGACAAATATAAAAATTCCAAAAGGAGTAGCAGAAATAAGAGAAGGAACATTTTTGTGGTGTAGTGGTTTAAAGAATATAAAAATTCCAGATGGAGTAACCCAAATAAGGAATGAAGCATTTAAGGAATGTAGTAGCTTAACAAATATAGAAATCCCAGATGGAGTGACCCAAATAGGATATGAAGCATTTTGTGAATGTAGTGGTTTAGTAAATATAAAAATTCCGGAGGGAGTAACCCGAATAGAGAAGAGAACATTTAAGGGATGTAGTGGCTTAACAAATATAAAAATTCCAGATGGAGTAACCCAAATAGGGGATGGAGCATTTGAAGAATGTAGTAGCTTAAAGAATATAAAAATTCCAGAAGGACTGACTGAAATAGGGGATTATTCAGTTGATGGATGTAGTAGCTTAACAAATATAGAAATTCCAGACAATGCTTCAATTGAATTACGTAAATTGATTTATAAAGCAGTACAACAGTGTTTGGGCGATGATGAAGAAAAGTATAAATTAGCTTTAAGAATTTTATTTCGAGATAATTTTGAAGACATACAAAGGATAAAAAATAAAGCAAATTTTAAAATAAATAGCCGAGAGTATGATGAAAGTCAGATGGATATTTTTTATATTGAAATGATAAATTCAATAGGAATAGAAGAAATAGAAAAAATGGTAGAATTGCCTAATTTAACAGAAAAAGAAATAAAGGAATATACATTAGAAAAAGATGAGGCATTTCAAGAACTGTATGATACCAAATTCATGATAAGTGGAGACTTAGGAATAACGCTAAAATTATTGAAACAGTTACAACAAATAAAAAGTACAAATGGCAAAGAAGAAAAAAATAGTATAGAAAAAAGAATATTTAAAGGAATAAATGAAAATCTAGAAGAAGGATATGAAGGAACATTAACAAAATTAATATCAAAAGTATTAAAACAACAAAATATAGAAGTCTCTGCAGATATATTTGACAAAATACAAGAAATGGAAAAGAATACAAACAAAAAATTAATAAGAGATAATTTATCTAAAGTTGAAACACAAATAGAAGAATGTTTAAACAGTTATATAGTACCAATGCAGATAAGTCCAATAAAAATAATGATAAATGATACAATAGAAAATATATTTAAAGAAAATGGAAATATTGAATTAGATATATTGCAAGAAAGCTTAAAAGAAAAATTGCAACATGCAGGTGCACCATATATAAGACAAAATGAACAAAAAATTGTTGATAGTATAATAGAATTGTCAAAAAATAAAGAATTTTTAGAGACAATAAATCATTCTTGTTTAGAGTCGTTAAAAAACACAAGAGAGCAAATAGGAGGTGCATGGAAGTATAAGTTAAATCAAACATTAAAACAAATAGGATATACATTTGATGACTTACCAGAGGAGTTGTCAAAAGATGAAATTGAACAATTAAATAAGATATTAGAAGAAAGAACAGAGAAAAAGATTGATTTACAGACGGATTCAATATCAGTACCTAAAGAAGGGATAGAAAGAGAAAAGGCATATGAACTATTAGCAAGCAAAAATTTACCGGAAATAGTAACATATCAACAAATTCATGATATGTTTGGATCTGTTCATGAGCCATATTCAGAAAACTTTAAAGATTTTTTTAAAAAATATAGAAAAGAATTTTTAGAAAATCCTAAATATTACGAAAAATTTGGCCAAATACATAATAATTTTGAACAAATAATACATTCACCAGAATTAAAAAATGTATATAAAAATGGCGAATTGACTTTAGATGGAATAATAGGATACATGTCAAGTAAACAATATGAAAATCAAAGACCAGGTGATGAGGAATTAGCTAAACTTTCAAAGAGCGTTGGGCAGATAGTAACAGAAGAAGAATTTGCACATGTTCAAAAAGTATTTGATGTAACTAGAAAAAGAGAGAGAACTACAATACCGCCAATATCAGTTAATGCAACAAAATATAGGGGAAGGATGTTAGAACCAGATGATGTTTTAAATTTATTTGCAGGAAATATAACAACATGTTGCCAAAAATTTGGAGATGTTGGAGAAGGTGCAATGTTATTGGGGTCTATAGAAGAAAATGGAGGAATATTTGTAGTAGAGGAACTTGATGAAAATGGACAAACTCAGAATATAGTGGGCCAATCATTAACAATAAGGCAAAAGGGAAGTGATGGGGCATATGATAGGTTAACATTTGATAATATTGAAATTAATAATAATACACTTAATAGATTATCAAAAGAAGACCAGGCACAAATATTAGAAATTTATAAACAAGCAGGAAAAGAAGCAATTGAAAATGATAAAAAATTCTTGGGTAAATTATTAAAAAATCAAAAAATAACACAAGAACAATATGATAGGCTAGTTTTAAAAGAAGTAACTGCTGGAACTGGATATAATGATTTAAAAGGTTTATATGAATTGCCGCAAGCACAAATAGTTGTGCCAGACGAAGCATATTATACTTATAATGGGATGAAAGGACAAGAAGTAGAAGCATGGATAGATTCTACTGGTGGAAAATCACCAAGAGGGTCAAATGGTATACCAGTATTAATTGCTAGTATGGATGAAAATGAATTAAAACAAATACATGAGAGGAAAAATAACCCTAAAATAGAAGTAAAAACCACAGATATACCATTATGGTATGGAAAAATAGGAAAAGTACAAAATTTAACTAGCAATGAAATTGCAAAAGAAAAAGTGGAATTACTTAAACAAATTGAAAAAATTGCTTATAAAGAAGAACAACAAATGATGAACTATGAAGATGTACAAGATGTTAAAGATATTGAATGCGAATATGGAATAGAAAATGCAAATGTAAAAATAGGAAGTAATAATGATTGGTATTTAATATATGGAGAAGAAGATGATTCTATAGTAATATCGGATTTCGCAGTAATAGGTGGAGTTAATTCTCAAAAACAAAATATAAATAATGAAAATATAAAGAGTAATCCTAAATTAGCTGTTGCCGAATCGGCGAATGAAATGTATAATTTATTAATACAAGCAGGAGAAGATGATAAAAAAATAATATGTAATGCTACAGTAGATACATCACTAGTAAATATAACAAGGATGGCACAAAAAGGGTGTATAAGTTTGAAAAACATGGATGGAGAAGAAATAGAATATAAAGAAGGAAAAGGATTAGTATACTCAGATGATGGAAAAGCAGTAGAAACAAGAAGATGGTCTAATAATGGAAATATACAAATGTTAGACTTAGAGATAATTCCTAATATACCTGAACTAATACAAGAAAAGAATAGAATAGAGGAATTTTTAAGAAAGACTCAAGATGTTATTAAAATGCATGGAAAAGAAAAAGAGGTTGGATTAGATGAATTAAGAAAACAAATAAGAAAAGAAACAAATGAGAATGATGATAGATAAGTACAAAAAATATCTCGATTAATATTTAAATAATCGGGATATTTTTTTGAGAAAATAAGCTTAAAACATTGACAAATACAATATTTTTATGCTATTATTAATAATGTATGACTTTATAAAAATGGATTTTTGTGCCATTTGAAAAAATATAAAGACAAAATTAATTCACAATAGTTAAAAATTAGAAAAATAAGAATTATATATATGGAAATAAAGCTAAGAAATTGTGGAAGCAGACAATATTCAAAGCTTTACGGAAATATGTATTAAGAAGGGATTTTTCTAAATAAAATAAAACTTTAAATCTGCTTAATATTTTTTAAGGAGTGATTTATTTGAAAATCAAAGAAGTAGAGTTCGGAAGAACTACGCGTAAGGACTTTTCAAAAGTTGGGGACTACATTGAAATGCCAAACTTAATCAAAGTTCAAAAAGATTCCTATGATTGGTTTATAGAAGAAGGTCTTGGAGAAGTACTAAAAGACATTTCACCAATAGTAGATTATACAGGAAATTTAGTTCTAGAATTTTTCGATTATTACATGGAAGACAAAACAAAATACACTGAGGAAGAAGCTAAAGAAAGAGATGCAACATATTCATCAAGATTACACGTTAAAGTTAGATTAATAAATCGTGAATCTGGAGAAATAAAAGAACAAGAAATTTATTTAGGTGACTTTCCATTAATGACAGAAAGTGGAACATTTATAATAAATGGAGCCGAAAGAGTTGTAGTAAGTCAGTTAGTACGTTCACCAGGATGTTATTATGATGAAATATTTGACACAAAAACTGGAAAGAAAACATATACATCAACAGTAATGCCACTAAGAGGAGCATGGATAGAATATGAAACAGATGGAAATGACATATTCTGGGTACGTGTTGATAGAACAAGAAAGATTCCTATTACAACACTATTAAGAGCAATAGGGTTAGTATCAGATGACCAAATAAGAGATTTATTTGGAGAAGAAAATCTACTTGAAACAACAATCCAAAAAGATCCAATAAAAACTGGAGAAGAAGCATTAATAGAAATTTACAAAAAATTAAGACCAGGAGAATTACCAACTGTAGAAGCTGCAAGAAGTCTATTCAATGGTTTATTCTTTGATAACAGAAGATATGATTTAGCAAAAGTAGGAAGATTCAAATTTAACCAAAAGTTAAGTATAGCAAATAGAATCAAAAACCAAGTTGCATTTGAAGATATCATGGATAAAGAAACTGGAGAAGTTTTTGCTACAGCAGGAGAAGTGATTACACCAGAAGTTGCAGAAGATATCCAAAATGCAGGAATAAATGTAGTAGATTTAAAAATTGGAGATAAAAAAGTTAGAGTAATAGGAAATGGAATAGTAAATATCCACAAAGTATTACCAAATGTTGACTTAAGCAGTTTACACTTTAAAGAAGAAGTAAATTATGAAGTATTAAAAAACATTATGGAAAATACAAGTGAAGAAGATTTAGTACAAACAATTAAAGAAAGATATGATGAATTAGTTCCAAAACATATAACAACAGAAGATATAATAGCTTCAATAAATTATTTATTAAATATGTATAATGGTTTAGGAAAGAAAGACGATATAGATCACTTGGCAAACCGTAGAATAAGATGTGTTGGAGAACTATTACAAAATCAATTTAGAATTGGTTTAACAAGACTTGAAAGAGTAGTTCGTGAAAGAATGACAATTCAAGACCTAGATGTTATAACACCACAAACATTAATAAACACAAAACCAATAACATCATCAATAAGAGAATTCTTTGGAAGTTCACAATTATCACAATTCATGGACCAAACAAATCCACTTTCAGAATTAACACATAAAAGAAGAATTTCAGCATTAGGACCTGGAGGACTTTCAAGAGAAAGAGCTGGATTCGAGGTACGTGATATTCACTATACACATTATGGTAGATTATGTCCAATAGAATCTCCAGAAGGACCAAACATTGGATTGATTTCAGCATTATCTTCATTTGCAAGTATTAATGAATATGGATTTATAGAAACACCATATAGAAAAATTGATCCAGAAACACATAAAGTAACAGACATAGTAGAATATATGAGTGCAGATGTAGAAGACAATTATACAATTGCACAAGCATCTGAACCAATGACAAAAGATGGAGAATTTATAAATAATCGTGTACGTGTAAGACGTAGAAACGAAATTATCGAAGTTGATAAAAATGAAGTTCAATATATAGATGTATCACCAAAACAATTAGTATCAATAGCAGCAGCAATGATACCGTTCTTGGAGAATGATGATGCAAAAAGATCATTGATGGGTTCAAACATGCAACGTCAAGCAGTTCCATTAATGACAACAGAAGCTCCAATAATTGCAACAGGTATTGAATACAGAGCTGCAATGGATTCTGGAATACTAATTTTGGCAGAAGATGACGGATTTGTAGAAAAAGTTACAGGTGACACTATAACAATGAAATACAACAATGGAAAAACAGTTGTACATAAATTACGTAAATTTAAGAGAACAAATGGTGGAACATGTATTAACCAAAGACCTATAGTAAAAAAAGGTGAACTAGTAAAAAAAGGTGATGCCTTAGCAGATGGACCTGCAACAAAAGACGGAGAAATGGCATTAGGTAAAAACATGCTTGTTGCATTCTCTACTTGGGAAGGGTACAACTATGAGGATGCTATATTATTAAATGAAAGATTAGTACAAGAAGATGTATTCACATCAATTCATATTGAAGAATATGATTGCGAATGTCGTGATACAAAACTTGGAGCAGAAGAAATCACAAGAGATATTCCAAATGTTGGTGATGATGCATTAAAAGATCTAGATGAAAACGGAATAATAAGAATTGGTGCAGAAGTAAGACCAGGAGACATCTTAGTTGGTAAAGTAACTCCAAAAGGAGAAACAGAACTAACAGCAGAAGAAAGATTACTTCGTGCTATATTTGGAGAAAAAGCTAGGGAAGTAAGAGATACATCACTTCGTGTACCACATGGAGAAGCAGGAACAATTGTTGATGTAAAAATCTTTACAAGAGATAATTCAGAAGAATTAGGCCCTGGAGTAAATCAAGTAATTAGATGTTACATTGCTACAAAGAGAAAAATATCAGTTGGAGATAAAATGGCTGGACGTCATGGTAACAAAGGTGTAATTTCAAGAATATTACCAAAAGAAGATATGCCATTCTTGCCAGATGGAACACCAATAGATATATTATTAAACCCATTAGGTATACCATCACGTATGAATTTGGGACAAATTCTAGAAGTTCACTTAGGTGCAGCAGCAAGAGCTTTAGGATATAAAGTATCAACACCAGTATTTGATGGTGCATCAGAACCAGAAATAGAAGAATTATTACAAGAAGCTGGATTAACACCAGATGGTAAACAAACTTTATATGATGGTAGAACAGGTGAACCATTTGCAAGTCCAATAACAGTTGGTGTTATGTACATGTTAAAACTACATCACTTAGTTGATGATAAAATACATGCTCGTTCAACTGGACCATACTCATTAGTAACACAACAACCACTTGGAGGTAAAGCTCAATTTGGTGGACAACGTTTTGGAGAGATGGAAGTTTGGGCACTAGAAGCATATGGTGCTGCATATACATTACAAGAAATTTTAACAGTAAAATCAGATGATACTGTAGGACGTGTAAAAGCATATGAAGCAATTGTTAAAGGTGAAAATATCCCTGAACCAGGAGTTCCAGAAAGCTTTAAAGTTCTTGTAAAAGAATTACAAGCATTAGGATTAGATATAAAATTATATTCTGATACTAATGAAGAATTAGAACTAAAAGAACATATTGAAGATGGAATAGATTATGAAGAAACAACTAATGGAAAAGCTTTGACAGAAGATGATGTTTTAATACATGAAGATTTAGAAGATGGATATTCTGAACAAGATGAAGAAATGGTTGATGACGAAGATGAAGAAAGTGATGAACTATTTGATACAGACGATCTAGATGATGAAGAAAGCATTTATGATAATGACTTAGCTAATGACAATATTGATAATGATGAAGATATTATAGATTAGAATGAATTAAATTAGGCATCTTACATCGTTAATTCAAAAAAATTAATTGAATAAAATTTCAAAAAGCAATAAGAGGCGACAGTAAAATTTGCAGGAGCGGGGGATAGCCTCTTGAGCTGTTTTGAAATGCCCAAATAATAAGAGAAGGGAGACATCTAATAAAGATGGATGAATTAGAAGTATTCAACAAAATAAAAATAGGAATTGCATCAGATGAAAAAATAAGAGAATGGTCAAAAGGTGAAGTAAAAAAACCAGAGACTATAAATTATAGAACATTAAAACCAGAAAAAGATGGTTTATTCTGTGAAAAAATATTTGGACCAACAAAAGACTGGGAATGTCATTGTGGAAAATATAAAAGAGTAAGATATAAAGGAATAGTTTGTGATAGATGTGGTGTTGAAGTAACAAAGGCAAAAGTAAGAAGAGAGAGAATGGGACATATCGAACTTGCGGCACCAGTTGCACATATTTGGTATTTCAAAGGAATTCCAAGCAGAATTGCTTTAATGCTAGATGTATCACCAAGAAACCTTGAAAAAGTAATATATTTTGCTTCATATATAGTAACTGATAAAGGAACGTCAGGACTAGAAAAATGCCAAGTTTTAAATGAAAAAGAATACCATGAAGCAGAAGAAAAATATGGTAAAAAATCATTTAAAGCAGAAATGGGAGCAGAAGCAATAAGAAAATTACTAGAACAAATAGACCTAGACAAATTATCTGCAGAAATAGAAAAAGATTTAGAATCTGCAAGTGAACAAAGAAAAGCAAAATTAATAAAAAGATTAGACACAGTAGAAGCATTCAGAAAATCAGGAAACAGACCAGAATGGATGGTAATGAATGTTGTACCAGTAATTCCACCGGACTTAAGACCAATGGTTCAATTAGATGGTGGTAGATTTGCAACATCAGACTTAAACGATTTATATAGAAGAGTAATAAACAGAAATAATAGATTAAAGAGATTACTTGAACTTGGAGCACCAGAAATCATTGTAAGAAATGAAAAGAGAATGTTACAAGAATCAGTAGATGCTTTAATTGATAACTCAAGAAGAGGAAGACCTGTTACAGGAGCTGGAAACAGACCACTTAAATCTTTATCAGATTTATTAAAAGGAAAGCAAGGTAGATTCCGTCAAAACCTATTAGGAAAACGTGTTGACTATTCAGGACGTTCAGTAATTGTAGTAGGACCGGAATTAAAAATATATCAATGTGGTCTTCCAAAAGAAATGGCTATAGAACTATTTAAACCATTTGTAATGAAAGAATTAGTTGAAAGACATTTAGCTCATAACATAAAAAGTGCTAAGAGAATGGTAGAAAGATTAAGTCCAGAAGTATGGGAAATTCTTGAAAAAGTAATCAAAGATCACCCAGTAATGTTAAACCGTGCTCCTACACTACATAGACTTGGTATTCAAGCATTTGAACCAGTATTAGTAGAAGGTAGAGCAATCAAGTTGCATGCATTAGTATGTGAGGCATTTAACGCTGATTTTGACGGTGACCAGATGGCTGTTCACTTACCATTAACACCAGAAGCACAAGCAGAATCAAGATATTTAATGCTTGCAACAAATAACTTATTAAAACCACAAGATGGTAAACCAGTAGCTGTACCAAGACTAGATATGATTTTAGGAAGTTATTATCTAACAATGACATTAGATGGAGAATTAGGAGAAGGAAAATACTTCAAAGATCCTGATGAAGCATTAATGGCATTCCAAAATAAAGCAGTTTCAATACATGCAAAAATCTTTGTAAGAGTAAGCAAAGAAATTGATGGAGAAATAAAAACAAAGAAAATTCCAACAAGTGTTGGTAGAATTATATTCAACCAAGGAATTCCTCAAGATTTAGGATTTATAGATAGAAAAGAAGATCCATTCCAATACGAAATAGACTTCCCTGTAATGAAAAAATCAATGGGAACAATTATAGAAAGAGTAATTGACAAACATGGATTAACAGAATCAGCAGAAGTAATTGATTATATTAAAGCATTAGGATTTAAATATTCAACATTAGCAGGTATAACATTCTCACTTGCAGATGTTGAAGTACCAGCATCAAAGAAAGATATATTAGCAGAGGCTGATAAACAAGTAGAAAAAGTTAGAAATCAATATAGAAGAGGTTTAATAACTGATGATGAAAGATATCAATCAGTTGTAGGAATTTGGGATAAAGCAACAAATGATGTAAGTAAAGCAATGGAAGAAAACTTTGGTGATTTAAACCCAATTTACATGATGGTTAAATCTGGAGCCCGTGGTAATATGAACCAGTTAAGACAAATTGCAGGTATGCGTGGACTTATGGCAAGTACTACAGGTAAAGCGGTAGAGATACCAATCAAATCATGTTTCCGTGAAGGTCTAGATGCCCTAGAATATTTCATATCATCACATGGTGCTCGTAAAGGACTTTCAGATACAGCCTTAAGAACAGCCGATTCAGGATACTTAACAAGAAGATTAGTAGATGTATCACAAGATATAATTGTTAGAGAACATGATTGTGAAACAAACGAAGGTCTAATGTTAGAAGATATCAAAGATGGAAATCAAGTAGTTGAAAAACTAGAAGAAAGACTTGAAGGAAGATATCCATTAAATGATATAACAAACCCTGAAACAGGAGAATTAATTGTAAATACAAATACAATGATTAATAAAGAAATTGCAAAACAAATAGTTGATGCAGGATATACACAAGTATTTGTACGTTCTGTAATTGGATGTAGAAGTAAACATGGCGTATGTCAAAAATGTTATGGTATGGGCTTAGCAAGAAGAGAATTAGTGTCAATTGGTGAATCTGTTGGTATCATAGCAGCTCAATCAATTGGTGAGCCAGGTACACAGTTAACCATGAGAACAATTCACTCTGGTGGTGTTGCTGGTGTAGCAGATATCACTCAAGGTCTTCCTAGAGTAGAAGAAATCTTTGAAGCTAGAAAACCAAAGGGTGTTGCAGTAATTACAGAAATAGATGGTAAAGTTAAAATTTCTGAATCTAAGAAGAAACTAGAAGTTATTGTTACCTCTAAAGATGATTCAAAAACATACACAATACCATTTGGATCAAAACTAAAAGTTAGAGACGGAGATGAAGTAAAAGCTGCTCAACCACTTATAGAAGGTTCAATAAACCCAGCTGAAATTTTAGCAATAAAAGGTCCAGAAGGAGTTTATGAGTATGTAATTTCTGAAATTCAAAAAGCATATAGAAGCCAAGGTGTTGATATCAATGATAAACACGTTGAAGTAATAGCTAGACAAATGCTTAGAAAAATGAGAGTTGATGATGGCGGAGATACAGACATGTTTCCAGGATCTTTAGTAGATATGTACGAATTTGAAGACAAAAATAAAGAAGCAATTGCAGAAGGAAAACGTCCTGCAACAGGAAAGAGAGCATTACTTGGAATCACTAAAGCATCACTTGCTACAGACAGTTTCTTATCAGCAGCTTCATTCCAAGAGACAACAAGAGTATTAACAGAAGCAGCTATAAAAGGTAAAGAAGATCATTTATTAGGACTAAAAGAAAATGTAATCATTGGTAAACTTATTCCAGCAGGTACTGGTATGAAGAGATATCAAGATGTTGAAATTAAAGTTGAAGGTGAAGACGAGGCAACAGTAGAGGATAGCACAACTGAAACTGAAGAAGTACAAGAAACAGAATAATTGATAGATTTTATGAAAAATACACTACATTTTAATTTGTAGTGTATTTTTTACTAATTAACTAATATTTAGTTTTAATATAGACCAATTAAATTTTTTGAATAAAGAGTAAGCACAAAATTTACGCCATTCCTTAAAAGCACAATATTTATCAATAAAAGTAACAACAAAACTTTCACGATATTTAGGAATAGATAATGTTAATGGCCACATATGTTTTAAAATTATATCTTTTTCTAAGTCAGTTAAATGAAATAATTTTTGAGCGTTGTGGAGTGCAATTTGAGGATGCATATGTATGTGATGTTTTGGTCTAGTTAGTTTGTTTTCGCAATCATAGAAAAATAAATCATGTAATAATCCAGCTCGAGCTGCAGATTTATAATCTAGCTTAAAAAATTTACATAGTAAACATGAGTAGTAAGAAACTGATAAGCTATGTTCAAAACGAGTGTAAAGATAATGGTGTTTATACATTTTTAAATCTTGCACAGCTTTATTTTCAATTATATCATTGATTATTTCATAAAATTCTTTATTATATTTCAATAGAGCTCACCCTTTGGATAAATTAATATACTTAAAAATATTATAGCATAATAAAGGCTCAATGTAACCGGAAAAAAGTGCCAAAACTAAATAATACTATTTAAAGATGGCTTATAATATAGTATTCTAATACACAGAAATATAAACTCTTTATTACATTCCTCGGCTTAATACGAAATTTAAGAACTTCTAATTTGTTTTATGGGGCCTTTCCACTATCGTGAACTCTTACCATAAAACTACATAAGAATTTCTAAAATTTCTCCTTGCACATTCGTCATTTCATTCAGAGTTTATATTTCTGAGTCTTGGAATAAAATTTATTAGATAGATTATTAAATAGTAACATTTGAGCTTTGATGGAATTCATAAATTTAAATTATAATAAATCTGCTAAAAAGAGATTGCCCTTTTACCAGAAAAACTTGACAAAATGGCCATTTAGAAGTATACTAAAATAGTATAAAAAGGTGAGAAAGGAAACCCTTATGTCAGGAAATAATAGAAAATTATTTGATAATTTAGTATCAAGAACAAAAATATATTTAGTAATAATATTTATTTTATTATTAATGGTATCAATACTAAGACC
This sequence comes from uncultured Clostridia bacterium, assembly GCA_928721565.1. GTDB lineage: Bacteria > Bacillota > Clostridia > TANB77 > CAG-508 > CAG-269. Next base: position 697,478 of record OV788638.1, read on the forward strand.
AAACTTAACAATGCCAGCATTAATAATATATATATTAATATTAGGGTATACATATTTTGCAAATAATAAAAGAAAAAGTGAAATATCAGAACAATTACAAGATTTGACTTTAACAGTAGATTCTGCAGCCAAAAGCAGTTTGATAAATGCGCCATTTCCATTAATAATAATAGAAACAGATGGAAATATAGTATGGAAAAGTCTTAAATTTGCAACAGAATTTGCAAATGTGGATATTAATTCATATATAAATGATTTAATAATAGATATAAAAGATGAAATTGAAAAAGATAAAAATAAAGAACAACGAAGAAAATCAATAATAAAAAATATCGAGATTGGTAAGAAAAAATATAAAGTACAATGTGAATTATCAAAAACCAAAAGAAGTGAAAGAAAAAAAGTGGCTGAATATATGGCGATTTTATACTTTATAGATGAGACAGAAAAATATGACTTAATAAAAGAGAACAAAGATAAGAATACATGTGTTGGTATAATAATGGTAGACAATTATGAAGAAGTAATGCAAAGAGTAAATACAGAGCAAAAAACACAATTGATGGCTAAAGTAGAAAGCACAATATATGATTGGGTAAATCAAACAAATGGTATATTAGTAAAAGAAGATAGAGATACATATGTATATATTTTTGAACATCGTAATCTTGACAAAATTAAAGAAAACAAATTTGTTATACTAGATTCAATAAAAGACATTGTAAGAAAAGATAAAATACAATTAACATTAAGTATTGCAATATCAACAGAAGGTGAAACAGATAGTGAAATATATAAATCAGCATCAGCAGCTATGGATGTTATACTTGGAAGAGGTGGAGACCAAGCAGTAATAAGAGAAAATGGAAAATATCAATTTTTTGGTGGAAAAGTAGAAGAAGTAGAAAAAAGAACTAAAGTAAAAGCCAGAATAGTTGCACATGCTTTAGAAGAATTAATATCAGAATGTGAAAAAGTAATCATAATGGGACATTCAAACCCTGATATAGATGCAATGGGATCTGCGTTAGGAGTATATAGAATTGCTAAAAGCCTGAAAAAAGACGCATATATAGTAACAGATAAAGAATCTGCTTCAATAAGAGTATTTATGGAAAATTTGCCTAAAGAATATGACAATGTATTAATAGATAAAGAAACAGGTTTAAATGAAATAAATCAAGAAACATTGCTAGTAGTTGTTGACACACATAAAAAATCATATGTTGAGCAGCCAGAATTATTAGAAAAGACAAATAAAATAGTAGTAATTGATCACCATAGAAGAAGTGCAGACTTTATAAATCAAAGTATTTTAACATTTCAAGAAGTGTATGCATCTTCAGCAGCTGAATTGGTAACAGAATTAATTCAATATACTCAGACAGAAGTGGAATTACCAACTATAGAAGCAGAAGCATTATATGCAGGAATTATGATGGATACAAAAAACTTTACTTTTAAAACAGGAGTAAGAACATTTGAAGCGGCAGCATATCTACGTAGATGTGGAATAGATATAATTAAAGTAAAAAAATGGTTTCAAAGTGATTTAGACAGCTATAACAAAATTTCTGATATAGTAAAAAAATCAGAGGTAATACATAACACAATAGCAATAGCAACATACGAAGTGCAAGAAAAAGACACAAGTTTGATATGTGCAAAGGCAGCAGACGAACTATTAACAATAGGAAATATAACAGCATCATTTGTATTAGGAACAATGGAAAATAAAATTTGCATAAGTGGTAGATCAATAGGAGATGTAAATGTTCAAGTTATACTTGAAAAGCTAGGAGGAGGGGGTCATATAACTCTTGCTGGGGCACAATTAGAAAATATGACAATTGAAGAGGCTAAACAAGAACTTATAGATAAAATTAAAGAATATTTTAGTGAAAAAGAGTAAATAGCAAAAGGAGGAAAATCACATGAAAGTAATATTAAAAGCAGACATAAAAGGTGTAGGAAAAAAAGATGAAGTTATAAATGCTTCAGATGGATATGCTCGTAACTTCTTATTCCCTAAGAATTTAGCAGTTGAAGCTAATGCAGAGAACATGAGTAAATTAAAAGCACAAAAAGATTCAAATCAATTTAAGAAAGATACAGAGAAAGAAGAAGCTAAAAAGCTTGCAGAAAAACTAACAAAGATAATGACAAGAATTGAAGTAAAAGCTGGAGAAAATGGAAAAATATTTGGAGGAGTTTCTGCAAAAGAAATAGCAGAGAATTTAGAAAAACAACATAGTATAAAAATAGATAAAAAGAAAATTGATTTAAAAGAAACAATTAAAACACTTGGAATCCATATAGTAGATGTTAAATTATATGAAGGTGTATATGGAAAAATAAAAGTAGATGTAATTGAAAAATAGAATTAAGTGAAAGGGGCAAAAATGGAGCTAGCAAAAATACCACCACATGACATAGATGCTGAACAAGCGGTGTTAGGAAGTATGCTTACAGATAAAGATGCAGTAAATGCGGCAATTGAATCATTAAAAGAAGATGCATTTTACAGAGATGATAATAAGGCAATATTTCAGGCAATTGTTAATTTGTATAGTAAATCTGAACCAATAGATATCATTACATTAAAAGATGAACTAGAATCTATGGACAAATTTGAACAAGTTGGTGGATTTGAATATTTAGCAAGTTTGCCAGACAAAGTTCCAACAACAGCAAATGTACAAAAATACATTAAAATAGTTGAGGAAAAGTCTATACTAAGAAATCTAATAAAAACAGCAAATGAAATTATAGAATTGGGATATGATCCTGCTGAAGATGTAGAAGATATAATGGATGGAGCAGAAAAAAAGATTTTTGATATAATGCAAAGCAAAAATCAAAAAGGATATACTCCAATAAAAGATGTATTGGTAGAGAGTTTTACTAAACTAGAAGAATTATATAACAGGAAACAACATATAACAGGCGTTCCGACAGGATTTGCTGAATTAGACTATAAAACAGCAGGACTACATGGTTCAGAATTGATATTGGTGGCTGCAAGACCGGCAATGGGAAAAACTGCATTTGCATTAAATATAGCAACAAATGCAGCGTTAAGAGGAAATGCACCAGTTGCAATATTCAGTTTAGAGATGTCAAAAGACCAATTAGTAAACAGAATTTTATGTAGTGAGGCAATGGTAGATAGTAATAAAGTAAGAACAGGAAAATTAGGAGAAGATGATTGGGTAAAGCTTGCGGGAGCAATAGGACCATTATCAGAAGCAGAAATGTATATAGATGATACACCAGGTATTTCTGTAATGGAAATAAGAACTAAATGCAGAAAATTAAAAATGGAGAAGAATATAGGGCTAGTTGTAATAGATTACTTACAGTTAGTACAAGGAAATAAAAGAACGGCAAGTAGAGAACAAGAAATATCAGAAATAAGTAGGTCATTAAAAATCCTTGCCAAAGAAATAAATGTGCCAGTAATAGCATTATCACAGCTATCTAGAGCAGTAGAACAAAGGCCAGATCATAGGCCTATGTTATCAGACTTGCGTGAATCAGGAGCTATAGAACAAGATGCCGATATAGTAATGTTTTTATATAGAGATGATTATTATAATAAAGAAAGCGAAAAAAAAGATATTGCAGAAGTAATAATTGCAAAACAGAGAGGTGGACAAACAGGAACAGTAGAATTATTATGGATGGGACAATATACAAAGTTTGTTAATTTGGAAAGACGATTTGATGATTAGTTGTCAAAAGGGATGTACCTTTTTGACAACTTTTGTCATTATAATTGACTTTTTTACAATATTGTTGTATTATGTAAAGACTAAGAAAAGTTCGTTATGTAGTATAGAAAGGAAGTTTATTAAGTATGAATAAAAAAAGTGGTCAAAAAGACCCGCCCATTTTAAAAGATTTAATAAAAGATGGAGATAAAATTGTTGTAGGTGTATCAGGTGGACCAGATTCGATTTGTATGCTTGATATGATGAGAGAATTAAAGGAAAAAAATATTATTAATTTTGAAATATATGTGGCACACATTAATCATATGATTAGAAAAGAAGCTATAGATGATGAAAAATATGTACAAAATTATTGTAAAACTCACAACATAAAATTTTTTGTAAAAAGAGTAGATGTGCAACAAATTGCGAATGATAAAAAAATAGGAACAGAAGAAGCTGGGCGTAAAGTACGTTATGATTTTTTTGAAGAAGTTTTAAAAGAAACAGGTTCAAATAAAATTGCTATAGCACATAATAAAAATGATAAAATAGAAACAATAATAATGCATGTGCTTAGGGGAAGTGGGCTTTCAGGACTTAAAGGAATAGAAAAAATAAGAGATGATAAATATATAAGACCATTAATAGAATGTGAACGTGAAGAAATTGAAAAATATTGTGAAGAAAAGAAATTATATCCAAGAATAGATAAGACTAATTTTGAAAACGAATATACAAGGAATAAAATTCGAAATGTGGTTATTCCGTATATAAAAAAAGAATTTAATCCTAATATAATTCAAACACTAAGTAGATTGTCTGAAGTAGCTACGGCTGAAAGTGATTACATAGATAGCCAAACTCAAAAAATATATGAAAAAATATTGATAGCCAAATCAAATAAAGAAATAGTAATAAACTTAAAAGAATTTAATATACAAGAGAATGTGATACAAAAAAGGCTTATTTTAAAAGTAATTAAACAAATAATGGGATCTACAGATCGAATTGAAAAAATTCATATAGAAGATATAATTAAATTATGCAACAATAATATAGGAAACAAATATTTAACACCGAATAAAAACTTAAAGGTCTTAGTAAAAAATAAAAGAATTTTTTTTATAAAGATTAAATAGCTCTCAAAATTAAAATTCCGCAAGAAAACTTAAGAAACTGTAATGAAAAGGACACAAAAAAGTCACGAAAAAGGTATTGAAAAATTAAATAAGGTATGTTATAGTTTCAAATGATAATAAGAAATAGGAGGACTTAAATGAAAAAAGGAATAAAAACATTAGCCATGTGGTTAATAATAGGAGTAATAGTAATAGTACTATTATCATCGATAATGGAAAATAGTAGTTCGAAAATGACATATTCTGAGTTAGTAACTAATATTACTAATAAAGAAGTAGAAAGTATAAAGATTTCATCAAGTGGAAATGCTGCAACAGTAAAATTGAAAAACTCAAAAACAGAAAAAGAAGTAAGTATACCAAGCTTAGATAGTTTTATGACATACACAGAAGAATATTTAAAAGCAGGTGACTTTACATTAGATGAAGAAAAAGAATCAATCTGGCTTGTAATATTAAATTTAATAACACCATTTGGATTATTAATAATATTCTTTATATTCTGGTTTATAATGATGAGTGGAAACAACCAAGGTGGAGCAAAAAATATGACATTTGGAAAAAGTAAAGCCAGATTAGTAAATGCAGGAGAAAAAAATAGAGTAACATTTGATGATGTTGCAGGTGTTGATGAAGAAAAAGAAGAATTAGAAGAAATAGTAGAGTTCTTAAAAAACCCAAAGAAATTTACTGATATGGGAGCAAGAATACCAAAAGGTGTATTATTAGTAGGTCAACCTGGTACAGGTAAGACATTATTAGCTAAAGCAGTAGCAGGAGAGGCAGGAGTACCATTTTATTCAATAAGTGGTTCAGACTTTGTAGAAATGTTTGTTGGTGTTGGTGCATCAAGAGTAAGAGATTTATTTGAACAAGCTAAGAAAAATGCACCATGTATAATATTTATAGATGAAATTGATGCAGTTGGTAGACAAAGAGGTGCCGGATTAGGAGGAGGACATGATGAAAGAGAACAAACACTAAATCAATTATTAGTTGAAATGGATGGATTCTCAGACAATGAAGGAGTAATTATATTGGCAGCTACAAATAGACCAGATGTATTAGACAAAGCATTACTAAGAGCAGGAAGATTTGATAGACAAATAGTAGTAGGAAGTCCAGATGTAAAAGCAAGAGAACAAATTTTGGAAGTTCACTCACGTAAAAAGAAATTAGCAGAAGATGTAGATTTAAAAGTTATTGCAAAAAATACTTCAGGTTTTGCAGGTGCAGACTTAGAAAATGTATTAAATGAAGCAGCATTATTAGCAGCAAGAAGAAATTATAAAGAAATAGGAATGAAAGAAATAGAAGATGCTATGGTAAAAGTTACTATGGGACCTGAAAAGAAAACAAGAGTAAGAAGTGAAAAAGAAAATAGATTAGTAGCATATCATGAAGCAGGTCATGCGGTTGTAAGTAGATATTTATCAACACAAGATCCTGTACATCAAATTTCTATAGTACCACGTGGTATGGCTGGTGGATATACAATGTATAGACCAACAGAAGACAAATCATTTATGTCAAAAACAGAAATGGAAGAAAATATAATTTCATTACTTGGAGGAAGAGTAGCAGAAGCTCTTATATTAAATGATATATCAACAGGAGCAAGTAATGATATAGAAAGAGCAACTCAAATAGCAAGAAATATGGTAACCAAATATGGTATGAGTGAAAGAGTTGGAGCAATTATGTTTGGTGGTGGCCAAGGTGAAGTATTTTTAGGAAGAGATTTTGCACAAACTAAAGATTACTCAGAGGAAACAGCAAATATAATTGATGAAGAAGTAAAAAGAATAGTTGACACAGCATACAACAGAGCTAGAACAATATTAAGTGAACATGTTGACAAATTACATGCAGTAGCAAGTGTATTACTAGAAAAAGAAAAAATCGAAGGTGAAGAATTCGATAAAATTTTTGAAGAATAAAAGAGCGTATTTATACGCTCTTTTGCTGCTTTTTTAAGTTACAATACCAATTTTATCTATTGACAAAAATCGATAAATGTAGTAATTATATTATATATGAAACAAAGAGAAAAGAGTGAGGAATACATATGAAGATACAAGATCTGGCAATAATTTTTATAATAATAATATTACCAATTTCGTTGGTAATTTCAACATATACACAATATCAAATACAAACAGTAAATACACAGACATTATATGACAGTAAATTAACAGCTGCTACCTATGATGCAATAAGAGCATTTCAAATAAATACTAGTGAAAGTGCAACATCTGAAATAGTAAACTCAAAGATGAGAGACCTGGAAGCATCTGTTTCAACATTTAGAAATTCAATAAAATCAACTTTTGCTTTATCTGGATATTCAGAAGATGCAATGGATACATATATACCTGCATTAGTATATACTCTTTATGATGGTTTTTATATATATTCACCATACCAAAATGTAAACTATAGATTTGAGCCACAAAGAGATGCTAATAACAATATAGTTACAGATAGTAAAGGAAATACGATATATACTGATATAAGAGCAGACGGAAATGGAGAAAGCCAATATGGGTTAAAACCATATATATCATATAGCTGTAGATATAAAAAAGAAAATGAAAATATTGATGTAGTAATTACATATTCATTAGATAACCATGTTTCAGTAAAAGGAACTATTGGAAATCAATATGTTAACAAAGATGGATATTTGATTGACAATATTACTGTTAATGGTGATGAGGTTACATATAATGGTATATTAATAGATACAGAGCAAGTAAAAGAATACTTACCAATAGGAATAAATAATAATGACATTTATAAATGCATAAAGTTAAATGGAACTACGTATTACTTAGATGAGGAAGGACATCAGATTATTGCAAGATTAAATGATTCTTTAACGATTCAATGTAGTGAAGAAAAAAATGGAAAAGATGTATATAATAAATGGGCAGAAATCATAAAAAATAATACTTTAGCCAAAGACTATTATAAAGATGCATATGAGTTTACAGAATGGTTTAAATCTAGTGGTTTAGATGGGCTTACATATGGAGATGCAATAGATTCTGTCATTGATAATGATGGAAATGTTGTAGAAAATCAACCTCTATGGAATGGTGAAAATCAAAGAAACCAAAGAATATTTGAGTTTAATAATAGTCAAAACTATAGTGATAATATAGAAAATGAATCATCTAAATTTAATGAACATAGATTAGCAATAATAAGACATAAAATAGAAGTTAATTTAGCAATAGCAATAGCAAACTACAATAATTATTTGGGAACAAATAATGTATTCCAAATGCCAGAACTAAATGAAATAGAGTGGTATAATATTACTCATAATATTTCATTGATGAGCTTTTTGCAAGGCTTACCAATAGGAGGAAAGTCATATAATGGATATGCATTAGTAACAAACTCTGAAAGTAAAGAAGTTGTATTAGAAAATAATATTTATATATTAGGAGAAGACTCAGATGGAACTCCGCAATATTATAAAATAGGAGATCGCAATATCAATATAGGTACAATTACTAGTGGTTCATATGGAGATGGTACAGCAAAAAGTGCAGGAAGAATTAACTTAGATTTTGAGAGGAGTTCATTAGTTAATAAAGATAGAACCAAAACATATTATTATTATCCTCTTGCTCAAAATGATGCTTCATATAATAGTGTTATAATGCAAAACAATGTAGATACTTATGATGATGTATATACATATGTCAATGCACAATCGAATAAAGACTTAAAAAGTGCTTTTTATATGGCTTTAGGAAGAGAGAGAGCTGGTACATATAAACAATGGTCAAACTATGTAGATACAAGTATAAAGGTTAATGGAAATGCAGATAATAAAAATGATAATGTGGATCCAGTAGTATATCATACAATTACTTATGTTATTAATGGAAAAGAAATATCTACAGATCGAGTATTAGATGGAAATAGTTATAATGTGCGAACTGTAAATCTTTCTGGTAGTACATTTGAAGAAGGAACAATATTCAATGGATGGACAGATGGTGTAAAAACTTATATGCCAGGAAATACAATATCAAATGTTAGTAATAATATAACTTTAACTGCAGTATTTACAAAGAATTGAGATTCTAGCAACATTGAGGAGATGTCAATGGAGATGGAAAAATAACAGGTTAATAAATAAAACGGAGGAACAAAATGAACTATGCAGATATAAAAATAGCAGATGTAGCAAATGGACGAGGAGTCAGAGTTTCATTATTTGTTAGTGGATGTAATCATCATTGTAAGGGGTGTTTTAATGCACAAGCATGGGACTTTAACTATGGAAAAGAATTTACAGAAGAAGATACAAATAGAATAATACAAGAATTAAAACATCCTTATGTTGCAGGGCTTTCGCTATTAGGGGGAGAACCATTAGAATATCAAAATCAGCAAGGCTTATTACCACTTTTAAAGAAAGTAAAAGAGGAGTTACCTGATAAAGATATTTGGTGTTATACTGGATATAGATTTGATAAAGATATAGTAGCAAATATGTTCGAAAATTGGTCACAAACAAAAGAACTAATGTCATATATAGATGTGTTAGTAGATGGAAAATTTGAAGAAGATAAAAAAGATTTACGTTTGAAATTTAGAGGCTCATCTAACCAAAGAATAATAGATGTACAAAAATCATTAAAAGTACATAAAGTTATACCATATGATGTATAATTTGAATACATTGGTGTCGCAATCTTCATAATAAAAATAATTATATGTAGATTGCTCCATATCGCATTCGCTATGCTCATTTGGTCGCTTACGCGGTATTACAAAAAATATATTATTAATTTTCTAAAATCTATATATTTTAAACGCGAATTGTAATTTATTCAAATTATACAAAATATGCTAAAAGACTTGACAATATATAGGTAAATAATGTATAATGGTTAGCGTATATAGGATGAGAACAAACGAAATCCCGCATACAGTGTTTTAAACGCCGGAAGGAGGGGAATAGAAATAATGTCAGAAATAAAAGTTAATGGAAATATAGAAGAAGCACTAAAAAGATTTAAAAGACAATGTGCAAGAAACGGGGTTCTTCAAGAAGTTCGTAAAAGAGAACATTATGAAAAACCAAGTGTAAAGAGAAAGAAAAAATCAGAGGCAGCAAGAAAAAGAAAATTTTAATACATAAAATTCCACGATTATTCGTGGAATTTTTTTGTAGTAATTGACAAAAAGCTTGAATAATTAGTTGGAAATATATTATACTATATAATAGCAAAAATGGAAAGGAAGGATAAAAATGCAATATAAAGAAAAAGAGATAAAAAAAGGAATAAAATTGCACGAGATACAAACAGACAAATTTAAAACAAATTTAATAGCAGTATTTTTAACAATGCCAATAACAAGAGAAAATGTAACAAAAGATGCCTTAATATCGGCTGTGTTAAGAAGAGGAAGTAAAAATATGCCAACATTGGCTCAAATTAGTCAAGAGATGGAAGAAATGTATGGAGCTAGTTTTGACTGTGGAATAGATAAAACAGGGGACAATCATGTATTGAAATTTTATATAGAAACAATAAATGATAATTTTGTCCCACAAAAAGATGAAAATATGTTGAGAACAGCTATAGAAAAACTATTAGAAATAATATTTAATCCATTAATAGAAAACAAAGCTTTTAAACAAGAATATATAAATCAAGAAAAAGAAAATATCAAAAGAATTATAAATGGTAAAGCAGATAATAAAGCAAGATATGCATTTGATAGATGTCTTGAAGAAATGTATAAAAATAGACCATATGGACTTTATAAATATGGATATATAGAGGACTTAGAAAAAATCAATACTGAAAATTTATATGAATACTATCAAAAAATGATTTCTGAATGCAAAATAGATATATTTGTTTCTGGAAATATAGATAAAGTGACTAGAATAGTAGAAGAAAATGAAAATATTAAGAAATTACAAGAAAGAGAACCTCAATATATAATAAATAGAATAGAGAAAAAAGAAGAAACACAAGAAAAAGAAATAATAGAACAGATGGATGTAACACAAGGAAAGGTAGTTATTGGACTAGATTTACATTTAGATGACGAAAAACAAATGTATGATGCAGTAGTATATAATGCAATACTAGGAGGATCAGCAAATTCAAAAATGTTCCAAGAAGTAAGAGAAAAAGCAAGTTTAGCATATACAGCAGGTTCAAGTTATATAAGATATAAAAGCAATATATTTATAAAGTGTGGAATTGAAATTAAAAATTATCAAAAAGCAATGGAGATAATAAAAAAACAACTAGAGGATATGAAAAATGGTATCTTTACAGATGAGGATATTAAAAATGCCAAAAAGGGAATAATATCTGGAATAAAAAGTATTGATGATGAACAAGATACTCAGATAACATATCAATTTGGACATGAATTAACTAATATAAAAACAACAGAAGAAGAATATACGGAAAAAATAAATAAAGTAACAAAAGAAGATATAATAAAAGTTGCTAAATCTATTACTGTAAATACTGTATATTTTTTAAAGAATAAATAATTATATAGCTTAAAAAGGAAGGAAGAGATAGATGAAGATTATAGAAAATTCAAAAGTAAAAGAAAAGTTGTATGTTGAAAAATTAGAAAATGGATTAACTGTAATGATTGTTCCTAAAAAGGGGATTCAAAAAAAATATGTTATATGGGGAACTAATTATGGTTCTAATGACAGTAAATTTGTAGTGCCAGGTGAAAAAGAAGAAACAGAAGTGCCTAAGGGAGTAGCACACTTTTTAGAACACAAAATGTTTGAACAAGAAAACGGAGTAAATAGTTTAGATACACTTACTGCACTTGGGGTTGATGCAAATGCATATACAACAAATGACCATACTGCGTATTTATTTGAATGTACAGAAAATTTTTATCCAGCATTAGATGAATTAATGGATTATGTACAACATCCATATTTTACAGATGAAAATGTAGAAAAAGAAAAAGGGATAATAGGGCAAGAAATAATGATGTATGATGATTATCCAGAATGGAGAGTTTATCTAAATGCATTAGAGGCTATGTATCATGAGCACCCTGTGAAATTAGATATAACAGGAACAATAGAGACTATAAGCTATATAGACAAAGATATTTTGTACAAATGTTATAATACATTTTACAATCCAGCAAATATGGCAATGGTATTTTGCGGAGATTTTGAACCAGAAGCTTTAATGGAAGAAGTAAAAAGTAGACTTATAGATAAAAAAGCAAATGGTGAAATAAAAAGAATTTATCCAGAAGAACCTGCTGAAATAGTAAAAGAAAAAGTTGAACAAAATATGGATGTTAGCCAGCCATTGTTTACAATAGGAATTAAAGACAAATTAGCAGATACAAAGGAAAGAGTTAGAAAACATATTGCAATAGAAATATTGCTAAATATGATAATTGGAAAAAGTTCAGATTTATATAAAAAGCTATATGATGAAGGAATTCTATTTAGTGTTCCAAGCCTTGATTATGAATTTTCAAGAGGGTATGCACATATTTTAATTACAGGTCAGTCTCAAAATCCTGAGAGAGTGTATCAAATGTTTAAAAATACTGTCGAAGATATGAAACAAAAACCAATAGATTCAACTATATTTAACAGAATTAAAAAGAGAATATATGGAGATTACGTAAAAGAATATAATGACACAGCAGACATTGCAAGAATGTTTTTAGCAGACTATTTTAAAGAAATAAATAGTTTTGATTATTTAGAAGAAATAACTACAATTAATGAACAATATGTAGAACAAATCTTAAAAGATGTTTTTGATGACAAAAAAATGATTATTTCTGTAATAAAAAAGAGCTAATTGTAATTTGATTACAATTGTGTAACAAAGAATAAAGTTGAATAATATTGAAAAATGTAGAAATGTGTCGTAATACAGATAAATCAGGCTAAAAAGGTCATACGAAAAGTAAATATTTTGAAATATTTTATTGACTGTAATATTAAAATATGTTATTTTATAAACATACAGACAAAGAAATGTAAAAAAAGGAGAGATGCTGTATGTTAAATGATGAAATATGTAGATTAAGAGATAAATTAAATGAAAGTATTGTTACAGGAAAAGACTATAGTGTAATATATCAGTTGAGTATAGAATTGGACGAGTTAATTGCAGAATATTATAAAAAAGATAGAAAGGTAACAAGCTAAAAATGACTGATGGACACTAAAATAAAAAATGAGAAAACATTGACATATCAATGTTTTCTCGTTTTTATTGAATTGGAGGCGACACCCGGATTCGAACCGGGGATCAGAGTTTTGCAGACTCGTGCCTTACCACTTGGCTATATCGCCATATAAAAAACTTACATATAAATGGAGCAGGTAACGGGAATCGGACCCGTAACTTAACCTTGGCAAGGTTATGTTTTACCACTAAACTATACCTGCAACTGTAAGCTTAATTATAATACCAGAATATTTAGCATTTGTCAAGAGATAGATATCAAATTCATTACATTATTCAGATTATTACAAAATTTAATAAAATATACTTTCCAAATAATAGGTATGTTTTAACAATATGTCTTTGCAAAAGTTTATAGAAGTTTTTTTACTAATTTCATTAGAATTATAAATATTTAAAGTCAATATAGTTTTATTATTAGCACTAACAGTCAAATATCCAATATTAGAATTTGCTAATAAAGGAGCTTTAAAATTTGTGTTACAATATATATATATGCTAATACTATCAGCATAATTACAATTTATTGGTAAAAATGAATATGGTAAGTCTTCTAAAACTGAATCTATGCGGTTAGAAACACCTTTTTCTATATAAAAATTAGAAGAATTGCATAATTTCCAATTAGTAAATTCATTTAAGATTTTTTCTTGGATATTTATCATCTTGAAATTTTTAAAAGCATATTCAATTAATGCTACACTATCTTTAGTTCGATCTTTTTTTGTATCAGCACCTAGTACAACACAAATTATATCCATATTATCACGTTTTATAGCTGTAACAAGACAACGGTTTGCACCGTTAGTAAAACCTGTTTTAACACCATAAACACCATTTAAATTTCCAAGAAGTTCATTTGTGTTCGAAAGATTTTTAGGTATTCCATTAATAGAAATAGTATAGTTTTTAGTACAAACAAATTTGCAAAATGTATCATTTTTTAATGCATAATTAGTAAGAATAGCTAGTTCATATGCAGTAGTATAATGATCGTCATTATCAAGACCATGAGGAGTAACGAAATGAGTTGAAGTAAGATGAAGTTCATTTGCTTTACTGTTCATTAAATTAGCAAATCCTTCAACACTGCCTCCAACATTTTCAGCTAAGGCTATTGCTGCATCATTACCAGAACATAATAATAATCCATATAGTAAATCATTTATAGAAATTTTGTCATTTGTATGAAGACCTAAACGTGAACCGCCTGTACCCGCAGCTTTTGAAGAGATTGTGACAACATCATTTAAATTTGAGTTTTCGATAACAACAATAGCTGTCATTATTTTAGTGGTTGAAGCCATTTTCTTTTTTTCGTTTTCAGCTTTACCATATAAAATTGAACCAGATGAGCGATCATAAATTATTGCAGCCCTAGAGTTTATGATAGGTGCTGTAACAATGTCAGAAGAAGCATTTATAATTGATGAAATGTCAGAGTTAGTTTCTAAATCTGAATCGTCGCCAAAGACAATACAACTAGGCAAAAAAAGTACTAATAATAGACTTATAAAAAAAATACGGATTTTCACAATAAACCTCCTAAATAAAATCAATAAAATATATGAAAAAATATTGATTTTATTCATAAAAAGAAGTATAATAGATAATGTATGAAACTCGGAAAGAGAAAGGATGAATTAAATGAAAAATAAAAAGGTTTGTTTAGTAGTAATAGTTATAGCAATAATAGCATTTTTATTAAGCTATATAATAAGTTATGCTAATACAGGAGAAACAATATATGTCAATTTGACAAAATTAGATACCAATGGAGTTGGTTATAGTATAGGTGATCCATCTACTGATGCAGGTGAAATCGCTACAAATGCATACATTTGGAATATAACTACATATGATTCAGCTAGTGCAACAAGTGCAAGTAGAGAACAAAGAAACCTATATTGCATAAAAGCTAATTATGGTGATTCATGGAATAAAAATCCAGAAGAAAAATTAGCATATAATTTATCATATGATTTACAAGCAGATAGAACAGCATTATTACAGAAAATTGTTGGAAATAATAATGATGCTGATAGTGTTGTGAAAAAAATATTATCTGAAGATGGTCACTACAGAGAACTTTTGTGGATATTAGATAATTCATATATTGAAGGACAAACTGATAAAAAAGAATTTTTAAATAAAATTGGAATAAAATATGATGAAAAAACCAATTTATATAGTTATGAAGCAATTGATGGATATGATTATAGTCAATTAGCAACAGGTTTGAATGAATATAATGATGCAAATTTAATTAAGGATTCTGATATAAAAGCAGTACAAAGAGCAGCAATATGGTATTACACAAATTATATGAATGATAATACTAACGATGCTATATTTAATCAAAAGCTAAAAACAGATTGGTTAAATATAACAAAAGATGGTTCAACATATCAAGAATTATCAGAATATAATAAATCTGAAAAAGTAGACAATGGACCACTTAGAGAACAACAAGCAATGGTATTATATAATTATCTAATTGATGCAGCAACTAAAAATGCTAGTCAATATACTGCAGAAAATAATTATACAGTAAATAATGGTGCTGAAATTAATACTACAGGTTTAACACAAAATTCAGATGGAAAATATAGATTAACAACAACAAGAATTGGAACAAACTATGTAGTAGGACCAATAAAAATAGACGGAAATAAAGCAAGTGCAGGAACTATAACAGTTAAAGTAACAGACCAAAAAAATAGTGATATAACAGGATATAAATTAACAGATAAATCAGGTAAAGAATTAAACACACAAAATATACAAGAATTAGTTGGAAGTGGTGAATTTTACATATCTGTACCAAGAGATGGAATAGAAAAAGTAAATGTAAAAATTAGTGTAACAAAAGAAACAACTAAGAAAACATTATGGTTAAATGGAACAGAAGATGCAGAGTCAATAAAATTAAATGCAGAACAACCAATAGTAGAAGTAACAAGAAAACAAGAAACAATTCCAACAGAATTTGAGGCACAGCCAGAAGAATTTGATTTGGCATTACGTAAATACATAACACAAGTAAATGGTACAAATGTTGCAGATACAAGAATACCTAATATAGATGAATCAACATTAAAAACAGGAACAACAGCAACATATAAACATAGAAAAGATCCAGTAACAGTTAAAGATAAAGATGAAGTAACATATAATATTTCAATATATAATGAGGGAAATAAAGCTGGGTATGCCACAAAGATAGTGGATCAATTACCAACAGGATTAATAAATTCACCAAACAATTCAACAACAGTAGTATCAAAGGATAAATCTGGTAATACTAAAAATACTTATAAATTAGCATATAACACAGTAACAAATCAAATAACATTAACACTTGTGAATACAACTGAAAATCCAGCTAAAACATTAAATGCTTATACAACAGGAAATATGGATTATGAGACAATAGAAATAAAATGTAAAGTTGCACAAGAGCCAGATTCTAAAAATCAAATAATATTAACAAATGTAGCTTGGATATCAGAAGAATATAATTCTGATGATAAAATTACAATTACAAATCAAAAAGATAAAGATAGAGATTCAGAACCAAGTACAGCACCAAATGTTAATAAAGATAATATGCAAAATTACAAAGGAAATACAGAAAATAAAGATGATTTAACAGACAAAAATTATTATTATAAAGGTCAACAAGATGATGATGACTTTGAAAAATTAGTGGTTAAACCAGAAGAAAAAATATTTGACTTAGCTTTATTTAAACATATAGCTGCAATAAGTAAAGACCAAACAATAGAAGATGGAGAATATGTTACAGATAATAAAAATAAAGATGGAACATATTTAAGAGCACCTGTAGTAACAAATATTAATAAAGAAACAGGAAAAATAACATATAAACAAGACGACAAAGAAGCATTAGTAGTAGAACCAGGAGACTATGTATTATATACAATAAGAGTATATAATGAGGGAGAACTTAATGGTTATGCAAGTAAAATAAAAGATACATTACCAATTGGATTAGAATTTGTTGTAGGAAATGAAGAATATAATGGAATATGGAATCTTGAAGGCTTAGATAGTGATGGAAGACAAGTGGTATCAACAACATGGTATGCAAAAGGTCAAGGTGCTGAATTAAATTCAGTTGAAGGAGATGCAAATTATAAAGCAAACTTATTATATGCATTAAACAAAGAAGGGGCAATAAGTACAACAGACCCAGAAAATCCTGATTATTTAGATGCACAAGTACTATGTAGAGTAACAGAAAATGCAACATCAGATAGAGTATTAGTAAACTATGCTCAAATATCAGATGATAGTGATGAAAATGGAAATCCTATAGATGATATAGATTCAACTCCAGATAATTTTGTAAATCCAGATAGAGAATTTGAAGATGATGAAGACTTAGAAAGAATAAAAGTAAGAACTCCAGGACAATATGACTTAGTTTTAGTTAAAGAAGATGAAAATGGTGAACAATTAAATTCAACAGCAAAATTTGAAGTAACAACAAATGGAGTTAAAGAAGAAAAAGAAATAACAGGTAGATTAACAATAGCACAAAATGTACCAGTAGATGCAGATCATTTGACAGATGATGTATATGTAATAAAAGAAACCAAAGCACCAGATGACTATTGTGAATTTGATGGAACAATTACAGTAACAGTATCTAAAAAGTTAAAAGATGATGGATCAGGTTATGAAAAAAGTATGAAATATACAGTTGTAGATTCAAACGGAAATGACATTACAGGAAAAAAAGATGCTAATGTATATTTAAATGATGATGGAAATATATATGTTGAAGTTAAAAACTATGTTCAGCCAAAATTCGATTTAGCATTAAGAAAATTTATAACAGAAGTTGAAGGAAAAGAAATAACATCAAGAGTACCACAAGTAAAGATAGATAATGGTAAAATTACATATGAACATAGCAAAGACCCATTAACAGTACATGTAGATAACACAATAATATATACATTAAGAGTATTTAATGAAGGAAATATTGATGGATATGCAAGCGAAATAGAAGATGACATTCCAGACTATCTAGAATATTTACCTGATGAAGAGACAAATGTTAATTATATGTGGAAAATGTATGATAAAGATGGAAATGAAACAACAAATCCAGAAGAGGCTGCTAAAGTAAAAACAACATATTTGTCAAAAGCAAATGGAGAAGACAAATTGTTAAAAGCATTTGATGGAACAAATGTAAATTACCAAGATGTAAAAATAGCTTTTAAAGTAAAAGATCCAGGTTCAAATACAACAATTATTACAAACCATGCTCAAATATCAGATGACAGTGATAAAGATGGAAATCCAGTAGAAGATATAGACTCAAAACCAGGAGAGTGGAATGATGGTGAAGATGATCAAGATGAAGAACATGTTAAAGTAGAGTATTTTGATTTATCATTACTAAAATTTGTATCAAAAGTAATTGTTATAGAAGATGGAAAAGAAAATGTATCTAATACAGGATATAATGGACATGAAGATCCAGAACCAGTAGTAAAAGTAGAATTACATAAAAAGAAATTGAATGACGTTACAGTAAAATTCGGATATGGAATAACAATTACTAACGAAGGAGATATTCCAGGTTATGCAACAGAAATTACTGATTATGTACCAGAGGGACTAAGATTTGAAGCTTCAGATAATCCAAACTGGACAGATGAAGGAAACAATGTAATATCTACAAAACAATTAGAAAATACATTATTACAACCAGGAGAAAGTGCAACAGTAGAAGTAATACTTACTTGGATAAATGGTCCAGAAAACTTAGCATTAAAAACAAATACAGCAGAGATTTCTCAAGACAAAAATGAATATGGAGTACCAGACAGAGATTCAACACCAGATAACAGAAAAGATGGTGAAGATGATATAGATATTGCAAAAGTTATATTAGCAATTACAACAGGTAGTGTAAAAACATATTTGGCTTTAACAACAGGGCTATTAGCAATAGTTTTGGTTGGAGTAGTACTTATTAAGAAGTTTATAATATAATTAAAAAGAATCGGCAATTAGTGTCGATTCTTTTTTTGAGGAAAAACAGAAATTAGTAAAAATAAACATTGCATTTTTTGTTGATAAATTATATAATTTAATTGGAAAAATAAACAAAAGAAAGGATAGAAAAATGAAAAAGAAAGTTGCATTTTTTAGTGTAGCCTTACTTGTAATAGCTTATGTAATTTTTAATGTAGTTAGTTATGCTGCAAATAAAACTATGTATATAGGTTTGAACATTACACATAGCAATGGACAAGGATATGGAATAGGAAATCCTACAGATGGAGGAGTAGGTTTATGGAATTTAAGAAATTATGATTCATCTGACAGAAATAATGAAAGTGCTAAACAAAAAGAGTTATATTGTATAAAAGGTGATTATGGAGATTCATGGGAAGAAAATAAATTAGCAATTATTCAATATAATTTAGAATACGATTTAGACACAGAAAGAGAAAAACTTTTAACAATGTTAGCAGGAGATTCAAATACTGCAAATGATGTTGTTACTAGAATTCTAAGTGACAATACTTCAGGAGTTTATAGAGAATTATTATGGGTAATTGATAACGCATATATTCCAGGAAAGTCAGACAAAGATCAGTTGCTAAAAAAATTAGGAATTGAGTATGATTCTACTGATAAATTATATGTTTATAAACCAAATGAAGAATATGATTATACAGATAAAATTGACAGTGTTGGTGGTTGGTCAACAACATTAACAGAAACAGATATAAAAGCAGTTCAACAAGCTGTATTTTGGTATTTTACAAATGCTAAATTAGATAATGATTCAAGATTTGATAATACATCAAATGAGGCTGGTTGGTTAACAATAACAGTTAATGATGGAAACTCATACACACATCTATCTAATTATACTGGAGACATTTCTGGTGAAGGAGTATCAAGAAATGATCAGGCAAATATATTATATAATTATTTAATAGATTCAGCTACCCAAAATGCAGATAAGTACACATCTAGTGGATATAAAAAACCAGTTGAAGTAAATGTAACAGGATTAACAACAAATGCAGATGGTAAATATGAATTACAATCTAGTAGAAATGGAGAAAACTATATAACTGGACCAATAAAAATAACTAAAAATAATGATCTTAATTATAATTTGGAATTAAAAGTTACTAATGCATCTACTGGTGCGGAAATTAACTCAGCAAATTATACAATTACTGATAAAGATGGAAAAAAGTTAGGTATAACAGATATTACAGAGTTGGCTGAATTAACAGATGGATTTTATATTTCAGTTCCTACAACTGTGGTAAAAGAGATAAATGTTGATATAACAACTAAATATACAACAAAAACAAAAAATATATGGTTAGAAGGAAAAGAAAATAGTACAACATCAATTACACTTAATTCAGAACAACCAGTATTAGAAATTGAAGAACAAGAAAATTCAGATACTGTACAATTAACAGCGAACCCTAAAGAATTTGATTTGGCATTACGTAAGTATATAACAAAGGTTAATGACAAAGATGTTACAGACACTAGAGTGCCAGATATTGATTTATCAACTTTACAATCAGGAACAACAGCAACATATAAACACAGAAAAAATCCTGTGCTTGTAGAGAATGGAAATAGTGTTACATATAAAATAACAATATATAATGAAGGAAATAAAAAAGGATATGCAAAAGAAATAACAGATCAATTACCAACAGGTTTAAAATATACTGGACCATCTTCAATAACAACTGAAAAGAATACTTATAATGTGACATATAATTCAACAACTAATAAGATAACATTTTCAGCAAATACTACTACGGCATTAAATGAATATCAAGCTAATTCATTAGATAGTGAAACATTAGAATTTACATGTGAAGTAACAGCAACATCAGATTCAAGTAATGAAAAAATATTAACAAATGTTGCGTGGATTTCAAGTGCATATGATACAGATGCTGGAAAAGAAATTACAGATGTTGGAGATGATAGAGATTCAAGACCTCAAACTTCACCTAATGTAAATAAGGATAATATGGAAAACTATAAGGGAAATTCATCAAATAAATCTGATTTCACAGATAGCACATATTATTATCAAGGAGAACAAGATGATGATGATTTTGAAAAATTAGTAATTGAGCCAAAAAGATCAATAACAGTAACTAAAACATGGTCAGATAATAATGATCAAGATGGATTAAGAAAGAATATTACATCAGTAACAGTAAATTTGTTGGCAAATAATAAAATTGTAAAAACAGCAGATTTGACATCAGCAAATTCATGGTCATATACTTTTACAGACTTACCTTTAAAAGAAAATGGAACAATGATAGAATATACTGTTTCTGAAGTTTCAGATATTGCAGGATATGATACAACAGTAAATGGATTTACAATAACTAATACACATGTACCAGAAACAATTGATATACCAGTTACTAAAGAATGGTATGATAATAATAATAATGATGGAATAAGACCAGATAGTATAAAAGTTATCTTAAAAGCAAATGGAGAGAAATATAAAGAAGAAACAATTACATCTGATATGACTACAACACAGGCAGATACAAGAGGAATTCCAGTTGATAATTGGGAATATACATTTAAAGGATTACCAAAATATAAAGATGGTAATGAAATAGAATATACAATAGAAGAAGTTACAACAGAAGGTTATACTACAGATATTTCAGGAAACACAAAAGATGGTTTTACAATATCAAATTACCATGAGCTTGAAACTATAAGTTTTTCGGTAAAAAAGGTATGGAATGATAGCAATAATCAAGATGGAAAAAGACCAGAAGAAATAATACTTAAATTAATTGTTAATAATGAGGATATGGGGTATTATATAATTTTAACAGCTGAAGGAGGATATCTAACATCAGACTTAAACGATAGAGGAGATAAAGTTTCAAATGATGCGTGGGCAGTAACTGTAGATAATGTACCAAAATATAATGATGGAACAGAAGTAAAATATACAATAGAAGAACAAGATGTACCAGATGGATATCAAGTAGAAATTAATGGAGATACCAAAACAGGATTTACAGTAACAAATACACATAAGATATTTGATTTAGCATTACGTAAATATATAACTAAAGTAAATGGAACAAATGTAGCTAATACAAGAGTTCCGGTAATATCTGAAGATACATTACAGAATGGAACAACAGCAACATATAAACATAGAAAAGATCCTGTAAAAGTAGAAGAAGGGAATACAGTAACATATCAAATAACGGTTTATAATGAAGGGCAAAAAACAGGATATGCAAGTCAAATAATAGATCAATTGCCAACAGGATTAAAATATTCAGGAGGATCAACAGTAATATCAAAAGGGTATTCTGGAGCAAATAAAAATACTTATAATGTAAATTATGATTCTGATGCAAATAGAATAACATTTAATATAACAGGAACACCAAGTGATTTAAATGCATATTCACAAGGAAAGTTAGATAAAGAAACAATTGAGATACAATGTACAGTAATGGCAGAACCAGATACAACTAATAAAAAGATATTAACAAATGTTGCTTGGATAAGTGGTGCATATGATACAGAAAATAATATATCAGCACCAACAGATAGAGACTCGCAACCAGGAACTTCTCCAGATGTAAATAAAGACAACATGGAAAACTATAAAGGCAATACCGAAAATAAGGATGAATTAACAGACAAAGACTATTACTACAAGGGAGAACAAGATGATGATGATTTTGAAAAATTAGTTATAGAACCAGAATCAACAAGTATATCTGTAAGAAAAGTATGGGAAGACAATAACAATCAAGATGGAAAAAGAGCAACAGAAATAACAGTACAGTTATTAGCAAATGGAAATGCAGTAGAAGAAAAAACAGCAAAATTAAATGCTGATAATAATTGGAATTATACATTTACTGGATTAGCAAAAAAATCAAATGGAACTGAATTAAATTATACAGTTGAAGAAATTACAGTTCCAGATGGATATACTAAAAATATAACAGGAAGTATGACAAATGGTTTTGTTATAACAAATTCACATACACCAGAAAAGATAAGTATTCCAGTAAAGAAAGTATGGGAAGACAATGATAACCAAGATGGTTTAAGACCAACATCAGTAAGTGTAAGTTTAATTGCAAATGGTGATGAAACAAATCCTGTAGAAACAGTAGAATTAAATAGTGATAATTCATGGACATATACATTTACAGATTTACCAGAAAAATCAAATGGTGAAAAAATAAACTATACAATTATAGAAAATACTAAAATAGATGGATATACAACACAAATAACAAACAATAATGTATCAAGTACAGCAGGAGAAGTAACAAC
Organism: uncultured Clostridia bacterium; assembly: GCA_928721565.1. Taxonomy (GTDB): domain Bacteria; phylum Bacillota; class Clostridia; order TANB77; family CAG-508; genus CAG-269. Next base: position 720,965 of record OV788638.1, read on the forward strand.
TGCATCAGCACCAGAATATACAATAACAAATACACATGATACAGAGGAAATCAGTATTAATGTAACCAAAGTATGGAATGATGAAAACGATTATGATAAGATTAGACCAACTTCTGTAGTTGTTAATGTAAAAAATGGAGATAAAATAGTAGGAACAGCAACATTAAGCGCTGAAAATGAGTGGAAATATACATTTGAAAACTTACAGGCCAAACAAAATGGTGAAAAAATAAATTATGTAATAGAAGAGGTTGTACCAGACGGATATAAAGTAAATATTACAGATGATGGTGCAAACAATTATACAATAACAAATACACACTCACCAAATAAAACATTTGACTTGGCATTGCGTAAATATATTACACAAATAAATAATAATGATTTAACATCATTAGGATTAGCATCAAGAATACCAAATGTATCTGAGTCAACATTAAAAACAGGAACAACAGCAACATATAAACATAGAAAAGACCCAATTCAAGTAGAAGAAGGAGATATAATAACATATAAAATAACAATTTATAATGAAGGAGAAAAAGCAGGATATGTAAATCAAATAATAGATCAATTACCAACAGGATTAATTTATAATCCTAGTAGTACAGTAATATCAAAAGATTCAAAAGGTAATGACAAGAATACATATTCTGTAAAATATGAAGCTTCAACAAATAAAGTAACATTTGACATTGTAAATACAGCGGAAAATACAGCTAAAGAATTACAACCATATAGTACAGGAAATCTAGATAATGAAACAATAGAATTAAAATGTAAAGTAATATATAAGGCCATAGCTGGTGATAAAAATATATTAACAAATGTGGCTTGGATAAATGAAGCATATAATACAACAGATAATAAAAAAGTTGAGGAAGTTGGAGATGACAGAGATTCTGAGCCAAGCACAAAACCAAATGTAAACAAAGATAATATGGAAGATTATAAAGGAAATACATCAAACAAAAATGATTTATCAGATAGTTCAAATTATTATAAAGGAGAACAAGATGATGATGATTTTGAAAAATTATATGTAAAAACATTTGATTTAAGTTTGAGAAAATTTATAACATCAGTAGAAGGAACAGAATTGAAAGATTCTAATGGAAAATACACAAGAGAACCAATTGTAGATATAACAGGATTAAAAAATGGTACATCAACAACAGCAGTTTACAAACATCCTAAAACACCAGTATCTTTAAAAGCTGGAGATAAGGTAATATATACAATAAGAGTCTATAATGAAGGCGAGATTGCAGGATATGCTAACCAAGTAAAAGATTATTTACCAAAAAATTTAACCTATCTAAAAGATAGTGAAATAAATAAAAAGTATGGATGGGAAATATCAGAAGATGGAAGAGTAGCAACAACGACATATTTATCAGATAAAGAGATAAATGAATTTGATGGTTCAAAATTAGACTACAAAGATGTTCAAATAGAATGTATAGTTGCAAGTGATGCTACACCAGATGAAAACATAACTAATATAGCAGAAATTTCAGAATATAAATATGGGGACACAGTAGTTCCTAAAGATGTAGATTCAGAATCAGATAATGTAAAAGAGAATATACCAGAAGATAAAGAATTACCAAATTACAAAAAGGATCAAGAAAAGGATGAATATGTTCCAGGAAATGAAGATGATGATGACTTTGAAAAAGTATATGTAAAAGAATTTGACTTAGCATTAAGAAAATTTATAACAGAAGTTCAAGGAAAAGAAATTACAACAAGAGAGCCACAAGTAAAATATCAAGATGGAAAAATTTCTTATGAACATACAAAAGATCCTGTAACATTACATGTTGGAGATGTAGTAATTTATACATTAAGAATTTATAATGAAGGTAAGATAGCTGGATATGCAAGTAAGATCACAGATGATATACCAGAATATCTAGAATATTTGCCAGATGAAGAAACAAATGTTAAATATATGTGGAAATTAGATGAACAAGATGGAAATAAGGTTACAACAGATTATTTATCTAAAGAGAATGGAGAATCTAACTTATTAAATGCATTTGATGGAAATACATTATATTATAAAGATATAAAAATAGCATTTAAAGTAAAAGATCCAGGTTCAAATACATATATAATTACAAATCATGCACAAATATCTGACGATACAGATGAAAATGGAAATGAAATAAAAGACAAAGATTCAGAAACAGATAAGTGGAATGAAGGAGAAGATGACCAAGATATAGAAAATGTAAAAGTTGAATATTTTGATTTATCAATATTAAAATTTGTTTCAAAAGTAATAGTACAAGAAAATGGACAAGAAAAAATAACACAAACTGGATATAATGGACATGAGGATCCAGAACCAGTAGTAAAAGTAGAATTACACAAAAAGAAATTACAAGATGTAGTTGTAAAATTTGGATATGGAATAACAGTAACAAATGAAGGAGATATTCCAGGATATGCAACGGAATTAACTGACTATATACCAGAAGGACTAAAGTTTGAAGCTTCTGATAATCCAAATTGGGTAGATGAAGGTAATAATGTAATATCTACAAAACAATTAGAAAATACGTTATTGCAACCAGGAGAGAGTGCAACAGTAGAAGTTGTTCTTACATGGATTAATGGACCTGATAATATGGCATTAAAAACAAATACTGTTGAAATTTCAGAAGACAAAAATCAATATGATTTACCAGATAGAGATTCAACTCCTGATAATAGAAAAGAAGGAGAAGATGATATTGATATAGCAAAAGTTATATTAGCTGTGTCAACAGGAAAGGGAAAGACATACTTTATTTTAGCAACTGGATTGTTAGCAATTATCGCAACAGGGGTAATAACTATTAAGAAATTTGTATTATAATATAGAAAAGAATTGACATTTTTATGTCGATTCTTTTTTTGTTATATTATTTTTAAAAATAAATATTTACAATAAAAAATGCTTATGATATAATCAACCAAGAATAGTTATGAGGTGATTTTGTGAACCAGATATTAATTACAGGAGAAGAAAAAGTAAAAGTAAAAAAAGAGAAAAAAGTGTTACCAATAAAAGTTATTGTATCATTTTTTGCAATATGTATAATGATATTGGGAATTTGTATGATAAGTGGAGGAGTATATGCTAAAGATAAAATAAATGATGTTGTTGAAGCAAATGCAAAACCACAAGTAGATATAAATAGAAATGATGATAATAATACTGTTGAAATCAACATTAAACATATAAGAGGAATAAAACAAATTTCTTATAGATGGAATGATGAAGAAGAAAATGTAATAGACGGTAAAAATCAGAAAAATATATCAGAGACTATAGATTTAATAGGTGGACAAAATACATTAACAGTTACAATAACAGAAGAAAATGGTCAATCAGTAACATATGAAAAACAATATAAAGTTGGAAATATACCAGTAATAAAATTAGAGGCAGTATCAAATGGAGTACAACTAAATTCAACAAGTGAAACAAAAATAGATTATATAGTATATAATTGGGATGATGGTGAAGAACAAAAAATAGAAGTAGGAAATACATCATATGAGGGAATAATTAATGCTCCAAAAGGAAAACATATATTGAAAATCAGAGTTGTAGATGTAAATCAAATGGAAGCTAAAAAAGAACAAGAAGTAGTAGGAGATACAGAACCTACAGCAACTGTAAAACCACAATATGTTGATGGAAAAGTAGCATTTGTAATAGATGCAGAAGATGATGAAAATATTACAACAGTAGAAATAACACATAATGGAGGAGCAAAACAATCTGAAAATGTAGGAAACACAACATATCATAAAATTGTAGAAATGACAGAAGGAGAAACAAATACATTAATTGTAACAGTAACAAATATAAATGGATTACAAAAGACATTAAGAGTAAAATTTGATAATAAATAGGAGAAACATATGGTACAGGAAATATATATAATAGATGATGATGAATCATCATTGCCAATTTTTAGAGAATTGTTTAAAGATGAACCATTTAAATTTATCGGAGTAAAAACTGAACAGATGGATGTAGCGTTAAAAAATATACCATTTTTAATAGTTATAAACGAAGATGCAATAGACAGAAATGTAATAGATGTATGTGAAAAAATAAGAACAGATGAAGATAATCAAATAACACCAATAATAGTAGTTTCATCAAATTCAGATAGGAAGCATAGAGTGAATGTTTTAAGCCAATCTGTAGAATACTATATAAAAAAGCCAGTAGATACAGAATATCTTTATTATACTATAAAAAATTTAAACAGACTGTTAACTGTTAATAGAAAGATAAGTCCATTAACAGGCTTACCAGGAAATGTTCAAATACATGCTGAATTAAAGAAAAGAATAACAAAGGAACAAGAATTTTCAGTATTATATTTAGATTTAGATAATTTTAAAGCATATAATGATGTGTATGGATTTTTAAAAGGAGATCAAATAATAGAATTTACAGCTCAGACCATAACACAATGTGTGCATAAGATATTTCCAGATGATTCATTTGTAGGGCATATAGGTGGAGATGACTTTATAGCGATTGTTCCATCAACAAATGTTGATGAAATTTGTCAGGAAATAATTACGCATTTTGATAAAGAAGTAACTAAATTCTTTACAGAAGAAGATTTAGAAAAAGGATATATAGAAGTTGCAAATAGAAAAGGAATAATGGAACAATTTGCATTAACGTCAATTTCTATTGGAGTTGTAATTGTAGAAAAAGGAAGATTTAATAATATATTAGAAATTGGAGATGTTGGGGCTCAGGTAAAACATGTTGCAAAATCTGTTATAGGAAGTAGTTATGCAATAGATAGAAGACAAACTCATTAGGGGGATATTATATAAATGATTACACAAATAATAGTTTTGATTATATTAATAGGACTTAATGCATTTTTTGCCGCAAGTGAAATTGCATATATAGCTCTAAATGATGCCAAAATAGAGAAACAAGCTAAAGAGGGAAATAAAAAGGCACAACAAATACAAAAAATGTTAGAAACACCAAGTAAATTTTTATCAACAATACAGATTGGTATAACATTAGCTGGATTTTTGTCAAGTGCATTTGCGTCTGATGCATTTGCCTCTAAATTAGCACCAATATTAAACAATGCAATACCAATAGGAATTGGAGCCTGGCAAAATATATCAATAATAATAATAACAATAATTTTATCATTTTTTACAATTATATTTGGAGAGCTAGTTCCAAAAAGATTAGCAATGAAACATTATGAAAAGATAGCATTTGCAACAATTGGAATAATTAGAACAATATCAGTTATAACAGCACCATTTGTAAAATTATTATCAGTAACAACTAATGCAATATCAAAAATATTTGGTGTTGGTGAAAATGAAGAAGAAATTGTTACTGAAGAAGAAATTAAAATGATGGTTGATCAAGGAAAAGAAGATGGAACAATACAAGAAGATGAGAAGGAATATATAAATAATGTGTTTGAATTCAATGATATTTCTGCATCTGAAATAATGACACATAGAACAGATATATTTGCAGTTGATATAAACACAAGTGCTGCAGAGTTACTAGAAGAAATTATAAAAGATGATTGTAAACATAGTAGAATTCCAGTTTATGATGAAACAATAGATGAAATAAAAGGAATTTTATATGTTAAGGATATAATAAAAAATATTACCAAGAAAACTTTTAAAATTAAAAATATAATGAAAGAAGCATATTTTGTATCTCAAAATAAATTAATAAATGAAATATTTAAAGAATTACAAAAAAGCAAGAAACAAATGGCAATTGTTGTAGACGAATATGGTGGAACAGCAGGGCTTATAACAATGGAAGATATTCTAGAAGAGATTGTTGGAGATATTTATGATGAATATGACGATATTGAAGCAGAATATGAAAAAATAGATGATAAGACATATATTTTGTTAGGAAGAATGCCAATTTATGAAGTAAATAAATTGTTGAGTTCTCATATACCAGAGGGAGATTATGATACTTTATCAGGATATTTACAAGAGGAGCTAGGTAGAATTCCTACAGAAGAAGAACTTCCTATTGTTGAGACCGAAGAGCTTACTTTTAAAATTGAAGAATATGAAGATAAGAGAATTTTGAAGGTTAAGGTTTGTAAAAATGAACAAGAGGAAATACAAGAATAAATCATAAAAACAAAAAACTCTCATACAATTATAAAAAGATTGTATAGGGAGTTTTTTTATGATAGTTTTAAACAAAAAGAAAATAAGATTAACAATATTAATTGTGTTTGTTTTAGTATTTGGAATAGCAATTTTGAGTGACAAAAAAGAAAGTGTACCAACAGTATCTTTACCAGTGTCAGGAAAAACAATAGTGATAGATGCTCGGACATGGAAAGCCAGATGAAGGGGCACAAAGTAGCAGAGGAACAACAGAAGCGGAAACAAATTTAAAAATAGCATTAAAATTACAAAATTTATTAGAACAAAGTGGCTGTTCCGTAGTACTTACAAGATCTGATGAAAATGCGATATATGATTTGGATGCAAAGACTTTAAAAGAAAAAAAGATATCAGATATTCACAATAGAGTGAAAATAGGAAATGAAAGTTCAGCAGATATATTTGTATCAATCCACCTAAATAAAATACCGCAACAGCAATATGATGGTTGGCAGACATTTTACAATGCAGAAAGCCAAGATGGTCAAAAGCTTGCAGTGGCAATACAAAACAATTTAAATAATGCTATTCAAAAAGAAAATAATAGAATTGCAAAAAGTATTGATAATATATATATAATTAAACATGTAGAAATACCAATTGCAATTGTAGAATGTGGATTTTTGTCAAACCCAGAAGAAGAGCAAAAATTGCTAGAAGATGAATACCAAAATAGGCTTGCCTGGGGAATATATAATGGAATAGTAGATTACTTTTATCAATAATATTTTTACAGAGTATAATGATTTTATTAGCTTTTTATAATAATTTAAATAAATTAGTATCTTATAACATAATATTACAAAAATACTGTAACCTTACGGAGGCAGTATTTTTTTATGTAAAAAATGTGTGAAATTTGTGGAAAGAGATTGACTTTTTGGCAGTTTCATTGTATGATATTAGTTGTAAAAACTAGGATTAAAAATTCATCAGAATTATCCTAAGGAGGAAGAATATGGGAGAAGTTATAGTTATCACATCAGGAAAAGGTGGAGTTGGAAAGACAACAACAACAGCTAATCTAGGATCTAGTTTAGCTTTAGAAGGAAAGAAAGTAGCATTAATAGATACAGACATTGGGTTAAGAAACTTAGATGTAGTAATGGGACTAGAAAATAGAATTGTATATGATATAGTAGATGTTGTTGAAGAAAAATGTAAATTAAGACAAGCATTAATAAAAGATAAAAGATTTAAAGAATTATATTTATTACCAGCTGCACAAACAAGAGACAAAAGTGCAGTAAATGAAGAGCAAATGAAAGAATTAACAAGTAAGCTTAAAGAAGAGTTTGACTATATACTTGTAGACTGTCCTGCTGGAATAGAACAAGGATTTAAAAACGCTATCGCAGGTGCAGACCGTGCAATAGTTGTAACGACAGCAGAAATATCTTCAATAAGAGATGCAGATAGAATTATAGGATTATTAGAAGCATCTGAAATAAAAAATCCAGAATTAGTAATAAATAGAATAAGACCTAATATGGTTAGAAAAGGCGAAATGATGGATGTAAATGACATAGTTGATTTATTATCTATAGACTTAATTGGTGTTGTTCCAGATGATGAATATATAATAACACAAACCAATAAAGGAGAACCTGTTATTCAAAATAGAAAGGCACCATCAGGAAAAGCATATTTGGAGATTGCTAAAAGAGTACTAGGGGAAAACATAGAGGTAACAATTCCAGGAAAAGAAAAGGGATTTTTTGCAAAGTTAAAAAGACTATTTAGAAAATAAACAAAAGTTGGAGGGTAATAAATAATGTTTGAAAGCATAATGAATTTTTTTAAGAAGATGACTAAAAAAGAAGAACAAACATTAAAATCTAAAGATGCAGCAAAAGAAAGATTACATTTGGTATTAATGCAGGATAGAGCAAATGTATCAGCAGACTTTTTAGATTTAATGAAGCAAGAAATAATAGAAGTAATAAAAAAATATATAGATATAGATGAAAGTGCAATGGATGTAAGATTAACTAACAAAGAAAATGAAGATGGAAGCAATGGAGCTCCAGCATTATATGCAAATATTCCTATACTAAATATTAAAGATGAGGTTAGACAAACTGCTCAAGTAGAAAATGATAATAAGCAAAATGATAACAAGCCAAAAGCAAATAAAAATAATGAAAAAAAGCAAGCTAACCCAAAACAAGAAAATAAAAAGCAAGAAAATAAAACTAAAAATTCTGAAAAAGAAGAACAGAATAAAGAACAAGATGTAAAAGACAAGGAAGAAAAAACTAAAAAAGAAGAAAAACCTAAAGAGGAAACAAAAGAGAAAAAAGAAAATAAAAATCTTACGAAAAAAGAGTGATTAAATGAATATTAGAAATTTAAGAAAAATAGAATGGTGGATACCAATAAGTGCAATTATACTATGTGGAATTGGACTAATAGCATTATTTTCAGCATCATATGATTCTGGTTTAGATGAGTTTAAAAAACAAGCTATGTGGATGGGGATAAGTATTGGAATAATGATTGTAATCATGCTTATTGATTATAAAATTCTGATAAAATTATCTCCTATATTATATGGAATAGCTATATTATCCATAATAGCAGTATTATTTACTAAACCTATAAGTGGTGCTAGGAGCTGGTTTGTAATAGGTAATGATTTATTTTCATTTCAACCGGCAGAAACAGCAAAAGTATTTGTTATATTATTTTTAGCATATGTAATTTCTACAATACAAAGAAATGGAAGAGAAGAGATAAATAAAATTCAAAAGTTAGGGATTATATTACTTACAATAGCTGTTCCTGTAGTATTAATAATAATAGAACCAGATTATGGAACTGCAACAGCTTATATAGTAGCATTTTTAGTAATGATCTTTGTAGCAGGAATAGACAAAAAATATATAATTGCATCATTTGCAATAGTAATAGTTGCTGTACCTTTAATTTATAATTTTATATTACCACAACATGCAAAATCAAGAATAGATACATTTTTACATCCAGAGTCAGACCCAAGAGGGGCAGGATATAACATTTTACAGTCTAAATTAGCAATAGGCGCTGGTGAAATTACTGGTATGGGAGTACTAAAGGGAAATCAAACTCAATTAGGATATTTATATCCTAAGTCTACAGACTTTATATTTTCTGTAATAGGAGAAGAAATGGGATTTGTTGTTGCGTGTTCAGTAATTTTGCTGAATGTAGTAATAATTACAAAATCAATTCAAGTAGCTAAAGGAATAAAAGATGATGCAGGAGCTTATGTTGCTGCTGGAATAGCAGGAGTATTTTTATTTCATACTTTAGAAAATATAGGTATGACCATGGGATTACTTCCAATTACAGGTGTACCGCTTTTGTTTGTAAGTTATGGACGGAAGTTCAATGATGACAAGTTTCTTATGTTTAGGAATTTTACTAAATATAAGTAGTCAAAGAAAAAATGGAATGTTTAATAAATAATAGAGGTAAATATATGTACTTAAAGAAGTTAAAAATAGGAGATGTAGAATTAAAAAATAATTTAATATTAGCTCCAATGGCAGGTGTAACAGACCTGCCTTTTAGACGTATTGTTGAAAAATTTGAACCAGGATTGGTATGTACAGAAATGGTAAGTTCAAAGGCTTTATTTCATGGAGATGAAAAAACAAAAGGTTTATTAAATACTGATGGAGAGCCAAGACCAATAAGTATGCAAATCTTTGGAAGTGATATTGAATCAATGGGATATGCAGCTAAATATGTGAGTGAATTAGCTGATATATTAGATATAAATATGGGGTGTCCAGCACCAAAGGTTGTGAAAAATGGAGATGGAAGTAAACTATTACTTGATTTGGAAATGGCAGAAAAAATAATAAAGTCAGTAGTAGCAAATTCTAAAAGACCTGTTACTTTAAAATTTAGAAAAGGATGGGATAATAATAATATAGTGGCTTGTGAAATTGCTAAAATAGCAGAAAAAAATGGAATTTCGGCTATAACGATTCATGGAAGAACACGTGATGAATTTTATACAGGACATGCAGATTGGAATATTATAAAAAAAGTAAAAGAATCTGTTAATATTCCTGTAATAGGTAATGGAGATATTGTAGATGAAGAATCAGCTAAAGCTATGTTTGAATATACAGGTGTTGATGGAATAATGATAGGCAGAGGAGCGATGGGAAATCCATGGATATTTAAGCAAATTAAACATTATTTAAAAACAGGAGAGAAATTGCCTAAACCATCTAACCAAGAAAAATATGAAATTTTAAAAGAACATATTGAACTTGATATTAAATATAAAGGTGAAGGTGTAGCTCTTAATGAAATGAGAAAACATATCAGCTGGTATACTAAAAATATGCCAGATTCAAGTTCTTTTAGAAATGAAATAAATCATATAATTACTAAAGAAGAACTACTAAAAAAAATAAATGAATATTTTTTTATATTATAGATATAGTTATATTTTATTTTTAAAGTAATACATATACTTTAGGAGGTTTATGTATGAAAAAGAAATATTGGATTATGTTATTAATAATATTGCTTGTAGCTGTAGGAATATTTTTTTATAAAAATAGGATTAAAAGTTTTAAAATGGGAAATAATAAAACTGGTCAGGAAATCGTAGATTATATTTTAAATATTAGTTCATATGAGGCAAATGTAACAGTCAATGTAACTAGTAACAAAAATAGTAATAAGTATATATTAAAACAAACATATCAGAGCCCTAGCAAAAGTACACAAGAAGTAATAGAACCAAGCAATATAGCAGGTGTCAAAATAGAAAATGATGGAACAAGTACAAAAATTGAAAATAGTCAATTGGATTTGAGTACTATTTTAGATAATTATAATTATTTAGGTGATAATTGTTTAGATTTGTACAACTTTATTGAAGAATATAAAGAAGAAAAATCGCAATTTGAAGAAAAAGATACAGAAATAATAATGAAAACAAGTAATAAAACATTACATATAGATAAAAAAACATGTAATCCAGCACAAATGGAAATAAAGGACAATAAACAAAAAACGACAATTTACATATTATATAATGAGGTAAAGGTAAATAGTACATTGTAATACTAGTAGCTTTTACAAAATATATAAATGTAGAATACTATTGACTTTACTTCAAACTAAGTTTAAAAATACGAAAATATAGACTTAAAATTGTAGTTTTTGGGAGTGAAGAAAATGGTAGTAAAAAGAGGAGATATGTTTTATGCGGACTTAAGTCCGGTTGTTGGCTCAGAACAAGGAGGAATAAGACCTGTATTGATAATACAAAATGATTTAGGTAATAAATATAGTCCAACTGTTATTGCAGCAGCCATAACATCCCAAACAAATAAAACAAAATTACCAACACATATAGAATTAGGAGAAAATACAAGCGGACTTAAGAGCAATTCAGTAGTTCTTGCTGAACAAATAAGAACAATAGATAAAAGTAGATTAAAGGAAAAAATAGGGCATATAGAAGATAGTCAAATAATTCGTCAATTAAATAATGCGCTTGGTGTAAGTTTCGGATTAGATAATGGAATATAAAGTAAAGTTGCCAAAAGGATTAGTCTTTTTGGCAACTTTACTTTATATAATTACTATTGACAAGTTGTGGTATAATAAAAACGAAATCGAAAGAAGAAAGGAAATTAAAATGATCAATCTATTTTTTATAAAAAATAAGTTAAAGAATAAAACTACAATAAAAAATAATAATAATGAAATAATAGAAAAATATAAAAAGATAGCACAAAAGAACAAAGAAGAATTATTAAAAGAATATGGAACTAATATTGAAAGAGGTTTGACAGAAGAAATTGCAAAGCAAAAAATAGAGAGTGATGGAGAAAATATAGTTGTAAAAGAAGAAAAACATTCATGGTTTTACTTTTTTATAAATTCATTTAAAGATAAATTTATTTTTATATTAGTTATTTTGGCATTAATAAATGAATTAATATCAAGTGATAAAATAGGAACAATTATAATATTAGCAATTGGATTTGTAAGTGCAATGATTAAATTTGTACAGAATTATTCTACATATAAATTTAATCAATCATTAAAAAGTAAATTATTTTCGAATGCAATAGTTGTAAGAAATGGTAAAGAGAAAAATATTAAAACAGAGAAAGTGGTAAAAGGAGATATAATTCATTTAAATGCAGGATCAATAATACCAGCAGATGTAATGATTATAGAAAATAAAGATTTATTTTTGAATCAATCTGTGTTTACAGGAGAGAGTGCGCCTATAGAGAAAACAAATACATATAAAGATACAAATGAAATATTTGAATTATCAAATTTGTGTTTAATGGGAACTAGTGTAATAAGTGGGACTGCAACAGCAATAGTAATAAATACTGGTTTTTCGACATATTTAGGAAGTATGGGAAAGCAAATTGATAGCAAAAAAGAAATAACGAATTTTGAAAAAGGAATGAATAACATAACAAAATTGCTTATAAGATATATGGTTGTAGTTTCAATTGCTGTATTTGTTATATATGCATTTATTCGTAAAGACATTCTGGAAGCTATATTATTTGCATTATCAGTTGCAGTTGGAATTACTCCAACAATGCTTCCAATGATTGTAAATGTAAACTTAACTAAAGGTACAAAAACACTAGCTAAAAAGAAGACATTAGTAAAGAACATTCAAGCAATTCAAAATTTGGGTGCAATAGATATTTTATGTACTGATAAAACTGGAACATTAACACTAGATAAAATAATATTGCAAAAATATATCAATGTTGAGGGACAAGAAGATTTATCAATATTGGAATATGCATTTTTAAATAGTTATTATAGTACAGGGATGAAGAACTTAGTAGATAGGGCGGTTATTACATATGGAAATGAGCATAAAATAAAAGAAAAGATTGCGGATTATGAAAAAGTAGATGAAATACCATTTGACTACACAAGAAAAAAAGTAAGTGTTGTTGTACAACATGAAGAACATTATAGAATAATTACAAAAGGTGCACTTGAAGAAGTCTTAAAAAGTTGTACTACAGTGAAAATTAAGGATGAACATAAACCATTAACTGAAGAGATGATAGAAAGTATTAATAAAAATGCTCAAGAACTTGCAAGACAAGGAATGCAAGTGATAGCGCTAGCATCTAAACGTGAATATACAGGTAAAAATGTTTTTAATGCTTCTGATGAGAAAAATATGGCTTTTATAGGTTTTGTTGCATTTTTAGATCCTCCAAAAAAAGAGGTAAAAAGTACAATAAAAAAATTAAAGGAATATGGTGTTACAACTAAAATTTTAACAGGTGATAATCAATATGCTACAGAAAATATATGCAATCTAGTAGGAATAGAAAATAAGAGAATTTTGATAGGGACAGATGTAGACAAATTATCTGATGAGGAATTGTCAAAAGAGGTTGAAGAAGTAAATGTATTTGCCAGAATGAACCCATTGCAAAAAGAAAGGATAATAAAAACATTAAAGAAAAATGGGCATGTTGTTGGATATATGGGAGACGGAGTAAATGATGCACCGTCATTACATAATGCTGATGTTGGAATATGTGTAAATACTGCAACAGATATAGCTAAAGAAGCAAGTGACATTATTTTGTTAGAAAAAAGCTTAAAGGTTATTTTTAATGGTGTAATAGAAGGAAGAAAAGTTTATGGGAATATAATTAAATATATGAAAATGGCGCTAAGTTCAGACTTTGGAGATGTATTTAGTATATTTATAGCAAGTATATTTCTACCATTTTTACCATTATTACCGATACAAATGTTGATACAAGATTTCTTATATGATTTTTCTCAAATAGCAATACCATATGACAATGTTGATAAAGAATTTTTATTGAGACCTAAAAAGTGGGATACAAAAGGCTTAGGAACATTTATGAATGTAATGGGGCCAGTAAGTTCAGTAATAGATGTATTAGCATTTTTAGCCTTTTGGTTTATATTAGGATACAATGGTGAAGCTTATGAGACGTATTTCCAAACAGCCTGGTTCGTCGAATGTTTAATTAGTGAAACGCTGATTATACATTTTGTACGTACATCTAAAATACCATTTGTTCAATCAAAACCAAGTCCAATGCTATTAGGACTTACGATGGTGACAATAATTGGGACAATATTAGCTCCAATTTTATTGCACAATGTTTCAGCTTTTCACTTTGAGGTATTGCCATTAAAATATTATGGTATAATTGCAGGTTTAACGGCTTTATATGTAATTTTAGTTCAGATAGTTAAGAGGATTTATATTAAAAAAGTTGGAGAATGGTTGTAAATTTTTTAGATTAAATAAAAATGATCAATAGTGAAGAAAGAAACTATTGATCATTTTTGCTATCTAAATAAGGTAAAACTTCATTAAGAATTTTACCACCGACAGGAGCAGCTACACCACCACCTTGATGTCCTCCTTCACCTGTAGGATTATATAAAGTTATTAATAACACGATACTAGGATTATCAGTTTCAGCAACACCACAAAAAGAGGTAACATATTTCCCTGTATTAACACCATCTTCGGATGTGCCTGTTTTGCCACCAACTTGATATCCTTCAACTCTGGCATTTTTACCAGTACCTTCAGAAACAACACTATTCATCATACTAAGAACTTTTTCGGCATTTTCTTTAGAAATAATTTCTTCGCCTGTTTCAATAGGAGTTTCTGTAATCTCTCCTGTAATGCTATTTTGAATGCTTTTTACAATACGAGGTTTGATATAGACACCTTTATTTGCAATAGAGGATACAGCAGTAATCATTTGAAGAGGAGTTATTTCAAATCTTTGACCAAAACTTATTGTAGCAAGCTCAACAGGTCCAGCCTTTTCTTCTTTAACAAATATGCTATTAGCTTCTCCAGGTAATTTTATTCCAGTTTTATTAAATAATCCAAATTTTTGCAAATATTCATAGTATTTTGTAACACCTATTTTTTGACCTAGCCCTATAAAAACAGGGTTGCAAGAATTCATTAAAGCTAATCTTAAACTTTCAGAACCATGTGGACGATAATATCTCCAACATTTGATTCTGGTTCCAGCAACTTCAATTGCACCAGTACAACAAAATTGACCTTGTTGATCAATATCTGTAACTAATCCTTCTTGTAATGCGGCAGAAGCAGTTACAGTTTTAAAAACAGAGCCAGGTTCATAAGTGTCAGAAATAGCTTTGTTTCTCCACATTCCCTGTAGGGCAGTTGTTTTTTCTGTTGCATCAAGAGAAGACCAATTGGCCTTTAATTCATCAGTATATGGCTCATAAGGGGTATTTAAATTATAACTAGGATAATTAGCCATTGCTAAAATATCACCATTTCTTGGGTCCATTGCTATAATACTGCCACCATCAGTACAGATATTATCAATACAAGCTTCTTCTAAATATTTTTCTACTATAGATTGAATTGTCATATCTATTGTCAAAAATAAATTATTTCCATCTGTTGCAGGAACATAATCTTCATCACCAAGACTGGAACCTGCAGCATTTGTTTGACGATTAATTCTTCCATTTTTGCCTTTTAATTCATCATCATATTTAGCTTCAACTCCGTCTAATCCTTGATTATCACTTCCACAAAATCCAATAACTTGTGCTGCTAAATCACCATATGGATAATATCTTTTTGAATCTTCATCAATATTAATTCCGGTAGTAATTCCATTTGTTTCCATCCAATTTCTTAATTCATCAGTTTTGGATTTATCTACTTTTTTTATAATGCTTTCTATTGAACTTTTTTTGTGAACTTTTTTAAAGACCTTTTCATAATCTAATTTAAAAATATTACTTAAGGCGTTTGTTACTTTATCTTTATCTTCATCAGGTATGTTAGTAGGGTTTATAGTTACTGATTCTACACTAGAACTTTCAGCCAAAATATATTTTCCTGTACTATCATAAAGAGTTCCTCTTTTTGCGGTTATAGTTCGACTTTGAGCTTGTTGGACCCAAGCCTTTTCACTTAATTCAGCTCCCCAAACAAATTGAATATATGCAAGTCTTAATGTAAAAAGTATAAAAAGTATGAAAACTATAAATAATGCGTTTTTCATTTTCTTTTTAGTACTTAAAGAAGTCGAAATAAAATTTTGCATTTGATCACCTCAAAATAAATTTATGCTGTAATGTATAGACAAATTCATATACTTGTGATAGAATTCCAATTAATCTAATATAATTATATTAAATTGACTATTAATACCTATAGAGGTGATAAAAATGATAAAATTTACAAAAATGCATGGGCTAGGAAATGACTATGTCTATATTGATGCTATAAGTCAAAATATAGAAAGAAAGTCAGAACTAGCTCAATTTGTTAGCAACAGAAATTTTGGAGTAGGATCTGATGGATTAATATTAATAGAAAGGAGTACTGTTGCAGATTTTAAAATGACTATGTTCAATTCAGATGGTTCACAAGCAGAGATGGGTGGAAATGGAATAAGATGTGTGGCTAAATTTGTCTATGACAAAAAAATGACAGATAAAACTACATTAAAGATTGAAACATTGGCAGGAATTAAAATATTAGAGCTAGACGTAGAAAAAGGAGAAGTAAAAAAAGTTAGGGTTGATATGGGAGAACCAATTTTAGAAGCAGAAAAAATACCTGTAATATCAACAGAAAATCCGGTAAAAAATCTAGTATTAACAGCTAAAGATAAAGAATTCAAATTTACATGTGTATCAATGGGAAATCCACATGCAATAACAATTGTAGAAGATACAGAAAAGTTTGATGTAAAGAAATACGGAGAAGAACTTGAAGTAGATAAAACTTTTCCAAGAAGAACAAATGTAGAATTTGTTCAAATAGTAGATAAAAACACAATAAAAATGAGAGTTTGGGAAAGAGGAGCAGGAGAAACACTTGCATGTGGTACAGGAGCATGTGCAACAGCGGTTGCTTGTAACTTAAATGGTTTAACTGATAGAAAAGTAACAATTGAACTATTAGGAGGGAATTTAGAAATAGAATGGAACAAAGAAAATAATCATGTATATATGACAGGACCTGCAACAACTGTTTTTGAGGGTGAACTTGTAGGATGGTGAGGTAAATTATGATTATATAAATGAATAATTATAATTTAATATAATATATATGTAATAAAAAAGGTGGAGGTAAGTATGATAAAATTAGGAATTATATATGGAGGAATATCAACAGAACATGATGTATCAAAAATGTCAGCTAAGTCTGTTGTAGAAAATCTAAATAAAGAAAAATATGAAATTCATGAGTTGTATATAAGTAAATATGGTAAATGGTATCAGATTGTAAATGGAGAAAAAGAAGAGATTTATAATTTAGTGTGGACATTAAAAGAACTTGATGTTATATTTCCGGTACTACATGGTTTAGGAGGAGAAGACGGAACAATACAAGGTTTACTAGAAATGTTACAAGTGCCATATGTTGGTTGTGGAGTGCTTGCTTCAAGTGTAGGAATGGATAAAGTATATTCAAAAATTATATTTGAAAAAGCAGGTATACCACAAATGCCATATATATACATAAAAAAGAAGAAAGATGGATATGTAATTATACAAAATAATTTTGAAGAGGAAGAATTTAAGATAGAAAAAATAGCAGAAAAATTAAAATTTCCAATGTTTGTTAAACCATCAAATTCTGGATCTTCTGTAGGGGTAAAAAAGGCAACTAATAAAGAAGAATTAAAAATGGCAATAGAAAATGCAGGACAATATGATAGCAAAATTTTAGTTGAACAAGGTGTTAATGCTAGAGAATTAGAATGTGCAATTCTAGATGGAAAAGAGATTAAAGTATCAACTGTTGGTGAAATATTATCAGCAGAAGAATTTTATAGTTTTGATGCAAAATATAATATACCTGAATCAAAGACTATAATTCCTGCAGATATTTCTAAGGAACAAATTGAACAGATTCAAAACTTAGCAATAAAGGCATTTAAAGCGATTGACGGAAAAGGGTTGTCAAGAGTTGATTTTTTTGTTGAAAAAGAAACGAACAAAATTTACATTAATGAAATAAATACAATGCCAGGTTTTACAAAAATAAGTATGTATCCTAAGTTGTTTGAAGCGGTTGGAATTACATATACAGAATTACTAGATAAATTAATTGAAAACACAAAATAACTTTTAGTTGTTTTGTGTTTTTTATAATGGGTTTACTTCAAATTTTATCTCAAAATCAGTAAAGTCATTTAATTTGTCATTTTCTAAGCAATCAATATAATTAGATAATTGTTCTTGGGTTTTACAAGCAGCAATTATAGCGGGATTTAATTTATCATAAAACATCATGTCAATTCCGTATCTTAAACTTTCTAAAAATGGTTTTGCTTCTCTATCTCTACTTAAAGAATATGCTTCTCTGAATCTTGAAAAAGCAGGATGAGAGATATAATAAGCTAAAGGTAAAACAAATTCTTTTTTTATAACATCATCAGTTGATGAATAGGCATCAGGAAATTGATCTAAATAATCTTCTAATTCCTTTAATGTATATGGTAAAAATACTTGCTGTTCTTTTTCAGAAATTAATAAGATTTTATTATCTTGCTTTTCTATATTTTCTAACATTAAGAAACTCCTTTCAAATATATTTAATAACATAATAACACAAAATAGTAGTAAAAACCATTACAGGAATATTTTAATTTTGTTACAAGTTTAAGACAAATGTAACACAAATGTAAAAAAAAAGTAATATTATTGTAAAGTAATATATATAAAAATATGTTATAATATAAATGATTATGATATTAGGAGGGATTTTTTGATGAAAAAGCAAAAAAGAAATTATTTGTTGGTAGCTTTAATAGTAATATTATTAGCAATAGCTGTTGGATATGCAGCATTTTCTGCAAATCTGACAATTTCTGGAACAGCAACTGCATCAGGAACATGGGATGTTAAATTCTTATCAGCAAGTGTTAATACATCATCACATGGTACTGCTAATGTTACAGGGAGCAAAAATGATACATTATCAGTTGATGTAACATTAGGTTACCCAGGGGATGGTTGTACAGTAACTGCAAATATTCAAAACGCTGGTACTGTACCTGCTAAATTAACAGGATTCACATTAACTGATGATCAAGGTAAAGAATTTTCAAATCCTGAAATTGAAATTACAACACCAACTATTGCAACAGATGGTTCAGAAGTTATAGCAGCAGGAGGAACATGCCCAGTAACATTTGGAATTAAATGGAAAAGCGAATCAACAGCAACAACAGCAACAGCTAAGTTCAAAATAAACTTTACATATGAACAAGCAACAAATGAAGTTACTGTAACTCCAAGTCACGGAGCACATACATAATGAATAAAGTGAATAAAGGATAATATTTCATATTATCCTTTAATCGGGCTTTTTAGAGGAAAAGAATATGCAAAAATCAAAAAATATAACAATAGCAATAATTATTTTGATACTTATATATGGATTATTAGCAAATTTGAAACTTGTGTTTAATATAAATGTTATATATTTATATATTATCAATCCTTTATTTTGGATTACATTAGCTGTATTTTTAAAAATTGCTATTGGAAAATCTTATCAAAAATCAAGAATTAAGAAAGAAGTTATTCAATATATCTTAATAGCAGTTATTGTATATATATTAACATATATGATATCAGGACTATTTATTACTTTTGGAAACAATCCATATTTTACAACAGTTAAAGGTTTTTTTATAAATTTATGGATGTTTGGAACTGTAATAATTTCTAAAGAATATATAAGGTATAGATTAATCAACAATGTTTATGAAAATGATAAAAAAGAAATAGCTATATTAGTATCATTAATATATATAATTATTGAAATAGGATTAAACAAATATATAAATACAAAAATAACTTTATTATTTGCATTAAAAGATATATGTCAAAATCTTATACCATTGATTGCTAAAAATGTTTTATATTCATATATATCAATGAAATCTGATTGGAAGCCAGCAAGTATATATGAATTATTTACAAAATTATATTTATGGCTATCTCCGATATTACCAAATGCACCATGGATTATGGTTGCAATAATTGAAACAACGATTCCAACAATACTATTTTTCTATATCAGATATGCTAATAGCAAAAATAGTGAAATAAAATCAAGACAGGAAATTGAAAATGTAAATCCGAAAAATTCGATTCCGCTAGTTGTTTTAGTAATATTGGTAATATGGTTTACAATAGGAGTATTTCCTATAAAGCCAATAGCAGTAGCTTCAGGGAGTATGGAAAAAGAATTATATGTAGGGGATGTTGTAATAGTAAAAAAGTGTAATGCAAATGATATTGTCAATGGAGACATTATACAATACCAAATGAAAGGATATACAGTTATACATAGAGTAATTGAGAAAAAGCAAAAAAATGGAGAATATTATTTTACAACAAAAGGAGATAATAATCCTTCAGAAGACAAAGAGAGTGTTACAGAAGATCAAGTGTTAGGAAAGGTTATTTTTAAGGTAAAATATTTAGGATATCCAGCTATTTGGCTAAATATAATACAATCAAACGAACAGGTAGAAGTTGATACAGGAAAATAGTATATAGTTAAAGGAGGGGAATATGAGAACTAGACAAAAAGTTAAAATACGTAAATCTACTAGATATTTTTATATAATATGTATTATGTCATTAATTATAGTTTTGTCTAGTAGTCTTATTCAAAACTTATTAAAAAATAATACTATTAAAAAGAAAGAGGAAATTTATTCATATACTAATGAATTTAATTATAATTATGATGTTAATTTAATTAATAATAAATATATAGATCAAAAAACGTTACAGATGAATGAAGTATATGTTACAGACTTAATTGATAATATACATTTGAATATTAATTATGATTATATAGGAAACAAAGCTTCTGATTTGGAATATGATTATAAAATATTAGGAAAGCTTCAGGCCGTATATACAAAAGATGGAGAGGAACAGAAGGTTTGGGATAAAGAGGAAGTTTTATTTGATAGTGAAACACAAAAACAAATGTCAGATAAAATTTCAATTCAAGAGCCAATAGAACTAAATTTAAAAGATAAAAACAAACTAGTAACAGATTTTGAACAAGAAATGAACATGACATTAAAAACTACGTATATGATAATATTGCAGGTTGATGTCAAAACAGAAATTGATGATGAGCCTGTAGTAAATCAATATACATCAGCAGTTTCAATTGACTTAGGCGAAAAAACGACACAGATAAAAGGCGAAAACAATAAAGATGAGACATCATATGTAACAAAAACAAAAGAAGAAAATGAAAATATCAATATTGTAGCAATTAGTTTAGATATAATACTAATTATAATTTTATTAATTGGATTGAAATATATTACTAGAAATACAGTTGCAACAAATAAAATAAAGAATAATTATAGAAAAGAATTAAATAGAATGTTAAGATTGTGCCAAGATAAGATAGTAAAAATTAAAGATAAAGTAGACATAAAACAAGAAAATATTGTTGATGTTAAAGACTTTGGAGAGATTATAAAAGTATCTGAGGAACTATTTAAACCAATTTTATATTGGGAATCAAAAGAAAGCACAGAAGCTTGGTTTAGCGTTATGAGTAATGAGATAACATATAGATTTATATTTAGAAATAATGGTTAGAGGAGATAATATGCGAAAAAAATACAAAATCAAGAGAAAACATTATATTTCAGTAAGTCTTGTATTGATTGTAATAATATTGCTTTTTATGACTATGGGAACAGGATATTCTTTATGGACTTCAAAGTTATATATTAATGGTACAGTAACATCAGATTATAAAGAACCTAAACTAGAGAACTTAGATATAGTTGCTCATAGTAATGATAAATTAATTACAGTTAAAGATAGTTATTGGATAAATGCTTTTTCTGTTGGGAATACTTCAAAATTTGATGATGATACATTTGGAGTAAATGGAAAAGTAAATATAGCAGGAGTCGCATTGACCAAAAGAACTTTAACGGTAACAATGCAATTTATTAATAATAATGATATTGCATTAACAGATGGAGTAATCGAAAACCTAGAAAATAGTAAAAACTTAACTCTAAAATCAGCTTCAGTAACTCCAACTGTTCAAAGCAAAGAAACCTCGACGGTGACAGTAGAAATTAGTGGGATTGCGGCTAGTTCAAGTGGTGCTAATTTAAAATATAGAATTTGTTATAAAATAAATGGTGTTAGAAGATATATGTATTTAATTATTAATATGTAGATTGTGACAGAAAGGTGAGAAAATATATTTTTAAGAGAGGATGTAGAGATACAAGGTGATGGTACTTTTTCAAGTCCATATGAATTTGAGAATATTAATATAATGGAGTGAAAAATGAAAATATATACTAATGAACAAATAAAATATAAACTTGAACAAAAAAGGAAAAGAAAGAGGATATTGAAATTTTTTCTATATCCTCTTATAGCAATTATTTTAATTTGTAATGTGGACTTAATAGTGCAGTTAATGAAAAAACCAGAAGATACAGCACAATTATTTGAATATAAATGTTTTAGTGTTTCATCTGGAGGTATGGAGCCGACTTTGCAAATAGGAGATTTGGTTATAACTAAAGAAAAAGAGCAAAAAGATATAAAAGTAGGAGATATAATTTCTTTTAAGGAAAATAAAAATACTATAACACATAGAGTCACAAAAATTATTATTGAAAAAAATGAAATTTTATATCAGACAAAAGGGGATAATAATAATGCGAATGATGCGGAATTTGTAAAATATGAAGATGTAGAAGGAGTATATGTAAATCATATTCCTCAATTAGGAAAAGTATATATATATATTCAAAAAATTCCTGTAATTGTTTCTACTTTGATTATTATATATATAATATATAAATTATGCAAATTAAAGAAAACAGACAAGTTGCCATACATGAAATAAGAAAAAAACTAGAAAAGTAGTTTTTTTCTTATTTTTTTGGTAGAATTTCATATTTTACTTTAAAATAATTAAATTTATCAAGTTTATTAGAAGACAAACAATCAAGATAAACATCTAGTTGATCTAAATTTTGGCAAGCAGTTATAATTGCAGGATTTAATAAGTTATTAAATGTTACTTCTGTTGCTAAACTTAAACTATCAAAGATAGAAGCTTTTTCCTTTTTTCGCATTAAATTATAAGCTTCTTTAAATCTTGATTTTGTAGAGTTTTTATATTTATCAAGTGGTAGAGTATATTCTACATTTATAACATCTTCTATTGTTTTATATTGAGAATTTTCGCTTAATGCTTTTTCTACATCTTTTATTTTGTAAGGTAATACGACTTTATTTTGAGTTTCAGATATTAATAGTGTATCATTATCAGTTGGCTCATCTGCTTTCTTTTCCTCTGAGGTTTCTTGAGATGAAGAAAGAGATACTTCTAATTGAGAAATATTTACACCAAGATTTGATAATACAGTTTTTAAATCTTGTAAAATATCTTTTAAGTCTTCCATATTTTTTTGATTTTCATTAGATTTTGTTTCTTTGGGTTCTTCTGTAACAGAATCTTTTTTTGTCTTTTTACTTGAAGCTTTTGCCATAGATATTTCCTCCTTTGTTATAAACTTAATATATAATAATATTTTATTGTAAAAATTTCAAGTCTTTTTTGTGATATTTATAAATTATTAATTATTGTTTTAGGTATAGAATAATTAAAAAAAATGTGATAAAATACAACGAGAAGAAAGAGAGGAAGGATAGCAAAAATGGCAGAAGCACAAGAACCAAAAAAAAGCAGAAAAATAGGGGATGTATTTAGTGATTATAAAACAAATAGTAATATAGCAGATGCAGTAATAACAAAAATGAACTTAATAAAAAAAATAAATACATTAGAATTAGGGATGAGCTCAGATGAATACATAGAAATAAAAGAAATTTGGTATTTAGAAAAATTCCTAAGAGAAAGATTTCAATTTGGTCAAGTGCATATGATAATAACATATCCAGAAGGAATCTATATAAAAAGAGTAGATGATGAATGGGAAAACTTGATATGTTATATGGCACATAAATATCCACTAATGAGACCATTATTGTTATTAAAAAGTAAAGTTGAATTAACAGACAAAAATGTAAATGTATATATGCAAATAAAAGGTGCTGATTTTTTGAAAGCAAGAAAATTAGATAGAGAACTAGAAACTGTAATATACAATCTGTTTGGAAAAAAATATATTGTAAATATTGAAGAAAAGATTACAGAACAAGAGATTAAAGCATTTCAAGAAAAAACTAAAGAAATTGAAGAACAAGCAGTACATGAGGCTATGAGAGGAATGGCAATTAGAAATCACCAAGAAGAACAATATAATAACACACCAGAAATACAAGGAATGTCTTCAATGCCTGAAAATATGCCAAGTGACCTGCCTCCAATTCCAGGTAGCCTATATAATGATGCTGATTATGCTATGCCACCAGTAGATGAAAATGGATATGTGCCAGAAATGGAACTTCCACAAGCTGAAAACATTATATTTGGAAAAGCATCAAGAGCAAAAGAAAAGAAACTAAAAATAAAAGAAATTGATGCAAATTCAGGAAGAATAACATTAGAAGGTAGAATTGTAAATAGTGAATGTAGAGAAACTAAAACTGGAAAAGGAATGTTAATATTCGAAATTTATGATGGAACAGGAGTTATTACTTGTAAATCATTTGCAGAAGATGGAGCAAAAGGAAATGAGATACTAGAAAAAATGAAATCTGCTAAGGCCATAAAAACTACAGGAAAAGCAGGATTAGATGCATATGCTGGAGATATTACAGTAATGGCAAATATTATAGCAGAAATAAGTGACGAAGGATTACCACCAATTCCAGAAGAGGATGACAGTTCGCCATTAATTTTAGGTTCAGCACCAATAATAAAAGATCCATTAGTAAAAATTGCAGATTTAAATCCTGAATCAGGAAGTGTATGTATAGATGGTGAAATTCAAGCAATGGAAGACAAGGAAACAAAATCAGGAAAAGTAATTGTAAGTATAGATATATATGATGGAACAAGCACAATGACATGTAAAGCATTTTTACCAGGAAATAATGCAAAAAAAATTATTAAACGTTTAAAATCAGCTCCAGCAATTAAATTGGCAGGGAAAGCTCAAATGGATGCATTTTCAAATGAGTTAACAATAATGGCAAATACAATTATAGTATCAGAGCCAAAGCCAAAAACAGTCAGAATGGATAATGCAGAAATTAAGAGAGTAGAGTTGCACATGCATACCAAAATGAGTGCAATGGATGCAATGACATCTGCAACAGACTTAGTAAAAAGAGCTATGAAATGGGGAATGAAGTCAATAGCAATTACAGACCATGGAGTTGTACAAGCATTCCCAGAAGCATATCATTTACTTGGAAGAGATAATCCAGATATGAAAGTTATTTATGGTGTAGAAGCATATTTGGCTCCAGATAAAGAAAATTCAGTAACAAATGCTAAAGGTCAACCATTAGATACAACATATTGTGTATTAGACTTAGAAACAACAGGATTTTCAGCGGTTACAGAAAAAATAACAGAAGTAGGGATAATGAAAGTTAAAAATGGAGAAGTGATAGACGAATTTAGTTGTTTTGTAAATCCAGAAAAGCCAATTCCACAAAGAGTTGTAGATGTAACACATATTACAGATGATATGGTAAAAGATGCAGAAACAATAGATAAGGTATTTCCTAAAATATTAGAATTTTTAGGGGATTCAATAATTGTTGCACATAATGCCAAGTTTGATGTTGGATTCTTAAAACAAAATGCAAAAGTTTTAGGATATAAATTTGACTATACAGTTCTTGATACACTAACACTTGCCAAAGATGTATTTCCAAATATGAAAAAATACAAATTAGGTAAAATTGCAGATGAATTAGGAATAAAAGTAGAAGTAGCACATAGAGCATTAGATGATGTTGATACAACAGTAAAAGTATTTAATGTAATGCTAGACAAATTAAGAGATAGAGGTGTTACAAAAGTTGAAGAAATTGATACAATTGGAAGAGATGAAGATGCTAAAAAAGAGGAATACAAAAAATTAAATACATATCATGCAATAATTTTAGCAAAAAATTATATAGGATTAAGAAATCTTTACAAATTAGTATCATTATCACATTTACATTATTTTTATAAAAGACCACGTATCTTAAAAAGCTTATATAAAAAATATTCAGAAGGACTAATATTAGGCAGTGCGTGCGAAGCGGGAGAATTATATCAAGCAATAGAACTTGGAAAATCTGATGAAGAAATAGAAAATATAGCAAGAGATTATGATTATCTAGAAATTCAACCAATAGGAAACAATGATTTCTTAGTAAGAAATGGAGTAGTTCCAGATAGAGAATATCTAAAAGACATAAATAGAAAAATTGTAGCATTAGGGGAAAAACTAAATAAGTTAGTTGTTGCAACATGTGATGTTCACTTTATGGATCCACAAGATGAAGTATATAGACGTATATTAGAAGCAGGCCAAGGATATAAAGATGCTGATGAACAAGCACCATTATATTTAAGAACAACTGAAGAAATGCTTAAAGAATTTGAATATTTAGGAGAAGAAAAGGCATATGAAGTAGTTGTAACAAATACAAACAAAGTTGCAGATATGTGTGACAGAATAGACCCAATATCACCTGAAAAATGTCCACCACATATCCCAGGATGTGAGGAGGATATAAAAAATATTGCATACAAAAAAGCACATGAATTATATGGAGATCCATTACCAGAAATTGTTCAAACTAGATTAGACAAAGAGTTAAATTCTATAATTAGTAATGGATATTCAGTAATGTATATTATAGCTCAAAAACTAGTATGGAAATCAAACGAAGATGGATATATTGTAGGATCAAGAGGTTCAGTAGGTTCATCACTTGTAGCATTTATGACAGGTATAACAGAAGTAAATTCATTAAAGCCACACTATAGATGTTCAAACTGTAAATATTCAGAATTTGAAGATTATGGAGTAGGAAATGGATTTGACTTGCCAGATAAAGATTGCCCTAAATGTGGCACAAAAATGACAAAAGACGGAATGGATATACCATTTGAAACATTCTTAGGATTCAATGGAGACAAAGAACCTGATATAGACTTGAACTTCTCAGGAGAATATCAAGCAAAAGCACATAAATATACAGAAGTAATATTTGGAAAAGGAACATGTTTTAAAGCAGGAACTGTAGGTACAGTTGCAGAAAAAACCGCATTTGGATATGTTAAAAAATATTTTGAAGAAAGAAACATACCAGTAAATAAAGCAGAAATTGCCAGACTATCAATGGGATGTACAGGAATAAAAAGAACTACAGGGCAACATCCAGGAGGAATTATAGTAGTACCAAAAGGAAGAGAAATATATGAATTTACCCCAGTACAACATCCAGCAGATGATCCAAATTCAGATATTATAACAACACATTTTGACTATCACTCAATAGATGGAAACTTGTTAAAACTAGATATACTAGGACACGACGATCCGACTGTAATTCGTATGTTGCAGGATATTACAGGAATAGCACCAACAGAAATACCGTTAGATGATAAAGAAACAATGTCAATCTTCAATTCAACAGAGGCACTAGGGGTAACGCCAGAGCAAATCCATTCAGAAGTAGGAACATTTGGAATACCTGAATATGGAACAAAATTTGCAAGAGGAATGCTTTTAGATACACATCCAACAACATTTGATGAATTAATACGTATATCAGGATTATCACATGGTACAGACGTATGGCTAGGAAATGCACAAACATTAATAGAGCAAGGGATAGTAACATTACAACAAGCAATATGTTGTAGAGACGACATAATGATATATCTAATTCAAAAAGGGTTACCACCAGACAAAGCATTCAAAATAATGGAAGCAGTACGTAAAGGAAAAGTAGCAAAAGGCAAAGAACCAAAGTGGAAAGACGAATATATTCCATTAATGAAAGAACATGATGTACCAGACTGGTATATAAAATCATGTGAAAAAATAAAGTACATGTTCCCAAAGGCCCATGCAGCAGCATATGTAACAAATGCCTTTAGAATAGCATGGTTTAAAGTACATATTCCATTAGCATATTATGCAGCATATTTTACAATAAGAGCAAAAGCATTTGATGCAGAAGTAATGATAAATGGAAAAGAAAAAGCAAAAAATAAAATGAAAGAAATAGACATGATGGGAAATAATGCAACACCAAAAGATAAAGATATGTATGATGACTTGGAGATAGTATTAGAAATGTATGAAAGAGGACTAAGATTTTTACCAATCGACCTCTACAAATCACATGCTACAAAATTCCAAGTAGAAGGAGATAGCTTACGCCCACCACTAAACAGTATAGCAGGACTTGGAAATGTTGCAGCAGAAAGTATAATGAGAGCACGTGCAGATGAAAAATTCATGTCAATAGATGATATGAAAATTCGTGCCAAAATTGGAGATTCAGTAACAGAATTGTTAAAACAATTTGGATGCCTAGAAGGAATGAGCCAAAGTAATCAACTGAGTTTATTTGGTTAATTGCACATTTGACACATTTTGGGCCGGTTCTGTTTTGCTCACTGTGCATTTGGAACTGGTTCTGCTTTGTCCCAAGACTGGTGCTATTTGTATACGAGGAGGAATTTATGCTAGAGAATAATATTCAAATAAGAGATATTTTATCTATAAGAAATATCATAATATATTTAGTAATAATAAATTTGATTGGCTTTTATATGATGTGGTCAGATAAAAGAAAGGCTAAATGGGGCAAATGGAGAATACCAGAACAGACTCTTTTTATAGTTACTGCATTAGGTGGAGGAATTGGCACAATTGCTGGAATGTACACCTTCCATCATAAAACTAAGAAGCCCAAATTTACAATAGGATTGCCTACAATTTTAATATTAGAAATTATTTTGGTTGTATATTTAAAATTTTTCTAGTTACATAATGAAAAAATAATAAGCAAACAATTGTAAGGTTAAAAATTATCAACATTACAAATGTGAATAACCTGTGAAAAAAATATGACTATTATGAGTTATTCACAGAGTTATCCACATTATCCACAGGGTGTGGATAAAATAATTGTAGAAATTTGGTAAACTATATTGGATACATAATGTAAAAATAAAAAACTGAATACCCATTCAAAAAATAAAAAAAACTTGCATAAATAATAAGAAAATTATATAATAGCTATGTAAAAAAAGGGACAAAACCAAAAGAAATAGGTGAAAAATATGAATAAAACCAAAAGAAAAATATTTGAAACTTCAATGAAATTATTTGCAGAAAAGGGATATGATGCAACAAGTATAGAAGAAATAACTGCTACAGTAGGAGTAGCAAAAGGAACACTATATTATCATTTTTCTAGTAAAGAAGAGATATTTAATTTTTTAATTGAAGAAGGAATTAAATTATTACAAAATAGTGTTGATATAAAAACTGCAAAACATAGTAATTATATAGATAAAATTAAAGCAATAGTATTAATCCAAATAAAAATTGTTGCTAAATACGAAGATATAATAACAATAATTCTTAGTCAATTCTGGGGAAATGAAACGAGAAATAAAAAATGCCAAGATCATGTATATGATTATATTGGGCAAATAGAACAAATTGTAAAAGAGGGAATTGAAAAAGGAGAAATTAAACAAGGTGATGCTAGAGCAATAGCCTCAGAAATTTATGCATTAATATGTTCAACTTTAGTTTATAAAAAACGTGAGAATGAAAATATGGATGTAATGAAATTATATCATGAATATGAAAATACAGTAATTAATGGATTAAGAATAAAGTAATAATGAAAGGGGTAGCCAAATGGAAACCAAATCAAAAAATATGAAATATACAGATTTAAAAGATATGTTAAAACAAACAGGTGAAGTTTATGGAGATAGGCCTGCTTATATTTTTAAAACAGAAGAAAAAGGAAAATTTAGAACAATAACACATAAAGAATTTAGAGATGAAATAAATGCACTTGGAACAGTTTTAATTAATATGGGACTAAAAGATAAGAGAATTGCTATTATTTCAGAAAATAGATATGAATGGGAACTTTCATATTTAGCTATTGCATCAGGTGTAGGAGTTGTAGTCCCATTAGATAAATCTTTACCAGACAATGAACTTGAAAGTTTAATACTTCGTTCACAAGTAGAAGCTATTATATATTCTTCAAAATATGACACAATAATGGGAACTTTAAGAGATAAAAAGAATACAAACTTAAAGTATTTTATATCAATGGATTTAGGAGAAAATACACAAGGCATCTATTCAGAAAAAGCATTAATAGAAAAAGGAAAAAAACTATTAAATGAAGGCGATTCAACATATTTGAATGCAGAAATTGATGCAGATAAAATGGGAATAATGTTATTCACATCTGGAACAACAGCAATGTCAAAAGCAGTTATGTTATCACATAAAAACTTAGTAACAAATGTAATGGATATAACTCAAAGATTTGATTTAACAGAAGAAGATAGATTTTTATCATTCTTACCATTACATCATGTATTTGAATGTACAGTAGGATTTTTATATCCAATATCTATTGGTGGTTCAATAGCTTTCTGCGAAGGTGTAAAGCACATGGCAGATAATATTAAAGAATTTGGTATAACAGCAATGATATCAGTTCCAGCGGTGTTTGATATAATTTACAGAAAAGTAATGAAAGCAATAGAAAAAAAAGGAAAATTACAAAACTTGGAAAAAGGGAAGAAAATTTCTAATTTATTATTGAAAGTAAAAATTGATTTAAGAAAACAACTATTCAAAGAAGTACATGAAAGCTTAGGACCAAAACTAAGATTAGTTGTAACAGGAGGAGCTGCATTAGACCCAGAAACAGAGAAGGGATTTAATGATTTAGGATTTGATGTAGAACAAGGATATGGATTGACAGAAACTGCACCAGTAATAGCTGCTGAAACTCCAAAATGTAGAAAGCTAGGATCTATTGGAAAAAAATTCCCAAGTGTAGAAGTAAAAATTGACAATCCAGATGAAGAAGGCATAGGAGAGTTAATGGCAAAAGGCCCATCAATAATGTTAGGATATTACGAAAATGAAGAAGCAACAAAAGATGCATTAGATGCAGATGGCTGGTTCCATACAGGAGATTTAGCAAGAATAGACAAAGACGGATTTATCTACATATCTGGAAGAAAGAAAAGTGTGATAGTATTAAATAATGGTAAAAATGTATTTCCAGAAGAAATAGAAACATTATTAAACAAAGTAGAAGGAATAAAAGAATCATTTGTTTATGAGAAAAAAGAAGATGATGGAGATGTAAAAGTTTGTGTAAAAATTGTTTATGATAAACAATTAATAAAAGAACTTTATAATATAGAAGGAGAAGACAATATTAGAGAATTCTTATGGGAAAAAGTAAAAGATGTTAATAGACTAATGCCTAAATATAAATATGTTAAAGAAATGATTATTTCAGAAGAAGAATTAATAAAAACAACAACTTTAAAAATAAAAAGACATGAAGAAATGAAGAAAATTTTAGGAAAATAAAAAATTGTACCGGTTAATTGTGACCGGTACTTTTTCATTTGGTGGTCATTAGGGACCGGTTCTTAAATGAACATTGTTACAGAAATATTACAATTGTAACAAAAATGTAATATAAAAACACATTCAAAAGGCTTGAGCTTTTACGGAAGCTGGTGTATAATAAAAAAGAATTTAATTATTTTGACTACATAGGAAAAAGGAGGAATTTGCATGTCTAGAAAATCAGGCATAGTAAATGTGAGAATGGTTATCACAGAAGAAAAAATATTATCCAATATAGATAAAGTTCAAAAATTAATAAATCCAAAAAGCAAAAAGCAAATAGTTCAATTAGAAGATGATACATATTTTAAAGATTTAATTGAATCTATAAAAGCTTATTTAATAGAATATCCAAAGAAAAAGAATTTCCCTGTTAGTGTATATAAAGCTGCATATGGATTAGTAGAATATGCAACTACACAATTTGAAGAAAATACTAAAAATGTAGAAGAGTTAATTAGACAAAGAGAAGAAAATATAGCTTTGGCAGGAACTCTAAGAGAACTTGTAGATGCAGTAGAAACAAGGAATCCAGAATGGAAAGAAAAGATAGAAGAAAATAAAGATTTATTTTCTGAAGATGTAATTGATACACTAAAACTTGTTGGAAAAGATAAA
Source organism: uncultured Clostridia bacterium (assembly GCA_928721565.1). Lineage (GTDB taxonomy): Bacteria > Bacillota > Clostridia > TANB77 > CAG-508 > CAG-269. The sequence continues at coordinate 753,478 of OV788638.1, forward strand.
GGAAGAAGAAGCCAAAATTATAAAGATGCTATAAAATTATTAAATGCAAGAGTAAATAATTTGGAAACAAACTTACATATTGAAATTGATTTAGAAAGAACAGAGGATAGATCAAAGGCACTAAGTTATATAGGAATTGAGATTGCAGATGCATTAAAAGACATTCCAAGACCAGCGGATTTAATAATTGAAGAAGATGTTTCAGAAGTTGAAAAAGCACCTGTTGAAAAAGCAACGGTTCAAAAAGCTACTAAAACAAAGAAAAAAGAAAAAGTAGAACAAATTGAACAAGTTGTAGAAGAACCAAAAGAGGAAAAAGTAAAACTAAGAAAGATTAAAGCTCCAAAAATTAAAGCTTCTAATATAGAGGATATTGAGGAAGAAAAAGAAGAATTAATTCCAGAGAAGAAAGTATCTCAAGTTGTTGCATTTGAAGAAGATACAGAAGATGAGCAAGAAGAAGTTCAATTACAAGAATATGAAGAATCTGTAACATTTGAGAAAAAACCTTCTTTATGGCAAAAAATTAAAAATAGTAAATTGGGAAGAGCAGTATCTTATGTTCTTAGAATTAGAATTAGAATTGAATTGCCAGATGCTTTACCTGAAGGTAGAGGAGAAGAATAAAATATTAAAAATAGCTTAAAATATAAGAATAAAAGACTAATATTTTAGGCTATTTTCTTTTAACTTGATAAAAATTAAAGAAAATCTAAAAAAAACCTTGACAAAAAGAGGAAATCATATTAAAATATTTAATGTGCTCACAAATGAGCTACAAGATGGTGGATGTAGCGTAGTTGGTTAACGCGCCAGTTTGTGGCACTGGAGACCGTGGGTTCGAGTCCCATCTTCCACCCCATACTTTATATATTTATATTGGGCTGTAGCCAAGCGGTAAGGCACCAGACTTTGACTCTGGCATGCGCTAGTTCGAATCTAGCCAGCCCAACCAAAATGAAAACTCTGAAATACTGAAAAAAACAGTACTTTACAGAGTTTTTTGTTTTGCAACTAATGTGATAGACATGAAATAGGAAAAACATCTGATAAAAAAGATATTCAAAACTTGTCCAAACTGTCTATTGCAAAAATTACCAAAATTTGATAATATATAATAACAAGAAAGAGAGGTGGCATTAATGCCAAGAGTAATAGTAGTAGGTGGAGGACCAGCAGGAATGATGGCTGCAATAACAGCTGCAGAAAACAGAAATGATGTAACAATAATAGAAAAAATGCCATCATTTGGAAGAAAATTATTAATAACAGGAAAAGGAAGATGTAATATAACTAGCTCATTATACATGAGTGAATTTATAAAAAACACACCAGGAAATGGTAAATTTTTATATAGTGCTTTTCAGAATTATACAAACACAGACATAATAGAATTTCTAAAAAAACAAGGACTAGAAGTAAAAGAAGAAAGAGGAAATAGAATATTTCCTGTAACAGACAAATCAATAGATGTGTTAAATTGCTTCAAAAAAAGAATAGACGAATTAAAAATAAAATGTAAATTTGATACAAGAGTTGAAAAAATATTAATAAAAAATAATGAAGTATTAGGAGTAAGAACAAATAAAGAAATAATTCAAACAGATAAAATAATATTAGCAACAGGAGGAAAAAGTTATCCATTAACAGGTTCAACAGGTGATGGATACAAAATTGCAAAAGACTTAGGACATGTAATAACAACAATAAAACCATCATTGGTTCCTTTAGAAGTTTATGAAAAAGAAGAATGCAAAAAATTGCAAGGATTAAGTTTAAGAAATGTAGGAATAAAAATAATTGACTCAGAACGAAAAAAAATGATATATGAAGATTTTGGAGAAATGGTATTCACACACTTTGGAATATCAGGACCAATGATCTTAAGCGGATCAGCACATTTAGCAAGATATAAAGATATAGATTACTTATTAAAAAAGAGATATGTGAATTTAAGTATAGACTTAAAACCTGCACTTACAGAGGAACAATTAGATGATAGAATTTTGAGAGATTTCAAAGAATTTAAAAATAAGCAGTTTAAGCATAGTTTAGATAAATTACTACCTCAGAAGCTAATTCCTTTAATAATAGAATTATCAGGAATAGATGAAAACAAACGTGTAAATGAGATTACTAAGACAGAAAGAAGACGATTAGGTCAATTATTAAAATGTTTTACAATTACAATAAAGGCATTTAGACCAGTTGAAGAAGCTATTATAACTTCAGGTGGAATAAATACTAGAGAGATAGATCCTAAGACAATGGAATCTAAAATTATAAAGGGATTATACTTTGCAGGTGAAATTATTGATGTTGATGCATATACAGGAGGATTTAATTTACAAATCGCTTATTCTACAGGTTATACTGCTGGGATTAGTGTGTCAGAAGAATAAAAGAGAAAGAATGAGACTAATATGGAAGAATTTATAACGATTTTAAATGATGAAACTGCAGAAATAGTAGAAAAAAAGTCAAAATTTATAGCAAATTTAATACATGTAGAAACTACTGAAGAGGCTGAAAGCAAAATAAAAGAAATAAAAAAGAAATATCATGATGCTAGACACAATTGTGTAGCTTATAGAGTTGCTGAAAACGGAAAAATTGTAGAAAAGTCAAGTGATGATGGAGAACCATCAGGGACTGCAGGTGGCCCTATGCTAAATATTTTGCAAAAAAACAATTTATGCAATTTAGTAGTTATTGTGACAAGGTACTTTGGCGGAATTCTACTTGGAACAGGAGGGCTTGTAAGAGCATATTCTGACGCAACTCAATTAGCAATAGAAAAAAGTACAAAAGTGACTAAGGTTAAAGGGATAGAAATACAGATTAATTTAGATTATGCAAATTTAGAATTTTTTAAATATTACTGTAAGAATAATGATATAAATATCAAAAAAATAGATTATTCAGAAAATGTAATATTAAAAATAGAAATGGAAGAAAATAGAAAAACAATTTTTTTGAATGATATTGAAACACAAAAACTTAATGTGCAGTATTTTCAACTAATTGAGGAAAAATACATAAACAAAACTGTAGAAAAAAATAAATAAAATGGGAAAAAACTCCAAAAAACTCTTGCAATATTTTTTCTAAAGTATTATAATCAAAAATGTAAATATTTTACAGTAGAAAAATTAGGAGGAAAAATCTATGAGAGAGAAGATTACAGTTTTAATTGCAGATGACAACCAGGAGTTTAGTATGACATTAGCTACATATTTGAAGAATCAAGATGATATGATGATAATAGGAAGAGCGAAAGACGGAAACGAGGCATTAGATATGATATCAAATTTAATGCCTGATGTAGTATTATTAGATGTAATAATGCCACATTTAGATGGAATAGGAGTTTTAGAAAAACTAAATATGATAAAAATGCCTAAAAAACCAATTTGTATAATGCTGTCTGCAGTAGGACAAGACAAGATTACGAGAAGAGCGGTCGAATTGGGTGCAGAATATTATGTCGTAAAACCATTTGACATAGAACTATTAATTACAAGAATTAGAGAGCTAAAAAATTATAAACCAGAACAAAACAATAATTTTATTTCAAGAGAATCAACCATGCCAAAACAACAATATATTGAGATATCTACTGGTACTGCCAAAAAAGAAGATAATTTGGAAGCATTAGTTACTAATGTTATCCATGAGGTTGGTGTGCCTGCACATATTAAAGGATATCAATATTTAAGAGAGGCAATTATTATGGTTGTAAATGATATTGATGTCATTAATCAAATAACTAAAAGTTTATATCCTAAAATCGCAGATAAATTTACCACAACACCATCACGTGTAGAACGTGCAATACGCCATGCTATAGAAGTAGCATGGGGAAGAGGACAACAGGACGTTGTCGAAAATATATTTGGCTATACAATTTCAGCAGCTAAAGGAAAGCCAACTAATTCAGAATTTATAGCAATGATAGCTGATAAATTGAGGCTTGAACTTAAGAGTGCATAGAATAAAAAACTACTGATGTTTTGGTAGATAAAGATAGTAAATTTTCTTTAGTGCATACAAAGGTTAATGGAACTAATGCAATAATAACTTGAATGGGTGATTTTATTCAACAGAAATACATTGGAAGCTATCAACAGAAGAATTAATATAGAAGAACAAATAAGAGGAGCGTAAAAGCTCCTCAATGGTTAATCCTGTAATCATAGAAGTTATAACTGCTTCTGAACTAAGAGCTGTAGAAACAGAATCATAAGTTCCAGTTACATTTGCAATATTACTTAATTTTACGTCTGCCATCCTGATTGTACCTTCTTATTAACATTATATGATATACTTGAAAATTAGTGATAGTTGTGATATTATAACATGCGAAAGGAAGATACAAATGAAAGAAAATAGGATACTAATGCAATATTTTGAATGGTACTTAAAACCAGAAGATAAGCTATGGCAAAAGGTATCGCAAGAAGCAATTGAATTAAAAAAAGTAGGAATAACAGATGTATGGTTACCACCATCATATAAATGTGCAGGAGGTAAATTTGATGCAGGATATGCAGTATATGACTTATATGATTTGGGAGAATTTAATCAAAAAGGAAGTATAGAAACAAAATATGGAACTAAAGATGAATATCTGCAGGCAATAAAAGACTTACATACAAATGATATAAAAGTATATGCAGATATAGTATTAAATCACAAAATAGGAGCAGATGAAGCGGAAACAGTATATGCAAGCGAAGAGGAAAGTGATAATAGAAACATTGATACAACATTACCAACTAAAATAAAGGCTTGGACGGTATACAATTTTGCAAATAGAAATAATAAATATTCAGATTTTAAATGGAATTATAGTCATTTTAATGGAACAGATTGGGATGAAAGTGGAAGAAAAAATGGAATATTTAGATTCAGTGGAAAACATTGGGATAAAAATGTTGATCAAGAAAATGGAAATTATGATTATTTAATGGGAGCAGATATAGATTTCAATAATCAAGAAGTTGTAGAAGAACTTAACAAGTGGGGAAAATGGTATTTAGATTTTACAGGAGTAGATAGTTTTAGACTAGATGCAGTAAAACATATTAAATCAGGTTTTATGGCTGACTGGATAAGAAATATGAAAGAGATAAGACCTAATTTACAGTGTGTAGGAGAGTATTGGAATAGAAATATTGACACTTTAAAAAAATATATAAATGCTACTAATTCTACAATTCCACTATTTGATGTACCATTACATTATAATTTTTATGAGGCTTCTAATTGTAATGGAAACTTTGATTTTGCAAGAATATTTGAAAATACATTAGTAAAAGAGATGCCAAGTTTAGCAGTAACATTTGTAGATAATCATGATACAGAGCCTGGCCAAGCTTTATTCTCATGGATACCAGATTGGTTCAAACCATTAGCATATGCACTAATTTTACTAAGAAAAGGTGGATTACCATGTATATTTTATGGAGATTATTATGGTATTCCAAACCAAAATGTATGTGCAAAAAAAGATATGTTAAATAATTTGATGCAATTAAGGTCAAAATATGCATATGGAGATCAAATAGATTATTTTGATCATCACGATATTATTGCATGGATTAGAACAGGTGATGATGAACATCCAAATTCAGGTTTGGTTACTATTATGAGTGATGGTCCTGGTGGAGGAAAAACAATGAATGTAGGATCGAGATTAGCAAATTCTACATTTTATGATTATACTGGGAATGTGCAAGAAACAGTATATGTAGACAATGAAGGAAATGGAATATTCTACTGTAATGGTGGGAGTGTTTCTGTTTGGGTAAAAAAAGAATAAAATATATGAAATAGAAGTAGGAGTTTATGATAAAGTTTTTACAATTTTACCAGGAATTCCTACTATTGTTACATTAGAGGGCACATCTTTTAAAATAATTGCATTAGCACCAATTTTTACATTATTACCAATAATAATATTTCCAAGAATTTTAGCACCAGATCCGATAAAAACATTATTACCAATTGTAGGATGGCGTTTGCCTTTTTCTTTTCCAGTTCCGCCTAGAGTAACTCCATGAAACAATGTTACATCATTTCCAACAATTGCAGTTTCGCCAATGACTACTCCTGTGCCATGATCTATAAATAATCTTTTACCAATTGTTGCACCTGGATGTATTTCGATTCCAGTTTTTCTTTTTGCTTTTTCACTTATATATCGAGCAAGAAGTAGATGTTTGTGTACATAAAAGTAGTGTGATATTTTGTAATAGATTAATGCTTTAAATGATGGACAAAGCAAGACTTCAAATGGGTTGCTTATTGATGGGTCTTTTTCCATTACTGTTCTTATTTGTTCTTTTATATATTTAAACATAATATCACTCCTTTATATATTATATTATGTAATAGGAAGATTTGTGATATATAAATATTTGATTTTAGTTATAGACTTTTTGATCTTTTTTGTGTTATAATAATTATGTGTTATGCGGGTGTAGTTTAGTGGTAGAATCCCATGCTTCCGACCTGGTGGCCCGAGTTCGATTCTCGGTACCCGCTCCAATTTATAATAGCTTGCAGATTAATAGGGTTTAGTAAGCTTTTTTTATATGTAAAATAATAAAAAAACAATATATCTGCTTTCACAAGCAGATATATTGTTTTTTCCACTAGTTTAACTGTTGAGAAATTGGTCCATTTATGATTTTGAATTGACTATGACTATTGAGAAGAATTTTTGCTTTTTTTGCTTTTTTTGCTTTTTTTTGCTTTTTTTGTTTTTTATTTTTTTGTTTACTCTCAATAAGCTTTTGCATTCTAATATCCATCCTAGTATTGTCTTTTTTTGAATAATGCCAAAAGTCATCTATGCCAGCAATACCAAATGGGATTTCATCTGAATCAATTTCGTTCAAAACATCTTGTGCTGAATGCATACAGTTTAGACAATAATAATGGGCAACAATTCTCTTATTAGGACCCCAACGATTAACATGATACATTTTGGTAAAACGATGACATATTTTGTTACAACAATCACATTTTGTTGGAAACAAAATATACTGTTTTTTAATGTACAATAACCGTAATTTGTCTTTGTTAAACTTCATATTAATCCTCCTTTTCATTGTTCGGAGGGGGTTGCCTCCGAAATTATAGGTTCAAAGGCAACATAAAATATATTACTATTAAAGTATAATATATTTTATATAAAAATGCAACTTTTGTATTAATATTTATTGATTTGAATAAATCTTTCTTAATTGAAGAAGTAAGAGAATAAATATCAAGCATCATTTGACTATTTTATGTAAAGATTGTTGTGGAAGAGACATGAAAATGCTCAGAGATACAATCAATTATATTAGGGAAGGGAATGTTTCCAAGGAAGAGGTTCACGAAAATCTTAATCGCGTTCATGCAGAACCTTTCATCTAAAAATGTCTAAAAACCTAAATGGTTCTCCAGTAATCTGGAGTTTTTTATTAAATATAATATAAACAACAACACATCTGCCGGCCATAAAGTGCACTAAGGCAAAGATGTGTTGTTATTTGTTTTGTTCGCTTTTATCTTGATTAATTATTTTCAGATTCTAATAGACCTAATATATAACCAGCAAACCATGATAATCTATCATTATCAACTTCCCCGTAATTGTTATGCTGTTTTTGGCCATTAGAAGTAATTAGAAATTCACCTATGACCCAGCATAATTCTTGTGTCATTATTTTTTCAGAATACTCTAATGTAAAAAATCTTGGCATGTTTTTAGTTAATGCTAAAGCAACATATTTACTAGCTGCATCTCTATATTCATAATCTGGAAATGTAAAGAAGAATACAGGGGTTCCATTTTGAGTCTTATTAAATGTAACATTAAAATCATCTATAGTTACATCTTTATTTAAATCTTTGAGCAATAGTCTTTCATCATCTTTTAAATTATCTTTTAAATCATTCCATTCCTTTAAAAGATAACTTTTCATAACAGTAGGACCCTGTGACAAAAAACTGCTAAAATTTTTCCAATTTTCAAAAATCTCATTAAACATTTTTACATTTGTTAGTTGATATTGTATACTTGTATTAATTTTTTGATTATTTAAATCCACAATTTTTCCTCCTTATAAATTTTAACAAAATTATATCATTGAAAAAAATAATAATCAAGTAAAATTCTAACTTGTATTTATCTAACATATAATTATACTATAAATAAAGGAATGGAGATTAGAATGAAAAAGAAAATAGATATAATGATAGCACTAATGATAATAATAGTGTTATTATTTTTTATTTGGATACACAAATCAAAATCATTGGCAATAGAGTTATCAAAGAATAGTGTATTATCAACAGAGATGATTGACAAAGTAGCAACGATAACAAAAAATGAAGAAAAAATAGCATATTTAACATTTGATGATGGACCAACAATATCAGTAACACCCAAAATTTTAGATATTTTAAAAGCAGAAGATGTAAAAGCAACATTTTTTGTAATTGGAAAATATGTAGATAAACATCCAGAAATAGTAAGAAGAGAATATGAAGAAGGACACTATATTGCAAATCATGGATATGATCATGATAATTCAGTGTTATATAAAAGTAATGAAAGCTTTCGAAATGAGGTAGAAAAAACAGATATAGCGATAGGAAAAGCAATAGGTGTAGAAGATTATAGTTCGCATATTTTTAGATTTCCAAATGGTTTCATGTCACCTGCTAATAAATCTAGAAAAAAAGAGGCGTTAAAAATTTTAGAAGAAATGCAATATACATATGTCGATTGGAATTGCTTAAATAATGATTCTGTAAAGAAATATTCAAAACAGGAACTATTAAATAATTTGAAAAAAACATCAAAAAATAAAGGTTCATTGGTAGTATTAATGCATGATACAAAAGATGTAAGCGATTCTTCTACAATATTGAAAGAGTCAATTGAATATTTAAAATCAGAAGGGTATGAGTTCAAAAATTTTTATGATTTGTTACAGAATAATTAATGTATATAGGACATTCAGTTAGTCATAAGATTAAAGCAGGGGAAGGTATATGAAAATTATAACAGTAAAAAAGAAAAACATATTGAAAGTACTTATTGTAATGGTATTTGCTATTGTATTGTGTAGATATACTACAGCTTTAGGTATGCAACATTATTATAAAGTGGATTTTTCAACAGGTTTAGTAACTGCAACAACATTAAATGTTAGAAGTGGACCTGGTACTAAATATAATGTAATTGCAACTGTTAAGAAAAATGAATATATACGAGTATTTGCTGGAGTTGGTGAATGGTATATTGTTCAGGTAGAAGGGGATTATGTTGGTGCAGTAAGCAAAAAATATGTAAAAGCAATTTATCCAAGTTCATCAAATACAGGAACTAATACAAGTACAGGAGGGCAGAGTACAACAACTGCCATGAATTCTGATGAAAAAGAAGTATTTGACTTGATAAATAAACAAAGAACTAATAATGGACTTTCAGCTTTGAAAGAAGATATTGAAGTACAGAAAGTTGCCAGAATAAAAGCACAAGATATGGTATCAAATAATTATTTTGCACATGAATCGCCAACATATGGTACACCATTCCAAATGCTAAAAAATTTTAATATTTCGTATAAAACTGCAGGTGAAAATATTGCTGCAAATTCTAGCAATAGTTCTGCAGTAACAGCTTGGATGAATTCTTCGGGACATAAAGCTAATATTCTAAATAGTAATTTTAATTATACAGGGATTGGAGTTGTAAGCAGTAATAAATATGGAAAAATATATGTTCAAATGTTTATAGGCAAATAGAGATATAATTTAATTATTTTAAACTATAAAAACACGAGTTTTGCTGTTGTTGCAGAACTCGTGTTAATTTATAAACTTTACTTTGATAATTCATAAATTGCTTCAGCATAAATTTTACAAGATAAAATTAATTTATCAATATCAATAAATTCATTAGCTTGATGGCACATATCAGTATCACCAGGGAAATTAGCTCCAAAAGATACACAATTTTCAAAAGCTCTAGCATAAGTACCACCGCCAATAGCAATAGGTTCTGCATTTGAACCAGTCATTTTATTAAAAATATCACAAAGTGTTTTAACTAAATGATTATCTTTAGAAACATATAGAGGATTTTGTCTTCCTGCAACATACGTATCAAGAGAATATTTTTTGCATTCTAAATCAATCAAATTGGCTACAGTATCAATTGTTGTATTTATAGGAATTCTTAGGTTTATGCCAATTTGTAGATAACTTTCATAAAATTTTAAATTTCCAACATTTAAAGTAAGTTTTCCAGATTCATCTTCAAAGTTAATTCCTAAAGATTTTCCATTAAATTCTGTTCCAATATGTTTTTCAAAGAATTCCAATAATTTAATGTTGTAGTCAAAATGTTTGAAAATTTTGTTTAACAAAATTAACATAGGAGAAATTGCATTTTTACCTAATTCAGGATGAGCAGAATGGGATTGAATGCCTGTTGAGTGTAAAGTTATTGAATTATTATTAATAGAATAATTAATATCAAATTTTAATTCTTTAACTTTTTCTTCAATAAAATCTATAACATCTGATATATTAATTTGTGAATTATCAATATCAAGAGTAATATCATATTTTTTTGGTACAACATTAATTGCATTATTATTACAGTCTATATTAGAAATTTTTATTGGAAGATTTGAATATTTGTTGTAATCATCTTTTATATAAATTGTGGAAATTCCTTTTTCAGCGTAGATACAAGGAAAATCAGCATCAGGACTAAAACTTATAGTAGGCAGTTCTTCAACTTCTTTATAATGTTTAATACATTTCCATGCTTTTTCTTCATTAATTCCTAAAATAAGACGAACTCTACAATTGATTTTTTGAGTATCTTTTATTGTTTTCATTGCATATAGTGAAGCAATAACTGGACCTTTGTCATCTATAGCACCACGTCCGAAAATTTTATTATTTTTTACTGTTGCTTCAAATGGTGGAGTGTCCCATCCATCTCCACTAGGAACTACATCTAAATGACCAATAATTCCTATAAGTTTTTCTCCTTCTCCAAATTCTATGTAACCACAATAACCGTCAAGATTTTTAGTTTTAAAACCTAATTTTTTTCCTAAATTTAATGTATATTCTAATGCTTCTTTGGCATATTTTCCAAATGGCATATCAGGATTATTTGTTTCTTCTGAAATACTTGGAATATTTATAAGATTACAAGTTTCTTTTATAATTTCATTTTTTAATTTTTCGATATATTCTTCAAACATATTAATTACCTCCTAGTAGATTATAATATAAAATATGTTAGATAGCAATGAATATTCTACTAAATCATATGAGTTTAAAAATTTTTATGATTTATTACAATAAAACAGTGGCTAACTAAGAGTCACTGTTTTTCCATTTAAATAATTTAAAATTCCACTATCTGTTTTAAAATTAAAAGTAAGTTCACAAGCTGTAAGTTGTTGATATTTAAAACCAAAATCTTTATTAACAGAGTTAATACCATATTTGCCATCACCAATAATTGGATAGCCTATATGAGCTAAGTGAGCTCTTATTTGGTGCGTTTTACCAGTTTCAATTTGAACTTCTAATAAAGCGGAATTATTTTTATATTCTTTTACAACTGTATAAGAAGTAATAATTTTACTATATCCTGTTTTAAAGGTGTCAGAAATATACACCATTGATTTTTTATTATATTTAAATAAATAAGCTTCAAGTCTAGCTTTTTTTATTTTGGGAATACCATATACTAAAGCTAAGTATTTTTTTTCAATCTCATGTTTTTTAAATTTATCAAATAAAATATTTAAAGCTATATCATTTTTGGCAAATAAAACAAGACCATTTGTATTTCTGTCTAACCTATGGCATGGCATAGGTAAAAAGGCACTGTTAGAGTATTTTGAATGAACAATAGTTGTTAAGCTGTTATTACCTGTAACTTCTAGATTAGACGGTTTATTTATAATTAAGATATTCTCATCTTCAAAAATGATATCTAAGTCAATATTTGGATAAAGCATATTATCTGAGATGTAAACAAGAATCTCATTTCCTGTATATATAGTGCAATCTTTATTTGTTCGTACTCCATCAATTTTTACATCTTTTTGTCGTAAAGCTTTGTACAACATATTTGGAGATAAATACGGAAATGTATCTAATATAAATTTTGTTAGTTTTTTATTATCATATTTTTGTGGTACTATTAATTTTTTCATAATCAAATCCTTTTTATATAATATAGATAAGAATAACATATTTCTATGTTTTATTCAAGACCTTATGATAAACAGTCAATCAAAACTGTTGCCTCGTAATCTATTAGATAGTAATAAATCTAATAAAATTAGTAACGATAAATTCATGTGAATTATATTGTGCAAAAATATCTATTATGTTAGAATGGAAATATAAATAAAGGAGGGGGATTTTAGATGAAAAAATTAAAAAAAATATTTTTTTGCATAATTGGTAATGTTATTTTAGGTGCAATTGGGGTTCGAAATGTTGTTTATGCAGATGTAATTGGCCCAATGACAATTCCTATCTATTCGCCATTATACTATATAGCAATAATTTTATCTGTGGTTATTGTTATGACTGTTTCAATATGTATATTAAGAAAAATATATAAAGAAAATCAAGAAGAAAAAAATGAAACCGAAGAAAATAGAGGAGGGATAGATAGTGAATCCAAGTTATAGAATTGCAGCAAGTGTTGGAAATAATGAAATAAAACTATCACCAACGATAATAATACATTATAGTACATATTCGTACCAAGAGGGATTATCAACTTTCTTGATAATATTAGCAAGTGCTAGTATACTATCAGTAATGAGTATTGTAATAGCATATATAATAGGAATAAGAAAAAGAGATATTTGTAGTGTATTAGTTACTAATATTATGCTGAAAACAATAGCAGGAGGAATTTTGAAAATATTAGAATGCTTATATTTAGAAAATCCATTTATAGTTTTAGCATTAGCTATAGTTACTATTATTAGTGAAGGATTAATATATAATAAGATTTTAAAATATAAGAAACATAAAGGAATAACTGTGTCAATAATATGTAATATTGGAATAATTATATTAAGTATAATAATTGGAAGAATACAAAATCTTATATGGATTAGAGGAATTTAGCGAAAGAGAGAGAAGAAATCATGAAAATAAAAATAGTAGGAATATACAGTGTTATTCATTTTATTGTTGATTTATCATGTTCAATTTTAGTTAGTAATTTAGTAACTAAAAAAATTGGGTTAGGTACAAATTTATTTGTAGCAATACTTATATATAATTTTTTGGCATTTGCAATGCAACTACCAATAGGAACAATTGCAGACAAAATAAATAAAAATGCAATATGTTCTGCAATTGGATGTTTATTAGTTGCGGTAGCATATGGATTTTCTAATTTAGGTGTTATATCATGTATTATTGCAGGAATAGGAAATGCAATGTTTCATGTTGGTGGTGGAATTGATGTATTAAATATAAGTGATAAAAAAGCCACATTATCTGGAATATTTGTATCAACAGGTGCAATTGGGATATTTTTAGGTGGTAAATCTGTTGCAATAGAATTTAATAAATATTATATAATAATTTTGATATTATTAATTTCTTCAGGATTATTATTTTGGTTATACAGTAAGATAAAAGGGAAGATTAATAATGCTAAAATAAAAAGAGTAAAACTTAATAAAAATGAGTGGATTTCAATAATATGTATATTTATAACTGTATGTATAAGAAGTTATGTTGGAATGATATTAACATTTTCTTGGAAATCTTCATTTTGTTTAGCATTTTTGTCAATATTAGGTGTTGTGTTTGGTAAAATGTTAGGAGGAATAATAGGAGACAAAATTGGGTTTGAAAAAATATCTATTTCTCTTTTTATATCTGCAGTATGTTTTATATTTGCATTTAATAATCCTATAATTGGAATAATTGCAATATTACTATTTAATATGACAATGCCGATTACTTTAGTTAGTTTGAGCAATATTTTGGATAATAATAAAGGTTTTGCTTTTGGATTACTTACATTAGCATTATTTGTAGGAGCTGTACCAACATTTATAGGATCTAACCAATTATTTACTCCAATAGGCTTATTTACTATAACATTAATATCATCGGTAATTTTATATATTGCTTTAATTTATTACAACAAAAATCTTTTAAAGGAAGAAGAACAATGATAAAAAATTTAATAGTTTCACTAATATCGACAATAATTATTGAATTAGCTATTTCAATAATTATAGGTGTAAGAAAAAGAAATGATATTATAACAATAATAACAGTAAATACATTAACAAATCCAATAGTAGTTTTTATAGCAAACATTGTGTATATACTAAAAAATGTATTATTGTATTGGACAATAGTTATTGCTTTAGAAATTATAGTGATTTTTATAGAAGGGAAAATATATAATAAAATGCTGAAATTTGAAAAGATATCAGGGATGAAATTATCTTTTGTAAATAATGTATTATCTTTTGGAACAGGTTTAATAATAAACTTTATCGCAAATTAAAAACATAGAAAAACAGAGAAAAAATGAATAAAATGCAATAAAATAGAGAAAAATATACATGAACAACTATATAAATCAGACTAAAAAAGTATAAAAACGGTTAAAACAGCTTAAAACAGGATATAAAATTTGCAAAAAGAGTATAAATATGGTATAATAATACTTGTCGCGTTAAAAAGGAGAGTGTATATTATTTTTAAAAGAACGATAAAATACTATACTAAAGAAAGTTGCAAACTTTTTAGCATAATGGCAGTAGCATTGGTAGTAATACTAGCGATTATTTTATTAAAATATAAACCAATCTATAAAGTAACCATATCAGGTAAAGAAATAGGTTATGTAGATAATGATACAGATCTAAAAGAAAGAATACAAAAAGAAATTATAGAAATGCAAGGTAAAAATATAGATTTTGTTTCATTAGATGATATGCCAAATTATGAATTTAAATTAGTAAATAGAAATCAAGAAACGAATGAAGAAGAAATAATGATAGCATTAAAAGAAAATGCAAAAATAATGTATAAATATTATGCAGTAATTTTAAATAATGAAACAGTTGGCTTAGTAGATAATATTGATGAAGCAGAACAAGCTGTGAATCAAATAAAAGATGAGTATAAAGATGACGCTGTTAATTTGGAATTGAGTGTAGTAGAAAACTATACAGAAAATATTGATGAAATAAACATGGAAACAGTTCAAGTTGCACAAGCACAAGTTGAAGAAAAAGTTTCAACACTTGTAGCAGAAAAAGAAGCGGAAGAACAAGCTCAAAAAGAAGAAGAAGAAAAGAGTAAATATCCAAATGTAAATGGAGTACTTTTAGCAGTTACTCCAGTAAGTGGAAGTATAACATCCAGATTTGGTGTATCTAGTAGCATTAGATCAGGAGCACATACGGGAACAGATATAGCAGCACCTACAGGAACACCAATTAAAGCTGTAGCTTCAGGAACTGTAACATTTGCAGAAAAAAGTGGACCATATGGAAATTTGATAAAGATTACACATGAAAATGGTGTAGAAACTTGGTATGGACATTGTAGTAAATTATATGCGACAGTTGGACAAAAAGTAGAAGCAGGAGATATTATAGCAGCAGTAGGTTCAACAGGTAATTCAACAGGACCGCACTTACATTTAGAAATAAGAATTGATGGAACTGCAATAAATCCACAAAATTATTTATATAAATAAAAAAAGTTGTCAAAAGGAATGACCTTTTTGACAACTTTTTTTTTGTATAACTATTCAACTGTTACAGATTTTGCTAGATTTCTAGGTTTATCAACATCTAATCCTTTTTCTTTTGAAATGTAGTAAGATAATAATTGCAAAGGAACAATAGCTAAGATAGGTGATAATAAAGAATCAGTATCTGGTACAGTAATAATAGTATCAAAACTATTAGTTGGTAGTTCTTTATTAGTAATAACTAATGTTTTAGCACCACGGGTAATAACTTCTTGAACATTACTAATTGTTTTTTCAACTAAATTTTTATCAGTAATAATACTTATAACAGTTACTCCATTTTCAATTAAAGCAATTGGCCCATGTTTTAATTCTCCTGCTGCATATGCTTCTGAATGAATATAAGAAATTTCTTTTAATTTCAATGAACCTTCTAATGCTGTATTATAATCAACACCTCTACCTAAGAAAAATATGTCTTTTTCTTGATAGATATTTTTAGCAAATGCTTCAATTCGAGAAGAGCATTTTAAAGCATTTTCGATTTTTGAAGGTAAAGCTAAAATTTCAGTTTTTATATTTTTTAGCTGTAATTCGGATGTGCTTTCTAATATTTCTGCAAAATATACAGCTAATATATTTAATAATACAACTTGTGAAGTATATGCTTTTGTTGAAGCCACTGCAATTTCAGGACCGGCGTGTGTATATATACAATAATCAGCTTCTCTTGTAATAGAACTTCCAATAACATTAGAAATTGCTAAAGTAGTAGCTCCTTTGGATTTTGATAATTTTAATGCTGCAATTGTATCAGCAGTTTCTCCAGATTGAGAAATATAAATACATAAAGTGTTTTTATCAATAATAGGATCTCTATATCTAAATTCTGATGCAATATCAACAGTTACAGGAATATGACAAAGCTTTTCAATTGCCATTTTACCAGATAAACCTGCATGCATTGCTGTACCACATGCTACTATATAAATTTTATTGATAGATGATAAAAATTCTTTTGTGAAATCTAAATCATCAAAATGACAATGTTCGTTTTCTGGTAGGCGAGAACCTATTGTTTCTCTAACGGCATTTGGTTGTTCATAAATTTCTTTTAACATAAAATCCTCATAACCATTTTTATCAGCACTACTTGCATCCCAGTCAATACTTTTAACAGGTTTAACTATTTTATTTAAATTAATATCATAAAAATCAATGTTATCTCTAGAAAGTACAGCAAATTCATAATCATTTAATAAATAAAAGTCTTTTGTAAATGATAGAATTGCAGGAATGTCAGAAGAAATATAGTTTTCTCCATCACCTTTTCCAATAACAAGTGGACTATCTTTTCTTATTACAATCATATTATCTGGCATAAATTTTGAAATTATTTGAAGTGCAAAACTTCCTTTTAAATCCATACATGCTTTTTGAACTGCACGTAAGACTTTTAAATTATCATTTTTATCATCACTTGTGTAATAATAGTGAATAAGATTTGGGATAACTTCTGTGTCTGTTTGAGAATAAAAAGTATATCCTTTATCCGTTAAAAATTTTCTTAAATCATTATAGTTTTCAATAATTCCGTTATGAACAACAGCAAAGCTATTACTGTTATCTAAATGAGGATGAGAGTTTTCTTTTGATGGTTTTCCATGTGTTGCCCATCTGGTATGAGCAATTCCAATAGTTCCCTTTAAATCATCAATTCCTTTTAAATTATAGAGATTTTTTACTCTACCTTTATCTTTCATAATAGATAGACCATCAGGTTCAACAGTTGAAATTCCTGCTGAATCATATCCTCTATATTCTAGTCTTAAAAGACCGTTAATTAATATAGGACTAGCTTTTTGTTTTCCTATATATCCAATAATTCCACACATAAGCAGAACCTCCTTATAAAATATATTTTGTGGAATTGAAATATACAGCTTATGTATTAATGTTTGTTTTAACATTACTGCTAGTTTTTTATTAATACTTTGGATTAAGCTATCCACTAGAGCATCCGCCGAATCTTTCGATAAACTCTAGACCTCGTCAACTGATAACAGTCCTGGCGCTTTTTTATAATTATTTTTGCATATTTCAATTTACCATATTATATTACACCTAATTGAAAAATGTGGCAAGTGAATTTTGAAAAAATATATTGCAAAATGCATAAAAATAGTTTATCATAATAGAGTAGGTGAAGAGAAATGTTTAATATAGAAGAACAATTAAAAATGTTGCCAGATAAGCCTGGAGTATATATTATGCATGATGTTGATGACAGAATAATATATGTAGGAAAGGCAGTTAATTTAAAAAACAGAGTAAGGTCATATTTTAGAAAAACAGATAAAACTGAAAGAATAAAAAGAATGGTATCATTAATTGATCATTTTGAATATATAGTGGTTGATAATGAAGCAGAAGCATTAATATTGGAATGTAATTTAATAAAGAAAAATAGACCTAAATTTAATGTGTTATTAAAAGATGATAAAACATATCCATATATAAAAGTTGATGTAAAATCAGATTATCCTAATGTGGTAATAACAAGAAGAATTGTAAATGACGGTTCAAAATATTTTGGACCATATGCAAATCCAGGTGCAGCAAAAGAAATGGTGAATTTTATAAAACAAAAATATAAAATTCGTCAATGCAAGAACTTTAGATCAGAAACAAGAGCTTGCTTAAATTATCATATAAATAGATGTTTAGGACCATGCATGGGATATATTTCTAAAGAAGATTACAGAAAGCAGATTGACGAAATAATAGATATTTTAGATGGAAAAGTTGACAAGGTTTTAAAAGATTTACAAAAGCAAATGTTAGAAGAAGCTGATAAAATGAATTTTGAGAAAGCAGCATATATTAGAGATAGAATGATTGCAATAGAAAGAGTAAATGAAAAGCAAAAAGTTTCTAATATTTCAGAAAATAATATTGATGTAATAGGTATTGCAAAATCAGAAATTGAGGTATGTGTAGAGATATTCTTTGTACGTGGTAGCAAAATGGTTGGAAGAGAACACTATTTCTTTCCTGATTTAAAGGAAATGGATGATAAAGAAATAATATCTGGTTTTATAAAACAATATTATTTAGATAATCAAAATCTTCCTAATAAAATAATGGTTAGAGAAGAATTAGAAGATAAAGAAGCAATAGAGGAATGGCTAACTAAGGAAGCGGGGAGAAAGGTTGAAATAAAATCTCCTAAAAAAGGTGAAAAGTTACGTTTTGTAGAAATGGCAGATAATAATGCTAAAATAACACTAGAAAATAAGGAAAGAGATAAGAGTGAAATTTTAGTAGAATTAAAGGAAGTTTTGGGATTAAATAAATTGCCAAGAAAAATAGAAACATATGATATTTCAAATATATCTGGAGAGTATATTGTTGCTGGTATGTGTGTAATGGTTGATGGAGTTATAAAAAGAAATTTATCAAGACGTTTTAAGATAAAAACAGTGTATGGTCAAGATGACCCAAGATGTATGCAAGAGGTTATAATTCGTAGATTAAAACATTCTATAGATAGCAATTCTACTGGATTTGGAAGACTTCCAGATGTTATATTTGCAGATGGTGGAATTACACAAATACGTGCTACAAAAACAGCTATTGCTAAATACGAATTAAATATACCTGTTTTTGGTATGGTAAAAAATGATAAGCATCAAACAAGAGCTTTAATGGATGAAAACAGAAATGAATTAGAAATATCAGAAAAATTGAAAAATTTAATAACCAAATTTCAAGATGAAGTACATGATACGGCTATTTCATACCATAGAAAATTAAGAGATAAGGATATTACAAAATCTAATTTGGATAAAATAGAAGGAATTGGCCAAGTTAAAAAATTGGCTTTGTTAAAACATTTCGGAAGTGTAGAAAAAATTAAAAATTCTAATTTGTATGAGTTGACTAAAATAAAAGGAATTAATGAAAATTTGGCTCAAAAAATATTAGATGAATTGAATAAATAGAAAAGTTTGTAGATTACTGCGATGAAAACTTTCTTTTTTAAAGAATATATTTAAAAATTTCACATATACATAGTATTACGGACAAGTTGTTATTAGGGGGGATTTTATGGAGTTCTTAAAAAAGCATAAGATGTTTTCTTTTGCAGTAATTTCTTTTATTGTTCTTACAGGGGCTAATTTTTTTATGATTTATGAGATTGTTAAGATTGCGCAGTTCATTAAGATATAAATTATATATGAATATATGCTAACTAATCAAACATAAAATTATATAAAAGGAGGAATTTATGAGAGGATTAGCATTATCAGGAGGAGGTATAAAAGCAGCAGCACATATAGGAGCATTAAAAGCATTTGAAGAAAAAAATATAAAATTTGATTGTGTATCAGGGGCATCATCAGGAAGTATAATAGCAACAATGTATGCACTTGGGTATAATAGTGATGAAATGTGGAAAATGTTCAAGAGATATTGCAAAAAAATAACATATGTAGAATGGAAACAAATTCTAAAAATGATAGTAGGGTTATTGTTTACAAGAAGATTGGTAATAGATGGATTAAATAGTGGAAAAGTTATAGAAAAAATTATAAAAAAAATATGTGAAGATAGTCAAATTGAAAATATAAATCAAATAAAAATGCCATTAATGATTTCAATGGTAGATTTACAAAAAGGAACAGTATATATAGCATCATCAAAAGAAGTGAGGGCAAATCTTTTAGACAATACCAAATATATTACAGATATTCCAATATCAA
Organism: uncultured Clostridia bacterium; assembly: GCA_928721565.1. Lineage (GTDB taxonomy): Bacteria > Bacillota > Clostridia > TANB77 > CAG-508 > CAG-269. Next base: position 774,040 of record OV788638.1, read on the forward strand.
CAGCTGTACGAGCAAGTTGTAGCTTTCCAGTTGTGTTTTCACCATGTAGATATGATGGAATACAATTAATAGACGGAGGAACTAGAGAGAATTTACCATGGAAAGGATTGAAAGATATAGGGGCAAATGAAGTTTTTGGAGTAGCGTTTGATACAATTTTAGAAAAAAATCAGTGTTGCAAAAATATTGTGGAAGTTGCAGCAAGAGCTATGGAACTACAGGGAAGAGAATTGTCAATGTATGAAAAAGCAGGAATAGACCATCTAATAAATATTAATTTAAAAAAAGTTGCATTGCTTGATTCAACTCAAATTAATTTATTATATGAAATGGGATATAGAGAGACTAAAAAGCAATTGAGTGGAAGATTTGAAAAATTGTTGTAAATATGGTATAATGATTATGTAAATAATATTTTTAATTCCATTACATAGGAGGAAAGAACCATATGAAAAAAAGAAATGAAATGGTAAAAAAGCTGTGGAAAGGAGATGCCAAAGAAGTACTTGATTTCTTAGATAGTCGGGAAGTAAAAGATACTTTTAGATCAGAAGAAACTTTTCTGAATGCAGTTGGACGATTGCTGATAAAGGAAGTTAAAAATAGCCCAATATATAAGAAAAATACAACAAGGGAGTTTTGGGAGAGTAACTTCGAGGCAATGACCATAAGAACTTCGTCAGAAAAGCTTAAGGCTAAGACAGTCTTATATGTTATAAGATTGTTAAATGGTCAGGCATCAGTACCAGAGCTGGAAGAATCTGAAGAAGACATGAGTTATCTTGATTCAGAAGAGATGAGTCGGGATCTTGAAAGAGAAAAATGGAATTTTTAGAAGGAAAAATTTTTCCTTTAAGAACAGTGGCAGATTTTTAATCTGTCATTGTTTGTTTTTGTTCTTATCTAATCAAAAATTTGAAAAAAAATAATAAATATTGTATAATATAAAAGGTTTATAAGTAGAACCAATAAAAACTTAAATAAAATAAAAGGAAAAGTAAAATGAACATAGCAAATAATTGGAATGATTATAAGATATTAGATATGGCAGATGGGCAAAAGCTAGAAAGATGGGGAGATGTTATTTTAGCAAGGCCTGACCCACAAATAATTTGGAAAGAAAAAACGTATCCCCAAAAATGGAAAAACATAAATGCAACATATCACAGAAGCAAAACAGGTGGTGGCGCATGGGAATATAAGAAAAAGATGCCGAATCAATGGCAAATAAAATATAAAGAATTAACATTTAATATAAAGCCAATGGGATTTAAGCATACAGGTCTATTTCCAGAACAAGCAGTTAACTGGGATTGGATGATGAATAAAATCAGGAAAGCCAATAGAGATATAAAAGTATTAAATCTATTTGCATATACAGGAGGAGCGACAGTAGCATGTGCTGCAGCAGGTGCATCAGTTTGCCATGTTGATAGTTCAAAAGGAATGGTAACATGGGCAAAAGAAAATATTGCATCATCTGGATTAGCAGAAAGACCAGTTAGATATATTGTTGATGATGTTGTAAAATTTGTTAACAGAGAAATACGTAGGGGTAATAAATATGATGCTATAATAATGGATCCACCATCTTATGGAAGAGGTGCAAATGGAGAAGTTTGGCAATTTGAAAATAATATATATGATTTAGTGGATTTATGTACTAGAGTGCTTTCAGATAAACCATTATTTTTCTTAATAAATTCATATACTACAGGAATTTCAAGTAAAGTATTAGAGAATATTCTGAATTTAACGGTTTCTAAAAATTATAAAGGAAAAGTATCATCAGGAGAAATTGGATTACCAATGGAAAATTCAAAATTAGTTTTACCTTGTGGAATTTTTGGAAGATGGGAGAACTAAAATGCAAGAATTAAAAGTATTATATGAAGATAATCATATTATTGTAGTTAGAAAAGATCCTAATATTCCATCACAGGCAGATAAAACAGAAGATTTAGATATGCTTACAATAATAAAAAAGTATCTAAAAGAAAAGTATAATAAACCAGGAAATGTGTATCTTGGATTGGTACATAGATTAGACAGACCTGTTGGAGGAGTGATGGTATTTGCAAAAACGTCAAAAGCGGCTTCCAGACTAAGTAATCAAGTAAGAGAAAAAATATTTAAGAAAAAATATTTAGCAGTGGTAGATGGAAAATTTGATCAAGCAAATGGGTCATTAGAAGATTATTTATATAAAGATGAAAGAAATAATATGAGTAAGGTTGTAAAACCTGAAAAAAAGAATGCTAAACTTGCAAAATTAGATTATGAAGTATTAGCATATAATGAAGTAAAGGACTTATCTTTAGTAAAAGTAAATCTTCATACAGGAAGACATCATCAAATAAGAGTACAATTAGCTCATTCTGGACATAGTATATTTGGAGACCAAAAATATGGAAGAAGAGGAAATGGAAAGCAAATTGCATTATGGGCGTATGAGCTTACTATTCAACATCCTGTTTCTAAAGAAGAGATGACATTTAAGTGTTTACCTGAGAGTAATGGCACATGGTGTATTTTAAGAGATATAAATATTTAGAAAAGTAGAAGAGTAAAATTTTCTGCTTTTTATTTTACAAAAATGCTCCAATTATATATGAAATTTAAAATAAGGCGTTTTATTATTAATGATTTGTTTTTTGTAAAAAAATAAATAAAAATAATCTAAAAAGTGATAAAGTTTATACATACTTAAGATGAAGATGAGGTGAGAGAAGTGATTGATACAATATGCACATATCTAACCAATAGAATTAGAAAAGAAATGCCTGATGTGGATGATGAAAGAGCAGAAATAATAATGTATGGTTTGCAAAATATAATCGGAGAATTTCCTAAAGGTATAATAATATTGATTATAGCATATTTTTTAGGCATATTTAAACTCACTTTGATTTCAATATTAATAATTGCACCATATAGATGTTTTTCAGGTGGAGTACATATGAAAACACATGTGGGGTGTATAATTTATACATTGTTATTATATAGTGGTTCTGCATTGCTTGCAAAGTATGTATTGCTAACAGGAACTTTAAAATATATTATTTCAGCTGTTATATGGATATTTTGCATGACAATGATAAAATTATATGCTCCGGCAGACACAGAAAATGTTCCGATATTAAGAAAAAAAGAAAGAAAACAAAAACAAATTTTTTCATATATTATTTTAACTGTAGAATTTGGTATAGCATTGTTAATTAATAATCCAGTTATAGCAGGAATAATAATATTGGGAGATTTTATACAAACTTTAACAATAACTAGATTTGCATATAAAATTACAGATAATAAATATGGATATGAGGTATATGCGAATATTTAACTTTGATAATATAAGAGTCATTGCAACTACTCTTATGTTATATAATTTTACAAAAGAAGGGGGAATTAATTATGATTAAATTATTAGCAAAAATGGCAGAGAAATATGCAAAAGCTACTAATACAGCATGTATGACTCTTTGGTGGGGACATCAACCCAAAATGCCATCTTCTTTAATTAAAAAGGATTAATTCCTAGAGAGAATGTTCTTAAACATTAAATCAATTCAAAAAAAGAAAACTTCACAAAAAGTTTTCTTTTTTATATGTCATATATAAATAGTTCTTGTTTGAAATATTTTTCATTTTTACTTGTTTTTAATTCTAAATTCTTACTTTTTTTAATATATTTTCCAACTTGCCATAATCCAATGCCAGAAGGATTCGTTTTACTAGATATACCTTTTTCAAAAATTTTTTTCAAGTCTACATCTTTGTTTGAATAAGTATTTTCTATAGTTATAAGTGCTCTACAATTATGTTCTTCACGAATAAAAGAAAGTTTAATTATTTTTTCTGAACATTTTTCAGCGGATTCTATTGCATTATCTATTAATACACCGAGAATTCTAGAAAATATATAAATATTAATTTCTAATTCATTTATGTTTAAGAAAACGCTGATATCAAAATTTATACCTGCTTTTGTAGCTTTGAAGTATTCATTATTAAGTAAACTATAAATACCAGGGTTATTTATAATGTTTGGGTTTAATAATGCTAGATTATCTGTTATTTTACAATCTTTTTTTACTTCTTTAAAATATGTTTTTAGACCAGACATGTCATTATCTTCTATATATCCATTTATAGTTGATATTATAGCATCAAAATCATGTTTGAAACCATTGACTTTGTTGTATAATATTTTTAAAGATTTATTATATTCTTCTGCACACTCTAAATCACGTCTTGTTGAGGACAGTTCTAGCATACGAATAAAACTATAAATGCTCAAAATCAAAAAAGCTACCAATAAAATGAAGTTTGAAATAGTTATAATTATTGGCACTGTTTCAATGTAATAAGCGGTTATCACTAGCTGAATAAATAAAGTCAAAAAACCTAAGATAAGATTTAGAGCTAGTATTGAAATAGTCTTTTTATCTAGTAAATCCAATAAATCTAAATTAAGTCTAAGTGTTCTAAATTTATTTAAAAATATAATTATGTAGGAGAAAGAAACGTATAAAAGTATTAGATAAGTTATTCTATACTTAGGAGTGTTCATAAATTTTTCTGGTGTTAAATTGAAAAATGTTAAATATGGATTTTGAATAAGAATATTCAATAGTCCAAATACGAAAATAGTAATCATTAGTGAAGTGAAACTTTTTAATATATTAAGTTTAAATATTAATGTAATTAAAATTATTATACATGTATAGTTTATAATTACATTAAATGGAGATGTAATGTATTTTGAAGTTACTTCACTTATTGCTAATATAGATATGATATATATTAATTTTTGTTTTTTATTAGACTTTACATCAAAAATTAACAAAAGCATAGTAAGAAATAGATAATTTTCAATAATCGTAGCAACAAAATATACTAAATTTATTAAATTAAAATTATTTACAAATTGCATCATAATCAATCATCTCCATAAAAGAATTTTTATATTTAGGCCCAATATAACAAATTTCATTATTTATAAAAACGATAGAATTATCAGATAATGATATATTACAGATGTTATTGATATTTGCTATAAAAGACTTATGACATCTTACAAAATTTGGTGGTAAACTATGTTCTATTTTTGTAAAAGAATTATAGGTACTAAAAGTACCATGAAGAGTATGATAAATAAGTTTTACACCGTTTTTCTCAATAAATTGAATATCATTTAAATCAACAAAAGTTCCTTTATGATCTATTTTTAAGAACTTTCTATAATTGCCAGAAATATCTTCAAAAAGCCTGTTTAATGTAGTTGAAAGAGTTTCAACATTTATAGCATTCTTAAACAGATATGCAAAAGTTTTATAATCATAAGCCTTCATCAAATATTCAAAGTGGCTAGTAATAAAAATAATGTAGCAATCTTTATTAATTTTTCTAATTTCATTTGCAATGTCTAATCCATTAAGTTGTGAATTTTTGAATTCTATATCAAGGACTACAACATTAACCAAATTGTTAGACATATAAGATAAAATTTCTTTGTAGTTTGTTGTTTTTAGAACTATTTGTGCTTCAAAATCATTTTTGATAAATGTTTTTTCAAATAATAAAGATAGCCTGTTAAGCATATTAATTTCATCATCACAAAGAACAAAATTCAACATATAATCCTCCATAACATTAAAAATTTACAAATTTTGCTAAAAAAATATAGGAATAATATAAAACAAAATTTGAATATTGTCAATAGGCTACTTGAATAATGAATATGCATAAAACTTAGTATATAAATGAAAAATGAAATAAATAAGCACAAAAAGGCTGTAAAATAATGTAAGAATACAATAAGTAATAAAAAAAGATTTTGAGCATAAAATGAAATAAAAAAGTGGAGGAGAATTATGAGAGAAAAATATAAAGCTATAATAATGTGTATATCAATTATTGTGGTATGCATTATAAGTATAATTGCAACAAACAATAATCAAGTTTTAGTAACATCTGCCAGTAATTCAGAATCAAAAACAATTGGATGGGGAATAAAAAGAGCCAATAATAATCAACAACCAGATGTAGGGGCTGCAAATCGACAAATGTTAGAAGAAAATGGAGGCATTTGTTTAGGAAAAGATACTAAAAAAGTAATATACTTAACATTTGATGAAGGATATGAGGCCGGATATACAGAAAAAATATTGAATACATTAAAAGAAAATGATATAAAGGCAACTTTTTTTATAACATCACATTATTTAAATACAGCATCTGATCTAGTAAAAAGAATGATTGATGAAGGAAACATTATTGGGAATCATACTGTAAACCATAAAAGCCTACCAAATATTTCTGATAATGAAATTGAAAATGAAATAATGAAATTACATCAAGCTGTATATGAAAAATTCAACTATGAGATGACATTTATGAGACCACCTAAAGGAGAATTTAATGAAAGAACATTAAAAAAGACAGAACAACTTGGTTATAAGACAGTAATGTGGAGTTTTGCGTATTTTGACTGGGATGAGAAAAAACAACCATCTATAGAAGAAAGTAAGAAAATAATAATAGATAATTTTCACTGTGGAGAAGTTATGTTATTACATCCAAATTCAAAAACTAATTCGGAAGTATTAGATAGCATTATAAAAGAAGCTAAAGAACAAGGATATGAATTTAAACTATTAGATAGTTTTGAATAAACATAGAAGGGGAAATGTATGAGAAAAAGAAGAATAGATAAAATTTTAGAAATTCCAGAAGAAGTTTATACAAATAAACCTAAAATTATAATTACTGGGTTTGATGAAATAATATTAGAAAATTATAAAGGCATACTCGAATATGAAGAGTTTTTCACTAGTATAAGTACATATATAGGGGTAGTAAATATAAATGGATATAATATGAATTTAGAGAAAATGACTAATGATGATATAAAAATAACAGGGAAAATTGAAAGTGTGGAACTAGAGCGAACAGAGGAGGAATAAATGTTAATAAAGATTTTATTTAATTACTTGCTTGGATATGTTCGAATAAGTGTAGAAGGATATTATATAGAAAGATTTATAAATATATGTACAACTAATAAAATATTAATATGGAATTTAAAGAGAGAAAAAGGAATAAAATTGCATTTAAATATAGGAATTCAGGATTTCTATAAGGCCATTAACATATGTAAAAAATTAAAATGTAAAGTTAAAATAGAAAAAAAGCGAGGAATACCATTTGTAATAAATAGATACAGAAAAAGGAAAATATTTATAATAGCCTTAATTATTATTTTTTCTATAATATATGTTAGTTCAAAATATGTCTGGAATATAGAAGTGCAAGTGGAAGAAAATAAAAAAATAGAGAATATAGTTGAAGATATACAAGAAGCAGGATTGAAAACTGGAATGAAAAAAAATCAAATTAACACAGAAGAAATAATCAATAAAATACGATTAAAAAGAAATGACATTTCATGGATTGGTATAAACTTAAAGGGCACAAATGCAATAATAAAAGTAGTAAAAGCAAAAGAAGCGCCAGACTTAATAGATGAAAAAGAATATTCTAATATAATTGCAAAAAAATCAGGAACGATATCTCAAATTATAGCACAAAATGGAACTGCTTTGGTAAAAGTAGGAGATCAGGTGCAAGAAGGTCAGATATTAATTCAAGGAACTATGGAAGGGAAATATACCGGATCAAGATATGTACATAGTTTAGGTGAAGTAAAAGCTATAGTTGAATATACTAAAACAGAAAAAATTTCACTAAAAGAGGAACAAAAAGTAAAAACAGGAAAAAAAGAAACGAAATATGGAATAAAATTTAATAATTTTCAAATAAATTTTTATAAAACCCTTTCAAAATTTAAAATTTATGATACAATAGAAGAAGAAAAAAAGTTAAGGATATTTTCAAATTTATATTTACCAATTTCAGTAAAAAAAGTAACAAATGAAGAAGTAGAAGAAAATTCCAAAGAATATTCAATAGAGGAAGCTGTAGAAAAAGGTACAGAACAATTAGAAAAACAGATTGAAGAAGAAATAGAAGAGAAAAAAAGTATACTTCGGAAAAAAAGCAGATGTGATAGAAAATAGAGAAGATGTAGAAGTTAGTGTAACATATGAAGTGGTTGAAAATATAGGAATGCAGGAGAAAATAGATAAAATACAAAAACAGACAGAAGAAGTACAGTAAGATACCTGCCTACCAAGAACTTGGAAAGGATGGAAAAAATGGAAGAGAGAAGTCTAAGATTAGTAGGAACAGATAAAACTTTTTTTAATAAATTAACAAATACATTAACGAAATTATTAATACCAACTCAAATTGGAATTAATGGAATGCGTATAAGTATGAAAAGGAATGCAGTAATTAAAGCATATCAATCAGCAGATGAAGATGAGAAAAAATATGAAGATGCATATACTGCATATTTAGAAGCATTAGACAAATATGTATTAGATACAATATATAAGAAAGTAAAAAATCAAACAGCATCAGAATTAGAAAGTGCTGCATTGTCACAATATTATGGAATAGTTCAACTTAAAGAAAGTGAATATGTAGAATACAAATACAGAAAACAAAAATACTTATTAGAATTAGACAAAGAAACAGTAATGAATTCAGGAAAACAAAAAGTTATAGATAAATATAAATTGTTTTATATTTCAAAACAAGATTCACTATATAAAGGAATATTAAAAAATTATTCTGTAAAATTAGCAGATACGACAAATGTATATGATGTAGCAAAAGAATGGATATATGTAAAAATATTTGATACACTAGAAGACTATATAAAAAATATTTTACCATTAAAAATTAATGATCCTAAACTAGAGAAAGTGGTAAAAGAATATGAAAAATATGAAAAATTTACAGTAGGAAAGTTAGATGCTAGAGATCATATTGAAAAAAATATGATATTATTAGGAATAAGTAGAACTTTATTTACACATAGTTTACCATTGGTAGTTGCTGAACAATGCTATATGAAATTATTAAAAGATGCTAGATGTTTAGTACAAGATACTAAAATTGCTGCTAAAAGAGAAAAAGCATATTCAATGTTATTGACATTAATAGAAGATTACAACATCAGATTATTGGCAACAAAAGTTTATTGGGATAATTCAAAAGAAAGAGAACAATTTAAACGTTTCCATGGAAAGTATAAAGATATAGAAAAATTAAAAGATATAGATTTTATAGAATATGTTAAACAAAAGGAAATATTATTTATAAAAGAAGACATTCAAAAGATGAAAGGTGAGAAAACAGATTATAGTAGACTAATAAAATACTATAAGAGAAAATTAGTAGATTATGGAGTAATGAAAGAAATAAGAGATTATACAACTAAAGATGGAAAATATTTAAAAAGCAAAGTTAGTACAATAATGAATGAATATGTAAGTGCATAAAAGAATGATTATTGTAAATGAGAGGGAGAAATGTATCAATTAGAATATTTAGAATTAGAAGAAAATAAAGAATATGAAAAAACAATAAAAAAAGTAATAGAGCAATGTTTTAAAGAAGAAAATATGGAAGATTCAAAGTTATATATAAGTATAACATTAACAACTCCTGAACATATTCATGAAATAAATAAACAGTATAGAAATGTAGATAGGGCAACAGATGTCCTATCATTTCCTATATTTGAGAAAGAAGAAATTGATGAAAAAATAAGAAATCATGATTTTGAGCATGAAGATGTATTAGGTGATATAGTCATCTCAATAGAAAAAGTAGAAGAACAAGCAAAAGAATATGGACATAGTTTTGAAAGAGAATTTGCGTATATGTTAGTACATGGATTTTATCATTTAATGGGATATGATCACATACAAGAAGAGGATAAAGTAATAATGAGAGTAAAAGAAGAAAAAGTCCTAAAAAAATTAGGAATAAGAAGGGATGAAATGAATGAAAAATAAGAAATCTACAATTTTATTAATTATCATAGCGATATTAGTAATAATAGCAGGAGGACTTCTTATATATAAATTAGTAAAAAGAGAAAAAACAGTACAAACCGTAGAAAATTCTTCTGAAAGTGAAAAGAATAATGCTTTGGTTGTAAAACCAGGACAAGTTAAAATATTTAATGGTGATGATAGGCCAATAGCAGTAATGATAGATAACCATTCAGGTGCATGGCCACAAGCTAATTTAAATAAGGCATATATGGTTTATGAGATAGTTGTAGAAGGTGGAGAAACTAGATTGATGGCAGTATTTAAAGGGCAAAATCTTGAAAAGATAGGACCAGTAAGAAGTTCTAGACATTATTTTTTAGATTATGCTTTAGAGAATGATGCTATATATGTACACCATGGTTGGAGTCCACAGGCTCAAAATGATATAACTGAGTTAGGAGTAAACAATATAAATGGAATACAAGAAAGCTCTTCAAATTTTTGGAGAGTTAAAGATAAATCAGCGCCACACAACTTATTTACTTCAACTGAAAATATTTTGAAAATAGCTGAAAGAAAAGGCTATTCTAAGACTTCAAATAAAAAGAGCGTGTTGAATTATACTACAAATGAAGTAAATTTAACAACAGATGCAATTGAAGCTAAAAACATAACAATACCACATTCTCAGCTTCAAACAGTAAGATATGAATATGACGAACAAAGCAAAACATATAAGAGATATGCAAGAAATCAACTTCAAACAGATTATATTACAGGAGAACCTGTGACTACTAAAAATATAATAATAACTATGTGTGAAAATTATACTTTAACTGATAGTGAAAATAAAGGTAGACAGGGGTTAAAAAATATAGGAACATTTAATGGATACTATATAACTAATGGAAAGGCAGAAAAAATACAATGTGTTAAATCTGCTAGAGACGCACAAACAATATATAAAGATTTAAATGGTAAAGAAATAGATGTTAATGATGGAAATACTTTTGTTAATATTTGCCCAATAGATGCAAATGTAACAATTGAATAAATAAGATATGGCATTAAATTCACACCTCATCTCTAAATAACATAAAATATAGCAAAAAGAAAAAAGAGGTGAAAAAATGTCAAAATTTATAATCCAAGGTGGAAAAAAATTAGAGGGAGAGGTTCGAATATCTGGATCAAAAAATGCAGCATTACCAATAATTGCAGCAACAGTATTGATTAAAGGAAAAACGATTTTATATAATGTCCCTAATATTCAGGATGTGCAAACAATGTTTGAGATTATAAGAGATATTGGTGGAAAAGTAACTAAAAAAAATAACAAAATAATTATAGATACAAGTAAAATTCATACATATGAAATTCCTGAAAGTTTAATGCGTAAAATGAGATCATCAGTAATATTGGCTGGAGCGATAATAGGAAAATATAATAAAGCTAATTTTTCGTATCCAGGAGGATGTGAAATTGGTTCAAGACCAATAGATTTACATTTAAAGGGATTTGAAAAATTAGGTATAAATATAAAAGAAGAATATGGAGAAATAATTTGTAATGCAGAAAAAATAATAGGAACGCAAATACATTTAGATTTCCCAAGTGTAGGAGCAACAGAAAATATTATATTAGCAGCATGCTTAGCAGAAGGGACAACAATACTAACAAATGCTGCAAAGGAACCAGAAATAGAAGACTTAGTAAAATTTTTGAACAAGGCAGGAGCCAAAATATCAGGATCAGGGACAGATAAAATAGAAATTTTAGGAGTAAGAAGATTATCAGAAATAAGTTATAATATTATGCCAGACAGGATAGAGGCAGGAACATATTTAGTTGCAGGAGCTATAACAGGTGGAAAAGTGAAAATAACAAATGCAAACCCTGCACACATAGAACCAATTTTAGATAAATTAGAAGAGGCAAATTGTATATTAGAGATTGGTAAAAATTATGTACAAATAAAAGCACCAAAGAGAATAAAAGCAGTGGATATAAAGACAATGCCATATCCTGGCTTTCCAACAGATATGCAATCAATATTTGGAGCATTGCTTTCAACAGCTAAAGGAACGTCTATAATAACAGAGAATATTTTTGAAAATAGATATAAATATATTCAAGAATTAAATAGAATGGGAGCAAAAATAAATGTTGAAGGAAGGACAGCTGTTATAAAAGGAACTAGGAAAATTCAGGGAGCAAATGTAGTTGCATCTGATTTAAGAGGAGGAGCAGCACTTATAATAGAGGCTCTTACTGCTAAAGGTATTACACAAATAGATAATATACACTATATATTAAGAGGATATGAAAATATAGAAGAAAAATTAAAGAAACTAGGAACAAAGATTTTTTGTGAAGAATAAGTAGGGCACTTTAGAAGTGCTCTTTTTTATTATTAGTCTTTTTGTTAAAAAATTTTAAAAAACTATGGTCAAAAACATATAAAAGTGGTAAAATAAAAAGGCAAAAATTAACTATAAAAATACAAAGGAAGTGATAATATATATGGCAGCGAAAAAAGCCAAACCACAAAATAGAATAAATAAACAAAGAGAAATAGAACAAAAAAAGAGAAAAAGGAGAAAAAATATATTAATAACACTCCTAATAATGATAGTATTAGTGGGAATCGGAACATATTTATTTATATCACCAACTTTTAAAATAAAAACAATAGTAGTTAATGGGAATAGTCAGATATCAAAGGACAAAATTCTAGAATTAGCAGATATAAAAACAGGTGATAATATATTTTTAAAGTTAAGTAAAGTAATAGAAGTAAAATTAAAACAAAATGGAGCTATAGAGGAAGTAAAAGTAAATAAATTGTATCCTAGTAGAGTTGAAATAGAAATAAAAGAAAGAAGTAAAAGATTCCAGATTGAAACTGAAAAAGAAAATTATATATATATAGACGAACAGGGATATATAATTGGCTGTTCATCAGATAAATTAGAACTTCCTATAATAACAGGAATGGATATAACAGAGGCAGATGTTAATAAAGAAAAAAGACTTGATGATAAAGACCTTAATAGAATGGAAAATATATTACAAATATATGAGGAATGTAAAAAGATAGATATAGATGAAAAAATAACTAAAATGGAAGTAAATGATGAATATATTTTTAATTTAGAAAATGATGGAATAATAATAAATCTAGGAAATGCAACAAATTTAAAAGATAGAATGTATTATGTTAGTGCTATACTAAAACAAGAATCAGGCAATAGAGGAACTATATATGTAAATGGAAATTTAAATGAAGGTTTTTTACCATATTTTAGTGCAAATTAAAAATAAAACTTGAAGGGAGTAGAGTAATGAACAAAAAGGTTATTGCTATAATATTAGGTATTATGTGTGTATTATTATCATGTGGTATTGTCATGCAAGTAAGAGCTATAGAAAAAACAGGGTCAACAATGGGGACAAATTCACAAGAAAATGAATTAAGAGATGCAGTATTAAAATCTAAAGAAAAATACGATAATTTATATGCAGAAGTGGAAGCGGTAGAAAATAAGCTAGAATCAGAAAGAAAAAATGCAACACAAAATAATACAGATTTAACAAACTTGGAAAATGAGATAAAAGATAAAAATAAAGTATTAGGGTTATCAGAAGTAACAGGAAATGGTTTGATAATAACAATAAATGATAATCAAGATATATCATTAAATAGTTGGTTAGCAGATCCTAATTTATTAATAGTACATGATACAGATCTAATAAGTGTTGTAAATGAGTTAAAAAATGCTGGTGCAGAAGCTATATCAATAAATGAACAGAGATTGGTTACAAATTCATCAATAGAATGTGATGGAAATATAATAAAAGTTAATGGAGAAAAAGTTGGAGCTCCATTTACTATAAAAGCAATAGGATTACCAGAGGTATTGATTAATGTAAATAGATTTGGAGGATATTTAGATAATTTAAGAGAAAATAGATATCTAAAAGTGACTGTAGAAAAAATGACAGACAAAAAGACAATAACAATTCCGAAATATACTGGTGTAATGAAATTTCAGTATGCAGAAAGTAAATAGCAATGGCTGAAAGGATGGAAAATAATGAAAATAAAGATGAGCAAAGAAAAAGTAGTAATGTCGATAACAATAGGCATTGCATGTTTTGCACTGATGCTTGTAATGTTTATGCAATTTAAAGTTGTTAAACAGACAGACATAACTGCAATAGAAACAATGAAGGAATCTGAACTTAGATTAGAATTGAAAAATTGGAATGACAAATATGATGAATTAAATGGAAGATATGAAGAATTAACGTCTAAAATAGAAGAATATAAAAATGAAAAAGAGTCTGATGCGCAAACTTCGCAATTGTTACAAACAGAATTGGAACAGTTAAATGAGCAGTTAGGAAAAACTGATGTAGAGGGAGAAGGTATTGTAATTCAATTGACAGATAAAGGTGGAACTCAACTTTCAGATGATGTACAAGTAGAAAACATAACATCAACTCAACTTTTAACTATAATAAATGAGCTTTTTTCTGCAGGGGCAGAAGCAATATCATTAAATGAACATAGAATTACAGCTATGACTGCAGTTTATGAAATTGGAACAGAATTTTTAAAAGTGAATGGAGATAAAATATCTTCACCATATGTTATAAATGCAATTGGAGATGCAGATTACTTAAAAAGTGCTGTATCAGGAAAAGGTGGAGGAGTTGATCAATTGAAAGAATTGGGACACGAAACCAGTGTTGACACAAGTAAAAAAATAAAAATAGAGAAATATGATAAAGATATGACAGCAAAATATATAAATTAAGGAGGAAATAAAAATGATTATTATAGCTATACTTATTGGATGCGTTGTAGGAGCTGTGATTGGTTTAAATGCACCTGTTATCCCATATACATATTCAACATTTTTGGCAATAGCAGTAGTGGCAGCATTAGACTCTGTATTTGGAGGAATAACATCTGTGTTAAAGAAAAATTTTGACTTAACAATTTTTATATCAGGTTTTTTCTGTAATAGTATACTTTCAATAGCATTGACGTATTTAGGACAAAGGTTAAACTTAGATATTTATTTGGCAGCATTAGTTGTATTTGTTGGAAGAATGTTCACTAATTTAACAATAATAAGAAGGTATTATATAGAAAAATGGATGGAAAAAAAGACAAAAAAAGCGAAAGTACTGGGACAGTAAGAAAAGCAAAAAAAATATTACAAAAGTATTACAAATATTACAAAAATATTTCAAAAATATTTCAAATTGTATTGACATTTTTGTTAAAATGTAATATATATAACACTAGTAAAACACAAAATAAATGGAGGAATTATCTTGGCAATAGGTGATATCATAATTGGTATTGATATAGGTACATCTAAAGTTTGCACTGTTGTTGGAGAAGTAAACAATTTTGGACAAATTGAAACAATATGTAGTACTTCAGAAAAGTGTGCTGGATTAAAAAAAGGAAAAATAATAAATGAAGAAGATATCAGTTTAAGCATTGCAAAAACAATAAGTGATGCTGAAGAAGAAGCTGATTTTAAGATAAATTCAGCATATGTAACAATTCCAGGAAAATATGTTACAATTGTTCAAAACAGTATTGTAAAAGAGCTAAAAGATAAATTTGCTGGAATAGCATTAAAAGATGTTCAAAGTGCAATGATGCAAGCTAAAGACATAGAAATACCAGAAGGAAAAACAATAATAGATATAGTACCATCAGAAATAGTGCTTGATAATGGAAAAATAGTAACAGACCCAGTAGGAAACTTAAGTTCAAATTTTACATTAAAGGCACAAATTATTTTGGCTGATAAGGAATATGTAAGACAGTTGTCAGCAATATTTAAGAGAGTTGGAATAGACATAGATGGAATAGTACCGACAGCATTAGCAGAAAGAAATCTAATGTTGGATACTAATGAATTAGATGATAATGTAATGTTATTAGATATAGGTGCTGGAAACACAGAAATAGGTGTTTTTGAAGGAAATGCATTTACATATACAAATACAATTCCTTTGGGTGGAGATAACATTACAAATGATATTGCATTAGTATTAAATATTTCGGAAGAAGAAGCTGAAAGATTAAAGAGACAATATGGACTAGCATTAAAATCATACATAGATAATGATAATGAAATAATGTTAAATACATGTAAAGATGAAAGCAGAAATAAAGTTATAAAAAGTTCTGAACTAATCGAAATTATAGAAGCAAGAATAGAAGAAATATTTACAATAATAAATAAAGACATCACAACTCAAAATGTAAAACAAAATATAAGTACAGTAATATTGGCAGGAAGAGGAATCACTAATATAAATAAAAGTGATGTGGCAGGAAAGATAAATTTAAATATTCCTGTAAAGATGTCAACAGGAAGAGCAGTAAGCACAGTAAAACCAGAATTTAGAACCAGTTATGCACTTGTAAGATATATTGCAGCAAGACCATTTGCAAAAACAGTTTCAAGCAGAATTGATTTACAATCAAATGAAAGTGTATTTAAGGCGATAATTGAAAGGATAAAAGAATTTTTTTATTCTTAAAATCAAAAACAATATCAAAAAATAATCAAAATATAATTTTAATAGGGAGGAAATCTTTATGATGGAATGTGAAGACGTTACAATGATGGACGGAACAGCTACAATAAAAGTAATAGGTGTAGGTGGCGCTGGAAACAACGCTGTAAATAGAATGATAGAAGAAGGTATAAAAGGAGTAGACTTTATTGCTGTTAATACAGATAGACAAGCATTAACAAAATCAAAAGCAGGAACAAAGATACAAATAGGTGAAAAGATAACTAGAGGACTTGGAGCAGGAGCTAACCCTGACATCGGAGCTCAATCAGCAGAAGAAAATAAATCAGAAATTGCAGAAACACTTAGAGGCGCAGATATGGTATTTGTTACAGCCGGAATGGGTGGAGGAACAGGTACAGGAGCTGCACCAATAGTTGCACAAGCAGCTAAAGAAATGGGAATATTAACAATAGGAGTTGTTACAAAACCATTTACATTTGAAGGTAAAAAAAGACTTTCACAAGCTGAAAGAGGAATTGAAAGCTTAAAAGGAAAAGTAGATTCATTAGTAGTAATACCAAATGATAAATTACTACAAGTAATTGATAGAAAAACATCAATAAATGAAGCATTTAGAATGGCTGATGATATATTAAGACAAGGTGTTCAAGGAATATCAGACTTAATAGCTGTTACAGGAACAGTAAACCTAGATTTTGCTGATGTTAAAACAATAATGTTAAATACAGGTATGGCACATATGGGAATTGGTAGAGCATCAGGAGAAAATAGAGCAGAAGATGCTGCTAAACAAGCTGTACAAAGCCCACTACTAGAAACTTCAATAGAAGGAGCTAGAGGAGTAATTATTAATATTACAGGTGGTGAAGATTTAGGATTACATGAAGTAAATACAGCAGCTGAATTAGTTCAACGCAGCGTAGATCCTGAAGCTAATATCATTTTTGGTACAGTTACAGATCCAGAAATGAAAGATGAAATTCAAATTACAGTCATCGCTACAGGATTTGAAAAACCAGATGCTCATGCATCATCAACTGTAGATAGTTTTATAAATAAGTCTTGGGAGAAGAAAACAAGTTCAATTCCAACATCAGATGTAAGTTCTTCACAAGGAGATTTAGATATACCAGCATTTTTACGTAAAAACAAAAATAAAAATATGTAATAAAAAGTTGTCAAAAAGGCTTAGCTTTTTGACAACTTTTTGCATATTTTTTCTAATAAATATAATATAATTAATAACAAAAGAAAAGAGGGATTAGCATAACAATTTATATAGATATTATATTTTTAGAAAATTTAATAATGAATTTTATAATTTTATATGCAACCACAATAATATTGAAAATAAAGCCTAAAATAATAAGAATGAATTTATCAAGTGCAATAGGAAGCATATATGCAATAATAACATATACCAATCAACTATCTATATATACATCAATAATATCCAAAATTATTTTGGCAATAGTTATGGTGTATGTAGCTTTTAATCCACATAATATGAAAAGTATGTGGAAACAGGTATTGATATTTTATTTGACATCATTTGTATTTGGTGGAGTTGCATTATACTTAATCTATTTTATAAAGCCACAAGAAATATTTATAAAAAATGGAATATTTGTAGGAGGATATGTTCTAAAAGTTGTTTTTTTAGGTGCTATAATGGCATTTATAGTAATTAAAATATCGATAAAAATTATTAAAACTAAAATTAATGCAAAAGATATGTATTGTAAAATAAGGATAAAATTAAATGGTAAAGAAATAGCAACTAATGCTATGATAGATACAGGAAACTTAGCTAAAGAACCAATAACTAATACTCCAGTAGTAATAGTAGAAAGTAGTTTGCTTGAGAATATTGTACCACTAAATATATTAAATAATATTGATAATATTTTAATAGGACAATTAGATAATATAGACGAAGAATATATATCAAAATTAAGATGTATACCATTTTCATCTTTAGGGAAGCAAAGTGGTATGTTATTGGGAATAAAAGCTGACGAAATTATTGTAGAAGAGGAAGATGATATTAAAGTATCTAAGAATGTAATCATAGGCATATATGATAAGTCACTTACTAAAAGAGGTGAGTATAGAGCATTAGTTGGACTTGAATTAATATAAAAAAAATTATATAATGTAAAAAAATATAGAGGAGGTAAGAAAATGATTATTGAGTTACCTAGAAGTTTTTTTATAAAAGGACAAAATAATTCAAAAGGAGCATTTATTGAAGACGGTATGCTGAAAATTAGTAGAGACATATCATTTCGGAGAGTAATGACAGAACTAACTTACCAAATCAAAGGAAGAAATCGGTGTTGCTATTGTGGAAAAAGGATTGAAGGAGATGAAATGACAATAGACCACATGTATCCTCAAGCATTTGGAGGACCAACTATTACTAATAATATGCTTCCAAGCTGTAAAACGTGCAATACTGAAAAGGGTAATCTAAATACAAGCCAATACAAAGCATTTTTGAAAGCTAAAGAAAATGGAGAACTGGAGGAGTTTAAGAAAAAAATTAAAAAATATCAAGACTTTATAAGAAAATGGATTGAATTTGATATTCCACAAGAATGGCTTAGTGAGAAAGAAATATCGAATATTATTGTAATATTTAATTTGGATGAAAATTATAAAAGCAAAAAATACCAAAAGATTGCAAAATATTACGAGGAATATAATCATTTTCAGAAACCAGTTATTATTGATAAGAATGGATTTGTTTTAGATGGCTTTCTTGCAGTTATGTATGCGAAGAATACTGGCTTAGGAGAAGTACCTGTAATTCAACTTGATAATGTGGAAATAATTTTGTAAAAAAACATGTAAGAAATAATCGCAAAATAGCGATTATTTCTTTTTTTCTACAATAAGAAAAGACAGTCTTTTCATATAAAAAGTTGTACAATAAAAATTGCAAAGTGAGGTGATGAAGTAAGGTTTATAGATATAGCCAGAAAATCTAAATATATGCAAGGAATGTGATTGTACATGAAAATACTAGAATTTATAAAAAAGAGTATAGATTCAATATACGCAAAATATATGGAAGAAAACATAGATGAGATTTTACCGATTTTTTATGTTGCAGGAAGTCAAACATTGCCACCACCATTATCTACTGAGGAAGAAGAAGAGACTATAAAAAAACTGGATACAGATGAATGTATGGAAGCAAAGAAGAAGCTTGTAGAAAGAAACTTAAGATTAGTAGTTTATATTGCCAAAAAGTTTGAAAACACAGGAATAGGAATTGAAGATTTGATTTCAATAGGAACAATAGGATTAATGAAAAGTGTGAATACTTTTAATTCTGATAAAAAGATAAAGCTTGCTACATATGCTTCTAGATGTATTGAAAATGAGATTTTAATGTATTTAAGAAGAAATAATAAATTAAAATCTGAGGTATCAATAGATGAACCTTTAAATAAAGATAGTGATGGAAATGAGTTGTTATTATCTGATATTTTAGGAACAGAGCCTGACGTTACATATAGAAAGCTAGAAGATGAAGTTGATATGCAACTTTTAAAAGAAGCTATAAAAAAACTTAATGATAGAGAAAAAAATATTATGGAAATGAGATTCGGGTTTATTAGTGGAAAAGAGAAAACTCAAAAGGAGGTTGCTGATGAATTAGGAATTTCACAAAGTTATATTTCTAGACTTGAAAAAAAGATAATAAATAAAATGAAAAAAGATATTATGAGTAAAACGGGATAATTTATAAGGAAAAAATGAAAAAACTTGAATTATAAAGGTATTATTAAATGTAAAAATATGATATAATATATACAGTTTTAATAAAGGAGAGAAAAGATGTATAAAGAGTTCGGAATAAAAAAGGAAATATTGGAATTATCACAAGAAGTAGAAAAAGAGGTAAAAGTTGAATTTGAGAAAATAGATAAAATTAAAGAGATTAACAGTTTAAAAGTATTAGAAGCATTTCAATATTGTAGATTATCAGAAATGCATTTACATTCATCAACAGGATATGGAATAGATGAAATTGGAAGAGATAAAATAGAAGAAATATATTCTAGAATATTTAGAACTGAGGATGCTTTGGTTAGAACTCAGTTAATCTCTGGAACACATGCATTGGCTATAACTTTATTTGGATTATTGCGACCAGGAGACACAATGATAAGTATATCAGGTGCACCTTATGACACATTGCAAACGGCAATTGGAATAAGCAATGAAGAAAGTAAAAGTTCTTTAAAATCATTTGGAGTTAAATATGAACAAATTGAATTAGTAGATAATGACTTTGATATAGCAACAATAAAAGAAAGAGTGGCAAAGAAAAATGTAAAATTGATAGAAATTCAAAGATCAAAAGGCTATTCAACCAGAAAAAGTTTAACAATTAATAAAATAGAAAGAGTCATAAAGGCAATACGAGAAGTAAATAAAGAAGTAATAATTATGGTAGATAATTGCTATGGAGAATTTGTAGAAGAAAAAGAGCCAGCAGAAGTAGGAGCAGACATTATAGTTGGGTCACTAATGAAAAATCTGGGTGCTGGAATTGCAACAAGCGGGGCTTATATAGCAGGAAAAAAAGACTTAATAGAATTATGTGCAGAAAGATTGACAGCACCTGGAGTTGGAAAAGAAATAGGTCCATCACTAAACCAGAATCCATTATTTCTAAAAGGACTATTTTTTGCTCCGAGTGTTGTGGCTAGTAGTGTAAAAACTGCAGTATTTGCAAGCAGAATACTAGAAAGATTAGGATATAATGTAAGTCCTAAATATAATGAACCAAGAGCTGATATAGTGCAAACTATTGAATTAGGAGATGCGGACAAATTAGTAAAATTTTGCCAAGGAATTCAAATGGGATCACCAATAGACTCACATGTAGTTCCTGTACCAAGTGATATGGGAGGATATGATGATAAAGTTATAATGGCTGCAGGAACATTTACAGAAGGATCAACAATAGAACTTAGCTGTGATGGACCTATACGTGAACCATATATTGCCTACATGCAAGGAGGCTTAACATATGAATATGGTAAATTAGGAATATTAAAAGCACTATCGGTTTTATAGGAAATTTGGGATATATCTTGCACAACTTTTAAAAAATATACTAAAAAACTTGTAACTTGTTAAAATTTGTGATATAAATAAAACTATAATACGGAGGTATATGAAGCATGGATGATAATTATGAATATGAAAAGAAAACAATTCTAATTGTAGATGATGAACAAAAGATAGTAGATTTATTAGTACATAATCTAACAAGAGAAGGATATAATACATTAGAAGCTAATGATGGACAAACAGCAATAAATATTGCATTAGAAAAAAGACCAGATCTTATATTGCTAGATGTAATGCTTCCAAGAATAGATGGATTAACAGTGTGTAAAAAAATAAAAAATGCATATAATGTTCCAATTTTAATGGTATCTGCTAAAGATGATGAATTGGACAAAATTGTTGGGTTGGAATTAGGAGCAGATGACTATATAACCAAACCATTTGGAGTAAGAGAGGTTGTAGCAAGAGTAAAAGCAAATTTGAGAAAAGTTGAAGCATCAATGGAAGATCAAGCTGAAGCTCAAAAGAAAGAAACCAAAAAAGAAGCTAAAAAGGAAAGTACAATAAAAGTAGGTTCTCTTGTTTTAGATTTAGAAAAATATGAGGTACATATAGATGGAAAAGTAATTAATTTAACATTAAGAGAATTTGAAGTTTTAAAATTTTTAGCACAACAACCAGGTCAGGTAGTAACAAGAGAAGCCTTATTAGAAAGAGTATGGGGATATGAATATTATGGAGATATTCGTACAGTAGATGTAACAGTTAGAAGAATAAGAGAAAGAATTGAAAAAGATACTTCAAATCCACAAATATTAATAACTAAAAGAGGAGTAGGGTATTATATACCAAATAAATAAGTAAAACCAGTTTGTTTTAAACTGGTTTTTTTTGAAATATAAAGTCGAATCATGTCGAGAAAAAAAGAAAATATATTAATAAAAGCATTGACAAAACAGAAAAAAGAAAATATAATAACTTGTAAATTATATAATTTAAGTAACATAATTTTTTCATAAAATTAAATCAGTTACATTTTTTTCTGAAAGTTATAACTTAGAATCTTATTAATCAAAATCAAAATTTTATTTTAATTATCAAAAAAGGAGGAATTATTATAGAAAAAAAAGTACTAAAATTAAAAGAATTATTAAATAGTGAAGATAGAATAATTATTAAAGATGTTATTAAGAATATTTTGAATTTAGAAATAAAAGATATTGAATATGATAAAAATATTCAGCTATCTAATATGTCTGAATACGAATTTGAATTAGTAAAAGCAAAAGTTACATTAGAAACAAACGAAAAAATGGAAATGTACTTAAAAATGATAAAAAATAGTAAAATAAAAGAATCTATATTTTGCTATTGGTGTACTATTTATGAAGAAGAATTATTAGCAAAGGAAAAAGATATAGAGTTTATAGTAAATAAAGTTGCAATTTCAGATTTAACTAAAACAAAATATCAAAAGAGAGTATTTTTAACAATAGAAAACAATAATACTACAATTTTGGAAAAAGGAACTGAAGTTAATTTTATTGAAATTTTAGATTATATAAAAGAGAATAAAGATGAAAAAAATAAATTTGAAAAATTAAATAAATATTTTGAAGATTCAGAAGATGACGTTTTACTTGTTGGAATAAAGATGAATAGGGACAATCTATATTAAAAGATTGCTTTCAAAAATAAATTATAGTATAATCATATTATGAAAGGAGTTTTTTTAATGGAATATAGATATACACCAAAAGACGTTTGTTCAATGGAAATGATTTTTGACATTGAAAACAATATAATAAAAAATCTAAAAATAATAGGAGGATGCCCAGGAAATACTGTGGGAGTATCCAGATTAGTTGTTGGCAGAAGTGTTGATGAAGTAATAGAAATGCTAAAAGGTATAGAGTGTGGAGCGAGAGGAACATCTTGTCCAGATCAAGTCGCAATAGCATTAGAAGAATATAAAAAAGATGCACTTAAGTAAAAGTGCATCTAAATATTAATATAAATCTTTTTCAGATATATTTGTGTTATTTCCAGAATCTTTATTTCCTGTTTCAATTCCCATATATGGTAAAATTTCAGAAAGCATTTTTCCAGCAGTAGGAGCAGCAATTTGCCCTCCATTATGATTTACGCCTTCTCCAGGATTTTTTAAAATTACAAGTAAAACGATTTTTGTATTTTCAACAGGAGATATTGCTAAAAATGAAGCAACATAACCATCAGAAGAACCATTAATTGGTTCAGATGTTCCTGTTTTACCTCCAATAGAATATCCAGACATACTTTCTTTAACGCTATCGTCATATTTTACTTTTTTACCAGTTCCAACTTCTACAACAGATTCCATCATAGAAGTAACTTTGTCAGAAGTTTCTTTAGAAAAAACTTGACGAACTTCTTTTGTGTTAAAATTTGTAACTTCACCAGTATCAGTATTTGTTATATGATCAACTATTTG
Source organism: uncultured Clostridia bacterium (assembly GCA_928721565.1). Taxonomy (GTDB): domain Bacteria; phylum Bacillota; class Clostridia; order TANB77; family CAG-508; genus CAG-269. The sequence goes on from OV788638.1 coordinate 798,100, forward strand.
AGGTTGAAGTAATACACCATCATTTGCAATTGCGGAAGCAGCGGTTATCATTTGAAGAGGTGTAATTGTAAAACGTTGACCAAAAGACATAGTTCCAAGCTCGTGAGGTTTTATTTTGTCAATATCATAGAATATTCCACCATTCTTTGGTTCGCCTAAAAGTGAAATTCCAGTTTTTCCGAAAAAGCCAAGAGCTTCATAATATTTGTATGAACGTTCTTTACCAATTTTTAGACCTAATTCAACAAATGCAGGGTTACAAGAGTTTTCTAAGGCTTGTCTTAAACTTTCAGCACCATGAGAATTAGGATATTTATGACATTTAATTGGCCTTGATTCTCCTTGCACATAATATGCACCATTACAATTAAAGTTTACAGTCTCAGTATCAACAACATTTTCTTCTAAGGCAATAGCTGAAGTTACAATTTTGAATACAGAACCAGGTTCATAGGTATCTGTTACAGCTTTTGGAGTCCACATTCTGTAAAGAGATTTACTTTTATCTTCTGAAGAAAGAGAATTCCAGTTTTTTGCGAGATGTGAATTAGGAGTGTTTTGATTGTTACAATCATAACTTGGATAATCTGCCATTGATAAGATCTTTCCAGTAGAAGGATCCATTGCTATTGTTATTCCACTTTCACATTTATATTCTTCAACAGCCTGAGCTAAATACTTTTCAACAATACTTTGTATATTTGAGTCTATTGTTAAAGAAACATCATAACCATTTTCTGCTGCAATATATGTTTGATTAGAGTTGGCTATTTCAGACTGACTAGCATCTTTTAAACTAACAGATTTTCCAGCAGTACCACTTAAAAAAGAATCCCAAGAAGATTCAATTCCTGATAGGCCTTGACCATCAGAACCTACAAAACCAACTATTGTTGAAGCTAAAGTTTTATAAGGATAAGTACGAGATGTTGTTTCTTCAAAACTAATACCAGTTGCAAATTTTAATTCTTTTTTCCAATTATTTATTTGGTCTATTTTATCCTGCTCAACATCTGATGCAACAAGAAATTTATCTGATGAACTTTGAATTTGAGTAAGTAATTCATTGTAATCTATTCCAAGAATAGATGATAAATTTTGTGCAACAATGGATTTATTATTATCATCTTTTATTTGAGAAGGAGTTATATAAACTTTATCTGTATCATAGCTAATCGCTAATGCTTTACCATTGGAATCATATATTGTACCACGTTTAGCCGAAATAGTTTCAGTTAATGTTTGTTGAGAGGTTGCAAGAGTTTGTAATCTACTTCCATCTATAAATTGTAGATATGCAACACGTAACAATAAAGCTATCATGAAAAGTAGTGCAACAATTAATATTGATCCTATTCTTTTTGAAGAAATTTTATTTTGAATATTTATATCACTTTGTTTTTTTATAATTTTCTTTTTCATATTACCACCATTCTTTTGTAAAAATATATTTATATTTTATACTAAAACCATATAAAAAGCAATAAAAAACTTAAATTTTAGGAGGGAAAAACATGTTGTCAAAAATTAAATCAATAGGACTAAATGGATTAGATGGAAATTTGATTGAAATTCAAACAGATATTGGTAATGGTTTACCAGAATTTGATATTGTTGGATTACCTGATACTACTGTAAAAGAGGCCAAAAAAAGAATAAAGTCGGCAATTAAAAATTCTGGAATTGAATTTCCCAATAAAAAAATATTAATTAATTTAGCACCTGCTAATATAAAAAAAGAAGGTAGTTGTTTTGAATTGGCAATGGCAGTACGGAATATTAATGGCAATTGGATGTATATCACAGACAAATGTAGGAGAACTGGCTAATACTATATTCATAGGAGAACTATCTTTAGATGGAAAAATTAATAGAATTAATGGAGTATTACCAATATGCATTGAGGCAAAAGAACTTGGAATTAAAAAAGTAATATTACCAAAAGCTAATGCAAATGAAGCTGCAATAATTTCTGAACTTGATATTATACCTGCTTCTGATATAAAAGAAGTAATAAAACATTTAAATAAAGAACAAAAAATTAATAAATTTTATACTAAAAATATTAATTTTAATGAAAATTATAATATTGATTTTTCAGAAGTAAAAGGTCAAGAAAACGTTATAAGAGCTTTAGAAATTGCTGCTGCAGGAGGACACAATTGTATTTTGATTGGAAGTCCGGGCTCAGGAAAAACAATGATGGCTAAAAGATTGGTAACAATATTGCCAGAATTAACGATAGAAGAGGCGATGGAAGTTACAAAAATACATAGTATTTCTGGTGAACTTGAAAAAGATGAACTTATAATGAGAAGACCATTTAGAATGCCACATCATACTGTACCAATAAGTACAATAATTGGTGGAGGAAGAATACCACAACCTGGAGAAATAAGTTTAGCACACTGTGGAGTTTTATTTTTAGATGAATTAACAGAGTTCAGTAGAAATGTTTTAGAATCTTTAAGAGAACCATTAGAAAATAGAGAAGTAATTATAAATAGACTAAGTGGAAATTATAGATACCCATGTAATTTTATGCTTGTGGCTAGTATGAATCCATGTCCATGTGGCTATTATGGAGATGAAGAAAAAGAATGTAGATGTACACCACAAGAGATACATAAATATTTAAGAAAGATTAGTGGACCATTGCTTGATAGAATAGATATTCAAATAGAAGTATTAAGGCCTAAATTTGAAAAAATTAAAACAAAAGAAAAATCAGAAAATTCTGAAACCATTAGACAAAGAGTAAATTATGCAAGAAAAATACAATCAGAAAGATATAAAAAATATAGAATTCACTCAAATGCAGAAATCACAACTAAAATGGCTTTGGAATTTTGCAAGCTTGACACAAAAGGAGAAAAATTATTACAAAACGCATTTATAAAATTGAAGCTTAGTGTAAGAGCATATGAAAAGATTTTAAAAGTTGCAAGAACTATAGCAGACTTAGATAGAAAAGAAAATATAGAATTTCAACATATTGCAGAAGCGATTCAATATAGGAGTTTGGATAAATATTCAATAAAAGAAGAGGGAAGAAGATATGGAAAAGATTTTAATTGAATATGCTAATGAAACATATCCGGAAAGATTGAGAAAAATAAAAAATCCACCATCAAGATTATATGCATTAGGCAATATAGAAATATTAAATGAAATAGGAATTGCGGTTGTGGGATCAAGAACTAATACACAATATGGTGAAAGAATGTGCAAAAAATTTACTAAAAACTTAGTTGAATATAATATAAATATAATTAGTGGATTGGCTTATGGAATTGATAGTATAGCACATAAAACTTGTTTAAATAATTCAGGTAAAACAATAGCTGTTTTACCTTCAGGATTAGATAAAATTTGTGAATCAACCAATAAAAATCTAATTCAATATATATTAAAAAATAATGGAGTAATAATCTCGGAATATGAAAATGAGATAGAAGCTAGTTCAGAAAAATTTCTTGAAAGAAATAGGATTGTTGCAGGATTAGCTGTAGGAACATTAGTTGTAGAGGCTGGATATAGAAGTGGAACAAAAGTAACAGCTAGACATACATTGGAAAATGGAAATCCACTATTTTGCATCCCAAGTAGTTTAGAAAATATAAAAGGAAAAACAACAAATGAATTGATTCAACAAGGAGCGGAATTGGTTACTTGTGTTGAAGATATGTTTAAAGTTATTTATGAAAAAAATCCTCAGATAAAATTTAGCAAAAAAATAATAAAAGATAAAAATACTTTTTGGAATGTTGCACCTGAATTAAAGGCAGTATTAAAAAATATAGATGATATTCCGCGAGACGTTAATCAAATAGCCAAAGCGAGCAAGATTGCTATAAGTGAAGTTAATTATAAAATTATGTTATTACAATTGGATGGAAAAATATTAGAACTTCCAGGACATAGATTTATCAGAAATAATAAAGAGGAGTGATAGATAAAAAATGAATAGAAGAAAATTTGGAATCATAGGAGAAAAAATTGCACAAGGTTATTTGAAAAATAAAGGATATACAATAGTAAAAACTAATTATTATACACGAAGAGGGGAAATAGATATTATAGCAACAAAAGATAAAGATATTGTCTTTGTGGAAGTAAAGACCAGAAATAATTTAGAATATGGTTCGCCTGCAATGTCTGTCAATGGGGTCAAAAAGAAAAACTTAAAAAGTGCAGCCAATATATATATTTATCAAAATAAATTATATAAATACTCAGTCAGATTTGATGTTATTGAAATTATTATAAAAACTGGAAAATGTAAGATAAATCATATTGAGGGTGTAATGTAGTTTATCTTGACAAAATGCTTGAAAATTGAGTATAATAGGCAATGAAAGGAAAGTCAAAATGGATATATTAGAAGAAACTAGATATATAATGAAAAAATATAATATAAAAGCTAATAAAAGTTTAGGACAAAATTTTTTGATAAATAATGAAGTTGTAGAAAATATTATAAATAGTAGTGAAATATCAGAAGATGATATGGTCATAGAAATAGGACCTGGATTAGGAACATTAACTAAATATTTATTAGAAAAATCAGGTAAAGTATTATGTATTGAACTAGATAGTAAAATGATAAAAATTCTACAAGATAGATTTAATCTGTATGATAACTTTGAATTGATAAATGCAGATGTCTTAAAAGTGGATTTGAATACAATTATTAGTGAAAATAAAAAGAGTGGAAAAATAAAAAATGTGAAAATAGTAGCAAATTTGCCATATTATATAACTACACCTATAATAATGAAATTGCTTGAAGAAAAACTGGATATAAACAGTATAACAGTAATGATACAGAAAGAAGTTGCTGATAGATTAATAGAAACACCAGGAGGAAAAAATACTGGTGCAATAACACATACAGTATATTATTATTGTGAATCACAAAAAATAATGGAAGTCCCTAATAGTTCATTTATTCCAGAACCAGAAGTAACTTCTGAAGTAATTAAATTAAATTTACGCAATAAACCGGCAGTAGATATTGATAATCCTAAAATAATGTTTATGATAATAAAAAGTGCATTTATGCAAAGAAGAAAAACATTATTAAATGCCTTAACAAATACAAAAGTTTTTGTTAACAAAGAAGAAGGAATAACAATATTGAAAAAATTAAATTTAAAGGATAATATTAGGGCAGAAGAATTATCAATTCAAGATTTTGCAAATATTTCAAAGATAATAATTGAAAGAAGTGAGGTTAAAAAATGAAAATAGTATTTATGGGAACACCTGATTTTGCAAAAGAATCATTAGAAGCTATATATAATGCAGGTCATGAAATATTGGCAGTTGTAACAAATCCAGATAGGCCAAAAGGTAGAGGAATGAAGATGGTTGCTTCTCCTGTAAAAGAATTTGCAGTGTCAAAAGAACTAAAAATTTACCAACCAGAAAAGGTTAGAAAAAATTTGGAATTTATAGAAGAAATAAAGGTATTAGAACCTGATGTTATATGTGTTGTAGCATATGGAAAAATTTTGCCAAAAGAAATTTTAGAAATTCCTAAACTTGGTTGCATAAATGTGCATGGTTCTTTGTTACCTAAATATAGAGGTGCAGCACCGATACAATGGGCTGTTATAAATGGCGAAAAGAAAACTGGTGTAACAACAATGTATATGGACATTGGAATGGATACAGGTGATATGATTTTAAAAGAAGAAACAGAAATTGATCCTGATGAAACAACAGGAGAATTATGGGATAGACTTGCAAGAATAGGAGCAGAACTTTTAGTAAAAACATTAGTACAAATTGAAAATAAAACAGCACCAAGAATTCCACAAGGTGAAGAGTTTTCAATGGCGCCAATGTTAAAGAAAGAAATGTCAAAAATTGATTGGGAAAATAAAACAGCACAAGAAATAAAAAATCTTGTTAGAGGATTAAACCCAATAATGGGAACATATTCATATTTAAATGGAAAGAAAATTAAAATTTGGAAAGTTGATATAATTGACTCTGACAATGAAAATGCACCAAATGGAACTGTATTAAAATCAGATTGTAAAGATGGTTTATATATAAAAGCAAATAATGGAACAATAAAAATAATAGAAATTCAAGGTGAAAATGCTAAAAGAATGAATATACAGGATTTCTTAAGAGGAAATCCAATAAAAGTTGGAAGCAAATTTGAATAAAAATTAATGTATTTGTAAATAATGTACCTGAAAGAGAGGTACGTTATGGAAGGAATAGTAAAAAAATTAAATGAATTTCTAAGTGACTTAGAAATAGTAAATGTAAAATTACAAAATTATCATTGGAATGTAGTAGGAAAAGGATTTTTTACAACACATGAAAAACTAGAAGAATATTATGATGAAATAAGAGAACAGATAGATGAAGTTGCAGAACATATTTTGGCATTAGGAAATCAACCAGTAGGAACAATGAAAGATTTTATGGAAAATTCTAAAATAAGAGAAGCTAAAAATGAACAAATAAAAAGCATTGATATAATGGAAAATGTAATGAATGATTTACAAGAATTAAAACAAAAAGCCATTCAAATAAAACAAGAAGCGGAAGATAAAGAATATTATGCAACATCATCAATGATGGATGATTATTTAGCAGATTATTCAAAAAAGATATGGATGCTAAATGCAGCACTTAAATAAAGCATAAAAAATGAAATCACTTAATAAATATAATTAAGTGATTTTTTTTTCATTTTTTTACTATACAAAAAAGAAAATTAGTTATATAATATAGGCAAGTTTGTAAGCAAGTGCTTCAAGCTTAATAAATAATTGAACACTTAAAATGTGTACAAATTGAAGGAGAGAAAAATAATGGAGTTAAAGAAAGTATTAATAGGATTAGAGGGATTAAAAGCAAAAGGAAGTCTAGATATTGAAATTAATAACCTAGACAGTAATTCTAAAAACATAAAAGATGGAGATATGTTTATTGCAATAAAAGGTTTTAGTGTAGATGGACATAAATACATAAATGATGCAATAAAAGCAGGTGCAAAGGCAGTAATGGTAGAAGAAGGGGCTAATTTAAAAGATATAAAATTACCAGAAGATGTAACATTAATAATAGCAAAAGATACAAGAGAAGCACTTGCAATTTGTAGTTGTAATTTCTATGGGAATCCATCACGAAAATTTAAATTGATAGGAGTAACAGGAACAAAAGGAAAGACAACTACTACATTTATGATAAAAGAAATTCTAGAAAGAGCAGGATATAAAGTTGGATTAATAGGAACAATTGCAACATATATAAATGGGAAAATGATATCAGAAAGTAGTAGAACAACACCAGAAAGCATAGAACTTCAAAGAACATTTGCACAAATGGTAGAAGCAGGAGTAGAATATGTTGTAATGGAAGTATCATCACAAAGTTTAAAATTACATAGAGTGGATGGTTGTGCTTTTGATATAGTATTATTTACAAACTTTTCAGAAGATCATATCAGTGAAAAAGAACATCCTGATATGAAAGACTATTTTGAGTCAAAATTAAAATTATTCCAAATGTGTGATAATGGAATAATAAATGTAGATGATATACAAGTTTCAAAAGTTCCAAAACTATTTCCAGATAGTAATATAATGACATATGGAATAGACAATTATTGTGAAGTATTAGCAAAAGATATAACAATAACAAATTCATATGTAGATTTTAGAGTAAAAGTATCTGACAGAAATGAAAGAGTAAAAGTAGATATTCCAGGAAGATTTAGTGTATATAATGCTTTAGCAGCTATTTGTGTTGCTAAAAAAATAGGAATTTCTTCTGATAAAGTAATAGAAGCTCTAGCAGAGATAAAGGTGCCTGGTAGATCTGAAATGGTTCCAAATAAGAAAGAAATACCAATAATGATAGATTATGCACATTCACCAGAAAGTTTGCAAAATATATTATCAGCAGTAAAAAGCTATACAAGAGGAAAAGTAATTTCAGTATTTGGATGTGGTGGAGATAGAGATAAAACGAAAAGACCTATTATGGGGGAAATATCAGGAAGAATAGCAGACTTTACATTTATAACATCAGATAATCCACGTACAGAAAATCCTGAGGAAATAGTAAAAGAAATAGAAGAAGGAATAAAAAAGACAAAAGGAAATTATAAAGTAGTAGTAGATAGAACAGAAGCAATAAAAGAAGCAATAAAAATGGCTACAAAATTGGATATAATAGTTCTTGCAGGAAAAGGACATGAACCATATCAAGAAATAAATGGAGAAAAATTCCCATTTGATGAAAGAATAATAGTAAATGAAATAATAGGATAGTAAAAAAAATATATAATACAAAAGTTAACAATAGAAAGGTTGATAAAATTGGGATTTCAAACAAAGACATTATTGTTATCATTTGCAATAACAGTAATTTTAGGATTCATAATAGTACCAATACTAAGAAAATTAAAAGTAGGGCAAATAGAAAGAGATGATGGACCAGAAAGCCATTTGAAAAAACAAGGAACGCCAACAATGGGCGGAATAATAATAATGCTAGGAATTGTAATTGTAACAATTGCTGCATATATTTATTATAGAACAGTAGATATAGAATTAGCAAAAAATTTATTACCAATATTAGGTTTAACAATTGGGTTTGGTGTTATTGGATTTATTGATGATTTTAAAAAATTAGTATTAAAAAATACCAAGGGATTAAAACCAAGTCTAAAAATGTTAGGTTTATTAATAATATCAGTAGCATATATAATGTACTTAATAAAAGGATTAAACTTAGGAACAGAAACATATATACCAATATTAAAAGAATATATTACAATACCAATTTATGCATATATACCATTTTCAATATTAGTAATACTTGCAACTACAAATGCAGTAAATTTAACAGATGGAATTGATGGATTATCATCAAGTGTATGTACTATAATAATTACATGTTTAACCATTATTGCTACAACACTTGGAATAAAAGAAATAGTGATATTTGGAGCAATTGTAATAGGCGCTGTTTTGGGATTTTTAATGTTTAACATACATCCTGCAAAAGTATTTATGGGAGATACAGGTTCACTATTTTTAGGAGGAGTGATATCTGGAATTGCATTATATTTAAAAATACCACTAATATTAATTTTAATAGCATTAATACCAGTAATAGAAACAATATCTGTAATAATACAAGTTACATATTTTAAGAGAACTGGCAAAAGAGTATTTAAAATGGCACCAATCCACCACCATTTAGAATTGTCTGGATGGAGAGAAAATCAAGTTGTAATGCTATTTAGTGTTATTACTTTGGTTGTGTGCGTAATAGGACTAAAGATAATATAGAAAAAAGGAGAATAGAATGGCTAAGAAAAAGAATAAAATGGCGGGTTTTTCTAAATTTTTAAATAACTCAGTTGATTTTACACTAGTAATAACAGTTTTACTATTGTTATCATTAGGATTAGTCATGGTATTATCAGCAAGTTCGCCAACAGCATTGCAAAAATATGATAAAAGTTATTACTTTTTTATAAGACAATTACTTTTTGCAGTGTTAGGACTATTTGGAATGTATTTTGTATCTAAAATAGATTATAGAATTTATCAAAAATTTTATAAGCATGCATGGCTATTGTCTGCCGCATTATTAGTTTTAGTATTAGTTATAGGAACAGATAGTCATGGTGCTAAAAGATGGATAAATTTAGGATTTACAACATTCCAACCATCTGAGTTGGTTAAATTTTTTATGATAATATTTTATGGAGGAATCCTTGTAAAGGATAGAGATGAGTTAGGAAAGTTTTGGAAAGGTCTAGTTAAACATGTTTTATTTTTGGCTCCAATAATAGGATTACTATTATTAGAGCCACACGTAAGTACTTCAATGGTAATAATAATTACATGCTGTATAATGATGATAATGGCAGGTTGCAAATTTTGGCAATTTGTAATGTCTGGAGTAATAGCTGCAGGTGGAATTGGATCAATTGCAACAGTGTTGTATGCAGCAAGTGATGCATTTAAAAAGCAATTTCAATACATAGTAACAAGGTTTATAACATTTACAAATCCATGGCAAGATGCAACAGGGGATGGATGGCAAATAATACAAAGTTTATATGCAATAGGTTCAGGAGGATTATTTGGTGCTGGATTAGGTGAAAGTAAACAAAAATATTTGTATTTGTCAGAACCACATAACGATTTTATATTTTCTGTATTAGCGGAAGAATTAGGATTTGTAGGATGTATTCTTGTATTTGTACTTTTTGCAGTATTTATTTGGAGAGGAATATTAATCGCAATGAAAGCACCAGATATGTTTGGAAGTTTGGTTGCGGTTGGAATTACATCATTGGTTGGAGTTCAAGTAATTATTAATGTAGCTGTTGTTACATCATCAATGCCTGTTACCGGAATGCAGTTACCATTCTTTAGTTATGGTGGAACGGCATTGTTTATATTACTGTGTGAAGTAGGAGTATTGCTTAGCATTTCAAGGGCAGGAAATAAATAAAATGATTGAAAAGTTGTGCTTAGAGAAAGGAATGAAAAGAAAATGAGAGTGATAGTTGCGGCAGCAGGAACAGCAGGACATATAAATCCAGGATTGGCAATAGCAAACAAAATAAAAAAAGAGGAACCAAATTCAGAAATAATATTTATAGGAACTACTAGGGGACTAGAAAATGATTTGGTTCCAAGAGCTGGATATGGGTTAAAAACTATAGAGGCATATGGGTTAAGTAAGCAAATATCAATAGCTAATTTCAAAAAAATATGGGCAACATTAATGGCAACAGGAAAAGCGAGAAGAATAATAAAAGAATTCAAACCAGATATTATAGTTGGAGCTGGTGGATATATATGTGGACCAGTAGTATGGGCAGCAAGTAAAGAGAAAATACCAGTAATATTGCATGAGAGTAATGCCTTTCCAGGAAAAGCTGTAAAAATGCTAGCTTCAAAGGCAGAAACAGTATTAATATCGTTTGAAGAGGCGCGATCAAGAATACCAAATGCTAAAAAAATAGTATGTACAGGAACACCTGTAAAAATAGCAAAAAAAGAATATTCACAAGAAGAAAAAACAAAAATATTAACTAGTATAGGAGTTAATGAAAATAAACCAATTGTATTGGTATTTGGAGGAAGCCAAGGGGCCCAGAAAATAAATGAAGCTATAATAGGAATATTAGAAAATAAAATGAACAAAGAATATCAAATAGTTTGGGCAACAGGGCCAAAACAATTTGATATAATAAAAGAAGAATTAGGAAATAAAAATATTGATATAAATAATATCGAAAATGCAAAAATTTTACCATATATATATAATATGGAAGAAATAATGAATGTTTCAAATATAATAGTAGCACGAAGTGGAGCTATGACAATAACAGAAATTTCTAATTTAGGAAAGCCTTCAATTTTAATACCATTACCTAATGTTAGTCAAGACCATCAATTATATAATGCGAAGGTATTAGAAAATGTGGGTGCAGCAAAAATCATATTAAATAATGAATTAACTAAAAATAATTTAGAAGATGAAATAGAAAAAATAATAAAGAATCCTCAATTGATGCATGAAATGGAAGAAAAAGCTTTTTCTAAATCAGTAAAAAATGTTCAAGAAAAAATATATGAAGAAATAAAAAAGATAGTAAAATAAATATCTTAGAAAGGAAACAACATGGAGATTCAAAATGTGGTAATATTACTAATTTTAATAGATATAGTATTTTTAGTAATTAGTGAAATGTTAATGAAACGATATTTAAAAAGAAAAGTAATGTTTCCCAAAACTAGATTAATAAAAAGTTCAGGAGTAACAAATGATGATTTAGACATTAATAATAGTGTATTTTTACACATGACAGATGGGATAATTGCTTTTGATAGAGATGGACAAATAATATTGATAAATCCAGCAGCAAAGAAATTAATGAATATATTACCAGAACACACAACTTTTGAAGATATATTTGGTAAACTTCATTTAAATATAAATTTAGAAAAGATAATATATCTTGAAAATTGGACAAATACAGAAGAAAGATTTCAAGTTGAAGATAGATTTGTTAACACATATTTTGCACCATTCAAAAAAGAAAATGATAGAACAGTAGGTGTAATAGCCGTAATACAAGATATAACAGAACATGTAAAGTTAGATAATATGAGAAAAGAATTTATTGCTGATGTATCACATGAATTAAAAACACCAATAACATCAATAATGGGATATGCAGATACTTTGTTAGAAGAAGAATATGATAAAGAAACACAAAGTAAATTTTTAAATGTAATAGCATCAGAAGCAAGAAGAATGGCAAAATTGGTGACAGATTTACTTACACTTTCTAGAAATGACAGTAATAGAACTGTTGTAAAAAAAGAACAATTTGATTTAGGCGAACTTGTTAAAAAATGTCAGGACAAGCTTGCAATTGAAATAAAGAAGAAAAAGCATGAAGTAAAATGTTTTGTAACAGCAGATGTTCCACCTGTTTATGCAGATAAAGATGATATAGAAAGAATTATTTTAAATATTCTAACTAATAGTATAAAATATACAAAGGAAAATGGAGAAATTAAAATATATGTAGGATTTGTATATAATGATGCATATATTAAAATATTTGATAATGGAATAGGAATACCAAAAGATGATTTAAATAGAATTTTTGAGAGATTTTACAGAGTTGATAAGGCGCGTAGCAGAGAAATGGGAGGGACTGGATTAGGACTTTCTATTGCTAAAGACTTACTTGATAGAAATGGTGGAAGTATAGACATTAAGAGTGAGGTAGGAAAGGGAACTGAAGTAGTAATAAAAGTTCCTACAAAAGCAAAAGAAGAAAAAATAAATTCTGAAAAATAAACTTTTCAAATGTTATTGAAAATAAAATAAAAATAAGGTATAATATGTAAAGTCTAAAAAACTTAAGATTAAGAAAGGGAAGGAAAGATGAAGTCAACTTTAAGAGAAATTATAGAATGGTTAATATGCATAATAATAGCAGTTGCATTAGCGCTACTAGTAAGATATTATATAGGCACACCAACAATAGTACAACAAACATCAATGACGCCCACTTTAAAAGAAAATGAGAGATTATGGTTAAATAGATGGTGTAGAACAATAAAGAAAATGCCACAAAGAGGAGATATAATAACATTTGAAGCACCTAGTGTTACAAAAGTAACAGAGGAACAAATTGATTTAAGTAATCCAGTAGCTGTTTATAATAATGAACCACAAGGAATGTTAAGAAAATTTTCATATTATGTACTAGAAAATGGAAAGAAAAGCTATATAAAAAGAGTAATTGGTTTACCAGGAGACTATGTTGAAATTAAAGATGGCGGAGTTTATATAAATGGAGAGAAACTAAAAGAAGATTACTTGAAATCAGGAGTAGTAACAGACATGATACAAGGTGGAAGAGATGTAAGTTATTTTAATAATTTTACAGTTCCAGAAAACTGTGTGTTTGCAATGGGGGATAATAGACCTGGAAGTACTGATTGTAGATCATTTGGATGCATACCACTAGATAAAATAGAAGGAAAAGTATTATTTAGATTTTGGCCATTTTCAAAATTTGGAGGAGTAGATTAATTGTTTGAAAATATAATAGGAAATGAAAAAAATAAAGAAGTATTAGAAAAAACAATAAGAATAAACAAAACCTCACATAGTTACATATTTTGTGGAACAGAAGGAATTGGAAAAAAAATTATTGCAAAAGAACTAGCAAAAAGGATTTTATGTTTAGAAAAAAATAAAGAAAATGATTGCAAATGTAAATCATGTATAGAATTTGATTCAAATAATAATCCGGATTTTCAGTTAATAGAAGCTTTAGATGGAAAAATAAAAATTGATCAAATACGACAAATGCAAAGAAAAATTGCAGAAAAACCAATTATATCAAATAACAAAGTGTATATTGTAGATGATGCAGATACAATGACTACAGAGGCTCAAAATTGTTTATTAAAAACATTGGAAGAACCACCAGAGTACATGACAATAATACTAATATGTACAAATGAAGGAAATTTGTTGAGTACAATAAAATCTAGATGTACAAGAATGATATTTGATCCTATAAGAAATGAAGAATTAAAAAAATATCTAAATAACCAAGTTACAGGAGAACAGATTAGTGACAATATTATAGATTTAGCACAAGGAAGTATTGGAAAAGCAATAAAATTAAATGAACGAAAAGATATATATGAAAATATAGAAAATATATTAATAAGTATGCAAGATAAAGATTTAATAGATATAGTTCAAATGTCTGAAACAATATATAAATCAAAAGAAGAAATAAAATCAATACTTGAATATATTAATGTATTGTTATTAAAGTTGAGTAGGCAAAATATTAAATATATAAATTGTGTTGAAATAGTAGAAGAAACAAAAAAAAGAATAAATGCAAATAGCAATTATGATATGTGTATTGATTATATGATATTTTCAATGTGGCAACAAATAGTAAGAAATAAGACTTAAGGAAAGGACAAATTAAATGAAAAGAATAATAGGAGTTAGGTTTAAAAGATTAGGAAAAATATATTTCTTTGATCCAAAATGGTTAGAAGTAAAAAAAGGAGAAAAAGTAATAGTTGAAACTTCTCAAGGCGAAGAAATAGCAGAAGTAATAGTGCCTAATAGAATGATAGAAGAAGAAAAAATAACAAGTCCATTAAAAAAAGTATTAAGGCTAGCATCTGCAAGAGACTTAAAACATGCAGAAGAATGCAGAAAAAAAGAAAAAGAAGCTTTTGAATTATGTAATAAAAAAATAAAAGAACATAAACTAGAAATGACATTAACAGATGTAGAATATAAATTTGACAATAGTAAAATACTATTTTATTTTACTGCAGATGGAAGAGTAGATTTTAGAGATTTAGTAAAAGATTTAGCGGCAGTATATAAAACAAGAATTGAATTAAGACAAATAGGTGTAAGAGATGAAGTAAAAAGAATTGGTGGAAATGGTGTTTGTGGTAGAGAACTATGCTGTTGTTCATTTTTAAGAGATTTTGAAACAGTTTCAATAAAAATGGCAAAAGAACAGAATATTTCATTAAACCCATCAAAGATTTCAGGAAATTGTGGCAGACTAATGTGTTGCTTAAAGTATGAACAAGAAGTTTATGAAGAAAAGTTAAAAAAGCTACCCAATATTGGAGCTATTGTAAAGACTCCAGATGGACAGGGTGAAGTTGATGGGGTAGAATCATTAAAAGAAATAATAAAAGTAAAAATTAAAGATGGTGAAATCTATAAATTTAAGAGATATGACCTGAAAGATATAAAAGTAATAAAAGATGTTTCAAGAGAACATTCAGATAGTGAAGAAAAAGAATATCAAAAAGAATTAAAGGAATTAGAAAAATTAGAGTTAAAAGATTCAAAACTAAAAGATAATTAGTTTTATAACTGATATCGAGATAAAATTATTATTTGCTAAGGTATACAAAGTCAAATGATGATTAGTTCTCGAAAGGAGAGGTGGTGAATAAAAATGGCATATAAAATCCAATGCGATAAATGTATAAGTTGTGGTGCATGTGCAGCAGCATGTCCAGTAGGATGTATATCACAAGGAGAAAATTGTTTTGAAATAGATCAATCTGCATGTATAAGTTGTGGTACATGTGCTGGAGTTTGTCCAGTAGAAGCACCAGTAGAAGAATAGAATATAAAAATCACAAAAATATCCCCCTTTGTATATAATATAAAGGGGGATAAAAATGTTTTTTAGAAGAAAATGTTATTGTAGGGGACTACAAAATGGAAATATAACATCAGAAGAATTACAAAATAAAATATTGCAAGGAGCAATTTTAGTAGATGTAAGAAGTAGACAAGAATATCAAGAAGGACATTTAGCTGGTGCAATAAACATACCGGAATATGAAATTATAAGGAGAGTAGAAAAAGAAATAACAAAGAAGAACCAACTAATAGTAATATACTGCCAATATGGAGGAAGAAGTAGAAATGTATATATAATGATGAGAAAACTTGGATATACAAATGTATACAATTTGTATGGAGGATTAGATATGATGTAAATGTTAAAGGTCATAAATATTCCTATTATAGAATATAGATATAATAGGAGGAA
Source organism: uncultured Clostridia bacterium (assembly GCA_928721565.1). Lineage (GTDB taxonomy): Bacteria > Bacillota > Clostridia > TANB77 > CAG-508 > CAG-269. Next base: position 814,250 of record OV788638.1, read on the forward strand.
GTATGTTATGAGAGGATTAGGAAATATTATAAAAGGGATAAGTATTTCATTAGTATGTTCATTTGTTTTTTTGTTTATTTTTTCATTAATATTAACATATACAAATGTAAGTGAAACCTTTATAGCACCTGTAGTGATTGTCATTACTGCAATGAGTATATTTATAGGAAGTTCTATAGGTAACTTTAATATGAACAAAAACGGTTTATTAAATGGTGCGATAATAGGAGGGATATATTTACTAGGAATATACTTGTTATCAGCAATAATAAACAATAACTTTAATTTAAATATCCAATCAGTTATAATAATAATATCTGGAATTTTGTGTGGAATGATTGGAGGAATAATAGGGGTTAATAAAGGCTAATATAGATTAGCTTTTTTTGTTATAAAAATAAATATTTTTCAAATTGTTATATTTAATAGAAAAAATTAGGAAAAATAGTTGATATTTTTGAGAAAATAGGATAAAATCATAAAAGACTAAAGGAGGAGAGCAATGATAACATTAGAAGACGTTAAGAAAAACGAAGAAGTCCAAGCGTTTGTACAAGCATCGCAAAAGCAAATAAAAGCAATTGGATATACAGAACATTCATATAGACACATAGGGATTGTATCAGCGAGAACTGGAGAAATCTTAAGAAAATTAGGATATGATGAAAGAATAATAGAATTAGGAGAAATTGCAGGGTACTTACATGATATAGGAAATTGTGTAAATAGAGTAGACCACGCACATAGTGGAGCAATATTAGCATATAACATTTTAAAAGAAATGGGCATGCCAGCAGACGAAAGAACAGAAATAGTTATGGCAATAGGAAATCATGATGAAAATACAGGAACAGCAGTAAGTGACATATCTGCAGCTCTAATACTAGCAGACAAATCTGATGTGCATAGAGATAGAGTAACTAATACTAATATGTCAACATTTGATATTCATGATAGGGTTAATTACGCAGTAACAGATGCTAATTTAGAAATAGATGCAGAAGAAAGAAAAGTAATACTAAAGTTGACAATAGATACTCAAATATGTCCAGTATTAGATTATTTTCAAATATTTATGGATAGAACGATGATGAGTAAATATGCTGCAAAGTACTTGCATATATGGTTTGAATTAGTGATAAATGGAACTAAGTTATTATAAAGATGAAAGGAACGAGTATAAAATGAAAAATGTAAAGATAACAACGATAATATTAGCAATTATATTAATAGTACTAGTTGCATTTGGTGGTGTATATATAAAGACACAAAATAGAATGGAGGACAAAGTAAAAGAATATTCTTTCGGGAGAGATTTAAAAGGAGAAAGATTAATTGAATTAAAGGTATCAGATGGTAGTACTGATGGAAAAACAGCACCTGCAGCAGAAGATTTAACAGTCGAAAATTATAAGACAGTTAAAAAAACAATTGAAAAACGATTAAAAAAATTAAAAGCACAAGATTATACAATTTCTTTAAATGAAGAGAATGGAACAATAAGGGTAGAATTACCAGAAGATGATAAGACAGACGATTTAGCTTATTATTTAATTGCATCAGGTAAAGTTGAAATAAAAGAAAAAGATACAAGCACAGAATTATTAAATGAAAAAATGGTAAAAAAAGCTCAATATACATATACATCCAATGCTGATGGTGCATATCAAGTGTATCTAGAAATAATATTAACAGATGAAGGACAAGCCAAAATAGAAGAAATCCAAAACAACTATGCAATATTAAAAGATGATGTAGATGCTGCTGAAGCAACAACGAAGAATGATGAAAGTTCAGATACTTCAACTGAAACAAATACAGAAACAACAGAGAATACAGAAAATGCAGAAACTTCAACAGAAGAAACTAAAAAAGTTGCAAAGTTATCAATTGCTGGAACAGAATATGATGTAGACAAAATTGAGAAAAATAATATTAAAGTAAAAATGGGATCTCAAACATCTAATACAACAACAGTAAATAATAGTATGTCAAAAGCAGCAGAATTAGCAATGCTAATAAATTCAGGAAAATATCCAATAGATTATGAAGTACAAAACAATAGATTTGTATATTCAGATATAACAAGTCAACAATTATTATATTTTGCTGGAGCAGTGGCTATAGTGTTAATAGTATTATTTGTAATATTAACAATTAAATATAAAACAAAAGGATTACTTGCTAGTATATCATGTATAGGATATATTGCATTATTATCATTATTACTAAGATATACAAATGTTATAATATCAATAGAAGGTATAGGAGCTATAATATTAACAATATTGATAAACTTAAAATTAAGTCAGATGATATTAAACAAAACAAAAATAATAGATGTAGTAAGTGAAGCTGTAACAAGTTCATATAAAGAATTATTTTTGAAATTAGTACCAATAATGATTATTACAATAGTATTTTGTTTCTCTGGATGGACAAATTTAAGTAGTTTCGGAATGATAATGTTCTGGGGATTCGTATTGATAGCAGTATATAATATAGTTGTAACAAAAACACTATTAAAATTGAGAGAAAACAAATAGGAGGCAAGACATGAAAAATAAAAATATAAAGATTATTGTTATTGCTATAATGACATTAGTTATTCTAGCAGGAATAGTAGTGACAGGAATTTTGGGTTTCAATAAAGAACTTAAATATTCACAAGGGCAAAGTATAGATGTATATATAGAACAAGAAGCAGATGTATCAAAAATAAAAGAAATTGTAGATGAAAATTTAGGCAATTCAAATAATATGGTACAAACAGTAGAAATATATAAAGACTTAGTTACAATAAGAGCTAAAGAGATAACAGATGAGCAAAAAAATAATATTGTAAATAAAATAAAAGAGAGTTATGAGTTTTCACAAACTGCAGAAGATACTACTATAAATACAGTACCAGAAACAAAACTTATAGATATGTATAAAAAATATATAGTGCCATTCATAATCTCTGGAGTATTAGTGCTAGTATATATGGCTATAAGATATTACAAAAAAGGAATATTAAAAGTGATTGGAAGAACAATAATATTACCAATCTTTGGAGAACTATTCTTATTAAGTATAATTGCTATAGCAAGAATTCCAGTAGGAAGATTTACACCAGTACTAGTTATAGCAATGTATATAGCAAGTATATTAATGGTAATTAGACAAAATGAAAAATAATTTAAAGGCTATTTTAGGTTAAGACTTAAAATGGCCTTTTTGTAAAAAAGAAAGGATTGATGCAAATGGAAAAGAGAAAAGATTATATAAGTTGGGATGAATATTTTATGGCAATAGCAAAATTGTCTGCAATGAGAAGCAAAGATCCAAACACACAAGTGGGAGCATGTATAGTAAGTGATGATAATAGAATTTTATCAATAGGATATAATGGAGCACCAAATGGATTTTCAGACGAAAGATTTCCATGGGCAAGAGATGGAGCTAATTTAGAAACAAAATATCCATATGTATGTCATGCAGAAATGAATGCAATATTAAATTATAGAGGAAGTAAAAAAGATTTAGAACATGCTAAAATATATGTGGATTTATTTCCTTGTAATGAATGTGCCAAAATAATAATACAATCAGGAATTAAAGAAGTTATTTATTTATCAAACAAATATGCTGAGTCCGAAAATAATATAGCTTCACGTAAGCTTTTTGACGAGTGTGGCGTTACATATAAAAAGATTGAATTAGACGGTACAAAAGAGATAAACATTAAATTATAGCTGAAATTATAATTGACAATAAAAATGAGAATTGATATAATATATTTGTTAAAGTAAGTAGCTTTTTGTAGGTTTAAAGGAGGATGCACAATGAAGAAAAAAGCTCGGAAATTAATTGCATTATTATTTATAGGATTTGTTTCTTGTTTACTATTTGGATGTAAAACAAATACAAAAGAACTAGATAATAATACAAAAGTTACTGTAACAGAAGATGGAAAAAAGATAGAAATTCTATCTGACAAGAATTGCACCTTAGAACTAAAGGTCACGATATCAGAAGACGATATTAGGATTACTGGTGAAAAAAGAATTTATTTGCAGAAAGGAAAAAAAGAAACTCTTAAAGTCGACGACTTTAATGAGGCTGTTGGATTTCCTGAATCAGCAATATTTTCTAAAATAAATAGTGTGCAGGTAGAAGAGAAAAATTCAGAAATTACGATCATTTCTGTTGCAGTTGGCGTGGCTATTGTAATATTGATAACCATAGCAATTAAAAAAGAAATAAAAAATAATTTCAAAGTGTCTGAGTAAAAGAATGAGTAACTGACTAGATTTAGTTGGTTACTCATTTTTAAAAATTCGAAAAAAGATGAGTTTAAAAAAGATGAGTTCAAAAAATTAGTAAAATTCTCTAAAAGTATTGACATAAATGAAAAAACATTATATAATAGATGAGCATGAAATGTAGCGTTGAAGCTGAATGTGGCTACACTCTTAGAGTGGAGGGAACTTCAGTGGAGTATGTCTTGGCTAGACCAGGCGGTAAGTTTAATATAAAATAGCACTTATCCCAGAATCATCATGCGAATTTTTGGGATTTTAAAATGGGTATACACAAAACACCCGGAAGTGTTGTGACTTGCCAACGCGTAATTTTAAAATATTTAAAACAAATTTATTAAGGAGGGAAAATTACAATGGCAAAAACAGTTGTATCAAGTGAAAAAATTAGAATAAGACTAAAAGCTTATGACCATGTAGTTTTAGATCAGTCTGCTGAAAAGATAGTAGATACTGCTAAAAAGACAGGAGCAAAAGTATCAGGTCCTATTCCATTACCAACACAAAAAGAAATCGTAACAATCTTACGTTCTCCACACAAACACAAAGATTCAAGAGAACAATTTGAAATGAGAACACATAAAAGAGTTATTGATATTCTTTATCCAACACAAAAAACAATGGATAGTTTAATGAAGCTAGAACTACCAGCAGGTGTTGACATCGAAATCAAAAACTAGTTTCAAATATAAATAAAATTTAAAATCGATAACCATGCTGACGAAACTTAACAACGCAAGACGCTGTTTAGAATTAGCAGATCAGCCAATAGGAGGAGAAAGAAAAATGAAAAAAGCATTAATAGGAAAAAAATTAGGAATGACTCAAATATTTGATGAAAATGGAACAGTTATTCCAGTAACAGTATTAGAAGCAGGTCCATGTGTAGTTGCTCAAGTAAAAACATTAGAAAATGATGGATATGAAGCAATACAATTAGGATTTGGAGAAGTTAAAGAAAACAAATTAAACAAACCTAAAAAAGGACATTTTGCAAAAGCAAATGTTACAGCAAAGAAACATTTAAGAGAATTCAGATTAGATTCAATAGAAGGAATCAAAGTTGGAGATGAATTAAAAGCAGATGTATTTGCTGAAGGTGATAAAATAGATGTACAAGGAACATCAAAAGGAAAAGGATTCCAAGGTGTAATTAAAAGACATGGTCAACACAGAGGACCAATGGGACATGGATCAATGTATCACAGAAGACCAGGTTCAATGGGATCAACATCAACACCAGGAAGAGTATTTAAAGGTAAAAAACTTCCAGGACATATGGGAAGAGTTACAGTTACAATTCAAAACTTAGATGTTGTAAAAGTAGACTTAGATAAAAACGTAATATTAGTAAAAGGTAGTGTTCCAGGAGCTAAAGGAGCTATCTTAAAAATAAAATCAGCTGTAAAAGCTATATAAGGTTATAGAAAAGGAGGAATTACGAAATGCCAAAAGTAGATGTATATAACATGCAAGGTAAAAAAGTTAGCGATGTAGAATTAAGTGCAGCAGTATTTGGAATTGAACCAAACGAAACAGTTGTACACAGTGTATTAGTAAACTACTTAGCTAATCAAAGACAAGGTACACAAAGTACAAAAACAAGAGCAGAAGTTCGTGGTGGTGGTAGAAAACCATGGAGACAAAAAGGAACAGGTAGAGCAAGACAAGGTAGTATACGTGCTCCACAATGGATTAAAGGTGGTATCGCATTAGGTCCAAAACCACGTTCATATAAATATAGAGTAAATAAAAAAGAAAGACAACTTGCAATTAGATCATTATTAAGTGCAAAAGTATTAGATAATGAATTAACAGTTGTTGATAAATTAGAAGTTAAAGAACCAAAAACAAAAGTTATGGCAAAAGCTTTAACAGATTTAAAAATAGAAGGAAAAACATTAATTATCTTAGCTGATAAAAATGAAAATGTTTACCTATCAAGCAGAAACATAGAAGGTGTTAAAGCTATTCAATTAAATATGATCAATGTATTTGATTTATTAAATTGCAGTAAATTAGTTTTACCACTAGATACAGTTAAAAAATTAGAGGAGGTGTATGCTTAATGTTACCAGAAGAAGTAATAGTAAGACCAGTAATAACTGAAAAAAGTAATGATGAAATGCAAGCAGGAAAATACACTTTCGAAGTTAACAAAAAAGCAACAAAAGTTGATATAGCAAAAGCTGTAGAAAAACTATTTGAAGTTAAAGTATTAAATGTTAACACAATGATAGTTAAAGGAAAAACAAAAAGAGTTAGATATGTAGAAGGAAAAACTCCAGATTGGAAAAAAGCTATTGTTACAATAGATACAGATCCATCTGACAAAACATATCTTGGAAAAGGTGGAAAAGCAGTTAAAGTTTCTAAAAAATATAAAGATTCTATTGACGAATTTATGGGTGCTTAATTATGACTAAAAATAGAGGATATAAAGTATCTAGTTTTAAAGATAGTTTAAGAGACTATAAGTATAAAAAAATAACTATAGCTGATTTAGTGAATGAACATTTAGAAAATTCAAAACGTCGAGCTAATAGAAATAAAGAAAATATCGGGAAAGAACCCGGAGAATAAAGAATATCTGTAAGTGGAGCAGGAAAAAGTCCACACAACTTACTCAGAAGAGTAGAGTAGAAGATTTAGCAAAAACGAGTATTACTAGGAAAATGAATGAGAAAACCGCAAGCGTACGTGGGTACGTTGAGGACGTTTCGAATGAATTTGACAACGTAAGACGAAGTTTTTCATAAATCTGAGGAAGGAGAAAGAAATGGGAATAAAAAGATTCAAAGCCTATACACCATCAAGAAGAAATATGACAGTTTCTGATTATGCAGAAATCACTAAAAAGACACCAGAAAAATCTTTATTAGCAAAGAAAAAGAAAAATGCAGGAAGAAACTCATATGGTAGAATAACAGTAAGACATCAAGGTGGAGGAAATAGACAAAAATACAGAATTATAGATTTCAAAAGAAATAAAGATGATATGGAAGCAACAGTTATTGGTATCGAATATGATCCAAACAGAAGTGCAAACATAGCATTAATCAAATATGAAGACGGAACATTAAATTATATAATAGCACCACAAGGATTAACAAATGGAGATAAAGTAGTATCTGGAGTAAATGCAGATATTAAACCAGGTAACTGTTTACCAATATCAAACATACCAGTAGGAACATTAATTCACAATATAGAATTAAATCCAGGTCAAGGTGGAAAATTAGTAAGAGTTGCTGGACAAAGTGCACAATTAATGGCTAAAGAAGGAAAATATGCACATGTAAGATTACCATCAGGAGAAATGAGATTAATCTTAGCTAGATGTAGAGCTACAATAGGTGTAGTTGGAAACGCTGATCACGAAAATGTAAAATTAGGTAAAGCAGGTAAAACAAGACACTTAGGAATTAGACCTACAGTTAGAGGTTCTGTAATGAACCCAGTAGATCACCCTCATGGTGGTGGTGAAGGTAGAGCACCAATAGGACATGCAGGACCAATGACACCTTGGGGTAAACCAGCATTAGGATACAAGACAAGAGATGCTAAAAAGAAAACAAATAAATTTATAGTAAAGAGAAGAAAGTAGAATAGGAGGAAAATCATATGTCAAGATCAAGTAAGAAAAAACCTTTCATAGCACCAGAATTATTAAAAAGAGTAGAAGCTATGAATGAAAGTGGAAACAAAGAAGTAATTAAGACATGGTCAAGAGCTTCAACAATATATCCACAAATGATTGGACACACAATTGCTGTTCATGACGGTAGAAAACATGTGCCAGTATATATTACAGAAGAAATGATAGGTCATAAATTAGGTGAATTTGCTCCTACAAGAACATTTAAAGGTCATGCAGGAGAAAAAACTACAAAGAAATAAAAAATTAATTTAAGGAGGGAATTGTAGTGGAAGAAACAGCAATAATGGAAGCAAAAGCAACATTAAGATATGCTAGAATATCTGCAAGAAAAGTAAAAATCGTTGCAGACTTAATAAGAGGAAAAGACGTTGATGAAGCTTTAGCAATCGTAAAATTTACACCAAAAGCATCATCAGTTATTATAGAAAAATTATTAAAATCAGCAATCGCAAACGCTGAAAACAATCATGATATGAAACATGAAAATTTATATGTTGCTGAAATATATGCAAATCAAGGTCCAACATTAAAGAGAATAAGACCTGCAGCAAAAGGTTCAGCAGTTAGAATTAGAAAAAGAACAAGTCATATAACTATTGTTTTGAGAGAAAAACAATAAAAATGGGAATCACATATTCACATGGGTGGGACATATCTTGTCCCAGAAGTAAGACCAGTGAAAAAGATGTGTCCCTTGTCAAACAGTAAAGGAGGAATAAGTTAGATGGGACAGAAAGTACATCCAACAGGTGTAAGAGTTGGAATAATAAAAGACTGGAAAGCTAAATGGTATGCAGATTCTAAAAACTTTGCAGATTATTTAGTAGAAGACCAAAAAATCCGTAAATTTTTAAAGAAAAAATTATACGCAGCTGGAATTTCTAATATCGAAATCGAAAGAACAGCAAAAATGATTAAAGTAAATGTTCATGCAGCTAAACCAGGAATAATAATAGGAAAAGGTGGAGCTGGAGCTGAAAGCTTAAAAGCTGAATTAACAAAATTAATAGGAAAAGATATAAACATAAACATAGTTGAGGTAAAATCAGTAGATACAGATGCACAATTAGTTGCAGAAAATATCGCTGGACAACTAGAAAGAAGAATTTCATTCAGAAGAGCAATGAAACAATGTATGCAAAAATCTATGAAAGCAGGAGCTTTAGGAATAAAGACTGCAGTATCTGGAAGATTAGGTGGAGCCGATATGGCTAGAACAGAATTCTACAAAGAAGGAACAATTCCACTACAAACTTTAAGAGCTGATATTGACTATGGATTTGCAGAAGCAGATACAACATATGGAAAAATCGGTGTTAAAGTTTGGATATATAAAGGAGAAGTTCTTCCAGCTAAAAAAGTGGAAGGAGGAGACAGATAATGCCATTAATGCCTAAAAAAACAAAATATAGAAAAATGCAAAAAGGTAGAAATAGAGGAAAAGCAACAAGAGGAAATAAAGTAACAGATGGAGAATATGGAATACAAGCTGTAGAAGCAGGTTTAATTAAAGGAAATCAAATAGAAGCAGCACGTATTGCAATGACACGTTATACAAAAAGAGGTGGAAAAGTTTGGATTAAAATATTTCCAGACAAACCAATAACACAAAAACCAGCCGGAACTCGTGGTGGTAAAGGTAAAGGTAATGTTGAATATTGGGTAGCAGCTGTAAAACCAGGTAGAGTTATGTTTGAAATAGCAGGAGTACCAGAAGCAACAGCTAGAGAAGCCTTGAGATTAGCTATAAATAAATTACCAATAAAATGTAAATTTGTAGCAAAAGAAAATGTAAGCAAGGTGGGTGATAGTGATGAAGATAAATAAAATAAGAGAAATGTCTTCACCAGAATTAGAAAAAGAATTAGGTGAACTAAAAACAGAATTATTTAAATTAAAATTTAGTTTAGCTACTAATGGATTAGATAACCCAATGAAAATCAAAGAGGTTAAAAAAGATATAGCTAAAATAAATACTGTATTAACAGAAAGAAAAATAGCAGAAGCTAAAGCTTAATTATAAATAAGGCGCAAATTTAATAAAAGGGTAATCACAATCTTATAAGGGAACATAGTAATAGGTAGGGATATATCTTGCCCCAAAAGAAATACCTATGAAAAAGATGTGTACTCTAATAGAAGATGTGTCCCTTGACCAAATGGAGAAGGAGGTATAAAACCTATGGAAGAAAGAAATCTTCGTAAAGTTATGGTAGGAACTGTTACATCTGACAAAATGGATAAAACAGTAGTTGTTTCAGTAGAAACAAGTGTAAGCCATAAAATGTATGGAAAAACAGTAAAAAGAACATACAAACTAAAAGCACATGATGAAGAAAATAAATGTGAAATAGGAGATAAAGTAAAAGTAATGGAAACAAGACCACTTTCTAAAGATAAGAGATGGAGAGTAGTTGAGATTCTTGAAAAAGGAGGAAAATAAGTCATGATACAACAACAATCAATATTAAAAGTTGCTGACAATACTGGAGCAAAAGAAATTATGTGTATCAGATGTATAGGTGGTTCATATATGAAGACAGCTAATATCGGTGATGTAATAGTTGCCTCTGTTAAAGCAGCAACACCAGGTGGCGTTGTTAAAAAAGGTGATGTAGTTAAAGCTGTAATAGTTAGAACAAAACAAGGATTAAGAAGAGCTGATGGTTCTTACGTAAAATTTGATGAAAATGCAGCAGTTATAATAAAAGATGACAAAACACCAAAAGGAACACGTATATTTGGTCCAGTTGCAAGAGAATTAAGAGAAAAGGATTATATGAAAATATTGTCATTAGCACCAGAAGTTCTATAATCCATTAACTAATAAGTAGTAAAGAAGGAGGTTAAACTCAATGAAAATAAAAAAAGGCGATACAGTCCAAGTTTTATCTGGAAATGATAAGGGTAAAAAAGGAGAAGTATTACAAGTTATACCTAAAGACTCAAAGATAGTTGTAAAAGGTGTAAATGTTAGAAAAAAACATATCAAACCTAGAAAACAAGGTGAAGAAGGTGGAATTATCTCAGTTGAATGTGCTGTTAACAGTTCTATAGTTAATGTAGTATGTCCAAAATGCGGTAAGGCTACTAGAATTGGATATAAAGTTGAAGATGATAAAAAAGTTCGTGTTTGTAAAAAATGTGGAACTATAATAAAATAAAAATTGAAAGGAGGAATAACTAGTAATGGAAAAATTAAGAGAACAATATGAAAAAGAAGTAATTCCAGCATTAATGAAGAAATTTGAATATAAATCAGTTATGCAAGTTCCAAAACTTGACAAAATAGTTATAAATATAGGTTTAGGAGATACAAAAGATAATCCTAAATCATTAGAGAATGCAATGAATGATTTAACACAAATCACAGGTCAACGTCCTATGATAACAAAGGCTAAAAAATCTATTGCAGCATTCAAATTAAGAGAAGGAGCACACGTTGGTTGTAAAGTTACATTAAGAGCTGACAAAATGTATGATTTTGCATACAAACTATTTAATGTAGCATTACCAAGAGTTAGAGACTTTAGAGGAGTTTCTGCAAATTCTTTTGATGGAAGAGGAAATTATTCTATGGGATTAAAAGAACAATTAGTATTCCCAGAAATTGAATATGATAAAATAGACAAATTAAGAGGTATGGATATCATATTTGTAACAACAGCTGAAACAGACGAAGAGGCAAAAGAGCTATTAAAATTATTAGGAATGCCTTTTAAAGCTTAAATTAAGGAGGAGAAAAAATAATGGCTAAAAAATCTATGAAAGTAAAACAAGCTAGACCACAAAAATACAAAACAAGAGAATATAATAGATGTAAAATTTGTGGTAGACCACATGCTTACATTAGAAAATATGGAATTTGCCGTGTATGTTTCAGAGAATTAGCACACAAAGGTGAAATTCCAGGTGTAAAAAAAGCAAGTTGGTAATATATAAAACAAAACTAAAAAGGAGGGAAAGTAAATTGAACATTACAGATCCAATAGCAGATATGTTAACAAGAATAAGAAATGCTAACAGTGCAAAACACAAAACAGTAGATATCCCTGCATCAAAGATGAAAACAGCAATAGCTGAAATTTTATTCAAAGAAGGGTATATCAAATCATTCGAATTAATAAACAACGAAACTCAAGGAATCATTAGAGTAACACTAAAATATGATGAAAAAGGAACAAGAGTTATCGATGGAATAAAAAGAATCAGTAAACCAGGATTAAGAGTATATGCTGGTAAAGAAGAATTACCAAAAGTACTTAATGGTTTAGGGATTGCTATAATTTCTACATCAAAAGGATTAAAAACAGACAAAGAAGCTAGAGAAGCAGGAATTGGTGGAGAAGTATTAGCTTATATTTGGTAATAAAATATAAAGAAATTTTGAAAGAGGGTAATCATTTTTTGGAGAAACATATAATCGTAGGTGGGACATATCTTATCCCTAGAAAAATACCTATGAAGAAGATGTGTCACCATTATAAGATGTGTCACCTGTCAATAGAAAGGGAAAAATCAACCTAAATGCGAAAATGCAATAAAGCAAATAAACGTTAGGCGAACGCCCTAAAAAAAGGAGGAATAAAAATGTCAAGAATAGGAAACAAACCTATTGCAGTACCAGCAGGAGTTGAGGTAAAAATAGACGGACAACACATTACTGTAAAAGGACCTAAAGGTACATTAGAAAGAGAAATACATAAAAATATTTCTGTAACAATGGAAGATAATACTATTAAAGTTACAAGACCAAATGATGAAGCTCTAAATAGAAGTTTACATGGATTGACAAGAACTTTAATAAGCAATATGATTGAAGGTGTAGAAAAAGAATACACAAGAGAATTACAAATAAATGGTGTAGGTTATAGAGTTCAAAAACAAGGAAATAACTTAAACTTAACATTAGGATATTCTCATCCAGTAATTTTTGAAGCACCAGAAGGAATTACATTTGATGTTCCAAACCCAAATACTATAATCGTAAAAGGTATAAATAAAGAATTAGTTGGTCAAACAGCTGCTAATATCAGAACAAAGAGACCACCAGAAGTATATAGAGGTAAAGGTATCAAATATGCTGAAGAAGTTATTAGACGTAAAGAAGGTAAAACAGGAAAATAGTAATTAATATAAATGGTATCACCTGTTAAAAAGGTGCTCCCTAACATATTATTAGAAAGGAGTTAAAAATGGTTAGTAAAACAGATAGAAAACTAGAAAGAAATAGAAGACATGCTAGAGTTAGAACTAAAGTATCTGGAACAGCAGAAAGACCAAGATTATGTGTATATAGAAGTAACACAAATTTATATGCGCAAATTATTGATGATGTTGCAGGAAATACATTAGTATCTGCTTCAACATTAGATAAAGAAATCAAAACAAAAAAATCTAATATAGAAGCAGCCAAAGAAGTTGGAGCTTTAATCGCAAAAAAAGCAGCAGCTAAGAAAATTACTACTGTAGTATATGATCGTAGTGGATATATATATCATGGAGTTGTAAAAGCATTAGCTGAAGCTGCTAGAGAAGGAGGATTAGAATTCTAATGGAAGAAAATAAAATGCCAGAATTAAAAGAAAAAGTAGTAGCTATTAATAGAGTTGCAAAAGTAGTAAAAGGTGGTAGAACATTTAGATTCAGTGCTGTAGTTGTTGTTGGTGACGGTGCAGGACATGTAGGAATAGGAAATGGAAAAGCTGCTGAAGTACCAGATGCAATTAAAAAAGCTATTCAAGAAGCTAAAAAGAATTTAGTAGAAGTTCCAATAGTTGGAACAACAGTACCTCATGAATTTATAGGAAAATTCGGTAGTGCAAAAGTTATGCTAAAACCAGCTGCTGTTGGTACAGGACTTATTACAGGAGGAAGTGTAAGACCAGTATTAGAGCTTGCAGGATATAAAGATGTACGTACAAAGGTTATTGGAACAAACAATCCAAGAAACGTTGTATATGCAACTATTGAAGGTTTAAAGAGTATGCAAACAATTGAACAAGTAGCTAAAAAGAGAAATAAAAAAGTAGAAGAAATAATGTAATTAGAGGAACAAAATAGTTCTGATAAAAAAATTCAAAACGAGATAAAATTAAGGAGGTGCAAAAAATGAAATTAGGAGAATTAAAACCATCTGTAGAGAAGAAAAACAGAAAAAGACTTGGACGTGGTATAGGTTCCGGAAATGGAAAGACAGCAGGAAGAGGACATAAAGGACAAAAAGCAAGAAGTGGTGGAGGAGTAAGAAGAGGTTTCGAAGGAGGCCAAACACCATTATATAGAAGATTACCAAAAAGAGGATTTACAAATAGAAATTCTAAAAACTATACAGAAGTAACATTAACAATGCTAAATAAATCAAAAGCAACAGATGTAACAGCAGAAAGCTTAGTAGAAGAAGGAATAATCGGAAAAATAAATGACGGAATAGTAGTTTTAGCAACAGGAACTTTAGAGAAAAAAGTAAATGTAAAAGCTACAAAATTTACTGCAACTGCTAAGGAAAAAATTGAAGCCCTAGGCGGAAAGGCAGAGGTGATTTAGTTGTTTAAAACGATAAAAAACGCTTTAAAGACACCAGATGTAAGAAAAAGATTATTATATACATTAATACTTATTGTGTTATTTAGATTGGGATGTTATATAACAGTTCCAGGTGTAAACATGATAACATTAAATGAATCTATGAGTTCAAATAATGGCATTGCAGGATTTATAGATATAATCTCAGGAGGAGCATTCTCAAGATTTTCAGTATTTGCAATGTCAGTAAGTCCTTATATAACCGCATCAATTGTTGTTCAATTATTAACAATGATAATTCCTTCATTAGAAAAAATATCTAAAGAAGGTGGAGAAGAAGGAAGAAAAATAATGAATAGATGGACTAAGATTATAACAATAGTCTTAGCTCTAGTAGAAGCGATAGGAATTTACTTATCATATAGAAAAGCTGGAATATTTATTAATGAAGGATGGCTAACAGGAACATTAGTAGTTGCTTCATTAGTAGCAGGAACATCTTTACTAATGTGGCTTGGAGAGCAAATCACAAGTAAAGGAATTGGAAATGGTATATCAATGATTATATTTATAGGAATTATATCAGGATTACCAGGAGCAGTAACAACTATATGGAATTTAATAGTAACATCATCAGGATTTAGCACAATTGGATTAATTACAGCTATAGGAATTGTAATAGGAGCAATTATATTAATATCAGGAGTTGTATTTGTACAACAAGCCGAAAGAAGAGTTCCAGTACAGTATTCTAAAAAAGTTGTAGGTAGAAAAATGGTTGGTGCACAAAGTACATTTATACCATTGAAGCTTGCAATGGCAGGAGTAATGCCAGTAATCTTCGCATCATCATTTATGACATTCCCTGCAATGATAATATCTATGTTTGCTGATGTACAAAACTTAACAGGATTTTGGGAAGGTGTTTACAAATTCTCTATTGCAACTTCATCTTCAAGTGTAGGATGGGGATATTCATTAGCTAATGCAATTGTATATTTAATATTAATAGTTGCATTTACATTTTTCTATACTTATGCTACATTTAATCCAGCAGAAGTATCAAATAATATCAAGAAAAATGGTGGATTTATTCCAGGAATTAGAGCAGGAAAACCAACAACGGAATACTTATCATCTATAATAACTAAATTAACTGTATTTGGTGGAATATTTTTAGCAGTAATTGCTATAGTACCTATGTTATTAAGATTTACAAGTTTGAATGTTTCATTTGGTGGAACTTCAATATTGATCGTTGTAGGTGTTGCACTAGAGACAGTACAACAATTAGAATCTCAATTAGTAATGAGACATTATAAAGGATTTTTAGAATAAGAATAAAAAATAAAAAGCACTTATCGTAAGATAAGTGTATTTTTTTTGAAAATAATTGACAAACTAGGTAAAATAGGCTAAAATAGAATTGCGAAATTACGAAAGAGAGCCTCTAAAAAATTTAGAGGCAAAAATTTTTTAAAATAGAAAGGAAGAAAAAATAATGAATATTATTATGTTAGGAGCTCAAGGAACAGGAAAAGGAACTGTTGCAGGTATTATAAGCGAGCAAACAGGATTGCCACAAATATCAACAGGAGATATATTCAGAAAAAATATAAGTGAAAAAACAACACTAGGAATAGAAGCTGATAAATATATATCAAAAGGAGATTTAGTTCCAGATGAAATTACAGTACCTATGGTAGAAGATAGACTAACATGGGAAGATGCAAAAAATGGAGTAATATTAGATGGTTTTCCAAGAACTATAGAACAAGCTGAAAAACTAGATAAGATATTAGAGGTTAAAGGTGGAAAAATAGATTTAGTTGTAAATTTAGTTACTCCAAAAGAAGAACTAATAGATAGAATGTTAACAAGAAGAGTTTGTACAAATCAAGATTGTAAAGCAACATACAATACAAAATTACATCCACCTAAAGTGGAAGGAATTTGTGATAAATGCGGTTCTCCATTAAAACAAAGAGCAGACGATTCTGATCCAGAGGCAATTAAAAGAAGATTAGAAATATATGAAGAAAAAACTAGTCCATTAGTAGAATATTATAAGGCTAAAGGAGTTTTAAGAACAGAAACAGTAAGTATAGCAGCAAATCATATGGGAAAAGATGCAGCAGAAGATATAATAAAAGAAATAAAAAAATAAATTGTGTTAAATTAGAAAGGAAGCGTATAAAATGGTTACAATAAAATCCAAAAGAGAAATTGAACTAATGAGAGAAGCAGGTCGTGTAACAGCGCTAACACATAAGGCAATAGAAGAGGCAATAAAACCAGGAATGACAACAGCTGATATAGATAGAATTGCAGAGGAAACAATGAAAAAACATGGAGCAGTTTCAGCAGAAAAAGGTTATGATCCAGGGATAAGAGGAGTACCTCCTTATCCTGCTGCAACATGTATATCAATAAATGATGAAGTAATACATGGAGTTCCATCAAAAAAGAGAATAATAAAGGATGGAGATATAGTAAGTGTTGACTTAGTTGCATTAAAAAACGGATATAATGGAGATGCAGCAAGAACATTTTTAGTTGGAAATGTATCAGAAGAGGCTAAAAGATTAGTAGAAGTAACTAAACAAGCATTTTTTGAAGGAATAAAATATGCTAAAAAAGGAAATAGAATTGGTGATGTTTCACATGCAATAGGTGAATATGTGAAATCACAAGGATATTCTGTTGTAAGAGAGTTTGAAGGACATGGAATTGGAAAAGACATGCATGAAGAACCAGAGATTCCTAACTATGGTAAAGCTGGAAGAGGAATAAGACTTGAACCAGGCATGACTCTAGCAATAGAACCAATGGTAATACAAGGAAAACCAGACATCTGGGAATTAGAAGATGGTTGGACAATTGTAACACAAGATGGAAGCTTAGCGGCACATTATGAAAATACAATTTTAATTACAGAAAATGAGCCGGAACTATTGACAATACTATAAAAATATTATATAATGTATGAGTTAATACTAGAAAATAGAATATTATGGAAAGTTTATGCTCAAAAAATAAATTTTCTATATAAATATAGCTCTTTAAAAAGGAGGTAAAAGGACTTGTCAAAAGAGGATGTAATAGAAGTAGAAGGTATAGTTGTAGAAACTTTACCAAATACAAATTTCAAGGTAGAGCTTGAAAATGGGCATCAAATATTAGCTCATATTTCAGGAAAACTAAGAATGAATTATATAAAAATTCTACCAGGTGATAAAGTTAAAGTAGAATTATCACCATATGATCTAACAAGAGGAAGAATCACTTGGAGAGCAAAATAAAGACAACAATCAATTAACCCAAATATATAATAACAATATAGTTCGAGGATACATAGTAATCACTAGCTCATATGGGGAGGGGACATATCTTGTCCCTGTAGAAAGACCATAGGGTAAGATGTGTCCCCTGACTTTGGTAAAGGAGGGAATAAAATGAAAGTAAGACCATCAGTAAAGAAAATGTGTGACAAATGTAAAGTAATAAAAAGAAAAGGTGTAATCAGAGTTATATGCGAAAACCCTAAACACAAACAAAGACAAGGGTAATCTAAGTTTATAACACAAATATGGTAGCGGCTGTTAGACTTGAAAAAGTTTACATATCAAATTTGTGTTTATATATATGTCCAAAATAAAACTTAAAGACTAGCAAGAGCTAGTGCATTTCACCTTTAAGTCAAAATAGGACAACACTATAATAAAATTCAAACAAAAAAGAAAAAATTTGGAGGTGTAAAAAACATGGCTCGTATAGCAGGAGTAGACTTACCTAAAGAAAAAAGAGTAGAAATAGGACTTACATATATTTATGGTATTGGAGTATCTAGTTCAAACAAAATATTAGCAAAGGCTGGTATAAATCCAGATACTAGAGTAAAAGACTTGACTGATGAAGAAGTTAATAAAATAAGAAAAGTTATTGACGAATCTTATAAAGTTGAAGGTGACTTAAGAAGAGAAGTATCACTTAATATAAAAAGACTAACTGAAATTGGATGTTATAGAGGATTAAGACATAGAAGAGGTCTTCCAGTAAGAGGACAAAGAACAAAAACTAATGCTCGTACAAGAAAAGGTCCAAGAAAATTAGTAAGCAAATCAAAAAAATAAAAATATAAAGCAAAACATATAAATAGTTGATGAAAAACATCAAACTCTAATTAAGGAGGGAAAATAGAAAAATGGCAAACAGAAATGGAGTTAAAAAACCAGTAGCTAGAAGAAATAGAAAAAACATCGATAAAGGTGAAGCTCATATTCATTCTAGTTTCAACAATACAATAGTTACAATAACAGACACAAAGGGAAATACAATTTCATGGGGAAGTGCTGGAGGACTAGGATTTAAAGGTTCAAGAAAAAGCACACCATTTGCAGCAGGAGAAGTTGCTGAAACAGCAGCAAAAGCAGCAATGGAGCACGGATTAAAAACTGTTGAAGTATATGTTAAAGGACCAGGAGCTGGAAGAGAAGCTGCAATAAGAGCACTTCAATCAGCAGGTCTAGAATTAAGCAGTATTAAAGACGTAACACCAATCCCACATAATGGATGTAGACCACCAAAAAGAAGAAGAGTATAATAATAAATAATGTATAAATCCTGAGTGAAACATATCTTGTCACAAAGGGAATACAAAGGGGAAAAAATCTTTTTAATAAATAATGTAGTAACCCTGCGTGGGACATATCTTGTCCCAAGAGGAATACAAAAGGAAAAGATGTGTCCCCGTTAGAGTAGAAAAACAAGATAGAGTAGAAATATAGAAAGAGGTGTAAATATAAAATGGCACGTTATACAGACGAACAATGTCGTATTTGCCGTAGAGAAGGACAAAAATTGTTCTTAAAAGGTTCAAGATGTTATTCTGATAAATGTAGTATATCTAGAAGAAACTATGCACCAGGACAACATGGACAAAAAAGAGCAAAACTTTCTGAATACGGAACTCAATTAAGAGAAAAACAAAAAACAAAATCATACTATGGAGTTGGAGAAAAACAATTTAGAAAATATTTCGAAATGGCATCTAATAAAAAAGGAGTAACAGGTGATAACTTATTACAAATATTAGAATGCAGATTAGATAATGTAGTTTACAGACTAGGATTTGGAGCTTCAAGAGCACAAGCTAGACAATTAGTAAACCATGGACAATTCGAAGTAAATGGAAAGAAAGTTGATATTCCATCTTACTTAGTAAAAGCTGGAGATGTAATAACAGTTAGAGAAATAAAGAAAGATAATGCAACAATAAAAGCTAATATAGAAGCAAATGCAGCAAGACCAGTTCCAGCATGGTTAGAATTAAATAATGAAACTTTAAGTGGTAAAGTAGTAAGATTAGCATCTAGAGAAGATGTTGATATTCCAGTTGAAGAACATTTAATAGTAGAGCTTTACTCTAAATAGTTTTTAAAAAAATATTAGGAGGTAGAAATGATAGAATTTGAAAAGCCAAATATTGAATGTCTAGAGGTTGATAATGCAAATAATTATGCAAAATTTGTATGCGAACCATTAGAAAGAGGATATGGTGTAACAATAGGAAATTCATTAAGAAGAATATTACTTTCTTCATTAACAGGCTGTGCAATAACAAGCGTTAAAATAGAAGGAGTATTACATGAATTTTCAAGCATACCAAATGTTGTAGAAGATGTTCCAGAAATTATAGTAAACTTAAAAAATGTTAGACTAAAATTTGCTGAGAATGAAGAAAAAGTTATGAGAATTAACTTTAAAGGAGAAGGAGAAGTTACTGCAGCAGACATCGTAACAGATGGAACAGTAGAAATCTTAAATCCAGACTTACATATAGCAACTGTATCAGAAGGTGGACAGTTGATCATGGAATTGACAGCAGATATGGGAAGAGGATATTCCCCTTCAGAAAAGAATAAAAAGCCTAATCAAGACATATCTGTGCTTCCAATAGATTCAATTTATACACCAGTTAAAAAAGTAAATTATCAAGTAAAAAACACTAGAGTAGGCCAAATGGTTGACTATGATAAATTAATTATCGAGGTTTGGACAGATGGTAGCTTAAAAGCTCATGAAGCATTAAGCTTAGCTGCTAAAGTAATGACAGGACATTTAGAACTATTCATAGATTTATCAGAAGCAACGAGAAATACACAAGTAATGATAGAAAAAGAAGAATCTAAAAAAGAAAAAGTATTAGAAACTTCTATAGAAGAATTGGAATTATCTGTACGTTCATTCAACTGTTTAAAAAGAGCTGGTATAGCTACAGTTGAAGATTTAACAAATAAATCTGAAAGTGATATGATGAAAGTTAGAAATTTAGGAAAGAAATCATTAGATGAAGTAATTGCAAAATTACATTCATTAGGACTAAATTTTGCCGAAGAGGACGAATAAAAATTATCGTAAATAATTTAAGTGAAAAATAAGATAAGGGAGAATTACTTATTCATAAGGGGAAGGGACATATCTTGTCCTTTGAGGAATACCTATGAAAAAGATATGTCCCTTGTCAAACAGTAAAAGGAAGGTGAAAAAATTGGCAACAAATAGAAAATTAGGTAAAACTACTGATATAAGAAATGCAATGTTAAAAACATTAACAACAGATTTAATCTTACACGGAAAAATCGAAACAACAGAAGCAAGAGCAAAAGAAGTAAAAGCAATTGCTGACAGTATAATAGCATTAGCAATAAAAGAAAAAGACAACTTTGAAACAGTAGACGCTAAAGTAGTAAAAGCTAAATTAGATTCTAAAGGTAACAAAGTTACAGAATTAGTAAAAAGCAAAAATGGTAAAGAATATCTAAAAGTTGTTAAAGAAGAAATAACTGAAAAAAGACAAAAAGATATGCCATCAAGACTAAATGCAAGAAGAAAAATGATGACAAAAATAAATAAAGTAAAAGATGAAAATGGAAATAATATAGATTTATTAGCAAAATTATTCAATGAAATAGCTCCAAAATATGAAGGTAGAGTTGGAGGATATACAAGAATAATCAAAGCTGGACCTCGTAGAGGAGACGGAGCTGAAGTAGCTATATTACAACTAGTTTAATAAAATTGAATACAAATTATCAAGAGTGGGGTAGAGAACGGCTCGTTAATCCCACAGCAACCTATCATAAAGACAAGGTGCTAATACCGGCAAAGCGTTAGCTTTGAGTGATGATTAGAAATAAAAGGAACTCTTAGCAAAAGCTAGGAGTTTTTATTTTGCAAAAGGATTAACATTTTTTAGAAGGAGGAGTAAAGATGAAAAAATTTTATTTTACATCTGAAAGTGTAACGGAAGGACATCCAGATAAATTATGTGATTATATTTCAGATACAATATTAGATGAAGCTTTAAAACAAGACGAGTATTCAAGAGTAGCAGTAGAAACATTTGCATCTGCAAATAAAATAACAATAGCTGGACAATTAACAACAAATGCAGAACTAGATATAGAAAAAATAGTTAGAAATAGAATTAAAGAAATAGGATATGATGATGCAGATTTAGATATAGATTATAGAACTTGTAAAATAGATATTAATATAACAAAACAAAGTTCTGATATAGCACAAGGTGTAGATATTGGAGGTGCAGGAGACCAAGGAATAATGTTTGGATATGCATCAGATGAAACAGAAGAGTATATGCCTTTTGCAATATCAATGGCACATAAACTATCAAGAAGACTTACAGAAGTACGTAAAAATGGAATATTACCATATCTTAGACCTGATGGAAAAACTCAAGTAACAGTAGAATATGAAGGAGATACTGTTAAAAGAATAGATACAATTTTAATATCAACACAACACAATGATGGTATTGATATGGATGCATTAATAACAGACATTAAGGACAAAGTAATTAATGCAGTAATACCAGAAAAATATTTAGACAAGAACACAAAATATTATATAAATCCAACAGGAAGATTTGTAATAGGTGGACCATTAGGAGATACAGGATTAACAGGAAGAAAAATAATTGTAGACACATATGGAGGATATGCTCGCCATGGTGGAGGTGCATTTTCTGGAAAAGATGCAACAAAAGTAGATAGAAGTGCTGCATATATGTTGCGTCATATTGCCAAAAATGTTGTTGCAAATGGTTATGCTAAAAAGTGTGAATTACAAGTTGCATATGCAATTGGTGTAGAACAACCAATGTCGATATTTGTAGATACATTTGGAACAAATACAATACCAGAAGATGAAATAGAGGAAAAGATAAGAAATAAATTTGATTTAACACCAAAAGGAATTATAGAATATTTAGAGTTACGCAAACCAATATTTACAAAAACAACTAACTATGGACATTTTGGGAAGCCAGAATTGCCATGGGAAAAAATAATAGAAATGTAACATTAAAATTTCAATAACATATGATAGCCATAAGGAGGAAAAAGGTATGGAGAATTTTATCATAAATTCAGTACTTTGGACACTTGCTCTTTATGGCTTATTTGAGTTAATTAAACAAATAATGTATATGTGTACATATACTAATTTAAAAGAAGATGGAATCTATATAATAATAGCAGTGAAAAATCAAGAAGAAAGAATAGAAGGATTTTTGCGTTCAATTTTATTTAAGATTCTATATGGCAAGGAGGAATTTATTAAAGATATAATTGTCACAGATTTAAATTCAACTGATAATACAAAAGAAATTGTAAAAAAAATGTCTACAGATTATGAATGTGTAAAAATTACTAATTGGAAAGAATGCAAAGATATAATTGATAATATTGATGAAATAGATAAAAAGTGCTAAAATAGTTACTATAAAGGAGAAAAAGATATGCTAGAAAAATGCACAATATGTCCGCATAAGTGTGGAATAGATAGAAATAAATATATAGGAAGATGCAAATCAAATAATAAAATAAAGATTGCTTTATACTCTACGCACAACTTTGAAGAACCATGTATTTCTGGCGAGAATCGGTTCTGGTACAATTTTCTTTTCTAACTGTAATATGAACTGCCTTTTTTGCCAAAACTACGAAATAAGCCAATTAGGCAAAGGAAAAGAGATAACAATAGAAGAATTATCTAATATAATGATAGAACAACAAGAAAAAGGTGTAGAAAATATTAATTTAGTAACACCAACAAGTTATGCTTGGCATATTATAGAGGCAATAAAACAAGCAAGAAATAAAGGCTTGAAAATTCCGATAGTATATAATACAAATGGGTACGAAAATGTGGAAACATTAAAGTTGTTAGAAGGATATATAGATATCTATTTACCAGATTTAAAATATTACTATGATGAATTAGGAAAAAAATATTCAAAAGTAGATAATTATTTCGAAATAGCAACATCAGCAATAAAAGAGATGTATAGACAAGTCGGAGCACCACAATTAAATGAACAAGGAATAATGCAAAAGGGATTGATGATAAGACATTTAATTTTACCAAATCAAATAGAGAATAGTAAAAATGTTTTAAAATGGATAAAGGAAAATATGGACAACAATATATATGTAAGTATAATGGCACAGTATTTTCCTACATATAAAGCTAGAGAGTTGGACGAGTTAAATAGAAAACTAACTAGAGAAGAATATGAAGAGGTTGAAAATTACTTATATGAATTAGAGTTAGAGAATGGGTATATTCAGGAATTAGGCGAGCATGAAGAGGAATATGTGCCAAAGTGGGAAGACTAAATTTTGTAATATCTGTTGAAAAAAATGTAAAAATCTGTTATGATATTGCAAAATAATTAAAAGAAGAAGGTAAAAAATTGCAATATATAACAAAATTAGATAAAAAGAATTTAGGAGAATATGAAAAAGAGTAATAACAGAAGATGTAATACTAACAGAGGAAAGATTATATGAACATATACTTTTATTTCATGAAGATGAATATAAACAATTAAGACCATATATAAAGAATATAATAGAAAATCCGGATTATATTGTTGAAGATAACAGACATGAAGATACAATGATATATTTAAAACAGATAGAAGATATAGGAAAAAATGGCAGAGTTGTAATTAAATTAGCTTTAGGGCAAGATGAAGAACATAATAAAAATTCAATTATTACTATGATGAAGTTAAATAAAAGAACATGGAATCAAACTATAAAAAATCGAGGTAAAATTATATGGAAAAATAAAAAAGACTAGACAAAAACGAATAAAAGTTGTATAATATAAGTACAATATAGAGAGTTATTTGAAGTGGACAATTGTGCCATCCACACACCCTAGAGGTCAAAAGAGATGCAGGAATTGGCACACCTGCCAAATAACCAGAACTAAAGGAGCTATGGAAACATAGCTCTAATTTTATTGATAAAATCGATATGTAACTTTTTTGTAAAAACAATTTACAAGCTCAGGTTATTATGGTATATTAAAAAGGTAAGAGTCATAATAAAAGGAGGAAAAATTAATGACACAAGCAGACGAAAACTTTATAAAAACATGTGAAGAAATATTAAAAAATGGATATTCATCAGAAGGAACAAATGTAAGAACAAGATGGGAAGATGGAACAGAAGCAAATTATTACTCAATAGTAGGAGTACAAAATAAATATGACTTAGAAAAGGAATTTCCAATGATAACACTTAGAAATAACAGCAAAACAATCAAAAATGCAATAGACGAAATCTTGTGGATATGGCAAAAAAAATCAAACAAAATAAGTGAATTAAATTCACACATATGGGATCAATGGGCAGGAGAAGACGGAACAATAGGAAAAGCCTATGGATATCAATTATCAAAAAAATATAAATTTAAAACTAAAGATGGAATAAAAGAAATGGACCAAGTTGATTATGTGTTATATTTGTTAAAAAATGATTCATCAAGCAGAAGAATAATGACAAATTTATTTAACCATGAAGAACTAAAAGATATGAACTTAGAACCATGTGCATATGGAACACAATGGTTAGTAAAAGAAGGAAAATTACACTTGATATTAAATCAACGTTCACAAGACATGTTAACAGCAAATGGATGGAATGTAATGCAATATGCAACATTACAATGTATGTTTGCTCAAGTTGCAGGACTAAAACCAGGAACATTAACGCATAATATTGGAGATTGTCATATATATGATAGACATGTTCCATTAGTAAAAAAATTATTAGAAGCAAAACCAGTAGAATGTCAACCTAAATTAGTCATTAATAATCCAACAAAAGATTTCTATGAATTCAAAGTAGAAGATTTTGAAATAAAAAATTATGATTATAACAAAGAAGTAAAAATTGGTAAAATACCAGTAGCAGAATAAAGGAGTGCAAATAAAATGTTAAGTATAATAGTAGCAAAAGCAAAAAACAATACAATAGGAAAAGATAATAAATTATTATGGCATATACCAGATGATTTAAGAAGATTTAAAGAATTAACAACAAATCACAATATAATAATGGGAAGAAAAACTTTTGAATCAATAGGAAGAATACTTCCAAATAGAAAACATATTATATTTAGTCAAAATCCAGACTTTAAAATTGATAACGAAAATATAGAAATAGTTCATTCAATGTTACAAATTCAACAATACATAGAAGACGAAAACGAAAATTTTGTAATAGGTGGAGCTATGATATACAATTTATTAATGCCATATGTAACCAAAATGTATGTTACTGAAATTGACAAAGATTTTGAAGGAGACACAGTTTTTCCAAGAATAAATCCAGATGTATGGCAAGAAATTAGCAGAGAAGAAGGTCCACAAGATGAAGAAAATGATTTTAAATATGAATATGTAGTTTATAAAAGGAAATAAATAAGATTTATAGCTTTGGGTAAAATATAAGAAAGGAGATTTTTTATGTTTAAACCTAAAGCTATTTATTTTGAAAAAGGAATTGTAAATTATCCATTAGGACAGCAATTAATGGAGCAATACAAAGAAATACCAAAGATAGAAATTGAGAATCATAATAATATAGAAGAAATGAGAAAAAAGCAAAATTCAGAATTTGCAAATATGAAAAGCAATTTAATAATAGGAGTACGAAAAACACATAAATTTGTGGAAAACCATAAAACATCAGATTATCTAGTACCATATACTTCATCAGGATGTACTGCAATGTGTATGTATTGCTATTTAGTGTGTAATTACAACAAATGTGCATATTTAAGACTATTTGTAAATAGAGAGCAGATGTTAGAAAAAATAATAAAAACTGCACAGAAAAGTGAAAAACAATTAACATTTGAAATAGGAAGTAATAGTGACTTAATATTAGAAGATACAATTACAGGAAACCTAGTATGGACAATAGAAAATTTTGCAAATACAGAAAAAGGATTTTTAACATTACCAACCAAATTTGATATGGTAGATGATATATTACCATTAAAACATAATGGTAGAATAATTATTAGAATGAGTGTAAATCCGGCAGAAATTATAAATAAAGTAGAATTTGGAACATCAAGATTAAAAGGAAGAATAGAGGCAATAAATAAATTAGCAGAAGCGGGATATAAAATAGGAATATTAATAGCCCCTGTAATATTAGTAGAAAATTGGCAGCAATTATATACAGAATTAATTCAAACTTTAAGTACTGAGCTATCAGAAAAAGCGAGAAGAACAGCATTTTTTGAAATAATATTTATGACATATAGCTATGTTCATACTAAAATAAATGAAGAGGCATTTCCAAATGCAATTAATTTATATGATAAAGAAATTATGACAGGAAGAGGAAATGGAAAATATGGATACAAAGAAAAAAAAAGAAGAGAAGCAGAAATTTTTTTAAGAGATCAGATGCATAAATATTTTCCTAATAATAGAATCGAATACGTGGTTTAGTACTTGACATTGAGGCAAAATCATAATATACTTTAAGCAGGCTTTGGAAGGAGTTCCCAAGCTTGCTATTTATTATGTTTTTAAACATAAATAATAAAAACAAAAAGGAGGCTAAATTCAATGAATAACTTAATTGAAATTAGATGGCATGGAAGAGGCGGCCAAGGTGCAAAAACAGCTTCATTATTATTAGCAGATGCAGCATTTAATACTGGCAAATATATTCAAGGATTCCCAGAATATGGACCAGAAAGAATGGGAGCACCAATAACAGCATATAACAGAATAAGTGATACACCAATAACAATACATAGTAACATATATGAACCTGATTATGTAGTAGTTGTAGATGACACACTATTGACATCAGTACCTGTTACAGCAGGGCTAAAAAAAGAAGGGGCAATAGTAATAAATACAACTAAAACACCAGAACAATTAAAAGGATTATTAAAAGGATATGAAGGGGCAGTCTATACAATTGATGCTAGAAAAGTATCAGAAGAAGCCCTTGGAAAATATTTTCCTAATACACCAATGCTTGCAGCAATTGTAAAAGTTGCAGGTGTTATGACAGATGAAGAATTACTTGAAGATATGAAAACTTCATTTAAACATAAATTTGCTAAAAAACCAGAAGTAATAGATGGAAATATGAAAGCACTAGAGCTAGCATTAAAAGAAGTTAAAAAAATCCAATAAATGATAATATAAAGGAGAAAATTTATGAATCTGCAAATAGATTTGAAAGCTATGAAAGAAGTATATGGTAAAGAAATATATGAAATTATATTATCAAATATAGATATAATAGAAAAAAATTTAAAGTACCTAAGAGAATTAAAATTTGATGATTATGGTGGAATATTTGAAAGATGTCCAATTATATTTACTTATTTTCCAAAAGATTTTAAAAGAAAATTTGATGAATTAGTTGAAAGGCTCGGAGATGATTATGTAGAAATAATAGAGTCAAATATTGATTTAGTAGAAGAACTTGTATAGAAGTGGAAGTGAAAGAATGATAAGTGAAGCCAGATTAAAAGAAATTTGTGATATTTATAAGATTGACTATGATAAATTAGTTGATACTAATGAAAATATACTAAAATATGGCGAATATGACAATATATGTTATGCTTTAGATTTTTTGAGAGACGAAGTAAATATAGAACCTAGAAATATAGAGAAATGCCCTAGTATATTATATCGAAATGTTGAAAATATAAAAATTAATTATGAGTTTCTAAAAAAAGAGCAAATAACTAAATATAATGTAGATGGATGTTTGCATATATTATCAACAGAACCATCAGAACTCAAAAGAACATACCAATATATAATGAATAATTATGGTATAAGATATTTGAATGCAAGAACAACAATATTACGTGTTCCTGTAGATAGAATAAAGGAAATAGAAAGAAAATTTCCTGAATTTAAAAAGAAAAATGTTTTACAAGCAGCATACTCAAGAAGGGAAATCGAAGAAATCGAGAAAATAGTAAAAGTATGTAAAGAAAACAGAATAAAGCCAACCGGAACTGTATTTAAACAACCATCAGAAGAAATCGAGAAAATATAAATTATATAAGTGAAAATTATGGAGAAGAATACTTAAATTCATTAATAATTACTAAAAATATAAAAAACTTAAAAGTAGTGTTACCATATCTACAAGAAAAAGGAATATTAAAAATACTTCCTCAAAGTGCATCAATATTATCACTTACATTAGATGAAATAAAAGAAAGAGAAAAATTTATAAAAGGTATAGGTGAAGGAATGTTAAATACAAAAGGAAATAAATTTAATTCAATATTTGGGTTATCAAAAAAAAGATATGCCCAAAGGGTTGAAAAAGAAAAAAATAAAGGAGTAGAATTATAATTAAAAGGAGGAAAATCAAAATGACAGAAATAAATCCAAAGACACCTATGGAAGAATTAACAATAGGTGGAAACATATATTACGCAGGAAATGCGAGAGAATTTAAAACAGGAGATTGGAGAAGCATGAAACCAATTTGGATAGAAGAAAAATGTAAACAATGTGGATTATGTTTCCCTGTATGCCCAGACAATTCAATTCCTGTAGGAAAAGATTTAAATAGGGGAGAATTTAATTATGATTATTGCAAAGGATGTGGAGTTTGCGCTAAAGCATGTCCTTTTAACGCAATAGAAATGAAAGAGGAAGGAGTTTAATTTGAACAATAATAGCCATCTTGCGGCATTGAAATTCATTCAAAACGCAGTTACATACACCACGTATGCGCCTTTGCCTTTTGAATGAAATTCGCCTAGCAATATAACTATTCTTGTCCAAATTGTAAATAGGAAGGAGATAAAAAAATGAGTATAAGAGAAAGATTAAGTGGAAACGAAGCAACAGCAATAGCAATGAAACAAATAAATCCAGATGTAGTTGCAGCATTTCCAATAACACCATCAACAGAAATACCACAATATTTTTCTACATTTGTTGCAAATGGAGATGTAGATACAGAATTTGTTGCAGTAGAAAGTGAACATAGTGCAATGTCTGCAACAATAGGAGCATCAGCAGCTGGAGCAAGAGCTATGACAGCAACATCAGCAAATGGATTATCATTAATGTGGGAAATGATATATATAGCATCAAGTTTAAGATTGCCAATAGTAATGGCATTAGTAAATAGAGCTGTTTCAGGACCATTAAATATACATAATGATCATTCAGATGCAATGGGAGTAAGGGATGCAGGATGGATAATGCTATTTTCAGAAAATAACCAAGAAGCATATGACAATATGTTAATGGCACATAGGATAGCAGAACACAAAGATGTATTATTACCATTAATGGTATGTCAAGATGGATTTATAACATCACACTCAATTGAAAATATTCAATTAGAAAATGATGAAGATGTTAAGAAATTTGTTGGACAATATAAACCAGAACATTATTTATTAAATAGAGATGAACCAATAGCTGTTGGACCATTAGATTTACAAGCATATCTATTTGAACACAAAGCACAACAAGCAGAAGCAATGAAAAAAGCAAAAGAAGTAATAAAAGAAGTTTCAGAAGAATTTGAAAAATGGACTGGAAGAAAATATGAATTTTTCGAAAAATATAAATTAGATGATGCAGAAATTGCAATAGTATGTATGAACTCAACTGCAGGAACGACAAAAGCAGTTGTAGATAAATTAAGAGAACAAGGTGTAAAAGCAGGATTATTAAAAATAAGAATGTATAGACCATTCCCAGCAGAAGAAGTTGCAGAAGCATTATCACATTTAAAAGCAGTTGCAATATTAGATAAAGCAGATTCTTTAAATGCAGCAGGTGGAGCATTATTTGAAGATGTAACATCAGCAATGTATGTAAACAAAAAACAAGTTCCAATGGTAAATTACGTATATGGAATTGGTGGAAGAGATACAACTGAAAAACAACTAGAATCAGTATATACAGATTTAACAGAAATAGTTAAAACTGGAAAAATTGGAGATTCATATAGATATTTAGGATTAAGAAGGGAGGAAAAGTAAGATGGCATATAATTTAAAAGAAGTAATGGCAAATAAACCTTCAAGATTTACAGAAGGACACAGAATGTGTGCTGGATGTGGTGCTCCAGTAGTATCAAGAATGATAATGAGAGCATTAAAACCAGAAGATCATGCAGTAGTAGCAAATGCAACAGGATGTATGGAAGTATCAACATTTATTTATCCATATACAGCATGGACAGATTCATTTATACATACAGCATTTGAATGTGCAGGTGCAACATGTGCAGGTGCAGAAGCTGCATATAAATCAATGAAAAAACAAGGTAAATTACCACAAGACAAAGATACAAAATTCATTGCATTTGGAGGAGATGGAGGAACTTATGATATAGGTTTACAAAGTTTATCTGGAGCAATGGAAAGAGGTCATGACATGGTATATGTGTGTTATGACAATGGTGCATATATGAACACAGGAATTCAACGTTCATCAGCAACACCAAAATTTGCAGATACAACAACATCACCAGCAGGAAAAGTTATTCCTGGAAAAATGCAAGTAAGAAAAGATTTAGCAAAAATTATGGTAGGACATCATATACCATATGTCGCACAAACACTTGCAATGACAAACTTTAAAGATTTATATGAAAAATCTGAAAAAGCATTGTATACAGAAGGACCAGCATTTTTAAATGTTATGGCACCATGCCCAAGAGGTTGGGGATATCCAACAGAAGATTTAATGAAAATTAATAAATTAGCTGCTGATACATGTTATTGGCCATTATATGAAGTAGTTAATGGAAAATATAAAATAACATATAAACCAGCTAAGAAACTTCCAATAGAAGAATTTTTACGTCCACAAAAACGTTTTAAACACATGTTTAAACCAGGTAATGAATGGATGATTCAAGAATTCCAAAGAGTTGTTGATGAGAGATGGCAAGAACTTCTTGATTTGGAAGAGATTACTAATAGAGAATAATGTTCAAATTATTTTGACTGAAAATAAGGCAGAGAACTTTTGTTGTTTTTCTGTCTTGTTTTTATATATAACATAAGTAAAACTTATATTATACATAAAAATAATTAATTAGACTAATTAACATAAAAAATGTTATAATTAAATTGTAATAAGCAAATAGCTTAGGAGGTGAAACATACTAACCTTTTATTCCAGGCAGTTGCCTGATTATATATATTATTGTTACTAAGAAAACAACACATCAAGGAGGAAAAAAAGATGTTAAACATAAGGACAAAGAACAGTACAAATACAACAAACAGCAAAAAAGGAGAAAAAATTATGAAAAGAATGTTAAAAAAAATTGTAACAATGATGATTATGGTAGTAGCATTAACAGGATGTAGTAATCCATTCCGGAAAGATGACAAACACGCAACAGTGTCAATGACAACATCTGACGGGCAGTCATATGTCTTTCAGAGTGTAAATGCTTCAAATGCTACAGTATCAGGAAAAGAACTTGCATTAAGAAATGGCAAAATTAATTTTAACCTTAAAACAGGTGAAACGGCACACATTGTATTTAAATGTGATGCTTGTGGAAATGAGCAGAAATTTGACATTGACAATGCGTGGTCTGATGTAATTTCTTGTGATTGCCCAGAAAAAATTGATAAAGATGGTAATGCTAGAGAATATTCAGCCATTGAGGTAACATGCGATTAGGAAGAAACAACCAAGTAACTGTAAATATTAGCTAAACTCATTTGTTTAAGCTTAAATTTGCTAGTTTAAAAACCTCCACCCATTTGTGGAGGTTTTTACATAAGAAAAGTAGAGGAGATACATTAATATGAAAGATTTTGTTGAAAAAATAAACGGAAGAAACTACAGTATTGAAGAAGCTAAAAGAGTATTTATACGGTATGCAGTAAATCATAATGCACATATTTCAGAAAGAGCAAAAAATGTAATCGTAAAGACTTATAAAAACAGTTTGCCAAAGGGGAGTAAAGCCAAGACTAATGTAAATGCTGAGGAAAATATAATTAATATGTTAAAAGGTGAATCAATTGTTACATTTTTTCATGAATTTAAGCATATTGCAGATTCATGGAAAGATTCTAAAGGCATATGGCATACAAATTGGGAAAATGAATGTGACTATACTGCACAAATGACTTGGCGTGATATGCACAATAATATAATTCACATAGATAGAGGAATAACTGGAGAGGCAATGGGAGAAGCTGTGGCAGAATTATATGCAACTAAAATATATTGGGAGTTATGTGGAAATTCAGACAAATCCATAGCAAAAACTGGAAGACGAACAACGTATGACGAAGAAATAATTACGTTAAAGAAAATTGCAACAGTTTTAGGGATAAATGAAGATGTGATTATGGCATGGAGTTGTGAAAATAACTATGGAAGAAATCAGTTAAAATCTTTATTTTCCAAACTTACAGGTGATAGAGATTTCTGGACAAAGTTAGAATATCGAATGGACTATGTTACTATGTATAAACATATAAGATTTTCACATCCACAGTATAATATAGATGAGGAATCTTTAATGAACATAGAGAGATTCAGAAGAGATATAAAAAATATGTTAAGAGGTTGCCTATTAAAGGTAAAACAAAAGGAATATCTGTTGTCACTAGGTTGTACACCAGGTGAGTTTGAAGGCGTATATTCACGGGCAATAACTCAATTCCAAGAATTAGAGAAATACGAGTAGTTTAAAGAGTGCTCATATTTTAGTAATTTCATGAAAATGATTTTACTGAAATATGAGTTTTTTATATTATAATTACTTTCATTTAAGATTATTATGTAGTATAATAAACAAAGAATTTTAGAAAGAGAGTGAGCAAAAATGAAACTAAACATAGTAATGGTAGAACCAGAAATACCACAAAACACAGGAAACATAGCAAGAACATGTGCAATAACAGGAGCAAAGTTACATTTAGTACATCCATTAGGATTCCAAATAGACGAAAAAACATTAAAAAGAGCAGGATTAGACTATTGGGACAAACTAGATATAGAAGAACATGATTCATTAGAAAAATTTTTAGAAAAATATAATCCAGAAGAAAACAATATGTTTTTTGCAACAACAAAAGGAAAAACACAATATACAGATATAGACTATTCAAAAATGGATGAAGTATTTGTATTATATGGAAAAGAAACAAAAGGACTACCAGAATGGCTTTTAGAAAAGTATTTAGACAAAAAAACAATAAGAATTCCGATGTTACCAACATTAAGATCACTTAATTTATCAAATTCAGTTGCAATTATTACATATGAAATATTAAGACAACATAATTTCGAAGATTTACAAGGAATAAGTAATTACTTCGAAAAATAAAAGTTGGGCAAAGAGATATTTTTAGGAGGAAGAAATCAATAGTGGAAGAAATCGAAGGAGTATTAGCAGAAATAATATATCAAAATGAAGTTAATAGCTATGTAGTAGGAGTATTTGAAACAGAAGAAGAGCAGTTTACAGTAGTAGGATATTTGCCTTTTATACAAAAAGGAGATACATTAAAGATTGTTGGAAAGTTTGTAGAACATAAAGACTATGGTGAGCAATTTAAAATAGAAACATTTGAAAAGTTAATGCCACAAACATTAGGAGCATTAGAAGCTTACTTAGCAAATGGAAATATTAAAGGAGTAGGACCAGCAACAGCATCAAAAATTGTAAATAAGTTTGGAGAAGATACAATACATGTTTTAAAATATGAACCACAAAAACTAGCCCAAATAAAAGGGATAACAAAAACAAAAGCAGTGGAGATTTCTGAAAGCTTTATAGAAAACTGGGAGGTTTGGCAAATTGTTGGATTCCTAGAAAGATTTGGAATGGGAGCAGAGAGTGCCAAGAAAGTATATGATTTATTAGGAATAAATGCTATTGCAGAAATTGAGGCTAATCCATATATATTAATTGACATATCAAGAGGTGTAGATTTTAAGCAGATTGATCAAATGGCAATTGAATTAGGAGTAGAAAAGGAAAATCAAAAAAGAGTTAAAAGTGGAATAAAATACGCACTAATAAAAATTACATATAATGGACATTGTTGTACATTAAAAGAGAATTTGATTGAATATGTAAAAAATCTTTTAAATGTAAGTGAAGCTGTTATAGAAGATGGAATAATAAATTTAAAAGTAAATAATGAAATAATTATAGAAGACAGGGATGGAGAAGAATGGATATATTTATATTCATTTTATAATGCAGAAAATCAAATAGCACAAAACATTTTAGGGTTAGATAGATATAAAAATGTAAAAAAAGTATCTAATATAGAAAAAGAATTGAAACTGGTTGAAGAAAGAACAGATATATTACTATCGGAAAAGCAAAAAGAAGCAATAAGAGCAATAAATGACAATAATGTAACAATAATAACAGGTGGACCAGGAACAGGAAAAACAACTATAATAAAAAGCATAATTGAAATCTATAAACAGAAAAAATATAAAATAGTGTTATGTGCTCCAACGGGTAGAGCTGCTAAAAGGATGACAGAAACAACTGGAGAAGAGGCAAGTACATTACATAGATTATTAGAAATTGGCAAGGTAGATGAAGAATCATTATTCAAAAAAGATAATGAATACCAAGGAG
Organism: uncultured Clostridia bacterium; assembly: GCA_928721565.1. Classification (GTDB taxonomy): domain Bacteria; phylum Bacillota; class Clostridia; order TANB77; family CAG-508; genus CAG-269. Next base: position 849,730 of record OV788638.1, read on the forward strand.
CTCCAATAGATGGAGATATAATAATAGTTGATGAGGTATCTATGGTTGACATGTTCATTATGAGCTATTTGCTTGACTGTATATATAAAGGAACTAAACTAATATTAGTAGGAGATTGTGATCAGTTACCATCAGTAGGACCAGGAAGTGTATTAAAAGATTTGATATCATCAGAAAAAATAACAACAGTACATCTTGATAAAATATTTAGACAAGCTGCTAAAAGTAAAATAATAGTTAATGCACATAGAGTTAATAGTGGCAAAAAATTTATAAGCAAAGATGATAAAGAGATGGAAGAAGATTCTAAGCAAGACTTTTTCTTTATAAAAGAAAATAATTCAGAAAAGGTATTAGAACAAGTATTATCATTATGTAATGGAAGATTAAAGAAATTTGGTGATTATGATTTTTTTGAAAGTATACAAGTTTTAAGCCCTACTAAAAAAGGAATGCTTGGAACAAAAGAAATGAATAAAGCATTACAAGAAGAGCTTAATCCTCATAGAGAAGGAGAAGCTGAAAAGAATAGTATGGGAGCAATATTTAGAATTGGTGATAGAGTAATGCAAATTAAAAATAATTATGACATCTACTGGGAAAAGAAAAGTAATGGAGAGGTCGAAGTTGGAAATGGAGTATTTAATGGAGAAACAGGAACAATTTTGAATATAAATGAAAAAGAAAAAAATATATGTGTAAAATTTGATGATGAGAAGTTGGTATGGTATGAATTTAATGATTTGGAACAAATAGAACACAGTTATTGCATTACAATACATAAGGCACAAGGTAGTGAATTTGATGTTGTAATTATGATTGTGCCACAAGCTGCACCAATGCTTCTTACAAGAAATTTATTATACACAGGTTTAACTCGTGCCAAGAAGCTACTTATTGTTATTGGTAATGAAAGAGTTGTTGATTATATGATTAATAATGTTGATAGTAAAAAAAGAAATACAGGGCTGGAATTTAAGCTTAAAAATTGTTGATTTGCATTTTATTATAAAAAGTAGTATAATAAAGTTAACTTATAAATGTAGATTAATTGACTAGTTTATAGTCAAACAGGAGGAAAAGAAAATGAAGAAATTAGCAGCATGGGTAACAACATTTTTTGCAATTATGGGAATTGAAGCAATGTATATATCTGAAAAATTTATTCCAATATATGTAAATGGTGAGTTTATACTAGCCAACCGGATAATAAGATTAGCATTATATGGTGTATTATTGATGTTAATAGTATATTGCTTATCAATAATCATAGCAAAATCCAACAAAAAACATCATAAAAGAAGACCTAGAAGACGTTAATAACGTCTTCTTTGGCGTTCTATGTATAAAACACCACTTTTTGCAAACAATATGTGTAAAACATAATTTGCAAGGAGTGAATTTTATAAAACTCTACTAAACAAAAATATCTGAAAAAGCAATTTTGTTTAGTACAGTAAACAAAATTGACAAAATAAAAAAAGTGATATATAATAAAATAAAGACCAACTATAAAAAGTCAATAGATTTTTGAAAGGAGAAAAATTATGATTATTCGTGAAAAATATTTATCTAAAATTAGATCATTTTATGATCAAGACTTAATAAAAGTTATAATGGGTGTTAGAAGATGTGGTAAATCTGTTCTATTATTACAAATAATAAATGAATTAAAAGAAAAAGGAATACCAGAATCTCAAATAATATATATAAACTTTGAATATGAAGATTATGCATTTATAAAAAATGATATGGACCTACATAATTATATTAAAGAAAAGATAGTAAATAAAGATAAGTATTATTTATTCTTTGACGAAATACAAAATGTTGAACATTGGGAAAAAGCAATCAATTCATTCAAAGCATCTCAAAATGTATCAATATTTATAACAGGTTCTAATAGTGATTTGCTATCTGGAGAACTTGCTACACATATAGCTGGAAGATATGTAAGCTTTAAAACTTATCCATTTACATTTAAAGAAGTATGTGAATTAAAAAATATAACAGATAGAAAAGACATAGAAGAAGCATTTGATGACTATGTAATATGGGGACGGAATGCCACAAAGATTTATGCTAACAGATGAAGTTCAAACAAGAACATATTTGACAGATATTTATAATTCTATTTTGGTAAAAGATATTATAACAAGATTTAATATAAAAGATTTAGATTTATTTAATAGAATAGTAGAATATATAGTTACAACTCCGTCACAAAATTTTTCAGCAGAAAGTTTATCAAATTATTTTGCGAATAAAGATGATAGAGAAGTATCAAAGATAACTTTATATAATTATTTAGAGTACATGACAAAAGCTATGATGATAAATAAGGCCGATAGATATGATGTTAGAGGAAAAAGAATATTAAATGGAAAATACAAATATTATTTAACAGATCTAGGGTTAGGGCAAATAATGAATATAGGGAAAAGACCTCAATTAGGAGCATATTTAGAAAATATTGTATATAATGAATTAATATCAAGAGGATATGATGTTAAGGTAGGAAATTTAGAAAATGGAGAAATAGACTTTATCGCTACAAGATTTAAAGAAAAAATATATATTCAAGTAGCATATATTTTAGCAGATGACAATGTAGTTGAAAGAGAATTTGGTGCATTTAAAAATATAGAAGATAATTATCCTAAATATGTTTTGACAATGGATAAATTTGATTTTTCACAAAATGGTATAATTCATAAAAATATAATAGATTGGTTATTAGAAGAGCAGTACAAATAAATCATGTATAAAACACCACTTTTTGCAAACAATATGTTTAAAACATAAAATTTGCAAGGAGTGGATTTTTTTGAGAAAATATCAAAAATTAGACATAGGAGGAGCAATACTAGACGAAGAACAACTAAAAAAACACATGGAAAAAATAGCAATACAACACACACTAAAACAAAAATCAGACAAAAGCACATATCCAATACCACAAATGTTAACAAACTATGCATTAATAAAAAGTACGTATAATTTATTAAATGAACATATAAAATTAGGAATAAATATACATCCAGCAGGAGAATGGATATTAGACAATTTTTATATAGTAGAAGAATCTGTAAGACAAATAGAAAAAGAAATAACATTAAAAAAATACACAAACTTTGTAGGAATTCAAAATGGTAAATATACAGGATTTGCAAGAATATATGTATTAGCAGCAGAAATAGTAGCATATACAGACAACAGAATAACAGGAGAAAACTTAGAAAAATATTTACAAGCATATCAAACCAAAAAAACTTTAAATATGGAAGAAATATGGAATATAGGAGTATTCTTACAAATATCAATAATACAAAACATTGCAGATATATGTGAAAAAATATATAGTAGTCAAATACAAAAATATAAAGTAAAAAGCATAATAGAAAGACTAGTAGAAAAGAAAGACAAAAGCGAGTTGAAATATAATCAGTTTTCAGGAATGAGATTAAAAGGTAATGACGTAAGAAACATGAAATATCCATTTATAGAATATATGTCATATTCATTAAAGAAATATGGAAAAAAAGCATATGGATATTTAAATATATTAGAAGAAGAGGTAGAAAAGCTAGGAATAACAGTATCTGATGCAATACAAAAAGAACATTTTGCAACAGCAATAAGAAAAATAACCATGGGAAATTGTATAACAAGCATAAAGAAAATTCAAAGAATAAATTTCTTAGATATATTTGAAAAAATCAATGGAGTAGAAGGAATTTTAAGCAATGATCCAGCAAGAGTATATGACAAAATGGAATATAAAACAAAGGAATATTACAGAAATACAATAAAGGAAATAGCACAAAAAACGAAAATGTCTGAAATATATATAGCAAGAAAAACAATAGAATTGTGTAATAATGCTGAAAATGGAAGCAAACAGAGTCATATAGGATACTATTTAATAGATGAAGGAAGAAAAGAATTATATAATAAATTACAATACAAAGAAAAAATATTAAAAACACAAACAAAATCAAAAATTTATATCATAACATTTTTTATACTAACATTAGGATTATCAATTATATTAGCAGGAGTAAATGAAAAAAATTTAACAAAATTTATATTAACAACAATATTTTTAATCATACCAATATCAGAATTTGTAACTCAAACAATTCAATATATATTAGGAAAAATAGTAAAACCAAAAATAATTCCAAAGATGGAATTTGCAAATGGAATAACAAAAGAAAATGCAACATTTGTAGTAATACCGACAATTATAAAAACAAAAGGAAAAGTACAAGAATTATTTAATAAAATGGAAGTATTTTATTTGGCTAATAAAAGTGAAAATTTGTATTTTGCATTATTAGGAGACTGTTCTGAAAGTACTACAAAAGATGAAAAATTTGATAAAGAAGTAATAGAAGAAGGGTTAAGACAAGTAATAATTTTAAACGAAAAATATTCACAAAATGGATTTCAGATATTCCATTTTATTTATAGAGAAAGACAATATAATAAAAAAGAAGATAAATATTTAGGTTGGGAAAGAAAAAGAGGATTACTAACACAATTTAATGAATATATCTTAAAAAATGAAAAAAATAAATTTAAAATAAATACAATAAATCAACAAGAATTACCACAAATAAAATATGTAATAACATTAGATGCAGACACAGATTTAGTTTTAAATACTGCATTTGAATTAGTTGGTGCAATGTCACATATATTAAATAAGCCAGAAATACAAAATGGAATAGTAACAAAAGGTCATGCATTAATGCAACCACGAGTAGGGATAAATTTAAATGTTAGTCATACAAATTTATTCACAAAAATCTTTGCTGGTGCAGGAGGAATAGATAATTACACAAATGCAATATCTGATGTATATCAAGATAATTTTGATGAAGGGATTTTTACAGGAAAGGGAATTTATGACGTTGAAGTATTTTCAAAAGTGCTAAAACAAGAAATTCCAGAAAATACTGTACTTAGTCATGATTTATTAGAAGGAAGTTATCTAAGATGTGGACTAGTATCAGACATAATGCTAATGGACGGATATCCAACAAAATATGCCAGTTTTATGAATAGAGTATCAAGATGGACAAGAGGGGATTGGCAAATTACAAGATGGCTAAAAAGCAAATTAAATGAACTTTCAAAATTCAAAATATTTGATAATTTAAGAAGAAGCTTATTTGAAGTAGCAACAATAGTTTTATTAACATGGGGAATATGTATCAAAAGTCAATGGTTAGTGTTAACTGCACTTGGAATAGTTATATATCCATTTGTATTAGAAATTTTAACACTGGCATTTTCAAGGAAAGAAGGAGAGAAAAAGCAAAAAACATTTACACCACATATTGCAGGAATAAAAGGTGCAATATATAGGGCAATTTTGACATTAGGCTGTGTACCATATAAGGCATATGTAGAATTAAAAGCAATTTGTAAAACAATATATAGAGTAAATATTTCTCATAAACATTTGCTAGAATGGATGACATCAGAAGATGCAGAAAAACAATCTAAAACTACATTTGAAAATTATTATAAAATGATGGCTATAAATGTAATATTCGGAATATTAGCAATTTTACTGGGCTTTGAAAGAAAGTTATTAACAATTATTGGAATTCTGTGGATAACTATTCCTTATATCATGTATAAAATAAGCAAAGTGCCTGAAAAGAACAAGAAAAAAATAGCGAAAGAAGATGAAATATATCTAAAAGAGATTGCACAAAGAACTTGGCAATTTTTTAAAGACTATTTAACAGCAGAAAACAATTATATGATTCCAGATAATTATCAAGAAGACAGAAAGCAAGTAGTAGTTCCAAGAACATCATCTACAAATATAGGACTTTCAATGTTAGCAATAATATCAAGTTATGACTTAGGATTTGAGGGATTAGAATCAAGTATAGATAGACTAAAAAAGCTAATAAATGTTGTATATGAACTTCCAAAATGGAATGGACACTTATATAATTGGTATAATATAAAAACCAAAAAAACATTAATTCCAAGATATATTTCAACAGTAGATAGTGGAAATTTAGTTGGGTATATGTACACAACAAGAGCTTTTTTAGAGGAGCTAGACAAAACAGATGAAATAGAAGATTTGATAAATAAATTAACTGAAATGATAGAAAATACAGATTTTAAAGTATTATATAATGAGGAACAAAGGTTATTTTCAATAGGATTTAATATAGAAGAAAACAAATTAACAGATTCATATTACGATTTATTAGCATCAGAAGCAAGACAAGCAAGTTTAGTAGCAATAGCTAAAAATGATGTACCATCAAAACATTGGAATAATTTGAGCAGAACTTTAACAGTATTAAGAAAATACAAAGGACTCATTTCATGGTCAGGAACAGCATTTGAATATTTAATGCCAAATATCAATATACCAAGATATGAAGGAAGTTTATTAGACGAATCTTGCAGATTTGCAATAATGAATCAAATTGAATATAGCCAAAAACTAGGAATACCTTGGGGAATATCAGAAGCGGCATTCAATTTAAAAGATCTACATTCAAATTATCAATATAAAGCATTTGGAATACCATGGTTAGGGCTAAAAAGAGGATTAGCAGATGAAATGGTAAGTGCAACTTATGGAAGCGTATTAGCAATAACAGATATGCCAACAGCAGTATTAAAGAATTTAAAAGAATTAGAAAAACAAGGAATGTATGATAAATATGGATTTTATGAATCAATAGATTACACACCAGAAAGACTTACAAAAGGTCAAAAATCAATACCTGTAAAAACATATATGGCACATCATCAAGCCTTGATACTACTATCTATAAACAACTTATTTAATAATCAAATATTTCAAAAAAGATTCATAAAAAATCCAGAAATAGAAGCAGTAAGTATTTTATTGCAAGAAAGAATGCCAGAAACATTTATAATAACAAAAGAATCAAAAGAAAAACCAGAAAAAATTAGATATCAAGATTACGAAAATTATACAGTAAGAGAATATAACAAAATAGATGAGAGAGTAATCAGAGGAAATGTAATAGGAAATGAAAAATATGTTGTGGCAATGAATCAGATAGGATGTGGGGTAAGTAAATTTGAAGAAAATTATATAAATAGATTTAAAAGAACAGATGATTATAACCAAGGAATATTTTTCTATATAAAAGATATAAAAACAAATGAAATTTGGTCTGCAACAGATGATAACAATTGTGAACAATTTACAGTTCAATTTATGCCAGATAGAAATCAATTTGAAAAAACAGAAGAAGAAATAAAAACAAAATTTAAAGTTACAGTAGATGCAAATGAACCTGTTGAAATACGAAGACTTGAAATAAAAAATAAAACACAAGAAGAAAAAATATTAGAAGTAACCTCATATTTTGAGCCAGTACTATCAAGAAAGAATCAAGATTATGCACATCAGGCCTTTAACAATTTATTTTTAGTATATGGATATGATGAGGAAAATGATTATTTGACAGTAAAAAGAAAGAAAAGAGAAAGTCATCAAAAAGAATTATATTTAATTGCTAAAATGCAAACAAATAGTGAAAAGATAGGAGAAACAGAATATGAAATAGATAGAGCAAAATTCGCTGGACGAAATAATTTTGGAATACCAAAAGCTGTTCAGAATTCTACTCCGTTATCTAAAAAGATAGGACTTACAACAGAAGGGATAGTTGCATTAAAAAATACGATTAAAATTCAACCAGAACAAAAAGTATATGTTGATTTAATATTATCAGTTGAGTATGAAGAACAGTTAGCAATTCAAAATATAGAAAGATACAAAGTAATGGAAAATGTAGGTAGAGAATTTGAAATTGTGAAAGCAAAAACAGAAGCAGAGTCAAGATATCTTGAAATCAAAGGTAAGGATATGGATATATATCAGACAATACTATCATATATTTTGTTTGACAATCCATTAAAAAACAATTCTAAATTGGCATACAAAACCTATGAGCAGAAAGACTTATGGAAATATGGTATTTCAGGAGATTTGCCTATAATTACAGTTACAATCAAATATATAAATGATATTTATGTTGTTAAACAAATTATAAAAGCATATGAATTTTTTAGAACTAAAAATGTGCAAGTTGAGCTTGTAATAATAGATGAAGAAAATTATAGTTATGAAAATTATATAAAAGATGAGATTGAAGGCACTATTTTAAACAGTCATTTAGCATATATGAAAAACATTTATGGCGGAATTTTTGTACTTTCTAAAAGTGAGATGGATGTACAAGATGTAAATTTAATAAAATTTGTATCAAGTTTAGTAATTGATAGTCATTTGGGAAATCTACAAAACATTATAAAAGATATGGAAGAAGATGTTTTGGATGAATATAGAATTGTTGAGAATACAAAAGAAATAACAACAGAAGAAGATACAACAAAAGATATAGATATTTTAAATAATATGAAAGAACCTAAATATTATAATGAATATGGAGCATTTACAGAAGATGGAAAAGAATATGTTATAAGAGTTAATAAAGAAAATAAATTGCCAACAACTTGGAGTCATATAATTGCAAATGAAAAATTTGGTAGTGTTGTAACAGAAAGTGGTGGAGGATATACTTGGTACAAAAATAGTAGATTAAATAGAATTACAAGTTGGCAGAATAGTGCATGTAGTAATATTCCATCAGAAATAATTTATATAAAAGATGAAGAAACTGGACGAATGTGGACACCAACTGCAATGCCTATGCCAGATGACAAAAATTATAATTCAATATTTGGATTTGGCTATGTTAAATATATTCATTCAAGTGATGAAATTATACAGGAATTAGAAGTATTTATACCACAAGAAGAAAGTTGTAAAATTAATATTTTAACATTAAAAAACAATGCTCCTAAAAAGAAAAAAATAAAAATTCTATACTATATAAAACCAGTAATAGGAGAAGATGAAATAAAATCAGATAGTTATATAAAGCTTAAATATGAAGAAAATTCAAATATGGTAATTGCTAAAAATCTTTATAATGTTGATGAATTTAATGACACAATATATGTTTCTAGTAGTGAGAAAATCAAATCATTTACAGGAAATAAAAAAACATTTGGAATAAACAAAATTAGACTTGATAATGATAGTGGAATAGGTAAAAAGTCTTGTATAGCAATAGAATTAGAAATTGAAATAGAAAGTTTTTCTGACAAAAAAATATCTATAATTTTAGGAGCAGAAGAAAATTTGGTTTCAGCAAAAGATATTGCATATAAATATTCTAAAATTCAAAATTGTAATATGGAACTTGTAAAGGTAAGAAATAAATGGAATGACTTATTAGGAAGAGTACAAGTAAAAACACCATATGAATCTTTAAATATAATGCTTAATGGATGGATTATGTACCAAACTATTTGTAGTAGATTACTTGCTAGAAGCGGATTTTATCAATCTGGTGGAGCATATGGATTTAGAGATCAATTGCAAGATTCTTATGGTACAAAGTTTTTAGATACAAATATTTTATACAATCAGATTATAAAACACAGTAAACATCAATTTATAGAAGGAGATGTTGAACATTGGTGGCATGAGGAAAATAATAGAGGAATAAGGACTAAATTTTCAGATGATTTATTATGGCTTCCATATATAGTTATAAAATATATTAAACACACTGGAAATTACGAGATTTTAAATGTTGTTACACCATATTTACAAGGTGCAAAGTTAAAGGAAAATGAAAAAGAAAAATATGAACAATATTTACCTTCAAATATTGAAGAAAATATTTATGAACATTGCAAAAAGGCAATTGATAGAGCTTGTGGAATTAGTGATAATGACTGGTGTTTTGGAGAGCATGGATTGCCTAAAATAGGAATAGGAGATTGGAATGATGGTTTTAGCAATATAGGTCCAGAAGGTAAAGGAGAAAGTGTATGGCTAGGATTTTTCTTATATGAAATTTTAAATCAATTTATTTCAATTGCAGAATATATGAATGATTTAGAGGCTGTTGAGCAATACAAACAAATAGCGAAAAAGTTGCAAGTAAACTTAAATACAAATGCGTGGGATGGAAGATGGTTTAAAAGAGCTTTTGCTGATAATAGAGATGTTTATGGAAGTATGGAAAATGAAGAATGTAGAATTGACAGTATTGCTCAAAGTTGGTCTGTAATTTCTGGTGCAGGAGATGAAGAAAAACAAAAGCAGGCAATGGAAAGTTTAGAAAATCATTTGGTTGATGTGGAAAGTGGAATTATTAAATTACTTGACCCTCCTTTTGAAAAAGGCAAACTTGAGCCTGGATATATTAAAGCTTATGTTCCAGGTGTTAGAGAAAATGGTGGACAATATACACACTCTGCCATTTGGGCAATTATTGCAGAGGCAATGTTGGGAAAAGGAGATAAAGCTGTAGAATTATATAAAATGGTTACACCAATTGAGCATGCACGAACAAAAGAATCAGCAAACAAATATAAAGTTGAACCATATGTGATTGCTGCAGATGTATATGGAGCTCAAAATTTAGCTGGTTCAGGTGGTTGGACTTGGTATACAGGTTCAAGCAGTTGGTATTACTTGGCTGGAATTCAATATATTTTAGGATTAAATATTTATCATAATACTATGAGTTTTAATCCTTGTATTCCTAAGTTCTGGAATGAATTTGAGATTAAGTATAAATTTGGTAATAGTATTTATAATATTATTGCTAAAAATCCGGAAGGAAAAAATACTGGTGTTTCTAAAGTATTAGTTGACGGAGTCGAACATGAAAATAAAATTGTACTTGATGGCAGTGGTAAGGTGTTTAATGTAGAAATAATTATGTAAAAAAACTTTACAAAAATGTAAAAATATGGTATATTATATATGCAACATATTTAATACTATGGTTAAAATAATTTTTTAACCTAAAACTCAACACACAGGAGGAAATGTACAATGTTAGAAGAAAAAAGTTTAAGAAACCGGCCGGATGATGAAATTGACATGAAGAGGGAAATATTGTTCAGAAGTCAGATACTTGAACCGAACAATAAAGTGGTTATAACAGGAGTAATTGAGAAAGATTTTGAATTTTCTCATAAAGTACTTTCAGAAAAGTTCTATAGGACTAAAGTGAAAGTAAAAAGAAAAAGTGGGGTGTATGACCATATACCAGTAATTGTATCTAATTTGTTATTAGACGGAAAAATAATAAAGACACCGGTTATTGGAAAATGGGTTGAAATTGCCGGAGGATTTCGGTCTTGTAACCAAATGGGAGAAGATGGACAGAGCCACCTATTACTCTATGTATTTCCAAAAGAAATCAGAATCTGTGAAAAAGAAGAAGAGCTTCAGTATCCAAAGAATGTCAATTTGTTTTATTGCGAAGGCTTTCTTTGTAAAGAACCAATTTATAGAATGACACCATTGGGACGACAGATAGTTGACTTAAATGTAGCAATAAACAGAATGGATTGGAAATCAGATTATATTCCATGCATTATGTGGGGAAAATTAGCAAGATGGACAAGAGACAATCTTACAATTAGTAATAATATAATGATTGTTGGAAGAATTCAGAGTAGAGAGTACCACAAAAAAAATAAAAATGGTGTAGAAAAAAAGACAGCTTATGAGGTATCGATTGAACGACTTATAAGAGGTGATACTAAAAAAAAGTAAACTTTTTTCAAGCAAAAGGAGAGAACTTTGAGAATTCAAGGTCTCTCCTTTTTTTCTTATCTATATTTTTTACTTTTTTGCTAAGAATATATTTAAAAGAACAAAAATCATCAAAATAAAAATATTAAAAATCAAAACTAATAGTTGCAAAACTATTAGTTTTTTGGTAAGATGAAAAAGAACAAAAGATTTGTAAAGATCATAAGAAAGGATGAGGTCAGGAAATGAATAATGAACAAGAAAAAGTTGATAGCATAGAAGCCTTACAAAGAACAATAGAAAAAGTAAGAAAAGCACAACAAGAATTTGCTAAATATACACAAGAACAAGTAGACAAAATATTTCAAGCGGCAGCAATAGCTGCAAACCAAAACAGAATATTTCTTGCCAAAATGGCAGTAGAAGAAACTGGAATGGGAGTAGTAGAAGACAAAGTAATAAAAAATCACTATGCTGCAGAATATGTATACAATAAATATAAAGATGTAAAAACATGTGGAGTTATAGAACAAGACGATAATTATGGTATTAAGAAAATAGCAGAACCAATAGGAGTAATTGCAGCAGTAATACCAACAACAAATCCAACATCAACAGCAATATTTAAAACATTGTTAGCATTAAAGACAAGAAATGGAATAATAATAAGTCCACACCCAAGAGCAAAGCAATCAACAATAGAAGCTGCAAGAACAGTATTACAAGCAGCTGTAAAAGCAGGAGCACCAGAAGGAATAATATCATGGATAGATGTGCCATCATTAGAATTAACAAATCTATTGATGCAATCAGCAGATATAATATTAGCAACAGGTGGACCAGGAATGGTAAAATCAGCATATTCAAGTGGAAAACCAGCATTAGGAGTAGGCGCAGGAAATACACCAGCAGTAATAGATGAAACTGCAGATGTAGTATTAGCAGTAAACTCAATAATCCATTCAAAAACATTTGATAATGGAATGATATGTGCATCAGAACAATCTGTAATAGTAAGTGACAAAATTTATGAACAAGTAAGAAATGAATTTATGAAAAGAGGATGTTACTTACTAAATGCAGAACAAACAGAAAAAGTAAGAAAAACAATAATAATAAATGGAGCATTAAATGCTAAAATAGTTGGACAATCAGCATATACAATAGCAAAACTAGCAGGAGTAGATGTAGACGAAAATATAAAAATACTAGTAGGTGAAGTAGAAAGTGTAGAACTATCAGAAGAATTTGCACACGAAAAACTATCACCTGTATTGGCAATGTACAAAGCTTCAAGTTTTGATGATGCATTAAGCAAAGCATATAGATTAATAGAAGATGGAGGATTAGGACATACATCTTCATTATATATCAATACAGTTACTGAAAAAGAAAAAATAGAAAAATTCTACAATACAATGAAAACATGTAGAGTATTAATAAATACACCATCATCACAAGGTGGAATTGGTGACATATACAACTTTAAATTAGCACCATCACTAACACTTGGATGTGGTTCATGGGGAGGAAACTCTGTATCAGAAAATGTAGGAGTAAAACATTTAATAAATATAAAAACAGTAGCCGAAAGGAGAGAAAATATGCTTTGGTTTAGAGCACCTGAAAAGGTATATTTAAAAAGAGGTTGTTTACCAGTAGCTTTAGAAGAGCTAAAAAATGTAATGGGTAAAAAGAGAGTATTTATAGTAACAGATACATTTCTTTATGAAAATGGATACACAAAAGTAGTAACAGATAAATTAGACGAAATGGGAATAGTACATGAGACATTCTTTGATGTTGCACCAGATCCAACACTTGCATGTGCAAAAGAAGGAGCAAAATTAATTGATGCCTTCAAACCAGATTGCATAATAGCAGTTGGTGGAGGATCAGCAATGGATGCTGCAAAAATCATGTGGGTAATGTACGAACATCCAGATATCGACTTCTTAGATATGGCAATGAGATTTATGGATATCAGAAAAAGAGTATATACATTCCCTAAAATGGGAGAAAAAGCATACTTTATAGCTGTTCCAACATCAGCAGGAACAGGTTCAGAAGTAACACCATTTGCAGTTATTACAGATGAAACAACAGGTCAAAAATATCCATTAGCAGATTATGAACTATTACCTAAAATGGCAATTGTAGACGCAAACTTAATGATGAATGCACCAAAAGGATTAACATCAGCATCAGGTGCAGACGCATTAGTTCATGCAATAGAAGCATATGCATCTATGATGGCAACAGAATTTACAGATGGACTAGCAATAGAAGCAATAAAAACAATTTTTGAATATTTACCAAGAGCATATGAAAACGGAGCAAATGACCCAGAAGCCAGAGAAAAAATGGCAAATGCTGCAACAATGGCTGGTATGGCCTTTGCAAATGCATTTTTAGGAATATGTCACTCAATGGGACACAAGCTAGGAGCATATCATCATTTACCACACGGAATTACTGTATCACTTGTATTAGATGAAGTTATGAGATTTAATAGTGCAGAAATACCACATAAAATGGGAACATTTCCACAATATGACCATCCACATACTTTAAGAAGATATGCAGAAATTGCAGAAGCTTTAAATATAGGTGGAGCAAATGATTACGAAAAAATGGAAAATTTAATAGGAAAAATAGATGAATTAAAAGAAAGAATTGGAATAAAGAAAACAATCAGAGAATATGGAATTGAAGAACAAGACTTTTTAGCTACATTAGATGAAATGTCAGAAAAAGCATTTGATGATCAATGTACAGGAGCAAATCCAAGATATCCATTAATTAGTGAATTGAAAGATATATATTTAAAAACATATTATGGAAATTAAAAGTGTAATTATTTTGCAATTTAAGAGAGAGGAATGTGATGAAAAATGGAATATAATTTAAGCCAATCAATTGCAGAAAGAAGAACAAAAACAGTATATAGAGATGGAAACAAAACAATAAAATTATTTGTAGAAAATTATTCAAAAGCAGCAATTTTAAATGAAGCATTGATTCAGTCGAGAGTAGAAGAAAGTACAGATTTGAACATTTCAAGGTTACTTGAAGTTACAAAAATAGAGAATAGATGGGCATTAGTTACAGAATTTATTGAAGGAACTCCGTTAGATGTTTTAATGAGAGAACATCCAGAGAGACAAGATGAATATTTAAATTTATTTGTAAATATTCAATTAGAGATAATGTCAAAAAAAGTACCAACATTAAATAGATTAAAAGACAAATATAGAAGAAAACTAGAAGAAGCTGATATAGATGATACAACAAGATATGAATTATTACAAAGATTAGAAGGAACAAAAAATCATGACAAATTATGCCATGGAGATTTTAACCCAAGTAATGTAATAATAAATGCAAATGGAGAATACAGTATCATTGACTGGGCACATGCTACACAAGGCAATGCATCAGCAGATGTAGCAAAAACATTTTTACTATTTTCTTTAAATGGCCAAACAGAATTAGCAGAAAAATATTTAGAATTATTTACAGAAAAAAGTGGACTTGAGAGAAGAGGAATCCAAAGATGGATACCAATAGTTGCAGCTGTTCAACTAAAAAAAGGCGGAGCTGAAAATAAAGAATTTCTAGAAAAATGGATTGATGTTGTAGATTATGAATAGTTAAAAAAGCAGAGTTTTATGAAAAAGCACCTATGTAAAAATGGGTGTTTTTTATATAAATATTGCAAACAAATGTACTGCGTGATATAATGTAGAAAATAAAAAGAGGTGCATTGTATGGAAAAAGGAATGTCTATAGGTGATGAAAATATAAATCCAATATTTGAAGAAATAAAAGGGTTAATAAATAAAAGTAGGGCTAGAGTTTATAGTGTTGTAAATACAGAAATGTTAAATCTATACTGGAATATTGGGAAAATCATAATGGAAATACAGAATGGAAATGAAAGAGCAAGTTATGGTGATTCAGTTTTAGAAAAATTATCGAAAAAATTAACAAATGAATTTGGAACAGGATTTTCTGTAGACAATCTTGAGAAAATGAGGAAATTTTATAATATTTTTCAAAATTCCGAAACACTGTCTCGGAAATTTAAGTTGGTCGCATTATTTAGAATTAATAAAAATTAAAGAAGAAAATAAAAGAAATTTTTATCTAAAAGAAGCAATAAGCTCCAAATGGAGTGTTAGAGAGTTACAAAGGCAGAAAAATTCATTGTTGTATGAGAGGTTGCTTCTATCTAAAGATAAAGAAAAAGTATTAGAATTAGCAGAAAAAGGACAGGTTATAAAAACAGGAAAAGACTTAGTAAAAGATCCATTTGTTTTAGAATTTTTAGATATAAAGGAAAATACTGAATACTTAGAAAGTGATTTGGAAAAAAATATATTAGAACATTTAAAAGAATTTTTATTAGAGTTAGGAAAAGGATTTATGTTTGTGGGGAGCCAGGTTAGATTAACTTTAGAAGAAGACCATTTTTACCCAGATTTGGTTTTTTATAATAGGTTAGCAAAATGTTTTGTAATAATAGACTTGAAAATAGGAAAAGTTACACATCAAGATATTGGACAAATGCAAATGTATGTGAATTATTATGATAGAGAAGAGAGAAAGGAAGATGAAAATCCTAGTATAGGAATCTTACTGTGCACAGATAAAAATGAAACAGTAGTAAAATATACTTTACCGGAAAACAATGAAAGCATTTTTGCATCAGAATACAAATTACACTTACCTACTGAAGATGAATTGATTGAAGCGGTTGAAGAAGAAAAGAAAAATTTTGAATTAAATGAAAAAAATTAAAATGGAGGAAATATGTTTAAATTACACTCAGAATATAAGCCAACAGGTGATCAACCTAAAGCAATAGAATATTTAATAAAAGGAATAAAAGAAGGAAAAAAATTTCAGACATTGTTAGGTGTTACAGGCTCTGGAAAAACCTTTACAATGGCAAATATAATACAAAATGTACAAAAGCCAACACTAGTATTAGCACACAATAAGACACTAGCAGGACAATTATATTCAGAATTTAAAGAATTTTTTCCTAACAGTCATGTCGAATATTTTGTAAGTTTTTATGATTATTACCAGCCGGAAAGTTATATAGCACAATCAGATACATATATAGAAAAAGATGCATCAATAAATGATGAAATAGACAAATTAAGACATTCAGCAACAGCATCATTATTTGAAACAAGAGATGTAATAATAGTAGCATCAGTATCATGCATATATGGATTAGGAGATCCAATAGACTATGAAAATATGATAGTATCATTGCGCCCAGGAATGCAAGTAGAAAGAGATAAAATGCTTAAAAAATTAGTAAATATGCAATATTCAAGAAATGAGATAGACTTTAAAAGAGGAACATTTAGGGCAAAAGGTGATATTGTAGAAATATACCCATCAGACAAAGGAGAATCAGCAATAAGAGTAGAATTCTGGGGAGACGAAATTGAAAAAATAAGTGAAATAAATCCATTAACAGGAAAAACAATAGGAATAAGAGAACATGTAATGGTATTCCCAAATTCACACTATGTAACATCTAAAGAAAAGATGGAAAGAGCAATACAAACAATAGAACAAGAGTTAGACGAAAGAGTAGCATATTTTAAAAGTCAAGATAAATTAATAGAAGCACAACGTATTCAAGAAAGAACAAATTTTGATATAGAAATGATGAAAGAAACTGGATTTTGCCAAGGAATAGAAAATTATTCAAGACATATTAGTGGTAGAGAAGCTGGTAGTCCACCATTTACATTATTTGATTATTTTCCAAAAGACTTTTTGCTATTAATAGACGAATCACATGCAACAATTCCTCAAGTACGAGCAATGTACAATGGAGACAGAGCACGCAAAGAATCACTTGTAAAATATGGATTTAGACTTCCATCAGCATTTGACAATAGACCACTTATGTTCAATGAATTTGAAGAAAGAATAAATCAAGTGGTATTTGTAAGTGCAACACCAGCAGACTATGAAAAAGAACATGCTAAAGATAATGTTGTTGAACAAATTATAAGACCAACTGGATTACTTGATCCTAAAATAGAAGTAAAACCAGTTGCAAACCAAATAGATGATTTATTAGAACAAATAAGAATTAGAGTTGAAAGAAAAGAAAGAGTTCTAGTAACAACATTAACTAAAAAAATGGCAGAAGACTTAACAGAATATCTAAAAAGTTTAGACATAAAAGTAAACTATATGCATTCAGATACTAAGGCGCTAGAAAGAATGGAAATTATTAGAAAACTACGTTTGGGTGAATTTGATGTTTTAGTAGGAATCAATCTATTAAGAGAAGGATTGGATATTCCAGAAGTTTCGTTAGTAGCAATACTTGATGCAGACAAAGAAGGTTTCTTACGTTCAGAACGTTCGTTAATTCAAACAATAGGGCGTGCTGCAAGAAATACAGATGGAACAGTTATAATGTATGCAGATGAACTTACAGATTCAATGGAAAAGGCAATAAAAGAAACAAATAGAAGACGTGGGATTCAAGAGGCATATAATAAAGAACACAATATTGTTCCAAAGACAATAAAGAAATCAGTTAGAGATTCAATTAGAGCAATACAGACTGAAAATATTGGAGTAGAATACAAGTTAGAAAAAGAAGAAGATATTAAAGAAACTATAAATAAATTGACAGATGAAATGCTTGAATTTGCTAGTAGAATGGAATTTGAAAAAGCTGCCGAGATTAGAGATAAGATAAAGGAATTAGAAAAATTAATATAGTTATAAAAAGCATTGACAGAAATGAAAAAAAGACATAAAATTTAAGTGGAGAATAAATAGGAGGGGAAAAATATGACAAGAATCGAATTAAAAACTGCAGCAAAAGAACAAATAAAAGGAAAAATAGGAATTTTATTTGTTATGATGTTAATAGTTGGAATACTTGGAGTAGCATGTGCATATATACCTGTAATAGGGCCAATAGGAGCATTAATCATTACTCCAGCATTTGAAATTTCTATGTGCATGATATATTTAAAGCTTACTAAAAGGGAAGAAATTTCAGTTGGAGATGTTTTTAATGGATTTAATATTACAGGAAAAGCAGTTTGGTTAGCTATTATAACACAATTCTTTACATTTTTATGGACATTATTATTTATAATACCTGGAATTGTAAAAGTATATTCATATTCTATGGCTATGTACATATTAGCTGATAATCCAGAACTTACTGCAAGAGAAGCATTGTCAAAAAGTAAGGAAATAATGGATGGACACAAATTTGATTTATTTGTATTACAATTATCTTTCTTCTGGTGGTATTTGTTAGGTTCAATAACATTAGGTATTGCTTATATTTATGTATTACCATATGTTAGTGCAACTACAGCTAATTTTTATAATTCAATTAAAGAATAATAAAAGCAAGGCGGCATAGCCTTGTTTTTTTGACAAAAACCTTGACAAGTATTGGCAAATATGTTAAAATTAATAACTGTAATCCGCTTAGTCAAGGCTACCAAATGTTAAATGAGGGCTCAAAGCCTAAAGATAACTGCCTTTTTTAAGGATTAGCGAGTATACAAATAAGGGAGGTGCATTTTAAATGTACGCAGTAATTGAAAGTTGTGGAAAACAATACAAAGTATCAGAAGGAGACGTAGTATTTTTCGAAAAATTAAATGCAGAGGAAGGAAAAAAAGTTGCATTTGATAAAGTAATCTTAGTATCAGAAGATGGAAAAGTACAAGTAGGAAATCCTTATGTTAAAGGTGTAAAGGTTGAAGGAAAAGTTGTTTCTCATGGAAAAGCTAAAAAAATTATTGTATTCAAAATGAAAGCTAAGAAAAATGAAAGAAAGAAACAAGGACATAGACAACCATACACAAAAGTTGAAATTACAGGAATCAAAACTGCAGCTAAAAAAACAACTACAGCTGAAAAAACAGAAAAAACTGTAAAGGCAACAAAAACTGAAAAAACAGAAACAAAATAATTAATTAAGATTATTAAGAGAAATTAAAATAAACAATTATAAAGCCGAAAGGAGTGAGAAGAATGGCACATAAAAAGGGTCAAGGTAGTATTAAAAACGGTAGAGACAGTGAATCTAAAAGACTTGGTGTCAAAAGAGCTGACGGTCAATTTGTTTTAGCTGGAAATATTCTAGTTAGACAAAGAGGAACTAAAGTACATCCAGGAGTTAATGTTGGAAAAGGTAGTGATGATACACTATTTGCTTTAGTAGATGGAACAGTTAAATTTGAAAGAAAAGGTAGAGATAAAAAACAAGTAAGTGTTTATCCTGTAGAGGAAAATGCTTAACAAAGAGACAGTATAACTATTATAGTTATACTGTTTTTTTACTTTTAAAAAAGCGAAAAAATATTCGCAAAACTATTGACAAAAGGCAAAAAGATTATTATAATAATTGACGAACAAAGATTTGAAAAAAGAAATGGAGACGGTTATTATGATAACAAATTTACACATTAAAAATATAGGAATAATAGATGATTTAGAAATAAATTTAAATAAAGGAATGAATGTATTAACAGGAGAGACTGGAGCAGGAAAAACACTAATAATAGATTCAATAAATATAATAAGTGGTGGAAGATTTTCAAAAGAAATGATAAGAAGAGGTGAAAATTATTCATATGTTGAATTATGTATGTATGCTCCAAATGATGTAAATTCAGTGGATGGTAACATTATAGTAACAAGAGAAATTTATAATAATGGTAGAAATATGTGTAAAATAAATGGTAGATTAGTAACTGTAGCTGAATTAAAGAATTTTATGAGTAATTATATAGAAATACACGGGCAAAATGATAATCAAAAGTTATTAGATAACAAAACACATATAAAATATTTAGATAATTTTTCAGGTGAAGAAGTATTTAATCTAAAAATGGAATATAAAGAAAAATATCAAAGATATAATGAAATAAAAAGAGAGTTAAAGAATAATTACGGAGACGAAAAAGAAAAACAAAGAAAGTTAGATTTATTACGATATCAATTAGAGGAAATAGAAGAAGCAAGATTAAAAAATGGAGAAGAAATTGAATTAGAAGAAAAAAGTAAGCTAATTAAGAATTCAGAAAAAATTGCTAAAAATTTAGCTGAAGCAGAAATGTCAATAGGAGAAAACACAATAGATTTAATAGGAAATGCAATAAGAGCATTAGAAAAAATTGAAAATATAGATAAAAAATATGAGGAAATAGTATCAAACTTGAAAAATATATATTATGAAATACAAGAAATTTCTTCAGATGTGAATGGGTATCTAGGAGATATAGAGTTTGACGAACAAGAAAGAGAAGAAGTAGAAACAAGACTAGATATAATAGATAATTTAAAAAGAAAATATGGAAATAATATAGATGAAATATTAAAATATGCCGAAGAAATAGATGAAGAAATAAAGAAAATTGAAAATGTAGATGAATATAATAATAAATTGAAAAGTGAGCAAAAACAAATAGAACAAGAAATGAACAAAATAGCAGAGAAGATTAGCCAAATAAGAAAAGAAAATGCACGAGAATTAAACACGAGAATAAACAAAGAATTAGTAGACTTGGAAATGAAGAATGCAAAAATCAATGTAAAAGTAGAATATAAAATAGATGAATTTTTTGAAGATGGAAAAGATCAGGTAGGGATATTTATTAAAACTAATGTTGGAGAAAATGAAAGTGAGTTAACTAAAATTGCATCAGGAGGAGAAATGTCAAGAATAATGTTAGCAATAAAAAAAGTATTAGCAGAAGTGGATAATATGCCAGTTATGATATTTGATGAAATTGATACTGGAATAAGCGGAAAAGCAGCAAAATCAGTAGCAAATAAAATGAGAAGTATATCAAAAAATCATCAAGTTTTATGTATTTCACATTTAGCACCAATTGCAGCAATGGCAGATTATAATTATTTTATAAGCAAAAAAGTAGAAAATGACAGAACATACACAAATGTAAGATTACTAAATGAGCAAGAAGTTTTATGCGAAATAGCACGTATATCATCAGGAGAAATTAATGATGTAACACTTCAATATGCTAATGAATTAAGAAATAAGATAGCATAATATTAATATGGATATCTTTCAAATATATATTTTATGACAATATCTGCATTTGCTGGAGAAATTTTTATAAAAACATCTTTATCAAGAGAAATCCACATGTCAATATTAAAAGAAGTATGATTATCAGAAAATGCAGCAACTATTTCTGAAATGTCAACAGGGTTAAGAAAATGTTTTTCCCAAGACAAAGATGTATCGTTAATAGTTTGAGGAAAAGAGTAAAACTTATTTAAAAAATTGCTAATTTCTCCAATTTGATAACTAAATAAAATAACTTTTGCACTCATAATTTTATCCTTTCAATATTATATTTATTATACGAAAAAAACAGAAATTTATGCGATGGCATAAAAAATATAATTATGGAAATACTAAGATAAGTGACTTTGTCATAAATATTATTTTTGAAAGGATGATATATTGTGGAAAAAAATCAAAAAATAAATTGCACAGTGGAAAGCTGTGTATATCAAGATGGAAACACAAAAAGATGTACATTACAATCAATTCAAGTAGTGCCAACACAGGACTGTGATACATGTGAGTCTGATGAATCTATGTGTGGAAGTTATGAATATAATAAATAATTTCAAAGTGGTTGTTATTGTCACTTTTTCTGTACAGTTTTTTATAATTTGATATTGACAAAAAGGTTAAATAGAAATAGAATTAAGGAAAAGAAAGGAAGAGTGATAAATTATGGCATTAGTAACAACTAAGGAAATGTTTGAGAAATCAATGAAAGAAGGCTATGCAATAGGAGCGTTCAATGTAAATAATATGGAAATAATACAAGGAATAGTTGATGCCGCAGCAGAGCAAAAATCACCAGTAATATTACAAGCATCATCAAGTGCAATAAAATATGCAAAAATAAATTATTTAATGAAAATGGTAGAAGCAGCAGTAGAAGAACATCCAGAAATACCAATAGCAATACATTTGGATCATGGACCAGATTTTGCAACATGTAAGATGTGTGTAGATAGTGGATTTACATCAGTAATGTTTGATGGTTCAAAATATGATTTTGAAGAAAATATTAGATTAACAAAAGAAGTGGTAGACTATGCACATGCACATGGAGTAGTAGTTGAAGCAGAACTTGGAAAACTAGCTGGAATAGAAGATGATGTTAATGTTGCATCATCAGATGCAATGTATACAGATCCAGAACAAGCTGAAGAATTTGTAAGAAGAACAGGAGTTGATTCATTAGCAATAGCTATAGGAACAAGTCATGGTGCATATAAATTTAAAGGAGAAGCAAAATTAAGATTTGATATATTAAAACAAATAAAAGAAAGAATACCAAATACTCCAATAGTATTACATGGTGCATCAACAGTAATACCAGAGTTAGTAAATATGTGTAACGAATATGGAGGAAATATTCCAGGAGCAAAAGGAGTACCAGATGAAATATTACATGAAGCAAGTGTATCTGGAGTTTCAAAAATAAATGTAGATACAGACTTAAGATTAGCAATGACAGCAGGAATAAGAAAAGTATTTGTTGAAGATCCAAGTGCTTTTGATCCAAGAAAATATTTAACACCAGCAAGAGAATTAGTAAAACAAACAGTAGCACACAAAATGAAAGATGTATTTGGTTCTGCAAATAAAGCATAAAATAAAAAGAATAAAGAGCTGTCCCTGTAAGTTGTAAAAACAATATAGGGGACAACTCTTAAAAATTACCTTTTTCATTAGCTCTCAGAGCTTTCTTCATTCTACGTTCAGCATCCTTTTGAGCGATATCTTGGCGCTTATCATATAGTTTTTTACCTTTGCCAACACCTAATTCTAATTTGACAAAACTACCTTTAAAATATAAGTTTATTGGAACTAAGCTATATCCGTCTTGTTTAACTTTTATAAAAAGTTTATTAAGTTCTCTTTTATTTAAAAGTAATTTTCTATCACGTAAAGGATCTTTATTAAAAATGTTTCCATGTTCATAAGGGCTAATATGCATAGAATATATGTAGCATTCGCCATCTTTAAAACCGGCGTAACTATCTTTTAAATTGACTCTACCTTTTCTAATTGATTTTATTTCTGTGCCAGTCAAAACGATTCCGGCCTCATA
The DNA here is from genome assembly GCA_928721565.1 of uncultured Clostridia bacterium. Classification (GTDB taxonomy): domain Bacteria; phylum Bacillota; class Clostridia; order TANB77; family CAG-508; genus CAG-269. The sequence continues at coordinate 873,571 of OV788638.1, forward strand.
TTTATCTTCTATATTAAAATTATGATATGCTACTGGATTTTTTGCAATTAATTTTACGTTTGAACTCATACATAACCTCCGTTATTTCTAATTATAGTAACTATTATAACACATAAAATTGCGTAATAAAAGCCAAATTAAAAATAAATATTAAATTACTAGTTAATGGTTTTTGTTGGATTTTTATACGAAATACTTTAAATATAAGCTTTGCATTATATTCCTCGGCTTAATACGAAATTTAAGAACTTCTAATTTGTTTTATGGGTCCTTTCCACTATCGTGAACTCTTACCATAAAACTACATAAGAATTTCTAAAATTTCTCCTTGCACATTTGTCATTGCATTTAAAGCTTATATTTAAAGTATTTCTCGATATCAATTTAAAATACATCATTAACTAGTAACTTAAAGTATGCTACATAATAATGAATATATTTTAATTAGTATAAAGAAATACTTAAAATATAAGCTATTAATTTCTAAAGATATAATTTTTTTTGTTATGACATATTATTGATCATTATCATCATAATTTCTAGTTCTAGTTAGTTGATTAGAATAATACCAAACTAAAGCTATAATAGCAACAACGGCAATAGCTAAGATAAGCCAAGTCCACATAGTAGAAGACATACCTAAAAATGTACCAGCATTAGTTGCAGTACCAGTTGTAGCAGTTCTATTAGCTGTATAGTTTGTAGATTGAGTGTTATTACGAGTTATTCCCATATTTGTAGTATTATCTGTTGCATTTTTTGTAGTATTAGTAACATCTTTTACAGCTCCTTCAACAGCATTTTCAGCTCCACCGACAGTGTTACGAACACCGTTAACAGCATCATTAACACCATTCATAGCACCATTTCCATCTGTTGCAAAACTTAATGTTGTAGCAAGCATAAGAATAACAGCCATCAATAAACCAACTATAAAAAGTGATTTCTTTCTCATATTGACCTCCTAAAATTCGATTCGAAAATATTTTATGGTCTTGTTTTGCAAAACAACAAAATAAAACCTATTTATAGTATGATTTGTTTAAAGCAAAATATACTTGAAAAATCTTGCAAAAAACAACAAAATAATATAAAATACTTAGGAAAGGATTACTAAAAAATGAAAATTATAGAAGATTTTGAAAGCACTTTAAATTTTGAAAAACTAAAAGAATTCGATATACAAAAAACAAAAGTATTCAAATATATTACATATAAGAAAAGAACAGAACAAGAAGTCAGAAGAAAATTTAAAGGGCAAATAGAAGAAAATATGTTAGATGAAATTATTGAATATTTAAAAGAGGCCAAATATTTGGATGATTATGATTTTATTGAAAGACAAGTAAAAGAATACATGAATTTAAAAACAATGTCAGTAAAAGAAATTAAATACAAGTTAATTGCAAAGGGCTTGGATAGAAAGCTTATAGAACAATATATTGATAAAAATTATGAAGAATTAAATGAATATGAAGAAAGATGTGCTGAAAAAATTAGACAAAAAAAATCAGGAGCATCAGAAGAAGAAATAAAACAATATTTATATAGAAAGGGATATAAGATTTAAATGCAAAATATATTAACACTTGAAACAAATAGATACTCAATAAAGCTAGACAATTTTGAAGGTCCATTAGATTTATTGTGTCATTTAATAGATAAAAATAAAATGGATATCTATGATATTAACCTAAGTAAAATAACTGATCAATATGTAGATTATATAAGACAAATGGAACAATTGAATTTAGAAATAACAAGTGAATTTTTAATAATGTCATCAACACTATTATATTTAAAGTCTAAACATTTATTACCTAAGGTTCGAGAAGAAGAAGAAGAACTAACAGAAGAAGAGTTAATAAGAAGAATTATAGAATATAAAAAATATAAGGAAATAACTAAAAAATTAAAAGAAAATTTTTTGCAATATTCAAAACGATTTTATAAAATATCAGAAGAAATTGAATTGCCAAAGCAGAAGATGGAAAAAGAATATAATAATAAAGTTATTCCAGAAATTTATAAAGGTATAATCAAAAAAAATAGTGAAAAAATAAACGAAAATGCATCAAATATTGAAAAGATTGCAATAACAGAGACATATTCTGTTGGGGAGACAGTAAAACAAATGTATAGAGCATTGATTAAATTTAAAAAATTTTCATTTAATAAGATGTTTTCGATAAAAAAACATGATAAAAAAGAAGTTGTAACAGCATTTTCTGGTTTATTAGAAATGTCAAGAAGAAACAAAGTTGTAACAGAACAAGAAGAGCTTTTTGGGGATATAGAAGTAGAAAAAAATCGAGTTAAATAAGACTAAAATGTAAAAAAACGGAAAAAATAATATTACACTAAAAGAAAGAGGTGATAATATTGTTTTTTCTTTTTGTTTTTATAATTATATTAGTTATTATAGGGCTAATTATAATAATACATACAAGTAGGGTTGGAATTGAAGTCCAAAATCTAATAATAGATACAGAACAACCACAAGGGAAAAAAATAAATGAAGAGAGTAAAATAAATGTTTATATACTGATATTTGGTAAAATAAAGATATTTAAAAATAATGTGAAAAATATGAAACGACCAGATTTTAAAATTAAGAATAAAAATATTGATATAAAAATTTTACAGGATAAAGATTTAAAAATAAATTATAAAAGTTTACTAAAAAATATAGATTTAGATATAGAAAAAATTGATTTAAATGCACAAATAGGAACGGAAGATGCAGTTCTTACAGCAATTTTAGTTGGAATAATATCAAGTATACTAGGAATATTAATAAAAAAGCCAAAATATCAAGTAATTCCAATCTATACAAATAAAAATTTTATAAAAATTAGATTAGATGGTATATTTTCAATATATTTGATGCAATATATATATAAATTAATTTTTGAACATTTTGCACATTTGGGACCGGTTCTTAAATGTGCAAAATTGAAAAGGTGGAGGATATAGTATGAATGAACATCCAATAGAAAATCTTATGATAACAGCTATGAGTAGTATACAAGATATGGTAGATGTAAATACAATAATAGGAGAACCAATAGAAACTCAAGTTGGAATAACTATAATTCCAATTTCTAAAGTAGGCTTTGGCTTTGCTTCCGGTGGAAGTGAGTTTAGAGGAGAGACATTAAAAGAATATAATAAAAAAGATAAAGATGAGGAAATTCAATATAAATTACCATTTGGAGGAGGAGCTGGTGCAGGAGTATCAATAAATCCTGTAGCCTTTTTAGTCGTTCAAGAAGGTAATGTTAAGTTAATGCCAGTTGACCACGATTCTTGTTTTGACAAGATTTTAGACTATGTTCCAGACTTAATGCAGAAAATAAATGAAATGTTTAACAAATCAATTCAAGAGAAAGAGGTTAGAACTAAAAAAATTATTAATGAAATGCGTAATAGATATAATGAAAAAAATAAAAGCCCTGAAATAAAAAGGCAAGAAGAAAAAGTCGCTGAAAATCAAAAAAAATCAGATTATCAGGTGACATCTGATTATCTGCAAGCTGATGGAGAAACTTTTGAAGAATAATATAATATTTGATAGCAAGAAAAACTTGCTATTTTTTTTGATTTTTAGTAGAATAATTTTTGAAAAATAAAAAATGAACTTAGGAGGAAGTAAATAATGGATAAAATAAAAAAAAGGTTAAGTTCTATAACTATCAAGCAAAAGCATATAGCGATTATTATAATTGGAATAATATTTATATCACTTGGAGCATTTCATAAAAACTTGTGGTTTGATGAGTGTTACTCAGTAGGGCTAGCTAGACATACATTAAAAGATATATGGACAATAGGTGGCAATGATGTGCATCCAATTTTATATTATTGGATGCTAAGAATGGTTTATTTATTAACAAATGGATCTATAATAGCATATAGAATATTTTCAGTTATTCCAATAGCAATAATGATAATTTTGGGATATACGCATATAAAAAAAGATTTTGGAGAAAAAACAGGCTTTATATTTTCTTTTTTATCTGCGTTTTTACCAACAATGGCGCAATATGCTATAGAAATAAGAATGTATTCATGGGCAATATTAGCTGTAACAATACTGGCAATTTATGCTTATAGGCTTTTAAAAGCAGATTCAACTAAAAATTGGATTATTTTTGGTGTAACAAGTTTGTTTTGCATATATGTACACTATTATGGACTTATGGCAGCTGGATTGATAAATGTAATATTGTTAGTATATTTAATAATAAATAAAAGAAAAAAAGGAATATTATTTATTGTATCATTTGGAATAATACAGTTAGTAGCATATTTGCCATGGTTAATAAACTTTGTTACACAATTGAGTAATGTATCAAGTGGATATTGGATTAATTTTGTATTTCCAAAAACACCAATGGAATTATTAAGTGCTCAACTAGCAGGCTTTATAAAAACTCCAGAGGAATCTTCTGATTATTCAGAACTCTTAATTCCAACAATATTTGCGATAGTAATATATGTATATATAATTTACAAAACATATAAGTATAAAAAAGCAAAAGAGGATTTAAATGCATTTAAATGGTCTGTAATATTATACTTTTTAGTAATACTAGCAGCAATGATTATTACAAAGGTAATGAAAACACCTGTATTACATTATAGATACTTATTTGTTATTACAGGATTATACATATTTGCATTAAGTTTTATATTAGGAAAGGAAAAAAATAAGTTTGTGACTATTTCTATTCTTTTAATAGTTTCAATATTAGGAATATATAATAATATAAAGATGATGAAGAATAATTATAGTTCCATAAATTTAGAACCAATAAGATATCTTAAAAATAATATACAATCAGGAGATACTATAGTATATGGTGATTTTGGTGGAGGTGCAGTTGTTGCAATACATTTTGAGAACAATCAAGTGTATTTTTATAATGAAGATAATTGGGGAGTAGAAGAGGCTTATAAAGCTTTTGATCCTAATTATGAAGTATGTATAACTAAAGACTTTATAAATAAATGTTCTAGTAGAGTTTGGTTTATAGATAATGGAAAAAAATCCGTTGTAGATGATGTTTTTAAAGGAACAGATTATAATAAGATTTCAGAAACAAGCTATTTTACAAAATATCATGATTACGATTATAAAATAGTTCTATTGCAAAAGTAAAGAAAAAAAGATTGTCTGTAGGGCAATCTTTTTTTGGTATAATAAAAAAAAGTGGCTTTGTTCGAAAGCCATTTTTTTATGCAAGACCATATTTTTTTCTAAATCTGTCAGCTCTACCACCTTTAGTATCAAGTCTTAGGTTACCTGTCCAATATGGATGACATTTTGAGCAAACATCTACTTTTAAATCTTTTTTTGTTGAACCAACTTCTAATACATTTCCGCATGCACATGTAATAGTTGTTTGGTTATATGTTGGATGTAATCCTTCTTTCATGTGAATTCACCTCTTTCCAAATATAAGTATATTAATTATTTTTGTTATCTTCGTCTAAATTTTTATTTTTTTCTTGATTTACATATGTTGCTGAAGTTTCTAGTTCACTTTTTAAAGACATTTTATGTACGAATTTAGTCATAACATTAAATATACAAGCAACTATTAAAATAAATAAACCTATTTTTTTCCAATACTTAGCTAACATAATAATCTCCTTTAAAAATTTATACACAAATAATTATACTATATTTATTATTAATTTGTCAATAATATTTGGTATTTTGGGATAAAATAATTTAAAAGCAAGAAAGGATGATTAAATAATGAAAAAGACAGTGATAATAATATCTGTAATTGCAATAGCAATAGTAGGTGGAATTTTATGGTGGAAAACTTCGAATGATAAAAAAGTTAGCGAGAAAAATAATAATGAGTCAAATTATCAAGCTGAAAGAAGTAGTACAAATCAAAATAGCAATATATCAAGTAATAATACTAACAACGAAAACAAAAGTGAAATTTCTAATGGAACAAATAGTAATATAAATAATACGGCAACTAATAATGCATCAAATAATGTAAAAACTACTAATCAAGAAAAAGCAATGGCAGAATTTTCGACTAAAATCTATACTAAGGATGCTGAAAGACAAAACAACATTTCAATAACATGTAAATCATTAACGAATAAATCAGTAAAGCCAGGGGAAACTTTTTCATTTTGTAATACAGTAGGAAAAGCAACTACTGCCAAAGGATATCAAGAAGCAGATATATATGTAGATGGAAAAAAAGAAAAAGGGCTTGGAGGAGGAAATTGTCAAGTAAGTACAACATTATATAATGCAGTTTTAAAAGTACCAGGATTAGAAGTTGTAGAAAGGCATCAGCATAGTAACCATGTACCATATATTCAAGATGGGAAGGATGCAGCTGTTGCATATGGCAGTTATGATTTTAAATTTAAGAACAATACAGGTAAAACTATAAAAATTGTCATGGAAAATACTGCAAAAAATATAACTGCAAAAATATATTAGTTTGCAATTTCAAAATTTAAGAACTGGTCGTTTGGGACCGGTTCTTAAATGAACATTTATAGATCAAAGTTAAATATAACGAAGTTTTTTAAAAATAAAAAAGTATATAAAGCAGAAATGCAAGCATGTAATAATTTTCCTAATATATATGGTTTTATAGATAAATCTGTTTTTGCAATTGTACTCCAAACTTGAAGTAAGACAGATAATCCACCTAGACCTAGAAGAAAAGAGGATAGAATAATGTTGTATGATAGGTGTTTTTCTGGAAGGTTACAAATAATATTTAAACCATTTGTCAATTCTAAAATGCCAGAGATGAAACCTGTTGAAAATTTTTCAGGAATATGTAAAAAGCTAAATATAGGACTTAACAAGTTTGTTAGAACATTTAAAAGTTGGCTATTTTGTAGAATTGAAATTATAACAGAGAATAAAACTACAAATCCACCAATTAATAAAATTGTATTAATTGAATTCGTAATACTATTTCCAATTATTCCGCCTAAATTTGATAGAGAAATATTATCATTAGAAGTTTTGTAAGAAGAATTAGTGATAGAGGGTTGGTTAATATTTAATTTCCAAAACCTAAAAATAATTCCAACAGTTATAGACGCTAGCAAATGACTAATTAATAATAAAACTCCGATTGTAGAATTTCCAAACATTGAGATTCCTACAGTTCCTAAGATAAATAGTGGTCCAGAATTATTGGTAAAGCTTAAAAGACGTTCACATTCTTCTTTTGAACAAATATTATTTAAGCGAAAATTTGCAGCGATTTTAGCACCTGTTGGATATCCACTAATGATACCCATAATAAGAGCAAAACTACCTTCACCTCTAATGTTGAAAACAGGTTTCATAAATCTGTTTAAGACTTTTCCTAAATAATATGTGAAATTTGTATGACTTAGTAATTCTGTAGCAACAAAGAAAGGGAATAAAGTAGGGACTATGGAATTGGCCCATAGTAGCAATCCGCTTTTTGCAGCATACAGATTAGTGTTAGAAAATATTAGTAAACATATAGTGAATATGATTAATAGAAATGGTAAAATAAGTTGCTTTAATTTTAATATATAAAAATGATTTTTTTTCATAGTACACCTCAATTAAATATATGTTTTACAAGCTGTAAATAGTATATTAAAAATTTGTTGCAATTCACAGCTGAATGATATAGATTCTAAAAAAATAATAATTTTATACCTTGGTGTTTGGTCACCTACGCAGTATTTCAAAACAATATATTATTAATTTCTAAATATATTTTCTTATAAACTGTGAATTGTAACAAAAAATTTCAAAATACAAAAAAATGTTCGAAAAAGTATTGACAAAATTAAAAATAGGATATAAAATAAGAACAACAAAAACGAACAATAATTCGAAAATAAAAAGGAGGAAAACTGATGAGTATATTTGGAAGAAAAGGTAATGTAATAACATATACAGTTAATAAGGCTGTAAACACAAACATGTATATAACAGTGCAAAATGGTGAAGTAGTGGTAAATGCACCATGGTATTTTACATCAAACAGAATTCAACAAATAGTACAAGAAAAGAAAAATTGGATATTAAGTAAAATGCAAGAATATGAAGAAGATCTTTCAAATATGCAATCAGTAAAAATATTTGGAAAGAACTATGATATACAAGTTGATTATGAAAAAATAAAAACTCCAGAATTAAATTTAAAAGAAAACTATAAAATACAAATAGTATTACCAATTAAATATAAAAAAATAGGGAATGAACAAGTCTTAAAAATGTCAATTGAAAAAATGTATGAGCAAATTGCAGAAAACGAAATAGAGGATATAATGGAGAAAACAAGAAAAATGTTAGGATTTGCTCCAGAAGATTATGAAGTAAGACTAATAAATGGAAAAATAGCTAAATGCGAAGATGGCAAAATTACTATAAATCCAGAATTAATGAAATATAAAAGAGAAACAATAGAATATGTTGTGGCACATGAATTTTGCCACTTGAAATATAAATCTCATGGAAAAAGATTTTATCAAATAATTGAAAAATATATTCCAGATTATAAGAAATACGAGAAAGAAATTTCAGAGTATGAATACTAGAATAAATTTTATATAGCCTAACCTAATATTTTATAAATTGATAAAAATTTGCAGCATTGTGTTGCAAATTTTTATTCTATGTGATAATATAATTTGCAGTAATATATTGGGGCATCGCCAAGCGGTAAGGCATCGGACTCTGACTCCGACATTCCTGTGTTCGAATCACAGTGCCCCAGCCAGTATAAGAATCTGCGAATGTTAAAGTATTTGAAAAAACATTTGTGGATTCGTTTTTTATAAGAATAAATAATATTATGGAAGTAATTTTATACCAATATTTACATCAAATTATTGCAATCAACATAATAACGTGCTATAATTTATTATAGTATATAAAAAGAGCTTTTACTCTGCAAATAGTGAAAGTTCTTTTATTTGAGATAGGAAAGGGGATTTGGAATGGAAAACAAAGCAAAATACGAAGAATTAAAAACGCCACTAGCTTATCAGGCAACAGAATATGATTGTGGAACAACAACACTAATAAACGCATTGAGATATTTATTTGCAAGAGGAGAAATATGCCCAACAATATATAAACATATTATGCAATTTACATTAGACCAGACAAACGAATTTGGTGAAGTTGGAAAAGGCGGAACGTCAGTCTACGCACTAGAATTTTTATGCAATTGGTTAAATGCAAATGCAGCAAATAAAGGAATGAAAATTATTTGTGAAAATCTTCCGAAAGACCAACTTTCTATCTATAATGAGGAATTAGAAAATAAGATAAAAAATGGAGGAGTAGCAATATTAAGAGTTCATCAAGAAGGAGAACACTATTGCTTATTAACTAAAATTGATAAAGAATATGCATATATATTTGATCCATACTACTTGGATGCAGATGAATATGATGATGATGAAAAAGTAGAGATAATTAAAAATAGACCATTTGAATTTAATAGAAAAGTAAAAAAAGAAAGAATAGATGAAGAAAGCAAAGAAGACTTTGCACTAGTTAAAGGGAAAAATAGAGGAATAATTATAATAGAAAAAGGATAATCATATAAAATAAAAAAGCTCACTTAAGTATGAGCTTTTTTGTGTTTAATTAATTAAGAACAACTCCTGAATTTATAACACCTTGATTTGTATTTTCTGATATTTTAATTCCTTGGTATCCTGCAAATCTACTAATATTCTTTTGAGCTATTCCTGTTTGTGCTGCAACTATATCTATTGAAGTAAAACCATTTTCTGCTACATAAGATTTGAATGTAGATAATTCTAAAGAATCTTTGCTAGCACATTTAGGACAAACATCTCCAGGATTTGTATGAAAAGCACCACAACGGCTACATTTATTTAATTCCATTAAAATCACAATCCTTTCTCTAACAATCTAATGAAATTCTATCATAAATTGTAGAAAATAGGAAGAGATTTTTTGAAGAAATTTTAAATAAAATTTTTTTTGAAAAAATTCATAAAAAAGCTTGACAAAAATCAAATAATACATTATAATTTATAACTGTCAGGGAAATGCAGGTGTAGTTCAATGGTAGAACCTCAGCCTTCCAAGCTGATGACGTGGGTTCGATTCCCACTACCTGCTCCAATTAAACAAAATGAAATGGAATTTTCCTTGCATTGTACATGCAGGTGTAGTTCAATGGTAGAACCTCAGCCTTCCAAGCTGATGACGTGGGTTCGATTCCCACTACCTGCTCCAGATAAAACAAACGGAAAATCGTTTGTTTTTATTTTTTTATAATAACTTGTGAACAAGCAAGTTTAACCCTTACTTATACGAGATGTATAAGTTATATATCCAAGAGGAGGTGAAAATAATGAACAAATACGAAAGTATCGTCATTATTAATCCAAACGTTGATGAAGCAGGTTTAAAAGCTTTAGAAGACAAATTTACAGGATTAATAAATGAAAACGGAAAAGTAGAAGAAGTTGTAGATATGGGAAAAAGAAAATTAGCTTATGAAATCAAAAAGAATAAAGAAGCTTTTTATGTACAATTCAATTTTGAATCAAATCCAGAAGCTATAACAGAACTAGAAAGAGTTTACAGAATAACAGATGATATATTAAAATTCATCACAATAAAAAAATAGTAAATGAATTAGGATACAGGGGCCTGAAATAAAGTAGAAAGGTAAAGTGATAAAATATGAACAAAGTAATTTTAATGGGTAGATTAACAAGAGACCCAGAAGTAAGATATACACAAACAAATAATACAGTAGTAGCATCATTTTCGTTAGCTGTAAATAGAAGATTTGTAAGACAAGGAGAAGAAAGACAAGCGGACTTTATTAATATAGTTGCTTGGAGTAAGCTAGGAGAGTTTTGCAGTAAATACTTTAAGAAAGGTCAACAAGTTGGAATAATAGGAAGAATTCAAACAAGAACATGGGATGATGACCAAGGTCAAAAACACTATGTTACAGAAGTTGTTGCAGAAGAAGCTTATTTTGCTGATAGTAGAAGAGATGGAGACACATCAAGTTCTTCATTTGAAAGCACATTCGGCAATACAATGCCTGGAACATCTACACCAGGAGGATCAGATTTTGAGGTATCTTCAAGTGATGACTTACCATTTTAAAAATTAGAACAGGGGGGAAATCTAATGGCAGAAAAAAATAAAAAAAGAAATAATAGAAACAACTATGATGATGATTACAATCCAAAGTTCAGAAAACAAAGAAAAAAAGTTTGTGCATTATGCAATGATAAAAACTTTGTATTAGATTATAAAAATCCTGAACAATTAAGAAAATTCATCAATGATAAAGGTAAAATCTTACCAAGAAGAACAACAGGTGCTTGTGCTAAACATCAAAGAGACATAACACTTGCTGTAAAAAGAGCTAGACACATTGCTATATTACCATATACAACAAAAGACTAGTGAAATTAAGACTGATTTGTGCATTAGTAGCACAGACCAGTCTTTTAATATTTTAATTATACAGATTTCTTTCATATAAATCTTCGATAAAAACATCACGTTCTTCAAAATTGTCAATAAAACCTACTTTAGCAACATGGTTGTTTACACCTTGAATCCAAACAGGACGTTCGTCATAAAAAATATCAACTTTTTCTTTATTTTTTAAAACATCTTGAACTCTAGCAAAATTCATAAAAAACCTCCAATCCATTACATTGCTTTTTGCTTATGTAATTAGCTATAATTATAATTTACTATTTTAGTTTTTTTATTAATTTTATAATATATTGTAATAGTGAATTATAACTATATATAATAAGTATATACAAAAAAAGTAAAAAATATACTTGCAAAATGAAAAAAATGTGATATAATAATATACATAAAATACGAAAACAAGGACAACACAAGTAATATAATATCTTGAGAGAGAATCAAACAATTGGTGTGAGTTTGAAAGTAAAAATTATTTGTTATCACCTTCGTTAGTAGCAAAACTGAACATTAAAAGTAAGTTTTGACGTAAATCTGCGTTAAAGATATAAGAGAGAATATTAAGTAATTAATATTAAAATAGGTGGTACCGCGGAATAAATAATATAATATAAATTTCGTCCTAATATGCAAAATAAAATGCATACTAGGGCGTTTTGTTTTGCTAGTTGAATAATTACAATTTGGGCTTTCTCAAATTAGTAAATATGAAAAAGTACAAAAGTAGGAGGGAGATAATGCAAGAACTAAAAATTAATAGAATTTACAAACATTTTAAAGGAGATTATTATTTAGTAGAAGGAATTGCAAAAGATTCTGAAACACAAGAAGAAATGGTTGTATACAGAAGATTATATGAAGATGGAGGATTATGGGTACGTCCAAAAGAAATGTTCTTATCAGAAGTAGACCATAACAAATATCCTAATGTAAAACAAAAATATAGATTTGAACTACAAGACATTAAGAGTGTAAAAAATAGTTAAGGGGGAGATTTTATGTACAAAAAAGTAGAATTGAAAAACGGATTTGTAGGAATGGAAAACAAAGTAGCAGAAATGTGGAAACAAAAGAATATCATAAAGAAAAACTTTGATATGAATAAAGGAAAAAGATATTTCACATTTTATGATGGACCACCAACAGCTAATGGAAAACCACATGTTGGACACATTGAAACAAGAGTAATGAAAGATATTATTCCAAGATATAAAGTAATGAAAGGGTATCATGTAGATAGAAAAGCAGGATGGGATACACATGGATTACCAGTAGAACTTGAAATAGAGAAAAAACTTGGAATATCAGGAAAAGAACAAATAGAAGAATATGGTGTAGAAAAATTCGTAAAAGAATGTAAAGAAAGTGTATTCACATATGTACATATGTGGGAAGAAATGACAAACAAAGTTGGATACTGGGTTGACATGGAAAATCCATATGTAACATATCATAATGATTATATCGAATCAGTATGGTGGGCTTTAAAGGAAATGTGGAAAAAAGGATTATTATATGAAGGGCATAAAGTAATGCCATATTGCCCAAGATGTGGAACAGCATTATCATCACATGAAGTTGCACAAGGATATAAAGATGTAAAAGATTTAACATGTATTGCAAAATTCAAAGTAGTTGGAGAAGATAAATACATATTAGCATGGACAACAACACCATGGACATTACCATCAAATTTAGCATTATGTGTTAATAAAGCATATACATATGTTGAAGTAAAAGCTAATATTGGAACAGATGATGAACCAAAATATGAAAATTATATATTAGCTAAAGATTTACTTACAAATGTATTAAAAGAAACACCATATGAAATAGTTAAAGAATTCAAAGGAACAGAATTATTAGGAACAAAATATGAACAATTAATGCCATTTGCAAAAGTAGATGGAAAAGCATTTGAAGTAATCCATGGAGATTATGTAACAATAGAAGATGGTACTGGAATTGTACATATAGCACCAGCTTATGGTGAAGATGATAGTTTAGTTGCAAAACAAAATGGAATAGCATTTGTAAATTTAGTAGACAAATCAGGAAAATTTGTGCCAGAAGTTGAACCATGGGCAGGTAAATTTGTAAGAGATTGTAATGAAGATATATGTAAATGGTTAGCTAATGAGGGAAAATTATTCTCTAAAGAAAAACATCTACATTCATATCCACATTGTTGGAGATGTGATACACCGCTTTTATATTATCCAAAGGAAAGTTGGTTTGTTGCAATGACAAAATTAAGAGATGAATTAGTTGCAAACAACAATAAAATAAATTGGTATCCAGATACAATAAGAACAGGAAGATTTGGAAAATTCCTTGAAAATGTAATAGATTGGGGAATTTCAAGAGATAGATATTGGGGAACTCCATTACCAGTTTGGAAGTGTGAATGTGGACATGAAGAATGTATTGGTTCAATAGCTGAATTAAAAGAAAAAGCAATAGATTGTCCAGAAGAAATTGAATTACACAAACCATATATAGATAATGTACACTTAAAATGCCCAGAATGTGGAAAAGAAATGACAAGATTCAAAGAAGTAATAGATTGTTGGTTTGATTCAGGATCAATGCCATTTGCACAATTGCATTATCCATTTGAAAATAAAGAAGAATTTGAAAAACATTTCCCAGCACAATTCATTTCAGAAGCAATTGACCAAACAAGAGGATGGTTCTATACATTACTTGCAGTATCAACATGTTTATTTGACAAACCATCATATGAAAATTGTATAGTATTAGGACATGTATTAGATGAAAAAGGACAAAAAATGTCAAAATCAAAGAAGAATGGTGTAGATCCAATGGTATTGTTAGATTCAGTTGGAGCAGATGCAACAAGATGGCATTTCTATACATGTTCAGCACCATGGCTTCCAACAAGATTAGGAATTAGCAATGTACAAGAAACACAAAGAGGATTTTTAAGTACATTATGGAATGTATATTCATTCTATGTTTTATATGCTGAAATAGATAAATTTAATCCTAATAAATATGCTGATTTCAAATCAGAAAATATAATGGATAAATGGATATTATCAAAATTAAATACATTAATAAAAGAAGTTGAAGAAAAACTTAGATAAATATGATATAACAAGTGCAGCATTACAAATAGAAGACTTTACAGATGAACTTTCAAACTGGTATGTTCGTACAAATAGAGAGAGATTCTGGGGAGAAGAATTGACAGACGATAAAATAGGAGCATACACAACATTATACAAAGTATCTAGTAAACTTAATAAAAATATCAGCGCCATTTGTACCATTTATGACAGATGAAATTTATCAAAATTTGGTAGTAGGATTAGATGAAAAAGCACCAGAAAGCGTTCATTTATGTTTATGGCCAGAAGTTGATGAAAGAGCATTAGATAAAAAACTAGAAGATGAAATGGACTTAGCTTACACATTAGTTAAATTAGGAAGAAGCGCAAGAAATTCAGCAAATATCAAAAACAGACAACCACTTTCAAAAATGTTAGTATCTGTAAATACATTACCTGAATACTATGGAAATATAGTTAAAGAAGAATTAAACATTAAAGAAGTAGATTTGGGTGCAAATATGAATGAATATGTTCATTTCGAAATAAAACCAAACTTGCCAGTATTAGGTAAAGAATATGGAAAATTAATACCAAAAATAAGAGAAGCTATTTCTAAATTGAATCAAATGGATTTAGCGAACAAAGTAAAAAATGGTGGAGTAGAATATATTGAAATTGATGGAACACAAATAGAATTAACTTCTGAAAACTTGCTTATTACAATGCAAGGAAAAGATGGATTTGCATTTGCAGGTGAAGGAGAAATAGGTGTAGTATTAGATACAACGATAACTCCAGAGTTAAAAGAAGAAGGATATGTAAGAGAAATTTTATCAAAAGTTCAAAATATGAGAAAAGATAAAGGTTTTGAAGTATTAGATAAAATAAATTTATATGTATCTGAAAATGAAATGCTAGAAGAGCTTATAAAGAAATTTGAAGCAGACATCAAGAAAGAAACTTTAACTGAAAATGTAGTATTTAATGAAACAAGAGAAACATACACAGAAGTAAGCATAAACGGAGAAAAATTAATGATAGATGTCGAAGTTTGTCGATAAAATTTTCTTGACATTAGCAAGATGAGAATGTATAATAGAAGCATATTTTATATATGTGCTTCTATTTTTTGTTTTGCACATATTCAAGGTGTACTAGATTTTATTTATTTCAGTGGAGAATTTAATTCATATGTTAAAAATTGAATCTTTTATAGATTAAATCAATAAATTTCAAAGGAGGTTTTACATGGTAGATAATAATGAAATATTAGGACCAATATTACAACTAGGACAAACATTAAATGCGTTTCAATTACAAATGACAACAGAACTTAGTGAATTGAGAACAGAAATTAAAAAAAGTAGAGAAATAGAAAATGAGCATTGGCTAGAAAATCTAAGACGTTGGGATGAAAACGATAAACGTTGGGAAGAGAACAACAAGCGCTGGGATGAAAACGATAAACGTTGGGAAGAGAACAACAAGCGCTGGGATGAAAATGATAAACGTTGGGAAGAGAACAACAAGCGCTGGGATGAAAACGATAAACGTTGGGAAGAGAACAACAAGCGCTGGGATGAAAACGATAAACGTTGGGAAGAGAACAACAAGCGCTGGGATGAAAACGATAAACGTTGGAAAGAGAATAACAAGCGTTGGGATGAAAACGATAAACGTTGGGAAGAGAACAACAAGCGTTGGAATGAAAACGATAAACGCTGGGAAGAGAACAACAGGCGTTGGGATGAAAACGATAAACGTTGGAAAGAGAATAAGCAACTGTGGATTCAAAATGAAATCAATAGAAAAAATGAACATCAAGAAATTATGGATACATTTATAAGATATGATATCTCAGTATCCAAAAAATTAGGAGATCCTAATACAGACAAAATGAAAAAATTTCTTAAATGTAATTAAAAAATAAAAGTACACCTAAAATATAAATAATATTTAATTCTTATCATGTTACAAATCATAATAAGAATTAGATATTATTTTTTTACATAAAACTTGAAAAAATGATAAAAAAATAGTACAATATAAGAGTAAAAAAATGAGATATAGAAAGGAAATACAATAAAAGTGAAATTAACAGATTTTAATTATGAACTACCAGAAAAATTAATAGCTCAAGTACCAATAGAAAAAAGAGATGAATCAAGATTGATGGTATTAGATAGAGAAAAACAAACAATAGAACATAAAGTGTTTAAAGATATAATAGATTATTTAGAGCCAGGAGATTGTTTAGTAAGAAATAATACAAAAGTTTTGCCAGCTAGACTTTATGGAAAAAAAGAAACAGGGGCTCATGTAGAATTCTTATTATTAAATAGAATAGAAGGAGATATTTGGGAATGTATTGTAAGACCTGGAAATAAACTACATGTAGGTGCAAAAGTAATATTTGGAGAAGGGGTGTTAGAAGCTGAAATATTAGACACAATGCCAGGAGGAACAAGAAAAGTAAAATTTAAGTATCAAGGAATATTTAATGAAATATTAGATAAAATTGGTTTAATGCCATTACCACCATATATACACGAAGCATTAAAGGAAAATGATAGATATCAAACAGTTTATGCAAAATATGAAGGGTCAGCAGCTGCTCCAACAGCAGGACTACATTTTACAGATGAATTATTAAAGAAAATAGAAGAAAAAGGCGTAAAAATAGCAAATGTAACATTACATGTGGGAATAGGAACATTTAGACCAGTAAAAGAAGATAATATAGAAGACCATGATATGCATTCAGAGCATTTTTATGTAAGACAAGAAGATGTAGACAAAATAAATGAAACTAAAGCACAAGGAAAAAGAGTAATTGCTGTAGGAACAACATCTTGTAGAGTCTTAGAAACAATTGCAGATGAAACAACAGGATTGGTAGAAGCTACAGAAGGAGATACAAAAATATTTATATATCCAGGCTACAAATTTAAATGTTTAGATGGATTAATAACTAATTTTCATTTACCAGAATCAACATTATTAATGCTAGTATCAGCATTAGCAGGAAGAGAATATATATTAAAAGCTTATAATGAAGCAGTAAAACATGAATATAAATTCTTTAGTTTTGGAGATGCAATGTTTATAAAATAGAATAATAGAAAGGAACAAAATATGAGACCAGCAGTAACTTATGAATTATTACATGAATGTAAGCAAACGGGAGCTAGGAGAGGTGTTATACATACACTACATGGAGATATTCAAACTCCTATATTTATGCCAGTTGGAACGCAAGCAACTGTAAAATCAATGACACCAGAAGAGTTAAAAGAAGAGGTAAAAGCACAAATAATATTATCAAATACATATCACTTATATTTAAGACCTGGACATAATATTGTAAAAGAAGCTGGAGGGCTTCATAAATTTATGAACTGGGATAGACCAATATTAACAGATAGTGGAGGATTCCAAGTATTTAGCTTAGGTGATTTAAGAAAAATTACAGAAGAAGGTGTTGAGTTCAAATCTCATTTAGATGGAAGTAAGCATATGTTTACACCTGAAAAAGTAATGGAAATTGAAAATGCGCTTGGAGCAGATATAATGATGGCATTTGATGAATGTTGTCCATATCCATCAACATATGAATATACTAAAAATTCAATGGAAAGAACAACAAGATGGGCTAAAAGATGTTTAGAAGCACATTCTAGGGCAGATGAGCAAGCATTATTTGGAATAATTCAAGGAGGATTTTTTAAAGATTTAAGAGAAAAATCAGCAAAAGACTTAATTGAACTAGATTTGCCAGGATATGCAATTGGAGGAATAAGTGTAGGAGAACCTAAGGAGGAATTTTTAGATATATTAAGATATACAACACCACTTATGCCTAAAGATAAACCAAGATATTTGATGGGAGTTGGAACACCAGATTATTTAATAGAAGCGGTAATGGCTGGAATAGATATGTGTGATTGCGTATTACCTACTAGAATTGCAAGAAATGGAACAGCTATGACATCACATGGAAAAGTAGTAGTAAGAAATGCTACATATGAACGAGATTGGGGACCATTAGATCCAGAATGTGATTGTTATACATGCAAAACATATACAAGAGCATATATAAGACATTTAATAAAGGCAAATGAGATATTAGGAGTAAGATTGTTATCAATACATAACTTAAGATTCTTGACTAAATTAATGGAAAGAGTTAGAATAGAAATAGAAAATGATAATTTGGGAACATTTAAAGAAGAATTTTATAAAAAATATGGTTATGAAAAATAGGAGGAAAATTCATGGAATTATATGAAGAAGTTGAAAGTAAGAAAAAATCAAAATTGCCTATGATTATGGGAATTTGCTTAGCAGTATTAATAGTTATAATTATAGCGATAATAGGATTAATAATATATTTGGAAGGATCAGTAATGAAGATATCATTAGATGGCCAAAAAAATAATGACATAGAAAAACTATTATATATACCAGAAGATGATACAAGTAAAATATATATTCCTATAAGAGCAATTGCTAAATATCTTAATTATGAAGATTATAGAGGAGACTATAATGTAAAATCAGAAGATCCAACAAAATGCTATGTTAAGAATGATAGTGAAATAGCAATGTTTACAAAAGACTCAGATAGATTAGTAGAAACAAGAGGAGATTCTGATTATGAGTATATAACTCTTGATGAAAAAGTTTTTGAGAGAGATGGAGAATTATATACTACTCCTAAAGGTATTGAAGATGCATTTAATGTTTTATTTCAATATGACTCAAACAAGAAAAAAATAGAAATTTATACAATGGATTATTTAAATCAATATTATGCTTCTAGATTAAAAATTGATGGCGAAACAGAAAAACTTTCAGAAGAGTATGCTGATAAAAAAGCTATATTTGAAGACATGATTATAATAATAAAAAATAAACAATATGGAGTAGTAAATGCAGAAACAGGAGAATCAGTACTAGAAAATAAATATGAAGAAATAAAATATTTACCAGCAACATCTGATTTTTTGGTAAAGAGTAATGGAAAATATGGTGTTATAGGTAAAGATGCTTCAGTAAAAGTAAGAGTAACATATGATGAAATAAAAATTATGGATAATCAAAATGGACTATATTTAGTAAAGCAAAATAATTTGTATGGGGTTGTTGATACCAAAGGAAAAGTAATAATGGAACCTGAATATAAGCAAATTGGAGTTGATATGAATAAATTTTCTAAAAGCGGAATAGAAAATCAATATGTCTTACTTGATGAAATAATACCTGTACAAAATAGTGAAGAATTATGGGGAATATTTAATATAAAAGGAGAAAAAATAAGAGACTTTGAATTTTCAGGTGTAGGATGTAGTGCAACTGACATAACTCAAGTAAGCAACTCTTACCCTGCTGTAGTAATACCAAGTTATAAAATTATAATTGTAGAAAAAGATAAACACTATAATTTAATGACTACAAGTGGAGAAGAATTAGTTCCTAGTTATGTGTTAGAAGAAGTATATATGAAAAATAATACAGAGACAGGTGAAAACAAATTTTATATGTCATATAATAATAATGAAAAAGTAATGAGTGTGGAAGAGTGGTTAGCAAGCACAGGAAGATAAAAAAGAATAAATGGAGGAATAAAAAATGGCTACAAGAGATAAAAATACATGGATTGTAATATTATTTATATTTGCAGGATTAGTAATTGGAGGATTGTTGGGACAAGTTGCATCACAGGTAGATTGGCTTAGTTGGCTATCATATGGTCAAACATTTGGAATACAAAATCCATTTGTTTTAAATATGAATGTATTAAGCTTAACTTTTGCATTTTCAATAAATATTAATATTGCTAGTATCATAGGACTAGGGATAGCGATATTTTTATATAAAAAATTATATTAATCGTAATTCTGGATAGGAGATATAATAAGTGATGGATATAAGAGGAGAACAAATTATAAAAAAAGGAAGTAAAATTCCGACTTGGATTGGGATAGGGTATTTAATATGTATAATTATTATAATATGTGCAACTTTTAGTATGAAAATTAGAAATAAAACAGAAGTCCCAGAAGCGATAGATTTTACAACAGATGGAGCTTTGGGTATAGAAGAAAATAAATATGCATATTTGGAAGTACAAGGATTGACTGAGGAAGTTGCTATATATGGAAATACAAACAATGAGTCTGATGAAAAGAATGATAGATATTATATAGCATTTAATAATGGATATTGGTATGTTGTTGACTTAGATTTTGAAACAATTGACAAATTAAAAGAACTAAAGGATTATACTTATTCAACTGATGAAAACGCAGTTGCACCAGATGCTATAAAAATATATGGAATGACAGAAAACATATCAGATGAATTAAAACAAATGTTAATAGATTATTATAATGAAAGTGTAGAAGAAGAAAATAAAATATCATTGGATGATTTTGAAAGATATTTCGGAAGTGCATTGCTAAATGTAAGAAGATCTCCAGTAGATACAACAGTAGAAAAGGTTTCTATAATATTGGCAACAATTGGAATTGTTATAATAGCAATATTTAATATATCAATGATAAT
Source organism: uncultured Clostridia bacterium (assembly GCA_928721565.1). Taxonomy (GTDB): domain Bacteria; phylum Bacillota; class Clostridia; order TANB77; family CAG-508; genus CAG-269. The sequence goes on from OV788638.1 coordinate 894,715, forward strand.
TATTAAAAGAAGGATAAAAAAATACATAGTAGATAATGGATATGAAAAGGAATTAGCAGATCAATTAGATGACAATGTTGAAGAAAAGCATTATAAAGACCAAATTATATTAACAAAAGATTTTTTGGTAGATTTAAATAGTTCAGGAGGATTTACTGCATTTAAATTTTCAGATGTTAAGTGGATACATATTCATAATGTAAAATACTATGGAATAGTTACAACATCATCAAGCATAATAGTTCATTTAAAAGATGGAAAAACTAATATACAGTGTGTAAAAATAAAGGGTGGTACAACAGATGAATTCTTAGAGATATTTAATAAGATATGTGAGAAAGTACCAACAGATTGTTTAAAGGGATATACAAAAGAAAATCAAGAAATGTTCAAAAAGTATAGAAAAGAATTAAAAGAGCGGAAAATAAAATCTGCTCTTTTTCTTTCTTAGTTAATCTATTGTAAATAAAAAACTCGAGAAGTAAATTTCTCGAGTTTTGATATATGATAATATAATAATTATCTTTTTGAGAATTGTGGTGCTTTTCTTGCTTTTTTAAGACCGTATTTTTTTCTTTCTTTCATACGTGGGTCTCTTGTTAAGAATCCATTTGTTTTTAAAGCTGGTCTGTATTCTGAATTAGCTTCATTTAAAGCTCTAGCTATACCATGTCTGATAGCTCCAGCTTGACCAGAAACTCCACCACCATGAACTGAACAAATTACATCATATTTAGCTAATGTATTTGTAACTGTTAATGGTTGTCTAACAATAACTTTTAAAGTTTCTAAATCGAAAAATTCTTCGATATCTTTTCCATTTACTGTTATTTTTCCTGTTCCTTCTACTAATCTTACTCTAGCTATTGAACTTTTTCTTCTTCCTGTACCCATGTATACGATTTTATTTGACTTAGCCATTTAATAGTTCCTCCTTAATTAAAAATTCCAAATTTCTGGTTTTTGTGCTTGAAGATTGTGTTCGCTACCAGCGAATACTCTCAACTTTTTAGCCATAGCTCTACCTAAAGAGTTATGTGGTAACATTCCTTTAATAGCTAATGTCATAGCTTTTTCTGGATTTTTTGCAAGCATAACTGATGCTGGAGTTTCTTTCATTCCTCCAATATAACCAGAGTGATGTCTGTAAATTTTTGAATTCATTTTATTTCCTGTTAATATAACATCTTTACAATTGATAACTATAATATTATCACCTGTATCAACATTTGGTGTGAAAGTTGGTTTGTGTTTTCCTCTTAATAGTCTTGCAGCTTCTGTAGCAACTCTACCTAATGGTTTATTAGCTGCATCAATTATATACCATTTTCTTTCAACTGTTTCTTTTTTTGCACTATATGTAACGTTATTCATGGTAATATTTACCCTCCTATTTTAAATTTAATTTTTATTTATATGAAATTTAAATCTAAAACCACCGGGGAGAAGTTTCATATTTAAATCATATTCTAACATAATACCTATCAATTTTAATACAAATTTAGCCATTTGTCAATAAATTTGGCAAAAGTTCTTGATAATTTTTACATTTATATATATAATTATTTAGTATTAGGCTTTTGATAATAATAAAAGAATAAAAATTAACATAGAATTATATATAGGAGGAGTCATGGCAAAGGAAAAAAGAACAATCAAAAAAGAATCATTTATGCAAGGTGTTGTTACAATAATGTTTTCGCAAATATTAATTAAAGTTTTGGGGTTAATATATACATTATATTTAACAAATAGAGATGGATTTGGTGATGCAGGAAATGCAATATATGCAAGTGGATATCAAATATATGCATTACTACTTACAGTTTCATCAATAGGAGTTCCAAATGCAATTTCTAAATTAGTGTCAGAAAGATTAGCAGTGGGTGATAATAAAGGAGCAAATAGAATTTTTAAAGTTGCATTAGTTACATTCGGAACTCTTGGAGCAATAGGTTCAATGTTATTATTTTTTGGAGCACATGTCATTGCATATAATTGGACACAAATTCCAGAATCAGAATTGACTTTAGTTGCTTTGGCGCCTGCAATATTTTTTGTTTCAATATCGTCTGTATTTAGAGGATATTTTAATGGAAGACGAACATTAAAAATAACAGCAAGAGCACAAACACTAGAACAAATATTTAAAACTATATTTACAATAGGAATTGTTGAAGTTGTTGCTTATGCTACATCAACTTCAACAGAAATGATGGCCGCAGGAGCAAATGTAGCAACAACACTTGCAACATTTTCAAGTTTTGCATATTTATTTATGTATTATAGATTGAAAAGAAAAGAAATAGGAAATGAGATTCAAAGTTCAACTAATTATAAACACGAAAATGTTAAAAAAATAGTAAAAAATATATTAATGGTATCAATTCCATTAACATTAAGCTCAATAATGACATCATTTAATAAAAATATAGATTCATTTACAGTAAAAAGAATTTTAAGTACATATATGTCATCAGATATAGCAACAAAATTGTATGGTCAACTAAGTGGAAAGGTTGATACAGTTACTAATTTACCATTAGCAATAAATATAGCATTTGCAACAGCATTAGTGCCAGCAATATCAGCAGCAAAAGCACAAAATGATAGAGAATCTGCAACTAAAAGAACATCATTTTCATTACTAACATCAATGTTGATAGGATTGCCTTGTGTAGTTGGAATGATTGTATTTGCACAACCAATACTAAATTTGTTATATCCAAATGCAAACAAAGGAGCACTATTGTTACAATTGATATCAGTATCAGTAATATTCTCAATACTAGATCAAACAATAAATGGAGCATTACAGGGATTTGGAAAGGTAATGATTCCTGCAACAGCACTTGGAATAGGATGTATAGTTAAATTAATATTAAATATAATATTACTAAAAATACCATTTTTCAATGTTTATGGAGCAGCAATAGGATCAATAGCATGTCATGCAGTAGCATTTGCGATTGTGTTTAATGTTTTGAAAAAATATGTAAAATTAGATTTACCATTTAATAAATTTGTTATAAAACCTGTTATAGCAACAACTATAATGGCAATTTGTTCTTACACATTATATTTGTTAATGAATAGAATAATTTCTGGAAATTTGGCAACATTAATAGCAATGATATTTGCAGTAATAATTTATTTAGCAGCTGTAGTAGCATTAAAGATATATAATAAAGAAGATATATATATGCTACCAAAAGGTGAAAAAATATATAAATTTTTAGAAAAATTAAAAATATATTAAAATTTTTTGAAAAAAGAGGGGATTTTAATATAATTTGGAGAATAAGATAAAAGAAGTACAGAATATTACTATTTTCAGTGATATAGAGTACATAGACAAAATTTTATAGGAGGTAATGTATAATGAACAAAGCTGAATTAGTAGCAGCTATCGCTGCAAAAACAGGAGAATCTAAAAAAGCAACAGAAGCAGCAGTTAATGCATTCACAGAAGTTGTAGCTGAATCATTAAAAGGAGGAGACAAAGTTCAATTAGTTGGATTTGGTTCTTTCGAAGTTAGAAAAAGAGCTGCTAGAAAAGGTAGAAATCCTCAAACAAAAGAAGAAATAAAAATACCTGCATCTAAAGCTCCAGTATTCAAAGCTGGTAAAGCATTAAAAGATTTAGTAAACGGATAATAATTATAAAATAATATAAATATATGATAAAAGAAGCTTGGAAGAAATTTTAAGTTTCTTTTTTATACAATTGATAAGTATTTTGATCTGAATAACTTTTATCACAAAATTAATATGTAAACATATAATATACTAAAAAACTTGGAGGAATCATAATGAAAATCTTAAAAAAGACTTTAGGAGTATGTTTAATTGGATTAGGAATAGGAATATTACTAGTACTATTTTTACCGACATTAGGATGGTTGTTTTTAATAGGAATAGTGGTAATATTGGTAGGAATATTATGGTTACTCTGCTAAAAGGAGGATTACATATGACTATTGTTGTAAAAAAAGTTCCTAAATGTTTAAGAGGAATAGTAAAATTATTATTTGGAATAAAAGATTAATGAATAAAAAAGAAAAAAAGAGCACATACCTTAATTGAAAGGTAGGTGTTTTTTTATGAGTAAAAAACAAAAACAAACACATCCTGAAGTAGGTGAAGATACGACGCAATTCGGAGAATTTGTGTCATCATATTTTGCATGGGTGCCATTACCAGATCAAAAAGAAAAAGCAAAAAAAATGGCAAATATGACTAAAAAGGAGAAAAATAATGATATATAAGTTTACTAATAAGGCTAAAAAAGTTATAGAGATAGCAAATGATATATCAGTAGAGTTAGGCCATAATTATATAGGAACAGAACATATTTTATATGGATTAGTAAAAGAAGGAGAAGGAATAGCAGCAAAAGTATTAAATAATAGAGGAATAACAGAAGAAAAAGTAAGAGTAAAAATAGAAGAAATACTAGGAAGAGGAAGAGAGATAAAAGAGACTTTAGGGTTTACACCAAGAACTAAAAGAGTTTTAGAAAATGCATTTTTAGAAGCTAAAAGAATAGGCTATAATTATATAGGAACAGAACATTTACTGTTAGCTATTATGAAGGAAGTAGATTGTGTAGCGGTAAGAATAATTACAGAACTGAATGTAGAGATATCTAAAATTTATAATGAAATAGCAAAAGTTATTAATGAAGAGGAACTAGACAGTGAAATAAAAAAAGATATATCAAGAGTAAATGGAAGTTACTCATTGACTCCAACTTTAAATCAATTTGGAGAAGATATAACTTTACAAGCAGAAGAAGGAAAATTTGATAATATTATAGGGAGAGAAAAAGAAATAGAAAGAATAATTCAAATTTTGTCTAGAAGAACCAAAAATAATCCATGTTTAATAGGAGAACCAGGAGTAGGAAAAACAGCGATAGTAGAAGGACTTGCAGAAAAAGTAGTGTTAGGAGAAGTCCCAGAAAGTTTGAAAAACAAGAGAATTGTGAGTGTAGATATATCAGGAATGATTGCAGGAGCAAAATACAGAGGTGATTTTGAAGAACGAATAAAAAAAGCTTTAAATGAAGTGAAAAAGGTTGAAGATGTGATATTGTTTATAGACGAGATACATACAATAGTAGGAGCTGGAGCAGCAGAAGGTGCGATAGATGCAGCAAATATATTGAAACCGTTATTAGCAAGAGGTGAAATTCAACTAATAGGTGCTACAACAATAGAGGAATACAGAAAATATATCGAAAAAGATTCTGCTTTAGAAAGAAGATTTAGTCCTGTTGATGTTGGAGAACCTACAGAAAAAGAAACAATTGATATTATAAAAGGTATTAGAGATAAATACGAAGCACACCACAATGTAAAAATAACAGACGAAGCTGTAAAATCAGCTGTTACATTATCGATTAGATATATAACAAATAGATTTTTGCCAGATAAAGCAATTGATTTAATAGATGAAGCTGCTTCACAAGTTAGAATGAAAATTTTTACTGAGCCAGATGAAATAAAAACATTAGAAGAAAGATTAGAAATCACATCAAAAGAAAAAGAAGAAGCAATATATAATCAAGAATTTGAAAAAGCTGCTGAATTTAGAGATATAGAAATACAAACAAGAAAACAATTAGAACAAGAGAAAAATAGATGGAAAAAAGCAAAAAGTAAAGATATTACTGAAATAGGAGAAGAAAATATAGCAGAAATTATATCTAAATGGACAGGAATACCTATTCAAAGATTAACAGAGGACGAGAATCGAAAATTACAACATTTAGAAGATAAATTACATGAAAGAGTAATAGGACAAAATGAAGCTGTTGAAGCAGTTTCAAAAGCTATAAGAAGAGGAAGAGTAGGATTAAAAGATCCTAAACGTCCAATTGGTTCATTTTTATTCTTGGGACCCACTGGAGTTGGAAAAACAGAGTTATCTAAAGCATTATCAGAGATTTTATTTGATAATGAAAATTCTATGATTAGATTAGATATGTCAGAATATATGGAAGCTCATTCAGTATCAAAATTAATAGGTTCGCCTCCAGGTTATATTGGTTTTGATAGAGGAGGACAATTAACTGAAAAAATAAGAAGAAAACCATATTCGGTAGTGTTATTTGATGAAATAGAAAAAGCACATCCAGATGTAATGAATATTTTATTACAAATTTTGGAGGATGGTCATTTAACTGATTCACAGGGGAGAGAAGTGGATTTCAAAAATACTGTTATTATTATGACTTCAAATTTAGGAGCAAGGCATATTACAGATAAAAAATCATTAGGCTTTGGAAATATTGAAAATGATAAAGAGTATGATGAATCAAAAAAAGAAGTTATAAAAGAATTAAAACATGAATTAAGACCTGAATTTATAAATAGAATTGATGAAATTATCGTATTTCATAAGCTGAAGAAAAATGATATAGAAAATATAGCTCAAATTATGTTAAAACAAGTAGAAGAACGCTTACAAAAACAAAAATATATAGTTGAAATAGATGATGGTGTTATAAAAACAATCATTGAGCAAGGATTTGATAGCGATTTAGGAGCAAGGCCTTTAAGAAGAACTATACAAAATCTTGTAGAGGATAGAATATCTGAAGAAATTTTATCTGGAAAATTAAAGAAAAATGAAAAATGGATTTTAAAAATATAAATAGATGGATGTCTTCTAATTTGAAGAAGACATCCATCTATCTACTTTTATTTCATTATATTTTTTTAGAACTTCATCATATTTTTTAAATTCATCTTCCCAAATAATATCAGGAATTTTATCAAATGCATTGAAAACTTTTTCTGCTTCCATCAAATATACAACTTGCTGCTGAGGAGAAAGAGTCTTATATTTTTTTGCAAATACATATAATTTATCTAAAATTTGGTTTGCTTCAATAAAGCTCCAAAAGTCTTTTACATTAATTCCAGCTAGTTTTATTTGCATTACAGCATATGCTGCTAATGCGAATATTATAAAAACTAATACATATATTATTGCTAATAATGGCATATAAATTTAACACCTCTTTTTAATAAAAATTATTAATCTAATTTATTATAGCATAAATATGTAGAGAATGCAAATTTTGGTAAAAACTGTTGCAATAAAAATTTTTAAAGTATATAATAGAAAGAATGAATTTTCGAGAAAGGACAGAGGAAAATGGAAGAAAGATATAAAGTCACTCAAAAAGTGGGAAAGTATGGTATGATAGGAAATATATTTTTGCTAGCATTTAAAGCAGTGGTAGCATTTACCAGTAAAAGTCAAGCAATGATAGCAGACTGTATAAATAGTGCTGGAGATATATTTGCATCATTAATGACAGCGATAGGAAATAAAATAGCAAGTGAACCAGATGATGAGGATCATAATTTTGGACATGGAAAAGCTGAATATATATTTTCTCTGTTTATTGCTATTTCAATGGTGGTTGTTTCTGTAAAAACAATAATAGATGCAATATTTGCGTTATTTAATGGGAATGATATAGTTTTTTCATGGTGGTTAATTGTAGTATGTATTATTACAATAATAACTAAATTATGTCTTTATATATATACAAAAACAATATATAAAAAATATAATAATATTTTGTTAGAAGCAAGTATGCAAGATCACAGAAATGATTGTGTAATTACAACATTTACATTAATATCAATACTATTATCTTTAAAAGGAATAAATTGGTTTGATAGTGTTGTAGGTATTGGTATATCAGCATGGATTTGCAAAACGGGAATAGAAATATTTATGGAAAGTTATAATATTTTAATGGATAAATCGATTGATGAAAATACAAAGGATATTATATTAGATTTGATTCATGCATATAAAGAAATAAAGTCAGTAAATGACATTTCATCAGCACCTGTTGGGTATCAATATGTAATTTTTTTAACAATTGCAGTTGATGGGGATATGACAACAATAGAAAGTCACAAACTTGCAGACAGTTTAGAAAAAAATATATCGGAATTAGATAAAGTGTATAAAGCAATAGTACATGTAGAACCGTATGTGTAAAACAAAAAACTCTGATTTTTATATCAGAGTTTTTTGTAGTATAATGTAATTTTATTTTTTGTCATCTTTAAACATTTCTTTAGCGGCACCTAAGCTGCTTAGAGCATTTGTTGCTTCGAAAGGTATAAATACTTTGTTTGCATCGCCTTTAGCAATTTCTTCAAGTGCTTCAAGTGATTTTATTTGAACAAGTTTTTCATCTGGATCTGAAGATTTTATAGCATCATAAACCATAGAGATTTCTTTTGCTTTAGCTTCTGCAACAGATTTTATAGCTTGTGCTTCACCGGCAGCTCTACGAATACGAGCTTCTCTATCAGCTTCAGCTTCTAGAATAGCAGCTTGTTTTTTTCCTTCTGCAATAGTAACCGCAGATTGTTTTTGAGCTTCTGCTTCTAGGATTAATGCTCTTTTATTTCTTTCTGCATTCATTTGTTTTTCCATTGCATCTCTAATGTCTGCAGGTGGTGTGATGTCTTTGATTTCAACTCTATCTATTTTACATCCCCATCTATCTGTTGCATCATCAAGGATTGTTCTTAATTTAGTATTAATGCCATCTCTAGAACTAAATGTTTCATCTAGATCCATTTTACCAACTATGTCACGAATAGTTGTAATTGCAAGATATTCAATACCTTTTTTTAAACTTTGGATTTCATAAACTGCTTTAGCTGGATCTGTAATTTGATAAAATACAACAGTATCTATTGTAATTGTAACATTATCTTTAGTAATAACGCCTTGAGGTGGTACATCCATTGTTTGTTGTTTTAAACTAACAACACTTCTAACATGATCAAAAAATGGAATAATTATAGTAAGACCTGCATCAGCAACTTTGTGAAATCTACCTAATCTTTCTATAATATATACCTCAGATTGTCTAACAACTTTGATTGATTTAACTGCTATGATTACTATTATAATAAGTAATGCAATTAAAAAGCCCATAATTTCCTCCTTCTAGCAAGCATGACTTGCTTAAAAATATTTTATAATATTAATTAAATATTAATTTGCATATTTAAAGGTTTTACAAACACTTTAACACCTTCAATACTTTCGATTTCAACTTTTGTTCCTTTAGGAATAGTAATTTGATTTTTGGTTTTAGCTGACCATATTTCACCTTCTGCCTTTATTAGGCCAGTACCATTAATATAATTGATATCTTCTATTACAATACCTTTTTTGCCAACAAGTGAGTAGACATTTGTTGGAGTATGGTCTTCTTTTACAATTTTATTGGCTAAGGCTCTTGTTGCAAAGATAAGTAAGCATGATGAAATAACAAATACAGTGGTTTGGATAATTAGACTATCTGTAAAAAAACTTATTAACATTGCTAGTAGTGAAGCAACTCCTAACCAAAATATTAAAAAACCTACAGTAAAAATTTCTATTATGAAAAATACTCCAGAAGCAATTAACCATATTTGCCACATAGTACAACCTCCAATCTTTTCACAATTATATTATACTATAAATTTTTGAAAATTCAAAGAGATTTCGCAAAAATTATTGTAAAATTAGGAAAAAAATGATAAGATTGGAATTGATTGAGGAGGAAAAAATAAATATGGATATAACTGAAATTCAAAAAAAGATTCCAAATGAAAATATTTATTTAAATGAACCAATGAAAAAACATACATCATTTAAAATTGGTGGACCAGCAGAATGTTTTATAAAAATAAAGACAATTGAACAATTAAATGAAGTATTAAAATATGTGAAAAAAGAAAATGTAAAATTGACAGTAATAGGAAATGGAAGTAATATATTAGTTTCAGATAAAGGCATAGATGGGATAGTTATAAAAATTGAAATAGAAAAAATTCAAAAAGAGATACAAAACGGTAAAATTATATTAACTGTTGGAAGTGGGATAAAGCTTGGAGCATTAGCACAAAAACTTTTAAAAGAAGAAATCGCAGGGTTCGAATTTGCATCAGGAATACCAGGAACAATTGGCGGAGCAATAAGAATGAATGCTGGTGCACATGGAAGTGAAATGAAGGATATTATAAAAACAGTAACATATATGGATAGAGATGGAAAAATTTATAGAATAACAAATGAACAAGCAAAATTTGAATATAGAAAAAGTTTATTTACAACAAAAAATTATATAATTTTAGAAACAGAAATACAACTAGCAAAGGGAAATTTAAAAGAAATAAAAGAAAAAATGACAGAATACGCAAACTATAGAAAAGAAAGACAACCAATAGAATATCCAAGTGCAGGAAGTACGTTCAAAAGAGGAGAGGATTTTATAACAGCTAAATTAATTGATGAATGTGGACTAAAAGGATATCAAATAGGAGGGGCACAAATTTCAGAAAAACATGCAGGATTTATAATAAACAAAGATAATGCAACGGCAGAAGACGTATTGAAATTAATTAAATATACAGAAGAACAAGTGTATAATAAATTTGGTAAAAAAATAGAACAAGAAATAGAGATTATATAGTTTGAAAGGATGATAATAATGAATGGATTAGGACACTGGCTAAAATCAAGCTCAAAGATGAAAAGATGGATATTTTTAATATTAGTCGGAATAGTATTAACATGTTATGGAATTGCAAAAATACTAGTACAGAAAGAAATGGAATTTTCAGATGCTGGAAAAGTAATAATAGTATTTGTCATTGGTTTTACATGTATAGTATTAGGGTTAATATTCTTAAATAAAAGGAATATGGAACTATTTATAGAAGCAACTGATGATAGAATGAAACATAAAAATAATGTAAATGTAAAATCATTAATTTTTGATAGAACAATATATGATAAGGGACCTAAAATAGTAGCAATAGGTGGTGGAACAGGATTAAATACAGTATTAACTGGAATGAAAAGGTATACAGACAATATAACAGCAATAGTAGCGGTTTCAGAATATGGAAGACAACCTAATAGTTCAAGAAGAGCATTAGAGACAACTTTACCATTTGAAGAAGTTAAAGATAGTATTGCAGCTCTTTCAACAGAAAAAACAAATGAATTAGCCAAATTATTAAATCATGAAATGACAAATTCTAAACTAAGAGGACTAAAATTTTCTGATATATATTTTACGGCAATGAAGGAGATATATAAAAATGATACGGTATCAATAGAAAAAAGTAATTCTATTTTTAAAATAACAGGGGATGTTAAACCTGTAACATCAGAAGAAATGCAAATATGTGCTGAATTAGAAAATGGATACATAGTTGAAGAAAAAGACAAAATACCAGATATAGTAAATGATAGGATGACTAAAATAAATAGAGTGTTTTTGAAACCTTCTAATTGTAAGCCTGCATTAGGAGTAATAGAAGCAATAAAAGAAGCTGATAGCATAATAATAGGGCCAGGAAGTTTATATACTAATATAATTCCAAATTTGTTAGTAAATGGAGTTGCTAAAGCAATAAAAGAAAGTAAAGCAATAAAAATATATGTTAACAATATAATGACAGAACCTGGGCAAACAGATGACTATTCTGTAGAAGACCATATTAAAGCAATAATAGATCACTGTGGTGAAGGATTAATTGATTACTGTATTTATGATACAGGAGAAGTTGTGCCAGAATATATAAAAATGTATAACAAAGAAGGCGCAGATTTAGTTGAACAAAAAATCAATGACCCAGCATTAAGAAAGATAAAGTTTATAAAGAAAAATATATCAAAAATAGCTGATGGAAAGATTAGACATGATCCATATATGATTGCAGAATCTGCAATTACATTAATATGTAATGATATGAAATTTCAGGATAAAGAAAATGATCCATCATATATAATGTTAAATGCAAAATTACAATCAGATAAAAGAATTAATAAATTGAAAAAAGAAAAAAATAAAAGAGATAAAAGGGCAAGAAAAAAAGGAAAAGATCCAAACAAAAAGGATAGGACAAAAAGACAAAGTAAGTTCAGTGCTAAATATAGTGACAGAATAAAATCAATAAAAGAATCAAGCGAAGAAGTACCAAGAAGAAAAAATAGAAGATAGTAAAGAGAAGTGAACAGAGGAGGAAAAGAAAATATGAAGTATGCCAAAGAAAATCTAGAATTAGACAAGGCATTAGAAAGAGAATGGATAATTACTAATGGGATAGGAGGATTTGCATCATCAACAATTATTGGTGCGAATACAAGAAAATATCATGGATTGCTTGTAGTACCTATTATTCCGCCAGCCAGAAGAAGATTGATACTATCAAAATTAGATGAGAGTATAGAAATTGATAGAAAAAAATATGAGCTGTTTACAAATATAGGAAAAAACTATATTTCACAAGGTTATAAATATCAAGAAAGCTTCCAAAAAGATATACTTCCAACATTTGAATATAAAGTTGAAGATGTAGTTATTACTAAAACTATTTGCATGGAACACTTTAAAAATACAGTTGGAGTATATTACAAAATAAAAAATGGAAGCAAACATTCAAAATTAATATTAGCTCCAGTAATGAATTTTAGAAATTCACATGGAATTAATAAAGATCATATTTTTAACATTAAACAAAAAATGAAAAATAAAAAACTAGAAGTTAAAATTGATGAAGGAAATCCTATTTATATAACAATTAATGAAGGAAATTATATAGAACACAAAAATGATATATTTTATAATATGTTTTACATAGAAGAAGAAAAAAGAGGATTTGAACCTGAAGAAAATCATATTGTTCCAGGAAGATATGAAGTAGAAGTAGAGCCAAATGAAGAAAAAGAAATATCTTTTGTATGTTCAACAGAAGAAAATATAGAAGAAATAGATGCAAGAGCATTAATAGTAAAAGAAACAAATCGTTTAAATAAAATTTTTAATAAATCAAAATTAATTGAAAATGTAAAATTAGATAAGACTAAAGAAGAAAAAGAGAGAGATAAATTGATAAAAACGTTTTTGATTGCTACAGACAATTTTATTATAAAAAGACCTTTATTTAATACATACTCAGCAATTGCCGGATATCCATGGTTCCTTGATTGGATGAGAGATACATTAATATCATTTGAAGGATTGTTTTTAGTAACTAAAAGATTTGAAAATGCTAAAAAAGTTCTACAACATTGTATTAGAGATATAAAATATGGTTTAATACCTAATACTTATAGTGAAGATGATTATAGACCATTATATAATAGTGTTGATGCATCTTTATTGTTTTTTGAACAAGTAAAAAAATATATAGAATATACAGATGACTACAATTTTGTTATGGAAGATATTTATCCAAAATTGGAAAATATTATAGAAAATTATGAAAAAGGAATAGACTTAGATAATAATAATATTTATATGGATACAGATGGTTTAATTGTTTCTGGAACAGAGAACACACAAAATACATGGATGGATGCCAAATATGCAGGGATAGCTGTAACACCACGTAATGGTAAGGCTGTGGAAATTAATGCAATGTGGTATAATGCATTAAAGATAATGCAAGAATTAGCAACTAAAAATGATGAGACTAAAAAAGCAAAATATTATGAAAAATTAGCAACAAAATGTAAAAAGTCATATCAAAGTAAATTTTATAATAAACGTAGAAAATGTTTATATGATGTGCTCGGAGATAGTAAAATTAGACCAAATCAACTATTTGCTTTAAGCTTAACATATCCTGTATTGGATCCAACATCAGAAGAAGCTAGAAATATGTTAGAAGTAGTTACTAAAAAATTGTTAAATAATTATGGATTAAAGAGTCTCGCTAAAGGAGAAGAAAATTATGTCGAAGTATATGAAGGAGATGGATGTAGAAGAGATTTTAGCTATCATCAAGGAATAACTTGGACATGGCTTTTAGGGCCATATTATAATGCATTAAAGAGATTAGCAACAAGTAGTAAAACCAAAAGAGATAAAACTAAATATGAAGAACAATTAAAACAGTTTATAGCAAATGTTACAAAAACATTTTCAAAAGAAATTAATGAAAGAGGATGTATTGGAAGTATTGCAGAAATATATGATTCTAAAAGACCATATACACCTAAAGGAGCTTTTGCACAAGCATGGAGTGTTGCAGAAGTATTCCGAATCATTCTAGAAGCGTAAAGAAAAAAAGGAGTAGAAATGTTAAAAATTGAAGAATTGGAAAAACAATTAAATCAAGGCAATTGTAAAGGCATATATTTATTATATGGTGAAGATACATTTTTATTAGAACAACAATTAAACAAAATAAAAAAGAATTTTGGAGAAACAGTAAAAGGAATAAACTACATATATATTGATGAAAATAATGTACAAGAATTAATTGCGGACATAGAAACTCCTGCATTTGGATATTCTAAAAAATTGATAATTGCAAGAAATACAGGAATATTTAAGAGAGAAGTTAAAGGTAGAAGTGGAGGAGCGCCTAAAGAATTAAAAGACAAAATAAATAACTACTTAAAAGAAAACATAGAAATAATAAACGAATCAGTAATTATTGTATTTGTAGAAAATCAAGTTGAAAAAAATTCAATTTATAATACAATTGAAAAAATAGGAATAGTATGTAATTTCGAGGAGCAAAAACCATTTCAGATTATAAAGAGATTAAAATCAGTATGCAATGCTTATAAAGTTAATGTTGCCGAAAATACTCTTCAATATTTAATTGAAAGTTGTGGGACAAATATGCAAGACTTAATAAATGAAATTAGAAAACTTATTGAATATGCTGGTGAAAATGGTACGATACAAAAACAAGATATAGATAAATTGTGTATAAAGAAAATTGAAAGCATAATATTTGACTTAACAGATAACTTGGGACAAAAGAAAGTAAAAGAGGCAATGGAAGTATTGTATAATTTAATAGCATCAAAGGAACCGATTCAAAAAATATTAATTACATTATATAATCATTTTAAAAAATTATATTTTGTAAAACTTGCTATTTTTTACAATAAGGATATAGCACAAAGTTTACAACTAAAGCCAAATCAAATATTTTTAGTAAACAAATATAAAACACAGGCTAAAGGTTTTAAAACATCAGAGCTTAGAAAGATAATACAAGAACTTGAAAATTTGGATTATAAGTATAAGATAGGATTAATTGATTTAAATGTTGGATTAGAATCAATACTTTGTGCTTATTGCTCATAAATAAAAAGGAAAGTGATATTAATTGAAAAAAAGAAAGAAAAAGAAAACAGAAGATGAAAATTATGTACCAAAGGCATTTAGAAAAGATGAAAAGTCTAAAAAATCAAATAAAAATGATAAAGATAAAAAAGATAAAAAAATAAATAGTAAAGCAGTTAAAATAACTATTGTTATTTTGATAGTATTAATTGTTATATTAGGAATAATAATAGGAATATCAACACATCGTTGGAAAATGTTAGCAAAAGAAATGGTAAAATATAAAAATTCAATTGTTGTAGATACAGATGGAAAAGAAATAGCTAAATTAGGATGCACAAGAAAAAATACAGCAGTAGAATTAAATAATATACCAGACAACTTAAAAAATGCCTATATTGCAATAGAAGATGAAAGATATTATAAACATGGAGGAATAGATGTAAAAAGAACAGGAGGAGCAATAGTATCATATATTACTCATTTTGGAAAATCTTCTTATGGTGGAAGTACCATAACTCAGCAATTAGTAAAAAATTTAACAGGTGATAATACAGACAGTATTACAAGAAAAGTAAAAGAATGGTGGAAAGCAGAAATGCTAGAAACTGAACTATCTAAAGATGAAATATTGGAAGCATATTTAAATATTATATATGTTGGACCACATATGTATGGAGTGGAAGTTGGAAGTCAATATTATTTTAATAAATCTTCTTCAGAATTATCATTAGAAGAATGTGCATTTTTGGCAGGAATGAATAATTCACCTAATTCATATAATCCATTTGGCGAAAAAGATAATACAGAGAAAATTGCAAAAAGAACAAAAACAGTTTTGGGAAAAATGCTGGAATTGAAATACATTGATGAAACAAGTTATAATACTGCAATAAGCAATGTTGACAAAGGGTTAAAGTTTAAAAAAGGAAAAATAGAAACAGAAAGTGGAGTATATTCATACCACACAGATGCATTAATCTCTCAGATTACAACAGATATTTCAAAAAAATATCATATATCAGAGACATTTGCTACTAACTACATAAATATGGCAGGTTTAACTGTATATAGTACTCAAGATTCCAAAATTCAAGAAACAACAGAAAAAGAATTTGAAAAATCAAAATATCAAATTGCTTCAAAAAAGGAAGATGGAAGTCCATCACAAGCAGCAATGGTAATTATTGATCACAAAACAGGAAAAGTACTTGGATGTGTAGGAGGATTAGGAGAAAAGACAGAAGTAAGACCTCTAAACAGAGCAACACAAAGTGTTAGACAAACAGGTTCTTCTATCAAACCATTGTCAGTATTAATTCCTGCAATTGACAAAAAAATTATTACAGCAGCATCTATATACAATGATTCTGAACAAGACTTTGCTAATGGATATCATCCAACAGACTATAACAAACCATTAGGAGAAATAACTGTAAGAAGAGCTGTAGAATCATCTCAAAATATTCCTTTTGTTGAAATAATGCAAGAATTAAAACCTAGTAATTCTGTAAAATATTTAAAGAAAATGGGTATTACATCATTAACTAAAGACGATGAAACGCTTGTATTGGCATTAGGAGGATTGCAAAAAGGAATAAGTCCTCTAGAAATGGCTGCTGGGTATGCAATGATAGCAAATGATGGATTATATATTGAACCTACATTTTATATAAATGTTAATAATAGTTCAAAAATAACTATAGTAAAGGCTAAACAAACAAGAAAAAGAGTAGTTTCAAAAGAAGTGGCTTATGTGGTTAAAGAAATATTGACACAGCCAGTTCAAGGAACAAAAGGAACTGCATCATATTGTAAAATTTCAGGTGTGGATGTTTCTGCAAAAACTGGAACAACAGATGAAAATTATGATAGATGGCTTTGTGGATTTACTCCATATTATACAGCAGCAACATGGTATGGATTTGATGAAAATGAAACAATAGAATTTAATAAAAGAAATCCAGCTGGATTATTATGGGCTAATGTAA
Organism: uncultured Clostridia bacterium; assembly: GCA_928721565.1. Classification (GTDB taxonomy): domain Bacteria; phylum Bacillota; class Clostridia; order TANB77; family CAG-508; genus CAG-269. The sequence goes on from OV788638.1 coordinate 911,845, forward strand.
TGTCAAAAATACATGCGGGACTAAAGAGTGCAACATATGATAAACCTAACTCTGTATATAGTTGTAATATTTGTTCAGATACTGGAAAAATTGCAACTACTGGTTGTACAAACGTTTATACAGAATACTTTTTAAGAGGAACAGTACCACAATTATGTGATAAACACTCTGGAGTAGAACTAAAACAAGAGACAACAGATAAGAAACAAAATAAACAAGATACAATTCAAAATATTACACATGATATTGATGCTGTTGATCCACAACAAGTTGATATACCACAAACACAGAACAAAACAAATACAACCAATAATTCAACTAGCCATACTAATAAAAATACAAACACAACAAATACAAATACGAACCTAAATACAAATACTAATACAAATAAAAATACAACAAATAAAAATGAGAACAATACAAATATAAATAATACTTCTACTAACACAAATAGTAGTGAAAATACTACAACAAACACAACAAACACAACAAATACTAATACTACAACTAATTCAACTAATAGTAATACTACAGAAAATAATACAGAAAAAAATCAATAAAAATAAAACCTAAAATATTGACAAAAAAAGAAAATTAGTAGATAATAATTGTGATTAACAAAAAGAAAAAGATGTGTAAAAAGAAACACATAATGGAAAAACATAGGAGGAAAAAATATGTACGTATTCAATAGAATAACAGTAAACCCACAATTACCAAAGAGAATAGGGAGAATAACAGAAATAGCTAATAATTTATGGTGGTCTTGGAACACAGAATTTTTAAGACTGTTTAAAATAATAGATATAGACTTATGGGAAAGATGTAATAAAAACCCAGTAAAATTTTTAAAATTAGTAGATCAAGAGAAATTAGAGAATGCATCAAAAGATGTAAACTTTGTAAAAGAATATGACAAAATAGTAGTCAACTTTGATGCATATATGAATAGTAAAAATACATGGTTTAATTCAAAATATCCAGCAAACAGGAATGATTTGATAGCATATTTTTCAGCAGAATATGGATTAGATCAAACAATAGCAATATATTCAGGAGGACTTGGAATATTGTCAGGAGATCACTTAAAATCAGCAAGTGACTTAGGAATTCCACTTGTTGCTGTAGGATTATTATATAAAAATGGGTATTTTAACCAAATAATAGACAGATATGGAATGCAAAGACCAGAATATAGAGATTTAGATTTATATGATTTACCTATAAATCCTGTAAAAGACTTAGATGGAAATGACTTAATGTTATATATAAAATTTCCTAAGAGAAGAATATATTTAAAAGTATGGGAAATAAATGTAGGAAGAATTAAATTATATTTAATGGATTCAGACATAGATATAAACAATGATGAAGATAGAAATACAACAGCACGTTTATATGGTGGAGACCAAGAAATGAGAATAAGACAAGAGATTATACTTGGAATGGGAGGAGTAAGTCTACTAAGAAGACTTGGATTAACTCCAACAGTGTACCATATGAATGAAGGGCATTCTGCATTTTTAAACTTAGAATTGATAAAAAATACAATAAAAGAAAAACAAGTATCTTTTGACGTTGCAAGAGATATCGCATCATCAAAAACAGTATTTACAACACACACACCAGTTCCAGCAGGAAATGATATATTTCCATTAGACTTAGTAGAAAAATATTTTAAAGATTTTTGGCCAAGGCTAGGATTGACAAGAGAAGAATTCTTGAAATTAGGAATGAAACCTTGTGAAGGACTAGAAAATGGATTTAATATGGGAATATTTGCATTAAAGATTGCTGGAAAGAAAAATGGTGTAAGTAAACTACATGGAGAAGTATCAAGAGAACTATTTGCTGATGTATGGCCACATATAGCACCAAGTGAATCACCAATAACTTATGTAACTAATGGAATTCATACTTGTACATGGTTGGCACCAAAAATGAAGGAACTATACAACAAATATTTAATGCCATATTGGCAAGATAATATACATGAAGACAATGTATGGGAAAAAATAAAAACAATTCCAGATGAAAAAATGTGGAAAGTTCATATGGAAAGAAAGGCTAAGTTAATAGCATTAGTTAAAGAAAATGTAACTAAAAGATTAAGAAGAGAGGGAGTAAGTTATGAAGAAATAATAGAAGCGACTTCTAAACTAAACCCTGAAGCTTTAACAATCGGATTTGCGAGAAGATTTGCAACATATAAAAGAGCAACATTGATTTTTAAGGACTTAGAAAGAATTACACAAATTTTAAATGATGTTGATAGACCAGTTCAATTAATATTTGCAGGAAAAGCACATCCAGCAGATAGAGAAGGAGCGGATTTAATAAAATATATACATGAAATTTCAATGAAACCACAATTTAAAGGAAAGATATTTATATTAGAAAATTATAATATAGAAATATCTAGATATATGGTAAGTGGTGTAGATGTATGGCTAAATAATCCAAGAAGACCAATGGAGGCATCTGGAACAAGTGGACAAAAAGCATCTGTAAATGGAGTTGTAAACTTTAGTGTACTAGATGGATGGTGGGCTGAAGGATATAATCAAAAAAATGGATGGTCAATAGGAACAAATAAAGAATATTCATCATATGAAGAACAAGATATAGCTGATAGTGAAAGCATATACTATACGCTTGAAAATAAAATTATACCTATTTACTATGATAAAGATAAAAATGGTATTTCAAAAACATGGATGGAATATATGAAAAATTCTATTATTTCTACAGGTGGAAGATATAGTACTGCAAGAATGTTAGTTGATTATACAAATAAGTTATATATACCTTTATGTAATTTAACAAAAAAATATTATAATGACTTAAATAATGTTACAGAATATAATACATGGAAAGATAGTATGTATTCAAATTGGAAAGATATACAAATAGAACAAGTAGAAAGCAATGTAGATAATATTACAGTTGATGCAGGAGCTGAAATAGACGTTAGATGTGCAGTAACACTTCCTAATATAGATCCAAATTCAATTAGAGTAGAAGCATATTATGGAAAAATTTTAGAAAACGGAACTGTACAAGATGTTCAAATAATTCCAATGAGAATGGAAGGAAAAGAAGAAGAAAATAGAAAATTTTACTATGTATCTCAAATAAAATTAACTACAGGTGGAAATTATGGATATTCATTTAGAGTAATGCCTCAAAATGAAATGCTTTTAGATAGTGAGAATATGGACTTAGTTAAATGGATTGAAAAATAAAAAATAAATGCTTAGCAAAAGTAGAAATATTGTTAAGCATTTATTTTTTGTCTTTCATAGAATATAGTAAAATTATGGAAAAAGTATTTACAAATATTAAAAAGTATAATATAATGATGCCGTAAAAAATAATAATATAAAGGGGTGGAGCATATGATGACTAAAAAAATCATCAAATTATTAGGTGCTTTAGCTATTAGTTTAATTATAGCAATAACACCAATAATAGTTCTAGCAACAAACGAAGATGTCTCTGTAGTAAACACTCAAGAAAATGAGTATATAATATATATAAAAAACTACACGGACAAAAAATTTAAATATGCATTTACTAATAATGCTAATCCAAATGAAATGGATTTATATTACATTAATTCAATCTCAGATTTGGGAGGAAGCCAAGGAGCATTTTTAGATGCCGAAACTTACGAAAAATTAAAAGACAAACCAATTTATATGTGGGCAAAAGATGAAGAAGAGAATTTAATTCTAAATGGAGTTCAAATAGATCTAGGGAACTCACTAACCAAGGAAAACATAAATTTAATAGAAAATACAACAAAAAGAATAGCAGTAGAAATTTCAACATCTAAGGATAGTACAGATTCAACTATTCCAGTTAGAGATGAAACTATTGAAGGTGTAAAAGAAATTGCAAAAGCAGGATATGTAAAAATCACAGATAGCAAAGATGCTAGATATTATTATCAAAGAGTAAAAACAACTGATTCAGAAGAATATGAAAAATTAATGAAATTAGCAGAAGACATTAATAGTAAATATGATGAAATGGATATGTATGAAAAAATTCAAGAAAATGAACAATTTTATGAATTATATTCAAAATTAGTTAATGAAGCTAATTGGCAAGAAGTTGAAAATATGGAAGTAAAACAACCAGAATCAGCAGAGCAAAATAATGGTGTTGGAGATAAATACATAGTATTTTTAAAAAAAGTTGCGAAAAATGGGGATACAACAACAGATGCACAATTTTTACAAGAATATTATGATTATGAACCAAATGCAGTAAAGGAACAAGTAAAAACACAAGAAACCACAAAATTACCAATAACATATGACAGTATTGCATTAATAGTTATATTAGCAGTAGTAGTAGTAGCATTAATAATAGTATTTATTAGAATGAAAAAAATAAATAAAAAAGATGAAGAAAAATAGTCTAGAATTTAAAATTTATAAGGCGATTTTTAGTATGTTATTAATAGTGGCAATTGTGGTAGCTGGTATGATAGTGCATAAATACATATGTGAATATGAAAACGAAAAAGAAAGCCAAGAAACAATAGAAGCTTTTAGTAACATAGATTTTTCAGATAATACAGAAAAAGCGCAAGAACAATTAGAATATAAAGGCTATAAAGTAATTGGAATAGTAAAAATTCCAAAAATAAATATCGAATATCCAATATTAGAAATTGGTAATATAGACCCAGAAAATGCAAAAGAACCAATGAAAATTTCTATAATAAAGTATTGGGGAGAAAATGTAAATGATTATGGAAATTTATCAATAGCGGGTCATAATAATAAAAGTGGTACAATGTTTGGAAAAACTAAAAATCTTAATAAAGGAGATATTGTAGAATTAACAGATCTAACAGGAAAAACAATTCAATATTCAATTTATGACATTTTTACAACAACACCAAATGATGTAAACATTTTATTACCCAAAGATGAACATGTAAGAGAAGTAACATTAATTACATGCACAAATGGAAATAGACAAAGACTAATATTGAAAGCGCAAGAAATATAGTTAATTTAGGGGGGAATTAAAATGGCGGATAAATCAAATACCGTAAGCAAAAAAACTATTATAGCGATAGTAACTGTTATAGTTTTGTTGTTTATAGCTGGTTTATCAGTAGGAATATTCTTAGCTGATAAAGGTAGCACAGAGGCTGTTGATGGAAATCAATCATCTAGTGAAACACAAACAGCAGAAAATGATAATTCTTCAGAAGAAGAAAATAATGTGGCTAATAATGTTCAAAATTCTGATGAAAATAATACAGATGAAAATAATAATACAAATGCTGGTAATAATCAAACAGTAACAGGTAATGATCAAAGTACTGATAACAATGCAACAACTGCTGATACTAATAGGAATAATGCAGGTAATGTAACCGCAGGAAATAATAATAATGTGATTGCAAATGCAGATACAACTGTAAATGATACAGATGTGACAACAGATACAAATGTTAATGAAGTTGGAGAAACAACAATAACAAGAGTAGAAGAACAAGAAAGACTTGTATCAAGAGATTTTTGGGATTGGTGGACACCATCAAGTGTAGTTGCTGCAAACTCTGCAGTGGCAGATAAGATAATACCACAAACGCCAGATTTTACAGTTGAAAAAACAGCTACAACTGGTGTAGGTGAAGATAAATTAGTATATGCCAATAAAAATATTACATATACAATAAAAGTTACAAATAATGGAGAACAAGAGTTAAAAAATATAGAAATAACAGATAAAATTCCAGAACAAACAACTTTTGTTTCTATTGATGATGTTCAAAATTCAGGAACAACAATATTAGAAAATGATACAGTTATAGGTTTAAAATGGATTGTAACTGTACCAGCAAAAGAATCAATAGAAGTTAAATTTACAGTAAAAGTTAACGAAAATGCAACAGGTACAATATCAAATGCAGCAATAGTTAATGGTAAAGAAAGTAATGAAGAAAAAACATCAATTATAAATGCTAAAAAATCAAGCAAAATAATAGAAAGAAATAATGTTGAAGTAAAAGATGGTCTAGAGGTAGCAAAATTAGGAGACAAAATAAAATATACTATAACAGCTACAAATACAGGAGATATTTCTGGAAAAACAACAATAGAAGATACAGTACCAGTAGGAACAGAATTAATAGAAAGTTCTGTAACAGATGCTGGAAAAATAACAACAACAACTGATAATAGAAAACAAATTTCATGGAATGTTGAATTAGGAGCTAATGAGACAATCGAAAGAACATTTATTGTAGAAGTAAAAGATATAAGCGGAAAAATTGAAAATGTTGCAACAGTTGGAGGAGTTCCTACAAATCCAGATAAAAAAGATACAGCAGATATAAAAGTAGTTAAAGAAGTTACTGACATAAAGAGAAATCAAGAAAGTCTTGGAAAAGACGTAAAGGTTCAAGCTGGAGACGTAATTGAGTACAAAATAAAAGTAACAAACACTGGTAGCTTAGATTTAACTAATGTAGTACTTGATGAAAAACTTGTAGGAATCGACATTGATGCTAAAGACTTAAAAATAGGAGATTTAAAAGCAGGAGACAGCAAAGAAATATTTGCTACATATACTGTAACTTATGAAAAAGACATAAAAGGAAAGGCTGATGAAAATGGTAATCCATTACCAATAATTAATGAAGTTTTTGTTAAAGGAGAATCAGTTCCTACAAAACCAAATCAAAAATCAGAAGAAGTTAGTGATGATTCAAAAGTTGAAACACCAGTTGAAGAAGCACCTTCTTATGATATAAGTAAAATTGCAGATAAAGAAAAAGTAACAACAGCAGGAGAAGAAATAACATACACAATAACAGTAACAAATACAGGAAATACAATATTAAAAGATCTTACTGTAAGAGATGATATGCTTGGAATTGATAAAGTCATTAGTGAAATTAAAATAAATGGCACAAATGTAATCTCTGCGCAATATACAGTAACACAAGATGATATAGACAAAGGTGGAGTAATAAAAAATATTGTAACAGTTGGAGATAAGGAAACAGAAAGAGATGTTAATGTAGAACAAAATCCAGGTTATACAGCAGTAAAAACAGCAGATAAAGAAAAAGTAACAACAGCAGGAGAAGTAATAACATATACAATAGCAGTAACAAATACAGGAAATACAACATTAACAAATATTGCTGTTAAAGACGATATGGCTGGAATAGATGAAACAATATCAGAAATTCCAGTAGGAGAGTCAAGAAGTGTAACAGGAACATACACAGTAAAACAAGAAGATATAGATAAAGGTGGAATGATTCACAATGCAGCAACAGCTGGAGATAAGACACCAGAAAAAGATGTTCCAGTAGAACAAAATCCAGGTTATACAGCAGTAAAAACAGCTGATAAAGAAAAAGTAACAACAGCAGGAGAAGCAATAACATATACAATAGCAGTAACAAATACAGGAAATACAACATTAACAAATATTGCTGTTAAAGATGATATGGCTGGAATAGATGAAACAATATCAGAAATTCCAGTAGGAGAGTCAAGAAGTGTAACAGGAACATACACAGTAACACAAGCAGATATAGATAAAGGTGGAATGATTCACAATGCAGCAACAGCTGGAGATAAGACACCAGAAAAAGATGTTCCAGTAGAACAAAATCCAGGTTATACAGCAGTAAAAACAGCAGATAAAGAAAAAGTAACAACAGCAGGAGAAGTAATAACATATACAATAACAGTAACAAATACAGGAAATACAACATTAACAAATATTGCTGTTAAAGACGATATGGCTGGAATAGATGAAACAATATCAGAAATTCCAGTAGGAGAGTCAAGAAGTGTAACAGGAACATACACAGTAACACAAGCAGATATAGATAAAGGTGGAATGATTCACAATGCAGCAACAGCTGGAGATAAGACACCAGAAAAAGATGTTCCAGTAGAACAAAATCCAGGTTATACAGCAGTAAAAACAGCGGACAAAGAGAAAGTAACAGCAGCAGGAGAAATAATAACATACACAATAACAGTAACAAATACAGGAAATACAACATTAACAGATATTGCTGTTAAAGATGATATGGCTGGAATAGATGAAACAATATCAGAAATTCCAGTAGGAGAGTCAAGAAGTGTAACAGGAACATACACAGTAACACAAGCAGATATAGATAAAGGTGGAATGATTCACAATGCAGCAACAGCTGGAGATAAGACACCAGAAAAAGATGTTCCAGTAGAACAAAATCCAGGTTATACAGCAGTAAAAACAGCGGACAAAGAGAAAGTAACAGCAGCAGGAGAAATAATAACATACACAATAACAGTAACAAATACAGGAAATACAACATTAACAGATATTGCTGTTAAAGATGATATGGCTGGAATAGATGAAACAATATCAGAAATTCCAGTAGGAGAGTCAAGAAGTGTAACAGGAACATACACAGTAACACAAGCAGATATAGATAAAGGTGGAATGATTCACAATGCAGCAACAGCTGGAGATAAGACACCAGAAAAAGATGTTCCAGTAGAACAAAATCCAGGTTATACAGCAGTAAAAACAGCTGATAAAGAAAAAGTAACAACAGCAGGAGAAGTAATAACATACACAATAACAGTAACAAATACAGGAAATACAACATTAACAGATATTGCTGTTAAGGATGATATGGCTGGAATAGATACAAAGATTGATACAATCGGAGTAGGAAAATCAGCAAGTGTAACAGGAACATATACAGTAACACAAGCAGATATAGACAAAGGTGGAATGATTCACAATGCAGCAACAGCTGGAGATAAGACACCAGAAAAAGATGTTCCAGTAGAACAAAATTCAAGTTATACAGCAGTAAAAACAGCTGACAAAGAGAAAGTAACAGCAGCAGGAGAAATAATAACATACACAATAACAGTAACAAATACAGGAAATACAACATTAACAGATATTGCTGTTAAAGATGATATGGCTGGAATAGATACAAAGATTGATACAATCGGAGTAGGAAAATCAGCAAGTGTAACAGGAACATATACAGTAACACAAGCAGATATAGACAAAGGTGGAATGATTCACAATGCAGCAACAGCTGGAGATAAGACACCAGAAAAAGATGTTCCAGTAGAACAAAATTCAAGTTATACAGCAGTAAAAACAGCTGACAAAGAGAAAGTAACAGCAGCAGGAGAAATAATAACATACACAATAACAGTAACAAATACAGGAAATACAACATTAACAGATATTGCTGTTAAAGATGATATGGCTGGAATAGATACAAAGATTGATACAATCGGAGTAGGAGAGTCAAGAAGTGTAACAGGAACATACACAGTAACACAAGCAGATATAGATAAAGGTGGAATGATTCACAATGCAGCAACAGCTGGAGATAAGACACCAGAAAAAGATGTTCCAGTAGAACAAAATCCAGGTTATACAGCAGTAAAAACAGCTGATAAAGAAAAAGTAACAACAGCAGGAGAAGTAATAACATACACAATAACAGTAACAAATACAGGAAATACAACATTAACAGATATTGCTGTTAAAGATGATATGGCTGGAATAGATACAAAGATTGATACAATCGGAGTAGGAAAATCAGCAAGTGTAACAGGAACATATACAGTAACACAAGCAGATATAGACAAAGGTGGAAAAATCCACAATGTAGCAACAGTTGGAGATAAATCACCAGAAAGAGATGTTGAGGTAGAACAAAATCCAGGTATATTAGTAAATAAAGATGCAACTGCAGTAAAAGCAAAAGATGCAGAAGGATTTACAGATATAACAGAAACAACAAAAGTAAGACCAGATGATGTTATAGAATATACAATATTGGTAACAAATACAGGAAATACAACATTAGAAGACATAAAAATAACAGATTCGTTAAATGTAAAATATGATGATAAAGATGTAAATGCAGGAAATACTGTATATACAATAGAATCATTAGAGCCAGGTAAGTATGTTGAAATAAAAGTTTATTACACAGTAACAGCAGAAGATGTAAAAACTGAAGGAACAATAAACAATGTGGCAACTGCAACAGCTAAAGATGGAACAACAGATGATGATAATGATAATAAAGTTGTAAAAAATCCAAATACTCAAGTAACAGCAACAAAAGCATGGGAAAACATGGATAGTGATGCTGCAAAAGCAAATACATTAACATCAATAAAACTACAAGTAAAAAATGGTGATACAGTAGTAGCAGAACAAGAAGTGACAGAAAAAGATAACTGGACATATACATTTAGAAACTTGCCAGTATATGATGCAAATGGAAACAAAATCACATATACAATAGATGAAGCTGTAGTGAATGCTAAAGACCAAGCAAAATTAGATTTATATCAGAAATCAATTAAAAATGGAGTAATTACAAATACATTTAAACCAGAGAGAGTAACAGAAAAAACAGATGTTACAATGACAAAAGTATGGGAAGACAACAATAATACATTCAATACAAGACCAGATAGCATAATATTAACAGTAAATGGTATAGATTATGAGGTAACAGGAACAAAGAAAGCTGATTCATGGTCAAGAACTGAAAAATTACCTAAATATGATGCAGAAGGAAAAGAAATATCTTATACTGCAACAGAAAAGACAGTACCAACAGGATATGAAAAGGTATCAGAAGAAGGTCTAACTGTAACAAATAGAGCAAATGAATTAATAAATAAAACAGCATATAAAGCAGATGCAAATGGCAACATTGGAAGTCCAGCTACAAATAAAGATACATTTGCAGCAAATGAAACAGTATATTATAAAATTACATTAAAAAATGCTGGAAGTGAGCCAATTTCAAAAACAGTTACAGACGAAATTCCATTAAGATTAACATTAAATACAGTTGATGGAAAAACTGGAGAAAGTGGAACAACTGTAAAAGGAGACAATTGGACAGTTACTAAAAATGATAAAGAACAATCAGTAGTAACATGGGAAGTAAAAGACTTAGCAGCAGGTGATACAAGAGAATTAATAATAAAAGCAACAGTTGTAGCAGAAGCAGAATATAAAGATATATGCAACAAGACAATTGATGGAACAACAGCATATACTGCAAAACTATTTGTAAGAAAAGATGGAAAAGTACCATATGAAGGTAGTGGAACTGGATATGATGCATCACTATATACAGGAGAACTAGGAACAGTTTACTTAAATAGCTCAGATTTACACTATGATACTAATGCAAACTTAAAGAATGATGATCTATATTATTTGATAAAAAATAATAATATAATAACAGACATGGTTGCAAAAGGAATAACAAGAACTCAATTAGTCGATGCATTAAAAACAAATGGAACAACATTAGCTGATGATGAAGTTGTAGTATGGTATGTAATAAAGAATGAATCTGATGGATATCACATAGATGGTGTAATCAGAAAGATTTCATCATTAACAGAAATTACTAATACAGCTTTTACAGATAAAGTAAGCTCAGACTCAACAATAAAATTAGAAGATATTGAAATTGGTCAAAGAGGAAGCATAACAGTAAAAAGTATTACATCTTCAACAGATACAGTATCAACACCAATGGATGTAGTATTTGTATTAGATACTTCTGGAAGTATGACATATACTTTAGAAGGAAAAAATGAAACGGCAGTAGAAGACAGTAGAGCTAAAGCTATGGTGAATGCAGTAAATAGTTCTATAAAAACTATAATGAGCAAAAATAAAGACAGTAGAGTAGGGGTAGTTGGATTTAGTGGAGATGCATCAACAATTATACCATTAGGAAATTATGCTCAAGGTATAAATTATTTAACAAGAGAATATTCAGCAGGTGATTGGTGGAATGGAAGTAGCCAGACAATAAAATCTAATGTTGGAAATAAATCATCAAGACAAGTAACAGGAGGAACTAATACACAATCAGGTATAAAATTAGGTGCAGAAATGCTTACAAGTAATCAGAATACAACAACAGCAACAGTTACCTTAAAAGACGGAACAACAAAAACTATAACTCGTACACCATTATTAATCTTAGTTACAGATGGTAAACCAACATATTATTATGACAATGCAACTGCAACAGGACAGGTTAATGGACACGGATATACAAATGAAACAAACGAGAATTACTATTATTGGACATTAAGAACAGCTAAATATTATAAAGACCAAATAACAAATAAATATTATCAAAAAACTGATAAAACAGCTAAAGTATTTACAATAGGAATTGGATTAAGTGGAAACGAAGCAGTAGCAATGTTAGACCCAACTGAAGAGAATGTAAATGCATGCAACAACAATAATAGTCAGCAAAAAGCACTATATGATTTAATTACAAACAATGGAACAGCACCAGGTGCATATAGTTATGCAACTGGAAGTAAAACAGGAGAAATAACAGAAAGCGACTTAACAGGCTTCTTAAATACATCTATAGATTCTTCAACAGATAATGAAAAAAATAGAGCAATAACAACAGAAGAATCTAAAGCAAGAAGAGTTGAACTTGGAAATATTAATACAAGCAAAGAATTTGAATTAAAAGTTGGTGAAAAGACTTATAGTTCAATAAGTGCTGCACAAAATGCAGGTTACTTAAAGAAAGATTCAAAAGGATACTATATTGACTTAACTAAAGTTGAAAGAAGTACAGATGTTGATGTAACATATTGGGCCAATTAATAATTAAAAGAGAATTTCGAAAGAAATTCTCTTTTTGTAGTTTTAACAAAAATAATAATGGAAATTTATATAGTTCCATTATTATTTTTTAATTACTAAATTATGAGTATAATCTAAATTACCAATAGAATCATATTCATAGCCCAAAGTATAAACATTAGTAGCCCAAATATCTTTTTCAAGCATAAGCTTTAAATTTTTATTAGAGTTACCATCCATAAATTTCTTTACAGAAGAAATAATAGTTAATTTGCGATTATGTTTTGAAATTTCACTAATTAATTCACGTCCTTTATCATTAAAACCTAAAATTCTAATATAAGGTTTTATAGATTTAGAAATTTGCATATCTTTTTTGGTAATACCAAGCAGAGCATATAATAAAATTCGTTTTAACCTAGTTTGAGTATATCTTTTTGTATTAATAATAGATAATAATTCAGCAGTAGTATTACACTGATTAACAGCTGATTTAATAGCAAATTCAAGTCCTTCAGAAACATCTGGAAGATCAGCAATTTCATCAGTTGACATTTTTCTTAAAGTAAAAATTATAAGTTTATCAAATTCTGAAATATTTCTAACAATATGACCATTTTCTAAGCAATCTTTCAAAATACTAAATGAACTTTCTGGCATAAAATTTTTTAAAATACTAATATCATGAGAATGACAAAGGTTACGAATAGATGTAGCACTTGCAAATTTAGAATTCAAAGGTATAGAATCATCATTATAGGCTGATCCCTCACGTTTTATAGTAATTGGTTGAATTTTACTATTTTGTTTATCTAAAGCTTTTAGATATTCTATTCCTAAAATATTGTTAGAAGAAGAAAGTATATTAGCATATTTACGAATATCATTTAAATACATCATCAAAGCTCTTTCTCTTGCTTTAGGAAAAGATACACCTCGAGAAAGTTCATGAGTCAATAAGGTCTTGTATTCTGGTGGCTCATTAGTTAATACATCTGTAACTTCACTTAAAATGGAAATATTATTGCATTCACTACCAAAAGAAACAAAATCAACTATTCCAAGAGAATCTAAGAGTTTTATAGCTCCAGAAGCAAAATTTTCGGCACTTGAAATTGCATAAATTGTAGGAAGTTCAATAACTAAATCAACACCATTTTCAATAGCCATTTGAGCTCTAGACCATTTGTCAATAATAGAAATATCACCTCTTTGAGTGAAGTTGCCAGACATTACAGATATTGTATAATCAGAATTAGTTAATTTTTTGGATTCAATTAAATGGTGCAGATGACCATTATGGAATGGATTGTATTCTGCTACAATTCCTAAAACGTTACTCATTAAAACCTCCTAAAATATATTGAAAATTTCTCAAATTATTGGTATAATTTTATCACAAATATATAAAAAAACAAGAGGCAATTTATAAAAAGATGGAGGAAATAGAATGTCAGAAAAAATTATAATATATACAGACGGTGCATGTTCTGGAAATCCAGGTCCAGGAGGTTGGGGAGCAATATTGATGTATAAAGATGTAAAAAAAGAAATTTCTGGAGGAATGAAACAAACAACAAATAACATAATGGAGATCACAGCAGTTGTAGAAGCATTAAAATGTTTGAAAGTTGAAAGTGATGTCCAAGTTTATAGTGATAGTGCTTATACTGTAAATGCTTTTAAACAAGGTTGGATATATAATTGGATGAAAAATGGATGGAAAACTGCTAATGGTTCAGCCGTAAAGAATAAAGAACTTTGGCAAGAATTATATGCTTTAACTCAAAAACATAAAGTTGAGTTTATTAAGGTTAAAGGACATGCTGATAATGAATTTAATAATAGATGTGATGAAATGGCACGCGAAGCAATAAATAAATTTGCTGTATAAAAAAATTCCAATTTGTATAAAATAATAGAAATTTTATGCAAAGGGTGATTGAATGAAAAAGAAAATAATAGGATTTATAGCAGTAATGTTATTGGTAATTTCATTTATAATGGTACTAGCGATAAAAAATACGGAAGTATTAGCATTATCTAAATATGGTTCAAGAGGTAGTGAAGTAAGGACAATTCAAGATAAACTAAAAAGATGGGGATATTATACAGGAAGTGTTGACGGAATATATGGAAGCCAGACAGTATCAGCAGTAAAAAAATTTCAGCAAAAGAACGGATTAACTGTAGATGGAATTGCAGGGACAAAGACACTGACTGCAATGGGAATAATGAGTAGCTCATCATCAAGTGGCTCATCAAGCAATAATTCATCAAATGTAAATTTGTTAGCAAGAGCAATATATGGAGAAGCTAGAGGAGAACCATATACAGGACAAGTTGCTGTAGGAGCAGTAATTTTAAATAGAGTAAAAAGTAGTAAATTTCCAAATACAATTGCAGGGGTAATTTACCAAAGTGGAGCATTTGATGCAGTTTCTGATGGGCAAATAAATTTGAATCCAGATAGTACATCCAAAAAGGCAGCCCAAGATGCTTTAAATGGATGGGATCCATCATATGGAGCTATTTATTATTTTAATCCAAGTACTGCAACTAATAAATGGATTTGGTCTAGACCGCTTACTGTTATTATTGGAAAGCATAGATTTTGTAAATAAAAAAACGACCTAGTTATTCTAGGTCATTTTGTATATAAATTTATCTTCTTAATCTAATTAATATTGCAATACCTAATAAAATTAGTAAAACTCCAACTACAATTAAAGCTATACACAAAATATTAGTTAATTCTAAATCAAAATCAGAAGTAGTAACTGTTGATGATAAAGTAGAAGTATTAGTATTTGATGTGCTAGAAGTATTTGTATTTGATGAGTTTGTATTAGATGTATTAGTATTTGATGTATTAGTATTTGATGTATTCATATTAACAGCAGCAAAAGTATAGGAACAATTAAAAACTGTAAAAATAGCTACTAAAAAAATAATAATAAATTTCAAAGATTTTGACATTTGTAAATACCTCCTATATAATGTATAATTTTACAAGTTAAATTCTTAAACTATAATATCAAAGTTATAAAAAAATGTCAATAAAAAAATAAAAATATGATATACTACTATTATTAAATAGTCACCATTTACAGCTTATGAAAAATAATATTAAATAATTTAGTAGGAAGGGAGATAGATATGCTAAAATATGTAGATGAAAATAATTTTCAAAATGAAATATTGGAGGGTAAAAAAGTAATACTAGTTGATTTTTTTGCAACCTGGTGTGGACCATGCCAAATATTAGGACCGATATTAGAAAAAATAGGTAATTCAAGGGCTGATTTTGATATAGCAAAAGTTGATGTAGATAAGGCACAAAAATTAGCAATAAAATATGGAATAGAGGTAGTTCCAACAATGTTGATTTTCAAAGATGGAAAAGTGATGAAAACATTAGAAGGTGTAAGAAACGAAAATGAAATTATAGATGAGGTTGCAAAATATATGGGGGATGCACAATGAAAGGTTATAAATTAAATCAAGATAAAGAATATGTTATGAAAATTGTTGAGGGAATATACAGAAAAGATGGACATTGTCCTTGTAGATTACAAGTAGATGATACGACACTATGTCCTTGCAATCAGTTTGTAAATGAAGGAATATGTAAATGTAATTTATTTGTATCTATTAATGATCATAAAATTGTAGAGAATGATGTAAAATAATATAAAATACAATAAAATTGTTATAAACTATTGCAAAAGAACATAATATTATATATAATAGTCACAAATCCTGAGGATATAATTATATTTTCAGTTGCCTTTATTTTGAGAGAGGTAGTATTATGAAAAAATTTTTATCAAATTACAAATCAACGATAATTCTTTTAGTTGCTATTATCGTTGGTGCAATCGTAGGAATTATATTCCAAGAAAAAGCAACTATATTGCAACCTTTAGGAAATATATTTTTAAATCTATTATTAGTTATCATTGTACCACTTATTTTTTTAACTATAACAACATCAATTGCAAAAATGGAAAACCCAAAAAGACTTGGAAAAATTATGATTACAATTATCGCTGTATTTGCAGTAACATCACTGATAGCTGTATTAGTTGGTTTTGCTAGTACATATTTTGTAAAATTAGTTGATTCAGAGGATGGAGAGAAAATAAAAATATCTTTAGAAGATTCAACTGATACCAGTGCAGCAGATGAAGAAGATGTAACAATTGCTGACAGAACAGTTCAATTATTGACTGTAAATGATTTTAGCAAATTATTATCAAAAGAAAATATAATAGCAATTTTAGTTGCTTCAATAATTTGCGGAATAGCGATAAGAATGTCTGGAGAGAGTGGAAAAAACTTATTAAATTTATTAATATCTGCAAATTCAGTAATACAGAACGTTGTAAAAATAATAATGTATTATGCACCAATAGGGTTAGGATGTTATTTTGCAGCATTAATAGGAACATTTGGAGCGTCAATTGCAGTTGGGTATTTAAAAACATTTGTGGTATATACAATTGTGGCAGTAGCATTTTATTTTATATTTTATACAATGTATGCTTTTATAGCTGGAGGAAAAATAGGTGTAAAGGCATTTTGGAAAAATGCAGTACCATCAACTTTAACATCTCTTGCAACATGTTCAAGTGCAGCATGTATTCCTGTAAATGTAGAATGTGCTAAAAAAATGGGAGTACCAGATGATATTGCAGAAACGACAATACCAATGGGAACAAGCTTCCATAAAGATGGATCAATGATAGGATCAGTATTTAAAATTATGTTTTTAGTTTGTCTATTTGGAACAGTAATAAATACACCTGCCGGAGTATTACAGGTTTTAGGAGTTGCAATACTTGCAAACTTATTAATTACAGGAGTTCCAATAGGTGGAGGAACAATTTCAGAAATGTTAATTATAACAATGATGGGATTTCCAGTTGCAGCATTACCAATACTTACAATGGTAGCAACTATAATAGACGCACCTGCAACAATGCTTAATGTTGTGGGAGATACAGTTTCATCAATGATGGTAACTAGAATCGTTGATGGAAAAGAGTGGATTAAAGGTAGCAATAAAGAAACAAATGAAATTAAAGAAAAAGTAAATATATAGATATAAAATAATTATAAAGGATGCAAATAAATACCTCTAGTGTTAGAATAAAACTAAGACTAGAGGTTTATTTATTTTTTATATTAATTTTTTTATACATATTGCAAATATTGCAATCATAGCAAATGTCAATACGATTTTCAAAAATAAGTTGTAAAGTATTTAAAAATTCAGAATTACCAGAAGTAGAAATAATGTGCAAATGAATTTTCTTTGGTAATAGAGTTAACAAAGTATTTAAGATATAGTCATTAGTTGAGAAAGATACATCTGATAAATATTTTGCTTTTAAAGAGTTTTTATCTATTGATATTTTTCTCATAGTATCATCTAATAGCATGATTTGATTTTCAAAAGATATAACATGAATTATTGTATCAGATGGCGGTTGTGAATTTATATATAATCGTAAAAGTGATACAAATTCTAAATATTCTCTTTCTATAATAAATTCATTAACAGATAAATCTACTAAATCTTCAATTAATTTTCTGTATTTATTAAGTCTAAAATTTATAAAACCAGATAATACTATGGAATTGTGAGTTGATATATATTCATAAAAAATATCAAATAATAAAAGCTGTCGATTTGGAAAAGAAAACTCAGTAGAATCGCATAAATTTTCTTCACATAAGTTTAATATAGTACTAAATTCAGATTCTTCAAAATAAAAATAATTTGAATGCAATATTTGCTTTATTATATCTGTTTCGAAATAATCTATTACTAAATAAGATAAAATTGTTGCAAGTTTTGTATAAAAAAGTTCTTTGTCTATTCCTGTATAATGTATTATTATGTTTTTGTAGTGTTTGAATTGCTTTTGGGAATAAAATGTATTTAACATATTAAAACTTGAAAATTCATTTTGTAAATATTCTAATATATTTTTATTGTTTGTTTTTATACATAGTGAACTCATAAATAGCTCCTTCTTTGTTTTGTATAGTATTTGCTAAATTTAGAATTCTATACAATGTTAGAATATAATATTCTTAAAAATAAAAAAATGAAACTTGTTTATAATATAAATGACTAATAATAAATTTGTAGAAAAGTGTCGAAAAGAACTAAAATAAATCAATGTGAAAATATTGACATATCACTAACTGTAGTATAAAATTGTTATAAGGTGGTGAAAAAATGTTAAAATTAAATTCGTTTAATAGTATAGTTACTACAAAAAAACTTAAAAAGGCTATTTCTAATGCAGAAGAAGATATAAAAAATAAAAAAGAAGGAACTTGGGAGGAGTTGATATCAGAATTTGAACAAGAATACGGAATACAATTACAACGTTAAACAAGCAGAAGCATTTAAAAGGAAATTACGAAATATTTATGAGTATATATGCTACGAACTGGAAGAACCCAATATTGCAATAAAGCTAATTAATTTAATAACTGAAAAGATAAATACTATAAAGCAGTTTCCGTTGGCGTTTGAAAAACTATTTTAAAAAAAAATTTAGAATATCGAAAATTTGTAGTCAAAAATTATGTTATAATCTATAGAGTTGATTTAGAAAATCGAGAAGTTTATATTTTAAATATTTATAATCAAAGAAAAAATAAAAGAAAATTATTTCAATAATAATTTTCTTTTATTTTTTGTACATATTTTATAATTTGTGATAAATATTATAATCAATATCAGGAAAAACACAATCTTTAATTTGAATATCATTTAAGAAATCTTTATCAATTTTATTTTTCTTAATTTGATAATACAATTTTGTAAAACGGCCAATGTAAGTTTGAATACGTTTTTTTGCATAATCAACCATAGTACCATTAGTAATAATAAATAACCAACAACTAGTTTGAGCTAAAAGCAATTCACGAGCTGCCTGATTAAGAGCTTCTTTAACAATTCCATCTTCAAGATTAGGATATGTAGTTGCAAGTTCAATCATCCTATCAGCAGCTTTATGTAAGTGACGATGAACATAATCATTAGTAGGATTTAACCACACACCACTATAACCATTAGCACCCCAACTTGAACGACAAGGTGTACTAACTTGAATTTCTGGATATTTATCAATGTATTCAGAAGGAGTAATTAATTCGAAATTGCACTCATCATAATAAATCTTTTTAAATAAGATGTATAACCAATAAGGACCTTCATACCACCAATGTCCATATAACTCAGCATCATAAGGACATAAAATAATTGGCGGTTTGTCCATATAATCTGCAACATTGTTAATCTGGTCTGTACGAGAATTCATAAAATGACCAGCTTGTCTTTCGGCAGAATCATGAGCCCATTGAACATCATAATAATCTTTTTGCTCTGTTTTACCTGTGATTCTATAATATTTAATTCCTGTATGGACACGAACACCATTGTGGGCAATATAAGGTTTAATGTAATCATAATCAGCTTCATATCCAATATCTCTATAAAATTCTCTATAATTAAAGTCTCCTGGGTAGCCATCAATTGAACTCCAAACTTGTTGAGAAGACTTCATATCACGACCGAAACAAACAAGTCCGCCAGGTGAAACAATAGGAGCACAAGTTCCATAAATAGGAGTAGGGTCTGCATATAAAATTCCATGAGATTCTACAATTGCATATTCAATTCCAAATTCTTTAAGGTATTTATCAGCTTCTGGAACATAGCCACATTCAGGTAACCAAATACCACGAGGTTTTTTTCCAAAGAATCTTTCATAAGTTTGAACACCAACAGCAATTTGAGCTCTAATAGCTTCTTCATTAACATATAAAATAGGAAAGTAACCATGTGTTGCACCACATGTTATTATTTCTAGTACACCAATATCTTGAAAATGTTTGAATTGTTCAATAATATTACATTTCCAAACATCTCTAAAAAGATGTAAATCATTAGAATATCTATCATAATAGTAATAAGATAATCTATTAACTCTTTCATTATCTTTTGTTCTTTTAATTTCTTTTTCAGAAAGTTCTATCAAAGTTTCCAGATAATGAATATATTTTTGTTGTAGTAACTTGTTATCAAACATAGAAAGTAAAGTAGGGGTTATAGACATTGTAATTCTAAAATTAACTCCTTCATCAACTAATTTTTGATAATTTTGTAATAATGGTATATATGTTTCTGAAATTGCTTCATATAACCATGACTCTTCAAGATAATCATCACTTTCTGGATGATGAATAAATGGAAGATGTGCATGTAATACGAAACTTACATATCCTTTTTTTTGCATTTTTTTTCTCCTTTTTGGCTTTTAATAGTTTTGAACATTTTGTTCATTTGGGACCGGTTCTTGAATGAACACCTCATTTGGGACCAGTTCTGTTTTTGGTATTTTTTTATGTAATAAAAGTCGTAGGCAAGTTTTCCTACGACAATTGTCTTTAAATAAATCTTGATGACATACTTCCTGATGATGGATTTCCACCAGAAGATGGGTTATTTGTAACTTTGTCAAATAGTGAAATATCATTAGTTTGATAAATACCAGAATACATAACTTTTAGTAAATCTTCACTAATGTAAGGAATATTCTGGACTTTTTTAATTGCAGGTAAATGTCTGATTATTTCAAATAATGAAATTGATTTTTCATTATTATTTTTTACATTTCTAACTTTTATTGTATTATTTTCGTTTGTACTAAATAATACATGATCATTAGGTGACTCAATTTCATTTGATGTTGATACATATATATAATCTGTATTAATTTTTTCCTCAATTTCTTTTGTTATTTCTGTATTAGAATAATTAGGGCGTCTACCAAGTTCAACCCTATAATCACACTTGCTATCATTTATATGTAAATACCAACTATTTGCAAAATCATTTATTGGAATTTCAAAACTATAATGCATAGTATCATTATGAATTATTAATACAGGTCTTGTTATATTGAAGAAATTTTCGCCATATTGTTTTATATAATTTTCTCTATCTTCATCTGATATATCCCAATAAACAAATAAAGTATTAGGGGTTTGATAAAGAATTTTTACAATTGTTTCATTATATCTATATGGTAAATCATAAGATTCTATAATTTCAGCAACCTTTTTAGTAGCAACTTTTGATTTTTTTGTTGTAGTTTTTTTATTTGTAACTTTTTTTGCAGTAACTTTTCTTGTAGCAGTTTTCTTACTTTTTGACACTGCTTTTTTTGCTGTAGTCTTTTTTGTTGCAACTTTTTTTGCAGAAGTTTTTTGGGCTGTCTTTGATTTACTTGTATTTGTTTTTTTTGAAGTCTTTTTATTTATTTTATCTTCAGTTATTTCTTTTGTTTTTGATGGCATTTTTTCTCCTCCTATGTAAAAGACATTATTTTCTATATACTATAACAAAATAAAAATAAATTCAAGGAAAATCATAAAAAAAGTAAAAAATATTTTTTGTAAATTATATTGATATAAAAAAAGAATTAATATAAAATAATAACAAAGATGTGTCAAGAGAGAACCGGTCCCTAACGAACACTGTTCAAGAGAGAACCGGTCCCTAATGAATACTGTTCAAGAGAGAACCGGTCCCTAATGAACACTGTTCAAGAGAGAACCGGTCCATAATGAACATGGTAAATATGAAAAAAATGCTATTGACAAAGAAAAATAAATAGTATATATAAATGTTGTGAAAGATGTAAAATTATATAAATATAGGGGGTGAAAATAATGAGTAAAAATACAAAAACAATAGTAGGTTTAGTATTGCTAATTGCAGTATTATTAGTAGCTGTTGGATATGCAGTAATAACAAATAGAACATTAAATATAACAGGAGATGCAAAAGCTACTACAAACAGCCAAAACTTTACAGTTAGATTTACAGGAACACCAGAAGTTTCTGATGCAAGTAAAGTAACTGCTAAAATAAGTGAACAAGATGAATTAGCTGCTACAATAAATGTTTCAGGATTAACAGCAAAAGGAGATGAAGCAACAGCAACATATACAATAGAAAATACTAGTAAAGATTTATCTGCTGAATTAACAGCTAATGTATCTAAAAATACAAATACAGAATATTTTGATGTAAAATATAATATTGCAGAACCTAGCACACTAGAACATGGAGCAACAACAACTATAACAGTTACTGTAACATTAATAAAAACACCAATAGATACTAACCCAACATCAGATATAGGCATAACAATAACTGCAAACCCACAACAACCATCAATAGGTGCGTAGTTAGTATAAAATAAAAAGAAAAACAAAAGTCAAAAGGAGGAGAAAATGAATAGTGAAAAATTAAGATTATATATAATAGAATTTACACTAGTAATATTCTTCCTTTTGGCATTAATATTTAACAATATAATAACACGACAAGTAATAGCAATAGTATTATTAGTGTTTATGGTATTAAGTGTAAAACTAATAAAAAATGATAAATTAAATTTAACCAATAGTAAACAAATTATAATTCTATTAAGTGCAATAGGAATAATATATGTAGCTTTATTGTATATACTAGGAGTATTTACAGAGTTTTATAGCTCGCCAATAAAACTAAGTATATGGTCAATATTAAACTATATAATACCATATATAGTAATAATAGTATCGGCAGAAATAATTAGAAAAGCAGTACTATTAAAAGTAAAAGGAGAAAAATGGTCAAAAATAATAATAACAATAGCAATGGTGATGCTAGACGTTATTGTGACTACCAATATTTATAATTTAAGATCTGTAAATGATTACTTTACATTAGTAACATTTGTTATATTTGCATCAATAGCTAATAATTTATTATTTAATTATATAATAATACAATATAGAAATGAAAAGGCAATAATAGGATATAGATTAATTACAACACTATATTCATATATATTTCCAATAACACCCAATATTTACATATTTTTAGAATCGATAATAAAAATGGTAATTCCTTATATAATATTTATAATATTAGAAAATATATATTCTAAAAAAACAAATGTAATTACAGTAGAAAACAAAAGGAAACAAATAATATCAACAATTATAGTAATAATAGGGGTGTTAATAGTTATAATGCTTGTAAGCTGTAAATTTTGGTATGGAGTATTAGTAATAGGATCAGGAAGTATGACAGGGACAATTGATAAAGGAGATATTGTTTTTTACAAAAAATATAGCCAAAACGAAGAAATAAAAACAGGGGATATCATAGTTTTTGCAAAAGACGATTTGAAAATTGTACATAGAGTAATAGATCAAAGACTGATGGGAGAAGAAACAAGATATTATACAAAAGGTGATGCAAATCAACAAGAAGATGATGGATATACCGAGAGAAAGAATATATTTGGAAAAGTAAAAGCCAAGATTCCTTATATTGGATATTTAACATTATGGATAAATGATTTAATAGGAGGGAAAAATTAAATGAGTGAGAAAATTGAAAATAATGCAATAATACATCAAAGAAAAAGAAGAAAGCATAAGATAAAATTGTTAACTATAAGCTTATGCTTAATGATAATTGGAGCTGTGACAATATATGGCTATTTTAAGCTAACAAAAAATGAGTATAATAATTACACAGAAAAGGCATCTGTAAATTATAAAGCAAATTTAAAAGAAAATGAGTTTTATCAAACTGATTATTTAGATGAAAATAGTACAGTTATAGCTAGTCTAATAAAAAATATTGATGTAGATTTTAAATATAATTTAGATTTAAAACAACAACAGGATTATAATTATAGTTATAAAATAATTGCAAGAACAAATGTAAAAGAAAGTAAAAAAACAAACTCAATATATGAAACATCAGAAGAATTAATAAATAAAGATGTACAAGAATCAAATTCAAAGAAACTTGAAATTGCTGAAAATCTTACAATTGATTATAATGAATATAACGAGAAAATGAACAAATTTGTAAGCCTATATAATCTTGACAATATAACAAGTGAATTAGAATTAGATATGTATGTATATGTTACAAACAAATATGATGGAACTCAAATAAATAAAGAAAGCAAAGTAATGACATTAAATATACCATTAACAACTAAAACAGTTGATATCAGTATAAGTTCAAATGTAGTACAAGATGAGGGAAAAATTCTAAGTAAAAAAAGTGAAGTTGAAAACATCGAATATGTTTTATGGATTGGAATTGCTATAGTAGTTACAGGAGTTATTATATTAATTATGTTTATAAAATATGTTTTTGATACTAGAAGTGCAGAGACAATGTATGCACAAGAATTGAAACAAATATTGTTTAATTATAAGACATATATACAAGAGGCAAAGAGTGAGATAAATGAACAAAACTATAATATAATACAGATAAATACATTTAATGAAATATTAGGTTTAAGAGATACACTACAAGCACCAATACTAATGTATACAGAAGAAAATGAAGAAAGAACTAAATTTATGATAATAAGTGAAGGAATATTATATGTATATGTTCTGGGATCTAAAGAAATAAGAAATGAATTAAGAGCAAGACACGCTGCTCTTAAGGCTAAAAAAAAGAACAAGTAAGAACTGGGACTTAAATAACCAGTTCTTATTCATATTTTGCACATTTGGGACCAGTTCATTAGGGACCGGTTCTTAAATGTGCAAATGTTCAAAAGAGAACCGGTCCCAAACGAACATTGTTCAAGAGAGAACCGGTCCTCAATGAACAAGGAACAAAAAAACGAAAGGAAAAAATTAAATGAAAAAGAAACCTGAAAGCCTTGAGGCTGTACACACACACACACACACACACACACACACACGGATAGTTTTAGAAAAATAAAGAGAAGAAAAACAGTTGATAAAAATAGAGTGATATTTTGGTTGCTAATTGTAGCACTGATGTTTATGAGCATAGGATATTCTGCTATAAACTCTGTAACAGGAGATATAAGTGGAACTGTAACTGCTAAAGTACAAGATGGAGTTTTTATTACAGATGTTGAGCAAACAAGCAATGTGGATGCTAATCTAACAACTTCTAAAATCAAAAACTATGTTGGAACATTAATGGGAAGCACTGTTGAGTTATCGAAAGACAATCCAAACTCAGAGATTACATATAAAGTAACTGTTTATAATAATGCAAATGAGACAATGCAATTTAGCAAGGTTATATATGATGAGAGTTTAGATGTTTCATATGATAATCCAGATATAACATTTGAGATAAGTGGTTTTACAGTTGGACAAACAATAGAACCAAATGAAACTAAAGAAATAATAATAAAATTTAAATATAAAAATCAATCATCAGTGCCAGGAAATAATGTATTAAATTCGTATATACAGTTTAAAATGACAAGGCTTAACAGGATGGTACTGGCGAAGTCGGGAGCGTATACAGATAAATACTTAACAGGAACTGTATTGAAGAATCAAATAGAATCCGTAAAGTTTGAACAGGGAGAAGAGCCAACATCAACAGATATAATAGAAAAATTTGATGCATCAGAAAAACAAGATGAAAGCATAATTGGATGTTATACAGATGTTGATAGCAATGGATTATATGAACTGACATTTGTAAGTGAAGATATAATTTATGCAAATAAAAATGCAGGTTATTTGTTTCAGAATTTAAATAATGTTCAAAAATTTGAGTTTGATAATTTTAGTACATATGGAACGACTAGTCTTTTTGGAACATTTCATGGTTGTAATTCAATTACATCATTGAATTTAAATAATTGGGATGTTAGTAAAGTGACGGAATTTGGACATGGAGGATGGCAATATGGAGGAACATTTCAGGAGTGCACAAGCCTAACGAACTTAAATATAGCAGATTGGGATATGGCTCAAGCTAAAGATATTTCTAATATGTTTAAAGGATGTTCAAGTTTAACTAATATAGATTTAAGTAAATGGAATACAAGTAATGTTATAAAAATGAGTGCTTTATTCAACAATTGCAAAAAATTGGCTGAAATTAATGTAAGTAACTTTGATACAAGTAATGTTATAGATATGGAAAACGTATTTTCCTCGTGTAATGAATTAACTACTTTAGACTTGAAAAATTGGAATACAAGTAATGTAACTGATATGCGAAATATGTTTAATTGGTGTATTAAATTAAAAGAAGTTGATTTAAGTAGTTTTAATACAAGTAAAGTGACAAATATGCAAATGATGTTTAATGAATGCCATAAGTTAATACAACTGGATTTAAGTAACTTTGATACTTCTAATGTAACAAGTATGTATTTTATGTTTAGTTGTTGTAATGATTTGGAAAAAATAAATTTGAGTAGTTTTAATACAGGTAAAGTAACTAATATGGCAGATATGTTCCAAAGTTGCAGTAAATTAACACAGCTAGATGTTAGTAATTTTAATACAAGCAATGTAACAAATATGGAAGCTTTATTTGATAATATTGCAAGTGTGGTTACATTGGATTTGACTAATTTTGATACTAGTAATGTAAGAAGTATGAAAAATATGTTCAAAAATTGTAGTAGTATAGAAGATTTAAACTTAAGTGTTTTTAATACAAGTCAGGTTACTGATATGTCTTGGATGTTCTGGAATTGCAAAAATTTAATAAATTTAGATGTAAGCAATTTTGATACTACTAATGTAAAAAGTATGTTAAACATGTTCCAAAGCTGTAGCTCACTAACACAATTGGATCTTAGCGGATTTGATACAAGTCAAGTGACTGTTATGAGTAGTATGTTCCAAAATTGTTTTTCACTAACGCAATTGAATCTTAGCGGATTTAACACAAGTAAAGTTACTAATATGGATACTATGTTTCAAAATTGTAGAAAATTACTTAAATTAAATGTTACTAATTTTGATACGAGTCAAGTTACTAGTATGAATAGTATGTTTTTTGGGTGTAATGAACTAATAGATATAAACTTGAATACATGGGATACGAGTAATGTGACAAATATGAATGGAATGTTTTCATATTGTAGTAAATTAATAGAATTAGATATAAGCAATTTTAATACTAATAAAGTAACTAACATGCAGTTAATGTTTTCAGATTGTAAAAATTTAAAAACAATATATGTAAGTGAATATAATTCAGAAACGAGTGAAGGATGGTCAACTTCATCAATAACTAATTCTGTAAGTATGTTTTTGCATTGTACAAATCTAGTTGGAGGAAATGGAACAATATATGATGCCAGCCATGTAGACGCAACTTATGCAAGAATAGACACAGCAGATACACCAGGATACTTTACAAATGTAAAAGATAAAGTTAAAGAATAGAGTATACAAAGTGATATAAAAAATATAGAAAAATATAGGTTTAAAATAGATATGTCACAAATACATTGAAAATAAAATATTGAAAAGAGAGCACAAAAATGATATTGTTTAAATGACCAAAAATAAACATATCGGAGGTGCTCTCTTATGGGTAATAATATCACAGATAGATTAAAATATAAAGAGTCAATAGTAAAATTTTCAAGAAAATATGGAGTGGCAAAAGCAGCATATAAATTCGGAGAATGTAAAAGAACAATATATAGATGGAGAAATAGATATGATGGAACATTAGAAAGTTTAAAAGATAAATCAAGACGTCCACATTCACATCCAAATCAACATACAGAGGAAGAAATAAAATTAATAAAAAATTATAAAAGAAACAATAAAGATACGGGATTAGTAGTATTATGGATAAAATTACGTCAAGCAGGATATACAAGAACAATACAAGGATTGTATCATGCAATGCAAAGATTAGGAATATACAAAAAAACACCAAGCAAAAAGAAAGAAAGTGAACCGAATGAATGGGTATCAGGAGAATATCCAGGAGATAAGGTTCAAATAGATGTTAAGTATGTTCCAAAGAAATGTATGAGCAAAGAATTACAGGAAAGAGGAGAAAAATTTTATCAATATACAGCAATAGATGAATATTCAAGATTAAGATATACATGGTTTACAAATGCACATGATACATATGCTTCAAGCGAATTTGCAAGAAGATTAGTAAAATATTTTCCGTTTAAAATAAAGACAATACAAACAGATAATGGATTTGAATTTACAAATAGATTAAGTTGGCAAGCATTTTTGAAAGATAAAAAAACAATGTTTGAAAATACATTAGAAGAATTAGGATTAGAATATAAAGTAATAAAGCCACATACACCAAAACAAAATGGAAGAGTAGAAAGAAGTCATAGAAAAGATCAAGAAAGATTTTACTATAAAAGAGTATTTTATAGTTTAGAGGATTTAAGAAATCAAGGAAAAGAATGGAGAAAAGAATATAATAATTTTCCTATGAGGCCACTAGGATGGTTGAGTCCCAGGGAATTCATAAAAAAATATAAAAGTCAAGAAGAATCGTTATTTGCAATATAGGTGCTCAAAGTATTTATTTTAAATAATTTGTGACAAATGATTGACTAACCTACAAAGTGATATAAAAAATATAGAAAAAACTATTGACAAAGGTGAGAATAAAGTGTATAATAATATTCGTTACAAGAAGAAGTTATCCACTTCTCACCTTATCTATGAGGAAAAAGGTTAGAAATTTAGATTTTATTTAACAATAATATATCTATATTTGTGTGGAATTGACTTGTAACAAAGTCAATTTTTTTATTTTAAAAAATTGCCATTAAAAATTAGGAGGTGTTTTATATAAAACAAGAATTACCTACAAATGGTCAAATACGTGCTAAAGAAGTGCAATTAATAAGTGAAAATGGAGAAAAACTAGGAGTAGTTCCAATAGCAAGAGCATTAGACTTAGCAGGAGAAAAAAAATTAGATTTAGTTTTAGTATCACCAAATTCACAAGTGCCAGTGTGCAAAATAATGAATTATGGAAAATACAAGTTTGAACAAGCCAAAAAAGAAAAAGAAGCTAAGAAAAAACAAAGAACACAAGAAACTAAGGAATTAAGAATAACTCCAAATATCGAAGAACATGACTTTGGATTTAAAGCTAAAAATGCAAGGAAATTCCTAGAAGATGGAAACAAAGTAAAAATAACAGTACGTTTTAGAGGAAGAGAATTAAATAATACAAAATTAGGAGAACAAGTTTTAAATCAATTTATAGATAATCTAGAAGATATTTCTGTAGTAGAAAGAAAACCAAAATTAGAAGGAAAGAACATGTTCATTATACTAGCTAAAAAAGCCAACTAAAAGGCTTAAAATATATTAACAAACAATTGAAAGGAGCGAAAACGCTATGCCAAAATTAAAAACAAACAAAGCTGCAAAGAAAAGATATTCTTTAACAGCAACAGGAAAAGTAAAAAGAACAACAGCTAATAGAAGACATTTATTAGCAAATAAAACAAAAAGACAAAAATTATCAAGCAGACGCCCAGGAGCATATGCAGATAAAACATGTGAAAATACAATTAAAAAATTATTACCATATGGTAACTAGAAAGTAATTTGAGGAGGGAAAATAAATGGCAAGAGTAAAATCAGCAAGAACAACAAGAGCAAGACATAAAAAAGTATTAAAACAAGCAAAAGGATATTATGGTGCAAAACACTATAGATTTAGAAATGCTAATCAAGCAGTATTAAAATCATTAGCATATGCTTATGTTGGAAGAAAAGATAAAAAAAGTAATTTCAGAAAATTGTGGATAGCAAGAATAAATGCTGCTGCAAGAATGAATGGAACAACATATAGTAAATTAATCGCAGGATTAAAGAAAGCTAATGTTACAATAAACAGAAAAATGTTAGCAGAAGTTGCTGTAAATGATCCAAAAGCATTTACAGAAATCGCTGAAATAGCAAAAAAAGCATAAATATATAAAGGAGGTCTCATATTGAATTATAATATTTCAATATGAGGTCTCCTTGTGCGTTTTAAAATACAATAGGAGGAAATAGAATTGAACATAGGAATAGACATTGATGGAGTATTAACTGATATGGAAAGAGAAGTTACAGACTATGCAACTAAAATGTGTGTAGAAGAAGGATTGCCAATAAAAGTAGATGTTAGTCAGTATTATGAAACAGATTCTTTTAATTGGACACAAGAACAATCAGATAGATTTTGGAATAAATATTTAGTTCCATATGTAGTAGAAAGTAATGCAAGAAGATATGCAAAAGAAATAATAAAAAAATTAAGACAAGAAGAAAATAAAGTATACATAATAACGGCGAGAGATGAATCTGGAATGCCAACAGAATATTATGGAAAAATGCAACAATTAACAAAAGAATGGTTAAAAAAATATGAAATTGAATATGATAAACTAATATTTACAAAAGATAAAGAAAAGCTACAAAGATGTATAGAAAATAATGTAGATGTAATGATAGAAGATAGCCCAAGTAACATAGAAAATATTTCAACTAAAATTAATGTTATTAAATTTGATTGCCAATATAATAGGAACATGGAAGGAAAGAATATTATAACAGCTTATAGTTGGTATCATATATATGATATAATCAAAAAAATAAAGAAAGAAAAAGGAGAGTAAAAAATGGCAAAAATATTTGAAGATGTTTCAAGAACATTTAATGAATTCTTATTAATACCAAATTTAACAGATGAAAGATGTATACCATCAAATGTATCATTAAAAACACCAATAGTAAAATACAGAAAAGGAGAAGAAGCAAAATATTATGCAAATGTACCAATGGTATCTGCAATAATGCAATCAGTATCAGGAGAAGAAATGGGAATAGCATTAGCTCGTGAAGGTGGAATAGCATTTATATTTGGTGCTCAATCAATAGAATCACAGGCAGAAATGGTACGTCATGTAAAGAAACATAAAGCAGGATTTGTAGTAAGTGACTCAAATGTAAAAAGTGGGACAACATTAAGAGAGGTCATAGAATTAGTTGAAAAAACAGGTCATTCAACTGTAATGATTACAGAAGATGGAACTGAAAATGGTAAATTTTTAGGATTAGTAACAGATAAAGATTACAGAATTTCTAGAGACAATTTAGATGCTCCAATAGATAATTTTATGACACCAAAAGACAGAGTTGTTTGGGCTGAAGAAGGCTTAAGCTTAACAGAAGCAAATGATATTATATGGGAAAAGAAAAAAGAATGTCTTCCAATTTTATCAAAAGAAGGAAATTTAAAATTTTTAGTATTCAGAAAAGATTATGAAGAAAGAAAACATAATCCAAATTCACTATTAGATGAAGATAAAAGATATATAGTAGGAGCTGGAATTAATACAAGAGATTATGCAGAAAGAATACCAGCACTAGTTGATGCTGGAGTAGATTTACTTTGTATAGATTCATCAGATGGATATTCTGTATGGCAAAAAAATACTATCCAATATGTTAGAGAAAAATATGGAGATAGTGTAAAAATAGGTGCTGGTAATGTAGTTGATAAAGAAGGATTTAGATATTTGGCAGAAGCTGGAGCAGACTTTATAAAAGTTGGTGTAGGTGGAGGATCAATCTGCATTACAAGAGAAACAAAAGGAATTGGTAGAGGACAAGCAAGTGCTTTAATAGATGTAGTAGAAGCACGTGATGAATATTTTGAAGAAACAGGAGTATATATTCCAGTATGTTCAGATGGTGGAATAGTACATGATCATCATATAACAATTGCATTAGCATTAGGTGCAGATTTTGTAATGATGGGACGTTACTTTGCACGTTTTGATGAAAGCCCAACAAGAATCGTAAAAATAAATAACAACTATGTAAAAGAATATTGGGGAGAAGGTTCAAATAGAGCTAGAAACTGGCAAAGATATGATATGGGAGGAGCAAAAAAACTTTCTTTTGAAGAAGGTGTTGATTCTTATATTCCATATGCAGGACCATTAAAAGATAATTTAGACATTACAGTTGCAAAAATAAAATCAACAATGTGTAACTGTGGTGCAATTACAATTCCAGAATTACATGAAAAAGCAAGATTGACATTGGTTTCTAATGTTAGCATTCAAGAAGGTAGTGCACATGATGTAATTTTAAAAGAAATTGATAAACAATATAAATAATTTTTAAAGGTAAGCTGAAATAAGGAGCTTGCCTTTTATTTTGCATATTTTTCTTTATTTTGGAAATACTGATTACAGTAAATAAAGGAGGTTATTATGAAACCATTAGATTCAAAAAAAGATTATCGAGACTATGTAGACAAAAAATCGCCGAACTCACCAATATGGAAAAATTGTTTTAATGCTTTTTGGGTAGGAGGATTAATTTGTTCAATAGGTCAAATAATTATGGATATATGTAAATATAGAGGGCTTTCTCAAGAAACGTCAGGAACTATAGTTTCTATTTTATTAATAGCAATTAGTGCGTTTTTAACAGGTCTTAATATATTTAATAAAATTGGAAAATTTGCAGGAGCAGGTTCATTGGTGCCAATTACAGGATTTGCAAACTCTATTGTTTCACCAGCTATGGAATATAAATCAGAAGGATATGTAATGGGAGTTGGAGGAAAGATGTTTACAGTAGCAGGGCCTGTACTTGTTTTTGGAATTTCAGCATCTATTATTGTAGGATTAATTTATTTGATTTTTAATACACAATCAATTACATTAGTTTAATTTTGAAAAGGAGAGAATTATGCAAAAATTAGGAAAACAAACAATAAAATTTGATACTCCACCAGTTATAACAGAAGTTGCTTCGATAGTTGGACCTAAAGAAGCAAATGGCCCATTAGCTAAATATTTTGATCAATGTTTAGAAGATGAATTCTGGGGAGAAAAAACTTGGGAAAAGTCTGAAAGTAAAATAATAAAAGAGACTGTAAATGCAGTAATTGCTAAATCTGGAATAGCAGTAAGTGATCTTGAATATTGCTTTGCAGGAGATTTATTGAATCAATGTATTTCTTCAAGCTTTGGATTAAGAGAGTTAAATATACCATTTTTAGGAATATTTGGAGCATGTTCAACATTTGTTGAGGGTCTTAGTTTAGGGGCAATTGTTACAGAAGCATGTGCACAACATGTTATATGTGCTGCATCAAGCCATTTTTGTAGTGCAGAAAAACAATTTAGATTTCCATTAGAGCTAGGAAATCAAAGACCACAGACATCTCAATGGACAGTTACTGGTGCTGGTTCAGCAATATTGTCTAAAACGGGAGAAGGACCATTTATTACACATATAACTTCTGGAAAAATTGTAGATATGGGAATTAAAGATGCAAATAATATGGGGGCTGCAATGGCACCAGCTGCGCTTGATACATTAGTTTGCCATTTTAAAGATACAGGTCGAGCTCCATCATATTATGATGCAATTATTACTGGTGATTTAGGACATGTAGGAAAAGAAATATTAACAGAATTAGCTTTAGATAAAGGCTATAATATAAAATCAAATTATAATGACTGTGGTGTTATGATTTTTGATAAAGAAAAACAAGACACACATTCAGGTGGTAGTGGTTGTGGATGTTGTGCTTCTGTATTTTCGGGATATTTTTTTAAACAACTAAAAGATAAAAAGATAAAAAGATTATTATTAATTGCAACAGGTGCATTGACTAATTCGACATCTTCTCAACAGGGAGAGAGTATTCCAGGTATTGCACATGCAGTTAGTATTGAAATGTAGGAGGTGGACTTAATGGATTGGTTACAAAGTATTTCATGGATAGGATTATTAAAATGTTTTATTGTAGGTGGGCTTATTTGTGTTGTGGGGCAGATATTAATAGATAAAACGAAATTAACACCTGCTAGAATTTTAGTTACATTTGTTACAACTGGTGCTATCTTAGGAGGACTAGGAATTTATCAATATCTTGTGGATTTTGCAGGTGCAGGTGCAACTGTACCATTAACAGGATTTGGACATAATCTTGCAAAAGGTGCAATAAAAGGTGTTAAAGAATCTGGAATTATTGGGGCATTTACAGGAGGAGTTACAGCTTCTGCTGGCGGTGTTGCTGCTGCTATATTTTTTGGATATATTGCTTCTTTAATTTCTAAACCTAAAATGAAAAAAGAATAAATAAGAAAGCCCCCTTCGAATAATTCGGAGGGGGAAAATCCATGCACTTACAGTTGTCTTGAATTTATAACTGTCATAGCATCTATTATTTGCAAATAAATGTCTTGTATGACTTTTTCGGCTTCTTCTGGAGGAAGCTCCTTTGAACTAACTCTTTTTAATACTTCCTTTATGAAATCAGTTTGTTTTTTCAAAAAATTAAAATTTGGAATTTTTTGAATTAACATTTTGATTTCATATTCAATGTCACTGTCATTGTTAAGAGAGCTTAATACTCTCATTAATGATTGACAGTATTTCCGAGCCTCTGTTAATTCGTCATAAAAAGACTCTAATTGCTCTTTGATTGGATTTTTTGTACAACTCACTGTGTGTACCACCTTTCTGGGCATAGCCCTTAAATAATATGACTTAGTCATTCTATTTAATTATAACATTATACGACGTTTTCGTCAATTATTTCTAAGATTACAAAAGTATTACAAAAAATACAATTTTATGACAATTTATCGAAAAATATTGACATTTTTGTTAAAATATATAAAATATAATTAGTGTAATAGATTTTAACGAAAGGGTTGAAGAAAATGAAAAAAGAGGATGGAATGACATCACTTGCAATATTAGTAACATTAGCAATAGCAATAATAATAGGTGGAGTAATAATAGCAATGGTATATGAAAAACCTAGCAAAGTAGAAGAAAATACCATAAATACAACAAATGAACAAACAACAAACACGCAAGAAAATAATGAGCAAACAAATGAAGTTAATAATATAAACTAAAGAGAAGGTAGAAAAATGAATATATTTTTATATACAATGTTATTTTTAATTGGAGTTATAGTAGGTAACTTTTGGAAGAATGCAATATATAGAATTCCTAGAAATATAAGTTTAAAACAAAAAGGAATATCATATATAGAACCTAATAATAAATCAGAAAAGAAATCAAAACTATTTTATATTATATTAGGAGGAGTTTTATCTGTTATATTCGGTAAAATTCTTAAAATAAATATTAATAGTTTGAATTTTACATCAATATTAGTATATATCTTTACAATTTTATATATTACTGTTCTTGTAATAATAGCTGGAATAGATCAAAAAAATTTAAGAATAGAAAAGGGAGTACTTGCAGGAGGAATTATTTTATCAATATTTTATATTATGTATTTATATGGAATAGATCCAACTAGTATAAATATGAGTATAATATATTTAGGAATGTATATTATATTATTAGCAATAGATACTTTTATAATTAAAAGGTATGCAGAAAATAGTTATACAATTGGAATTTTAATGTTATTTGATATAATATTTATGTTTACAGGGGTTGATGTTTTTATATATACACTAATAATTACTGCTATAGAAATACTAGTATATCTTCTTATTGTAAAAATAAAACAAAAGAAAAATGGAAATAGAAAAATAAAGTTAAATGACATTCCGGTTGGGTATTTTGTTAGTGTAAGTAATATATTTGCAATGATTATTTTATCAATAATAACAAAATAAAATTGAAAGGATAAGACTAATATGAAAATAGGAATAGATATTGGCGGAAGTCACATAGGAATAGGATTAGTTGAAAGTAATGGAAATATCATCCAAAAAGAAGAGATGTTTATAAATGATAAAACAAATATTGAAGAAAAAATTGAGAAATATATAACAGAAAATGTTATAAAAATGCTTCAGAAATATGAAGTTAATGAAATTGGAATTGCAGTGCCGGGAACTGTAACAAACACTAAAATTGTAAAAGCAGTAAATTTAGGAATAGAAAATTATGATTTAGGAACAATTTTACAAGAGAATTTATCAAAGGCTGGATATGCAATAAATGTGAAATTAAAAAATGATGGAAAATGTGCAGCTCTTGCAGAACAAAAATATGGGGAACTAAAAGGTTATGATAATAGTGTGTTTTTATGTATAGGAACAGGAGTAGGAAGTGCAGTGATTTTTAATGGAAAATTGTTAGAACCTAAAATGGTACCTGGTTTTGAAATTAGTCATATGATTGTTCAGAAAAATGGAGCAGTATGCAATTGCGGAAAAAGAGGATGCTTTGAAGTGTATGCTAGCTTAAAAAGATTTAAAGAAAAATTGGTTAAAGAATTTAATTTGGAGTCAATAGATGGAGAATGTGTTAGAGAATTTATTTATAAAAATCCTAATAATTTAACTCTAAAGTACATGTTAAATAATTATATAGATGATTTGAGTGTAGGAATTTCAAACATTATTAATATATTTGAACCAGATGTAATTTGCATAGGTGGTAGCTTTGCTGAATATGAGGATATATTGTGCATACCATTAAAACAGAGAATACTAAGTGGTAATTTGCTATTTAACAAGAGATGTGATATAATAATAAAACTTGCGAAATTAAAAAATGATGCAGGAATTATTGGAGCAACACTTATATAAAAAAGAAAAAATAACAGGTTGGAAAAATAATTCTTTTTCAACCTGTTTTGTGTGTATCAAGAAAGGAATTTGATATAAATGAAAAAAGTAAGTTTTTATACATTAGGATGTAAAGTAAATCAATATGAAACTAACGCAATGGCTCAGAAATTTAAAGAAGCGGGATATGAAATTGTAGACATGAATGAAGATATATCAGATATTTGCATAGTAAATACTTGTACAGTTACAAACATGTCAGATAGAAAATCAAGACATTCATTAAGAAGAGTAAAAGAGAAAAATCCTTCTGCAATAATTGCAGCTGTTGGATGCTATGCACAAGTAGCTAAAAATGATTTGGAAAAAATGCCAGAGATAGACATAGTACTTGGAAACGAAGAAAAAGCAGATATAGTACAATATGTAGAAAAATTTATGGAAAATCAGAATGAAAGTAAATTAATAGAAATAGAGGATATTGCAACAAAAAAAGAATTTGAAGACATGGGACAAATTACATATACAGAAAAAACAAGAGCATTTATAAAAGTACAAGATGGCTGTAATCAATTTTGTTCATACTGTATCATTCCATATGCAAGAGGAAGAGTTAGAAGTAGAAAAGCAGAAAGCATAATAAAAGAGATTACGCAAATTGCACAAAATGGAATAAAAGAAGTTGTAATAACAGGAATTCATGTGGCATCATATGGAAGAGACTTCGGAAATGAAAATGGATTAATAGAATTATTAGAAAAAATAAATGAAATAGAAGGAATAAAGAGGATTAGACTAGGATCATTAGAACCTAAAATTATAACAGAAGAATTTATGCAAAGACTATCAAAATTAGAAAAAATGTGCCATCATTTTCATTTATCATTACAAAGTGGATGTGATGGAACATTAAAAAGAATGAACAGAAAATACACAACAGCTGAGGTTAGAGAAATAATAGAAAGACTAAGAAGATATTATGATGATGTAATGCTAACAACAGATATAATAGTTGGATTTCCAGGGGAAACAGAAGAAGAATTTGAAACTACATATCAATTTTTAAAAGAAGTAAAATTATATAAAATGCATGTATTTCAATATTCACCAAGAAAAGGAACAAGAGCAGCAGTTATGCCAAATCAAATAGATGGAAATATAAAAGAAGCAAGAAGTAAGAAATTGATAGAATTATCAAATGAGAATCAAAAAATGTACAACCAACAACTTGTAGGACAAGAGGTTGAAGTATTATTTGAAGATAAAGAAGTAGAAGATGGAATAACATATTTTAGAGGACATACTCAAAATTATGTATTAGTAAAATATAAAACAGATGAAAATTTAGAAAATACATTAAAAAAAGTTAGAATCTTAGAACTGACTGAGTTACCAATATAAGTGTATCATTTGGGACCGGTTCTTAAATGTGCAAATGATATAAAATTGCCCCCACGGAAAATATTTCTGTGGGGGTGAAAGGTTTGTACTAGTTTTTAGGAACTAGTGTTGTGGAAATTCTCCTATCAGAAAATTCCTTGGCAAAGTGAATGCCGTCTTGGTCATATTCTTTGCTTTCATAGCTAGTAAAGCCAACTATGTTTATTTTAGAAAAATCATCTACAACAAATACTTTATTGATTGGATCTTCTTCATCAGAACCATCTTTAGAGTATTTCTTGTATTCTGTGTGAGAAGCAGAACCATGTTCAGCTTCTTCATGCATCTTTTTGCTACGTAACTGAACTTCCATCTGACATCCAGGTAATACTTCAGAGTACATTTGAATTGTTAATGTAAATTGCAATGACTGATAGTTATTGCCTTTGGGTTCTCGAATGAAATCTTTGATGAATTCAATTCTAAATGGAATATCTAAAACGTAATTAATAATATGTTTATCAATTTCATTAATTCCATTGTTTGAAGAAACCCAATCTGAAAATTCTTTATGCATACGTCTGTTTTTGGATGCGATAATTCCTGAAATTGCATCAAATATAATGTGAATATATTTGTCAGCATCTGCTTCGGAGCAATTATTCAAAAGAATTCCACGAATCCCAAATCTATCTCTTATATTTATAGATGCGTTTTCAGCTGATTTTCTGAGAATTTTTGCAAGCTCACTTTCAAGTGATTTTCTCCTAGAATACCAATTAATATCCAAATGAATATTATTGGTTTCGTTTAACCAAAGTATTATATACATAATTGTTATAGTAATATATGTCATTACATTGGTTATTGCAAATGTCTTTTCCCGAAAGCGATAGCAGCCTCTAAGCCCATCAATAAATGAGTCAAATGCCTTTGCATCTGCTTCTGCAACCTCTTCATCTTTTAAGATATAAAACAAGTTTTTAACTATTTCTAAGACGTTAGAGGATTGCTGAAGAGCAATTTGGTGCTTTTGGTGAATAAATTTTAATGTTTCTGGTAACATGTTGGTATCCTCCATTAAATACAATAACACATTTTTAAATCATTAATAAATAATTCAAATGCTTCTGAATCTTCATTTTCTACAGTTTTGTCTTTTAAAATATTATACAAGTTTTGCATAATATCTAGTACAGTATTGGATTTTTCTATTGCCTCCTCATAGCTCCGTTCAATAAGTTCCTCTGTTTCTTTTGTCATAAGTATCATCCTTTCTTAAAAAAATTTATATAAATATTATACCACAAAAATCCAGAAAAGTACAGCAATATAGCTCAAAACAATTGACATAACTGTTAAAAGAATATATAATATATTGGGTAAAAAGCATGGAAGGAAGATAGAAAATGAAAGAAGTAGAATTATTAGCACCAGCAGGTTCATATGAAAAAGCAAAAATAGCATTTTTATATGGGGCAGACGCAGTATATTGTGGAACATCATCATTATCATTAAGAACAAGAGCTGATATGCAAGATGATGATTTAGAAAAAACAGTAAAATATGCGCATAGTATAGGGAAAAAAGTATATGTAACATTAAATATATTTGCATGGGATGAGAAATATGATGAGATTATAGAGATGGCTAAAAAACTTGAAGAATTAAAGCCAGATGGAATTATAGCAGCAGATGGAGGAGTAATAGAAGTGTTAAAACAATATGCTCCAAGTGTTGCAATAAATGTAAGTACACAAGCTAATATTGTTAGTTTACATGCTTGTAATTTTTGGCGTAAAAATGGTGCCAAAAGAATGATAATGGCAAGGGAAATGAATAAAGAACAATTAAGATATATAATGGAAAATAAACCAGAAGATATGGAAATAGAAATATTTGTACATGGTGCAATATGTTTTGCATATTCTGGAAGATGTTTCTTAAGTGATTTTTTAACATGCAGAAGTGCAAATTTAGGAGATTGTGCACAAAGTTGTAGATGGTCATATAAATTATATGCAGAAGAAAGAAACAATCCAGGCGAATTTATGCCAATTGAAACAAACGAATATGGTACAAGCATATTCTCATCAAAAGATTTGTGCCTAATAAAAGAACTTCCAGAAATAATAGAGATGGGAGTGGATAGTTTAAAAATAGAAGGACGTCTAAAAACAGAATATTATGTAGCAAGTATTGTAAATGTTTATAGAAATGCAATAGACGATTATAAAAAGAACCCAACTCATTATGATGCAGAAAAATACATGAAAGAAATTGAAAAAATAAAAACAAGAGAATTAACAACATTCTACTTTAATGATAGAAAAAATAAAGATATTCAAGAATATGATGGTCATCAATATAATGAAAAATATCAATTTGGTGGAAAAGTTGTTGGATATGATGGCGAAAAAGCAATTATAGATATACGTAACAGATTACAAGTTGGAGATACTCTAGAAATATTAGTTCCAAATCAACTAGAAGCAGTTGAATTTAAGATTGATAAATTATGGGACTTTGAGACTGATGAGAAAATGGATGTAGTTAATCCGGGAGTTAAAGATCAAAAAGTGAAAATGATGCTTCCAGTAAAATGTGAAGAAAACTGGATAATTAGGAGAAAAAAACAATGAAAAATATAAAAGATTATGATTTACCAGCATTAAAAGAAGAATTTATAGAAATGGGAGAAAAGCCATTTAGAGCGGAGCAAGTTTTCAAATGGCTTTATGAATCTAAAGTTACAAGCTTTGATGAAATGACAAATTTATCATTAGAATTAAGAGAAAAATTAAAACAAAATTATGAAATGCACAATTTCAAAATATTAAAAAAACAAGAATCAGCAGATGGAACTAAAAAGTATTTATTTGATGTACTAGATGGAAATGCAATAGAAACAGTGTTAATGAGCTATCATCACGGATATAGTATTTGTGTATCATCACAAATAGGATGCAAAATGGGATGTAAGTTCTGTGCGTCAACAGGAATCAATTTCATTAGAAATCTAACATCAGGAGAAATTGTTGAACAAATTCTTGCAGTTGAAAGAGACAATGGAATAAGAATTTCAAATGTAGTATTTATGGGAATTGGAGAACCACTAAATAATTATAATAATGTAGTAAATGCAATTAGAATAATAAACAATCCAAAAGGAATAAATATCGGAGCAAGACATATAAGTGTTTCAACAAGTGGATTAGTACCAGGAATTTATAGACTTGCAGATGAAAATATTCAATGTACATTATCAATTTCACTACATGCTACAAATAATGAGAAGAGAAGTAGCATGATGCCTGTAAATAATGCATTTCCAATAGAGGAATTGCTACAAGCCTGTAAAGATTATATTGCAAAAACGAATAGAAGAATTTCATTTGAATATGCATTGGCAAAGGACAATAATGACAATTTAGAAGATGCTAAAGAACTAGTACATCTATTAAAAGGAATGTTATGCCATGTAAATTTGATACCGATAAACAAAATTGAAAATGGTGCATATTCAAAAAGTTCGAATGAAAATATAATGAAGTTTAGAGATTACTTAAATGAACATGGAATAGTTGCTACTATTAGACGTGAATTAGGTTCTGATATTGATGCAGCTTGTGGACAATTGAGAAGAAAAAATTTATAACTTATCAAAAAGGCCAATCTCTATTGACAGGAAAAAACTAAGTGTGATATAACTAAAAAAGAAAGATACGAGGTGAAACGATGATAATAGCTTATGCAAAGTCAGATATAGGAAAAGCTAGAGAAATGAATCAAGATGCATATTATATATCAGATTCGTCGAGTGAAATAAAACTATATTTATTAGCAGATGGCATGGGGGGATACAAAGGCGGAGAGATTGCGAGTAAGTTGGCAATTAATTGTGCAAAAAGTTATATTGAAAGCAATTTTAAAGAAACTGCGAAAGATAAACAGAGTTTAATACAGCTAATAGCAAGTAGTATGGAATATGCAAATATGGTAGTATATGAGAAGTCAAAAGAAGACAAAGAACTTGAAGGAATGGGTACTACTTTAGAGGTTTGTTTAATATATAATAATAAGGCATATATTGGTCATATTGGTGATAGTAGAATATATAGAATTAGAAAAGATTTTATAAGAAAATTAACACAAGACCATAGTTATGTTCAAAAACTAGTAAAAGACGGAACTATTACAAAAGAAGAAGCGGAAAAACATCCAAAGAAAAACATGTTAATGAAAGCACTTGGATGTAATGCATTTGTTGAGCCTGATGTATCAGTAAAAGGATTTCTTAGGGATGACATTTTACTTATATCATCAGATGGATTGACTAATATGGTAAAACAAGAAGATATTTTCAAAATAGCAAAAGGAAATATAGAAAAAGCACCTATCAGGCTTGTAGACTTAGCAAATGAAAATGGTGGGTTAGATAACATAACAGTTGTAGTAATAAAAAACATATAACCTATAAGGAGAGATATTAAAATGGATTTAAAAGGTAGATTGTTGGGAAATAGATATGAAATTATCGAGAAAATCGGCAGTGGGGGAATGGCAACAGTATATAAAGCTAAATGCCATGTTTTAAACAGATATGTAGCAATCAAAATCTTAAGAGATGAATTTACAACAGATGAAGAATTTATAAAAAGATTTGAAGTGGAAGCACAATCAGCAGCAAGTATAACACACCCTAATATAGTTTCTGTATATGATGTAGGAGTTGACGGAAATTTATATTACATAGTAATGGAATTAATAAAGGGAAAAACATTAAAAGAAATAATTGTAGAAGAAAAAGGACCACTTCCATGGAAATGGTCAGTAAATATAGCAGGGCAAATTGCATCAGCGTTAGAAACAGCACACAAAAATCATATTATACATAGAGATATAAAACCACATAATATTATTATTACAGAAGATGGTGTTGCAAAAGTAACTGATTTTGGAATAGCAAAAGCAGTTTCAAATTCAACTATTACAGCATTTGGAACAACAATTGGTTCAGTTCATTATTTTTCGCCTGAGCATGCAAGAGGAGGATATACAGATGAGAAATCTGACTTATATTCTTTAGGTGTTGTAATGTACGAAATGTTAACAGGTAAAGTACCATTTGATGCAGATACACCTGTATCTGTGGCTTTAAAGCATATGCAAGAAGAACCAGTACCACCAATAGAAGTAAATCCTAATATACCATCAGCTGTTAATGATATAATAATGAAAGCATTAAGGAAAGATACCAATTTACGTTATCAAAATGCTACTGCAATGTTATTAGATTTAAAGAGGGCTTTAAAAGAACCAAATGGAGATTTTGTAGATAATAATGATTATCAAAATGATTTTCCAACACAAAGAATTTCTACAATTGGTTTAGAAGATGAAAATAGAAATCAAAATTCGAAAAATAAAAATGGAAAAAAACAAAATAAATTTGTACAATTTATTAAAAAACATAAAGTTTTATCATCAATAATAGGATTAATATTATTATTTGTTATTACTATAGGGTTAACTATAGGTATATCAAATGCAACAAGGCCTAAAGATGTTGAAATTCCAAACTTAGTTGGAAAAACTGTAGATGAGGCTAAAGATATATTAAAACAAAATAAATTGAATTATGTAGAAGAAAGTCAAGAATATAATACAGAAGTGCCAGCAGGCCAGATTATATCACAAAATCCACCTTATGTTGAAGGTAGAAGAATAAAAGAAAATACTGACATAAAAGTTGTTGTAAGTAAAGGGACTGAAACAACAACAGTACCTAAATTAAAGGGATTAACTAAAGAAGAAGCTGAGGATGAGGCAGATAAAGCTAAAATAAAACTAGACTTTCAGGAAGAAACTAGCAAAACAGTTGAGGCAGGAGTTATTATAAAGCAAGATAAGGCTGAAGGTGAAACTGTAAATGCAGGTGATACTATAAAAGTTTTCATTAGTGTTGGAACTGGTATAAAACAAGTTAAAGTAGTATCAGTAGAAGGGCAAGATGAAGAAACAGCTAAACAAACATTACAAGGTCTAGGGTTAGTTGTAGAAAAAGTTAATTATAGTAAAGATAAATCTAAAACAAATGGAGTTGTTATAGAGCAGAGTGTAGCTGCAGGAACAACTGTTGACGAAGGAAGCAAAATTACTTTGACTGTTAATAAATTTGATGAAGATAAAGAATGTACAGTAAATGT
Source organism: uncultured Clostridia bacterium (assembly GCA_928721565.1). GTDB lineage: Bacteria > Bacillota > Clostridia > TANB77 > CAG-508 > CAG-269. Next base: position 956,561 of record OV788638.1, read on the forward strand.
AAATGTTTCTTCAATAACTGGATATACTAAGGAAACAGATGAAGATGGAAAAGAATTAGAACCAGAGCAAGTTAATGTGTCTGTATATGTGGATGACAAAGAATATAATACAAAACCAACAAAAAGAAATAAAGAGGATTATTCAACTACTGTAAAAGCAGCAGGAACTGTAAGTATTAAAGTTGTTGTAAAAGATTCAACAGGTAAGACACTAGCATCTGATACAAAATCAGTTAATTTAAATAATGCAACTTCAGTAGATTTTAAATAAAATATAAGCCCTATACAAAGGTTAAGAACCAATGTGTAGGGTATTTTTATGAAATTGAAAAGAATTAATTAATTTTATAGTGCAACACGTGGACTTAAGTTATCTAGTCTTCTATCAATTTCATCAAATCTTTTTTCAATTTTATTAAAATCACTTTTTAATTCAAATATAAGTCTGTCAAATCTATAATTTAAATTATGTAATAAATTAGAATGCTCATCTAGAGTCTTAGAGTGTTGCTCTAGTAATTCAGTATGTATTGCTAAAGTCTTAGAGTGTTGCTCTAGTAATTCAGTATGTATTGCTAAAGTCTTAGAGTGTTGCTCTAGTAATTCAGTGTGTTTTTCTAGAGTCTTAGAGTGTTGTTCTAGTAATTCAGTATGCATTGCTAAAGTCTTAGAATGTTGTTCCAATAATTTGGTATGTTTTTCTAAAGTTTTAGATTGTTGTTCTAACAATTCGGTGTGCTTTTCTAAAGTTTTATCATGTTCCTCTAATTTAGCAAAAACAGCGTCAAACTTTTTATCATGTTCCTCTAATTTAGCAAAAACAGCGTCAAACTTTTTATCATGTTCCTCTAATTTAGCAAAAACAGCATCAAACTTTTTGTCATGTTCTTCTAGTTTTACTTCAACTCTTTTTAGTCTTTCATCAATTGAATCAATTTTATCAATTTTTGAAAGTTTATCTAAAATTAAATCAAATTTTTCATTAATATCCATAGTATCACCTCCTATTCATTAGAAAAAATTAGTGCAAATGCACATAGTAGATAAAAAATAATTGATTAAAAAAAATTGAAAAAATACAATATAAGTATACAGCCAAGTAGAGTAAAAAGTCAATAGAAAAGATTGTTTTTTTGGAAAAAATATGTTATATTTAGAAAAGAAAAAATAAGAAAGGAAAAATATGCAAGGAATAATAATTGGAAATATATCAAATACATACAATGTTGAAACAGCAGAAAAAAAATATGTAGCTTATGCTAGAGGAAAATTTAAAAACCAAGACATAAAGCCACTTGTAGGAGATAAAGTAGAAATAGAAGTAACAGATGAAGAAAAAAATGAAGCAATAATTGAAGAAATACAACAAAGAAAGAATGAAATAAAGAGACCTAAAATAGCAAATATAGATCAAATAGTATTCATTATATCAACCAAGAATCCAAAACCGGACCTATTAATGTTAGACAAACAATTAGCATATGCAGAGAAAATAAGAGTTGAGCCAATAATAGTAGTAAATAAATGCGATTTAAAAGATATATATGAATATATAAAAGAACTATATTCAAAAGTTGGTTATAAAGTAATAGTAACAAGTGCAAAACAAAATATAGGAATAGAAGAATTAAAACAAAGTTTGCAAAATAAAATCAGTGTATTTTCAGGTAATTCAGGAGTTGGTAAATCAAGTATAATAAATGCCGTATTTAATAAAGAAAAAACTCAAGAAGGGGAAATAAGTCAGAAAAATAAAAAAGGAAAAAACACTACAACTGATACCAAATTATACAAATTAAAGCAAAATACATATATTGCAGATACACCAGGATTTTCAAGCTTTGAAATAAATGAAATTGAAAGTACAGAACTAGATAAATGTTTTAGAGAATTTTTACCAGAAATAAAAAAATGTGAATTTGTTGGATGTACTCATATAAAAGAGGAAAATTGTGGGATAAAAAAGGCAATAAAAGAAGGAAAAATTTCGACAGAAAGATATGAAAGATATTGCATTATGTATAAAGAAATAAAAGAAAAAGAAAAAAGGAGGAACAAAAGATGGTAGAAGTATCAACATCAATTCTAACAGTAGAAAAGGGAAAAGAAGCAGAAACATTTTTAGCATTAGAAAAATCAAAAACAGATTATTTTCATATAGATGTAATGGATGGAGAATTCGTGGAAAAAAACACATACCATGATATGATAGAATATAGTACATATATAAGAAGAATATCAAATTTACCAATGGATATTCATTTAATGGTAAATGATGTAGAAACAGGAATAGAAGTATTTTCGGCAGTAGAACCTAATATTATAACATTTCATTTAGAAGCATGTAAAGATAAAGAAGATGTTATGAAAAATATTCAATTAATAAAAGAAAAAGGCTCAAGAGTAGGAATTGCGATAAAGCCAGAAACACCAATAGAAGAGGTATATGAATATTTGCCATATATTCATATGTGTTTAGTAATGACAGTAGAACCAGGAAAAGGAGGTCAGACACTAATAACAGATATGTTGGCAAAAATATCAGAATTAAAGACATATATAGAGAGAAAAGGACTTGAGATAGATATTGAAGTAGATGGAGGAATTAACTTAAAAACTGCTCCAAGAGTTAAAAATGCAGGTGCAAATATATTGGTTGCAGGGACTGCAATTCTTATGGCATCTGATTATAAAGTTATTATTGATGAATTAAAGGAGGAAAATTAGTATGTTAAATTTAAAACTTAATTTGAAAAATACAGGGATAGACCAAAAATCAATCATGAAATATAAAGAAAAGGTTGAACAAATTCATCAGGAATTACATAAAAGAGCAAATGATGAAAAAGATTTTGTTGGATGGATAGATTTACCAACAAAATATGACAAGAAAGAATTCAAAAGAATAAAAGAATCTGCAAAAAGGATTCAAGAAGATTCAGAAGTGCTAGTAGTAATAGGAATTGGAGGATCATATTTAGGAGCAAGAGCAGTAATAGAAAGTTTAACAAATACATTTGACAATATGCTACCTGAATCAAAGAGAAAACATCCACAAATATTATATGTAGGAAATAACTTAAGTCCTAATTATATAAATGATTTAATTGAGGTACTTGGAACAAAAGATTTTTCAGTAAATGTAATTTCAAAGTCAGGAACAACAACAGAGCCTGCAATTGCATTTAGAATATTTAGAGAGATGCTAGAAAATAGATATGGAATAGAAGAAGCAAGAAGTAGAATATATGTAACAACAGACAAAGAAAGAGGAGCATTAAAAACACTTGCTAATTCAGAAGGGTATGAAACATTTGTGATACCAGATAATGTCGGAGGAAGATATTCAGTATTGACAGCAGTTGGATTATTACCAATAGCTGTAGCAGGAATAAACATAGACAAATTAATGGAAGGGGCAAGAACAGCTCAAGAAAAATATGAAGATTCAAACTTAAAATATAATGCATGTTATCAATATGCAGTAGTCAGAAATATCTTATATAAATTATATAAGAACACAGAAATTTTAGTAAATTATGAACCTAAAATGCACTATTTTACAGAATGGTGGAAACAGTTATTTGGAGAGAGTGAAGGAAAAGACCAACTAGGAATATTTCCAGCTGGAGTAGATTTTACAACAGACTTACACTCAATGGGGCAATATATCCAAGAAGGAAGAAGAAATTTGTTTGAAACAGTAATAAGAATAGAAAAATCAGCATCTGACATAACAATACAAGAAGAGGAAGATAATCTAGATGGGTTAAATTATTTGGCTGGAAAAGGATTAGACTATGTAAATAAAAAAGCAATGGAGGGAACAATAGAAGCACATATATCAGGAGATGTACCTAATATTGTTATTGAATTACCAAAATTAACAGAAGAAACTATAGGGCATTTAATATACTTTTTCGAAAAAGCATGTGCAATGTCAGGAATGATATTAGGAGTAAATCCATTTAATCAACCAGGTGTTGAAAAATATAAAAAGAATATGTTTAGATTATTAGAGAAGCCAGGATATTAATATACACATTTGGCACATTTGCACATTTGGGACCGGTTCTGTTTTGCTCACTGCGCATTTGGGACCGGTTCTGTTTTGTCCCAAGAATGGTTCTTTTTTGCTCAAAAATTTATAAATTATAAGAAAGAAGTGACAATATAATGATAGTAGAAAATGAATATAGAATAAAATTATCAGATATAAATAGAGAAAATAAAGCTACTAATAAGGCGATATTAAGTTATTTAGAAGATGTAGGAGGAAAACATTCAGATTTGGCAGGATATGGAATTTTAGATATTCCACAAACACATTTAAGTTGGATAATAATTGAATGGAAATTGCGAGTTATAAGAAGACCTAATTATGGAGAAAAAATAAAAGCAACAACATGGTCAAAAAATGCTATTAGATGTTATGCATATCGTGATTTTAAAGTATATGATGAACAAGGAAATGTAATTATTTTAGCATCATCAAAATGGGTGTTAGTAGACACAATAAAAGGAAAAATAGTTAGAATAGATGATGAATTGCTTGAGAGATATAAACCAGAGTTAAACTTAACTGCATTTGATAAACAAGAAGATGATTTTCCAAAAATGCGTGAACCAGAGGAATATCAATATGAAACTGACTATATTGTAAGAAAATCAGATATAGATGTAAATAATCATATGCATAATTTGAACTATGTGGATTTAGTAAACGAAGCATTGCCAGAAGAAGTATATAATAATGGAAATTTGAATAATATTAGAATTACATATAAAAAGGAAATAAAACTTGGAGAAACAGTAAAATGTAAATATAGTTTTGTAGATGGAAAACATTTTGTTGTTATAAAAAGCCAAGATAATAAAACAATTCATGCTTTAGTGGAATTGTATAGTTAAAAGTTAACATTTGAGACCGGTTTACTAAGGTGCGTTTTTATTGCACCATTTGAACCGGTTTTTTGCTGTAAACTTTTTGCTTTAGACCTAAATTTTTAAGAATTTCTAGTAATTTATATCCGCTTAAACTAAAATTAATAATTTCACTAACGAAAATAGAAATTATATATCCACTAAAGCCTAAGATAGGAACTAAGAAATAAATAAAAGCTATACTCACTAAACAATCAAATATATTAACAGCCATAACGTCAACTTGAGCATCTAAGCCTTTTAGGATACTATCAATTACAATATCTAGATACATTATGACAATTAAAGGAGAAAGAATTCGAAGATATTTTGCAATTTCTGCTTTATGATATATCCACATGCTTAGATTATCGGCAAATATAAAAATTAAAATAGCTACAACTATAGCAAAAATTAGAGTACAAGTTAGAATTACAATAGATATTACTTTTATTTTTGAATATTTTTCTTGAGCATAACATCTAGAAAATTCAGGAACAAGCAAACTACTAAAACTTATAACTAGACTTACTGGAAACATTATAATTGGCATAGCCATACCGTTAACAATTCCGTAAGCAATTAATGAATTAGAAGAGTTCATTCCACTTTTTTGTAAGCTAAAAGGAATAATCAATTGTTTTGCAGTAGATAAACCTGAACGTAAATATGAAGTTAGAGCAACAGGAATAGTAATACGTAAAATACGTTTATTATAGCTATCAAGATCCTTGTATCTTGATTCAATAAGTGAACCATGTTTATCTTTTAAATATAAATAATACAGATGTAAAAAAGATGTTACTTCTGATATTACATCTGCTAAAATTAATGAATAACAAGCATAATCAATGCCAGCAGGCATAAAGGACTTTAACAAAAGAGCTGTACAAAAAATTTTGACAAATTCTTCGCCAAACTTGGCAATAGCATTTTTATAAACTCGCCTTACAGCTGTAAAGTATCCATTTACGGCTGATGACATTGAGATAAAAGGAAGTGCAATACAAATTAGATAAATTACATTTCTACTAATACGATTATGCAAACAATGAATAGTTATAAAATCGGCTAAGGAGAAGAAAATCAAACTAGCACAAATTCCAAAAATCAAACTAAAAAATAGACATCTTTTAGCAGCTTGATTAGCACCAGTTTCATTATTACAGGCAAGTTCTTCTGAAACTACTCTTGTAGCAGAAATATTTATACCAGCAGAAGCAAGTGTTATTCCAAATGCATATACAGACATTACTAGTGTAAAGACTCCAACAGCTTCTTCTCCAATTGTATTTGAAATAAATATGCTAAAAAACATATTTATAATTTGAAGGATTACTGAACTAAATAATAAAATTAAAGTGTTAAAGAATAGTATTTTTATAGTTCTCAAATTGATATATCCTTTCTGATCATTAGAAACCGGTTCTTAAATGATCAATATAACTTAGTATTAAATATATAAAAACATTGAAAATTTAGAACAGATTTGATATAATTTCAAGGAATAAAGCGTTTAATGAGGAAGGAATAAATTATGGAAAATAATATGCAAGATGAATTTGAAAATTCGAATTTAATAAGACCAGAATTAGAAAACATACAAGAAGAGAGACTAGAAAAATCATTAAGACCGCAAACTTTAGATGAATATATAGGTCAAAATAAAGTAAAAGAAAATATGAGAATATATATAGAAGCAGCAAAAAAAAGAGGAGAGGCTCTTGATCATTGTTTGTTTTATGGCCCACCAGGACTTGGAAAAACTACAATAGCTAATATAATTGCAAATGAAATGAATTCAAACATAAAAGTAACATCTGGTCCTGCAATTGAGAAACCAGGAGATTTAGCAGCAATATTGACTACATTATCAGAATATGATGTGCTGTTTATTGATGAGATACATAGATTAAGCAAAAATGTAGAAGAAATTTTATATCCTGCATTAGAAGATTATACATTAGATATCGTTATTGGATCAGGTGCAAGTGCTAAATCTATAAGAATAGATTTGCCAAAGTTTACTTTGATAGGGGCTACAACAAAAGCTGGTTCACTTACAACGCCGTTAAGAGATAGATTTGGAATTATACATAAATTGGAATTATATGCTCCAGAAGACTTACAAGTAATTGTGAAAAGATCGGCCAGAATTTTAGACGTAAAAATAGATGATGAATCAGCTATGGAAATTGCAAGAAGATCTAGAGGTACACCAAGAATTGCAAACAGATTATTAAAAAGAGTTAGAGATTATGCTGCAGTTTTAGGAGATGGTGACATTAACTTAAAAATAACAAAACATGCTTTAAATCAGCTTGAAATTGATGAACTTGGACTAGATGATGTAGATAGAAGAATATTAGAAGTTATGATAACTCAATACCAAGGAAGACCTGTTGGAATAGAAACAATTGCAGTTTCATTAGGTGAAGAGATAGATACAATAGAAGATGTTTATGAGCCATATTTGATTCAAATAGGATTTTTAGCAAGAACTCCTAGAGGAAGAATGGTTATGCCACCGGCATATGAACATTTAGGATATGATTATCAAACTAAATTTATTTAGGTTGTCAAAAAGCTCTGACACATTTGACAACAAGGAAGGAAGAAAATGAAATTATTATTACATACATGTTGTGCACCATGTAGTGTTTACTGTATAAAAAGTCTTAGAAGTGAAAACATAGAACCAACAGTATATTGGTTTAATCCCAATATACATCCATATATGGAATATAAAACAAGAAGAGATACATTAAAAGAATATACAAAATGTATAGGAATAAATGCTATTTTTGATGAAAACTATGGATTAAAAGAATTTTGTAAGAATGTAATTAATGATCTTGAAAATAGATGTGTTAAATATTGTTATAGAGTTAGACTTGAACAGACGGCTAGATATGCAAAAGAACACGGATATGATACTTTTTCTACGACGTTGCTTATAAGTCCATATCAAAATCATGAAGCTCTTAAATTAATTGGTGAAGAGATGGCTCAAAAATATAATCTAACATTTTTATATAGAGATTTTAGACCTGGATTTAAAGAGGGACAAGCAGAAGCACGCGAACTTGGATTGTATATGCAAAAATATTGTGGATGTGTTTTTAGTGAAGAAGATAGATATTATACTAATATAGTATCAGACAAGAAAAATGCTGAAGAAAATAATAAGAAATTAGAACAAAAAATTAAATTAAATTGGGAAGTACCTGGATTGAAAATACAAAAATACAAAAATGGAAATAAAGAAGAAATGCAATTTATATATTTTTTGAAAAAAGAAGATTATAAAAAGTATGATGAAGAAAACAAGAAAAAAATATTTGAAAGATTTATGAAAGAAAATTTCAAAAAAATTAAATTAATATATATAAAAGATAGTAGAGTGGGATTTTTGGGTACAGAAAAAATTTATTTGATAAATGAATATAAAGATAAAGGGATAGAAAAAACTATAGAAAAAATGGAAGGTTCCAAATAGGAACCTTTTTTACCATTGCAGAAATTTGCTATCGTATTATTACAATAGCACGATTTTTAACTCTAATAAGAGTTATTTTATTTTGGTTCTCTAAATCAGCCAATAGCTGAATTTGGAGAATGGTTCTCCCTTTATAGTTGAAATCTCCAATATGGAGATCTAATTCAACCACTTTAGAGATATCTGCAAAAGTGTTTTCGGGAATATCCTCTTTAGAGAGGATTACAACATTGCTGTTGTTTTCCCGCTTATAAATTTTGTAAAACTGTTTTCTGCAACGGTGAGTTTTGTTGTTCTTAATTAATTTATTTTTGAACAACTTAATCACTCCCTTCTGATGTTTTGTTTTACAATTTAATTTTAACATACAATAAAAATTAAGTCAACGAGAATAAAAGTATTGAAAATAATAAAATACTTTTGTATAATAAAAAAAAATATTTAAAAGAGGAGAAATATGAAAAAGAAAAAAATATTAATAATATTAGTATTAATAATAATTGCTATAACATTTATAATAATCTACACAATTAAAAATGTTCCTAGATTATCAACAACAGAAAAATTTATTAGCTATACTGGTGATATTTTGGCAATGCCATATGGTACGAGTGACATAGATTTATATGAAGATGGAACAATTTGGGCAAGATCAGTAGAATATGGAAAAACAAAAAATAAAATTTCAAAAGAAGATTTGGAAGAACTAAAGAAAAAATTAAAAGATATAGATTATACCAGTTTAGAGAATCAATATAACATATATGGCGAAGGAAATTATGAGGAAATAATAATAAATCTTGATGGAGAAACAAAAACAATAAGACTGAATTATATAATGTCAAGATATGACTCGACAAATTTGCCTAAAGAACTTAATGAATTTATGAGATTGTTTAAAGAAAAAATATATGAAAAAACAAATTAAAAATTTTAAAAATAAGTTTACTTTTTTGTAAACAAATGTTATAATTAAGTAAAATTAACATGGAGGATACGAATGATAAATTTTGCAGATAAGGAAAATATTACAAAATTAATAGAATTAGAAAAAATTTCTTTGACTTCTACACTTGATATTCAGAAGAATTTGAATAAACAAATTTTAATATTTATAAAAAATTTCATGGCTGATGTTACATTTTCATTTGATATAAATCCAAATGATAAAGCATTTTTTTATTTAAACGAATCAACAGATGCACTAAGCAAGTCAAATTCTAATATAACAATACTAAAAAGATTAATAGAACTTATAGAAGAAATAGATGAAAAAAGTGAAAGCTTAGAAATAGAAATAGAAAAATATAATACTGAATTTAAAGAAAATATAAATACTATATATGAAAGTACAGAGATAATTGAAAAATTTGTACATAAAATAAATACAACAAATCTTTCAGAATTAGCAAAAGATTTAACAATAGAAAATGAAGAAGTTCAAGAGGACATTATAAGTGGAAAAGATTTAGAAATAAGTTATATTGAAAAAACACTTGTAATTTCAGAAGAACAGAAAAAAGTCATTTTACCATACACAATAAATGAAGTTAAGGATATATTAATAAATAACAACAGCATATATACTTCACTTCAAGATGTTATTGACAAAGTATATACAAAACCAATTGGATATTATAGATTCTCTGCAATTGCAAGATTTAGAGAAGCATATAAACTTGTAAAAGAAAAGGAGAACGGATCAAAAACCAAAGCACTAGAGCTTGCATTTGAATTACTTTTAAACTATAATTTACATCCTGCTATAATTACTGCATGCAAATCATTAGATGAGTTAGATGTATATTTAGCTTGTTTAGAAGATAATACATTAAATGAATTTGAATTTTTCGACATAAAATATGAAATTCCATTAGCAATTTCAAAACATACCAAAAATGCAATATTATAAAAAGATGAGTGAACTTTTGTAAAATAAGGAGTTTGCTCATCTTTTTTGGTTAAAAATACCAGTGACCAAAAGTTGCAAAAAATGCAAAAAAATATTGAAAAAAAGAAAACGTTATGATATATTAAAAAAAAATACATAAGGAGGAAACTAGAATGAAAAAAATAATAACAAACATTCTAATAATAATTTATATGATAATTGCGATATTTTTAACTATACTGTTATTGTCATATAACGAATTTAAAGTTACTGAAATTGGAGGAAATTCTTTACTTGTTATAAAAGATAATGATTTATCACCAGAATATAATAAAGGAGATTTAGTAATTGTAAATAGTGAAGACAGTGTAAAAGTTGGACAAAAAGTATTTTATTATGACTCAAATGACTCAAAAATAAAAGTTAGAGAAGGAGTAATAGAAGACGTAGAACAATTAACTAGCAAAGAAACAGCTTATACATTAGAAGGAGAAAAGAAAATAGCAGGAAAATATTTAATTGGAGCAACAGATACTGCAAAGGTTATGCAAAATGCCGGAACAGTGTTGGGAGTATTAGAATCTAAATGGGGCTTTTTATTTGTAATAGTATTACCAGCTCTATTATTAGTTATTAATCAAATAGGTGTTGTATTTGCAGGAATTAAAGAAGCAAAACAAGAAAGTAAAAAGGAAGCCTAAACTTACAAAGGAATGATTGAAAATGAAAAAAAACAAAAAAGTCATAGCATTTTTAGTTTTATTAAGCATATGTATATTAGCACTATTAATTTATAAGCTAATAAGCATATATGCAATATTTCAAAGTAATGTTGAAGCTGGTGTGAAATTTAAAAATGGAGTTTGGAATATAAATGTAAATGGAACCAAAATATCTACAGGCATACAGACAGATTTCGTTATAGATAAAATAACAATTGATGAGGATGAGCATACTATGCCAGGAAAAATTTCACCAGGGCTATCTGGTAATTTTAAAATTGCAATAAACCCAGAAAATACAAATGTATCAATGAGATATGATATTACACTAAATCAAGAAGAATTAAAAAATGGTAGTGTAAAAATAAATTCAGTTGAAGAAACTGCAAATGGAGCAAAATTGATAAAAACAGGAGAAAACATATATACAGGAATAATAACATTAGACGATATACAAAAAGGAATTGTACATGAAATAGAAATGAAAGTAGAATGGACTGATGAAGAACAAAATAATAAAATAGATACAGAACTAGGGACAAATAAAGATGTAAGACAATTTCAGATACCAATAACATTTCGTGCAATCCAATATTCAGGAGAAGAAATAATACCTGTAACATAAAAAATATAAAGCAGGAGCAAAAATGGATGACAAAGGTAATAAGTTTTATTTTAAATACGCTTTTAACAATAATTACAATAGTAATTATTATAGGAGCATATTATATGTACCAAGTAAAAATACAAAAAAAAGATTATGCCAATTTATTTGGATATAGTTTATTTGAAGTAGCTACAGGAAGTATGTCACCAACAATAGAAGTTGGAGATGTAGTAATTACTAAATTAACCAAGGAAGTAAATGAAAACGATATAATAGTATACATGGATGGAAATAATATTATAACACATAGATTAATTGAAAAGAACGGAGACAAGATAATAACAAGAGGAGATGCTAATAATAGTGAAGACAAGCCAATAGAAGAAAAAATGATAATTGGAGAAGTTGTAAAGATAATTCCGCAACTAGGAACATGGCAACAGATTTTATCATCACCAGAAGTATTAGTTTTAATAGTAATCTTAATATTAATTCTAAGTGTTATATACGCATATACCTCAAAATCGGAGGAAAAAAATGATAAATAAAAAAGATAAAAGAGTATTTGTAAAAGCACTAATTCTTATTTTTTGTGTGATAATTATAACAAGGCTCTTTGTATTAATTTTAGCTAGATATGAAAGTATGTCAAATTCGGTAGCAAATGTTGATATGGCATTTTACTTATTAAAAGATGATTATAAAACAATGACAACAAATTTGGATTCTTTATTACCACAAGATGATGCATATATATATAATTTTTCGATAGGAAATCAAGAAGGAACGCAAAGAGCAGAAGTCGATTTGGAATATGAATTGACAATAAGAACTACGACTAATTTACCACTAACATATGAATTATATATGAATCAAAAGTATACAGATTCTGGTGCCAAAAATATAATAACAGAAAATAATATTGCACTAGATGATCAAGGAACATATTTTAGAACCTTATCAACAGATAAGGTGAATTTATCATATAAAGTAGAAACTACAAATTTATATCAATTGGTTGTACATTTTCCTAAAGAATATAATACAGAAAATTATCAAGATATTATAGAATTAATAGAAATAACAGTAAATGCTCACCAAGTAACAGGAAAATAGAAAATTAATAAGAAAGGAAAGCAGATGAAACGAAAATATAACAAAAAACAAATAATAATTATAATTGCTATATTATTATGTGTAAGTTCATTAGTTATAATTTTTGGAAGATATGTTACAAATAGTATTAATAATTTTTTTATTAGAAGTAAAGAATTCTATTTTTATAGTGATAAATTAACAGAAAAAAAATCAATATTTCAAGTTGAAAACTGGTCAGGTGTAGATGACTATACTATTACAGTAAATATGAATAGTAGAAAAAACAATATTGAAGCAGCTACATATGACATAGGATATAACATAAAATATAAATGTTCTGCTAATGCAATATGTCAATTAAGTAAAGAAAGTGGAGTAATAAAAAAAGATACTAATACAGACTTCTTTAATTTAACAATAACACCTAATCAGCAATTGCAGACTGGAGATAAAGTTGTGGTAGAAATAGAAGCAACTTCAAATACAGGATATCAAAAAACAATAAAAGGCAATTTTACATTAGTTGTTGGTCAAGAAAAATTAACATATCAGATAACAGATGCACCAGAAAAACCATATATGGAATTAAGAATTACAAATACATTGTCATATTATATAGTTGATCAACCATTTGACAAATATTTAGCAAATCAAAAGATAGATATAGATACATATTTAGCACTTTCTGATGACAAAAAATCTAAATGCCATTCAGCAATAGTAACAGCTACATTTAATCCGCAAGAAATATTAATAGACAATACGAGTGAAAGCTATCAGAAAGCAACAAATATTAAAACAACAGAAATTAATGGAAATACATATATAAAAAGCATAACACTAACAATAGATGCAATATCAAGTGAAGATATAAGGTTTTATAAAGTTGATGTATCACAAGACTATACATATCCAAACAATAATAATAAATCTGTTGTAACAATTACAAGTAAATAGATGGAGGAAAATTATGACGATAAACATTATGGAACAATACATAAAAATAACAAAAGAGCAGATAGAAGAATATATGAAATTAGTGTTTAAAGATAGCTTTAACAAAGGATATTGTGATTTGTTTACAGAAAGATATATAAATATTCGTTATTATAATTATTATGAAAACGAAGTCATAGAAACAATGAGGAGAAAGATATTAAATCATTTAAAACAGATAGGAGAGGACATAATAATAAATAATATTAACGATAGAGAACTAATAGAAAATATGAGAGTGTTTTTCTATTATGTTCTATATTTTGATGATGTTGTATATTATAAAGATTTAAAAAATAAAGTACAACAAATATCCAAAATGCGAAAACGAATATATGGATATGATTTAGACGGATTTGAAGAAGAATTATATAAAAAGATGCAAGAATATATAAATCAGAAAAAAGAAATTATTAATAGATTTTCGTCAGATAACTTCATTATAAAATTAACAAATTATCCAGATAAATTGAAAATATATAGAGTTAACTTGAAATACAAAAATATAAAATTTCCATTAGAATATAGTGAATTTGCAATAAATAAAGCATTTCAATCTGGACTAATGGCAGAAGATAAGTTAGTAGTTGAATACTATCTTGCAGTATTACAAATATTAAAAGATATTTTAAAATTAAACTTTAAAAGAAAATATGTTTTGGAATTTGCTGATACATTATTAAAAAAACCTAAAAAAATAAAAAGTATATTAAATATTATAAGCAGTGCCGCTGTTCAAGACAAAGTTAGTTTAAAGATAAGATATGAACAGTTTGCCAAAAATAAAGAAGTAGTATATGAGCTAATGAGAAATGGATATAGAATAACAATAATATTGGACAATTCTTTTGATGTGACATTCAAAAATGTTGAAACGTTACAAATGTTTGAATTTGTTATAGTAAGCAGAGATTTAAAAAAATATAAAGAAATAAAGCAGAACATAGAAGAATTGCATAACATTATAGAAATATGAGGTAAAAAATGGAAGTATTTACAAGATTTTTATACGCGTTTTTATCACAAATCTTTTTAGGATTTTCAACAATGTTAAAAGGAATTGGGACAGGAATTAAACAATTATTTGATATTAAAACATATCAAGATGTATTAAATACATATAAAGGAGACTTTACTATTCCTGAATGGGGATTAGTTGTTTTAGTCATATTATTTATGTTTGTATTTGTAGCACTAGTAATTGGATTGATATATCTACTAATTAGAAAATATCTAAAATTTAGAAAAAGTGCAATTGAACAAGACCAATTATTAGATGAGGTAGCTAATTTAAACGGACAAGTTGCAAGTTTAATGAAAGAAAAAGAAGACATATTAGCAATGAAGGTATCTCAATTAGGCTTAAAACCTGATGAATCACCAACAATAGAAGAAAACAATGAAGGAGAAGAAGAAACAACTGATAATCCTGACATAAGATTTTCTAAATTAGATCAAATAGATAAACAATATGAAAATTATGAAGTTGTAAATTATGGTAATACTTTTACATTGCCAGAATTATGTGCTAATTTTAGAAATTTTGCAGGTTCTAAATTAAGATTATATTATAAAGAAGAAATGGTAAGAGTATTTATAGCAGGATTAGCTTCAACAAAATTAGTTATATTACAAGGTATCTCTGGTACAGGTAAAACATCATTAGCATATGCATGGGGAAAATTTATGATGCATAGTTCATGTGTTGCTTCAGTACAACCGTCTTGGAGAGATAGAACAGATATGTTTGGGTATTTTAATGAATTTACCAAAAAATTTAACGAAACTGAAATGCTAAAAGAAATGTATATAGCAGGATATACTGACGAAGTATATACAGTAATATTAGACGAAATGAACTTATCACGTGTAGAATATTATTTTGCAGAAATGTTATCAATTCTAGAAATGCCAAATAGAGATGAATGGATAATTGAGTTAGTACCAAATAGTTGGAAAACAGATCCTAAAAAGATTATTGATGGAAAAATAAAAGTACCAGCAAATATGTGGTATATAGGAACAATTAATAATGATGACTCTACATTTGCTGTAACAGATAAAGTATATGATAGAGCTATGCCAATAGATATAAATGATAAAAGTGTACCATTTGATGCAATACCTACAGATGCAAAAGGAATTAATTTTTCATATCTAGATAACTTATTTAAAACAGCAATTCAAGAAAATCCTATTTCTCAGTCAACACTAAACAAAATAGATGAAATGGATAATTATGTAATACAGCATTTCCGTATTGCCTTTGGTAACCGTATAGTATCACATATGAAAAAGTTTGTACCTGTATATGTAGCATGCGGTGGAGATGAGGTTGATGGAGTTGATTACTTTATTGCAAAAAAAATACTTAGAAAATTTGAACAGCTAAATTTAGCATATATAAAAGATGAAATAGACCCATATATCAATTTCCTTGATAAAACATTTGGAAAAAATAAAATGAAGGAATGTATAGAATATTTATTAAGACTTAAGAAAATGGCATAATTAAAAGGAGGAAAAACCTTGGACAATTTAGGAATAATAGAATTATATGAAAAAAACGGACAAAGTAATAGTGTAGATGAATTTAAAGAAAAAACAAATTCTACATTACACGTTGAAACCAAAAAGAAAAAAACAGCAAGAGATACTGAATGGTTAGATGTAATAGAACAAACAATTCCATATATTGATAATATATTTAGAAAACCAAATCGTTTTATAGTAAATGAAGAAGAAATTGTAAAAATAGAACAAACCAAAAAAGTAACAGTAGAAACAATAAAACATCTATCAAAAAATACAAATTTAATACAAACAATAGATGAAAAAACAGGAGATGTTACTCCATCAAAACTTTTAAATGTTAGAAAAGAAGAGAGTTATAATACATATGAAAATAGATTAATATACACATTGGTTCAAAATACAAAAATGTTTATAAAAAGAAAAACAGATGAACTAATGAAAAGTATTAATTCAGAAAATGAACAAGATGATAATGATAAAGACAATACCAAATTAGAATATAATGCAACTTCAGAAGTAAAAGATGAAAAAATAAATGTACAAGTAAAATTGAACTCAGAAATAGATCCTAATGGAGATGAATCTAAAGATAAAAATAAATTAATATTAGACAGAATTGAAGAAATAAAAAGGAAAATTGATGTAGTATCAAATGCTGAACCATATAAGGTTATAGATAAATTACATATAACATTGGTTAGAGAACCTATTAGGAAAACTAATGTAGTATTAAAAAATGTAAATTTTCAATATGCAATGAAATTATGGTCATATTTAAGAGAAAATTTTGATGAAACAGATTTAGAAAATACAGAAGAAAATAAAGATTATATGGATCAGGGAGAACTAAAACAGTTTATAGATGAAGCATTTTTGTTACAATATTTAGCTATGAAAACAATAGACGAAGACAGAAAAGAAAACGAAGCAACCTATCAAGAATTAAAGGAAAAGATGGTTGAACAAATGCTAGAAAAAATGGTTGACATGGATGAAGACGAGTCTGAAAACGTAAATGATAATGGAAGTGCAGAACAACAGCTAATTCAAATGATTTCAGATAAATATGAAGTTATAAAATATAAAAAGACTGAGATAATAAAAGAAATTCAGCAAATATTTAAAAAGCATATTGAAAAATATGAAGAACAAGTAGAGAAAAGGTGAAGAAACAAATGTTAAATAAAATGAATAAAATCAAGGAAAATAAAAAAGTAAAATTAATAGGAAATATTTTATATATTTTATTATTTTTAATTGTAGTGTTAATGTTGGTTGTTGTTACTTTACAAAGAACAAGTAATAATAGTATTTCAATAGGTGGATATCGAATGTTTGCAGTTGCTACAGGAAGTATGATACCTGTTTATAATGTTGGAGATGTTTTAATAGCAAAAGAAACTGAAGCTTCAAGCTTAAAAGTTGGTGATGATATTGTATATGAAGGAGAAAAAGGTTCTTTTAAAGATAAGGTTGTAACTCATAGAATAATATCAATAGAAGAAAAAGAAGATGGAAATTATAAGATAATTACTAAGGGAGTTGCCAACCAAGAACAAGATCCAGAAATTAATCAGACTCAGGTATATGGGAAAATAGTATATAAAATAAAAACTCTAAGCTTTTTTGATAGAATGTTAAAAAATATGTATATATTTTATTTTGCAATTTTCATTCCTGCGGGAGTAATTATTTATAAAATATTTAAAGAACTAACTAGTAGAGAAGATGAAGAACCTGAAGAAAAGGAGAATAATGGAAAAGATAGTAAAAATAATTAAAAAAGTAAAAATAAAAAATATAATAATATTAATTTTATTGATTATTTTTAATACATATGCATGGTTTATATATGCAACTAAAGTAGCTACAGATATTTCTGTTCATATTGCTTCTTGGAATGTTGAATTTGCTACAGGTGAAGATGAAACAACAACTAATATAATAGTTCAGGTTGATAGAGCTTATCCAGGTATGGAAAGTTATTTAAAAGAGATTACTGTAAAAAATAAAGGTGAAATGAAAGCTGAATTGAGTTATAATATAAAATCGCTAAAAGTTTTAGATAATAGATATACTGTTGGCGAAGATATAACAGATGAAGAATTACAAAACAAAATAGAAACAGAATATCCGTTTAAGATTAATATTGTAAAAGATGATAGTGAATTAATCCAAGGAACAGGAGATGGAAAATTTTCAATAAGTGTTGAATGGCCATATGAGTCAGGTGATGATGAAAAAGACACGTTATGGGGAAATAAAGCTTATGATTATTATGAAGCTAACCCAGATAAAAAAAGTATTGAAATTCAATTAGAACTAGTAGCAAAACAAATAACAGACTAAGTATTGTCTGTTATTTGTGTAAATGAAATATTAACATGAAAAAGTGCTGGATTTTCTGAAGAAGTAGAAATTGTATCTGCAGTATTATCCATGCTTTGAGAATCGGCATTATCGTTCCACATTATATAAATTCGTATTTTTCTTTTTTTTATATTGCTAGACAGTTCTATAGTATCTGATATAGGTTCATTAAAATCTTGAAAATTAACTTTTTCGCCATCATCTACAGAATAACCAGTAGCAACTAAATCTTTAACACTACTTTTTTCATCAGCAGATGTGGTTATTTCATATTTAAATGATACATCTGCATGAGAAAAATCAAAATTTAAATCAAAATATCCTTCTGCTGTTGGAGCAATTATATCGCTAGATATATGCTTGTTACCAGGAAATACTGGAACAATAGAATTTGAAATGTCGGTGTTATTTTTTATAGAAAGATTATTTACAAGTATGTTCCAACTAGCAATGGTCAATGATGTGTTACCATCTGCTGTTGTAAGATATTTGGCATAAATTTGGATAAATATAACAAATACAATACCAAAGCATAAACCTATCAGAAATAATATAAATTTTTTGTGATTTTTCATAATATACCTCTTTTGTATTTTTTTCTTAGTCTATCACAAATTATTTTATAAATCAAGAATTTAAAAATACAATCTAATATTTATAATTATAGAAAGGAAAAGATGTTGTGAAAAATAAAGAAAAGATAAAGTTAAACTCTGAGAAGATAAGAGAAAGAGATAGAAAAATAAGAGTAATAAAAACAGGATTACTAATGATGTTAGTATTTTTAATAATAATATATTTTTTATTAAGAATAGTATATGAAACAGGATATTTTACAGTATCATTAGATCCTAATTTAGCAAAAAAAAGTGGACTAGTTATGTATGAGAGTAAAGAAACTAAAGAAGAAAGAAAGATATTAAAAGCAACAAAAGTTGAATTTATGGACAATATATCTGTAAAATGGTTACCAGAAAATTTAAATAACGAAGCTGATGGAAGTCATAATGGGGATAATTATTTAGCATATACATTTTATTTAGAAAATAAGGGAAGTGACCCTATAAATTATTGGTATTCAATTTTGATTGATGAAGTAATAAAAAATGTAGATAGAGCTATAAGAATAATGGTATATAGAAATGACGAACAAAAAATATATGCTCAGGCAAATAGAACAACAGGTGAACCAGAAAATGGAACAGAAAAATTTAAATCAGATACAGAAATTGCATTAGAAAATAGAAAAGGAATGCAACCAGGAGATATAGATAAATTTACTATAGTAGTATATCTAGAGGGGGATGATCCAGAATGTGATGATTCTCTAATTGGAGGAGAAATGAAAATGCATATGGATATAACAGAAGAGCATCCTGCAGAAAAATAAGCAAATATTACAAAAATATTACAAAAATATAAAATATTACAGTTATATTACATTTTTCGAAGATATATTGACATATTTCGCAAAATTATTTATACTAAGTACATAGTGAAAATAAATTGAGTTCAATAAAATTTGAACAGAAGAGAGGGTAAAAGAAAATGAGTAAAAAATCAAAAGAAAAAAACAATTTAAAATTATCAATACTATTATTAATCTTACTATTAATAGTATTAATCGCTTCAACTTATGCATGGTTTACTGCAAACCAAACTGTAACAGTTGATTCAGTAGATGTACATATTGAGGCACAAAATGGTTTGCAAATTTCAACAAATGCAACAGATTGGAAATCATTAATTGAAAATACAGATATTACTGACAATGCTTATGCAGGTAATAAAAACCAATTACCAACATCAATGGAACCAGTATCAACTGTTGGAGACATAGATGATACAACAGGATTTATGAAAATGTATTATGGAAAAGTAGAATCAGATGAAACAGATGGTTTTGATAAATTAACTGCAACAGCAGAAGCTGAACCAGTAGCAGATCAAGGTGCTACTGCAAAATTCGTATCATTTGACGTATTTTTAAGAGTTAATAGTGATACAAAATTAAAAATGACTTCAGGTTCAAAAGTTGTAATGAAAGATGGAAGTACTGATAAAGGTATAAAACAAGCTTCACGTGTTGCTTTCTGTATAGAAGGAAACACACCAGCAGGTTCTGATGTTGCAACAATAACAGGATTAAAAGGAGCAAAATCATTCTCAGATACAGCAAAAACAGTTTATATTTGGGAACCAAATGCTAACTTACATACAGCAGCTGCTGTAGCACATGCAAAAGATAACTACAATATAACAACAACAACAGGTGGAGCAAAATCTGATATAGTTACATATGCTGGTATAAAAAAAGCATTTGATACAAAAACTTTATTAAAAGATACATATACAGCTGGAGATAATTTCTCAACAATAACACCTGATTATGTAACACTTGCAAATGCTAATGGAGATATGTTAACTGCTGATGGTTTAGAAGGAACAGAAGAAAAACCAGCAGAACAAAAAATATTTGCATTAACTGCAGGAATTACAAAAGTAAGAGTATATATGTGGATAGAAGGACAAGATGTTGACTGCGAAAATACAGCATCAGGAACAGATATTTCATATAATTTACAATTCACAATTGATAATTAATTTTTGGAAGAAGAACAGTAAAAAAACTGTTCTTTTTTTTTTGTTATAAGATGGACTTTTTTTGGCAGATATGATAATATAAAATTGTAGAATAGTGGAGGAAAAAGTAGATGGGAAATTCTAAGAAAAAAACTAATGAAATAATAGAAAAAATAGAAGCAGAAAAAGAAATCTTAGCAACAATGCCTAAAAATAATAAAAAAAATATTGCTAAATATTTAGAAAAAATAGAACAATTAAAAAAAGAATATACTAATTTACTTGATAAATCAGTAAGAGAAATGAAAAAAAGATATGATAATACTATAGATATAAAAAGCAATGAAGAGATCGAAAAAAATAATGCAGAATTAGAAAGAATATCAAAAATTTTAATAATATTAAATGATGCACAAACATCATATGAAAAAATGGGACTAGACAAAATCATCTATAAAATTGATAAATATTACAAAGGAAATTTAGAAGATATTAATGAACTGATTGATATGGCAATAAAAAAATTTGAAGAAGTGGGAATCATACTTAAATTATCTGACTTTAATTATAGCATTTATGTATCTCAGTATATGGAAGTATTTTTTGAAGAAAAAAACAATGGAGAAATAAAATCAAATAAAATAAAAGAAAAATTTGAAGAAGTTTATTGGAAATGTTCAGACATAATAGTTCACATAGAATTGAATTTAAGAAATATTTATTTATCTAATAAAAATAATATAGATAAATATTTTGAAAAAGAAAAAAATTCTATTTTAAAACAATATGGAAAAACAAGAAAAGACATAAAAGAATTATATTCAAAAATACAAGAACAAAGAGATGAAAAGTATGCACAAGATAAAAAACAATTGTTAGATAAATTTTTGACAGGTGAGTATTCTACAAATGATTTTGAAGAAGAGAAAATAAAAAGTGATTATCAAAAAGTCTTATCAACAGATAGTTATGAAGAAAATCAGGATTTTCAAAAAGGAATATTAGAATTTTTAAATAGTTTATATGAATACAAAAATTATCTTAAATTTGAATTCATAATTAATGATATAAAGAAATATTTTCAAGAAAAAGATAAATATAAAAATTCATATAAAGAAGCAAAGAAAAATGTAGAAACTTTAGAAAAAAAGATAAAAAAGATTAATAAGAAGAATTTAAGAAAAGGTATATTTAGAAGAGTTAATAAAGAGATAAAACAAACAGCAGAGCAAAAACAAATGATAGCAGAAGCCAGAAATGCATATAAAGAAATGGAGTTAAATAAATTTTACAACCAAATTTATTTAAATGTAAAAAGTGATTCAACAGTATATGATGTACTAGAATTAGCTAATTCTTATTATGTTTATTTGACTAAATGCATAATTGAAAATAATAAAACAATAACACAAAATAAAATTGATGAATTAATACAAGAGTTAGACAAGTTTTTGAAAAATCCATATAATAATATAATTAACAATATAACAATATTAGAAGAAAATGATATTGCAATGATTATAAAAGACAGATATAAGCTATTAAAATTTAATATAGATAAAGATGATTTTAATGGTAAAAAAGTTGATAATATGATATCAACTTTAGAACATATTGTTATAGACTATAATTTGAAAAAAGCTAATTTAAAAATACAAGATATAGAAGAAATATTAGAAATAAAGCAAGCGCTAAAGCTACAATAAAACTGGAGAGTTTAGATGAATAGATTAAGTAAAAAAAGAAGGATAGTAATATTAATAATAGCAATAATATTAATAATTGTTGGTATAAGAGTTTTTACAAAGTCAAGAGCAAGTAAAACTTTAGAAATAACTGCCAATTTTAAAGATGAAGGTGGTTTATTAAGTGATGAAATTGCTACTGTTACTGCTACAGATGAAGGTGAAAATGGAACTTCATTTGTGTTACCAGATTTTGCAAATGACAAAAAAGTCAATAAATATATTGTAGCACAAAAAAATATTGAAAGTAGTAATGAAGAAGATCAACAAAATATAATCGAAATGTTACCAGGTGACAAAATTTATTTAACTCAAGATGAAATTGAACAATCACAAATAGAACTAAAAGTAGAATATGATACAAAAGACATAAATGAGAAAAAACTTTATAATAAGAAATTAATTAAGCCAAGTGATGACAATAAAGAAGAATTAGTATCTGTAGTAGGATATATGCCAGCAGATACACAAATTCAGGTAACAGAAACAGATATTGCAAATGTGCAAGATGAAATAGAAACAAACTACCCTGATAAAGATATTATTGGAAATTATAATACAAAATTAATTTCAAGTGAAAACGAATATATTCCAAGTGACTATGGAGAAAAAGTAAATATTTCAATACTAACTAATGAAAATCAAGAAAATACGATATTAGAAATTGATAATAACAAAGTACAACAAATACCTAATGTTGTAATTGATGGAAATAAGATTAGATTTGAAGCAGAAAATTTAAAAGCATATTTAGTATTACAACAAAAAGTTGAGACATATGCTAACGAAAATGCAGAAGATGAAACAGCAAATGATGTTACATCAGTAAATGATAGTAACAATATTGCAACAATGTCTGTAGGTGGAGAAGAAGCAAAATTTAAAATAGATGATTATGATAAAGATAAAAACTATTATTTAGGATTAAACTATACAGAAAATAATTCAAAAGAAAATACAGGTAAATATACAGAAAGTAATTTAAAAGATGTAACAATAAATTATTATGGATATGACTATAATCTAACAGAATTTACAAAACCAGAAGAATATGATGTTTCATTAAATGCAACAGCACAGCGAACAGCAACAGGAAGTATTTCAACATCACAAACTGGTTGGGGTTGGAATAAAACAACATATTATAGTAGAACAGATACTGTAACAATTACTGTTAGTGGGTTAAATGCTTTAAAACAACAATATCCAAACTTTAAAGCTGACTCTACTTGGACCTTGGAAGCTCAAATACCAAATAACAATTTTTCAAATTATTATTATGCAGATGGAACAGCTAGTGCAAATAGTAGTGTAAGTGTTAGCTTAGGAACAAATACTATAACAGTAACAGGTGATGATTCTTCAAGTTTGTTAACAAATGGAGATACATGTACATTTACATTTAAAGTTACATTCCGTACAACAAATAGAAATTATATAAATAATACAAGTTTTACAACATTAACAGTAAATTCATTTAAGACAACTGTTACAGTTGGAGATTATACACCATATGGAACAATATCAGATACAGAACAACAAACATTAGTGTCTTATAGAAAATGTATACCAGTAGATAGTAATGGAAATATTTCAGTAGAGCTAATAGACAACCCATTTATGAATAGACCATTAGAAAGAGGCTTTAATGGTTGGAAAACAAATAATAGCAAATATTCTAGTAGTATAAGTACAAACACAAATACATTTGTACAAACATTAAAAACAAATGTAAATAATATAAAAGACAGTTCTGGAAATTATGTTATAGACTTGTACACAGATTGGGCAGAAGCAAATGTTATATTTGTAAGTTCAGCTGGAAGTAGTACTAATTCAGGAAAAACACCTAATAGTCCAATAAACAATAATTGGACAAATATAAATAGTAAAATTAATTCTAATATTAAAACTTGTACCAAAGCTTCAAATAGAGAAGTAAATATTATAGTTCTAATGCAAGGAACATTAGATGCAAGTGGATTAACAGGTCCAAATACTGCATATACATTAACAAGTTTATATAATGGAAAAAATTATGGCAGTACAAGTACATATTTAAGTGCAGGAAGTTCTAATGTAACATTAGATAGTGACTTACAATTAGAATATTTATATGTATATTCAAGTGCATCATATTCATCATCAAGAGTAACAACAGATGGTACAAGCTCAGCAACGCCATGTATATATGGAAATATGTATAATCTAAGAATAGGAAGAGGAATAATACCTACAAGTTCAAGCAATTGTACATGGGCACAAATACAAGGAGGATATTATAACCGTAGTAGTTCAGAATATAAGTTAATAATAGAATCTGGAATATATTATACTGCACAACTATATAGAGCAGGAGGAGGAACAAATGCCAATACTGCTACAACTGCAAATGGAATAATGGTTATAGGTAATGACATAGACAGAAGAGATAATAACAATGAAAGGTTAAAATTCTACAATAGAATATCTTCAAGAACTAATACGGCAACAAATAGCCCATATACTCAAAACAATTCTGATGCTGTAATAATAGATATGAATGTAAAAAGCGGAACAATAGGGGTAGACTTCTTTAATGGAGAATCGACAAGGGATGATAGTGAAAGAAATTATGCTGGAATATATATAGGAGGATATGGACAAACAGGAACTGATAAATCTGATAGACATCTACTTGTAGAAGGTGGAAATATTGCTAATGTAATAGGTGGACTTAATATTAGTAGTGGTGATATGTATAAAACATATATGTATATAAAAGATGGAAATATTATCAACATAACAGGAGGAGCAGGATATACACATACTTATGGCGATAGAATAATACAAGTAACGGGAGGATGTATAAAATACAGTATAAGTGGAGGCTCAAATGGAGTTGCTGCTAGTTCTACAAGTAATAATGGACAATTAACAGGAAATTCATTAATATATGTTGGAGGTGATGCACATGTTGGAGCATCATATACAACAGATACAAACGGAAATAAGCAAATAACAGAAACAGATACTAGCTTATTATTATATGGCGTTAATGCTGGTAGTGTCTGTGGTGGTGCAAATGGAAATGGAGACTATGCTGGACAAACTGATACTTCATATATAATAATAGATGGAAATGCGGTTATTCATAATAATGTATTTGGAGGAGGAAACTATGGAATAATAGGTTCATCAAATGGAGGAAGTCCTACAGCAAAGCCAATTCTTACAATTTCTAATGAATCATCTAATTTCCAAACAGGAAAAGAATATTTACTTTCAGTAGATGCAACAGGAGGAAATGCATTAGCTGCAAATGGAACGAACGCAACAAATGAAGCTATTTCAACATCAGTAGAACCAAGTAATTCTGCAAAATGGATATTTGAAAGTGCGGGAAATAATCAATATTACATAAAAAATGCAGAAACAGGTGGATATATATATTTGACTAATGTTTCAAGTTATAGTGAAGTAACAGCAGATGTTACAATATCTACAAGTAACAAAACGGCATTTTCTATAAGTGGAACTAATTCAAAACAATTAAGTTGCCAAGTTAGTTATACAAGCTATTGGGGGGGCAGCCAAACAGCAACGGTTTACTTAGGATATGATTACCAAGGAAATTGGAGTGCATCAAACAATTATTATGGAGACTTTACATCTACACTTTACTGTTTAACATATAAATTGCTTCCTAAAGACGATGGTACTGACGAAAATGACAGAGACACTGTTGTAAATATTAAAGTCTTTGGAGGAACAATAAAAAATAATATCTATGGAGGAGCAAACCAAAATAATATTTATGGAACTGTAGACTTAGTTATGAAAAATGGAATTGTCAATGGAGTAGTTTATGGTGGCTCTAATATAAAAGGAACGGTTTCAGGTTCAACATTAATTAATATATCTGGAGGTCAACTAGGAACAGTATCAGACTCAGATATATATGACTATACAAGTGTAGATGCATTATTTGGAGGTGGACTTGGTTCTGAAACTAAAGTGGATGGAAGATCATTAGTAAGCATACAAGATACAGATAATAATTTAAACATTTATGGAAATGTGTATGGAGGAAGTTCACTTGGAACAATGAATGGTAATGTTAATGTTAATATTAAAGATTTACCAACAATAACAAATACAATATCTATAACAGGATATGTATTTGGAGGAGGAAAAGGAAACTCTACAACACCAGCTACAGTTGAAGGAAATATAAAACTAAATGTTGACGGAAGTAATCTAGAAAAATGTAGTATATTTGGTGGAAGTAACATCAATGGGACAATAAGTGGAGACATAGAACTTAAAATAGGAGAAAATAATAATTCTATAATACAGACTGTATATGGTGGAGGAAATCAAGCAGGAATTGATACTAATACCAAAACTGTAAAAGTATATTTATTAACAAATGCAAATATAACAAATGCATTTAATGGTGGAAAATCAGCAGATTTACTTTCTTCTGGAGAAGAGGATACAACAAGAGGAATATATTTACAAGGTGGAACAGTAGAGAACATATATGGAGGTTCAGACTCATCAGGAACGGTAACAGTAAGCAATGTATATATAGAAACAGGTACAGCTACTAATGTATATGGAGGAAACAACCAGGGAGGAAACACACAAATATCAAGGGTGTTCATCAAAGGTGGAACAGTAACAAATGCTTATGGTGGTGGTGATAAAGCCGAAACAACTATATCTAATATAACAACTTCAGAAGGAACAATAGAGAACATATATGGAGGAGGAAATCAAGCAGGGGTTACAACAACAAATGTAGTCACAAATGGAGGAAACATAGGAAAAATATTTGGAGGATCTAATAGAAGTGGAAATGTAGAAAAAAGCAATGTAACAACAAATGAAAGTACAACAGAAGATTCTACAAGTCCTGTAAAAATGCAGGTGCAAGCAACTGCAACCAAAACAGAAAGCTGGGAGAGTACAACATATCCAACAAAAGCAACATTAAAGATTACATTTTTAAATAATACATCTAAGGAGATTTCAAAATGGAATGCATTTATATATGCACCAGATTCAAAATTAAAAGATAATTATACAAGTTCAGATATAGAAGAAGACAATGGAACATATAAATTGACAGAAAAAAATAGATATTATGGAACAAATCCAATACCAGCAAATGGTACACTTACAATAGAATTTACAGTATTGTCAAATCAAGATGCTACTGCATTTGCAGTAGGATATGGTATGAATGGTACAAATTCAGATGGAGAAACAGTAAGTAGTAGCAATGCAGTTATACAAACTGTATATGGAGGAAATAACCAAGGAGGAACTACACAAAATACTAATGTAACAATAAATGGCGGAGGAGTTCAAGATGTTTATGGTGGAGGAGACCAAGCAATATCAGGTGAAACAAATGTTAATATAAATGGACAAGTAAAAAAGAGAGTATTTGGAGGAGGAAACCAAGCAGGAGTCGACACAAATACTAGTGTTACCGTAATTGGAGCAACTATAGGAGACAATATTTATGGTGGAGGAAATGAAGGAACAGTAACAGGAAACACATATGTAAAAGTAAAAAATACAACTTTAAACAATAGTTTATATGCAGGTGGAAATGGTTCTGCTGCAACAGTATATGGAAATACTAATTTAATAATGGAAGGAAAAAATAATGTTACAAATAGTGTATTTGGAGGAGGAAATCAAGCTGCAACAGGAATAGAGGCTAATAACAATTCTACAAGTACAGTAAATATTGTTGGAGGAACTATTGGGAAAAATGTTTATGGAGGAGCAAATACATCAGTAGTATATGGAAAAACACAAACAAATATAGGATATGATGCTGTAGGAGATACAAACTTAGAAAAAGGAGATATAAAAATCAGTGGTACTGTATTTGGAGGAGGAGAAGCAAATGCTTCTGGTAGTGAAATATATGATTTTGATTTCATAAGTGTAACTGTACAAATAGATATACAAATAGATGCAAATGGTTATGACAATTTTGATATATTAGGAAGTATATTTGGTTCAGGAAATGCTTCAAGTACAAGTGGTAAAAGTTATATGACAATAAAAAATTATGGAACACCAGATAAACCAAAAAGTAATGTTTCATTACAAAGAGCAGATACTGCAACAATAATAAACTCTGCACTTTCATTATCAGGAACAACAGATAGAACAAATGAATATTCAGCAGTATTCTTTTCAATAAGTAGAGTAAGCCAAGTAAAACTAAAAAATAATTCAACATTATTCTTATGTAATGGAGCAAATTTATTGAAGGAACTAGATAGTGTAGTTGATATAGATGGAAAAGAAGAAAAAGGAACTGTTACAATAAACGAAGATACTGGAGAAGTGACAAGAAATGTTAATAATAGAATTTACATGATGGAAGGTAAAAATTTAAATGTAGCATTAAATGAAAAAGCAACAATATATGGTAAAGTACAAGGTATGTTTTTCTTTGGATTATTTACAAACAGAAATAATCCAGCTACAAGTACAGGTTTATATCACAATAGTTATAATAATGGAGACACAATAACAAACTCTGGAACATTTGTAACAAATTCTTATGTTATAGCAGAACATTTAACAAATCCAGAACATGATATAAAAGTTGATGGTTTTTATACAAATTATAATAATGAAAATAATATAAAAGTAGATTATATACAACCAACGCCAGATGCCGATGTATATTATATGTGGGTAGCAGGTGAAAAGATGGATGTAAAAACATTCAATATAGAGATGGTTGCATCAAAATATGCAACACTTGGAACATATGACTTAGCATTAACTGAATTTTCTGATCCTAATATCAAGTTTTATATTGCTGGATTTTCATCAGGACTAATCAATGATGTCTCATTAGTACCAGCAGATCAAATAGAATCAGTAGAGGCAGATGAAGACAAAGCTAATAGCCAGTTTGGACTAACTATGAAAACAGGAAATATTGGTTGGCAAAATAAAGGAGAAACGCAATTTTTAACAGAAAATGGTGGAACATATACAGGAACAACAAGTTATAATTCAGATAATACTAATTATACACCTAGGTTGAATTTTTACTTTTATCATTCACAGAACCTTACAGTCAAGAGAGCATTAGGAGAAGTAAAAATAAGATTACAAGTATGGACACCAATAGATGACTTAAATTATAAAATTTCATATATAGATATAAATACAACATTATCAACAGCATTATTCCAAGACGACTATTATGAAGC
Organism: uncultured Clostridia bacterium; assembly: GCA_928721565.1. Lineage (GTDB taxonomy): Bacteria > Bacillota > Clostridia > TANB77 > CAG-508 > CAG-269. The sequence goes on from OV788638.1 coordinate 986,771, forward strand.
AGCAATGACACCTGGACAAGAATATGGATTATTTACAACTACAGATACAACAATAACAAATCATAGTGCATTATCAGCATATTATTCATTGGTATTACAGAACTTTTCAGATAAAGAATATTATGATGAATATAAAGATTACCAGAGAGTATTAGTTTCAAGAGATACAAATAATTTACCATATGTATTTCCAGAAAATACAAAACTAACCATGCTAGATATGGCAACAAATCAATATTATTATTATATTGTAACAGCAGATGATGTCGCGAACAAAAAATATATATACAAATTATCGGATTTTATTTCTATGGGAAGTGAAGATGCTAAATTTAAAGAAAGCGAAATGTTTGATAAATATTATAAAAAGGATGAAAACTTAATTTATGAGAATTTTATATTTCATGTAAATTTAGAAAATACTAATATTACAGAAAACATAATAGATAATTCATTATTAATGGAGCTAAGAAACCCTGATAATCAGACAATAATAGGAGTATTAGGAATACAAAGAGAAAATATGTTATACAATGTTTTTTGCGATAAAGATGCAACTATAAAAGTAAAAGGAACAATTGATCCAGAAACAATATATTTGGGTAGTCCGATAAGACTAAATGTTAATACAGAATTTACCCAAGAACTACTTGGATCAAAGACTATTTACGATACACAATATTTTGATAATAAGCTTGGTATAAAAATAAGTATATATGATAGTAATGGAAATAGGCTAAATAATGACAGTTTATTAGGAATAAATTTCGAATTAGACGGAAAAACTTACTACCCTAGAGTTGATGGAACAACAAGAATAAATATAGCTGATAAAGTAACAGATGTATTGGCTAAAATACAAATAAATACCGAAAACAATAAAACTTGGGCGACAGGAGATTATAAAATTAGAATAGAATCATTTGGATCATCAGATGGAATTTATTATGGATTAACAGCATCAGACATGGTGGAATTAAATATAAGAGTAATTAATCAATCTTTTGGACTAAAAGTGCTAACTTCTGATAATGATAAGATTGTTAATAAAGATACAGGAACAACAATAAGTGGAAGTGATTCAATTGCAACAGCATTGCAATATTCATCTGCTTTAAGTAAACCTAATGTTGCTGTATCATTATATAGAAGAGACTACAAAGAAGAATTCTCACAAGAATATAATTTAGTTGATTTAAAAGATTATGTATCAACAGAATTAACTGCAACAAAGAGAGAAAAAGAATATGTAGTATCAGAAAATCCATTAGAAAATAGTACACATTTCTTGACATTGAAACAAAATTTAGTGACAGGAACATATAAATTAGTATACAAATTATATGATGGAGACATTTACATAGGAGAAGTCTACGAATATATGATTATAAAATAATATACATATTATTGGAGGAAAATAATAAAAAATGAAATATGATGTAGAATCAATAAACAAAAGAAAAGAAAAAACAAAAATCTTAAAAAGGATTATGGAAATAATTGCAATAATATTAATATATAATATTATTTTAATTATTGTATCATCAATAAATGGAAAAGATTTTAGCATATTAGGATATAAAGCATATATTGTAGATACTAATAGTATGGAACCAACAATAAATGTTGGAGATATTGTAATAGTAAAAAAGGTTAAAGAAGATAAATTAAAACAAGGTGATGTAATAACCTTTACCGAAGAAGGTGAGGTTATTACACACCGAATTACTAAAGTTGAGAGAGAAGAGAATGGGACACAGTATGTTACAAAAGGAGATAATAATAATACAGAAGATACATTTAAGATAAGATATAATGATATTATTGGAGAAGAAATTCTAACAATTCCACGATTAGGAAAAACAGTACAAATATTAGATAGTAAAATAATTATACTAATTATAATTTTGATAATATTAATATTCATATTAGTAAAAATACAAAAAAATGAGAAGATAGAAAATAGGAGAGAAAAAAAGAAAATTGAAGAAAAGAAGAGAAACAAAAATTAAATTTAAACAGAAAATAAAATTAAAAAAGATTGTTAGATATTTTGCATATTTTATTATTACTATTTGTGTATTATATAATATACTTTTTTTGATAAATACAACAATATCTTCAAAAGAATATTTTAAATTATTTGGTTTTAGTATTTTTAATATGAATAATAATCTTATGAGTGGTGATATTAACAAAAATGATTTAGTTATTGCAAAAGAGGTAGAAAATCAAAAATTAAAAGAAGGAGATATAATAGTATATCAAATTCATGGACAAATAAAGATAAATAAAATTTTTAATATTACAGACGAAGGATATGTAACTAAATACAATCAAGGATATTACCTAGATAGAGAAATAGTTACAGATAATCAGATTATAGGAAAGACAATTATAAATGTGCCAATTCTTGGCAAAGTATCAGAAGTTTTACAAAGCAAAATAACAAGTATAATTGTAATTATTATATTGCTTTTAGCTTATAGCTATACTAGTTATAAATCTGATAAGAAAATTGAAAGATATAGAAAAAAATTACTTATAAAAAGAAAGAAAGGAAGAAAAAATGTTTCTAGCAAAGGCAGGAGAATATGAACCATGTGGGATTTTTTCAATGCAACATTTTGAGCTTATAATAATAACAACATTAGCAATAATATTTGCATTAAAAAATACAGTAAACAAAACAAAAGAAGACGTAAAAAATATTATAAAAAAATGTACAATAATAATGTGGATTTTAGAAATAATAATGATAGCATTTAAGTTATGTACAGGAGATGTAAGAAATTTAAATAATTATGTACCATTATATTATTGCAGCTTATTATTATATGCAGGGGCATTTAGTTCATTTGGAAAAGGACTTTTAAAAAGAATGGGAGATGTGTTTTTAGCAACAGGAGGAATAATTGGAGGTTTAGTATTTATAATACTTCCGACAACATCTTTACCATCATACCCAATGTTGCACATTGTAAGCCTACACAGTTTTTTCTTTCATGGTACAATGATATATTTAGGGTTATTGATAGATATAACACATTATGTAGAAATAAATGCATCTGATATAAAATATTTTGCAACTTTAGTTGGAAGTGTATGTGTGTTAGCATATATCATAAATAAAAATTTTGATAGCAATTTAATGTTTATTTCACAAAATTTTCCTGGTATGCCAATAGAAATTATATACAATGCTACAGGAAGATTTTATACATTTGTAATGAGTGTAGCACAAATGACATTGCCGTTTTACTGTGTTTATGGAGTGCTTAAATTAGTACAAATTAAGAAAAATAAAAATTTAAAATATGAAGAAGTGCTACAAGGAGGGCAAAATGAAAAAATTAGTATTAATTGATGGTAATAGTATAATGAACAGAGCATTTTATGGAATAATGGGAAGTAAAATGTTAACAACAAAAGATGGAAAATATACAAATGCAGTATATGGATTTTTAGCAATAATGTTTAAAATATTAGATGATATAAATCCTGAATATTTAGCGGTAGCATTTGATATGAAAGGAAAGTTAAAAAGAAAAGAATTATTTGATGGTTATAAAGCAAATAGACATGGAATGCCAGATGAGCTTGCAGAGCAAATGCCACTTATTAAAGAGATTCTAAAAGCAATGAATATAGACATAATAGAAAAAGAAGGGTATGAAGGTGACGATATTTTAGGAACACTTGCAAAATATGGAGAAAAGCAAGGGTTAGAAGTAACAATACTTTCTGGAGATAGAGATACATTTCAGCTTGCAAGTGATAATATAACAATAAGAATTCCAAGAACAAAAGGCGGAAAAACCGAAACAGAAGATTATAATAGAGCAAAAGTGCTTGAAGAATATGGAATAGAGCCAAAGCAATTAATTGAAGTAAAAGCATTACAAGGTGATTCTTCTGACAATATTCCAGGAGTTCCAGGAGTTGGACCTAAAACTGCTATTTCATTAATTAAAAAATATCATTCAGTAGAAAACTTATATGATAAAATTGAAGCAGGAGAAGATGATTTAAAAGGAAAACAAAAAGAAAATATTACAAATAATAAAGAAATGGCAATGCTTTCAAGAACACTTGGAGAAATTGATACAAATGTGCCATTAGAAGACACACTAGAAGATATTAAAGTAGAAGAATGGGACAAAGCCAAAGTATTAGAAATTTTTGATGAGCTACGATTTAATAGATATATAGAAAGATTTAAATTAAAAGGTAAAGCAACAGGAAATCCAAATGTTGAAGTTAAACATTTTGATATAGTAGAAACATCTGAAATACCAAATGTCACAAAATTATATTATTTTTTGCAAACAGAAGAATATGATAATACAGAATTTATAATAAAAAGAAAAATAACTGGAATAAGTATATATTCAGATAATAAAATATATTATATAGTTGAACATGAAGGATTTGAACAACAATTAAAAAAATTATTCGAAAATGAGCAAATAGAAAAATATGGTTATGATTTGGCACAAGATTATATATTGTTAAAACAAATAGGGATAACTATGAAAAATATAGTTTATGATGCTAAAATAGCTGCATATATATTAAATCCGACAAGTAAATATACAATAGATGTAATAGCAAGAGATTATTTAGAAATAGATAATGGAGAATATTTACAAAGTAAAGGAGTTAATCAAGAAGCGGAACAAACTTCATTATTTGAAACACAACAGCCTCAAATAGACAATAGTAAAAAAATTGAAAACAGTTTATATACAGAAGAAATTTATAAACTAGCAGAAGTAACAATGAAAAAGCTAGAAGAAATAAATGCAATAGATTTATTTAGAAATATAGATATGCCAACAGTAGAAGTATTAGCAGAAATGCAATGGAATGGTATGTATGTTGATCTACAAGAATTAGAAGATTACGGACAAAAGTTAAAAGATAAATTAGAAATATTAACTCAAGAAATATATCAACTTGCAGGGGAAGAGTTTAATATAAATTCAACAAAGCAATTGGGAGAAATATTATTTGAAAAACTAAAATTAACAGTAGTAAAAAAGACTAAAAATGGATATTCAACAGATGTAGATGTTCTGGAAAAACTAAAAGAAGAACATCCTATAATAGAAAAAATATTAGAATATAGGCAATTAATGAAATTGAATTCAACATATGTAGAAGGAATGAAACCATATATAAACCCAAAAACAAAAAGAATCCATTCATTTTTCCATCAAACAATAACTGCAACAGGACGAATAAGTTCAACAGAACCAAACCTTCAAAATATACCTACAAGATTTGAATTAGGAAAGCAGTTAAGAAAAGTATTTAAACCAGCAGAAGGATGCCTATATATAGATGCAGATTATTCACAAATTGAATTACGTGTATTAGCACATGTTTCAAATGATGAACATATGGTACAAGCTTTTATAAATGGAGAAGATATACATAGACAGGCTGCTTCAAAAGTATTTAATACACCAATAGAAGAAGTCACAAAAGAGCAAAGAAGTAATGCAAAAGCTGTAAATTTTGGAATTGTTTATGGAATAAGTGACTTTGGATTAGGAGAGCAATTACACATTTCTAGAAAAAAGGCAAAACAATATATAGAACAATATTTAGAGCAATATTCAGGCATAAAACAATTTATGACAGATATTGTAGAAAAGGCCAAAGAATGTGGATATGTAGAAACTCAATTTAATAGAAGAAGATATATACCAGAATTAAAATCAAGCAATTATATGGTACGTCAATTTGGACAAAGAGCTGCAATGAATACACCTATACAAGGAACAGCAGCAGATATCATGAAAATTGCAATGATAAATGTTTTAAAAGAATTAAAAACAAAAAATATGAAATCAAAAATTGTACTTCAAGTTCATGACGAAATGATGATAGAAGCACCACTAGAAGAAGTAGATGAAGTTAAAGATTTAATAAAAAAATGCATGGAAAATGCTTGCAAATTGAATGTACCATTAATAGCAGAAGTATCTGAAGCTACTAATTGGTATGAATGTAAATAAAACTCTAAAAAAGGAGAGAGATACTTGAAGAAAAGAAGAAAAGCAAAAAAAAGGGGAAAAATAATGCTGATATCACTAATATTGCTAATAGCATTAGCTGTGATTTTGGCAGAGCCAATAAAAAAACAAATTACAAAAACTTTATATAAAAAAGAATATTCTGAATATGTTACTAAATATGCTAAACAGTATGGAGTTGAAGAAGATTTGATATATGCTTTAATAAAGGCAGAAAGCAATTTTAACCCTAATGCAGTATCTCACCAAAATGCAAAAGGGTTAATGCAATTAATGAATTCAACGGCAGAAGATTTGGCCAAAAAGAATAAGATAAATTTAACAGACAAAAACATATTAGAGCCTGAAATTAATATACAATTAGGAACTCAATATATTTCATTATTATTAGATAAATATGAATGTATAGAGGTTGCTTTAGCTGCCTATAATGCAGGAAGCGGAAATGTTGATAAATGGATAAAAGATGGAACTATAAAAGCAGATGGCTCTGATATAGAAAATATTCCATATAAAGAAACCAATACGTATGTTAGAAAAATTATGAGAGATTATGAAATTTATAATCAGCTTACTTAATAAAATATAAATAACTAATTGACAAAATTGTAAGAGATTGTTAATATATAAGCAGAAGTTTTGCAACTAGAAATGGAGGATTTAAATGATATTATATCCAGATGCACACTTTAATAATGTAAGAGAGATAACAATAAATTTCTTACAAAAGAATAAAATAAATGCATTAATATTAGATGTAGACAATACATTAATAGATTATGATAAAAATTTACCAGAAGAAACAATAGAATGGGCAAAAGAATTAAAGAATAATAATATAAAATTATACATATTATCAAATACAAACAAAAAAGAAAAAGTAAAAACAGTAGCAAACAAACTTGGAATAGAGTACATGTACTTTGCAAAAAAACCATTAAAAACAGGTTTTAAAAAAGTACAAGAAAAACTCAAAGAACCATCACCAAATATAGCAGTAGTAGGTGATCAAATATTTACTGATATAGTAGGAGGAAATAGATGTAAAATGTTTACTATATTAGTAGAGCCAATTGCAGAAAAAGATATTTGGATAACAATGGTTAAAAGACCATTAGAAAATGCAATAAAAAGAAATTATCATAAAAATATAGACAAAGGAAGTAAATAAAATGTATATAAATGATACTCATATAGGGTTTTATATAGCAGTTGCGATAATAGGACTAATTGTGGGACAATTATCAGATTGGATGAATAAACGATTACCCGAAAATAAAAAAATAATTTCAAGAGACATATTTAGAGCGTGTAGAATTCAATTTAGACCTAATTATATATTAATGATTATAACATCTATAATATATGTTGGACTAGTATATAATTTTGGAATACAAAACTATTTTATTGGAAATTTAGAATTAATTAGATATTTATTATTAGTACCAATGCTTTTATCAGCATTTGTTATAGATTATAAGTCTAAAAAAATCCCTAATAGGCTTAACTTAACGATGTTTGAAGTCGGTATGGTAATAGCATTTTTATATGGATTTTCTAATATAGCAATTACAATAGACTTATTATCTGGAATGCTTTTAGGTGGAGGAATATTTTTAATTATTGCATTAATAGGAAAATTAATATATGGAAAAGAAGCAATGGGACTTGGTGATGTGAAGTTTATGGCAGCATTAGGACTATACTTTGGATTTTCTAATATTTTAATAATTTCTATTATGGCGTTTTTAATTGGAGCAATTGTAGGAATAGGCTTGATTTTATTTAAAGTAAAAAAAGCACACGAATACATACCGTTTGGACCATTTATAATAATATCAACATTTATATGTATGTTTGTTCCAGCAGAAATAATAATAAACTCACTTCAAAAAGTATTTACATTAGGAATTTTCTAGTAGGAAGGATTGAATAAAAAATGAACTCAAAAATGCAGTGGTTAAGAAATCAATTAGTAACATCAGATTTACAAGGAATGATAGTAACAAATCCAGTAAATATTAGATATTTAACTAATATTCAAGCAGAAGGCTTATTATTAGTAACCAGAAAAGAAAATGTATTTATAACAGATGGAAGATACATAGAAGATGTGCATAACACATTAACACTATTTGATGAAATAGTAGTTTATGATGCAAGAGGGTTATCAAAAGAAGATTATGAAAATTTCTTCATGTTCTGTGAGAACGTAGGGTTTGAAGAAAATTATGTTACATATGCAAAATACAAAGAATATATGCACAAATACAAAGTTAATAATTTGGTTGAAACTGAAAACATGATTGAAAAACAAAGAATGATAAAAGATGAAGAAGAAATTGATAATATAAAAAAGGCATGTCAAATAACAGATGAATGTTTTAATCACATAGTAAATTATATTAGACCAGGAATGACAGAAAAACAAATAGCACGAGAGATAGATTACTTTTATTATAAACATTCAGAAGGAACTTCATTTGATACAATTGTTGCATCAGGAGAGAATTCGTCTAAACCACATGCAGTTCCAACAGATAGAAAAATTCAAAGAGTAGATATTATAACAATAGATATGGGATGTAAGATAAATGGCTATTGTTCAGATATGACAAGAACAATATTTGTTGGAGAAGTACCAGAAAATATGAAACAAGTATATGATTTAGTTTTAAAAAATCAAGAGCAAGCATTAGACGATATGCATGACAATGCCAATACTAAACAAATTTCAAAAATGGTAGATAATGATTTTAGGTTACATGATTATGATTTGATTCATGCATTAGGACATGGGGTAGGATTAGATATACATGAAGGTCCTGTTTTGGGCATAAATTCTGAATATATATTAAAAGAAAATATGGTAGTTACAGATGAACCTGGTATATATATTCCTGGTCAATTTGGGGTTAGAATAGAAGATACTGTACTTATAAATAAAGGAACTTGCGAACCTCTTACTAAATCACCAAAAAAATATGTTATTGTAAAATAAATTACAAAGGAGAAAATTGATGGCTATAATTAAAGATGGAGTATTAATGAAAGTTGAAAAAACTGATATGGTTGATGGAATATATGTTATTCCAGAAGAGGTAACTAAAATATCAGAACAAGCTTTTTCAGAAGAATACACAGAAGAAAAAGAACAAGATACATGGATGATAGTTAGAAAAGAGAAAAAATCAGAGAAAATAAAGAATTTTATTAAAAGAATATTCCATATATAGGTTTAAAATAGATATGTCACAAATACATTGAAAATAAAATATTGAAAAGAGAGCACAAAAATGATATTGTTTAAATGACCAAAAATAAACATATCGGAGGTGCTCTCTTATGGGTAATAATATCACAGATAGATTAAAATATAAAGAGTCAATAGTAAAATTTTCAAGAAAATATGGAGTGGCAAAAGCAGCATATAAATTCGGAGAATGTAAAAGAACAATATATAGATGGAGAAATAGATATGATGGAACATTAGAAAGTTTAAAAGATAAATCAAGACGTCCACATTCACATCCAAATCAACATACAGAGGAAGAAATAAAATTAATAAAAAATTATAAAAGAAACAATAAAGATACGGGATTAGTAGTATTATGGATAAAATTACGTCAAGCAGGATATACAAGAACAATACAAGGATTGTATCATGCAATGCAAAGATTAGGAATATACAAAAAAACACCAAGCAAAAAGAAAGAAAGTGAACCGAATGAATGGGTATCAGGAGAATATCCAGGAGATAAGGTTCAAATAGATGTTAAGTATGTTCCAAAGAAATGTATGAGCAAAGAATTACAGGAAAGAGGAGAAAAATTTTATCAATATACAGCAATAGATGAATATTCAAGATTAAGATATACATGGTTTACAAATGCACATGATACATATGCGTCAAGCGAATTTGCAAGAAGATTAGTAAAATATTTTCCGTTTAAAATAAAGACAATACAAACAGATAATGGATTTGAATTTACAAATAGATTAAGTTGGCAAGCATTTTTGAAAGATAAAAAAACAATGTTTGAAAATACATTAGAAGAATTAGGATTAGAATATAAAGTAATAAAGCCACATACACCAAAACAAAATGGAAGAGTAGAAAGAAGTCATAGAAAAGATCAAGAAAGATTTTACTATAAAAGAGTATTTTATAGTTTAGAGGATTTAAGAAATCAAGGAAAAGAATGGAGAAAAGAATATAATAATTTTCCTATGAGGCCACTAGGATGGTTGAGTCCCAGGGAATTCATAAAAAAATATAAAAGTCAAGAAGAATCGTTATTTGCAATATAGGTGCTCAAAGTATTTATTTTAAATAATTTGTGACAAATGATTGACTAACCTACAAATTTTATTAAAAGAATATTCCATAAGGCTTGATTTTTCGGCCAATATAGTGTAAAATGGAATAAGTTGAAAATTATGTAAAGAAATTGAAAGGAGAAATTAATATGGCAGGAGTATATTCAGCAGGAGACTTTAGAAATGGAACAACATTTGAAATGGACGGAGGAGTATTCAGAGTTGTAGAATTTCAACACGTAAAACCAGGAAAAGGTTCTGCATTTGTAAGAACTAAATTAAAAAATGTAATAACAGGGGCAGTTATAGAAAGAACATTTAACCCTTCAGATAAATATCCAGGAGCAGAAATTGAAAAGAAAAATATGCAATATCTATATAATGATGGAGATTTATATTATTTTATGGATAACGAAACATATGATCAAATGCCACTTGGAAAAGATGACTTAGGAGATTGCTTAAAATATTTAAAAGAAAATATGGAAGTAACAATTCTTTCATTTAAAGGAAAAGTATTTGCAGTAGAACCACCAATATTTGTAGAATTAGAAGTAACATATACAGAACCAGGATTTGCAGGTAACACAACAACAACATCTGGAAAACCAGCAACATTAGAAACAGGATTAGAATTACAAGTTCCTATGTTTGTAAACATTGGTGATGTATTAAGAATAGATACACGTACATGTGAATATATGGAAAGAGTATAAAATTATTTTCTATAGAAAGGAAATAGATAATGTCAGAAAAAGAATTATTAGAAAAAATTGAGCAACTAGAAAAAAGAGTTGCAGAATTAGAAAAAAATGTTTCAGAAATTCAAGAAGATATTTATGAATTTGTTGAAGAAGATTCAGAAGGCGAAGCATGTGAAGGACATTGCTCATGCTGTAGTGGATGTGAAGAATAATATAAAAAGAACCGGCTCAGTTGAGTCGGTTCTTTTCGAAATATTATTTTACAAGTACACTATTAACATGGATAGGCTTTGGATTGCTTGCATTATTAAAATATGCAAATGCTCCTACTATGATAATAGCTGCTGCTCCCCAACAAGTGAGGAAAGTTAAGAGTGATTTAATATTTCTCTTGTGCATTGGTGTATACCTCCTTAAGTTGTTATTCATATAAATTGTACCACATTTAACATAAAAGTGTCAAATTCACAATTTGTTCACAAATATTTTGTATAATAAAATCAAGTTTTGTTAACTTGAAAAAAATCGACAATTATGATATATTAGCCACAAGAATTGAAAAATGTTTTAAGGATAAGGAATGAGATAAATATGAGTAAAATAGTACATATAGGAATGGACGTAGGTTCAACAACAGTAAAAATAGCAGTAATGGATGACAATTTAAAAGAAATATATACATCATATGAGAGACATTATTCAGATACCAAAAATACTGTATGTAAGGTACTAGAAGAATTAGTAGAAAAATATAAAGACAAAGAATTTACAATAGCATTAACAGGTTCAGGAGCAATGAGCACAGCAAGATTTTTAGATGTGCCATTTATCCAAGAAGTAGTAGCATGCAAAAGAGCAGTAGAAAGATATATACCACAAACTGATGTAGTAATAGAACTTGGTGGAGAAGATGCTAAAATAATATATTTTGGAAAATCAATAGAACAACGTATGAATGGGACATGTGCAGGTGGAACAGGGGCATTTTTAGACCAGATGGCATCATTATTAAATACAGACACAGCAGGTTTAAATGAATTAGCAAAAGGATATCAAACAATATATCCAATAGCTTCAAGATGTGGAGTTTTTGCAAAAACTGATGTACAACCATTATTAAATGAAGGTGCAGCAAAAGAAGATATAGCTGTATCTATTTTGCAAGCAGTTGTAAACCAAACAATATCAGGTTTAGCGTGTGGAAGACCAATAAGAGGAAATGTAGCATTTTTAGGTGGTCCACTTACATATTTGCCAGAATTAAGAAAAAGATTTGTAGAAACACTACACTTAACACCAGAGCAAACCATAGTGCCAGAAGAAGCACACTTATTAGTTGCAAAAGGTGCATGTCTAGATGCAAAAGATATGAATCCAATTAGTGTAGAAAAACTAAAAAGTAAAATACAAGTATTAAGACAATCACATGATACAACATCACAACCATTAAAACCATTATTTTCAACAAACGTAGAATATGATGAATTTAAAGCAAGACATGCCAAAGACAAAGTAGCAAAAAAGCCATTGTCAGAACATAAAGGAGACTGCTTTGTTGGAATAGATGCAGGTTCGACAACATCAAAATTAGTTGTAACAGATAGAGATGGAGCATTATTATATTCAGCATATCAAGGAAATGGTGGAAAACCACTTGAGAGTATTATAGAAATGCTAAAAAAACTATATTCTGTTATGCCAGAAGAAGCAGTAATTCGTTATAGTGGAGTTACAGGATATGGAGAAAAACTAATACAAACAGCATTAAATGTAGACTTAAATGAGATTGAAACAATAGCACATTATACTGCAGCAAAGAAATTTGAACCAAAAGTAACAAGCATTGTTGACATTGGTGGGCAAGATATGAAATATATCAAATTAAAAAATAATACAATTGATAATATCATGTTAAATGAAGCATGTTCATCAGGATGTGGTTCATTTATAGAGACATTTGCAAAAAGTTTAAATTTAAGCATAGAAGAATTTGTAAAAGAAGCATTAGAAGCTCAAAATCCAGTAGACTTAGGGTCAAGATGTACAGTATTTATGAATTCTAAAATAAAGCAAGCACAAAAAGAAGGATATTCAGTAGGAGACATATCAGCAGGACTATCATATTCAGTAATAAAAAATGCAATCCAAAAAGTAATGAAAATAAGAGATGTAAAAAAATTAGGAAGTCATATAGTTGTGCAAGGTGGAACTTTTTATAATGAAGCAGTATTAAGAGCGTTTGAATTGATAGTTGGAAGAAATGTTATAAGACCAGATATTGCAGGACTTATGGGAGCATATGGTATGGCATTACTTGCATGTGAACAATATGAAGCAAACATGGATATGGAATATCATTCAACACTTGCAACAATAGAAGAAATCGACAAATTAGATATAAAAGTAACACATACAAGATGTAATGGATGTGAAAATCATTGCCAATTAACAATAAATAGATTTAGTAATGGAAAGAGACATATATCAGGAAACAGATGTGAAAAAGGAGAAGGAATAGTAAATTCTCATAAAGATCTACCAAACCTTGTAAAATACAAATATGAAAGAATTTTTGATTATACACCATTAGAAGAAAAAGATGCACCTAGAGGAACAATAGGAATACCAAGAGTTTTAAATATGTATGAAGATTATCCATTCTGGTTTACGCTATTTACAAATTTAGGATTTAGAGTAATAATCTCAGAAAAAAGTACGAGAAAGATATATGAAAAAGGTATTGAATCAATGCCATCAGAGTCAGTATGTTATCCTGCAAAATTATCACATGGACATGTTATAAGCTTAATACAAAAAGGAATAAAAACAATATTTTATCCATGTATGCCGTATTCAAGAAAAGAATATCAAGATGCAAATAACAGATATAATTGTCCAATAGTAATTTCATATTCAGAAGTACTAAAAAATAATGTAGAAGAACTAAAAGCAGATGATATAAAATTTATGAATCCATTTTTGCCATTTGAATCTAAAGCATTATTAAAAAGAATGATAGAATTACCAGAATTTGCAGAATACAATTTCACTAAAAAAGAATTAAAAACAGCAATAGAAAAGGCTCAAGCAGAATATCAAAAATGCAGAGAAGATATTCATAATAAAGGAAAAGAAACAGTTGAATACATAGAGAAAAATAATTTAAGAGGAATTGTTTTATCAGGTAGACCATACCATATAGATCCTGAAATAAATCATGGAATTGATACATTAATTACAAGTTTAGGAATGTGTGTATTAACAGAAGATAGTGTTGCAGATAAAACATTACCAGAAAGACCACTTCGTGTTGTTGACCAATGGATGTTCCATTCAAGATTATATGCAGCAGCAGACTTTGTAGGCAGACATGACAACTTAGAATTAGTTCAAATAAACTCATTTGGATGTGGAGTTGATGCTGTAACAACAGATGAAGTTGAAGAGATTTTAACAAGTTTTGGAAAAATGTACACATTAATAAAAATTGATGAAGTAAATAATCTTGGGGCTGTAAGAATACGTTTACGTTCATTATTAGCAAGTATAAATAAACGTTTAAAAGAAAAAAATGATGAGAAAGAAAATGGAGAATATTATTTAAAAAGAAATTCATTTACAGAAGAAATGAAAAAAGAATATGTAATATTAATTCCGCAAATGGCGCCAATTCATTTTGACTTTATCGAACCAGTGTTACAAAGTGAAGGATATAAAGCCAAACTTTTAAGAGAATGTACACCACACACTATAGAAACAGGATTAAAATATGTAAATAATGATGCATGTTATCCATCAATTATTACAACAGGCCAAATGGTAGAAGCATTGGAATCTGGAGAATATGATGTAAATAAAACAGCATTAATAATGTCACAAACAGGTGGAGGATGTAGAGCTACAAATTATATAGGGTTTATTCGTAAGGCATTAAAAGATGCAGGATTTGAACAAGTGCCAGTAATATCATTTAATGTTGTAGGAATGGAAAAAAATCCAGGATTTAAATTGACAATTACATTAGCAGAAAAGCTTATTAAATCTATGGTATTAGCGGATTTGTTACAAAAAATGCTATATAAAAATAGAGCATATGAAAAAAATAAAGGTGAAACAGAGAAATTATTTAATGAATGGATGGAAAAGGCTATAAAGCTTGCAATAAAGAGTAGTGCAAAAGAATTTTCTGCTGGAATATATCAAATGGTAGAAGATTTTGAAAAAATTGAATGGAATGAAAACCAAGAAAAGCCAAAGGTTGGAATTGTTGGGGAAATTTTAATTAAATATCATCCATTTGGAAATAACTATGTAGCAAATTTATTAGAAAAAGAAGGGGCAGAAGTTGTGTTACCAGATTTTATGGGATTTGTTAAATATGTTACAGCAAATGGTGTAATAGCTAATAAATTGCTTAAAGGCAGACAAATTAAATCTGTAATATCTCAAACAGGAATAAAATTGATTAATTTATTTGAAAAAGATGCAAAAAAAGCATTGGAAAAATCTAAAAAAGGATATTTACCAACTTGTGATATTTGGCATTTAGCAGATAATGTTCAATCGGTTTTATCAACAGGAAATCAAACAGGAGAAGGATGGTTTTTAACGGCAGAAATGCTTGAATATATGGAAAATGGAATTCAAAATATAGTATGTGTTCAACCATTTGCATGTTTGCCAAACCATGTTGTTGGAAAAGGTGTAATTAAGACTATAAGAGATACATATCCAGATGCTAATATAGTACCAGTTGATTATGATCCAGGTGCAAGTGAAACCAACCAAACTAATAGAATTAAGCTTCTTATGACTGTTGCTAAAGATAATTTAAAGGCTAGAAAAAAAGAAAAAAAGGCTTTGCAAAAGGAAAATGAGAAAACAATAGAAAAGAAAGAAAAAGTAGAAAAGAAATCCTAATTTAGGGTTTCTTTTTATTGCTTTTTAATTAAACATATAGTAAAATGTTCAAAAGAGAACCGGTCCCAAACGAACACTGTTCAAAAGAGAACCGGTCCTCAATGAACTGGTCCCAAATGGACAAGTGACAAAAAACGAAAGGAAAAAATTAAATGAAAAAGAAACCTGAAAGCCTTGAGGCTGTACACACACACACACACACACGGATAGTTTTAGAAAAATAAAGAGAAGAAAGACAGTTGATAAAAATAGAGTAATATTTTGGTTACTAATTGCGGCACTATTGTTTATGAGCATAGGATATTCTGCTATAAACTCTGTAACAGGAGATATAAGTGGAACTGTAACTGCTAAAGTGCAGGATGGAGTGTTTATTACAGATGTTGAGCAAGTAAGTAATGTAGATGCTAACTTAACAAATTCACAAATAAAAAGTTATGTTGGAACATTAATGGGAAGCACTGTTGAATTATCCAAAGATAATCCAGACTCAGAGATTACATATAAAGTAACTGTTTATAATAATGCGAATGAGACAATGCAATTTAGTAAGGTTATATATGATGAGAGTTTAGATGTTTCATATGATAATCCAGATATAACATTTGAGATAAGTGGCTTTACAGTTGGACAAACGATAGAACCAAATGAAACTAAAGAAATAATAATAAAATTTAAATATAAAGATCAATCATTAGTTCCAGAAAATACTGTATTAAATTCATATATACAGTTTAAGATGTCAAAGATTAATAGGATGGTGATTGCTCAAAATGGTAGCAATACAAACAAATACTTAACAGGAACAATATTAAAAAATCAAATAGAATCAGTAAAGTTTGAACAGGGAGAAGAGCCAACTTCAACCAATATAATAGAAAAGTTTGATGCATCAGAAAAACAAGATGAAAGCATAATTGGATATTATACAGATAATGATAGTAATGGATTATATGAATTGACATTTGTAAGTGAAAATACAATTTATGCAAATAAAAATGCAGGTTATTTGTTTCAGAATTTAAATAATGTTCAAAACATTGAATTTGGTAATTTTAGTACTTATGGTACGGTATATTTTATGGCAATGTTTCAAGGAGATAGTAATATAAAAAAATTGAATTTGACTTCATTTGAGACAAAAGAAGCAATTAATATGATGGCAATGTTTCAAAATTGTAGTAGTTTAAGTGAATTAGATGTAACTACTTTTGATACAGGAAAAGTGAATGGTATAAATAGTATGTTTTCAGGATGCAGTAGTCTTACAACATTAGATATTAGCGGATTTAATACAAGTAATGCTGTAAGTTTGAGTTATATGTTTGAAAATTGTACTAATTTAGAAAAATTAAATCTTAGTAATTTTGATACAAGTCAAGTAACAAGCATGATTAGTATGTTTCGAGGCTGTGGTAATCTAACAGAGTTGGACGTGAGTAAATGGAATACTGCAAAGGTAGTTAGAATGGCAGGTTTATTTGATAACTGTAAAAAGTTAACTACACTAAATGTTAGCAATTTTGATACAAGCAATGTAATAGATATGTCAAATATGTTTAAAGATTGCAATAGTCTAACTAAGTTAGATATTAGTAATTTTAATACAAGTAATGTAACAAATATGTCAAGGATGTTTAATAACTGTAGTAGTCTAACTGACCTAGATTTAAGCAAATGGAATACGAGCAAAGTCACAACATTGTTTTCAACATTTCAAGGATGTAGTTCATTAAAAAAACTCGATTTAAATAATTGGGATGTTAGTAAAGTAACGGAATTTGGACATGTAGGATGGGCATATGGAGGAACATTTCAAGATTGTACAAATTTAACAGAATTAAATATATCAAATTGGAATACAGAATCAGCAAAAGATATATCTAATATATTTTGTGGTGATAATAATTTGGTAGAATTAGATGTAAGTGGATTTAATACTGAAAAAGTAATCTATATGCAGAGAATGTTTGGAAATTGTAGTAGTCTTGAAAAATTAGACTTAAATAACTTTAAGACAAGTCAAGTGGCTCATATGGAGTATATGTTTAGTAATTGTGGAAATTTGGTGAGTTTAAATTTGGAAAATTTTGATACAAGCCAAGTTACTAATATGAATAGTATGTTTTATAATTGCGGAAAATTGATGAGTTTAGATATAAGTAGATTCAATACAATTCAAGTTAAAGGTATGGATTCTATGTTTTATGGGTGTGGAAGTTTAAAAGAATTAGATTTGAGCGATTGGAATACAGAAAATGTAACAACAATGGGGAGTATGTTCAGATTTTGTAATAGCCTAGATTCGTTAAATGTAAGTGGATTTGATACAAGTAATGTTACCAATATGGCTTTTATGTTTTATGGGTGTAAAAGTGTAAAGAAATTAGATTTGAGCAACTGGAATACAGAGAATGTAGCAAACATTGTGTATATGTTTTATTTTTGTACAGAATTAACAGAATTAAATTTGAAACGGCTTTAATACACAAAGTGTAACTGATATGAGATGTATGTTTCAGGGATGCCAATCACTAACGAAATTAAGCTTGGAAAAATTCAATACAAAACAAGTAACATATATGAATGGAATGTTTAACGGATGCAATAATTTAAAAACAATATATGTAAGTGAATATAATTCAGAAACAAATGAAGGTTGGACAACATCAGTAGTAACCAATTCTGCAAATATGTTTGCCAATTGTATAAATTTAGTTGGTGGTAATGGAACAACATATGATTCTAAAAATATAGATGCTACCTATGCAAGAATAGACACAACGGAAACACTAGGATATTTTACAGATGTAAAAAATAAGACATAAAGACTTTGGGAGGAAAAAAACTCCCAAAGTTCTTATGTCTCTTTTGAATTTTATTGTCAAATAAATTAAAAAGGTATTGAAAAAAATAGAATGGTATGATTAAATGGAATTGATAATTAGTGAACATTAGGGACCGGTTCTTAAATGTGCAAATGTTCAAGAGAGAACCGGTCCTCAATGAACTGGTCCACAATGAACAAGTGACAAAAATGAAAGGAAACAAATCATATGAAAAAGAAAACTGAAAACTTTGAGCCTGTACGCACGAGCATGGATAGTCTTAAAAATAGAGTAATATTTTGGTTATTAATTGCGGCACTAATGTTTATGAGTATAGGATATTCTGCTATAAACTCTGTAACAGGAGATATAAGTGGAAATGTAACTGCTAAGGTACAAGATGGAGTGTTTATTACAGATGTTGAGCAAGTAAGTAATGTAGATGCTAACTTAACAAATTCACAAATAAAAAGTTATGTTGGAACATTAATGGGAAGTACTGTTGAATTATCCAAAGATAATCCAAGCTCAGAGATTACATATAAAGTAACTGTTTATAATAATGCGAATGAGACAATGCAATTTAGCAAGGTTGTATATGATGAAGGATTAGATGTTTCATATGATAATTTGAATATAAAATTTGAGATAAGTGGTTTTACAGTTGGACAAACGATAGAACCAAATGAAACTAAAGAAATAATAATAAAATTTAAATATAAAGATCAATCATCAGTTCCAGAAAATACTGTATTAAATTCATATATACAGTTTAAGATGACAAGAATTAATAGGATGGTACTAGCGAAGCCGGGAGCAGATACAGATAAATACTTAACAGGAACGGTATTGAGGAATCAAATAGAATCAGTAAAGTTTGAACAGGGAGAAGAGCCAACTTCAACAAATATAATAGAAAAGTTTGACGCATCAGAAAAACAAGATGAAAGCATAATTGGATATTATACAGATAATGATAGTAATGGATTATATGAATTGACATTTGTAAGTGAAAATACAATTTATGCAAATAAAAATGCGCAATATTTGTTTTTGAATTTAAATAATTTAATAGATATAGAATTTAACAATTTTAGTACATATGGAACGACTAGTCTTTTGGGAACATTTCAAGGTTGTAATTCAATTACATCATTGAATTTAAATAATTGGGATGTTAGTCAAGTAACAAGTTTTGGACATGTAGGCTGGGCATATGGAGGAACATTTTATAACTGTAATCAATTAGAGAAACTAGATATATCTGGCTGGAACATGATTTCGGCACAAGATATAACAAATATATTTTATGGATGCCAGAGCCTAAAAACAATGAATTTAGAAAATGTAAATTGGCAAAATGTATTATATATGGAACAGTCATTTTTGGGGTGTTCTGACTTAACTTCAATAGACTTAAGCAAGGCTAATATAAAAAAAGTGGAAAATATTAATAGAGCTTTTACAAACTGTTCAAAACTAGATAATATAAATTTGAATAATATAGATATTAATAATTTAAAATATATGAGTGGACTTTTTAATGGATGCAAGAAAATTGAAAAAATAGATTTGTCAAATTTCCATACTGAGAATATTACTGATATGGAAGCTCTATTTAAGGATTGTATGAGTTTAACTACATTAGATATAAGCAAGTTTGACGTTAAAAATGTAACCAATTTAGCAAGGATGTTTTGTGGATGTGTAAGTCTAGAACAATTGGATGTGAGTAAATGGAATACTGCAAAGGCAGTAAAAATGGCAGGTTTATTTGATAACTGTAAAAAGTTAACTACACTAAATGTTAGCAATTTTGATACAAGCAATGTAATAGATATGTCAAATATGTTTAATAACTGTAGTAGTCTAACTGACCTAGATTTAAGCAAATGGAATACAAGCAAAGTCACGACATTGCTTTCAACATTTGAGAGATGTAGCTCAATAAAGAAAATCGATTTGAATAACTGGGATGTTAGCCAAGTAACAACTTTTGGACATGTAGGCTGGGCATATGGAGGAACATTTTATAACTGTAATCAATTAGAGGAACTAGATATATCTGGCTGGAACATGATTTCGGCACAAGATATAACAAATATGTTTTATGGATGCCAGAGTCTAAAATCAATAAATTTAGAAAATGTAAATTGGCAAAATGTATTGTATATGGAACAGTCATTTTTTGGTTGTTCTGACTTAACTTCAATAGACTTAAGCAAGGCTAATATAAAAAAAGTGGAAAATATTAATAGAGCTTTTGCAAGCTGTTCAAAACTGGATAATATAAATTTGAATAATATAGATACTAATAATTTAAAATATATGAGTGGACTTTTTAATGGATGCAAGAAAATTGAAAAAATAGATTTGTCAAATTTCCATACTGAGAATATTACTGATATGGAAGCCCTATTTAAGGATTGTATGAGTTTAACGACATTAGATATAAGTAATTTTAGTACTGACAAAGTAACAAATATGCAAGGAATGTTTTCAAATTCTGGCAATTTAAAAACAATATATGTAAAAGAGTATGATACAACTACAAATACTGGATGGTCAACAGCAGCAGTAACTAATTCTAGTGGAATGTTTAACGGCTCTAGTAATCTTATAGGACAAAATGGTACCAAATATGATTATGCACATATAGATGCAACTTATGCAAGAATAGACACAACAGAAACACCAGGATATTTTACAGATGTAAAAAATAAGACATAACCATGACCACTAGGGACCGGTTCTCAAATGTGCAAATGTTCAAAAGAGAACCGGTCCCTAATGAACTGTCCCAAAATGAACAATAATTATTAATAACTATTGTACTTTAATTCTAGCTGTGATAAAATAACAAATGATTTTAATTGAAAGGAAGAAGAATATGTTAATAGAAATAGAAAAATATGTAGCATTATTTTTTATATATTCATTTGCTGGATGGCTAATGGAAACAGTGCAAATATCAATAAGACAAAAGAAATTTGTAAATAGAGGATTTTTAATAGGACCATATTGCCCAATATACGGATGTGGAGTATTATTAATAACATTATTATTACAAAAATATGTTGGAGACGTACCATTAACATTTATATTATCTATTTTGATCTGTGGTACACTAGAATATATGACAAGTTATATAATGGAAAAGATATTTAAAGCAAGATGGTGGGATTATAGTCAAAGAAAATTTAATATAAATGGACGTATATGTCTAGAAACTCTTATTCCATTTGGAATTGCAGGAACATTTATATTATATGTTGCAAATCCATTTATAATGAAATACATAAATATGATACCAGAGTTAGGTTTGCATATATTTACAGTAGTATTTTTATTGATATATATCACAGATACAATTGTTTCATTTAAAATAATTCTTAACTTAAAAGAGATGACAAAAGAATTTAAAGATAATACAGTAGAAATTTCTACAAAAGTTAAAAAAATTATCAGAAAGAAATTATTTTTATACAGAAGACTTGCAAGAGCATTCCCTAAAATTCAAAACAATGTATTATATGATAAATGGGATGAAATGAAAAAAAGAATAGAAGAATCTAAAGAAGAAATTGCTATCAAAATAGACAATTCAAAAAGAGAAATAAGAAATAAAATTGATTCTTCAAAACATAGTTTTAAGAAAAAATAGATTTATTTGCACAGCCAAGAACCGGTCCCAAATGAACATTTGCACATTTGGGACCGGTTCTTAACTGTGCAAGTTAGTTTATTTTGTGGCATCATAAATTTGTCTAATTTTATTTTTTAAGCTAGTAGAACATTCTACTAAAGGAAGTCTAGGAATTCCGAAATCGAAACCAATCATACTAATTGCTGACTTAACAGGGATAGGATTGGTTTCAGCAAATAAAGCTTCAATTAAAGGAAGAGCTTGAAGTTGATAAAAACAGGCTTCATCTGGAGCTTTTTTAAAAAAAGAATTTGTAATACTACAGGTAAGTTTTGGGGCAATATTAGATAAAACAGATATTACGCCTTTTCCACCAAGAGAAAGTATAGGACAAATTTGGTCATCATTGCCAGAATAAATGGCAAAATCATTACCACATAATGAAGCAATCTTTGCAACTTGAGAGAGATTGCCACTAGCTTCTTTTATACCAACAATATTATCAATTTTAGATAATTCAAAACAAGTTATTGGATCAATATTTATACCAGTTCTACTTGGAACATTATATAAAATAATTGGAATAGAAACAGATCCGGCAATAGCTCTAAAATGCTCTATAAGACCTGATTGAGTAGTTTTGTTATAATATGGAGTAACAACTAAAAGGCCATCAGCTCCGAGCTTTTCGGCAGTAATAGACATTTGAATGGCAGATGCAGTATTATTTGATCCAGTTCCTACAATAACTGGAATTTTACGTTTGCTGGAATTAATAGTTTTAATAGCACAAGTTATAGCGTCGATTTTTTCTTGTTTTGTCATAGTACTGGATTCACCTGTGGTTCCACATACTACAAGAGAATCAACTCCAGATGATATTTGAAATTGTATAAATTTTTGGAATTCTTCAGTATTAATACCATTTTCATTAAAAGGAGTAGCAAGAGCAGTTGCTACTCCAGTAAATAAACATTTTTTCATGATTGAATCATCCTTTCCATAATTTGTATTGCATTACTAGCTGCACCTTTTCTTAAATTATCAGCTACAACCCACATATTAAGACCACTTTTTACACTAAAATCTTTTCTAATTCTGCCAACAAAAACTTCGTCATGACCTTGTGCCGTTGATGATAATGGATATAAGTTTTTATTAGGATTATCTTCAACAATAATGCCTGGAAAATTTTTTAAAACAGATGTAGCATCTTCAATAGAAAAATCTTTTTCAAATTCGACATTTATACTTTCTCCGTGGCAATTGCTAACAGGAACTCTTACAGTTGTTGCTGTAATTGGCAAATGAGGATGACCTAAAATTTTACGAGTTTCATTAATCATTTTCATTTCTTCTTTTGTATACTTATTAAGTAAAAAAACATCAATATGAGGGAGACAATTATCATAAATAGGGTGAGGAAATTTTACTAAAGGCTTATCAAGTTTTTTCCTACCATTTTCTAAATCTTCTAATCCTAGTTTACCAGCGCCAGAGACAGCTTGATATGTAGAATATACGATTCGCTTAATTTTAAAATTATCATCTAAAGGTTTTAAAGCAACTACTGCCTGAATTGTAGAACAATTTGGATTTGCAATTATGTTGTGGTGTGTAATAATGTCTTGAAAATTTACTTCTGGAACAATTAAAGGGACATCATCATCCATTCTAAATGTGCTACTATTATCAATTACAATACATCCTTTTGATGCTGCAATAGGAGCAAAATGTTTAGAAGTTTCGCCTCCTGCAGAAAATATTGCAAAATCAAAGCCTATATCAAAAGAGTCATCTTTTAATTCTTGAACTATATAATTTTTGTTTAAAAATCTCAAATTAGTGCCAGCTGATTTGTTTGAACTAAAAAGTGAATACTCAAAATTAGAAAGATTTTTTTCTTCTAAGATTTTTAAAGCGGTTCTGCCGACCAAACCAGTGGCACCAACAATTGCTAATTTATATTTTTTCATTAAATCCTCCTTTAAGAAAATATATTATAATTGTAAAAAAATATGCATTGTCGAAGTTTGTCGAACGATTTTTCTTGACATAATGTACAGAGATGAATTATAATAATTATGCAAAAGATAAAGTTTTTATATCAATTATTTTAAATCATTCATTTTTATCTCAAACTTGACTATCCAATTATAAAATGTTAAAATAAACAGCAGAGTTTAATAGAAAGAAGGAAAGTAAGTGAAAGTATTAGCAATAGGAGATATTGTTGGAGAAGCAGGAGTAAGAAAACTAAAAGAAGAATTACCTAAAATAAAAGAACAAGAGAAAATAGATTTTGTAATAACAAATGGAGAAAATGCAGCAGGAGGAATGGGATTAACAGAGAGATATTTTAAAGAAATATTACATGCTGGAACTGATGTAGTAACTATGGGAAATCATACTTGGGGAAAAAAAGATATATTCAAATTTATAGATCATCCTCAACTATTAAGACCTGCAAATTATCCTAAGGGAGTAGTAGGAAAAGGTGTAGGAATATATAAATGCCATGGGAAGAAAATAGCAGTAATGAATTTCTTAGGAAGAGTTGATTTAAATATTTTAACTGAAAATCCATTTGTAATGGCAAAAGATATGATTGAAGAATTACAAGATAAAGTGGATATGATATTTGTAGATTTTCATGCAGAAGCAACAGCTGAAAAAATAGCAATGGGAAGGTTTTTAGATGGTAAAATTACGGCTTTGTGGGGAACACATACACATGTACAAACAGGAGATGAACAAATATTACCAAATGGAACAGGATATATAACAGATTTAGGGATGACAGGACCTAAGGATTCTGTAATCGGAATGGATGTTAAAGTATCATTTAAGAGATTTGAAACAACACTTCCAGAAAAATATAAATTAGCAGAAGGTGAAAGCATGCTTAATGCAGTTGAATTTGAAATTGATGATAATACAAATAAGGTGACAGGAATACAAAGAATTATAATAAAATAACTGTCGAATCTTGCGACGAAAACTTGAAAAAATTTCCAATAACGCCTAGACAAAAAATTCCAGATGTTGTAAAATACAAAATGTAAACGTTGCAACAAAAAATAAAATTTTAGGAGGCAAAAATAATGGAAGTTTTAAAAATTTCATCAAAATCTAACCCAAATTCAGTAGCAGGAGCTATAGCAGGGTTGGTAAAAGAATCACAAAAGGCAGAAATGCAAGCAATTGGAGCAGGAGCTTTAAATCAAGCAGTAAAAGCAGTAGCAATAGCAAGAGGATTTGTAGCACCAGCTGGAGTAGACTTAGTATGTATACCAGCATTTGCCGAAGTAGAGGTAGAAGGAGAAGATAGAACAGGAATAAAACTGATTGTAGAATCAAGAAAATAAATTCAAAAGTAAATAAAGTTAGGGGGCATTTTTTAATGCTCCCTTTTTGAGCAAAATTTATAAAAAGTCTTGAAAAAATCACCATAATGATATATTATTACAAAGTAATGAGGTGATATTTTGAAGGGGAATTGGATAAAGTATATATTTATAATATTTGTAATTGTCATAATAATAGCTGTTATATATAAGGTAAATAAAAAAGAAACTAAACAAGAGGAACAAACTCAAGAAACGGCAACTGAAGAAGAAGTAATAAAAGATATCAATTTAGGTGTTGCGTCATTTGATACAGTCAATCCTATATTAAGTCAAAATAAACATATGCAAGAAATATCAAGGATAATATATGAACCATTATTTGAATTAGACTCAGAATATAAATTGCAAAAATGTTTGGCAAAAGATTGGGCAAAAACGAGTAGTACAACATATTTAATTAAAATAAGAAATGATATAAAATGGTCTGATGGAACTGATTTCTCAGTTGAAGACGTGTCATATACAATAGATATACTAAAACAAATTCCATCAGTTTATGGAAACAATGTACAATATATAGTTGGAGTAGACAAAATAGATGATGATACATTGCAAATAACAATAGATCATGAAATACCATTTTTTGAATATAATCTAATTTTTCCAATAATGAGTAAAGCATATTTTGAGGGACAGGATTTTTCGACAACAGAAAAGAATAATGCACCAATAGGAACAGGAAAATATAAAGTAGTTCAAAATGACAATGATAAAATAGTCTTAAACAAGAATGAAAATTATAATAGAGATAATTTAACTCTTGAAACAATTACAATAACTAAATATGCAGGCTTAGGAGAACTATATAATGCATTTAAGTTAGGAAAAGTTGATGTAGTAACAACTAATAATACTTCAATAGAAAACTATATTGGAACAATAGGGTATAATAAACAAGAAGTTTCAGGTAGAGATTTTGATTATCTAGCATTAAATACACAAACACCAATTTTGGCAAATACAGAAGTTAGAAATGCTTTATCTCATGCTATAAACAGAGCAAATATGATATCATCAATTTATAACAATAAGTATAGATTGATGGATTATTCTCTTGATTATGGAAGTTGGTTAAAAGGAAATGCTGGTGACAATTCTTATAATCCAGAATTAGCCCAACAAATACTTGAACAAAATGGATGGGAATATAAGTATAATAGATGGCAAAAAACAGAAAATTATAATACACAAGTATTAAGTTTTAAAATAGTTGTACAATCATCTAACCAAGCAAGAGTTAATGTGGCAGAAATGATAAAAGCAGATTTAGCTAATATAGGTATAAATGTAACAATAATAAAAGCAAGTGATAATCAATATCAGAGTTATTTGCAAAATAAAAATTATGAAGCAATAATAACAGGAACTACAGTTTCTGCTAATCCAAGTATTGAAACTTATATGAATGCATGTAATTTTAATAATGAAGAGTTAAATAATTTAATGGCAGAAGTAAAAAACATAACAAAAGAAGATCTACTTAAAGAAAAATATAATAGAATACGTGAAATATTTAATGAACAACAGCCATATATAGGGCTATATAGCAGCTATTATGCTGTAGATAGTAGTTGGTCTTTAAAAGGAAGTGTTACTGCTAATTGGTATAATATTTTCATAGATATTAATAATTGGTATAAAAATTAAAAAAATGCTTGACAAAAGAAAAAAAAAGATATATAGTATGAATATCGAACAAAAGTTTATATAAATTAGGAGGAAATTTACATGGAAGAAAACGTAGAAAAAAGAAAAGCGTTAGAAGTGGCAATGAGCCAAATAGAAAAACAATTTGGAAAAGGATCAGTAATGAAATTAGGCCAATTTAAGGCAATGGAAATAGAAGCAATACCTACAGGAGCCCTAAGTTTAGATATAGCATTAGGTATAGGAGGAGTTCCAAGAGGTAGAATTATAGAAGTATATGGACCAGAATCATCAGGAAAAACAACATTAGCATTACATGTTATAGCAGAGGCACAAAAAATGGGAGGAGAAGCAGCATTTATAGATGCAGAACATGCGCTAGACCCAGTATATGCAAAAAAACTTGGTGTAGATATAGATAATCTAATAGTATCTCAACCAGATACAGGAGAACAAGCTTTAGAAATAACAGAAGCATTAGTAAGAAGTGGAGCATTAGATGTAATAGTTGTAGACTCTGTTGCTGCTTTAGTTCCAAAAGCAGAAATAGATGGAGATATGGGAGATTCTCATATGGGACTTCAAGCAAGACTAATGTCACAAGCATTAAGAAAACTTGCAGGAGCAATAAACAAATCAAAAACAGTATTAATATTCATTAATCAATTAAGAGAAAAAATAGGAGTAATGTTTGGAAATCCAGAAACAACAACAGGAGGAAGAGCATTAAAATTCTATGCATCAGTTAGAATGGATATTAGAAAAATAGAAAATATCAAACAAGATGGACAAGTAATGGGAAATAGAGTAAGAGTAAAAGTTATCAAAAACAAAGTAGCTCCACCATTTAGAGAGGCAGAATTTGATGTATTATATGGAAAAGGAATATCAAAAGAAGGAAATATCTTTGATATGGCAGTAAATCTAGAAATCATAGATAAAAGTGGTTCTTGGTTCAGTTATAATGGACAAAGAATAGGACAAGGTAGAGAAAATGCTAAGAGATATTTAATTGATAGACCAGAATTACTTAAAGAAGTAGAAACAAAAGTAAGAGATAATTTTGCAAAAGCTTTTGAACAAAGTTTAGGAGAAGAGTTACCAGAAGATAAAGACGAAAACGAAGAACCAGAGGAATAAAAAATTACAAAGAGGCTATTGGCCTCTTTTTTGATGTAATATTTAATGTCAAAATACTTGATATTTTAAAATTAACATAGTAAAATAAAAACAGAGAATTTTAGAACAAGAAACAAAATTTGAGCCTTGAGGAAGGAATGATATAAAAAGTGAGTAAAAAATGGCAAATATATCAAGTAAATGAAAAAGAAATAGAAGAATTACAAGACAAATATAAAATGAATAAATTATTAGCTACAATATTATCAAATAGAGGTATAGTAGAAGAAGAACAAATAGAAAAATTTTTGAATCCTAAAAGAAATGATTTTTATGATCCATATGGTATGCCAGACATGAAAATAACAGTAGAGAGAATAATTAAAGCTATAGAAAATCAAGAGAAAACCATAATATATGGAGATTATGATGTAGATGGAATAACTAGTGTAACAGTATTAAAAAGTTTTTTAAAAGAAAGAGGATTAGATGTAGGAGTATATATTCCGAATAGATTAGATGAAGGATATGGACTAAATAAAACAGCTGTTGAAAAAATAGCACAAGAAGGATATACATTAATGATAACAGTAGACTGTGGAATATCAGCAATAGAAGAAGTTCAATATGCAAATGAGCTAGGGATAGAAACACTTATAACAGATCATCATGAGCCAGGAGAAGAAATTCCAAAAGCATTAGCAGTAGTTGATGCAAAAAGAAAAGATAATAAATATCAATGTAGAAACTTAGCAGGAGTAGGGGTTGTATTTAAACTAATTCAAGCAATTTCTATGAGGCTTGGACTAGAGGAAAAGGAATACTTGAAATACTTAGATATTGTATGTATAGGAACAATATCAGACATAGTACCATTAACAGACGAAAATAGAGTAATAGTAAAATTAGGATTAAAACTAGTTCAACAAACAAGAAATTTAGGTTTAAGATCGATTTTGCAAGCAACCGGATATAATAAAATAGACTCAATAGCAATATCATTTGGAGTAGCACCAAGAATAAATGCATGTGGAAGAATGGGGCATCAAGAAGAAGCTTTAAATTTATTTTTATCAAAAGATGCTAAAGAGGTAAATGAACTTACGCAAAAATTAAATGAATATAATAAAGAGAGACAAGAAATAGAAAAGAATATATTTGCAGATGCAGTAGAACAGATAAAAGCTAACAATTTACAAGAAAAGAGCACTATAGCGTTAATGGGGAAAAATTGGCATCATGGAGTAATAGGAATAGTTTCATCAAAAATAACAGAAATGTACTTTAAACCTAGTATATTATTATGTGAAGAAGGCGATATTGGAAAAGGCTCAGGAAGGAGCATTCCAGGATTTGATTTATATGAAGCATTAACCAAATGCCAAAAATCAATAGAGCGATTTGGTGGACATGCAATGGCAATAGGAATAACAATAAAAAAAGACAAATTTGAAGAATTTAAAACTGAATTTGAAAAAACAGCACGAGAAAATCATATAGAAGATATAGTACCAATATTAAAAATAGATTCACAAATAAGTTTAGATGAAATAAATAAAAACATAGTGGAGAGTTTAAAAGAATTAGAACCATTTGGAGAAGAAAACAAAACACCACTATTCTTATTCAAAAATTTAAAAATAGACTCAATAAGAGCACTTACAGAAGGAAAACATTTAAAACTTACAGTAAAAGAAAATAAGGCAGTTGTTAATGCAATCGGCTTTAACTTAGGTCAATTAGCTAATGAATATAAGATTGGCGACAAAATAGATATTGTCGGAAATTTAGAGATAAATTCATTTAATGGAGTAGATAATGTTCAAATCAATATCAAAGATATGATGAAGTCACTCTAAAATGATTTTTGTGTTCATTAGGGACCGGTTCTCTTTTGAACAATGTTCATTTGGGACCGGTTCTTAAATGAACATTTAAATGAATATTTAAATGAATATATGAAGGGGGAAATTATGACAAACAATTATACAATTAAAGATATAATAGATAAAGCTAAAAAAAATAAAAGATGGGCTGACACAAAATTGATACAAAGGGCATATAATTATGCTATATTAAAACATGGGGATCAAAAAAGAAAATCTGGTGAGCCATATATAATTCATCCAACAAATGTTGCATATACAATTGCTGAGTTGGGATTAGATGAACAAACTATTTGTGCAGCTTTATTACATGATGTTGTGGAAGATACGGATGCAACATATGAAGACATTGAAAAAGAGTTTGGGCTTGAAATTGCAGAAATGGTAGATGGTGTTACTAAATTAAAATTAATACAACATGCTTCAATCGAAGAGAATCAAGTAGAAAATTACAGAAAAATGTTTTTGGCAATGGGAAAAGACATAAGAGTAATAATTATTAAATTAGCTGATAGATTACATAATATGAGAACACTTGAATTTTTGAAAAGAGATAGACAAATTGCAATATCAAAAGAGACAATGCAATTATATGCACCATTAGCAAATAGATTAGGTTTATATGCAATGAAATGGGAATTAGAGGACCTAGGCTTTAAATATTTATATCCTGAGGAGTATGGAGAATTAGTAAAAGGAATTGAGCAAAAAAGAGATGAAAGATTGAAATTCATAGAAAAAATTATGAATGACATCAGAATTGAGCTAAAAAAACAACATATAGAGGCAGAAGTTACAGGAAGAGCAAAACATTTATATAGTATATATAGAAAAATGCAAAGAGACAATAAAACCCTTGATCAAATTTATGATTTATTTGCATTAAGAATAATAGTTAATTCTGTAAAGGATTGTTATGCTTCATTAGGAATTGTACATGAAATGTATACTCCAATGCCAGGAAGATTTAAAGATTATATTGCTGTTCCAAAAGCTAATATGTATCAATCTATACACACAACATTACTTGGAGAAAAAGGAACTCCATTTGAGGTACAGATACGTACATGGGATATGCATAGGATTGCTGAATATGGTATTGCTGCACATTGGGCATATAAAGAGGCTAATTATGGAAGTAAAAAAGGTCATCAAACTGTTAAAGTGCAAGACGATAAATTAGCCTGGTTAAGAGAAAGCCTAGAATGGCAACAAGAAATGCAAGATCCACAACAATTTTTAGAGACATTAAAAACAGAATTATTTGAAGATGAAGTATATGTATTTACTCCAAAAGGAGCAATAAAAGTTTTACCAAAGGGTGCAACTCCAATTGATTTTGCGTATAGCATACATGCAGAAATAGGAAATCATATGACAGGTGCCAAGATAAATAGTAAAATGGTTCCAATAATAACTCCAATAAAAAATGGAGATATAGTAGAAATACTAACATCAGATAATTCAAAAGGTCCAAGTATGGACTGGCTAAAATTTGTAAAAAGTTCATCTGCTAGAAACAAAATAATGTCATGGTTTAAGAAAGAGAAAAAAGAAGAAAATATAGAAAAAGGAAAGGCTTCAATTGAGAGAGAATTAAAAAGAATTGGAATGTCTTATGAAGACATATTCAAAACTGAATATATAAATCCGATGCTTGATAGATATAAGTATAAAAACTTAGACGAAATGTATGCGGCTGTTGGATTTGGTGCAATAACGGCTCAAAAAATAATAGCTAGAATGTTGATAGAATACAGAAAAGAGCATAAAGAAGAACCAATAGAAGAAAAGATTGAAGAACTATCAACAACAAGAAGAAATATCCCAAAACCATCAGATTCAGGAATTATAGTAAAAGGAATAGATAATTGCCTAGTTAAACTTTCTAAATGTTGCAATCCACTTCCAGGAGATGAAATAATAGGATATATTACAAAAGGAAGAGGAGTATCTGTTCACAGAAAAGATTGTGTAAATGTAAATGAATTATTAAAAGAAGAAAATAGAATAATTGAGGTTAAATGGTATAACCAAGAAAAAGTTACTTATACAGTAGAAATTGAAATATTTGCAAATGATAGAAATGGGCTTTTAGGAGATATAGTACAAAAAATAAATAATACAAAAGCTAAGATTTTAGGTGTAAATGCTAGAGCTACTAAAGAAAGAATGGCAGTTACTGAAGTGACTCTTGAGGTAGATAGTTTAGAAGGATTGAATAAAATAATTCGTGAACTTAGAAAAATTGATAGTGTTTATGAGGTCAAAAGAAAAAAATAGGGACGAGAAAGAACCGGTCCCAAACGAACATTGTTCAAAAGAGAACCGGTCCCTAATGAACTGGTCCCAAATGAACAAGTGGCTAAAATGATAAAAGAAAGGAATTTATAAAATGATACTAAAAGTACTAAAGATTGAAACTTGGATAGGTGATGCGACAAATTGTTATATAGTCCAAGATGAAAAATCAAAAGAAACAATGGTAATAGACCCTGCTGGAGATGTAGATAAAATAATTGAAATGCTTGATATTTTACAGGCAAAATTGAAATATATATATTTGACTCATTGTCATGGTGATCATATAGGTGGAGTTTGTGAATTGAAAGAAAAATATGGAGGAAAGATTGTTACACATAGGGTGGCTGCAGAGAATTTGAAGGATCCTAATATTAATTTGACTATATATATTGGTATTGGAGGATTAACTGTAGAAACTGATGCACGTGTAGATGATAATGATTTGTTGCATTTAGGTGAATTGGAGTTTAGAGTTATTCACACACCTGGACATACTTCAGGAGGATCTTGTTTATATTGTGAACAAGAAAATTTGCTATTCTCAGGTGATACTTTATTTAGAGGAACATGGGGAAGAACAGATGTGCCAACAGGAGATTTTGAAGCGGTTATTAAATCGATAACGAAAAAATTGATGATTTTGCCTGATGAAACAATTGTGTATCCTGGGCATGGAAAGAGTACAATGATTAGAGAAGAGAAGCCGATTTATCTGGAATTAAAACCTAGATTATTATAGTTTAGTTCTAATTTATTAACATTAAACATATAATTATATATAGGAACATTAGGACAAGGAGATAAATATGTTTAATGTTACAATAATAGATGTGAAGAAAACTGTATTGAAATTAGCTGTATTAATAGTTATTATGATAACACTATTTTGGATAACACAAGAAATAAATAAAATTAAAACTAGTCAAGTTTTACAGGTGGATGTATCTGAAAAATTAGTAGAATGTTTGAGCAATGATATCCCAGCAATGACAAGTTCTAATTATAAATTTGCAGATGTATTGAAAGAAGATGGGAAAGAGGAGAAAACTTTTCCAGAAAAGATATTGAACATGGAATTAGCAAGAGTGCTACCAGAAGAAGATCATATAGATGAACAACAGATAAAAAAAGATCAAGAAATTGTAGATGAAAATCATGATAACGAAAATAATGCAACACCTAAAAATGATGAACAAATATCAGCAGTAGCAACGGCAGAGACAAATGTTGAAACAGAAATTGTTACACAAAATCCGATAGCAGAAAATTGTAATGTGGAATTGTGTGGGGTTAAAATAAAAAATGAAACAGGATTTGGAATAGATGAAACAATATTGAATACAGAATTGAACATAAATAAGGATAATATTTTAATTTTTCATACACATACATGTGAAAGCTATACACCAACAGATCAGTATAATTATCAACAAACAGGAAATTTTAGAACAACAGACTTGAATTTTTCTGTTGCAAGAGTAGGAGATGAGCTTACCAATTATTTAATGGGATATGGATTTAATGTAATACATGATAAGACATACCATGACTATCCTGCATACACAGGTTCATATACTAGGTCAAAAACAACAGTGGAAAATATATTGAAGACTAATCCTACTGATATAATAATAGATTTACATAGAGATGCAATAGGAAGTAAAAGTAATTATGATCCAAGTGTAAAGATAGGAGACGAAGTAGCGGCACAATTGATGTTTGTTATTGGAACAAATGGTGGTGGATTATATCATCCTAATTGGCAATCTAATTTGAAATTCGCAATAGAAATTCAACAAAAAGCTAATGAAATGTATCCAGGATTATTTAAGACAATGATTGTCAGAAATTCTAGGTATAATCAGCATCTTGGCAAGGCTGCTACAATAATTGAAGTAGGTTCAACTGGAAATACACTTGAACAATGTATGACAAGTATGAAATATCTTTCAAAAATATTAGATGAATATAGAAAATAGAAAACCCAACTCAATTAATGTGAGCTGGGTCTTATTTTTTCGTAATATGCACATTCAGAATTTGTGCATAAATTTGAATTAGAAATAATATCATAAGAGCATTTTCCATCAATTTGATAAATACAATCTAAAGCACAATTGATATTTGTCAAAGATATCACCTCTTATTAAAGTATTATTTACAATTTTTTTTATAATATTCGCAAAAATTTTTGACTGTACAATTTTCACAATTAGGTTTACGAGAATCACAAGTATTTCTACCATGCCATACAAAAAGGTGATTAATATCTTTTAAAGAATCTGGTGGAAAGATTTTTAGTAAATCTTGTTCGATTTTTTCAGGGTCTTGTTCATGAGAGAGACCGATTCTGTTAGAAATTCTTTTGGCATGAGTATCAACAGCAATACCATTAGCAATACCAAAAACTTCTAATAAGATAACATTAGCACTTTTTCTTCCAACACCAGCTAAACTTAAAAGTTCGTCCATTGTTTTTGGAACATCACCATTAAAATTTTCTAAAATCTGTGTTGCACACAATTTAATATTTTTTGCTTTATTTTTATAAAATCCACAAGGATGTATTATTTTTTCAAGTTCGTTTATGTCTATGTCAGCAAAATCTTGAATAGTTTGACACTTTTCAAATAATTGAGGAGTAGTTTTATTAACTCTTTCGTCAGTACATTGAGCTGAAAGCATAACTGCAACAACCATTTGAAATGGTGTTTTAAAGTCTAAACTGCAAGTTGCATCAGGATATGTTGCTTTTAATATTTGTATAAATTTTTGTATATCAGTTTTTTTCATTATTTTCACCATTTAAAAGTAAACTAAGTATTTTAGGATAAATAATATTTGCATTATTTTTCCAATTATCAGAAATTTGTTTTGCTCTATCTCTTGAGCCTGCAAAAGTTGAAATTTCAAAAACTGTTTCAGTTTTTTCAACTATTTTACATTTTACAGTATAATTATTCTCGTTTTCGGGAATGTATTCTGTAACAATAGAGGATTCTTCGGCTATATTTGAAACTTCATCTTTAAAGATACTATCAGCTTTTAACTTTAAAATTCCAGGTAAAAGTGATTTTGTAAGAGATAATGAGTTTTGACCATCTGAAGTTATTTTTATAAAATTATCTTCATCTTTTGTAAAGGAACCAATTAAGTTTGTATCAATTAAATCTGTTAACAATTCTTGAAAATAAAAATAGTTAATATTATTAGCTGATGAAACTAGTTTATATAAATTATCACTTTTGATTCCATCAGATAGTTTATTTAGTAAATATAAAATTAATACTTTATTTTCTGCTAAGTCTGTAATAGATTTTTCCATAAAGAGACCTCCTTTTTATTTTTTGATATTATATCATGGAATAAGATATTAGTAAAGTAAATTTTGCAATTGATATTTGACATTATGTAAATATATGGTATAATAGATATGACAACAAAATCTAAAAGAAAGAGGTAGAAAACATGACAGAAAAACAAAAACTTTTAAAACAACTAGAAGCATTAACTCGGCAAAGTCAGCAAATAATAAATTTGCTTATGGATGCAGAAGGAGAAGTGGGAGAAGAGAAAAATTTGAACCATGAAGAAGTTGTAATACGGGATTTCCTGCATAGCTTGAGATGTAATTCTGGCACATTAGGTTACCAGAATACAATATCTGCCATAAAACTAAAAATGCATAACAAAAGAATTAAAATTGGCGATATTTACAATATTATTGCAGAAGAGAATAATAGCACATACAATTCTGTAGAAAGAACAATAAGACATTCTAAAGAAATAATATTAGAAAGACCAAATGAAATGGTTCTTGACATCTTCGGAAAAATAATAAATCAAAAAGGAAACATTTCCAATTCAAAATTCATAACAATAGCTGCTGAAAACGTCGAAAAAATGTTATAGTTTTTAGTTTTGTAGTCAAAAAAAGCGTCACCGGTAATTGGTGACGTTTATTATTTATACAATATTTTAGTGTCAAATTATGTCAAAAGATCATAAACTATATTAGCTTAATGCTTATACAAAAGTAGAGGTGATAAATGTGAGAGAAATAAAGAAAGGTGATATAGTTAGTAGAAATTCATATAAAAATGACATAATGTTTGAAGTAAAAAGAATATTAAAATTATCAGATAACAGAAAAATTGCAATTTTAAAAGGAAGGGTAGATGTAAGAATAGTTGCAGATGCAATGCTAGAAGATCTTAAAATAGTAAGCAAAGAAGAGCAAATAAGGCGAGAGAAACAATCAGAAGAAAGAATTTTAAGATTAATAGAAAAAGAAAAAATAAAAAAAGAGAACAGAAGAAAAGAAATTATTCGTACAGGAAGAATATTGCACTTAGATGGAGATAAAAAATATAGTCAAAAATCAATAATGTATTATAAAAAGATGGGTTTAAATGCGATTGTAAGGAATATTCCAGAATATAAACAGCCTAAAGTAGTATATAGATTACTTATGATATATAATCCCGATATATTAATAATAACACGGGCATGACCGGAATGATAAAACACGGGACTAGATATAAAGACATATATAATTATAGAAATTCAAGACATTTTATTAAAACAGTAAAAGAAGCAAGAAGATATGATGAAAAACATGGAGGAAATTTAGTTGTATTTGCAGGGGCATGCCAAAGTTATTTTGAGGCATTAATGGATGCTGGAGCGAATTTTGCTTCTTCACCAGCAAGGATATTAATTGATTTTCTTGATCCATTAATAGTTGCTAAAAGTATAGCTATAACAGATAAAAATAAATATATAACTATAGATGATTTTGTTGATGAACTAAGAGATGGAAAAAAGGGAGTAAATGGATTAGGAGCACGAGGAAAAAAGAATGTAATATTTTTGTAACATAAATGTAATATAAATGTAACATTAATAAAAGCGTAGCTTGAAAGACTTGAAATTGGCGGGATACAGAAAAACGACAACAAAATGCACACTTTGACAAAATCACCTACAGATGATATATTTAAATCATCTTAAGCAAAGTAGGTGATTTAATGATTTGTAGGAATGACATTTCAAACTTAAAATCAGACATTAATGAAAAAATTGGACAGAAGATAATTGTTAAAGGTTCATTAGGAAGAAGCAAAGAATTTGCAAAAGAAGGTACAATAGAAAAGGCATATTCAAATCTTTTTGTAGTAAAATATGATGAAAATGATAGAACAGCTTCATATACATACACAGACTTATTAACAAGAACAGTAGAAGTAGATGTATTTAATGGTGAAAATTATAGTCCGTTATTACCACCATTAGTAGTAGAAAGCAAAAGAAGAAAGATGAAAGAACAACTAGTTTAGTTGTTCTTTTTTCTGTCAAAAAAGACTAGTTCCTATTGACAGAATTTTTACTATTGTATATTATTTAATAGGAAGGGTGGTGTTAATATGACAATAAGAGAAACACTAAATAAAGGTATGATTATACTAAAAAGTAATAATATAGAAACTCCCAAGTTAAAAGCAAGATTATTATTACAATATATATTGAAAAAATCTAGGCAATATTTAATTGTTTATGATAATAAAGAAATAGGAAAAAAAGAACAATGGGAGTACTTTGTCAATATAGAGAAAATTGCAAATGGAGTGCCATTACAGCATATAACTCATACTCAAGAATTTATGAAAATGGACTTTTTTGTAAACGAAAATGTATTAATACCACGACCTGATACGGAAATACTAGTAGAAGAAGTTATAAAACTAGCAAAAACTATGGATAAGCCTAAAATATTGGATTTGTGTACAGGAAGTGGAGCTATAGGAATAGCTATTGCTAAAAATGTACCAACGGCTACAGTTTATGCAGTAGATATAAGTGGAAAAGCATTAGAAGTTGCCCAAAAGAATGCATATAATTTAAAGGCTAAAGTTAAATTTGTAAAATCAAATTTATTCAAAAATCTAAATAATATAAAATTTGATATTATAGTATCAAATCCACCATATATAAAAAAAGAAGATATTAAACTTTTAAGCAATGAAGTTCAAAAGGAGCCTCGAATAGCCTTAGATGGAGGATATGATGGACTAGATTTTTATAGAAAAATTGCAAGTCAAGCAATTGATTATTTAAAGTTTGAAAGTTATTTATGTTTTGAAATAGGATTTGATCAAAAAGAAGATGTAACAGAAATTATAAAAGATACAAAACATTATGGTGATATATATTGTAAAAAAGATTTATATGGCAATGATAGAATTATAATTTCTAAAGTTAATTAAAATAAAAGGAGGATATATGTCATTTTCATCAGAATTAAAAGAAGAGATAAGTAAGTTTGAAACTTTATCAAATAAAGAAGCTGTTAAATATGAATTAATGGGATATCTAATTAGTAGTAATATTTCAGAAGAAAATAATAAAATAAAATTCAGTACAGAAAATGAATATAATATAAATAGATTTTCAAGACTGTTAAGTAATATGTCCATTAATAATTATGATATATTAGTTCAAGGGAATTTATTTATTATAATAGTAAAACAGAAATATGTTGAAAATATAGCAAAAAATGAAAACATGAATTTAGAACAAATGAAATGGCTGATAAGAGGAGCTTATTTAGGATCTGGGTCAATTAATAATCCAGAGAAACAATATCATTTAGAAATAGGAATACATAAATATAATGATGCTCAAAAAATTAAAGATTGTTTAACTGAGTTTAACATAAAAAGTAATATAATCGAGAAAAGTGGACAGTATTCGTTATATCTTAAAGATGGAGAAGAAATATCAAAGTTTTTGGCACTAATTGGTGCTAATAAATCTGTTTTAAAATTTGAAGAAATAAGAGTTCAAAGAGAAATGAACAATAAAGTAAACAGAATAGTAAATTGCGAAACAGCTAATTTAAATAAAACGATAAATGCATCAATAGAGCAAATAGAAGCAATAAAAAGATTGAAGGAAAATAAAAAATTTGAAAAAATGGATGAATCATTAAAAGAAATTGCGGAATTAAGGCTTAAAAATCCTAATGCAAGTTTGCTAGAATTAGGAAAAATGCTAAGAAAACCTGTAGGAAAATCAGGAGTAAATTATAGATTAAAAAAGATAATGGAGATTGCTAATGAGAAATAGAGAATTGGGAATATATGTACATATACCATTTTGTAAACATAAATGTGATTATTGTGATTTTGTTTCATACTGTAATAAAGATAATTTGATAGAAGATTATATAACAGCATTAAAAAAGGAAATTAAATTACAAAATATCCAATCTTGGATTACTACAATTTATATAGGTGGAGGAACACCATCATATATAGATAGCAAGTATATAAAACAAATTATGAAAGAAATACAGAAAAAGAATATAAATAAAGAAGCGGAAATAACGTTAGAAGTTAATCCAGGAACAGCTACAAGACAAAAGCTTATAGATTATAAGGAATGTGGGATTAATAGGCTAAGCATAGGTCTACAAGCAACACAAGATAGTATGTTAAAACAAATAGGCAGAATTCATAATTATAGTCAATTTTTGGAAACATATAATATGGCAAGAGAGATTGGATTCAAAAATATAAATGTTGATTTAATGATTGGATTACCAAACCAAAAGATTATGGATTTAAAAGAAAGTTTAAAAAAAATAGTTGATCTACAGCCTGAGCACATTTCTGTATATTCACTAATAGTTGAAGATGGAACGCCAATTGCTAATAAAATCAAACAAGGAGAATTAGAATTACCAAATGAAAAT
Source organism: uncultured Clostridia bacterium (assembly GCA_928721565.1). Taxonomy (GTDB): domain Bacteria; phylum Bacillota; class Clostridia; order TANB77; family CAG-508; genus CAG-269. The sequence goes on from OV788638.1 coordinate 1,027,355, forward strand.
ATGGAAAGAAATATGTATTGGTATGTTAAAAACACATTAGAATTAAATGGATACAAGCATTATGAAATTTCTAATTTTTCTAAAAGTGGTTATGAATCTAAACATAATATGAATTGTTGGAATCAGAGCCAATATTATGGTTTTGGAGTAGCAGCTCATTCTTACAGAGATATTACAAGATATTCAAATACGACAGATATTAATGAATATATTAAAAATGTAAAACATGAAAAATTGGCTAGAAATAGGATTATTCATGAAATACAAAAAGAATATGACACAGAAAAGGAATTTATGTTATTAGGACTACGAAAAATAGAAGGTGTTAAAATAGATGATTTTAAATCTAAGTTTGTAAAAAATCCTATATATGTATTTAGAAATGAACTTAAAAAATTGACTGATGAAAATCTAATTGCAGTAGATACAAATACAATTAGACTTACTCCTAAAGGAATTGATTTAGCAAACTTAGTATGGGAAGAGTTTGTCTAATATTAAAAATAAAGTATAAATTCTTTATATCATCTTGACATAAAGTGGAAAACATGAGAAAATATAGGCATTGAAACTCAGAGACAGTAGGTGAAATATGGAAATACAAAAAATGAAATCAATAATAGAAGCAATACTATTTGCTGCTGGGAGAATAGTTGACGAAGAGGAATTAGTATTAGCATTAGAAGAAGATAAAAAACAAATTGAAGAAATAATAAAAAGTATGCAAGAGGAATATAAAACAAGAGGAATAGAAATTATCAAAGTAAATAATGGATATCAATTATGTACTAAGAAAGAATATTATGAGTATATCTATCCTATTCTTGATAAAAGGGCAAAACCTAATCTATCTACAGCAGCTTTAGAAACTCTTGCAATAATTGCATATAACCAAAGGGCTACAAGAGCTGAAATAGAAGCAATTAGGGGAGTAAATAGTGATGGAACAATATACAAATTGTTGGATTATGGATTGATAGAAGATGCAGGAAAAGCAGATTTGCCAGGAAAACCAACAACATATAAAACAACTTCAGAATTTTTGAAAATGTTTGGATATGAAAATTTGGATTGTTTACCAGAGCTTCCAAGATATAAATTAGATTCAAATAGACAAATAGTAATAGAAGAATTAATAGAAGCGGAGGCTCCCATGCCGAGCAAAGAAACAAATAAAATTAATTTAAAGAAAATATAATAAAAAGGAGATTATTAATAATGAAAGAAAACAAAGACTTTGTAAAAGAAATAACAAATATTGATGAGGATTTTGCACAATGGTATACTGATATTGTGTTAAAAGCAGAATTAGCAGATTATACAGCTACAAAAGGATTTATAGCGATTAGACCTTATGGATATGCAATTTGGGAAAATATCCAAAATTATACAGACAAAAAGTTTAAAGAAACAGGAGTAAAAAATACTTCATTCCCTGTTTTAATACCAGAAAGTTTATTAGAAAAAGAGCAAGACCATGTAGAAGGATTTGCACCAGAAGTAGCATGGGTAACAGAAGCTGGTGGAGAAAAATTAGAAGAGAGACTATGTGTAAGACCAACATCAGAAACAATAATAACAACAATGTATTCAAAATGGTTAAAATCATGGAGAGATTTACCATTTGTTTACAACCAATGGTGTAGTGTACTAAGATGGGAAAAAGAAACAAGACCATTTTTACGTTCAAGAGAATTCTTATGGCAAGAAGGACATACAATTCATGAAACAGCAAAAGAAGCAAAAGAGAGAACAATGCAAATGTTAGAAGTATATGCTGATGTAGTAGAAAATCTTTTAGCAATTCCAGTAATAAAGGGTGTAAAAACAGAATCAGAAAAGTTTGCTGGAGCAGATGAAACACTTACAATAGAAACAATGATGTATGATGGTAAAGCATTACAATCAGGAACATCTCATTATTTAGGACAAAATTTTGCCAAACCATTTAATGTATCATTCCAAAACAAAGAAGGTAAACAAGAATATGCATATCAAACATCTTGGGGAATTTCAACAAGAGTTTTAGGAGCAATAATAATGGCACATGGTGATAATAGAGGATTAAAATTACCACCAAGAGTAGCTCCAATACAAGCTGTATTAGTGCCAATAGCAACACATAAAGAAGGAGTACAAGAAAAAGCAGAAGAATTATATAAATCATTAAAAGATAAATTCAGAATGGAAATAGATTTAAGAGATCAAGTAAGTACAGGATATAAATTTAATGATTGGGAAATGAAGGGTGTTCCAGTAAGAATTGAAATGGGACCAAGAGATATAGAAAACAAAGAATGTATTTTAGTAAGAAGAGATACATCTGAAAAAGTTACAGTAAAATTAGATGATTTAGAGAAAAAACTTGCAGAATTACTAGAAGATATACAAGAAAATATGTTTAATGAATGCAAAAAAAGAATGGAATCTAAAACAACAATAGCACACAATATGGAAGAATTTAAAAATAATATGGATAAAGAACAAGGATTCATAAAAGCTATGTGGTGTGGAAGTGCTGAATGTGAAGAAAAAATTAAAGATTTAACAGGAGCAAAATCAAGATGTATGCCATTTGAACAAGAACATCTAGGAGATACATGTGTATGTTGTGGTAAAAAGGCTGATAAAATGGTAGTTTGGGGAAGACAATATTAATATATTATAATTTAAGAATGATTTTGTGAATTGTTTATGAAAAGAGTTGTAAAAAAGGCAAAAAATTGATATACTTTAAAAGATGAATTTTTTAAGAAAGGAAAGTGATTTTTATGGAAGAAAATCAACAAGAAAAAAAAGAAGAAGTTGTAGAAATTCAAGAAAATGCAGAAGAAGTAAATGACGGAATAAAAATATCAAATGATGTTGTAGCTGTAATAGCAGGTGTTGCTGTATCAGAAGTTCCTGGTGTAGCAAGTATGTCAGGAGGATTTGCAGGAGGAATTTCAGAGGTATTGAGTGGAAAGAAAAATTTATCAAAAGGAATCAAAGTTGATGCTGATGAAAAAGAAGTAAAAATTGATGTAAATATAATAGTAGAATATGGATCAAGAATTCCAGATGTAGCATTTGAAATACAAAATAGAGTAAAAAAATCAGTAGAAAATATGACTGGACTAAAGGTATCAGAAGTAAATGTACACGTTCAAGGAGTTAAAACAGAAAAAGAGGAAAATGATAACGGAGAAAGTGAAGAGCCAAAAGAAGATTAAAATATAACAAGAGAGGAAGAATTTATATGAAATTTTTAGAAAGATTTACATTAATAATATATTCATTTGTAGTATTGTTACTATCTGTAATATTGAGTTTGCTAATATTTAATTGGATTGATTTTGAAATTGTTACAGAGATGGTAAAAGCATTAATTACAGGAGATTTATCATCAAAGATAACATTAGGAATAAGTATTGTATTTATATTATTATCAATAAAATGTATGTTTTTTGATGAAAAATCAAAAGAAAAGGTAAGAGAAACTCAAGGAATATTATTAAAAAATGAAAATGGACAATTAATGATTTCAAGAGAATCTATAGATAATATAGTAAAAAATACAGTAGAGGGATTTGATAATGTAAAACAATGTAATACAAGAATAGATGTTAACAGTGAGAATCAACTAATAATAACATTACTTTTAGTAGTAAATGAAAATGTAGTAATAAAAGAACTTGCAAGTACTCTACAAAAAAAGGTAAAAGAAGATGTAAAAAAAGTAGCAGACTTAGAAGTTCAAGAAGTAAATGTTAAGATAACAAGTCTACAAGATGGTAAAAAAAGTAAAGAATAGGATGATATAAGATGGAAGGTTTTAAAGAATTTTTATCTAAATACATAGGAGCTATAATAGGAATAATAGTTGCAATACTAATTTTATGTACAAGACTATATGAATTAATCATAGCTATAGTACTTATAATATTAGGAGCATTTGTTGGAAATTATGTTCAGAAAAATAAAGATGAGGTAAAGGAAAAATTAAAAAAATTTATAGACAGATTATAATGAGAGGGGGAAATGTTGGGAAAACGCCTGACATAAACTAGAAAAAATGAAAAGATCAGCAATTAGAGAATTAACATTTAGATTGATATATAGTTTAGAAATTCAAAAAGTAGAAGACTTAGAAGAACAAATAGATTTATATATACAATGTAATGATATAGAAGAAAATGATGCAAAAGAATATATAAAAGATGCAATATTAGGAATAAATAAAAATATAGTAGAAATACAAGGATTAATAGAAAAAAATCTAAAGGCTGATTGGAAAATAGACAGAATATCAAAAGTAGATTTAAGTTTGTTAAAACTTGCTATATATGAAATAAAATACAAGCAAATACCTTACAAAGTAGCAATAAACGAGAGTTTAGAGTTAGCTAAAAAATATGGAGAAGAAACATCTAAAAATTTCATAAATGGAATTTTAGCGAGTGTAGTTAAAGAATTAGATGCATAAATGATGATTATTTTTCAAACAGAGGAGATAAACTAATGAAATACAATGCAGTAACAGTAGCACAATTAAATAAATACTTAAAAGATAGATTTGATGAAGATGAAAATTTAGGAGCGATATTAGTAAAAGGAGAAATCTCCAATTTAAAAAACCATTACACAGGACATCTATATTTTACATTGAAAGATGAAAAATCTTTAATAAAATGTATAATGTTTAAAAGCTATGCCGAGAGGCTAGCTTTTAAACCGAAAGATGGAATGAAAGTAATGGTTTTTGGTTCTGTATCAGTTTTTGAAAGAGACGGAGTATATCAAATCTATGTAAAAAGTATGATGGAAGACGGAATGGGAGATTTACATGAGAAGTTTGAACAATTGAAAGCAAAGCTAGAACAAGAGGGATTATTTGATGATACACATAAAAAGCCAATTCCATTATATCCTAAAGTAATTGGAGTATTAACATCTCAAACAGGTGCAGTCATAAGAGATATAATAAATGTATCAACAAGAAGAAATCCTAATGTACATATACGATTATTGCCAGTGCCAGTTCAAGGACAGGGCGCTGCGGAACAAATTGCAGAAAAAATAAAAATAATGAATGAACAAAAACTAGCTGATGTAATTATTGTTGGTAGAGGTGGAGGTTCCTTAGAGGACTTATGGCCATTTAATGAGGAAATAGTTGCAAGAGCAATATATGAATCAGAATTACCAATAATTTCTGCGGTTGGACATGAAACTGATTTTACAATTGCAGATTTTGTTGCAGATTTACGTGCGCCTACACCATCTGCAGCTGCAGAATTAGCTGTACCAGAAGTATATGAATTAAAACAAAAAATAAATAGTTACCAAAATAGATATAGGTTGGCACTAAAAAAGAAAATAGAATTTATGAGATTAAGATATGAAAAATGCATGAAGTCAAGAGTGTTTACAGATCCTATGAGAAAAATTAGAGACATGGATGTTAATTTAGACTCATATATTCAAAGACTAGAAAACAAGATAAAAATAATACAAAAAGATAATAAAACATCATATTTAGAATTAGTAACAAAATTAGATGCATTAAGCCCGTTAAAAACATTGACAAGAGGTTATTCTCTAACAGAAAAAGATAGTAAAATTGTAAAAAGTGCTAGTGAATTAAATAAAGATGACAAAGTGAAATTAAAATTTCATGATGGAGAAAAAGATGCGATAATTTGTTGATAAAATAAAACTAAAGAAGGGAAAATAATATGAAAAAAAAACAACATATACTAACAGCAATAATTATAGTAGCATTACTTGCACTTGCTGTATTAGTGGTTTCAATAATATATGATGAAAAAATTAAAGAAAACAAAAAAGCAGTGGAAACTATAAGTGTACCACAAGTCCAAGAGGAAAAAGTAGAGCCAGAACCCCAAGTTGAAAATACTCCACAAGAAAGCCAACAAGAGGAATATGTCGGAGAAGAAGAAAAAGAGACCCAAAAGGAAGAACAAAAAGTTGAAAATAAAGACGAAAAGGCAATTGAACTTGCTAAAAAAGAATGGGGAGAGGATGATACTGTAACATTTAGTGTTGATGAGAAAAAGAACTCAAAATATTATGTTGCAGTAAAACAAGATGCAACAGTAATTCAATGGTATGAAGTTGATACTAATAATTGGACTATAAGTGAATATTAAAAGGAGTAAATAAGATGAGCGAAAATAATAATTTTGAGGAATCTATGAAAAAATTAGAAACAATAGTAGAGGAATTAGAAAATGGCAATTTGAATTTAGATGAGTCAGTTCAAAAATTCGAAGATGGAATGAAGATTGCTAAACAGTGCAATAATATGTTAGAGGATGCCGAAAAAAAGATAACAATACTTTTAGAAAATGGCGGAGAATTAAAAGAAGAAAATTTTGAAGCAGAATAGACTGAAGGGGAAGATAAAATGAATAATTTACAAAAAGCATTAACAAATAAATATTTGTGGATACCATTTGTGGTATGGTTTTGCATACAGACATTTAAAGTAATATATGATTTAGTAACAACCAAAAAATTTAATTTTAAGAGGATAATAGGAGCTGGAGGAATGCCTAGCTCACATTCAGCAGTTGTAACTTGTTTAGCTACATTAATAGGAAAAAGTGAAGGAACAGATAGTATAATGTTTGCAATGTCAACAATATTTGCACTAGTAGTAATGTATGATGCAGCAGGGGTAAGAAGAGCTGCTGGAAAACAAGCCCATTTATTAAATAAAATCATAGAAACACCAGGGCTTACTGGAGTTGAAGTACAAGAAAGGCTAGTAGAAGTACTTGGTCATACACCATTACAAGTAATAGTTGGAGCAGCTATTGGAATTATAGTAGGAATATTAGCTTAATATAATAGAAAGAGGTGGCTAAAGATGACAGATATTGAAATTGCCAAAAATACAAAACTAAAGAAAATAGAAGAAATTGCAAAAAAAATAGATATACAAGAAGATGAAATAGAAACATATGGAAGATATAAAGCTAAAATTTCTAATAAAGTATATAAGAGATTAGAACAAAAGAAGGATGGAAATCTGATATTAATAACAGCAATGAGTCCTACACCTTTAGGAGAAGGGAAAACAACTATTTCTATATCTATAGCAGATGGACTTAGAAAAATTGGTGAGAGTTCAATATTGGCTTTAAGAGAGCCATCACTTGGACCTGTATTTGGTATAAAAGGTGGTGCAACAGGTGGAGGGCATGCGCAAATTGCTCCAATGGAAGATATAAATCTACATTTTACTGGAGATATTCATGCAATAACAGCTGCTAATAATCTACTTTCTGCAATGATAGATAATCATATTTATTATGGAAATGAATTGGGAATAGAAAAAGTAGTATGGAAAAGATGCTTAGATTTAAATGATAGACAATTAAGAAGAGTAAATACAGGTTTATCAGGAGAAAGCAAAATAGTTCCAAGATTAGATGGATTTGATATAACAGTTGCATCAGAAATAATGGCGATTTTGTGTTTATCCAAAGATCTACAAGATTTAAAAGATAGGTTAGGTAAGATTATTATAGGATATAATAATCAAGAAAAACCTATTTTTGCAAAAGAATTAAAAGCAGAAGGTGCAATGGCTGTACTATTAAAAGATGCAATAAAACCAAATTTAGTGCAAACACTTGAATATACACCAGCAATTGTTCATGGTGGTCCATTTGCCAATATTGCACATGGTTGCAATTCAATAGTAGCAACAAAAACAGCTATGAAACTTGCAGGTTACACAATAACAGAAGCTGGATTCGGGGCAGACCTTGGGGCAGAAAAATTTTTGGATATAAAATGTAGACAAGCAAATATCCAACCAAATGTAGTTGTGTGTGTAGCAACAATTAAGGCATTAAAATATCATGGTGGAGCTGCAAAAGAAAGAATTTTAGAAGAAGATATGTCAGCTTTAGAAAAAGGAATGAACAATTTATATAGACATGTTGACAATATAAGAGGAAAATTTGGATTAAATGTTATTGTAGCAATAAACAGATATAATACAGATCAAGAAAATGAATTAGAATATGTTCAAAATGAATTATCAAAAAGAGGAATAGATTCAAGTGTAGTAGAAAGTTGGGCCAAAGGTGGAGAAGGTGCAATAGATATTTCAAAGAAGATAGTAGAGCTTGCTAAAAAAAGTAATAAATTTGAATATATATATGATTTAAAGGAAACAATAGTTGAAAAAGTAAATGATATTGCGATGAAAATTTATGGAGCAAAAGGTGTAATATATCCAGAAGAAGTTACTAAAAAAATAGAAAAGATTGAAGAAATGGGATATGGAAATTTGCCAATATGTATAGCTAAAACACAATATTCTTTTTCAGACGATCCTAAAAACCTTGAATGCAACGAGCCATTTGAAATAAATATTAGAGACGTAGAATTAAAAGCGGGAGCAGGATTTATAGTAGTATTAGCAGGAAAAATTATGACAATGCCAGGACTGCCAAAGAAGCCTGCAGCTGAATTGATAGATATAGATGAAAATCAAGGAATTATTGGAATTTTTTAAAAAAAATAGGCAAATACTTGACAATTAAAAAAATAACGTGTAAAATATAGCGTATAAAAATCAAAAAAATTATATTAAAACAATGCAAAGCTATTGGAAGTAACGAAAAGAGAAAAAGGGACAAAGGCTGAAATCCCTTTACGGTCAACCTAATAAGTGAAACACATTGAAATAAAAAAAGTATAAAACAATAAATAATAAAAGTGGAAAATATTTAATTTTCAAGCTGGGTGGCACCGCGGAGTTAATTCGTCCCTGCATTAATATATTATATATTAATGTAAGGACGATTTTTTGTGTGTAAATAAATGTTCAATAATGTTCATTTAAGAACCGGTCCCAAACGAACATTGTTCAAGAGAGAACCGGTCCACAATGAACATTTGCACATTTAAGAACCGGTCCCAAATGAACAAGAAAGGATGAAAAGAAATGAATGAATATAGAACACATAGTTGCAATGAAATAAGTTTAGAAGATGTAGGAAAGAAAGTAAGAATAGCTGGATGGGTAGAAACTATAAGAGATTTTGGAGGTCTTGTATTTTTAGATATTAGAGATATGTATGGGATAACACAGGTTGTGACTTCAGGTAAAACTGAGGATGTTGATTTTGCATCACATATTCCAATCGAGTCAACTGTTACTGTTTTTGGTACAGTTCGTAAACGTGATGAGGAAACTATTAATACTAAAATTAAAACAGGTCTTGTAGAAATTCGTATAGAAGAAATTAAAGTTTTAGGAAAAAGAACTAAAAATTTACCATTTGAAGTAAACGAGAATCAAGAGGTTCGTGAAGATTTAAGACTTAAATATAGATTCCTAGATTTAAGAAGTGAAAAATTAAAAAATAATTTAATACTAAGAGCGAGTGTAATTCAATTTCTAAGAAGCCAAATGATAGAACAAGGATTTTTAGAAGTACAAACTCCAATTTTAACAAGTTCATCACCAGAGGGTGCAAGAGACTATTTAGTGCCAAGCCGTTTACATCCAGGAAAATTCTATGCATTACCACAAGCACCACAACAATTTAAACAATTGCTTATGGTATCTGGAATAGATAAATATTTCCAAATAGCACCATGCTTTAGAGATGAAGATGCTAGAGCAGATAGAGCACCAGGTGAATTTTATCAACTTGATATGGAAATGAGTTTTGCAACACAAGAAGATGTCTTTAAAGCAATAGAACCTGTAATTTACAATACATTTAAGAAATTTTCTGATAGAGAAATTTCATCTGCTCCATTTAGAAGAATAACATATAAAGAAGCAATGCTTAAATATGGTTCAGATAAGCCAGACTTAAGAAATCCATTATTTATAATAGATTTATCAGAATTCTTTAATAAATGTACATTCAAACCATTTATAAATAGAACAGTAAGAGCTATAAAAGTAAGTGGTCATATGTCAAAAGGATTCCACGAAAAAATGCTAGATTATGCTATGTCAATAGGAATGGGAGGACTTGGATATTTAGAAGTTCAAAAAGATTTGTCTTTTAAAGGACCAATAGACAAATTCATTCCAGAAGAATTGAAAAAAGAATTATTAAAAATTGCAGAATTAAAACAAGATGATACAATATTCTTTATTGCAGACAATAAAAAAAGAGCTACAGAATTAGCAGGACAAATTAGAACTGAACTTGCAAAAAGATTAGATTTAATAGATAATAGTAAATTTGAATTTTGTTGGATAGTAGATTTTCCTATGTTCGAAATTGATGAACATGATAAAATTCAATTTAGTCACAATCCATTTTCAATGCCTCAAGGAGGATTAGACGCATTAGAAAATCAAGAACCATTAGATATTTTAGCATATCAATATGATTTGGTATGTAATGGAATAGAATTATCATCAGGAGCTGTAAGAAATCATGATATCAATATCATGCTAAAAGCATTTGAAATGGCAGGTTATACAGAAGAAGAAGTAAGAACAAAATTTGGAGCATTGTATACAGCATTTCAATTTGGAGCTCCACCACATGCAGGAATTGCACCTGGAGTTGATAGAATGCTAATGCTATTAACTGATTCTGAAAGCATAAGAGAAGTTATTGCATTTCCATTAAGTAGTAAAGCAGAAGACTTGATGATGGGAGCACCAGGAAATGTAAATAAAGATCAGCTTAGAGATGTGCATATAAAAGTAGATATCAAAAAATAATATGAATAAGAACCTCAAACTTAGAAATACTAATAGTACTTTTAAGAGGAGGTTTTTATGTATAATTTTAGAACAGATTTGGCATTAGAAAGAAGAGATATTTATAAAAAGGCAAATAATTTAAAACAAATTGATGGTGTAGAAAGTACAGAAGAAGAAATAAATGAAAAGCTTAAAGTAACAAGAGTGAAAATAACCAATCCAAATGGAGAAAAAGCAATAGGAAAGCCTATAGGAAATTATGTAACAATAGATGTTAAAAAATTGAAAATAGCAGAAGATGAAGATATTCAAAAAGCTTCAGACATAGTTGCAAATGAGCTAAGGAAAATAATAGATATCCATACAGATAAGCAAGGAGACATACTAGTGGTGGGATTAGGAAACATATATGTAACGCCAGATGCATTAGGCCCTAAAGTAATAAATGAAATAGATGTTACAAGACATATAATAAAATATTTACCGCAATATGTTGATGAAGGAACGAGGCCAGTTAGTGCAATATCTCCTGGAGTTTTAGGGACAACAGGAATTGAAACAGTAGAAATTTTGAAAGGTATTGTAGATAATATTCATCCTAAACTATTAATCGTAATAGATGCATTAGCATCTAGAAGTATTGACAGAATAAGCAGTACAATTCAGATTTCAGATACAGGAATTGTTCCAGGAGCAGGTGTTGGTAACACTAGACAAGAAATAAGTCAAAATACATTAGGAATACCTGTTGTAGCACTTGGAATTCCAACAGTTGTAGAACTTGCTACTCTTGTGTCAGATGGTATTGATATTTTTATTGATAGATTACAGGAAAAAGCTGAGTCTAATGAATATTTGAACAAGCTTCAGCAAAATGATAAATACGAAGAGGTTAAGGAGGCTCTTAATGTAGGTGATTACAATATGATTGTTACTCCTAAAGAGATAGATGATTTAATTGAAAACATGAAAGATATTGTGGCTAGAGGAATAAATTTTGCTGTATAGAATCATTTGTGTCATTAGGGACCGGTTCTTGGATGTGCAAGTGTTCATTTAGGACCGGTTCTTGGATGTGCAAATGTTCAGTTGGGACCGGTTCTTTTTTGATACAATATAATTAATAAATAATTAATAAAAAATTATAGTCAAAAAAATATAATAATGCTATAATAAGACCATACCAAAAGAAGTATGGTCATTTATTTTGTAATAGAATAAAAAACTGAAAGGAGTAAAAAACTAAATGCCAGAAAGAATTGAAATAACAAAAATGAAGCAAAATTCAAAAGATAGAAAATATGTATTAGAAAATGTAAAACAAGAAGGAGCATTATTAGAATTTGCAAGTGAAGAATTGAGAGACGATAAAGAAGTTGTATTAGAAGCAATACATAATAATGCGGAAGCACTAGAGTTTGCAAGTGATAGATTAAAAGGAGATCGCCAAGTAGTATATGATTCTGTTAGTAAAGCTGGGTGGACATATTGTTATGCACAAGAAAATTTATTGGAAGACAAAGAACTGCTAATGTCAGGATTAAAAGTAACAGGACAAATTTTATATTTTTCAGCACCAAAAATGAGAGATGATTGGGAGGTGGTAAAAGAGGCAGTTAATAACAAACCGATTATAATAAAATATGCAAGTGGTAGACTTAGAGAAGATAAAGAAATCGGTATAACGGCTATGAAAGTGAATAAAAATTGTTATGAGTTTTTAGGGCCAAAATTAAAACAAGATGAAGATATACTAAAAATAAAAAATGGCGAATAGGGACGGATGAGAACAGGTCCTACTAAATGAACATTTGCACATTCAAGAACCGGTCCTAAATGAACATTTGCACATTCAAGAACCGGTCCCAAATGAACACTTGCACATCCAAGAACCGGTCCCAATAGTACCATATAAAAGGGGGATAAATATGAAAACTTTGAAAAAAATAAATAAAGGATTGATTTTAACAATACTAGTTCTAATAGTATTAATACTATATTTTAATAATTTAGAAAAACAAAGAGATAAAGATAAACCAGATATTAAAAAAGCTTGTGAAGATTTTATTGAGCTTACAGATAAATATTCTGTATTACCTGAAGAACTTCAAAAACTTCAAGAAGATATACCAGAGGAAAAAGTTAATGAGTATATAAATCAGATGCAAAAAGATTTGGCAGATATTATGATTGACAATCAAGAATCAATTAGCATACAACAAAAGATTTTGGAGGAAAATCTAAAAAACGGATATAGCACATTAGAAGTAAGAACTAATTCATCAAGAAAAATCCAAAAAGTTAGTAGTTATCAATTTGAAAATAATCAAGTAACAGTAAGTTTAAAAGATAATGTAGTGGAGACAATGAAAACTTTTGACCATAATGGAGAAATTGAAAAAAATAATGAATTTGAAGCAAGTGAAGATGAGATAGTATTACAAAAAGTAGATGGAAAATGGAAAATAGTGTATGCTAATTTACAATTTGATGATAATGCTAGATATTATTATGATGAGATGATAAGAACAGTTAATTAGTAAAAGTATGTACTAGAAAAGGAGGATGAAAAATGGGGAAAACAGTATTAGAGCTGAAAAATGTGAGCAAATCTTTTGGAAAAAGAAAAGTTATTGATAATTTGAACTTAGAAGTCCAAGAAGGAGAAATTTATGGGTTTTTAGGGCCAAATGGTTCAGGAAAAACTACTACTATAAAAATGATTTTGAAATTGATAAGTAGTGATTCTGGTGAGATAAAAGTAAATGGATATGATACAACAAAAGAATTTGAAAAAGCAATGGAATGTATAGGGGCTATAGTAGAAAATCCAGATTTATACAAATATATGTCAGGAATTGATAATTTAAGATTACATGCAAGAATTAGAAATATAGATGAGAAAAGAATAGAAGAAGTTTTAGAGTTAGTAGATTTAAAAGGAAGAGAGAAAGACAAAGTTGGCAAATATTCACTAGGGATGAAACAAAGATTAGGATTGGCACTAACATTATTACATAAACCAAAAGTTTTAATTTTAGATGAACCTACAAACGGATTAGATCCGGCAGGAATCAAAAAATTAAGAGATATTTTAAAAGAAATTTCACATCAAGAGGGAGTTGCTGTATTTGTATCATCACATATATTGTCAGAAATGCAGTTGATGTGCGATAAAGTTGCAGTATTAGATAACGGAAAAATAGTTAAAGTTGAAAATATAACAAATACAGACGATAATGGAGAAACAATAGAAACAGTAGAGATTAAAGCAAATTATTTAGAAAAAGCTCAAAGCATTATTAAAGAAAAATTCAAGATAGATATAAAAAATGAAGATGACCATATAAATATTACACTTCCAGCAAATAAATTACCAGAGGTAATAAAAGAGTTAGCAGTTGCAGATGTAGAAATAAAAGCAGTAATACCAAGAGAACATTCTTTAGAAGATATATTCTTTGATGCAACAAAAGGAGGTAAGTAATATGAAAATATTTAAATTATTTATAGACGAAAATATAAAAACTTGGAAAAAGTTTTCAACAAAATTAGCAATAATACTTATTCTATTAGCACTTGTTGCAGCATTAGGAATGACGAAAGTGCTTCAACATATAGATGGAAATAATGACATGATAGTTCAATATGCAAATACATGGAAAGAAAGTTTAGAAGAAGATATTAATTCATATAAAGAACAGTTGAATAATGAACGTTTACTCCAAAGTGATAGAGAATATATTCAAAATAAAATAAAAATTGCTGAAGTAAGAATACAAAATGATATAAGTGTATATTCTGTCAATTGGAAAAATACAACATTAAATAATTTAGAAGATAAGATGAATGAAAAATTGCTAGAAATAGTAATAAATAACGATTTTGAAGGCTATATTAATTATGAGAAAGAAATTGAAAAACAAAAATTAAATCAAAAAGAAATAACTCAGCAAGAATATGATGATAATATACAATTGTTAGACTTGCGTTCTAAATATCAAATAGGAAACGGCGGAAATGATGAAACAATAAGAGACTATAAAGAAGGATATTTAGATAAAATAAAAAATGAACAAAAAAGCATAAGAACGGGAATTGACTATCAGAGCAATAAAGTGTTAACAGCAGAACAAAAGAAAAAATATGAAGATGATATAAAAATAAATATTTATAAAATAGAAAATAATGTGGTAAATCAAGACTATTCGGCTACAACTAATTATAGGATGATGTTTGAATCATTAGCTCCAAGTTTTGTAATAACATTAGTTGCAATATTTGCAATGATTGTAGCAGGAGGAACAATATCATCAGAAGTTTCAACAGGAACAATAAAGTTCTGGGCATTGACGCCAAATAAAAGATGGAAAATCTTGACCGCAAAAATATTATCAATAGTTTTTTATTTAGTAGTAATAACATTAACAATGTCAATACTAAGTATAGTTTGTGCAAATGTATTTTTCGATACCGAAGGATATAATTATATATTTGTTAAAAATGGTAGTGTAGAAAAAATAGGAAATACATTATTTACAATAGGATATTATTTTGCAAAATTGGTACCAGTAATTATATTTGCAATATTTGCATTAATGCTTTCTGTTATAACTAGAAATACATCAGTATCTTTAGGATTGAGCATAGCTACATATATGGGAAATAGTGTGGCAATGTTAATAATAAATGCTTATATTAAAAAGGATTGGATAAAATTTATTCCATTTAATAATTTAGACATTGCAAGCAAAATCTTTCCAAACTTTACAAGTATGATGTCTACTGGATTAGAAAATACAACAACAATGTCTTTGGAATTTTCTCTTGCAGTGCTAAGTGTATGTGCAATTCTTATGTTTGTGACTATGTATGATAGTTTTAACAAAAGAGACATAATTTAAGAAAATTTTACCAAAAATATTGCAAAAAAAAATAAATAATAGTATAATATAAAAAGTGGGAAAATAAAATATAGTATAAATCCCTAATTATAACTGTAATAAAAATACAGTAAAAAAACAAATTAAATAGAAAAGAGAGAGGTAAAAAATGGAGTATTTGTATATACTAAAGCAAGTGTTGGTTTATGTTCTAACAGCATATTGGTGTTATCAAACAGTAATAAGTTTGTGTTCACTAATTAAATTAAAAGATAAACCATATTTAACAAATAAGAATCACAAATTTATGGCAATTATACCAGCTCATAATGAAGAAAAAGTTGTAGCAAATTTAATTGAAAGTTTAAAAAATCAGTCATATGATAAAAGTTTATATGATATATATGTAATTGCAGATAATTGTACAGATCGTACAGCAGAAGTAGCAAGAAAAGCTGGAGCAATAGTATTTGAAAGATTTGACCCAGCACACAAAACTAAAGGTTATGCATTACAATGGTTTTTAAAACAAAAAATAGAAGAGAATGCAGACTATGATGCATTTTTCGTATTTGATGCAGACAATATTGTAGACAAAGACTTCATAATAAATATGAATAAAAAACTATGTCAAGGAGAAGATGTAGTTCAAGGATATAGAGATATTAAGAACCCTACAGACAACTGGATAACAGCTGGATATGCACTATTCTATTGGACAATGCATAGATTGTACCATTTAGCAAGATACAATATAGGATTATCAACACTTTTAAATGGAACAGGATTCATGGTTAGATTTGATGTAGTAAAACCAGATGGATGGCAAACAGAAACATTAACAGAAGATATTGAATTCTCATTAAAAAGAATAATAAAAGGTAAAAAATTAGGTTGGGCAACAGATGCAATAGTATATGATGAACAACCAACATCATTTAAGCAATCTTGGTCACAAAGAAGTAGATGGACTGTTGGACATATTCAATGTATGAAGAGATATACAAAAGAATTATTTGATAGTGTAAAAGAAAAAAAATCATTAATAGTTTTTGATGGTTTTCTATATATTGTAGGAACAACTCCAATGTTAGTAATAACAATGTTAGTATTATTAATAAACTGTGCAATGTATGCAACACAAGCAATGAATAATATCGAATTTGCAATTAATATATTAAGATATTTAATACCAACATTATTATTACCAATTGGAACAGCAGTAGTTGCAATGGCGTTAGATAGAAAGCCAATAAAACCAATGATAAAAGGATTGCTATTTTATCCATTATTTATGGGAACATGGGTAATTATAAATATAAAATGTCTATTCAAAAGAGAAACAACATGGGAAAAAATAGAACATGTTAGAGACATAAAAATTGCTGAAGTCGAAGAAGTTCCCGAAAAAATTTAACACAAAATGTAAAATTTGAGGCACGACGATTCGTGCCTTTAACTCAGTATAAAAGAGGAGAAAAAATATGGCATTTGAAAAAATAAAGGTATATGCATTTGTTGGACCATCAGGGACTGGAAAAAGTTATAGAGCACAAATGGTAGCAAGTGAAAAAGAAATCCATTTTATAATTGATGACGGACTATTAATCAAAGATAATGAAATAATAGCAGGTACATCAGCCAAAAAAGCACCTACAAAAATAGAAACAGTAAAACATGCATTATTTTATGAAAGTGAAGAAAAAAAGCCAATTGAAAAAGCAATAAAAAAATATAAACCAGATAAAATATTAATACTTGGAACATCAGATGGAATGGTACAAAAAATTGCAAATAATTTAGGTTTACCAGAAGTTTCTAATACAATTTATATAAATGATGTTGCAACAGAAGAAGAAATTCAAACAGCAAGAAATATGCGTGTCACAGAAGGAAAACATGTTATACCTGTTCCTACATTTGAATTAAAAAAAGACTTTTCAGGATATTTACTTGATCCTCTTCAGATTTTCAAGTCAAAAGGAAAAGGGCAAAAGCCATACATATCAGAAAAAACCATAATAAGGCCTACTTTTAGCTATTTAGGCAAATTTACTATATCAGATACAGTGTTTAGACAAATAACAGAATGTATAGCAGAAAAAATGCCAGAAATTCATAAAGTTATAAGAACAAGAGCATCAAGTACAGAGGCTGGCCCAAGTATATATATGGAAGTCTCTGTAATGTATGGATGCAACATTCAAAATACTCTAAAAGAATTTAAAGAAAAAGCAAGAAGAGAAATTGAAAATTTAACAGCAATGAATGTAATAGAATTAGATGTTGTAGCCAAAAGCATATATGTCCCTGGACAAGATTAAAGAAGAAAGAGGTAGCAAATGATGATATTTAAACAAATAATAAGATCTATAGTTAGAGGTGCAATACGTTTATATTTTATAGTAGTACATAGAGTAAAAGTTATAGGAACTGAAAATATACCAACAGATAAAAAAGAACCATTAATCTATTGTGGAAATCATAGAACATATAATGATCCACCTTTGATAGTTGTTACAGCAAAAAGACATGTAAGATTTTTAGCAAAAGAAGAACTTCGTAAAAATCCATTTTTTGCATTCTTAGGAGTTGTATTTGATGGAATATATGTTAAAAGGGATTCTAAAGATATATCAGCATTAAAAACAACACTTAAAGCATTAAAAAATGGAGAAAGTATAGCACTATTTCCAGAAGGTACTAGAAATGGAGTAGAAAAAGGAGAAAAAACAAAAGATGGAGCAGCATTTTTTGCAGTAAAAACAGGAGCTAGAGTTATTCCAGTAGGGATAACTGGAGGAGAAAAACCATTTGATAAAATGACAATAAGATATGGAGAACCAATGGATTTTAGTAATAGAAGTAAAGATGAATTAGATGAAATAACAGAAGAAATAATGAAAAGAATATTAGAATTAGCAAAATAAAAAAAGGGAGAGAAAATAAAATGAATAATCAAAAAATAAGAAATATTGCAATAATTGCACACGTAGACCACGGAAAGACAACATTAGTAGATGCTTTGTTAAGACAAAGCCATGTGTTCAGAGAAAATGAACAAGTAGCAGAAAGAGTAATGGACTCTAATGATCAAGAAAAAGAAAGAGGAATAACAATACTTTCTAAAAACACAGCAGTAATGTTTAATGGAGTAAAGATTAATATAGTTGATACACCTGGACATGCTGACTTTGGTGGAGAAGTAGAAAGAGTACTAAAAACAGTTGATGGAGTACTTTTGTTAGTTGATGCATTCGAAGGAGCAATGCCTCAAACAAGAGAAGTACTAAAAAAATCATTAGCAATGAATTTAAAACCAATTGTAGTAATCAATAAAATAGATAGACCTGGTGCAGAACCACAAAAAGTATTAGATCAAGTAATGGAACTATTTATAGAACTAGATGCAAATGATGATCAATTAGAATTCCCAGTAGTATATGCATCAGCTAAAAATGGAACAGCCAAATTAGATTTAAATGATCCAGATGGAGATTTAACATGTTTATTTGAAACAATAATAAATACAATAAAAGCACCTGACTGTGATGAAGAAGGTCCAGCTCAAATGTTAGTTTCTAATATAGATTATGATGATTATGTAGGAAGAATTGCAGTAGGAAGATTAGAAAGAGGAACAATAAAAGTTGGAATGCCTGTAAGCATTTGTGAAAAAGATGATAAAATTTCACAAGGAAGAATAGCAAAAGTTTATACACATATGGGACTAAAAAAGGTTGAAGTAGATGAAGTATCAGCAGGAGATATTATTGAAGTTTCTGGTATTCCAAATATTCATATTGGAGATACAATTTGTGATTTCAATAATCCAGAAAAAATACCATTTGTAGATATTGATGAACCAACAGTATCTATGACATTTAGTGTAAACAATGGACCATTTGCAGGAAGAGAAGGTCAATTTATAACATCAAGACATTTAAGAGACAGATTATTTAAAGAATTAGACAGGAATGTAAGTTTAAGAGTAGAAGAAACTGCATCACCTGATTCATTTGTAGTATCAGGAAGAGGGGAATTACATTTATCAGTATTAATTGAAACAATGAGAAGAGAAGGATATGAACTTTTAGTTTCAAGACCAAAAGTAATAATAAAAGAAATTGATGGAGTAAAATGTGAACCAATTGAAAGATTAGTTGTAAATATTCCAGATGAATCAGTCGGAACTGTAATTGAGAAATTAGGTAGAAGAAAAGGCGAAATGGTTAACATGGAACCAGCAGAAGCAGGTCATACAAAAATAGAATTTAAGATTCCAGCTAGAGGATTAATTGGATATAGAACAGAATTCCTTACAGATACAAAAGGTGAAGGAATAATGAACAGCATATTCGATTCTTATGAACCATTCAAAGGTGAAGTTGTTGCACGTGTTAGAGGAACAATTGTAGCATTTGAAAATGGAACATCAATAACATATGGTTTATACAATGCTCAAGACAAAGGTGAATTATTCATCGGTCCTGGTGTTGACGTATATGAAGGAATGATTGTTGGCTTAAACTCAAGAAGTGAGGATTTAGCTATAAATGTATGTAAAGAAAAGCACTTAACAAATACAAGAGCTTCTGGATCTGATGATGCTTTAAGATTAGTACCACCAATCCAAATGTCACTTGAAAAAGCTATTGAATTTATCCAAGATGATGAACTTGTTGAAGTTACACCAAAATCAATTAGATTAAGAAAGAAAATATTAGATAATAAAGAAAGAGAAAGAGCAGCAAGAAACGCTAATAAGTAGGAGGTAATACTATGGCTAAATATGAGTGTGAAAAACCTGGAAGAGCCAACAATAGTATAAATGCCAGAAGAATACTAGGTGTGAAACTTGACGCAATTAGTGCAGAAATAAAGAGGCAGAAAAGGCATAATAATATAAATGATAAAAAGCCTGGTCCTAGATATTTAGCTTGGAATGAATTTAAAAAGACAGGAAAATTTATTGATGCTTGCAATGCTGTTGACAAAGTTTATAAAAAAGGTACATTTTCTAAATCAGATATATGTGCATGGATTTATGAAGAGCTAGAAAAAGCTAAAGAAACTAAAAATATTGATGAGGCAAGATAATATGAATAAAAAAGAATTAGAGAAAATAAAACAAAAGGCATTAGAAGAGCATATTCCAATAATTATGGATGATACATTAGAAGTAGTAGATAAAATACTAAAAGAAGTAAAACCTACAAAGATATTAGAAATAGGAACAGCTGTAGGATATTCAGCGATGTGTTTTTCAGAGTATTTGCAAAAGGAAGGAAGAATAGACACAATAGAAAGAGATGAAGAAAGAATTGCTGAAGCAAAAATAAATATAAAAAACGTTGGTGTTGCAGACAAAATAAAAATATATGAAGGGGATGCAGTTGAGATTTTACCAACTTTAGATGAAAAATATGATGTGGTATTTATAGATGCTGCAAAGGGAAAATATCCATTTTTCTTAAAAGAAGCTCTAAGAATGATAAAACCAACAGGAGTTATATTAGCTGATAATATACTATACAAAGGTTATGTTATGAGTGATTATAATAAACATAAACAACGTACTGCTGTTAGAAATTTACGTGAATATATAAAAGAGGTTACAGAAAATCCTAATATTGAGACTGAAATATTAGAGGTTGGAGATGGACTTGCTGTAAGTAAAATAAAATAATAAAAAATGAACCCACCTGAGAAATGACTCAGGTGGGTTTGTCAATGTGTTACTAAAAAGTTTTTGGCTCTTCAGTAACATATAAAGGTTCTTGAAGTCCGGAATAATCTTTTCCAAATTGAGGATAATATCCTGCAATATGGACTTTGTTTTCGTCGAACTCAAAAACTTCATCCCATTTTTGGTTCCTTTTTTGTTTATACTTATCGTGATTGGCAGGTTCATAGTTTGACTGAGATATAGTTGTAACTTGTATCTCTGAAAAAATCTTTCTCATAGGATTTGATTTAGAAATCAATTCATATGAACTATGAAATGCCTGATAACCGTGCGTTTTTGGATGAGAGATGTAGTCTTTTCCTAAAATTGATAAACCTGGAATAATCACTTTTTCATCAGGAAGCAAAATGTTTGGATGTTTTTCATGAGAAAAATTGCTTTTAACAACTTGCTTATCAGGTCCTGCCAGATTTACTGAGAGTGGAAAATCTTTTTTGGAATTAAGATATGAAAAATGTTTCATTGTTTCTGAAACAATTTTGTATTCATAGCTTAATGTTTCCTGATTTTCTTCTGCCAAAATTATTATTTTGGAAGCGACAAGGTCTCGAATTTCAGGAGACCTACCTTCATCAAAGATTCTTTCACATCTCTTGTATATCTCACTAATGATGCTTTTGACTCTTTGCGAAGAGCAAAAATTTACATTAGGGTACTTGAATGATATAAGGTTATAACATTCAGTACTAATTAATGATTGCATTTTCATATAAGCTGCAATAGCTTTACGAATCTGAGCAGACTCGTATAGTTGTGAGGCCAATTGCAGAATTAGAAAATCGTCTGACTCAAAGTTGTCAGAAATTTTTTTACTAAAACGTTCTAAAAGCTCTGGACCAGTTTTTGCTGTATAAATTGCCTCCCGGAAGAGATCTCCAAGTAACTTTTCTTTTTTTGTCATTTATTTTGTTCTCCTTTCAATTACATTGACAAATAATTGGTTACATAAATATTATACCATATAATGTAAGATAAAGCAAATGGTGCGGTATAGGACTGTTTTCATCAGTTTTTACAATAATTTTATAATTTTATTTTCAAAAATTATTGACATTGAATTCTAAATATGGTATTATATTTATTGTCAGTTGAAGATGCGGATGTGGCGGAACTGGCAGACGCGCTGGTCTTAGGAACCAGTGTCAACGACGTGGAGGTTCAAGTCCTCTCATCCGCACCATATAGTAATACCAAGGTTTTACGAAATTTGCCTTGGTATTATTTTTTTGTGTAATTTGCCAGATGATTATGGATCGTAGAAAAAACTTGCAATTCACATAAAATGTGATATACTATATAAGTAACATTTGTAGAAAAATACAGGAGGAAAAGAAATGACATTTGGAGAAAAAATAAAACAATTGCTTTATACTTTTGAAATATCACCCAAAGAGCTATCAAACATAACAGGAATACATGTTTCGAGTATTCGTTCATATGTTTATGATGAAGTTAAGAAACCACGATATGAAAATATTCGGAAAATCGAAAATGCATTAGGAGTTAATTTAAAAGAATATTATCCTAAAGATAAGAGCGGGATAATAGAGTTGAAAAAATCTGAAAAGACAATAATTGAAGAAAATAAAACAACTTCAAGAATAAGATTGCGCCCATTTGATGATTCAATACAGATAATAGAAAACTTTAAAAAGAATTTTGACCAAAATATTAAGGCAAAAAATATTTCAATAAAACAATTATCTAAACAGTGCGGAATAAGTTTAAACACTTTATATTATTATTTAAGAGGAGATGGGTTACCGAATGTTAAAACTGCAATTAAAATTGCGGATTATTTTCAAGTATCATTAGATCAATTAACAGGATATGAATGCTTAGAAAAAAAGTATGACTGTGAAGAAATGGACATGGGAACTAGATTAAATATGATATTACGGGAGGCAAATGTATCAATAACAGAATTTGCTAAACTAACAGGAGTATCAAGAGGAGGTATTGAAAAGTATATTTTAGGAAAAGTAACATTTCAAAGACTTGATGCTGTTATGCGTATGGCATATGTGTTAGAAATATCTATTGATACATTTGTAGGGCATAAAAAATATTTTTAATTAATCCAAATAAAACAAAAGTAGTAGAGAATAATTTCTCTATTACTTTTTGTTTCTTATGTAATAATAGTAAAAAAAATATTTAAATAAAACATTGAAAAATGGAAATAATATTGATAAAATGTGCTTAGCAATAAATTGCATAAAATGTAATTTAAAGCAAAATTTTGCAAGCCAGAATTGGCAGAAATGGAGGTCTTTCAATGGAAAGAAAAATTAGAGTAGTTCAATATGGAGTAGGCAAAATGAGTTTATACACAATGAGATATGTGTATGAAAAAGGAGCAGAAATAGTAGGTGCTATTGATGTAAATCCAAATGTAATTGGAAAAGATATAGGGGAAATATTAGGAACAGAAAATAAAGGTGTTACAGTAATAAGTGCAGAAAATGCAAGAGAAATGTTACAAGAAGTAAAACCAGATATAGCAATAGTAACAACAATGAGTTTAATAAAAGATTTAGAAAATCCGTTAATGTTATGCGCAGAATTAGGAATAAATGCAATCACAACATGTGAAGAGGCATTTTATCCAGAAAATTCAAATCCAACATTAACTAAAAAAATAGATGAATTAGCAAAGAAAAATAATTGTACAATCACAGGAAGTGGATACCAAGATATATATTGGGGACAATTAATTTCATCAATTGCAGGATCAACACAAAAAATAACAAAAATTAAAGGAAGTTCAAGCTATAATGTAGAAGAATATGGAATAGCATTAGCTAAAGCACATGGTGCTGGATTAACATTAGAAGCATTTGATAAAGAAGTTGCATCAGTTGACAAAATAAGTGATGAAGAAAGACAAAAAATTATAGAAAGTGGAGAATATTTACCATCATACATGTGGAATGTAAATGGATGGCTTTGTGAAAAATTAGGATTAACAGTAAAATCTCAAAGACAAAAATGTGTACCACAAACATATAAAGAAGATTTATATTCTTCAACATTAGGAATGACAGTGAAGGCAGGAGATGCAACAGGAATGAGTGCTGTTGTTACAACAGAAACTGAAGAAGGAATTACAATAGAAAGTGAATGTATTGGTAAGGTATATGCTCCAGACGAATTTGATAAAAATGAATGGACTGTATATGGAGAGCCTGATACAACAATAGTAGTTGCTAAACCAGCAACAGTAGAGTTAACGTGTGGTTCTGTAGTAAATAGAATTCCAGATGTTATTAATTCAAAACCAGGATATGTCCCAACATGCGAATTTGGAGAATTAACTTTTAAAGTAAAACCATTAAATGAATATGTAATATAAGAAATGAAAGTATAAGCACAATATAGGTTTAAAATAGATATGTCACAAATACATTGAAAATAAAATATTGAAAAGAGAGCACAAAAATGATATTGTTTAAATGACCAAAAATAAACATATCGGAGGTGCTCTCTTATGGGTAATAATATCACAGATAGATTAAAATATAAAGAGTCAATAGTAAAATTTTCAAGAAAATATGGAGTGGCAAAAGCAGCATATAAATTTGGAGAATGTAAAAGAACAATATATAGATGGAGAAATAGATATGATGGAACATTAGAAAGTTTAAAAGATAAATCAAGACGTCCACATTCACATCCAAATCAACATACAGAGGAAGAAATAAAATTAATAAAAAATTATAAAAGAAACAATAAAGATACGGGATTAGTAGTATTATGGATAAAATTACGTCAAGCAGGATATACAAGAACAATACAAGGATTGTATCATGCAATGCAAAGATTAGGAATATACAAAAAAACACCAAGCAAAAAGAAAGAAAGTGAACCGAATGAATGGGTATCAGGAGAATATCCAGGAGATAAGGTTCAAATAGATGTTAAGTATGTTCCAAAGAAATGTATGAGCAAAGAATTACAGGAAAGAGGAGAAAAATTTTATCAATATACAGCAATAGATGAATATTCAAGATTAAGATATACATGGTTTACAAATGCACATGATACATATGCGTCAAGCGAATTTGCAAGAAGATTAGTAAAATATTTTCCGTTTAAAATAAAGACAATACAAACAGATAATGGATTTGAATTTACAAATAGATTAAGTTGGCAAGCATTTTTAAAAGATAAAAAAACAATGTTTGAAAACACATTAGAAGAATTAGGATTAGAATATAAAGTAATAAAGCCACATACACCAAAACAAAATGGAAGAGTAGAAAGAAGTCATAGAAAAGATCAAGAAAGATTTTACTATAAAAGAGTATTTTATAGTTTAGAGGATTTAAGAAATCAAGGAAAAGAATGGAGAAAAGAATATAATAATTTTCCTATGAGGCCACTAGGATGGTTGAGTCCCAGGGAATTCATAAAAAAATATAAAAGTCAAGAAGAATCGTTATTTGCAATATAGGTGCTCAAAGTATTTATTTTAAATAATTTGTGACAAATGATTGACTAACCTACAATAAGAAATGAAAGTATAAGCACAATATCTTGTCAAAAAGGCTTATTATATGATATAATAATATTAACCTATTGTGCTTTACACAGCAAAGTCAAGAGAAAATACTAATTATTTTTTCTGGAGGGGCTGTGTAAACCTCCAGATAATTAAAGGAGGAAAAAATATGGGATCATTTTTTGAAGCAGGAATAAAAGAAGAAAATACGAAAATTCCGGTTAGACTTCTTAAACCCAATAATGAGAAGATAATAGAATTGGAAGTGACTGAATCCAATGAGCGGTTTGCTATAATATATATGCAAAAATTAATTGCATATGCAAAAACTATTGGAGAAAAAACTACAAAGAAAGGAAAAAGGGTTGCAATTGAATTTGAAAGTGAAGAAATTGCGGCAGAGATAAGAAAGCAATGGGAAGCGGCTTTAACTTTAAAATAATCCCAAAGCAGAGAGACATAATTACAAGATGTCTCTCTGTTTTAATTCGCTTTAGCGTGTTGAGCCACAAAGCGAAACAAAAAACCGTCAGATATGCTCAATGTCAACAAATCTAATTTTTTTACCAAAAACATCAAAAGAAAGCTGAGCAATATCACCAATTTCAATATTATCAGAAGATCTATCATACAATCGAGAATTCATAAAATCACCTTATATAGTTTATGATTAAATCTTGAAAAAAATAATAGAAAGATATATAATAATTTCGAATAATGAAGAGAAAGAGATGGAGTGTTATGGAAGAAAAAGAATATGGCTTGGTCCTAGCTGGAGGAGGAACAAAAGGTGCATATGAAGTGGGAATTTGGAAGGCATTAAAAGAAATGGGATTAAATATAACTGCAGTAGTCGGAACCTCTATAGGAGCATTAAATGGGGCCTTATTTTTACAAGATGATTTAGAGTCAGTTGTAAAAATGTATGAAAATATAAAAATTGATAATATAATGAATGTAAATGGAATAAATGCGGACAAAAATATATTCGATTTGGCTAATATATTTAATTTAGCGGCAGATTATACTAAACAAAGAGGAATTGATAATACACCTTTAAGAGAAATGATTAGAAAATATGTTGATATGGACAAATTATATAATTCCAAAATTGATTTTGGACTAGTTACATATTCAGTAAAAAATAAAACACCATTACAAGTATTCAAAAATGATATTCCAAAAGATCAAATGGAAAATTATTTGTTAGCAAGTTCATGTTTTCCGATATTTAAACCTCAAATAATAAATGGAGAAGAATATTATGATGGGGGATTATATGATAATATACCGTCAAATATGCTAATTGAAAAGGGATATAAAAATATTATAATTGCAGACATTGCAGGAGTAGGATTTAGTAAAAAAACTGTAAATAAAGATGTATATATAAAGGTAATATCAGCTTCAGAAGATTTAGGAGGAACTTTTGACTTTAATCATGAAAGAATAATTAACAATATAAAATTAGGCTATTTAGATACAATGAGGAGTTTCAACAAATTACAAGGGCATATTTATTATTTTAAACCAGTTGAATTTTCTAATATGCTAGAGGTATTTAATTTGCAAACTATTTATGGTTTGGAATATGCTGCTCAAACATATAAAATGTCTAGATATAAAGAATATACTTTTGAGGAATTTATAAAAGAACTAAAAGAAAGACACTTAGATGCTGAAAGAAGATATAAAAAATCAAAAGATGCAAATCTAATACAAATAGGAAAAAGACTTAATAAATTATTTGATAAAGGCTTAGGAATTTGTATAGCAAAAGATTTATACTTAGATAGGCCTGCATCAAGGCTTTCTAATTACTTATTCAATTTTGTCAAAGATTATATAGTAGCAGCTAAAGCACTAATTGAGCTTAGCAATTATATGGATTAGTTTATAAAGTTTGAAAATATATATTGAAAGGAGAAATAAAAATGATTTTAGAATTTTTAAAAAAATATGAAAAGGAGTCAATATTAATATCAGTATTACTTATTATTGTTTCACTATTCTTAATAGCTAAACCAGGAATTGCGGTATCAACAGTAGTTACATTGTTTGCAATTGTATTTTTGGTAGATGGAATTATAAACATAATTACATATATGATGGAAGATGTAGAAATCAAAGCATATAGTAATGAATTAATTATGGGAATTTTATTAGTAATATTAGGCCTTATAATATTACTAAATCAGCCTTTATTTATATCAATATTACCAATAATGATTGGATTATGGATATTTATAAAAAGTATTATGAAATTACAATTAGCAATTAATTTAAAATCAGCAGTGGCTGAAAGATGGGGATTATTATTAGTATCTTCAATATTAATGGCAATATTAGGTGTATTAATAATTGTAAATCCATTTGAAGCAATATTTACAATAACAAGATTTATCGGAATAATGATGTTAGTTGCTGAAGTTATTAATATATGTGAAAGTGTATATTTTTTACAACAAACAAAGTAAAAGAAGGGATTTTTTTACGTATTAAAACAGTATAATTTGATATAATTAATACAGTATAGATAAAAATAGTGAATTAAAAAATTATTTTTTAATTCACTATTTTTGAGAACTTTTCTCGGTTACTTTTTCAGCAACCTCTTTTTTACAGTCCTTTTTATATGTTAAGCTTTAGCCTTTTCAATTGATTTTTTATTTTTAATAACATCAACTATACAAGTAATAGCTAAAGTAACAACTGTAACACCAACTAAAATACCTAAATATTGACATTTGAAATTTGTAGCAGTTGGAACTAAAATTTCTCTAAACAATTTAATTGAATAAGTCATAGGTAAGAAAGATGTAATTCCTTGGAATCCCTTATCAATTGTTTCGATAGGGAATGTACCACCAGAAGCAGCTAATTGTAATACCAAAACAATTAGTGCTAAGAATTTACCAATATCTCCTAAATTTCTAATTAAGAATTGTATAATACTTGCAAAAGTAATTCCAACTAAAATACTTGCTGTGTAATATAATGCATTGTTTTCAATATCAAAGCTTAAACCTGATTTTAAAAGTATAGCTACAATTAAACCTTGTAAAGCGCCAAGTCCAATGTATGCAATATTTTGTAATAGTTTATTTTTATAATCATGGTCAAATATTTTAAATCTATGTTTTTGATCATAGTATAGAACAACATAAGCCATTAAAGCACCAACCCATAAACCAATACATAAGAATAATGGGGTAAAAGCAATACCATAAGAATTTACTTCACCATAAGCTTCTGTTTTGAATTCAACAGGTTTAGCTCCAAAATCTTCGATTCCGTTTAAAGATTTTAATTGTTCTTTAGTATTAGCAAGGCCTTCATCAATAGATGTTTTGAATGTTTGAACACCTTCAACTAATTTGTTACTTCCATCATAGGCAGAAGATGTTCCGGCATTTAATGTAGTTAAAGCATTATCAATTGTTTTAGAACTTGAATTTAAAGTTTCTAATCCATTTGTTAATGTAGAACTTCCTGCTGTTAATTGAACTGTACCATTAGATAAAGTTGCAATACCTTGATTTAATGATGTAGTTCCTTGTTTTACTTGAGTTAAAGCTGATTTTAAACTTTGAACACCAGTTGTTAATTTTCCTAAGTCTTGAGTTCCAGCTACTAATTTTTGAGTTCCTGCATATAAATTGTTTGT
The DNA here is from genome assembly GCA_928721565.1 of uncultured Clostridia bacterium. Taxonomy (GTDB): domain Bacteria; phylum Bacillota; class Clostridia; order TANB77; family CAG-508; genus CAG-269. Next base: position 1,056,860 of record OV788638.1, read on the forward strand.
TCCAGCTGTTAATTTTTGGCCACCAATAGTTAATTGTTGGAAACCATCTAAATTACCTTTTTCAGGGTCTTGAGCTAATATTTGACTGGCACTAACTGCTAAATATTGTAATGTAGGATCAGTAGCATTACCAGAATAAGCTGAAAGTGCCTGTAAAAGAGGTTTTACATTAGAATTTAAATATTCTACATTTCCAACATAATCTGCAATGCCTGTATTCAAATCAGCTGCACCAGTATTTAAGTCTGTTACACCACTTGCTAATGATGCAATTCCTGAATTACTTTGAGCAGATAACTCATCAACACCTGCATTTATTTGAGATATAGCACTATCTAATGATTGACCACCATTTTTTAATGTATCAACACCACTAGAAACTTGAGATAGTCCACTTTCTAAGCTTTGACTTCCTGTATAAGCAGATGATATACCATTATCAAATTCTTTATAACTGTTACTTAATTGATTTGTTCCATCATTAAGTTGTTTAATTCCATCATTTAAACTTTGAGATCCATCTAAAATTGTACTAGCTCCATCACTTATAGATTGCAAGTTATCTGGAACTTCATTTAATTTGTTTGATAAGTTTGCTATAATTTCTCTATCAACTTTTGACTGTAAATTTAATTCGATTGTTTTTACTGCACTATTTATAATTTGAGTTGCCAAATAATTTGTTGCTTGATTTGGTCTATATATTATTTGAGCAATTTGTTTGTCAGTTGTTGAACCACTTTCCAAACATTCAGTAAAGTTTTCTGGAATTTCTATTGTTGCATAGTAATTTCCCTTTTCCATACCGTCATTGGCAGTGTCTTTACTAACTTCTTGAATATTAAATGTTGCACTGTCTTTTAGATTTTGCACAAATTCGTTTCCTTGATTTTTGTTGTCTTTTCCTTTGTCTTCATTTACAACAGCTATTTTCATGTCACTTAAAGTTCCATATGGATTCCAATAAGATTTTAAATAGAAAAAGCTATAGATAATAGGGATTAATAAAACTACAGCAAAAATCAAAATTTTTAAGATTTTTTCTTTTTTCATAATAAAATCATTCCTTTCTTAACCCTTTTTTAATAATTTCTGAAATACTATTTGCTATCATTTGTTCATCCATTGTTTTATCTTTATCAGTCCATTCAATGATTAGAGCCATATACATTTTATAAACTAAAAATGCAGTAACATCTAAATCAGAAAATTCAATAAAACCTTTTTCTTTTGCTTTTTGGAGTTTGCTTTTGATGTAATTTTGAATTTGTGTGTCAATTAATGCTAAGTTTTTTATTATGATAGGGTTTTTTAACCATTCAGCTTCTTTAGAAATTATATTTAAAAAGTCTTTTTCTTTTCTGTATTTTAATAATTTACAAGTTGCTTCATTTACTGTGGCAAAAAAATCCATATTTTTGCTTTCAACTTCTTCTACAATTTTTTTCATGTTTTGAAGTTCCTCTTGGATAAAATATTCTAGTAAAGCTTCTTTACTATCAAAATAACGATAAATAGTTTTTTTAGTAACACCAGCTTCTCTAGCAATTTCATCCATAGAAACTTTTTTAAAACCGAATTTATGGAATAAGGTTCTTGCTACTTCTATAATTTGTTCTTCTTTCAAAATTAACACCTCCTATACACTAGTATACTGTTCTAGTTATTTAGTATACCACATACAAGGAGCATTGTCAAGAGTTGGAAATACTTTTTTCTAAATATATATAAAATTAATGAATTAATAATATTGAAAAAAATGACCAAATATGTTAAAGTAATAAAAGTAGTATAAATTCAAATAAGGAGAGAAATAATTAAATGAACAATTTTATGGGGATTTTAGTATCATATTTATATATAACATTAGTAATAATAGGAGCGAGAATATTTGAAAAAAAGGGAAAAGAAGCTAGTAGAAAATTTATACACATTATGCTAGGAAACTGGTGGTTTATAGCAATGTATTATTTTACAAATGTATGGTTTGCAGCATTTGTACCAGCGACATTTGTAATAATAAATTATATATCATACAAAAAAGACTTAATAAAGGTAATGGAAAGAGAAAAACAAGATGGATTAGGAACTGTATATTATGCAATTTCACTTTTTATATTAGTAATAGTTTCATTTGGAATATACAAAATGCCATCATTAGGACTTATTCCAAATCTAGTTATGGCTTATGGAGATGGATTGGCTGGACTAATTGGAAAAGTGATTAAAAGTAAAAAATATAAATTAAGTGATACCAAAAAATCAGTGGCAGGATCAATTACAATGTTTATTATTTCAACAGTTTTAATTGGTGGATATTTAGCTTTTTGGCATACAGGAGAATTCTGGGCAACTACACATTGGCCATTAATTTCGGCAATGATGGGATTTGTAATAACTGCTATAGAAGCAATTTCAGCAAAAGGAACAGATAATGTTACAGTACCACTTGGAACATTATGTATGTTATTATTGATAGGATAGAGGATATATGAGAGAAAAAGATGATAAAATTTTACTAGCACAGATATCAGATAAAATTGAAATGTGCGAAAATAAAAATAAAATTGAATACACAGATTTTTTAGATTTAGCTCAAATAGAATTAGTACAACATTATATTGATAAACTAAAAATAGAAAATTATATGAGGTATGGAGGATTTGAGCAAGCAGAAAGAAAAAAGTTTGTTATTTATCCAGAGAAGTTTAACTCTTCAGTTGTAGAGAAAAACTTATCAAGCATAGTTAAGATTGTAAGAATACAACTACCAGATGATATGAAAGGAAAATATACACATAGAGATTATTTAGGGGCAGTCATAAAACTTGGAGTTAAAAGAGAGAAAATCGGAGATATAATTGTAGATAATGATGGAGCTGATATAATTGTTGACAAAGATATTTCTAAATTTTTAGTAGAAAATTTAGGAAGTCTTACTAGATTTTCTAAGTCTGAAATAACAATTGAAGAGATTAAAAATTTGAGAACTGTAGAAATTAGAAGAGAAGAACGAGATATAATACTTTCATCTTTAAGGATGGATAATGTTATATCAGAACTTGCAAGATGTTCAAGAAATAAGGCTCTTGATATTATAAACATGGAAAGGGTTTTTGTTAATTTTCAATGTGAGACGAAGAAAACAAAGCAAATTAAGCCTGGAGATATGATTACAATTAGAGGAAAAGGTAGGTTTTATATTAAAGAACTAGTTGGTCAAACAAGAAGTGGAAGAGTTATTGTAAAAATAGAAAAATTTGTGTAATATAAAGGAAAAACAGCTTTTCAAAAGTTAATGAAAAGCTGTTTTTTATATATCATATTTAGTCATAATGTAAGCATCTTGAGTGTTATTATAATATTTTTTTCTAATGCCTAAATTTTTAAAACCAAATTTTTCATATAAATGAATTGCTGGTTCGTTTTTGGTATTTACTTCTAAAGTAAATGATTTTAAGTTACGATCAGAACAAATATCAATTAAAGATTCTAAAAGTTCACCACCAAGACCATGACCACGACGTGTTTTTTTGACAACTATGTTGTTAAGAGTTGCTTCATCAAGACAAATGGAAATTCCAGCAAAGCCGACTACTTCATCTTTATCTTTTGCAATAATATATATTGTATTTTCATTTTCAAGTTCTTGCTTTAGAACATTATAACTCCAAAAATTATCAAAATCGGAATATAAAGTATCTTTCATATTTTCTAAATCTTTTAAAGTCATTTCAGTAATTTCCATATTGTATCACTCCTTTTTCATTTTTTCTTCGAGAGCTCTTTCTGCTTGTGACTTTCTTAAATATAAAGGCATAACAGAAGTTTGTGTACCATTTATATAGGTATTATATCCAGCTATTCCAAGGGAATAACTACTTAAATTATTTTTATCAGTAAATACGCAATTTGGTATAAGGTTTTTTATTAAATCTTTATTTGCAATTACGCCATCTCCTACAAAATATATGGTAGAATCATAATTTTTAAGCAAAGAAATTGCCTCATTTATAGTTTTAAAGTCTAAAGTTCCAATTTGAGTATATATGTTATCTTTATGTTCAAATAAGCCATAATAAACATTGTCATTTCTGGCATCAATTAAAGAACAAATTAACCCATTTTCAGAAACATTATAAGCGAGTGATTCCAAAGAATTTATTCCAACACATGGAATATTTAAAGAATCTTGAAAGGCAAGAACAGTACCCACGCCAATACGAATTCCAGTAAAAGAACCAGGTCCCTTATCACATACAATTAAACTCAAATCATTTAATGTTAGATTTGACTCTTGTAGAGCCTGTTCTATAACTGGCATGATTTTTTCTGAATGATTTCTTGCATCATCTACTATTATTTCTTTTATACAATCTGTATTTTCTAATATTGCAACTGTGCATAAATTGCTAGCTGTATCTATACTTAAAATTTTCATTTCAATTCTTCCTTTATAAGTATTTTTACTAATTATACTATATTTTTATGAGATTTACAAGTGTTCATTAGGGACCGGTTCTTAAATGTGCAAATGTTCAAGAGAGAACCGGTCCCTAATGAACATTTTATGTTGTAACAAGTGTCGAAAAAAGTCATATTATATAGTAGTACTGGAGGTGCTAAATTATGGAACCACAAGTTGAAATATATTGTAAAAAAGAAAACAAAAAGAAAGACTGTTCATGTTTATGGTTAATATTTGCAGTAGTTATATTTGCTTTAACTTTCTTTATTGGAGCTATTACTGCTGTTGTTACAGGATTTGTAGAAACACTAGGAGTAGGCGCTATTGCAGTATTAATAATAGCATTAGCTGTATTAGCAATAATAGCATTGATTGCTTTAATATGTTGCCAAAAGAATGACAAAAAGAAAAAATGTTGCTGTTGTTAATTCATTAAATAGTATAAAACTGGCCTAAAGTAAAATTTAGGCCAGTAATAAGATGACAAATATTAAAAAGTATGATATAATTGATTATGTAAAATAAACCTAAAAGGAGGAGCAACTATGCGACAACGGAACAAAATAAAACCACAATTCTTTACCAAATTTATACTCAAACAAAACAATCACAAAATATGCAGGTCATACAAGATATATACATATTTTGATGAAGGTGTAGAGAATAAAATGGATGTTGCAAATATTTTAAAGAATTGTTTGGAACAAAAAATTTCTGTCGAAATGATAGGAAAAATTGTAGAAGGAATTTACGAATTGGAGATGGAATTTAAAGTGAAACCGTCACTAAATTCAATTTGGTTTTATTTTAAAAAAAAGTAAAAATTTTACATGCAAAAAGGTAACCATATAATATGGTTATCTTTTTTTGGCTTCAATCAATTTTAATGTAATAGATTGACAATACTAAATAGTGATGATATATTTTAATCAAAATATAAGATTTTTTATGTATGGTAGAAAGAACAGGAGATATCTTAGATTATGAAACAAAATAGGAAAATAATAACAAGTATATTACTATTAATAGCAATAGGACTTGGAATATTAGAAATATTTAACATAGAAAAGAAAAAAATAAATGAAGAAAATTCGCAAATAAGAGAAGCTTCAGAACTTCCTTTGCCAAGTAAAATTATATACAAAAATAAGTATAATAAATATAAAGTAATGAATTCAGAAGATAAATATTTTGCTGACGTATATACATTATTATACAACCAATCAGCTGATTATACAGATGATAAGCCAGAACTAGAAAAAGAAAATATCAGCTTTGTAGAATGTACATATATTGTTAGAAATCCTTCAGAAGAAGAGAAAAACTATATTTTCTTACTAGGAGACGAGAATAGTGACTTGGAGAAAAAAATACAATTTTATACTGAAGACAGTCAGGAGTATGAATTTAAAAAAGGAAAAAGTTATACATCAAAAAAACAAGTTTCAGAAATTCCAACTGATGCTGGCTTTTGGGAACAAGAAGATGGCATATATAAAACAACCAGAGTAAATAATGAAGTGGAATATAAAATGCTTTTACAGCAATTAGGATTTACTATTGATGATGAGTTGCCAGATGTAGATTATGATAATCAAAATGTAATTATTATAATGTCAAAATATAAAATTAAAAATGTAGAGGCAAATATTGGCAATATAAAATATGAATTAGGTACCAAAAGTGATAAATACTTTGTAAATTGCCTTGTTTATAGCAAAGTAGTAAACGATGGTTGTATTTATTATAATATTGATGAGTAAAAGGAGAAAATCATGGATTATGATATGTTATTAGGTTTAGGAATAGGATTTGTATTTTTAATATGTCCACTAATTTTAACATTATTAAATGTAATAAATTTATTTAAAAAGAAAAAGATCAAAGAAAATATAATAGAGGGAGTAACATTTATTGCTGGAATTGGTTTAACAGGTTTTCTATATCTAGCATTAGATTTTAAAGATTATACAGAAGCATTAAGACTAGGCGGATTAGAAATTGATAAACATGCACCAATTGCTTCTTGGAGTATGCCAACGGTACTTGCTATTTTTATACTAGGGCTTGTATCGTATTTGTTAATAAGAAGAAAAAAATTAGATTTACCACCACTTATTATTGTATGTTCAATATCAGGAATAATAATATGCTCAATATATATGATAATTTTTATGGTTCAAATTACTGTTGAAGATTTATTTACAAGATATTTATTTTACGGAATACCATATTTGTTGATATTCCCAATAAATTATATTTTATGCAGTATAAGAGCCATAATTGAAGTGATACAAAGATATAAAGAAAAAAATTTACAGTCAAAAGAATACGAAAATAAATTTTTAAATAAATGTAGTCAGATAATATATGATACAGATAATTGGCCAATATTAGCAGTTGTTCTAACTATTCCGTTAACAGCAATTTTAATATGTATATTAGTCCTATTAGGTCAAAGGCCAGATGAAGCAATAAGAGCATTTTTAGAAACTAGTGATTGGAAATTGTCACAAAAAGTTTCACCTCCTTCTGTTCAATATGATGCGCATTATTTATGCACAGTAGCTGTAAGTGGACATGAAAAACTAGTGAAACCAACAAGAATGGGAATCAGAAGAGGGCAAAAAATAATTGTTAATAGACAGTTATGTATTGCTAATGCTTTTGAAGACTTGATTCAAGAGAAAACTCTAAGATTTCATCACTTTATTAGATATATTTATGATAAATATGGTTTTCCTTTAGCTAAGCATATTAAGACTGTTTGGCAAGCGGATATTACATATATAATAATGAAACCTTTAGAGTGGATATTTTTGATGGTTCTATATATCTGTGATAAAAAACCTGAAAATAGAATTGCTACACAGTATATTGGGAAGAAAATGATGTTATAAAATAATAGAGAGGAAAGAGAATGATTAAAGGATTAAAAGAAGTATTGCACTATGGAAATTTAGAGAAAATAGAAAAAAATATTTTAGATAAAGAATATGAATATTATACTGGTGATGGTGAAGAACTAATAGACAGTTATGAGGATTTAGAGTTTCAAATTCCTAATTATGATTTATTAACTAAAGCTTTAGGAATAAAAGATAGTCAATCGCCAATTATTACAGAGATGTATTTAAATGAATCTAGAACAATAACAAATAAAATAGATGTATATAGTAGTAAAATAATAAATTGTTATTTAATAAGAATTGAACAATTTACTTTAGCTGATGAAGATGGTGGAATTACTAGAGTTATTTTTACAGATGATGTAAAAGGAGCAATAGAAAATATAAAAGAAATGTTAAAAAGTAGAAATATAGCATTAGAGGCCAAGAGATTTTTTGAGGAATAAAAGGAAGGAGAAATCCTTCCTTATTATAATATAATACAAATCAATCCACCAGAACCCTCATTAACAATGCGTTCCAAAGTTTCTTGAAGTTTCATCTGAGCTTCAACAGGCATTTTTGCAAGTTTAGTTTGTAGACCTTCATTAACAAGTTCATTTAAACTTTTACCAAAGATGTTAGAACTCCAAATACTTGTAGGATCATTTTCAAAACCAGAAAGAAGATAATTAACTAACTCTTCAGATTGTTTTTCAGAGCCGACAATAGGAGAAACTTCAGTAGTTACGTTCGTTTTTATCATGTGAATTGATGGAGCAGTAGCTCTTAGTTTAACACCAAAGCGAGAACCTTGTTTAACCATTTCAGGTTCTTCTAAAACCAATTCATCAATAGAAGGTGTAACAATACCATAACCTTTAGTTTTTACTTCTTCCAAAGCATACGCGATTTTATCATATTTCTTTTTAGTAGCAGACAAATCACTCATAATAGAGAAAAGCTCACCCTCGTTTGTAATTTCCATACCAGTCATTTCAGAAAGTACATTATAAAATAATTCATCTTTTAATTGAATAGAAATGCAAACTTTACCTGTGCCAAGCATAATATTATCAACAAAAGTTTTAGAAATTATGTCAGTACTCTCAATTTTAGAAACACAATTAGAAATATCTTTCAAAGCAGAAATATCTGTAAAAGCATCTTGTAATTGTTCAAACAACTTTGCTTTCAATGGATGAGAAAAATCTAACCCATCAATCCATTTAGGAAAACTAATTTTAATTTCATCAACTGGAAATTCATAAAGAAGATTAGAAAACATAGAATTTATGTCATCAGCAGTCAAATTTTCACAATTAATAGGCATAACTTTAGTATTGTATTTGTCAGATAATTGTACGGCCAACTCTCTTGCCTCAGGAGAAGATGGATTAGCACAATTTAATAAAATTATAAAAGGTTTGTTAATTGCGCGAAGCTCACCAACAACACGTTCTTCGGCTTTTACATAATCATCACGAGGAATATCTGTAACACTTCCATCAGTAGTTATTAAAATTCCGATAGTGGAATGTTCTTCAATAACTTTTTTGGTACCAATTTCTGCAGCAGTTTCGAAAGGAATTTCTTCCTCAGACCATGGAGTTTTAACCATTCTTGGCATATCATCTTCCAAATATCCAATTGCATTATCAACCAAGTAACCAACGCAATCAACTAAACGAGTTTTCAATTTTAAATTTTTATCTATTGTAATTTCTACAGCCTCATTAGGAACGAACTTTGGCTCAGTAGTCATAATAGTGCGACCACCAGCACTTTGTGGTAATTCATCTTTTGCTCTTTCTTTTTTATACTCATTATCTATATTTGGAATAACAAGTAAATCCATAAATTTTTTAATGAAAGTAGATTTGCCTGTTCTTACAGGACCAACAACTCCAATATAAATATCACCATCAGTTCGTTTGGCTATATCTTGATATAAGCCTATATTTTCCATCTATAATACCTCCTTGATAGACAAACTTTTATTAATATATATGGACTATTTTTTAAGAATATGACAGACGTGTAAAAAAAACTTGCTAAAAAAACTTTAATGTGATAGAATTGGGCTGTTAAAATACATATAATATACAAAAACTGTTTTATTAATAAAAATAAAACAGGAAAGGACGGAATCAAAATGGATAAATTACAAGATACAATAGACATTCTAAAGGAATATAAACAAGATCATATAATAAAGTTACTAAAGAAATTAAATGAGAAACAACAAGATGAACTAATAAAACAAATAAATTCAATTGATTTCCACCAAATAATGGAGTTATATAATAACACCAAAAAGGCGATAGAATTTAAAGAAAGTAAAATTGAACCATTAAAATATTTAGATAAAGCAAAACTTACGGCAGAACAAAGAGAAAAATTTGATGAACTTGGAGAAAGTGCTATAAGGAGAGGAGAATATGCAGTAGTTACAATGGCAGGAGGTCAAGGTACAAGACTTGGACACCCTGGACCAAAAGGAACATTTAAACTAGACGTATATGGAAAAGGAAAATACTTATTTGAAATTTTAACAGAAAACTTAAAAGAAGCAAATCAAAGATATGGAGTAATAATACCTTGGTACATAATGACAAGTAAAGAGAATAATAAACAAACAGTAGAATTTTTAGAAAAAAATAATTATTTTGGTTACGATAAAAATTATGTAACAATTTTTATGCAGAGTGAATTACCATTAGTAGACGAAGATGGAAAACTACTTATAGGAAAAGACTTTAAAATAAGAGAGGCATCAGACGGAAATGGTGGAACTTATGCGTCACTACGTGCAAGTGGATGTTTAGCAGATATGAAAGAAAGAGGAGTAAAATGGATATTTATAGGTAGTGTAGATAATGCATTATTAAAAATGGTTGATGTAACACTACTTGGAATGGCAATTGATAAAAATGTTCAAATAGCTTCTAAGTCAGTAGTAAAAGCAAATCCACATGAAAGAGTAGGAGTATTTTGCAAGATGAATGGGCATCCAAAAGTAATAGAATATACAGAGCTTCCAGAAAAAATGGCAGAGGAAGTAGATAGTGATGGTGAACTAAAATATGGTGAGTCACACATCATGTGTAATCTATATACAATAGATGCAGTAGAAAAAATAAGTAATGAAATATTAATGTATCATAGTGCACACAAGAAAAACTCTTATATAGACGAAAATGGCAAAGAGGTAATACCAACAGAGCCAAACTCATATAAATTTGAATCATTTATATTTGATGCATTTGAGTTTTTTGATGACATTGCTATACTTCGTGGAAAACGTGAAGATGACTTTGCACCTGTAAAAAATAAAGAAGGTGTAGATAGCCCAAGAACAGCAAAGGAATTATACGAAAAATTCTATGCAAAGCAAGCTGTTACAAAATAGTATACAAAACAGAACCGGTCCTAAATGCACAGTGAACAAAACAGAACCGGTCCTAAATGTTCAATGGAGGCCTAAAATGAAAAATTGTAAAATTAAAAATTTATATAATTTAGAAGAAACAATTGCGAAGGATTTATTGATAAAATTTGAATATCCATGGGAGGTTTTACCAGAAATAAGCAAATTTATATTAGAAATAGGACCAAAGCTAGATAAAGATATTTATGAGCAAAAAGGTGAAAATATATGGATTGCGAAATCTGCTAATGTATATCCATCTGTATACATAAAAGGTCCTGCAATAATTGGTGAAAATGCAGAAGTTAGACATTGTGCATTTATTAGAGGTAATGCTATTGTAGGAAATAATGCAGTTGTAGGAAACTCTACAGAATTAAAAAATGTAATATTATTCAATAATGTGCAAGTACCACATTACAATTATGTAGGAGACTCTATATTAGGTTACAAATCTCATATGGGAGCAGGGTCAATAACCTCAAATGTAAAATCAGACAAAAAATTGGTTATTGTAAAAAATGGAGAAGAAAAAATAGAGACAGGATTAAAAAAATTCGGAGCAATGATAGGAGACTATGTAGAAGTTGGATGTGGAAGTGTATTAAATCCAGGAAGTGTTATTGGAAAAAATACAAACATATATCCACTATCATCAGTAAGAGGAGTTGTACCAGAAAACAGCATATACAAGAACCAAAACGAAATAATAGTAAAAAAATAACAATTTATAAAAAAGTAATAAAAATAACCCTATAATATATATTTTGAACTATCGCGCAAGCGACCAAATGAGCGAAGCGAATGCGAAATGGAGCAATCAACAAAGAAAATTTTTTGAAGATTGCGACAGCAAGATAGGAAAAAATATATGTTATAGGGTATTTTACAGTATTTTTTTTACATCTGTTGAGTTCCAGGTATAAAGTAATCTACCACTCCATAAATTAAAGCACCTATTATAGCAGCCATCCAAGAAATAGAATAACCAGCTACAAAATACTGTGTAAAATATAAAATAATAGCAGCTAAAGCAAATCCAACAAATCCTTTGCCAAATGGACTTGCATGTAGACCTGTAAATTTGATTATTAAATAATCCATTATTGTTAAAACAACTGCAGCAAGAGCCAAAGACCATATATTATTTATACTAAAGTTAGGTGTAAAGAATGCTGTAATGGCCAAAACTATAGCAGCTGTAACTAATCTACTAACAATTTGCCAAACTGTAGAAGCACCTGTGGTGCTATTACTTTGAGAATTTGACATATCAAAAACCTCCTTATTAGTTTTTACAATTTTATTTTTTCAAGGTTATATAAATATTATTTACAACAAAAAAATAATTATACAAAAATCGTATAAATACCTAAAAAATGTGAAAAATATATATAAATAAAAATGGAGGAAATTTGATGTTAATAACATTTTTTAGAGCAATTGTGTTATACATAATTGTATTAATAGTAATGAGATTAATGGGAAAACGTGAAATAGGGCAGCTTCAACCATTTGAATTAGCAATTTCAATAATGATTGCAGATTTAGCAAGTTTGCCAATGACAGAGACAGGAGTACCGATATCAAATGGAATAATACCAATACTTGGATTATTAGTAATGCATCTTGTAATATCTATGTTGAATATGAAAAGTACAAAAATTAGAGAAATAATATGTGGAAAACCTTCAATATTAATATTTAGGGGAAAAGTTGATGAAAAGGTATTAAAAAAGGAAAGATTTACAATAAATGAGCTAGAAGAAAGACTTAGAGATAACAATATATTTAATATAGGTGATGTTGAATATGCAGTTTTAGAAACAAGTGGACAAGTAACAGTTATTCCAAAACCTAATAAAAGACCTACAACTCCAGAAGATTTCAATATGGAACCTAAATACGAAGGAATTCCATATGATTTAGTTGTTGATGGAAAAGTAATGTATAAAAATTTAGAGAAAATAGGAAAAAACTATGTATGGTTACAAAAACAAACTGAAAAATTTGGGATTAAACCAGAAGAAGCACTAATTGTAACAATAGATGGGGACAATCAGTTTTTTTGTCAGCCATTAGAAAAGGATGGTGGCAAAAATGTTTAAAGAAACTGTAATATGTATAGTAATTGTGGTCTTGATTTTTTCACTAGATATGTTTACTCAAGGTTATACAGATAGAACGACAGCTGAAATAAATGAAATATTTTCGGAGTTAAAAGATTTGGCTGTTAAAGAGGATAAAGAGAAGATGGAAACTAAAATTGCAGAATTAGATGAGAAGTGGAGTGAAAAACATGATAAATTAGCATATTATATTGAACATGATGAACTTGAAAAAGTTGATACTGCTATCGTGTCGGCTAAAAGTTATATTCAAACAGAAGATTATTCTTCTGCTGCTTCTGAATTGGATGTTGGAAAGTTCGTGCTTGAACATATTCAAGAAAAATATAAGTTTAATTTAGTTAATATATTTTAAATATATAAAAAACACATCTAAATCATATTGATAGATTTTTGATGTGTTTTATTTCTTATTATTACAAAAGTGTAAAATTGTAGTTACTGTAATCAGTAGATAATCCAAATAAACATGAAATACCACACTATTCAAAATTAATTAATTTTAAATAGTGTGGTATTATCTTACTTAATTAAACATGTTTCTTGCCATATAAAGAGTACAATTATGGTGAACAAGAATAGCCTTTCTTACTTCATCATTTTTAGCCACAAGCGAAAGCTCATACAATGTTTCTTTATCAGTTTTATTGTTTTTTGCAATAGCAAGCTGCTCATCAGCATTTCCAAAGTCTAACTTATGGGTTGATAAAATATGTTCACGCCATTTAGTATTCATTTTAAGCATAGCTTTAATAATAGATTTATGGAGATTGAATTTATCGATCATTTCAATTCCAGTATCTTCTGAAATATTTCCGCACTCTAAAAGAAAAAGTATCATTTTCACTTCTTCTGGTAAAGCTTCGTGCTCATCAAATATGAAATGATGGTTTTTCTTGCAAGCATTTAAAATAGATTTTTTTCCTAAAGAAAAAAGAATATTATAAATGTCTTCATTTTCAGTAAATTTAGCTGCTGAAACAAAAATGCTATTTTTTAAACGACAATTTTTATCACTTATAATATATTTTAACACACTTAAGGAAAAATTAGGATGCGTCACAAATGTATTTGCTATATATGTTCCTTTTCCTTCAGTAGAAAATCTTTGATAAATGATAATAAGATCTTCCTCTGTGAGTGCTGGTACATTTTTTATCAGCTCAGTGACAATAAAGTCGGGATAACTATTGATTATGTCATTTATATTTTTTCTACCATCTGATGTAGATACATCAATTGAGTTTATAAAATTCTGTTGATCCCGATAAGTTAACTTTTTAAATTCTTCATATAACATAAAATAACCTCCTATAAATTAATACATGTTTAAAAGTTTCAAAATGGATAACCATTACTTTATTATACAATGTTATGTTACTTTTGTCAAATTCGAAGTAGTTACATAATTTGAATTTGATTCCTTGATTTTTCAATGGATGTATGATATAATTTTTATGTTAATCTTTATAATCTCCTTATGGAGTTTTGCATATATAATTAATCAACACAATAATTATTGGAGGAGGAAAACAATGAACGAAGTATTATCAGAAATGACATGGGGAATGGAAAAAGAATCTAGGAACATATTGTTTCGGTATGGAACAAGCATTAAACTATTAAAAAAAGAGGAATTATTTGACTTCCTTTTAAAAGAATCTGTTAGAAATTGCTTGGATAAGTTATTCTACAACAGCGGATTAAAAGCTTTTTACAGTGATGTTTATGATTTTATCATAGACAATCTTGCCGGAGTTAATAGCATTCAAATTTATAATGATAATGCAATTTACTTATGGAAAGGTGATCGCCAGAAAGCCAAATTGATTGTTTTTGAAGATGATGACTTTTGCAATGATGAATTAACTTCAACAATGATACAAGAGCTTATATCTTTTGCAGAAAACAATTAATGGATAATAGTTATTAAAAAATACGAGTAGAATTTCTACTCGTATTTTTGTCAATAGTATTTTTGGTAATAATGGCTTTTTTCAACACTTTCAAAGAGTTCAAAAAAGAGTATGGAGCCTACAACGGGAATTGAACCCGTGACCTCAGCCTTACCAAGGCTGCACTCTACCAACTGAGCTATGCAGGCAAATCAAAAATATTATAATATATAAGAAACAAAAAAGCAATAGAAAATCACAATATTTTACATAATAATGATAAATTTATAATTAAAAATATTGAAATATCTGGTTTTATTATGGTATACTTTTAATATAAAATTATTGTCTAAAAGTAAAAATGAGAAAACAATAACTTGGACATAGAAGGAGAATATATATGGAATTATTAAAAAAAAGTGGTATCAATTATATGTGAGGGATTAGGCTTTATTTTTGGATTATTTGGATTTCTAATTGGTTTACAAAGTATTGGGAAAGATGGCTGGGAGCAATTAGGAAGTATTTTTATAATGCCTTCCATTATTGCTTTAATAATTATTATATTAGATTTTTTAGTAACAATCGGTAAAATAAAAAAAGGTTTAATATATTCAGTAATTAGTAGTTTAATAAAAGTGGGGAGTATACTAATATTGATTCCAAGTTTTATATATGATTACAAATATGAAATGCAATATGGTGTATCTGATTTAAAATTTTATTTTATTTTAATTATTATGCTTATAGTAATTGCAATGCCATCTATTTTAAATACTATCAAATTAATAGCTTTAAGAAAAAAGTCAGATATTGCCTGACTTTTTAATGATATTATTCAATTTTAATTTAGCAATGACTTTTATATCCTCTAACAATAGACAAAATAAAACTTATATTTCAATTCTTTATTTACAATCATTTTAAATAAACAATAATCTTATAATGAAAATCACAATATTTTACATAAATACTTGATTTTTGAAGCAAAATAAACTATAATATTTCTGTATAATTGGAGAAAAAAGGAGAGAATAGAAAATGCAAGAAAATAAAAACAAAAATCAAGAAGTAGAATTAGACGAAAACCATTTAATACAAATAAGAAAAGAAAAATTAAAAGAACTACAAGAACAAGGAAAAGATCCATTCGAAATAACAAAATTTAACAGAACAAATACAGCAGGAGAAATAAAAGCTAATTATGAAGAATTTGAAAACAAAGATGTAACAGTGGCAGGAAGAATAATAGCAAAAAGAATCATGGGAAAAGCATCATTCTGCACAATACAAGACAGTGATGAAAAAATCCAAAGTTATGTAAGCATAAACGATTTAGGAGAAGAAAGTTACAAAGCATTTAAAACATGGGATATTGGAGATATTATAGGAATAACAGGATTTGTATTCAAAACAAGAACAGAAGAAATATCTGTACATGCAAAAGAAGTAACATTGTTATCAAAGTCATTAAGACCATTACCAGAAAAATTTCATGGATTAAGAGATGTAGACTTAAGATATAGACAAAGATATGTTGATTTAATAGTAAATCCAGAAGTAAAAGAAACATTTATATTAAGAAGTAAAATAATAAGAGAAGTAAAAGCATATTTAGATAGCAAAGGATACTTAGAAGTAGACACACCAATATTAAACACAATAGCAGGTGGAGCAGCAGCAAGACCATTTATAACACATCACAATACATTAGATTTAGATATGTACTTAAGAATTGCAAATGAACTATACTTAAAGAGACTAATCGTAGGTGGATTTGATAAAGTATATGAAATGGGAAGAATGTTCAGAAACGAAGGAATGGACATAAAACACAATCCAGAATTCACAAACATAGAATTATATTCAGCATACGAAGATTACCATGATATGATGGATATAACAGAAGATATGTTTAGAACAGTAGCTCAAAAAGTATTAGGAACAGCAAAAATAAACTATCAAGGAACAGACTTAGACTTAGAATCACCATGGAAAAGAATTACAATGATAGATGCAATAAAAGAAGTAACAGGTGTAGACTTTAATGAAATCGAAACAGATGAGCAAGCAATTGCAATTGCAGAAGAGAAGAAAGTAGAAATAGATCCAATTAAGAAAACAAGAGGAGATATAATAAATACATTCTTTGAGGAATTTGTAGAAGAAACATTAGTACAACCAACATTTATATATGATTATCCAGTAGAAGTATCACCACTAACAAAGAGAAAGCCAAGTGATAAGAGATTAACAGAAAGATTTGAAGTATTTATTGGTGGTAGAGAATATGGAAATGCATATTCAGAATTAAATGACCCAATAGATCAATATGAAAGATTCAAAAAACAAGCTGAAGCAAGAGAAGCTGGAGATGAAGAAGCAAATATGATGGATGATGATTTCATAACAGCACTTGAATATGGTATGCCTCCAACAGGTGGTCTTGGAATAGGAATTGATAGATTAG
The DNA here is from genome assembly GCA_928721565.1 of uncultured Clostridia bacterium. Classification (GTDB taxonomy): domain Bacteria; phylum Bacillota; class Clostridia; order TANB77; family CAG-508; genus CAG-269. The sequence goes on from OV788638.1 coordinate 1,074,140, forward strand.
TTATGTTATTAACAGATTCTGCATCAATTAGAGATGTATTACTATTCCCAACAATGAAACCATTAAACTAAATACTTAAGAAAATCAAGGGGAAGATAGGAGCAATATATGTTTGGATTTAATATAGATAAAAGAACATTATATATAATAATTGGAATATTGGTAGTAATATCATTAATGAGTTATGGAACAAGTGGAATATTTAGCTTAATATTATCAATACCAGCAGTATTATTAGCAATAACAGTACACGAATTTGGGCACGCATTTGCAGCATACAAATTAGGAGATGACACACCTGTAAGACAAGGAAGATTAAGCTTAAATCCATTTGATCACGTAGATCCATTAGGATTAGCAATGCTATTATTTGCACATATAGGATGGGGCAAACCTGTTGAAATAGATCCAAGAAATTATAATAGAAATATTTCAGTAGAAAAAGCAGATGCAATAGTATCATTTGCAGGTCCATTAATGAATTTTATTACAGCAATAATATTTGCATTAATTTATTGTGCAATAATAAAATTTGCAGGAGCAGGATTCTTACTAAATAAAGTAGGAACAATAATAATAGCAATAGTAGCGAGTATTATTACAATGAACATAGGACTTGGAGTATTTAACTTAATACCATTACCACCATTAGATGGTTCAAAAATATTTTTGCCAATACTACCAAGAAATGCAAAAACATGGTTTATAAATAATCAACAAATATTTTATTTCATATTTTTAATTATATGGATAACAGGAATTGCAGGAAGACTAATTTCACCACTTATAGATTCAATGACAGAAGGAATATTAGGATTAGCAATGAGAATATTTGGATTATTATAAAATTAGGAGAAATATAAATGACAAAAAAAGATATAATAGTTTTAGGAATAGAATCAAGTTGTGATGAAACTTCTGTTGCCGTTGTAAAAAACGGTAGAGAAGTTTTATCTAATATAATAGACACACAAATAAAAATTCATGAGCAATATGGAGGAGTAGTTCCGGAGATTGCATCAAGAAATCATATAGAAGCAATATCAAGAGTTGCTAAAGCGGCACTTGAAGAAGCGAATATGAAAATTGAAGATGTAGATGTAATTGCACCAACATATGGACCAGGACTAGTAGGAGCATTGTTAGTAGGAGTGTCATATGGAAGAGGGCTAGCATATGCACTAAATAAGCCATTAGTAGGAGTAAATCATTTAGAAGGACATATTGCTGCAAATTACATAACACATCCAGATTTAGAACCACCATTTTTATGTATGCTAACATCAGGTGGAAATACACAAATAGTATATGTAAAAGATTACTGTGATATGGAAGTTCTAGGTAGAACACGTGATGATGCCATAGGAGAGGCTTTTGATAAAGTTGCAAGAGTAGTTGGATTAGGGTATCCAGGAGGACCAAAAGTTGATAAATTAGCACAACAAGGTCAACCAAGCATAGATTTTCCAAAAACACATTTTGAAAACATGGATTTTAGTTTTAGTGGGATAAAAACTGCAGTAATAAATTTGCATCATAAAAATCCAGATGTAAGCAGAGAAGATTTGTGTATGAGTTTTGAAAAGGCTGTAACAGAAGTACTAATAGAAAACATTACAAAGGCAATAGAACAAACAGGAATCAAAAAAGTTGTGCTAGCAGGTGGAGTATCTGCAAATACTCATATTAGAAGTGAATTTGAAAAACTAGAAAAACAAGGAATAAAAATATATAAACCAGATTTAAAACTTTGCACAGATAATGCAGCAATGATAGGAGCAGCGGGATATTATAGATATCTAAATGGAGATATTTCAGAAAATACATTAAATGCAGTACCAAATTTAAAAATTGGAGAATAGAAAAGGGAAAATAATATGTCAATATTTGTAATAGGAGACCTTCACTTATCATATAGAGTGCCAAAACCAATGGACATATTTGGAGATAATTGGTCAGGTCATGAAGAGAAAATAAGAAAAGATTGGATAGAAAAAGTAAAAGAAGATGACTTGGTTGTTTTACCAGGAGATTTTTCGTGGGAAACATATTTGGAAAACACAAAATTAGATTTTGAATATCTAAATAGTTTGCCAGGAAAAAAGTTGATGTTAAAAGGCAACCATGATTATTGGTGGACGACTTTGACAAATATGAGAAAATTTTTAAAAGAAAATAACTTTAATAATATAGATTTTCTATACAATAATAGTTACGAATTTGAAGATAAAATTTTATGTGGTACTAGAGGCTGGAGTATTACAGATGAGGGTGCTGATGAAAAATTAATAAATAGGGAACTTATTAGATTAGAATTGTCTTTACAAGATGGTGTGAATAAGTTCGGAAAAGATAAAGAGATAATAGTGTTTATGCATTATCCTCCTATAACAAAAGCTAAGATAGAGTTGGAACAAGAAGCTAAGTTTGTGGAACTTATGAAAAAGTATAATGTTAAAAGATGCTATTATGGCCATTTACATGGGGAATCTATAAAAGATGCTGTTCAAGGTGAGATTGAAGGAATTCAGTTTAAACTTGTGAGTGCAGATGGATTAGATTTTAAATTAGAAAAGATCATTAGGGACCGGTTCTTAAATGTGCAAATGTTCAAAAGAGAACCGGTCCCAAACGAACATAATGTTTTAAAGAATTGATAGGTATCTGTGAAGTTTATTATCAGTAGACATTATTAATTTGAAAAAACGGCCTATAAATTAGGCTGTTTTTTTGTAACTATTTTTGTTATTTTAAAGCATTTGGTATAAAAATTAAATCAAAACTATTAACTAGTAACCTATTTTTTTACAAAGTACTTATATTTTGTTGATTTTTAAAAATCTATATAGTAAAATGTAGACGTAAAGAAAAAGAGGGGAAAAATATGAAATTTGGATTGTCAGAAGAAACATATGCTAAAATAAAAGAAGTTGTGAATAATAATAAAAGATATAAATTTATTTTATTTGGATCTAGAGCAAGAGGCGATTATAAAAAGACATCAGACATAGATATTGCAATAGAAGAAAATGTTTCAAGGGAAGAACAATATAAAATAATGAATGAAATAGATTTATTAGATATAATTTATAAAATAGATTTAGTATTTATAGATGATAAAACTAACTTAGAATTATTAGAATCTATAAAAAGAGATGGAGTTGAATTTTAATGAAGAGATTTGAGGAAAGAAAACAAGACTTAGCTAAGGCAACAGAAAGACTAAAAGAAGCATTAAAAGAAAGAGAAACAGAAATTGCAATAGATGGAACATTACACAGATTTGAATTTACATTTGAACTAGCGTGGAAAACAATGAAAGATTTAATGGAATACAATGGAATAATTGAAACTACAGGAAGTCCAAGAGAAGTGTTAAAAACAGCATTTCAAAACGGATTAATTAAAGATGGAGAAACATGGATTGATATGATGTTGGCTAGAAATAGCTTATCTCATTTATATGATGAAGAGACATCAAGAAAAATATATAAAGATATAAAAGAAAAATATGTTGTTTTAATAGAAAAATTAAACGAAGAGCTAGAAAAACAGATCTGACTATTAGGTGACCATTAGGGACCGGTTCTTAAATGTGCAAATGTTCAAAAGAGAACCGGTCCCAAACGAACTTGTTCAAAAGAGAACCGGTCCTCAATGAACTGGTCCCAAATGAACAAGGAACAAAAAACGAAAGGAAAAAATTGAATGAAAAAGAAACCTGAAAGCCTTGAGGCTGTACACACACACACACACACACACACACACACACGGATAGTTTTAGAAAAATAAAGAGAAGAAAAACAGTTGATAAAAATAGAGTGATATTTTGGTTGTTAATTACAGCACTGATGTTTATGAGTATAGGATATTCTGCTATAAACTCTGTAACAGGAGACATAAGTGGAACTGTAACTGCTAAAGTACAAGATGGAGTGTTTATTACAGATGTTGAACAAACAAGTGATGTAGATGCTAACTTAACAACTTCTAAAATCAAAAGCTATGTTGGAACATTGATGGGGAGTACTGTTGAGTTATCAAAGGATAATCCAAGCTCAGAGATTATATATAAGGTTACTGTTTATAATAATGCGAATGAAACAATGCAATTTAGTAAAGTTATATATGATGAAAGTTTAGATGTTTCGTATGATAATCCAGATATAACATTTGAGATAAGTGGTTTTACGGTTGGACAAACAATAGAGCCAAATGAAACTAAAGAAATAATAATAAAATTTAAATATAAAGATCAATCATCAATACCGGAAAATACAGCGTTAAACTCATATATACAGTTTAAGATGACAAGAATTAATAGGATGGTGATTGCTCAAAATGGCAGCAATACAAACAAATACTTAACAGGAACAATATTAAAAAATCAAATAGAATCAGTAAAGTTTGAACAGGGAGAAGAGCCAACTTCAACAAATATAATAGAAAAGTTTGATGCATCAGAAAAACAAGATGAAAGCATAATTGGATATTATACAGATAATGATAGTAATGGATTATATGAATTGACATTTGTAAGTGAAAATACAATTTACGCAAATAAAAATGCTCAATATTTATTTCAGAATTTAAATAATGTTCAAAACATTGAATTTGGTAATTTTAGTACATTAGGGGTAAACAATTTTACGTCATTTTTTGAAAACTGTAGTAAAGTAGTAACCCTTGATTTAAAGAATTTCAATACGAGAGATTCACAAAATATGTTGATGATGTTTTCTGGATGCCGGAAGTTTAGTTGAAGCTGACTTTTCAAACTTTGACACTAGTAAAGTAGAAAATATGTGTGCTATGTTCCAAAGTTGTAGATCATTAACAAAATTAGACTTATCTAATTTTAATACTAGTAATGTAAAACAAATGAACATTATGTTTTCTTATGATTCTAAGTTAAATGATTTAAAGATTAGTAATTTTGACACTAGTAAGGTTATGACAATTCAGAATATGTTTTCTGGGTGTTCTTCGCTAGAATTATTAGACTTGAGCAAGTGGGATACTAGTTCTGTTAATAGCATGGGGGTAACGTTTAACAATTGCAGTAAATTAAAAACACTAGAGATTTCAAATTTTAATACAAATAAAGTTACGGATATGAACAACATGTTTTCTGGTTGTAAAGAATTAACTCAATTAGATGTTAGTAATTTTGATACAAGTAATGTAATAAATATGTCAAGTATGTTTAAAGATTGCAATAATCTAACTAGTTTAGATGTTAGTAATTTTAATACAAGCAATGTAACAAATATGTCATGGATGTTTAATAAATGCAATAGTTTAATTGGCCTAGATTTAAGTAATTGGAATACGAGCAAAGTCACAACATTGTTTTCAACATTTCAAGGATGTAGTTCATTAAAAAAACTTGATTTAAATAATTGGGATGTTAGCAAAGTAACGGAATTTGGACATAGTGGTTATTCATATGGGGGAACATTTCAGGATTGTACAAATTTAACAGAATTAAATATATCAAATTGGAATACAGAATCAGCAAAAGATATATCAAGTATGTTTAGTGGTGATAATAATTTGATAGAATTAGATGTTAGTAAATTTAATACAAGTTCAGTAATAGGAATGTATGCTGTGTTTAGGAATTGTAGTAACTTGACAAATGTAGATGTGAATAAATGGGATACAAGTCAAGTAAACGAGATGTCTTTTATGTTTTCTAATTGCAAAAACTTAGTGAACTTAGATTTAAGTGAATGGAATACTGAAAATGTAAACTACATGGGAAATATGTTTAATAATTGTATTAATTTAGTTACTTTAAAATTAGATAATTTTAGAACAGAAAAAGTAGTGAATATGTCATATATGTTTTATAACTGTAATGAATTAACGGAATTAGACTTAAGTAGTTTTGAAGTAAATAACATAGAAAGTCTTTATTTTATGTTTTGGAGATGTTATATGTTAACAGAACTAGACTTAAGTGGTTTTAATACAAATAATACAAAAAATATGCAAGGAATGATTGCAGATTGTAAAAACTTAAAAACAATATATGTAAGTGAATATGATTCAGAAACGAATAAGGGCTGGTCAATTTCATCAGTAACTAATTCTGCAAATATGTTTGATAATAGTTTGAATTTAGTTGGTGGTAATGGAACAACATATGATTCTAACCATTTAGACGCAACCTATGCAAGAATAGACACGGCAGATACACCAGGGTATTTTACTAATATAAAAAACAAGACATAAAATAAAACATAAGGACATTTGAAAATGATACTCAAATGTCCTAAATTATTTTTTATCTTTGGGAAAGTTTGTCAATTTTGTTGATTTTTGAAAATTCATATAGTAAAATGTAGACATATAGAAAAAGAGGAGTAACAATGTTAGACCTAAACAAAGATGTAAAATATGTAAAAACAGTAGGCCCAAGCAGGGTAAAACTACTGAATAAGCTAAAAATATATACATTAAAAGACTTAATAGAATACTATCCAAGAGACTATGAAGACAGAAGCAAGCCAAAAAACTTATATGAATGTACAGATGGAGAAGAAGTCTTAATAGAAGCAATGCCAACAGGACGAATCAGCGAAATGCACAAAGGCAGAATGACAATAAGCAGACTAATTGTAAAAGACCAAACAGGAACATGTTATATAACATGGTTCAATCAAGGATATTTAAGAGACAAATTTCAACCTGGAAGAATGTACAGATTTTTTGGGAAAATATCAAACAAAAGTGGAAGATTAGAAATGAATTCGCCTGTATATGATGAAATTGACCAAAGTAAAAATACAGGAAAAATTATTCCAATTTATCCATTAACATATGAGTTAAAACAAACAACATTAAGACGAATCATAGAAAATGGACTTTTAGAAGTAAAAGGACAATTGCCAGAAACATTGCCAGAATACATATTAAAAGAAAACAATTTGTGGGATATAAACAATACAATTGAAAGAATACACTTCCCAGTAGAATTTTCAGACTTTAATAAAGCAAGAGAAAGACTAGTATTTGAAGAGCTACTTACAACACAATTAGCATTATTAAAATTAAAAAATAATTATGAACACGAAACAGATGGAATACAATTTAGTAAAGATGTATATATGTCAGATGTAATAAACATTTTGCCATTTAAATTGACAAAAGCACAACTAAGAGTATTAGAAGAAATTGATAGAGATATGGAAAGTAACAAGCCAATGAATAGACTTCTACAAGGAGATGTTGGCTCAGGAAAAACAGTAGTAGCAATGATATCTGCATATAAAGCAGTAAAATCGGGATATCAAGCAACAATAATGGCACCAACTGCAATACTTGCAAGTCAGCATTTAGAAAGCTTTCAAGGCATATTAGAAGAACTTGGAATAAGAACAGAACTATTAATTTCAAGTGTTACTAAAAAGAAGAAAACAGAAATATTAGAAAAACTACAAAATGGAGAAATAGATATATTAATAGGAACACATGCGATATTAGAAGAAAATGTAGTATTCAAAAACTTAGGAGTAGTCGTAACAGATGAGCAACACCGTTTTGGAGTAAAACAAAGAGGAACTATAGCATCTAAAGGAAAAAATCCAGATGTAATTGCAATGTCTGCAACACCGATTCCAAGAACACTTGCATTAATATTGTATGGAGATCTGGATATATCTATAATAGATGAACTTCCACCAAACAGAAAGAAAATTGAAACATATGCAGTTAGAAAAAATATGGAAGAAAGAGTAAATAATTTTATTAGAAAACAAATAACAGAAGGCAGGCAGGCATATATAGTATGCCCACTAGTTGAAGAAAATGAAGATATGGAAGGCTTGCAATCAGTAATTGAGCTTGCAGAGAGATATCAAAAAGAAACATTTAGTGAGTATAAAGTAGCATATTTACATGGAAAAATGAAACCAAAAGAAAAAGATGAAATTATGGAAAGATTCAAAAATGGTGAAATTCAAATTTTAATTGCAACAACTGTAATAGAAGTTGGAGTTAATGTTCCAAATGCAAGTATTATGGTAGTAGAAAATGCAGAAAGATTTGGATTAGCACAATTGCACCAATTACGAGGAAGAGTAGGAAGAGGCGAATATCAATCATATTGCATTTTAAAATACGAAGGAAATAGTGAAACAATAAGACAAAGGATGAAAGTAATGTGTGATACAAATGATGGATTTATAATTTCTGAAAAAGACTTGGAACTTAGAGGTTCAGGCGACTTTTTCGGAACAGAACAACATGGACTTCCAGAGTTCAAGATTGCTAATTTATTTGAAGACATAGCAGTTTTGAAAAAAGTCCAAAGATTAGCTTTAAAAATTATGGAAGATGATCCATTACTTGAAAAAGAGAAAAATGCAAAACTAAATGACTTGGTAAAAGAGAAGTTTAGTTCGAGAATAGAAATTTAAATTATTGCTATTGCTGGTACAGGAACAGCGATTGGCAGAGAAAAGGATGTTGATATTATGTTACAAATAATTGGAAGATTAATAGGTGTGCTTATTTTATTAGCTGGTGTAATTTTGGTTTATGATGCTAGAATTATTACTAAAAAGGCTTTTGGCTTTGGTGACCAAAATGAGGCTACAAGTGGTTTCAAAATTTTGGGTGCTATACTTGCTATGGTTGGTGGATTGATAGTTTTCTTTTGCTAGGAAACTATCTTTTTGCTATTAAATATGGAATGGAGTAATTATATGGAAAATAATAAAGGATTTTTACTTGGTAAGAAAAAATTGATATTGCTTATAGCTATAAGTATAATAAGTATTTGTAGCATTTTATTAGGAGTAAAATATTATTTAAAAATAAATTTTACAATACCTGATGATTATATAAGAAAAGATGAAAGTTACGATTCATATCGTGATGGTTCAGATACAGATTATTATATTTATGATAACAAAGTTATTGTTGATACAGTATCATATTTTCCTGATGGTCTATATTCATATACTAAAGAAAGAACAGTTACATTATATAATAATTTAAATGAAAACGAAATTAAAAACTATAAAAATACTATATATAATAAAAAGGGAAAAGTACTTTTTCATTCCCGTAACTAAGTTAGTTAATAAAAAACTATTGACTCTCCCCTTAAGGTTAGGTGTATAGTTGAATTAGGAGGAAAAGAATGTTAAAAATAGGAGAATTTGCAAAAATATTTAATGTAACAATAAAAACGATAAGATTCTATGAAGAAAAAGAATTGTTAAAGCCTTGCTATATTGATAAATATTCTGGATATAGATATTATGATGATAAAAATATAAAACAGATGAATCAGATTTTGTATCTAAAAAAACTAGGTTTTTCATTAGAAGAGATAAAGAAATATGACAAAAAGCTAGTAAAAAACAAAATTGAAGAATATCAAGAAAAAATAATTCAATATACTTCTAACATTAACATTCTTAAAGATATAGATAGTACAAGCACAAAGGGAGAGGAGGTTAAAAAAAATAAAAAGCCATTTGAATTTAAAGGATACTATAAGAAGGATTACAGAATAATAGGCTTTTGGAAGACAATTGCTTTACTAAAGAAAAATCAAAAATTTAAATACAGAGAGCAAGAAAATAATCAAGATTTTGAGCTCGAAAGAATTACAATAAATCCAATAGGAAATGAAGTAATAGCATACATTAACAAGAAAAGTGTAATAGCTAAATATACTAAAGATTATATATTAGATATTATAGAACCAAAGAGTATAAGCTGTTATGAGTATAAAAAAGTCAATGGAAAGAAATATCTTTTTATAGAATGGAAAGATGAATACTATTATGTATTAGAAAAAATAGGAGGGATTAATTTTATGGAAGAAATGTTTGAAAATAAAGAAAAAATGTATAATATTTTAACAAAAGATGGAAGAGGACTAACTTTAGGAAAAGACATCATATTACCAGAAGATAAAAGAGGAAATGTAAACACATTAATTGTTGGGGGAAGTGGAGCAGGAAAATCATCAGCATATACAGTTACTAATACATTAAAAATGTTAGGGTCATATATTATTGTAGATCCACTAGGAGAAGTTTACGATAAAACTCATAAATATCTAAAAAATAATGGATATAAAATAAAAGTACTAAATTATGAAAATAGAGACATAGAAAATAATATTGATGAAGAAGACAAATATAAATATAATCCTTTAAGCCATATAAAAACTGATGCAGACATAGAAAGTTTAGCTAATATCTTAGTAGGAAATGAAGATGATGAATTTTGGAATGATGCTTCTAAGAGTTTAATGAAGACAATAATTTATTACGTTATAGAAAATGAAGATAAAAAAGATTTACTTACTTGTTTCAAATTATTAGGATTGCAAAAAGAAAATTTATTTGCAAATTTTGATATATTTGAAGAAAATACAAAAGCATATAAATATTATACGATTTTAAAGACATTTCCTGAAAAAACATATCAAAGTATAGTTTCTACTGCGATATTAAAATTATCTTTTGTAATAAATGGAATAAAAGAAGATGGTGAAGCTACTGACAAATTTGAATTTGAAGAATTAAGTGATGGAAAAACAGCTATATTTCTAATGCAAAATGGAAACCGTAATGAAGATGCGAAATTCAATAATATTTTTATAAGCCAATTTTTAGCAACATATAAAATTGGAAATATTGGACAAGAACACATATATATAATGTTAGATGAAGTAGAAAGATTAGGAAAAATTTATGATTTTGCAAGAAATGTAGAATTAGCTAGATGTAGAAAATTATCAATAAGTTTGATGACAAATAATATGGAAAACATAAAAGATATCTATGGAAAAGAATATTATAATATAATGAATTCAATAGATACACAAATGTTGTTAGGAACTAATATAAAATCAGATATTATGTACTTTAGCGAATTATTAGGTATAGATCCAGATTTTATAAAAGATGATTTAAAAAAAGATGAACTTTTAATATACGAAAATGGCTTAAAGCCAATACTTGCAAGAAAAGATTATTTCTTTAATAATGAAATGTGGAATAATATATAGGAAGGATAAAAATGAATAATATTCAAGTAGAAAATATTGATTTGGAAAATGTGCTATTTCATTTTTCGGATGGAGCTATAAAATCAATAGAAGAAAAAGGACTAGAAGCAAGAATAGGACATAATAGTGAAGGAATTGAAATTCATAAAAAGGTATTTTTTTCACAAGGGATAACTGAAATGTTGCAATTAGTGTATAATTTAACAAGAGTATCAAAAGATGCAATAGACAATGAAAAAATGCCTGTCGAGCAAAGAAATAAAGTATTACATAATTGGTTAGAAAAATATTCAGAATGTAAAGATGATTTTGAGCAGGATGCATGGAAAAATGCCTATAGAATAACATATCAAATATTAAAACATGCAAATTATTATAGTTTGGATTTGAATGGAACAACTACAAGAGAATTCGAAAATATGAGTAAAGAAGAACAAGAAAAAATAGATTATCTAATTGATGATATAGATGATGAAACTGGTAAAGCAATGGAAAAACATAATATGCATACTAGATTTGATAGGGGAGTATCACCAAATAAGATTAGTAGATTATGCTGTAAAAATAAAGATAATGCACTAGCTGTTGTAGAATATGCTTATCAAAATTTTTTGAATAAAGTTGGAAAAGAAAATGTAGAGAATCAACCTGAAATGTATTATATGAGAGGATTGGAAAAATTCTTTGAATATGTATCAGATTTGGAAAAAAGCAAATTGGCTTTTCAGAAAAAAATAGGAAAATTTGCATTAGATACTGATATTAACAAAAAAGAAGAAGCTGATAGAAGAGTACAAAGAGATATGGAGATACAAGATAAGGATATAATAAAGTAAGAGTATAAGTGGAGGAACAAAAGATGGAAGATAAATATCCCAAAGCATATAAACAAGTAATAGAAATATTGAAGTATGTACCGCAAGAGATTGTTGATAAAATTCCTAAAAAAATGATAAAAACATTTAAAACTAATATGGATGATAAATATGATTTTAAAATTGATATTAGTAAAAGTTTTGAAGAACAAGATATTTTAGAAGAAACAAAAGCAATTTTGGCTAATATATTTCGTGATTATTGGGCAACTCCTGAGCAAAAAGAACGAATATTAGAGAAAGAAAAAAATGATAGAGAAATTGAGGAAAATCTAAAAAGGGAAAAATACAACCCAGATGATTTATTTAAAAAGAAAAAAAAGGTAATTCAACAGAATGAAGAAATACAAAGTAATTTTCCAGTAGAAATCAAAAAAGAAAAATTCTATAAAAAAATTATTAATTATATGAAAAAGATATTTCATATAAACTGATATATAAATTGACAATATAGATTGAGTATGGTATTATGTAACATATTTAATCTATATTTTTATAATTTATTAATTCAAATTTTAATACAAACTTTAATAAAACAACAAATATTACTCAAAAGAAAGGAGGAATATTGTGAATTTAGATCTCTTAAAAAACATAGCAGAACAAATCAAAAATAATGACAATGTAAAAGAATTTATGCAAGATTTATCAGAAAGCTTGGAAAATAAAAATAAGCAAAATCAAGAGTTACAAGAAGATAGAAAAGAAGGACATTTATATTTGGTAACAGAAGATAGAAATGGCGAAGTTTATTTGTGGGATTTTACAGATAAACCGGGACATGAATTTAAAGAAATAATAACATCTGAAGAATTATCAAAGGTTGCAAAAGAAGGAGCAATGCTTCAATATAAAGATGGAAAATATGAGTTATATTCAGAAAATGGGTATGATATGTTAGAAGAAGCGGAAAAATAGAAAAAATAACATTAGAAAGGAGAATGAAATTGAAAAGAACAACTGAAATAAAGACTATAGATAAGGTAGTGAATAAATATAAGGAAGTATTTATTAACAAAGAAGATAATGCCTTAAAAAGACAGAAAAAGATATTAAAAAAACTAAAGAAATCAGAAAAAGAAATTGAAAATGGAGAAGGAATTGAATCAGATATTGCATTTGAGGAGTTGAGACATAAGTTTGGATATTGAAAAATACACAGTAATAATTACACCAACAGCATATAGAGAAATTAATAGAATATATGAATATTTATAATTTGAACTCTATGCTGAAAATGCAACAAAAGAATTAATGAAAAACATTGAAGAAAAAATTATTTTGATAATAAATAGAAAGGATAAAAAAATGAGCAGAAAAAGAAACAAAAGAAATAATTTAAGTGAATTAATAATATTACTATGTATAGCAATTATAATAGGAATAACAGGATACTTTGGAGTAGGAACACAAGACAACAACTCAAATAAAACTAAAGAAACAAATACTGTAACAACATCAAATTCAACATCAATAAATTTAGAAAATATCCCAGAATACAATCAAAGTCCATACATAGAAATAAATAATAATAAACCATCATTTACTGAAAGTGAATATACAACAAAAGCATTTGAAACATACAGTGATTTGGACTCGTTAGGAAGGTGTGGAGTAGCATATGCTAATATTTGTAAAGAAATTATGCCAGCAGAAAATGAAAAAAGAGGCGCAATTTCAAGTGTAAAACCAACTGGATGGCAGACAGCTAAGTATCCAGGCGTAGTAGATGGAAACTATTTATATAATAGATGTCATTTAATAGGATATCAATTAGCTGGAGAAAATGCAAATGAAAAGAATCTAATTACAGGAACAAGATATATGAATGTAGAAGGAATGTTACCATTCGAAAATAAGGTAGATGAATATATTGATAAAAATCCTGAAAATCATGTATTATATAGAGTTACACCTATTTTCGAAAATCAAAATTTAGTTGCAAATGGAGTACAAATGGAAGCATATTCTGTAGAAGATAATGGAAAAGGAGTATGTTTCAACATATATGTTTATAATGTACAGCCTGGCATAGAGATTGATTATGCAACAGGAAATAGTCATTTAAAGTAAATCATTTCATGGAAAAAAATGAGATAAAGAAAGAATCTAAAATTTTAGATTCTTTCTTTATGCGTTTTGCACATTTAAGAACCGGTCCCAAATGAACATTTAATTTTTAGAAAGTACAGTCAGTATATTGACAACATATTATTTATGTGATAATCTAGTATCGAAAACTAGATAGACGCATAAAATATAGACAGAAAAAATAGAAAGGAAATGTATAATGGAAAGAGAAAGATATTTTAATGCAATAGAATTTAAAGATATCAAAGGAATAATATACAATTCAGCCAAACAATATGCAAAAAATACAGCATTTATATTAAAACATAAAGAAGATAAAAAAGTCACATATGAAAACATCACATATAAAAAATTATTACAAGATATCAACGCATTTGGAACAAAATTATATGAAATGGGATTTAAAAACAAAAGAATAGCAATAGTAGGAAGAAACAGATATGAATGGGTAATAACACATTTATCAAATTTATTAGGAGGAATAGTATCAGTTCCACTAGACAAGGAGCTACAAGTAGACGAATTAGAGAGTTGCTTAGAAAGAAGCAAAGCAGATGTTGTAGTATTTGATGAAAAATACACAGAAAATATAGAAGAAATAAAGAAAAGACAAAATACAAATTTACAAGAATATATCTGTATGACAGAAAAAGAAGGATACCAAAATTTTTGGGACTTAAAAGCACAAGGAGAAGAATTAGTAAAACAAGGACAAAAAGAATATATTCAAAACAAAATTGATGAAGATAAAATGGGAATATTACTATTTACATCAGGAACAACATCAAAATCAAAAGCGGTAATGTTATCTCAACATAATATAGCATCAAATGTATATGCAATGTTATTAGTAGAAAGATTTTTACCAACAGATGTAAACTTAGCGTTTTTGCCATTTCATCATATATTTGGTTCAACAGAAATGATAGTAATGTTATCTGCAGGAATTGCAACAGCATTTCCTGATGGATTAAGATATGTGGCACAAAATTTAAGAGAATACAAAGTTTCATTATTTGTTGGAGTTCCACTACTTGTAGAGGCAATATATAGAAATATAGAAAAAGAAGTAGAAAAAAAAGGAAAAACTAAAACAATAAATATAGCAAAAAAAATCAGTAATGCATTATTAAAGTGCCATATTGATGTAAGAAGAAAAATGTTCAAGTCAGTTCTTGATGCACTTGGTGGAGATATGAGATTTATAATATCAGGTGGGGCACCATTAGACAAAAAAGTTGCAAAAGGATTTAATGATTTAGGAATTGAGTTAGTTCAAGGATATGGGCTAACAGAAACAGCACCTGTAATTGCAGCAGAAAATGCATATAAAAAGAGAAGTGGTTCAATAGGATTTCCAATGGATAATGTAGAACTAGAAATAGTAGATAAAGACGAAAATGGAATTGGAGAACTTCGTGTAAAAGGTCCAAATGTAATGCTTGGATATTATGAAAATGAAGAAGAAACAAATAGAGTTTTAAAAGATGGATGGTTCTATACGGGTGATTTAGGATATATTGATAAAGACGGATTTATATTCTTAACAGGTAGACAAAAAGATATGATAGTCCTAAAAAACGGTAAAAAAGTATTTCCAGAAGAACTAGAAACATTAATAAATAGACTTGAATTAGTAAAGGAATGTCTAGTTTATGGAATGCCAGATGAAAAAGACAAAAATGATTTAAAATTATCAGTAAAAATAGTTTATAATACAGAAGTTGCAAAAGAAAAATATCCAAATGCAACAGAGGAAGAGTTAAGAAAAATTATATGGGAACAAATAAAAGAAATAAACAAAACATTTCCACCATATAAATACATTAAAAATATGATTTTAACTGATCAAGAACTTATAAAAACAACTACGCAAAAAGTAAAAAGGCAAGAAGAAATAAAAAGAATACTAGGATCTAAATAACAGATCCTAGTTCTTTTTTTCTATTTTCTTTTCATTAGGTACAATTATATTTTTAGGCTTTTTATCCTTGTTCTTTGGCTTGGCTGCATTAATGTGATCATAAACTTGAGAAATTTCTAAGTTTGAGCCATCTCCTTTAACAACTTCAATTTCTTTTTTATTTTTATCAGGCATATTGAACACTCCTTACTAAATTTTTTCTATCTTATCATAAAAGACGTAAAATGTAAACAATAAATTATTGAAAAAATTTACTAGATATGATAACATAAACATAATGTTACAAAAAGGAGTCCAAGATAATAATGGAAATAAAGAAAAATCAAGAATATGTAGTAGAAATAATAGATAATGGATATGAAGGAGAGGGAATTGCTAAAATAGATGGTTTTACAATTTTTGTACCAGGAACAATAAAAGGTGAAAAGGTAAAAATTCTAATTGTAAAAGTATTAAGTTCACATGCATTTGGAAAAATATTAGAAATATTAGAATCATCAGAAACAAGACAAGAAGCAGATTGTACAACATATAAAAGATGTGGTGGATGTAATCTAAGACATATAAAATATGAAGAAACATTAAAAATGAAACAAAATGCAGTTCAAAGTCTAGTAAATAAAACATTAAAGACAAAGGTAAAAGTTCAAGAAACAATCGGAATGGAAAATCCATTCCATTATAGAAACAAAGCACAATATCCAATTGGGATAAATAAAGAAGGAGAACCTGTAATAGGAGTATTTGCACAAAGAACGCATGAAGTTATACCTATGGAAAAATGTTTGATTCAAAATCCAAAATCAGAAGAAATTGCTAAATTTATTTTACAATTTATCAAAGAAAATAAAATAAGTGTTTATAATGAAAAAACGGGTAAGGGATTGTTTAGGCATATTGTAATAAAAGTGGGGATTAAAACAAATGAGATTATGTGTATATTAGTAGTTAATGGAAAATCAATTCCAAAAGAAGCTCAATTAATTGAAGAACTTACAAGTAAATTTCCACAAATTAAAACAATTGTTAAAAATATAAATATGAGAAATACAAATGTAATATTAGGTAAAGAGAATATTAATATATATGGAGATGGTTGCATTGAAGATATTTTAGGAGAATATACTTTTAGAATTTCACCATTATCTTTTTACCAAGTAAATCCTGTTCAAGCAGAAAAATTATATAACTTGGGTGTTGAAATGGCTCAAATTACTAAACAGGATACGGTTTTTGATTTATATTGTGGGATTGGTACTATTACTTTGTTTATGTCAAAATATGCGAAAAAAGTTTATGGTATAGAAATTGTAGAAGAGGCAATTGAGGCTGCTAAAGAAAATGCTAAAATTAATAATGTTGATAATACTGAGTTTTATGCAGGTGACGTTGAAGTTGTTTTAGATGATTTGATTAATAATAAAGGAATTTCTGCTGATATTGTTATGTTTGACCCTCCTAGAAAGGGATTAGATAGAAATAGTATTAATAATATTTTGAAGATTAAACCTAAAAAGATTGTTTATATTAGTTGTAATCCTGCTACTTTGATTAGGGATTTGGCCTTTTTTGAAGATCAGTATGATATTAAAACTATTGTGCCTGTTGATATGTTTCCTTTTACAAGTAATGTGGAGTGTGTTGCGGTGTTATATTTAAAAGATTCGATATAATACTTAATAATAAGTTGTAAAAATATTTAAGTAAAATATTGAGGAGACAATAAGATGAACAAAAACAAAAAAAGAGAAGAATTTTTAATAAAATTAAAAGATTTAAATAGCTTGATGAATTGGAGTAAAATAAAAGTCAATCCAGAGGAAAAAGAAGTAATTTATAGTGAAAAAATAAATAAAGACTATGTATATTGGAAAGAAGATGATGACAGTCTTTATGATGAACTATATAAAGATGAATATTTTGAACAACTATCTACAATAGAAAAAATACTAAAAATACACTGTTTGGTTTGCAAGCATTTTGTTTTTGATGATTTTTGTTATTTCTTGGGAAATTATAATAAGGAAAAAAATATTTGTACAATAGATTCAAAATATGGAAGAAATCCTAATTTTACATGGAAAGAAAATAGAAAAAAACATAACAGAAGGATATGCTATGAATTGTCTAGGTATGTTGCTTTTAGATTAAAACAATTCATCAAAGAAGATTCGGATATTTTTTTGGTTTCTGATGAATATGAAACCCATTATGCTACGGTATATGTATGTGATGATTTTATGATTATTATTGATACTGATGATTATTGGAAAGGTGCTGATTTAAATAGAGTAAAGTTAGGATTAGAAATAAAAGGCATAACTATAGTAAGTGATGAAAAAAATATTGTTAAAGATAAAATGATAAAAATAAATGAAACGAGAAAATCAAAAAAAGAATTTGAAAAAGAAATTAAAGATGATGCAGTGGAAATATCAAAACGCAAATGGATAGATATATTATTAAAAAAGATAGAATTAATAGGAAATGATGGCATATTTAAGTATATGTATACAATATTGAAAATGAAAGGATATGAACCTCAAAAAATCTGGGTAAAAGAAAATAAAATATATAAAGAATCTTTATATATGCGTTGGAATATGGGATTTATGGTTATAAATTCTTTAGGAATAAAAATATTGACTGATAGAGAGTTTAATGACAATATTCATGAAGGAAAATATGTACATAACAAAGAAAGACATATAATAACAGAGGAGATAGAATATGATGGAAGATAATAATATATTTAAATGTATAAGATTGATAAATGAAACAAACATAGAATATAAAAAAAAGAATAAAAAAGATTATATTATTGATACTAGAATACAAGAGATTTTAAAAGATGAAGACATATTTTTAAAAATTTCAAAAGAAGAGGCATATAAAATTTTAAGTGCACTAAAAATAACTAACATAGATGAAGTATACAAAAGTTTGATTACCAAGGATAAATAAAAAAATAAATTTTATAAAGTAGAGACAATCATTTACTAGAAAAATAATGTACGTGTTTAAAACATGGGATATGGAGGAAAAAATTATGAAAATATTAATAGGAACAAAGAACCCAGGAAAAATAGAAGGAGCAAAACAAGCCTTTGAAAAATATTTTGATAATATAGAAATAGAAGGAATAGCAGTAAGTTCAAATGTAGGAGATCAACCAATAAATGAAGAAATACTTCAAGGAGCTAAAAATAGAGTAAAGAATTTAAAAGAATATGCTATAAATAATAATATAGAAGCAGATTTTTATATATCAAGTGAAGCTGGAATTACAAATTTACTAGGAGAATGGATTGATATAAATGCAGTAGTTGTAGAAGATTCAAATGGATTTCAAAGTATAGGAACAAGTCAAGGATTTCCTATTCCAGATAAGTACATAGATGAGATAAAAGAGACTGAACTTGGAAAAGTTATGGATAAAATATTTAGTGGAAATGAATTAGGCAAAGGAAAAGGTGGAATTAGTTTTTTGACAAAAGATGAGGTTACAAGAATTGACTTGACAAGAAATGCATTTATAATGGCTTTAACAAGCCATATTAATGGAGATATATGGAAATAATTGATATACATTGGAGAGGATAAAATGAATAAAGATAAATTAAAACAAAAATATGAAAAATTTCAAGAATTATCAGAAAATATGAAAAGAGATCATATTAGCGAAAGTGCGGCACAATGTTCATATTACACAATATTATCATTTATACCATTTGTAATATTACTAATAACATTAATACAGTATACGGGAATAGCACCACAAACACTATTTGAAGCCATATCAAAAATAATTCCATCAAGTATGAGCGAAATGGTATTAGGGATAGTGCAAGAAGTATATTCAAAATCAATAGGAACAATTTCGATTTCTATTATATTTACATTATGGTCTGCAGGAAAAGGCTTTTATGCATTAACAACAGGGCTTCAGACAGTTTATCATACCAAAAGTCAAAAAATAACATCATATATTTTTTTAAGAATCAAAGTACTATTAGAAACAATATTATTTATTGTAATGATAGTAATGGGATTGACAGTATTAGTATTTGGAAATGGAGTTATAGATATTGTAAAAGAAAACTTTGGAGGCTTAGAAAGTTACAATTTAATATCATCAATAATGGCCCAACTAGGATTTATATTTGCAACATTCGTTGTATTTTTACTATTATATAAGTTTATGCCAAAACATAGAATATCAATTAAAAGTCAAATATATGGTGCTCTATTTGGAGCAGTAAGCCTAAATATAATATCATTTATATTTTCAAGGTATTTAACAATTTTTAAAGGCTTTTCTATTACTTATGGAAGTTTAACAACATTAATGTTAGTAATGATGTGGACTTATTCTTGCTTTTATACAGTATTTTTGGGCGCTGAATTAAACAAATTTATTAACAAAAACAAAGAGGTAAAAAATGAAAAAAAGAGTAATTATAGATAACAGGATGAGAAAAATTGAAAAAGAGAAATTAATAGAATTAGGATATGAACTTATAGAAATAAATACAACTAATAAAGTATATCCAGAAATATCATCACATGTTGATATATTTGCATGTCAAATCGGAAAAAAGATTATTGTTGAGCCAACTCAATATCAAACTAACTTATACTCAGAAGAAAATTTTATAAAAGGCCAAGATGAAATACAGGAAAAATATCCGGCAGATATAAAATATAATGTTTGCACAATTGGAAAAAAAGCAATACACAATTTTCAATATACAGATTCAAGATTAAAGCAAGAGTTGATAAATACAGGATATGAGTTAATAAATACAACACAAGGCTATACAAATTGCTCAATAGCAGTAATTGATGATAATTCAGCAATAGTTTCTGACAAAGGTTTATATAAAATCCTTCAATTTCATAGAATTGAGACTTTATTAGTGGAAAATGATTTAGATATAAAATTATTATATGATGGAAAATATAGCAATAAAAAAGGCTTTATAGGTGGTTGCATGGCAAAATTGGGAGATTCAATTATTGTCTTCGGAGACTTAGATAAGATAGATATTGATGGTAAGATTAGAGCTTTTATAACAAACAGAAAATTAAATATAATTGAATTTAAAGGATTAGACATTATAGATTATGGAGGATTAATAGAATTTTAAAATGGAGATATTAAAAATTAAAGACATAGAAATACCAACTGAAATAAAAAATTATAAAACATCTAAATCTGTAAAAATATATTTTAAAGGTAATATATTAAATATTACTAAGCCAACTCGATTATCTAAAAAAAGATTATTACAGATATTAAAAAATCAGGAAGGAGAAATTTATAGTAAATATAAAAAGATTTTAGATTCTGAAGTTGATTCAATAAAACAATGGAAAACAGGAGAAAAGATATATTATCAAGGAGAAAAATTTTCAATAGAAAGAAAGCTTACTAAGACAGCAAAAATAAGTATTACTTTACAAACTGATGAAAAAATATTTGTAATAGAAGTACCCAAAGACCTAGAACAAAATATTGTTAAAGAAACTGTTGACAAAGCAATAAAAAAATTATTTAAAAGAAATACAGAAGTTTTGATTGCAAAAAAACTCCCATATTGGAGTAAAATAACAGGTTTTAAATATAACGAATTTAAAATAAGAGATGCAACAACAAGATACGGTAGCTGCATGCCAAGTAAGAAAAATGTCTATTTTTCATCAAGGTTAATAATGTTGCCAGAAGATAAGGTTGATGCGATAATTGTGCATGAGTTATGCCATATGAAATTTAAGTACCATAATAAAGATTTTTATGGTTTGGTTCAAAGCTATATACCTAACTATAAAGAAATTGATCAATGGTTGAAACAAAACGGAAAAATAATAATGTTTTAAAAGGAGAAATGTGTGGACGTTCCAGAAGAATTAAAAGAAAATATAAATAAATTGTTAGAAAAAAATCAAATAAACAAAATACTTGAGGATGCTCAAAATGTAAGTGATAGGTATAGAAAAAATGAAGGAATTGGCAAAAGATTATTAACAAAAGAATCAGAAGCGGTTTCATATGCAATATCAAGAATGCCAGCAACATATGCAGCAGTAAGTTCAGTATTAGAACAAATATTGGATAGTTATCATGAGAGTTTAACAAGTATAATAGATGTTGGGGCAGGGACAGGAGCAGCAGTTTGGGCAATTAATGATAGAACCACAAGTAATGACATTAAATGTTTAGAAAGAGAAGAAAGTATGATTAACATTGGAAAAAAGCTTATGGAAAACACGGATTTAAATGACGTAAGATGGGAAAAATTTGATATATTACAAGACGAAATTCAAGAAAAAGCGGATTTGGTTATAACATCATATATGATAAACGAATTGCCTAAAGGAGACAGAGAAAAAGCAGTAGAAAAATTATGGAACGCCACCAATAAACTACTTATAATAATAGAACCTGGGACTCCGGTGGGGTTTGCAAATATCTTAGAAATAAGAAATAATATATTAAATTTGGGAGGAAATATTGTTGCACCTTGTTGTTGCATTGGAAAATGTCCAATTGCTAAAGATGATTGGTGTGCGTTTTACACTAGAATTGCAAGAAGTTCTATTCATAGACAAGCTAAAAATGGGACTCTTGGTTATGAAGATGAAAAGTTTTCGTATATAGCATTTTCCAAAGTGCCGGTAGACAATAAAGGTGAGCGAATTTTAAGGCACCCACAAATAAATTCTGGATATGTAAAAGTTAAAGTATGTACTTCCAATGGAATTGAAGAAAAGACATATTCTAAAAAGGATAAGGAAATTTATAAAAAAGTTAAAAAAATGAATGCTGGTCAAAAGATTTAGATAGACATTTTTGTATTTTTGTGATATTATAATTCAAGATTAAGGAGTGGTTAGAATGTTAAAAGAAAAGTTAATGGAAGATTTAAAAGAATCAATGAAAAATAAAGATACAGTAAGAAAAAATACAGTTCAAATGGTTAGAGCATCAATATTACAAATAGAAAAGGATAAAGGAATAGAAGTAGAAGATGACAAGATTATAGATATAATAGCAAAAGAGGTAAAAACTAAAAAAGATGCTTTAAAAGATTTTGAAAAAGCAGAAAGACAAGATTTAATAGATTTAACAAATAGAGAAATTGAAGTACTTCAAGAATATTTACCAAAACAATTAAGTAGAGATGAAGTAAAAGTAGAAGTTCAAAAAATAATTACTGAAATTGGTGCAACATCAATGAAAGATATGGGAGCAATTATGAAAGAAGCAAAGGCTAAAATGGGAGCTTCAGCAGAAGGTAAAACTATAAATGAAGTTGCCAAAGAAATTATGGGATTATAGTTTTCTAATAAAGTCAAATCTACAAAAAAACATTTAGAGCGAGAATAAATTCAAAAAAGAGAGATATAATATAATTAGCATATATTTTTGAAAAAATTTGAACTCATAGAGGGTTGCAATTTGAATAAAAATATGCTAATATATTAATAACAAAAACGAAATAAGCAAACCCTGCATAGTACGTGTAGCACAGAATTTTTAGAACCTACAAGTTTAAAGAGGGGCCAGAACTTTGGGTATGGCGTGCAAGCTTACACTTTCGAGTAGTAAGAAGCCCAGGAATATTCAAGCAGGCACCCACCTGTCGAAGACAGGTCCTTAAAAATTCAGACAACTTACGGCTAAGGCGGGGATTGCTTTTTTTGTGTTATAAAAAATACAAAAAATATTTTCAATTAATAACAAATGTGATACAATAGCCTGAAAGAAAGGGAGAGAACAATGTCAGATTTTGTACACTTACACATACATAGTGAATTCAGTTTATTAGATGGAGCAAATAGAATAAAAGACTTACCAGTAAGAGCAAAAGAATTAGGAATGAAGGCAATGGCAATAACAGATCATGGAGTAATGTATGGAGCTATTGATTTTTACAAAGCATGTAAAAAAGAAGGCATAAAGCCAATAATAGGATGTGAGGTATATGTTGCACCACGTTCAAGGTTAAATAAAGAACCGGGTATAGACAATAGATACAATCATTTAATATTGCTTGCCAAAAACAATGAAGGGTATAAAAATTTAAGTAAATTAGTATCAATAGGATTTACAGAAGGATATTATTATAAGCCAAGAATAGATTTAGAAGTGCTAGAAAAATATCATGAAGGAATAATTTGTTTAAGCGCTTGTTTAGCAGGGAGCGTAAACCAAGCACTATTAAATGGCCAAAATGAAAAAGCAGAAGAAATAGCATTATGGCATAAAAGAGTATTCGGAAAGGATTATTATATCGAAATTCAAAACAATGGTTTAAAAGAACAAGTTTTAGCAAATCAAAAATTAGTGCAATTAGCAAGAAAATTAGATATACCATTAGTTGCAACAAATGATGCACATTACTTAAAAAGAGAAGATGCATATAACCATGAAATCTTGTTATGTATTCAAACAGGAAAAAGAATGAGTGATGAAGACAGAATGAGATTCGAAACAGACGAACTATATGTAAAATCACCACAAGAGATGAGCGATTATTTTGCAGCATTTCCAGATGCGATAGAAAATACAGTTAAAATTGCAAATGAATGTAATGTAGAATTTGAATTTGGACACACAATATTGCCAAACTATGATGTACCAGAGGAATATCCAACACATTATGATTTCTTGAAACAATTATGTGATGATGGATTAAAAAAGAGATATGGGGAAAATCCGTCAGAAGAGATATTAAGAAGAGCAGAATATGAAATAGGAATAATTAAAAAAATGGGATATGTTGACTATTATTTAATAGTGTGGGATTTTATTCATTATGCTAAAAGTCATGGAATTCCAGTAGGGCCAGGAAGAGGTTCAGGAGCTGGATCAATTTTGGCTTATGCAATAGAAATAACAGATATTGACCCCATGAAATATGGATTACTTTTTGAAAGATTTTTGAATCCAGAAAGAATAAGTATGCCAGATTTTGATGTTGATTTTTCTGATGTAGATAGACAAAAAGTAATTGACTATGTTTCAGAAAAATATGGACACGATCATGTTTCTCAGATTATAACATTTGGAACAATGGCTGCCAAAATGGTAATACGAGATGTTGCAAGAGTATTAGATTTTCCATATACAGAAGCTGATAAACTTGCTAAAATGATACCTACAGAATTGCACATAACAATTCCAAAAGCATTAGAGCAAAATAAAGAATTAAAAGATTTATACGAAGCTGATGAGCAAATTCATAAATTATTAGATATAGCAATGGCATTAGAAGGTATGCCAAGACAGGCATCAACACACGCATGTGGTGTTGTAATTACAAAAGATCCAGTAGATACATATGTACCTTTATATGTAAGAGATAATCAAATTTCAACTCAATATATAATGACAACACTTGAAGAATTAGGATTATTAAAAATGGACTTTTTAGGACTAAGAACTTTAACTGTTATAAAAGATACGATAAATCTTGTAAAGGAAACTAGAGGCATAGATGTAGAATTTGACCAAGAGATGTCAGATCCAAAAGTATATAAACTATGGCAAGAGGGAAAAACATCAGGAATATTCCAGTTTGAGTCTCAAGGAATGACAAACTTTATGAAAGAATTGAAACCAGACTGTTTGGAAGACTTAATAGCTGGTGTTTCATTATATCGACCAGGCCCAATGGACCAAATTCCAAGATATATAAGAGGAAAACAAAATCCAGGTCATAATGAATATACACATCCAAGCTTGGAACCAATATTAAATGTAACTTATGGATGTATGGTTTACCAAGAGCAGGTTATGCAAATAGTAAGAGATTTAGCAGGATATTCTTTAGGAAGAGCAGATTTGGTGCGTAGAGCAATGGGAAAAAAGAAGCTTGATGTAATGGCAAAAGAAAGAGAAGTATTTATTAATGGACAAGTTGATGAAGATGGAAATGTAGTTGTACCAGGTTGTGTGAAAAATGGAATAGATGCAGAATCAGCAAACAGAATATTTGACGAAATGTCTGAGTTTGCAAAATATGCATTTAATAAATCACATGCAGCATGTTATGCAGTAGTAGCATACAGAACAGCGTATTTAAAAGCATATTATCCAGCTGAATTTATGGCATCAATGCTTAACAGCTATTTAGGAAATCTAGACAAAGTTCCAGAATATATAGACGAGTGTAAAAAACTTGGAATAGAAATATTAAAACCAGACATAAATAAAAGTTTTGGAAGATTTGCAGTAGAAGATGGCAAAATTCGTTTTGGGTTAGGAAGCATTAAAAATGTTGGTGTACAACCAGTAGAAAACATAATAAAAGAAAGAAGTGCAAATGGAGAATTTACAGGATTTACAGATTTTTGCGAAAGAATGGCAGGAGAATCTGTAAACAAAAAATGTGTAGAAAGCTTAATAAAAGCAGGAACATTCACAGAATTTCCAGAAACAAGAGCAACACTATTAGCTTCTTTTGAAACAATAATTGATACAATTCAATCTTATAATAAAAAAGGAATAGATGGGCAAGTATCAATGTTTGACTTAGGTGGAGAAAGTAGTGAAGAAGAAAATAATATAAATGAAATAAAATATAATTTTATGGAAAGACCTGAATTAAATGAAAGAGAATTACTTTCAATAGAAAAAGAAATGTTAGGAATATATATATCAGGACATCCACTTGAAAAAATAAGAGAACAAATAATAGCAACTACAAATATATCTTCATTACAGATGCACGAAATAGATGAGATAAATACGGCAACAACAGTAGATGAAGGAAACATGGATATTAGATCAAAAGAAAGAATGAAGTTTGAAGATGGACAACAAGTTAAAATAGCAGGAATTATTACATCTGTAAAAAAGAAATATACTAAAAACAATAAAATAATGGCATTTGTTACAATAGAAGATTTATATGGTTCAGCAGAAATAATTATATTTGAGCCAACATATATAAAGGCACAAAATATTTTAGTAGAAGAAAATATAGTTATGATTAATGGCAGACTTAGCATTAGAGAAGATGATGCAACTAAAATAGTTGCAAATGAAATTAAGAATTTTGGAGAGAATAAGCCCAATATGCTAACTCTTAATATTACAAATCTTACAGAAGAACAAAAAGCAAAACTTAGAGGAGCTATTAAATTCTTCCATGGTGAGCAAAATAATATTAGCGTTATGGTCAAAGTTAATGATGATTTAAAGCCTTGTGGTGCAATTTATCTTACTGATGAGATTCTTAAAGTTTTTGAGAATATTGTTGGTGAAGAAAACTGCCAATATGGCATAAAAAATTAATGTGCTCGACAAAGTTCAACAGACTTTTTAAAAAGACAAGTATACAATAAATGAGTAACTAATTGTATAGGTTTATTATATAAGTTTTTTACAAAGGGAGGTTGAATTTATGAATTGCACATGTTACATATCAAAACACCTTTATGGAAGGGTACAGAATGCCAATAGTAATGTTATTTCTGTGCCATTAGATGAACAAGAATTAAATTTTCTTGATTTTTGGAAAGTTTCATACAAAAGAGACAGCAAGAATAAGTACAATTATATTATAAACTTAAATGAATTAAGAGAGTTGTTTTGCAATCGCTGAATGAATTAACAAACTTGTATAATAAACAAAAGGCCTTTTTAGAATGATAATTCAAAGGTCTTTTATTTTTTGCATATTATACCAAAAATCTGCTAATATATTGCTTTTTATACCTTGCTGTCGCAATCTTCATATTCAAAAAACAACATGTAGATTGCTCCATATCGCACTCGCATATGCTCGTTTAATCGCTTACGCGGTATTGCAAAACAATATATTAGCAGATTTTAATGTTGGAAATGTTATAAGATAATGTTTTTTTATTAATACAAGAAAAAGACTTAAAATATTGCAAAAAATATTGAATTATAAAATTCATAGTGATATCATAAATATGTTTAAAAAAGCCACAAAAAATATATAATAAAAAGTGAAAGGCTGTCAAAAAGGATATAGACTTTTTGACAACCTAGAGGAGGTAATAAAATATGGCAAATGACAAAAGAGAAGATGTAAATGCAGAAAAAATATATGGGCATTTATGTAGAACTTCTAAAGAAGAATTTATTTCTGAATTCAATGTAAAAGAAGGGGGACTAACAGACGAAGAGGTTGAACAAAGACTACACAAATTTGGACATAATGAAGTAACACAATCAAAGCCTAAAAGATGGTATCATTATTTGTTAAAAAGTTTATTTACACCTTTTAATAGCATACTGATAGGAATTGCATTGGTATTATGTTACACAGATGTATATCTGGCAGAAGTACCAAGCTATGCAAATATAATTGTTATTTTAGTTTTAGTAGCTGTTAGTACATTTTTGGACTTCTTTTCAGAATATCGTTCAAATAAGGCGGCAGAAAAACTAAAACAATTAGTATCAACAACAGCAACTATTGTAAGAAATGGAAAAAAGATTAAATTACCATTTAAAGATTTGGTACCAGGTGATACAGTTATACTTTCTGCAGGAGATATGATACCAGCAGATTTAAGAATAATAGAATCAAAAGATTTGTATGTTGGGCAATCAACACTTACAGGTGAATCTGATGCAATAAAAAAACTTGAAAATACTGAACTTGATGCAAATGAGACAATTGAAGGATTGTCTGATGTAGACACAATATGTTTTATGGGAACAAATGTTATAAGTGGTTCAGCTAAAGGAATAGTAGTGTTGACAGCAGATAATACCTATTTTGGAAAAGTTGCACATACATTAACAACAGGTAAACCCAAAACAGCCTTTCAAAAGGGAATAGAGAATATTAGTAAATTGCTAATAAAATTTATGCTTATATTAATACCTATTGTATTTATATTGACTGTTCAAAAACATAGTATAATAACATCATTTACATTTGCAGTAGCAATAGCAATATGTATAACTCCATTACTATTACCAGTAATTTTATCATCTGGATTGTCAAAAGGTGCTTTGAGAATGTCTAAAAAGAAAACAATAGTAAAAAAATTAGATTCAATTCAAAGTTTTGGTGCTATGAATATATTATGCACAGACAAAACAGGAACATTAACAGAAGATAAGATAGTACTAGAAAAGTATTTAGATGTTATGGGAAATGAAGATATAAGAGTTTTAAAACACGCATTTTTAAATGCATATTTCCAGACAGGTTTAAGAAGTAATATTGATGAAGCCGTTATGAATCGTGGAATAGAACATGGGTTAGACGAAATGTCAAATCAATATATAAAAGTAGACGAAGTACCATTTGATTTCTCAAGACGTAGACTTTCTGTAATAGTAAATGATGGAACTAAAACTCAATTGATAACAAAAGGAGCTGTCGAAGAGATTTTAGGAATATGTACATTAATAGATTATCAAGGAAAAGTTGAAACTATTACAAATTCTATAAAAGAAAATATTAAGAAAATTGCGAAAGAATTAAATAAACAAGGACTTCGTGTTGTTGCAGTATGCCAAAAAAATGATTTAAATAAAAAAGATGGGTTTGATGTAACAGACGAAAAAAATATGGTTCTTATAGGTTTTATAGGATTTCTTGATCCTCCAAAAGAATCAGCCAAATCTTCTATAGAAAAACTTGGAAAAAATGGAATTAGAGTTATAGTTTTAACAGGGGATAATGTAGAAGTAACAAGATGTGTATGTGAAAAAGTTGGTATTAAATCAAAACAAATTGTTACAGGTGCTCAGATAGACAAGCTACCAGATCAAGGTGTAAAAAGACTATTAAGAAAAACAAACATATTTGCAAAACTATCACCTATTCAAAAAGCCCGTGTAGTTAGATTATTACGAGATAGTGGAAATGTTGTTGGATATATGGGAGATGGAATAAATGATAGTCCATCACTTGTAAATTCAGATGTTGGAATCTCAGTTGATACAGCAGTTGATATTGCAAAAGAATCAGCAGATATAATATTATTAGAAAAAGATTTACATGTTCTACTTGATGGTGTAAAAGAAGGACGTCATACTTATGCAAATTTAATGAAATATATCAAACTTGCAGCAAGCTTCAATTTTGGTGAAGTAATGTCTGTTATAATTGCAAGTGTAATTCTTCCATTTTTACCAGAAACACCTATCCAATTATTGGTAGAAGGATTACTTTATGATTTTGGACAATTAACTTTACCATTAGATAATGTAGATGAAGAATATTTAAATAAGCCAAAACAGTTTGATGTAAAAGGTTTGAAACACTTTATGCTATTTATGGGACCATTAAGTTCATGTTTTGATTTAATTGTATTTGCATTAATATGGTTTGTATTTAAAGCACACGAAGTAGCAGTATTCCAAACAACATGGTTCACATACAGTATAGTATCAAACTTGGTTGGAATGCATGTTATAAGAACTGCAAAGAAACCATTTATACAAAGTCATGCATCAAAAGCAGTTTATATATCATCAATTGCGCTTAGTATAATAGGAATGATAGTACCATTCACATTTATAGGAAAATCTATAGGACTAATTGCACTTGCACCTAAATACTTCTCAATTATAATAGGAGTTCCAATATTATATTGTATAGTAGCTGGTTGGGCAAAGAAGATATATATCAAAAAATATGGTGAATGGATTTAGTTTTTCTTTACAAGTTAGCTTAAACATGTTATAATAGAACACGAGTAAATTGAATAGTCGCTGGTAAATTTCGAAAGAAATTACGAGAGGAAAGTCCGGGCTCCGTAGAGCAATGATGCTAGATAACGTCTAGTGAGGGAAACCTTAAGGAAAGTGCAACAGAAAATAACCGCCTATAGAAATATAGGTAAGGATGAAAAGGTGAGGTAAGAGCTCACCGCTGATATGGTGACATATTGGGTCAGTGTAAACCCCATCTGGAGCAACACCTAAGTAGAAGATTAAGCCTGCTCGGCGCCTTCTGAATTGCGTGGCTTGAGACATATAGTGATATATGTCCTAGATAAATGACTATTTTGGATGACAGAACCCGGCTTACAGATTTACTTATAATATTGAATAAATGAAAAGAGAGAAAATATTTCTCTCTTTTTTTCTATATAGTTAGTTTCATATCAGCTGGTAAATCACAACTAAAAGACATAATTTGATTTGTAACAGGATGAACAAAAGAAATTTTGTAACTATGTAAAGCTTGCCTATTGATTAAATTAGAAGAATTTCCATATAAAGTATCACCTAATAAAGGGTGACCAATTGCAGACATATGTACACGTATTTGATGTGTTCGTCCAGTTTGCAAATAACATTCTACTACTGAAAAATTATCATATTCAGATAATACTTTATAGTCTGTAATTGCAGTTTGGCCATTATAATCAATACATCTTTCAATAATGCTTTTGTCTTTTCGAGCAATAGGCAAATTGATTGTTCCTTTTTTATCTGTAAAGATTCCATCAACAAATGCAATATAATACTTTTTAAATGTTTTATTTTGCATTTGTCTAATTAAGCATTCTTGAACATATTCATTTTTGGCAAAAATAATTATTCCAGAAGTATTTAAATCAAGTCTATTTACTGGACGTATCTTACATTTTAATCCAATACTTTCAAAATAGAATTTTACACCATTAGCAAGACTATCTGAATAGTGCAGTATTGATGGATGAACAGCAATTCCTGCAGGCTTGTTTAAGATAAGAAAACATTCATCTTCATAAATAATGTTAAGTGACATGGGAGTAGAAATTATATTTTCACTTTCCTCGTTGAAAGTTAAATCAACAGTAATGATATCATTTAGTGAAACAGAAGAACGAGTATCAATAATTTTATCATTTAACATTACATGTTTTTGAACAATTAGTTTATGTTGTAATCTTGTAGAAATATGCAATTCTTGATTTAAGATTTGATTGATATTTTTGTATTTATTATTGGTTACAATATATTTTAAAAACATGAGATTCTCCTTGTATAATTATTATAAAAGAAAAAGTTCCTATTAGGAACTTTTTCTAACCTTTGCCAGCAGTGTTTCGGAAGATATTTTATTGCTAGTGCAATAGAAATCTTCTATTTCCTTTAAATATTTGGTATCTTCTTCTATGATTTGTTTAAGAGAATAGTCTTTCTCTAATGGAAGATACTTATTTCTTAAGGTGCTGAACACCGGCGATTGAGGAGTCAGTGTTTTGGCTTCTACAATTATTTGCACATATTCATTCCATGCTTGTGCAGGCAATTTAAAGTCGATTTTTATAAAATCGCTAAACCTCTTTCCAGGCTCAGTTAACATTTCTATTGTTCGCTCGCTACATAATTGAGAATCATGTATTGCACTTTTGGTAGGAGCTATTATATCAAAAGGAATTTCGCAATTCTTTGATATTGAATATAAAATAGATTTTGTAACAGAATGAGAATCAAAAATGATTAAATCATCAGTTAAAAAATCCATTTTATTAAAGTTGTGGTTGTAAACAATTTGCTTTAGGCCATTGTTTATGACCATTCTAGTGACTTTAAATCTTTGTTCTTGTTTATAAAAGAACAAGAACGAATTGGAATTTACTTGATTAATTCCAATAACTCCATCTAAAAAATAAATTTCAGATGTTTTGAGGTATATAAACCGATACACCCCAGAATTTTCACTGATCTCCCATTCGCTGGGATCGTATTTTAATTTGAATGTGCTGTTGTTTTTCATTTTCATGATGTTTTCCTCCGTGAACGTAATAACGTTCGTTGTTAAAGATTTACGTGTTTCAAATTTTTTCCAATTAATTATAACACTATTTTACATAAAAATCAAGTTTTTAAATATATTTTGAAAAAACTATTTATTAAAATAAAAAAATCTGTTATAATATGATTTATTAATAAAAATGAAGAAGGGAAATAAAAATGAAAATAGGAATAGTAGGATTACCAAATGTAGGAAAAAGTACAATGTTTAACAGTATAACTAAAGCAGGAGCTGAATGTGCAAATTATCCATTTTGTACAATAGAACCAAATGTTGGAGTTGTAGCAGTTCCAGATGAAAGAGTAGATAAATTAGCAGAAATGTATAAACCACAAAAGGTTACAAAAGCAGTTGTAGAATTTGTGGATATAGCAGGACTTGTCAAAGGAGCAAGCAAAGGTGAAGGACTTGGAAACAAATTCTTGTCACATATTCGCGAAGTGGATGCAATTGCTCAAGTTGTAAGATGTTTTGAAGATTCAAATGTAATACACGTAGATGGAAGTGTTAATCCACTAAGAGATATAGAAACAATAAATTTAGAATTAATTTTTGCAGATATGGAAACACTAAATAAAAGATTAGACAAGGCCAAAAAAGGACTAAAGGCAGATAAGAAATATCAAGCAGAAATTGACTTTATTGAAAAATTAAAAGCAAATTTAGAAAAAGGAATTCCTGCAAGAGCACTAGAATATACCGAAGAAGAACAAGAAATGTTAAAAGAAATGTTTTTATTAACTGCAAAACCAATTATTTATATAGCTAACATTTCAGAAGAACAAATAAATGATGCAGAAAATCAAGAAATGGTAAAACAAGTAAAGGAATATGCTGCAAAAGAAAATGCAGAAGTTATACCTTTATGTGTAAAAATAGAAGAAGAATTATCTGGGCTAGAAGATGAAGATAAAAAAGAAATGCTAGAAGCATTAGGACTGGAGGAATCTGGATTAGATAAGTTAATAAAGAAAAGCTATGATTTATTAGGATTAATGTCATTTTTAACTGCAGGTGAACCAGAAGTAAGAGCATGGACAATAAAGAAAAATACAAAAGCACCAAAAGCTGCTGGAAAAATTCATTCTGATATAGAAAGAGGATTTATAAAAGCAGAAATAGTTTCTTATGATGATTTAATAAGAGAAGGCTCAATGGTTGCTGCTAAAGAAAAAGGATTAGTTAGACAAGAAGGAAAAGAATATATAATGCAAGATGGAGATGTTGTTTTATTTAAATTTAATGTTTAAAATATAAAAAATGATAAAAATTTATAAAAAAACTTGCATTTTAGTGAAAAATGTAGTATAACTATTATTGAGAGATAAATACTATAGAAGAAATATTGAAAAGAAAGAGGTATGAAAATGAAAAAAGAAAAAATATTGAAATTAATGGTAGTTTTAACAATAGGAACAATTTTAGTTGCAATGACAAGCAATGTATTTGCAGCAGATTCAAGTTCAGGAATTGATTTTTTTGAGGATCAAACTAATCAATTGAATACTACAACAAATACAAATGCTAACACTAATGCTAACACAAATTCAAATACAACAAACACAGCAACTAACAATACAACAAATACAACAAACACAATAGACACTACTAATACAAGTACAAATGTAAACACAACAAATACGGGAAATACTACAACAACAAATGCTAATAACTATAACACAAATTTACCAAAAGCAGGAGCACCTGAAAATACAATGGTGGGAATTGCAATAACAGTATTAGCTATAGTAGCAATATTCGCATATAAAAAAGTAAATCAATACAAAAACATATAAGAGAAAAAGTAAAATAAAGGTTTCTAATAGAGAAGATTGGTCAAAGGCTGAAAGCTAATCTAAGAAAACGTATTTGAAAAACTAGCTCTTTAAGTTTCTAGTGAATAAGCTAGACGTTCAGATGCGTTAAATCAAATTAAGTTAAAAATGGGATGGAACCGTGTATAAACACTCCTATAGGCATAAAGTCTATAGGAGTGTATTTTTTATACCCAAAATAAAATACGGTTTCAATAAATAAAGGAGGAATTTTAAATGATAAAAGTAACATTAAAAGACGGAAAAGTTCTAGAAGTAGAAAAAGGAAAAACAATATTAGAAGTAGCTAAACAAATAAGTGAAGGACTAGCTAGAATGGCAACATGTGGAGAAGTAAATGGAAAAGTAGAAGACTTAAGATATGAATTAAATGAAGACTGTTCATTAAATATATGCACATTCGAAAATAGTGAAGAAGGTAAAAAGGCATATTGGCATACAACTGCACATATAATGGCACAAGCAATAAAAAGATTATTTCCGAATGTTCAATTAGCAATAGGCCCAGCAATAGCAAATGGATTCTATTATGATTTTGATACAGAACACAGATTTTCTGAAGAAGATTTTGAGAAAATAGAAGCAGAAATGAAGAAAATAATAAAAGAAGACTTACCACTTGAAAGATTTGAACTTTCTAGAGAAGAATCAATCAAATTAATGAAAGAAGCTAAGGAAAGTTACAAAGTAGAATTAATAGAAGAATTGCCAGAAGGAGAAGTAATCTCATTCTACAAACAAGGAGAATATGTAGATTTATGTGCAGGACCACATTTAATGAGTACAGGAAAAGTAAAAGCAGTTAAATTACTATCAACATCAGGAGCTTATTGGAGAGGCGACGAAAAAAATAAAATGTTACAAAGAATTTATGGAGTTTCTTATCCAAAAGCAAGCCAACTAGAAGAATATTTGAAACTATTAGAAGAAGCTAAAGAAAGAGATCATAGAAAAATAGGAAAAGAACTTGAATTATTTATGACTCATGAACTAGTAGGTTCAGGACTTCCAATGTATTTACCACATGGTGCAACAATAAGAAGAACATTAGAAAGATATATTCAAGACAAAGAGATTGAATTAGGATATGACCATGTATATACACCATGTCTTGCAAATGTAGAATTATACAAAACAAGTGGACATTGGGACCACTACAAAGATGATATGTTCCCAGCAATGAAAATGGATAATGAAGAGATGGTATTGAGACCAATGAACTGTCCTCATCATATGCTAATATATAAGAGCAAAACACGTTCTTACAGAGATTTGCCAATCAGAATTGGAGAACTTGCAAATGACTTTAGATATGAAAATAGTGGAGCTGTTTGCGGTTTAGAGAGAGTTAGACAAATGTGTCAAAATGATGCACACTTATTTGTTAGACCAGATCAAATAAAAGAAGAAGTTGGAAATGTATTAACATTAATTAAAGAAGTATATCAAAAAGATTTCGGATTTTCTGCAGATTCATTTAAATACAGATTGTCATTAAGAGACAAGAATAACAAAGAAAAATACATTGACAATGATGAAATGTGGGAAACAGCTGAAGCACAATTAAGAGCTATATTAAAAGATATGAATATTGATTTCTACGAAGCAGAAGGAGAAGCTGCATTCTATGGACCAAAGATTGATATTCAAATAAAAACAGCATTAAATCATGATATAACAATACCAACTTGTCAATTAGATTTTGCATTACCAGAAAGATTTGATTTAAGCTTTATAGGAGAAGATAACAAAGAACATAGACCAGTAGTAATCCATAGAGCAATATTAGGTTCTTCTGATAGATTTATATCATTTTTGATTGAAGAAACTAAAGGATTATTCCCAGTATGGTTATCACCTGTACAAGTAAAAATATTACCTATTACAGATAATCAAGTTGAATATGCAAAACAAGTTGAAACTGAGTTAAAGAAACATAAAGTTAGAGTTGAATTAGATGAATCTAATGAAAAAATTGGATACAAAATCAGAAAAGCTCAACTTGAGAAAGTTCCATATATGCTTGTTCTTGGAGCAAAAGAACAAGAGGGAAATCTTGTTGCAGTTCGTTCTAGAAGAGATGGAGATATTGGAACAATGAAGGTGGATGAATTTGTTGCAAAAGTTCAGGAAGAAATAGATAATAAAGTTATAGGATAAAATAAAAAATAAAAGACGGCATATAATTTATTTGAGATATTGCGCCAGTGACATCAAGATGTTAAAAAATAAATTATATGCTGTCTTTTTCACATAAAATTCACAATTTCATAGTAAAATAATAATATTTAAAAGAGAAAGGAAAGTGAAGATGTTACAATTAAAAGGAATAACCAAAAATTATTTATCAGGAGATAACGAAGTAAAAGCTCTAAAAGGAATAGACCTAGAATTTAGAGAAAGCGAATTTGTATCAATATTAGGGCAAAGTGGATGTGGAAAAACCACAATGCTAAATATTATAGGAGGATTAGACAGATACACATCAGGAGACTTAGTAATTAACGGAAAATCAACAAAACAATTTAAAGACAAAGACTGGGATACATACAGAAATCATTCAGTAGGATTTGTATTCCAAAGTTATAATCTAATACCACATCAAACAGTATTAGCAAATGTCGAATTAGCACTTACGATATCAGGAGTGGGAAAAGAAGAAAGAAGAAAAAGAGCAATTGAGGCATTAACAAAAGTAGGATTAGGTGACCAAATACACAAAAAACCAAATCAAATGTCAGGTGGACAAATGCAAAGAGTTGCAATAGCAAGAGCATTAGTAAATGATCCAGACATTTTGCTTGCAGATGAGCCAACAGGAGCATTAGACTCTAAAACAAGTGAGCAAGTAATGGAAATATTAAAAGATATTTCAAAAGACAGATTAATAATAATGGTAACACATAATCCAGAATTAGCAGAAAAATATTCATCAAGAATAATCAAATTATTAGATGGAAAAGTTACAGATGATTCAAATCCATATACTGCAACTAAGAAAGATCTAGATAGAGCAAGAACTAAAAAACAAAAATCAGGAAAAGCATCAATGAAATTTGCAACAGCAGTACATTTAAGCTTAAACAATTTAATGACTAAAAAGGGAAGAACATTCTTAACATCATTTGCAGGATCAATAGGAATAATAGGAATTGCACTAATACTTTCATTGTCAAATGGAATGCAATCATATATCAACAAAGTAGAAGAAGATACATTATCATCATATCCGATAACAGTTGAAGAATCATCTATTGATATGACAAGTATGATGGAAGCAATGATGGGAAAAGATGATGGAGAAGAACATGATAATGACAAAATATATTCAAGAGCAATAATGGGAGATATGTTAGAAACTTTATCAAGTAAAGTTAAAACTAATAATTTAAAAGAATTTAAGAACTTTCTAGAAAATGGTGACAGTGACATCAAAGATTATATAAATGCAATTCAATATGGATATAATTTAGATTTAAATATTTACAAAGAAAAAGAAGATGGAAGTGCATATAAAGTAAATCCAAGTTCAGTATTAGAAAAAATAGGATTTGGAGATATGGTAAAAGCACAAGAACAATCAAGTTCAATAATGTCAACAAGTAGTGCAATGATGACAGAAACTGATGTATGGACAGAAATGCTTGATAATAAAGACTTAATAAATTCACAATATGATGTACTAGCAGGAAGAATGCCAGAAAAATATAATGAAGTTGTATTAATAGCAGATAAAAATAACGAAGTAAGTGATTATACTTTATATTCATTAGGAATAAAAGATGTTTCAGAACTTGGAAATGCAATGGAAAAATTGAAAAATGGCGAAGAAATAAAAACAAATGATGATAAAAATAGTTATTCATATGATGAACTTTTAAATTACAAATTTAAAGTTTTATTAAATACAGATTACTATAAAAAAGTCGGAAATGTTTGGCAAGATATGACAAATGATGAAGAATATATGAAACAAATAGTAGACAATGCAGAAGAAATTCAAATTGTAGGAATTATAAAACCAAATGAAAATACAGTTGCATCATCTTCTGCAGGATTAATTGGATATAACAAAGAATTAAAAGAATATGTTATAAATAAAGTTAATGATGCTGAAATAGTAAAAGAGCAAAAAGCTAATCCAGAGATAAATGTATTTACAGGAATTAAATTCCCAGAAGATACAAATGGAACATTTGATTATACACAATTATCAGATGAGCAAAAAGCTTATATGGCAACACTTTCAGAAGCAGAGCTTGCCCAATTAATGCAAACATATTCTAATAATGCATCAGCAACATATGATAACAATTTAACTCAATTAGGTGTAGTGGACTTAGATAATCCATCAACAATAAATTTATACCCTAAAGACTTTGACTCAAAAGATAAGATTGCAGATATTATAACAGATTACAATAATAAACAAACAGAACAAGGAAAAGAGGAAAATGTTATTAATTATACAGATTTAGTTGGAATTATGATGAGTTCAGTATCAACAATAATTAATGTAATTAGCTATGTATTAATTGCGTTTGTAGGAATTTCTTTAGTAGTTTCATCAATAATGATAGGAATAATAACATATATATCAGTACTTGAAAGAACCAAAGAGATTGGCATTTTACGTAGTATAGGAGCCTCTAAGAAAGACGTTTCTAGAGTATTTAATGCAGAAACATTACTTGTTGGTTTAGTTGCCGGTTTAATCGGTATAGGTGTAACTTTATTGTTAGATATACCAATTAATATTGTGATTGAACATTTAGTTAATATTTCTGGTATTGCTAAACTTCCTTGGGCTGGAGGAATTATTTTAGTTGCTATTAGTGTTGGATTAACTATGCTTGCAGGTTTAATCCCAGCTAAGTTTGCTGCTAAACGTGATCCAGTTGAAGCATTGAGAACTGAATAAGGTACCGTTGGGACTGGTTCCGTTCGGTGCATTATATGCTACTTTTTTAATAAAATAAAAAATTTTTTTCACTTAGAGCCAATTAGATTTTAAGAATTCAGAATAAAAGTTGTTGCAATTGCAACAACTTTTTATTTATTTAGAGATATAATATGGCTATCAAAAATAAAGGGAGGAAAACAAAAGTGAAAATCATAAAAAGAGATGGAAAAACAGTCGATTACAATTCAGAAAAAATTGAAATAGCAATAAAAAAAGCTAATAAAGAAGTAAGAAAAAAAGAAAGAGCAACAGATGAAGATATACACACAGTTATAGCATATATAGAAAGTTTAGATAAAAAAAGAATGCTAGTTGAAGACATTCAAGATATAATAGAACAAAAATTAATGGAACTTGAAAAATATCAATTAGCCAAAAAATATATTACATATAGATACACAAGAGAACTTGTTAGAAAAGCAAACACAACAGATCAATCAATAAAAGAATTAATTGAAGGAGAAAGCGAATATTGGAATAATGAAAACTCTAATAAAAATGCAAAAGTAGTAACAACACAAAGAGATTATTTAGCAGGAATAACAAGTACAGACATAACAAGAAGATTTTTGCTTCCAGAAGACATAGTAAAAGCACATGATGAAGGAATAATACATTTTCATGATGCAGACTATTTTGCACAAAATGCATTACACAATTGTGAATTAATCAATTTAGATGATATGTTACAAAATGGAACAATTATAAATGGGGTAATGATAGAAAAGCCACATAGATTTATTACAGCAGCAACAATAGCAACACAAATAATACTTGCAGTAACATCATCAAGTTATGGTGGAGCAACAGTATCACTTTCACATTTAGCTCCTTTTGTAAGAGATAGTTATAATAAATATTATCAGAAATATAAAGCAAGAAAAATGAAAGAAGCAGATTGCAAGAAATTTGCAGAGCAAGACACAAGAAAAGAAGTAGAAGATGGAGTTCAAACATTTAATTATCAAGTAAATTCAATGACAAATACAAATGGACAAGCACCATTTTTATCAGTATGTATGTATTTAGGAGAAACAGAAGAATATAAAGATGAATTAGCAATGATAATTGAAGAATTTTTAAAACAAAGAATACAAGGCTTCAAAAATGAAAAAGGAATTTACATTACACCAGCATTCCCAAAACTTTTATATGTTTTAGAAGAAGATAATATAAATAAAGATAGCAAATATTGGTATTTAACAGAATTAGCGGCAAAATGTACAGCAAAGAGAATGGTACCAGATTACATATCAGAAAAAGTAATGAAAGAATTAAAAATAAATGAAAAAGGTGAAGGAGATTGTTATCCATGTATGGGATGTAGATCATTCCTTACACCAGATAGAATGATGAGCATTGGAAATATATCAAAAGCTAAGAATTATGTTGAAGGTAAAGGAAAATATTATGGAAGATTTAATCAAGGAGTTGTTACTATAAATCTACCAGATGTTGCACTTTCTTCAAAACAAGATATGGATAAATTCTGGAAGATATTTGATGAAAGATTAGAATTATGCCATAGAGCATTACAATTAAGACATGAAAGATTAAGTAAAGTAACAAGTGATGTTGCACCAGTTTTATGGCAACATGGTGCTTTAGCAAGACTTGAAAAAGGTGAATCTATTCATGAATTATTACACCATGGTTATTCAACAATTTCATTAGGATATGCAGGATTATATGAATGTGTAAAATATATGACTGGACATAGTCACACTGATAACGGAGACGGCAAAGATTTTGCTTTACAAGTAATGCAAAAATTAAATGATAAATGCCAAGAATGGAAAGAAAAAGAAGATATAGACTATAGTGTATATGGAAGCCCAATAGAATCTACAACATATAAATTTGCAAAATGCTTAAAACAAAGATTTGGAACAGTAGAAGGAATAACAGATAGAGATTATGTAACAAATTCTTATCATGTTCCTGTATTTGAGGAAATTGATGCATTTTCTAAATTAAAACTAGAAAGTGAATTCCAAAAATTAAGTCCAGGTGGTGCTATATCTTATGTTGAAACACCTAACTTACAAGATAATATAGAAGTAGTGCTTCAAATAATCAAATTTATATATAATAATATAATGTATGCTGAATTAAATACTAAATCAGACTATTGTCAAAAATGTGGATTTGATGGAGAAATATTAATAGATGAAAATTTGGAATGGTATTGCCCAAGTTGTGGAAATAGAGACCATAATACATTAAATGTTGCTAGAAGAACTTGTGGGTATATTGGAAGTAATTTCTGGAATAAAGGAAGAACTCAAGAGATAAAAGAAAGAGTACTTCACATTGATAATAAGGATGATGAGTAAAATGAAATATAATAAAATAAGAAAGATGGATATTTCTAATGGTCCAGGTGTTAGAGTATCAATATTTATGCAAGGATGTAGCTTTAATTGTAAAAATTGTTTTAATCCTGAAACACATGATTTTAATGGTGGTAAAGATTTTGATGATAGCACAATTGATAGAATTTTAAAATTATGTGATAATGAAAATGTAGAAGGTTTATCTATTTTAGGTGGTGAACCGATGCATCCTAAAAATATTAATGGTACTACTAAATTAGCTAAAGCTTTTAAAGAAAAGTATCCAGAGAAAAACGTTTGGGCTTGGTCTGGTTTTAAGTTTGACAAGGATTTAAAAGATAAAGAGGTTGTTAAATATTTAGATGTTCTTGTTGATGGCCAATATGTTGATGAACAACATAATCCTAAACTTGAGTGGAGAGGTTCTGAAAATCAAAGGGTTATTGATGTTCAAAAAAGTTTGGAACAGAATAAAGTTGTGATGATTTAAATGTTCTCGCTTGTGGTTGGTGCGAGTAATAAGTCATACCATTTCGTTAAATGTTATATGTTAATGTTAGTGCAATAAATTAGTAAAAATGAAAGTCTTTAAAAGGGCTTTCTTTTTACTTGTAAGTAAAAAAGTTGATAATGTTTATTTTTTATGATACAAATATAAAAAAAGCAATAAAAAACGTAATATTTTGAAACTTTTTAAAATTTCAACTGTATGTATATATGAAAGCAGGTAAAAATATGGAAAAAGATTTGGATATAGAATTATATAATGAATATTTAAATGGAAACAAAGAAGCCTTTGAAACATTATACAACAAGTATGAGAGAAAAATACAATATTTTATATATAATATAGTTAAAGATTATCAAAGGGCAGAAGATATAACACAAGATGTGTTTATTTATGTTATGCAGAATAGAATAAAACAAGGATACACATTCAAATATTATATATATTTGGTTGCCAAAAGCAGAGCATATAATCATATAAATACAGAGAAAAATAGAATGAAAATAAATGAACAGTATTTTTCAAATGAATCAGATCAGGTTGAACAAGATGTTGCAGATATTGTAACTAGGAATGAAAAAAGGAAAGAAATATTAAATGCAATAAATATGTTAGATGATAGATATAAAAATGTAATATATTTAGTAAAAATCGAAGAGTTAACTTATAGAGAAACAGCACAAATACTTGGAATGTCTGTTCAAAATGTCAAAAATCTTATCCATAGAGGCAAAAAAGAACTATACAAAATTTTAATAAAGAAAGGATATGATGAAATGAACAAAGTTTTAAAAATATGTATTATTATTTTATGTGCAACTTTTATATTATCTGGAGTTACTTATGCAACAATAAAGATTATCGAAAATGTAAAAGGAAAGGCAGAAATAACGCCAACATATACAAGTAAATTATCGTCAACAGATACAAACAAAGTGTGGTGTGGAACATTTAATCTAGTATGGAATGATTTTATGAATGATGTTATTGGAGGAAAAATAGAATTCGAAGATGGACCATCAGAGTTAGCAGATGAATTAAATAAACAATCTTTTACAGCAAATGAATTAAATCCGAATTCATACTTCAAAACACAGGGTGTAGCAACATTTGATTTTAAAAGCCAAATTGAAAATGGAATAAAACAAAAATTTAACGAAGATA
This sequence comes from uncultured Clostridia bacterium, assembly GCA_928721565.1. Classification (GTDB taxonomy): domain Bacteria; phylum Bacillota; class Clostridia; order TANB77; family CAG-508; genus CAG-269. Next base: position 1,117,631 of record OV788638.1, read on the forward strand.
GTAAAATATTAGGCAAAGTAGAATGGGGAAATTCGGATGTATATGTCTTATATGCAATGTTAAAGAAAGAGTTTAATTATTTAGAAAGATTTCCTACATTAAAAGACAATACATTCGGAAATTCTGAAGAGAAAGTAAAATATTTTGGGATTGAACCAGATACAGCACAGACTGCGAGTGAAAATATAGAAATACTATTCTATAATTCAAAAGAAGATTTTGCAATAAAATTAAAAACCAAAGAAAACGAAGAAGTTTATTTGTATAGAACAACTGGAGAAAACAAGTCTTTTGAAGAAAATTATCAAGAGATGTTAGAAAAGCAATCACAATATACAGGAGATAAACAATGGAACAGAATTGATATTTTGAATATACCATTTATAAAAATTAATGATGAGATAAATTATGATGAATTGTGTGGGAGATGGATAAAAGGAACTAATTGGTATATTAGACAGGCGATTCAGACAATAGATTTTGAGTTAAACAATTATGGTGGAAGTGTAAAAAGTGAGGCTTTAATAGAAGCTTTGAAAGAAGCATTATTTGAGAAGGGCAGAGAATTTATTTATAATGACGATTTTATTCTATATTTGAAAGAAGAAGATAAAGATAAACCTTATTTTGCATTAAAAGTTGATGGTACAGATATATTAGTTAGTGCAGAAGAAAATTAGGAAAATAGAATAAATTGTCATGATTTATATTAATGTTACAGAAATATTACAATTCTGTAACATTTTCTTTTTTTAACACAAAAGAAAAACTTTTATGATATAATTAAAAAGAATTTTTATGTTTTTTGAGGGATAAATAGATGAAAAAAGAGATGTTTGATATAGAGAAATTTAATGTAATAAGCGATGAAGAAAATTACTATTTTTTTAGATCTTTAGAGCCAGGAGATATAGAAGATTTAGAAAAAGGTATTATTAAAGATGGAGAGAGTTATAAAAGACTAAGAACAGACAGAGAAAGATGGGAAGAAACGCATCAAGAAGGACCAAGATGGAATGCTGAAAGTACAGTATCATTAGAAGAAATGTATAATCACATAAAAATGCATTATAGTTTACAAACAAATTGTATCTCATTATCAAGCAATGCAAATGTAGTAAGAACATATGGAGAAGCATTTAGTGATAAATATGTTATGATAAAAGTTCCCAAAAAAGAGATGGGAGAAAAAGTATTTAATGCTGGGCAATATATGCTAGACGAAATTGCTAAGCAAGTAGAGCAAAGAATAGCAGAAGGGAAAATATCTACTAGAGTACTAAATGATTTGCAAAAAATAGATGATGCCAAAACATCTGATGAAATTAAAGAATTAATAAAAATTAAATATAAAACACCGCAAAAATTAGATAAAAATAAAGCAAGACCAACAAAAGGAATAACATATAAATCACCACATGCAAGAATAAGTAGTTGGCAATCATTAGATAAAAATCAAACATTAGAGAAAAATAAAGTGATTGTAAAACTTACAGTATTAGAACATAAAAAATTAATGGAACCATTAATTACACATTCAGCAAATAATAATTTATTAATACAAACAGTAGGAAGTGCTTTCGCTTCAAGTGAGCAGATATATTATGGCGATATTGAAGGTGATAGAGTTACAGATATATCAAAAGAAATTGTTGATATGTTTGGGCTATTACAGCAAGTTGAAGGACAAGACAAAGAAATTGTTAATGAATTAAAAGGAGAGTTGATTCGATTTGTAAATGATGGTAAGAAAATTGAAATACCAGAAAATAGTATATTAAGAAATGATACACAGGCCAGAGATGATATATCAATAGAAGAAATGTATGAGTTGACAGATGGAAAAGTTGAATATGGACAGGCCAATTCTATTGTTAAGAATTTATTTTACTTAACTAAAGGACAAGTATCAGCAAGAGTGCTAGCTGATGAACTTAGAAAAATAACAAATAACAATCCTAAATATGAGCAAGTAATTAAATACATAGAAGAAAATGGATTTGAAATAGAGCCGAAAATAATAACAAGGCAGAGTAATAAAGGTTATCAATTAAGTGAATCTGTTAATTTAAATTTAGCAAAAGATGAACAAATATTAGTAGATGAAATCAAAAAGTTATCTCCTGAAGAAATTGAGAATGTTTTACAAAATGGTGGACTTTCAAATGTTCAAGATGTTATAAGTAAAGTATACGGAAAGCAAAATGAGCAAATAGATAGATCAAGATATTATGCAGAAGCAATAATATCACAATATGATTGGTCTCAAATAGGAATAGAAGAATTTAAAATTTCTGAAAGAAATGAACTAATTAAAAGATTACAAGATAAAAATTGTGTAGACATATATGAAAATTTAAGACAATCAGGAGTTGATACAAAGCAAATACCAACAATTTTATTAAATATTGCTACAAGACAAGGTTTTTATGAAGAATATGAAAAAGGTAATTTAGAACAGCTACTAAATACAAGACAAGATGTATTACAAAATAGTATTAATATAGAATTAGTTGAAAGATTTTTAGGATATTATGATGTAGAAAATACAGAAATACGATTGAAAGATTATCAACAAAGAGCTTATGATAATGTAAATAAAATATTTGAAGACCATAAATTTGCACAAGTAATTTTAACTACAGGAGCTGGAAAGAGTTTTGTTGCTTTAGCACAAATGCAAAAATATGCACAAGAACATCCAGGCGAAAAAATGCTTTATTTAGCTCCTCAAGATGAAATACTAAATCAAATAAAAAATTATATTATAAAATATGTACATGGAAAACAAAATACAGTTGGAAAAACAGAAGATGAAATAATTGCAGAAATATTTCCTAATATATCATTTGAAACATATTCAGGATTACTTGCTAAAAGAGGGCAGGAAGTAATAAAAGAACAATATGGAATGATTGTATTAGACGAATTACATAGAACTGGTGCTAAAGAATGGGAAGGAAAAATTGATGGATTATTAGATAATCAAAATGAAGATGTAAAGGTATTGGGAATAACAGCTACACCTGTAAGAGATGCTGATGGAAGAGACATGGCAGAAGAAACAGCTAAAAAATTAGGGTATACAGATGAAGAAGTAAAGCAAAGAAAACATCTAGCATCTAATATGACATTAGAAAATGCAATAAGAATGGGATATGTTGTAAACCCAAAACTTGTTTATTGCAAATATGATTTGATTTCATCAGGTAAAATGGATGAATTGAGAGCAAAAATTGATGATATTGAAGATGAATCTAAAAGAGCAGAAGAATTACAAAAGTATAATGAATTAAGACAAAAACTAAATAGAGAAATAGATGATGAAATAGGAGAAGATGCAAGAAAACAACTTGAAGAAGTGGCAAGAAAAAATCTTGATAATGTAATTGGAAAAGAAGAGATATTAAGGCAGAATGTAAAAAAAGGTGGAAAATATATTGTATTTATTCCTGTAACAGATCAAGGCGAAATTGAAGATGAAGATGGAAACAGAATTGGAACAAAAACAGGTGAAGATAAAATACAAGCATATCAAGAATATCTTAATAAAGTATTTGATGGAACAGATATTGTACCACAATTACATTCAGTACTTGGAAGTTATAGTAAAGATAAAAATAAAGAAGAATTAGAAGCATTCGAATCAGATAGTTCAGAAGAGACTAAATTTATGGTTGTAATGAACAAAGCAAATGAAGGACTTCATATAGATGGAGTAGATGGAATTATTTGGTTTAGGGCATTAGATGAAAATTCTAGAATTTTATATTTACAACAATTAGGAAGAATAATATATGCTTTAGATGAAGATAATCCTTTACCAGATGATAAAAGACCAGTTGTAATTGACTTAGCTAATAATTCTTTGACTGTTAAAATAGAGAAAGAATTTGAAGATAGTGAACCAATAGATGATTTAGAAGCTTTAACAATTATAATAGATTGGATAAATATACATGATGGAATGCTTCCAAATAGAGAGAGTTCAAATAAACAAGAACAACATTATTATGCATTATTAAGAAAAATTCAAAGTAAATATAGTAAGTATTTAGATGGATTTGATAATTTTGAAGATTTAACAGACGAAGACAAATCAAGAATACAAGAAATTATTGATTTAGCTAGTGAAATTGAGTTATGGGATATGGAGTTACCTCCAATTCCTAAAACAAGAGGAAGTAAAAAAGAGTTTGCTCCTTTTACAGTAGAAGGAATATTAAAAGATTTTGTTGAATATGAGGATAAAATTAATGAAATAAATGGACTAACAAACTTTGAAAAAATATTAAAGTTTGCGGAAAAAAGTGGAAGAATGCCAAAGCAATCACACAAGAAAGCTTTAGAAAGAACAGAAAAAGAGAGTGTGGAAAATAGATTATATGATAAATGGAGAAAAACAGAAGAAAAGAAAACGGTAGATAGATATTTTGGAATAAAAATAGAAGAAATACCAGAAAAAGATAGAAAACTAGTTGAAATGATTAGAAATTATGGATACTTAGGAAATAAACGAAATGAATTAACGCTACTTGAAGAATTATTAAAGTTTGCGGAAGAAAATGGAAGAATGCCAAAGTGTTTAAATAAAAAAGCATCAGAAAGAACAGAAAAAGAAAATGTAGAAAACAGATTATATGATAAATGGGCAAGAAGTGAAGAAAAGAAAATAGTAGATAGATATTATGGAATAAAAACAGACGAAATACCAAAAGAAGATAGAGAACTAGTTGAAATGATTAGAAATTATGGATATTTAGGAAATAAACGAAATGAATTAACACCATTTGAAGAATTAATAAGATTTTTGGAGAAAAATGGAAGGATGCCAAAGAAATCACGAAAAAAAGCATCAGAAAGAACGGAAAAAGAAAAGGATGAGCATAATTTATATCAAAAATGGAATAGGAAAGAAGAAAGGAAAATTCTCGAAAAATATGCCGGTCAGCCATTAGAAAATGTGCCAGAAGAATATAGAGAAAAAATAGCAAAATTGAGAAATTATGGATTAGGAATTAAAACAACTAAATTAAGACAAGCAAAACAACAACGAGATTCTGCAAAAATTAAAAATGATCAAGCAAAAGAATTAGAAAAACAAGTATCAGAACAACTAAAGAAAAGAGGGCAAGCTCATGAAGAACAATGAATTGATAATTTATAAAAAGAGTATCTTTAGAAAAATAAGTGATTTTTTTAAGAAAATATTTTCAAAGAAAGAAGTATTGCAAAAAGAAGATATTATAGTAAATAATGATAAAAATGACAGCTTTATAAAGAATATTCAAATCAAAGAAAATAAAGAAGAATTAAGATTGCTTCAACTAAAACAACAATATGAAAATGGAGAAATATATGAAGAAGACATGTCGGACGAAGATGTTGATAAGCTATGTAAATTATATGAAAAAGAAACTGATGAATTAAATGCTGATACTGAAAGAAGAAAAAATCATATTGCGCAAATGTTAAAAGAACTTAAAAATGCATAATTAAATAATATTTAATTATAATAGTAAAAATAGAGTAGAAACTAAAAATTTCTGCTCTATTTTAAAATATTTTTAATAATATTAATAACCTCATTCTTCATAATATCATAATTAATTTGAGGATGCTTATGGTAAACAATTTCATGACACAAGTTATCAACCATATTAATAATAATATGAACTTTTTCTCTAGGATTTTCAAGATGAATATTATTATTTTCAAGTAAAGTAACAATTTTTTCAGTAGTTTCAAATTCAAAATTTTTAAAGATAGCAGAAATATCACTATCCAAATGTGACATAGCAATAAGTTCCTCGTGAGCTTTTTTAGAAATAGTATGAGTTTCTATAAATTTATCAATCATAGTGTTCAAAAGTTTATCAAAATTATTTATTTCAATTTTTTGACTCTCTAATACATTAATCATAGGGAACATTATACTATTTGAATATTGTTTAATTCCTTCTATAAATATGTCTTTTTTATCATTAAAATATTGATAAATTATTCCTGTTGAAACTCCTGCACTTTCTGCAATATCTGGGGTTGATGTGTTATAATATCCTTTTTCGCACATAAGTTCAAAGCCTTTTTCTATTATTTTATTTCTTTTTTCAATTGATCTTTTTTGAGTTGGAATTCTAGTCATTTTATGCACCTCTTAGAGTTTATTATACATTCATAAATGTGAAAAATCAAGAAAAGTAAAAAAATAACCCCTATACAGGGACAAGAATTAATGTATAGGGGAACAAATTAATTTTTAGTTAAATTTTCAGATAATTTTGAAATCCTTAAAGAGTTAATAGAAACATCGGCAGAAATAGACAATAGCTGATGTAATATAATATTTTTGTGACATAGATAATCTTCTATAGAAGATTTTATTTCTTTTAAATCTTTAAATTGTCTAGATTCATGTCTTAGAAATGCTGAATTTAAAGATTCAATTAAAGTTGATTTTTCATAAAACTCAGTTTCGAGATTAGATAATCTAAAGTCAAGACTTTTAAGATTTGCTAAAATGTCATCAAGTTTTTCATTAATATCCATGGAAATCACCTCCTTAACCAAAAATATATAACAATTTTGAAATAAAAAATAGTGAATTAAAAACTATAACAAGAGTATACAGTTAAATAGAGTATATGTCAATATAAAAATAGAAAAATTAACAATAGTTCAAAAGATTGTGTGATTATTATTGTTTTTTTGATACATATAATTTTGAACTGCAATGAAGACTAAGAAATATAACTTTGAATGAAATGGCGAATGTGCATGGAGAAATTTTAGAAATTATACGCAGTTTTATGGAAAGAGTTCACGAGAGTGGAAGGGAGCCATAAAACAAGATAGAATTTCTTAAATTTCGTAATAAACCGAGACATGAAATGAAAAGTTATATTTCTTAGTCTCATTATTATAAAGCACAAATATGAAAAAACTTTCATATTCTATTGACTGAGAAATGTAAAAGAAGTATAATCAAGAAAAAATAAAAGGGGCGGTTGAAAAATAATTACAATTTTGGCTACGTCAAATTTCATTTAAAACGCGGTTACATACACCACGTATGCGCCCTTACCTTTTAAATAAAACTTTCCTTGCCAAAATTTAATTCTTTTCCAACCTGGCTTGTGCCTTAAGAAAGGAAGAAGATATAATGAAAGAACTAATCAAATTTGAAAATGTTAAAAAAACATATAACATTGGAGAAAAAAGTTTCAATGCATTAGACGGAGTAGACTTCACAATAAATAAAGGAGAATTTGTAGTAATACTAGGACCATCAGGAGCAGGAAAATCAACACTGCTAAATTTATTACGGAGGAATGGACACAGTAACATCAGGAGAAATAACTGTAAAAGGAGAAAAAATATCAAATTACAATGAAAATCAACTAACAGATTATAGAGCTGAAAATATAGGATTTATATTCCAATTTTATAACATATTGCCAACACTAACAGTATTAGAAAATGTACAATTAATAAATGACATAGTAAAAGAGCCAAAAGATGCAAAAGAAATCTTAAAAGAAGTAGGATTAGAACAACATGAAAATAAATTTCCAAATCAATTATCAGGAGGAGAACAACAAAGAGTATCAATTGCAAGAGCAATAGCAAAAAATCCAGTATTGCTATTGTGTGATGAACCAACAGGAGCATTAGACTCTAAAACAGGTGTAGAAGTATTAAAATTATTAAAAAAGCAATGTGATGCAAATAATGGAGAAAATACAGTAATTATAGTAACACATAACAGTTTAATTGCAGAAGTTGCTGATAGAGTAATAAGACTAAAAAACGGAAGAGTAGAAAGCAATGAAATAAATAATCAACCAAAAAATATTGAGGAGGTAAATTGGTAATGTTAAAAAGAAAAATGTTTCGAGATATAAGACTTAACTTATCACAATTTATCACAATATTTTTAATGATATTTTTAGGAGTAATGGTATATGCAGGTGTAAGGTCTTATATGGAAGGTATGCAAAATACTGCAAATGTTTTTTATAGTGAGAATAATTTACAAGATTTAGATGTAGTAGGGCAAAAATTTACAGATGAAGATTTAGAAAATATCAAAAATATTGAACATGTAAAAAATGCAGAAAGAAAACTAACTATAACAGGAACGATGGAATCAGAAGAAGACAGAACATTGCAAATAAATTTTATAGAGTCAAATGAGATATCAAAATTTTATGTTGCAGATGGAAACGCATTTAACAAAGAAACAAAAGGAGTATGGCTTGACGAATATTATGCAAATCATAACAATTTAAAGGTTGGAGATACAATCAAAATAAAATATGACAAAATGACTTTAGAAGAAGAAATCATAGGACTTGTAAATATTCCAGACCATGTTTATGACATAAAAGATGAATCAGCAATATTCCCAAATCATATTGATTATGGATTTTGCTATTTGTCAACAAAAGAATTGCCAGAAAATATGTCCATATATAATTATGTGATGGTAGATGTAGATAATGAAGAAAACAAAAACTATGTGAAAAATGAAATAGAAGATAAAGTAAAAGATGCAATTGCGGTAACAGACATAAAAGATGAGTTTTCGTATTCGTCTTATCAAAATGAAATTGAAGAAGGAGAGACATATGTAGGAGTATTTACAGGGCTATTCTTATTTATAGCAATCTTATCTGTTATTACAACAATGACAAGAGTGGTAAAAAAGCAAAGAATACAAATAGGAACATTAAAAGCATTAGGATTTAAGAAAACAAAAATAACAAATCATTATGTTGGTTATGGATTTTGGATTGCAACATTTGCAGCAATAGTAGGATTAATAGTAGGTCCACTTTTTATAGGAAACTTATTTATTGGTATGGAAATGTCATATTTTCAAGTTCCAAATGGAAAAGCAGCAGTTTCAAATAGTAGTTTCTTAGTTGCAATAGTAGTAGTGCTTATAGTATCACTTGTTACATATATCACATGTAGAAACGAATTAAAAGAAAGTCCAGCAGAAACATTAAGAACAGAAATGCCAAATATAAAGAAAAATAGTTTGAATATTACAACAAAAGGAATATTTAAAAATATGGGATTTTCTTCAAAATGGAATATGAGAGATATTATAAGAAATAAAATGAGAACTTTTATGGGAATTGCTGGTATGGCGGGATGTTGTATGCTTTTAGTATGTGCATTTGGAATGCTAGACACAATGAAAAATTTTATTGACACACAATTTGAAAAACTATATAATTTTGATTATAAATTAACTTTAAAAAGTGAATATACAGAAGATGTGTTAGATAAAATAACAGCTGAATATGGAAATAATACTTCTAAAACTCTAGGAATAGAAGTCAAAAATGGAGATACTAGAGAAGCAAATAACATATTTGTAGATGATAGTAATGGTTATGTAAGATTTATAAAACATAATGGAGAATTTATGAAGCTTTCTTCAGATGATGGAGTATATGTTACAGAAAAATTAGCTAAAAACAAAGGATATAAAATAGGAGATAAAATTTCTTGGCATATTTATGGAGATGACAAATATTATGAAAGCGAAATAGTTGGATTTGACAGAGATCCACAAAATCAAAATATAAAAATGACTAGAAAATATCTAGAATCTTTAGGAATTGAATATAAGCCAGATGCTGTTTATACAAATAAAGACTTAAGCAATATTAAAGAAATTGATGGAGTAGAAATAATACAAGACAAACAAGCATTAGAAGATGGTATGAATAGTATGATTAACACAATGAAAACTATGATTATATTATTAATTGTTATAGCATCAATTTTGGGTGGAGTAATAATATACAATTTAGGAATATTGTCATTTACAGAAAAACAATATCAATTTGCTACACTAAAAGTGCTTGGGTTTAAAAATTCAAAAATAAAGAAAATATACATAAAACAAAATAATTGGATAACAATAATATCAATTATTATAGGACTTCCATTAGGAGCTTATATGACAAGCTTTATCTTCAAAATGGCATTAGCAGAAACGTATGACTTCAGCAGTCATATCAAACTGTTATCATATATATTTGCTATAGTTGGAACTTTTATTGTATCTTATATATTTTCTAAAATATTAGCTAAAAAAGTTGATAAGATTGATATGGTTACAAGTTTAAAAGGAAATGAATAGAAATACAGAGGGATAAAAATGATAAAATTAGTATTAGTTAGACATGGTCAAAGCATGTGGAATTTAGAAAACAAATTTACAGGTTGGACAGATGTTGAATTATCAGAACAGGGAATTAAAGAAGCAAAAGAAGCGGGAAAAGTTTTAAAAGAACAAGGATTTCATTTTGATGTAGCTTTTACATCTGTATTAAAAAGAGCAGAAGATACACTTGATTATATATTAAAAGAAATGGGCAAAGAAAATATAGAAATAAAAAGAAGTTGGAGACTAAATGAAAGACATTATGGTGCTTTACAAGGATTAAATAAAGACGAAACAAGAGAAAAATATGGCGCAGAGCAAGTACTATTATGGAGAAGAAGTACAAATGTAAGACCACCAGAATTAGAAGAAACAGATCCAAGATATCCAGGTAATGATTCTAAATATAAAGACTTAACTAAAGACGAGTTACCTAAAACAGAAAATCTAGTAGATACAATTAAAAGAGTTGTTGAATATTGGGATTCTGACATAAAACCTGAGTTAGAGAAGGGAAAAAGAGTTATAATTGCAGCTCATGGAAATAGTTTAAGAGGGTTAATAAAGTACTTAGATGGTATGAGTGATGAAGATGTTATTAAACTTGAATTACAAACAGGTAATCCAATTTGTTATGAGCTAGATGATAATTTGAAACCAATAAGACATTATTATTTGAAAAATAAATAGCATAAAAGAGAAGGATTCTATATTAGAATCCTTCTCTAGTATTTTATGAACTATAATGTTTGATAATCTCTTCATAAGTTTCGGTTGTATATACTTTATACTTCCAATTAAACTTTTTGAGAGATTTACTTAGAATTGGGTCATTGGTTACTTGCCACCCATTTTCATCATAACTCAAAGTACCTCTTTTGAGCAAATAGCTACCTTGCTTATCTGGGTGTTCATAATCAGAAAGCAAGAGTTCGTTCTCAACTCTAGTAGGTGTTAGCATGTATCTGGATGGATTATATCCAAGCTGCTCTTGCTCTACATCACTAGTGTCACGCTCCTTCAACTTTCCGGAACTTAATAATTGTTCTTTCATTTTGTCATATTCTTCAGATGTTATATGACAAATGATTGTTGGTGATGCATATCGATATAATTCATCAATAAATTGATATACAGATATGCTGAGTTCTTTTTCCCGCATTGGGAACACTACGATTATTTTGTCCATAATCTTTCTCCTCGTCAATTGACATAAATAATAATGTTGATAGTTACTAGATTAAACTCCATAAGATGATATAGGAGATTATAAAAGTTAATCTTATTAAGTATATCATATCTAATAGAAAAAGTAAAGTTGTCTTGATTTTTAAATAGATTTATAGTAAAATATGACTGTTAACTAATATACTAAAGCGAGAAAGGGAGAAAAATATGGAAGAAAAAATATCAGAACTATTAAAAGAACAAATAGAAAATAGTGAATATCCAGTAGTTGGAGCAAAATACAATAATGAATACAAAAATTTAGATGATGTAGTATCAAGTGAAGGAAAAATTGAATTGATAGATATCAATTCTAAAGAAGGAATGAAAATATATAGAAGAACATTAACATATATAATGGGAAAAGCTTTTTGGCATACATATCCAGGAGCATATATTACTGTAAATTATCAATTATCAAATTCTATGTACTGTGATATTGAGAACATGGAAGTAACAGAAGAAATGCTAGAAAAAGTAAAAGCAAAAATGCAAGAGATAATAGAACAAGACTTGAAGATAGAAAAAAGAACAATGACAAGAGAAGAAGCCAAAAAGTTTTATAATCATACAAATACATCAAAAGGAAGATTACAATTTGATGTAGAAGAAAAACAGGATATTAATATGTATTATTGTGATGATTATTTTAACTACATTTATGAAACAATAGCAACACATACAGGAGTTACAAAAGTATTTGATTTGCAAAAATATAGCAAAGGATTTTTGTTAAGATATCCAAGTACACAAAATGTGAATGTTTTACCAGAATTTAAAGAGACTAAGAAACTATTATGGGCATTGCAAGAATATGAAACAATTTACAAAGTTTTGAATGTAGGGACAGTATATAAATTAAATAAGACAGTAAAAGAAAATCAAATAAGATATCTAATATTATTATCAGAAGCGTTACATGAAAAGAAAATTTCTCAAATAGCTGATAAAATAGCAGAAAAAAAAGGAGTAAAAATGGTTCTAATAGCAGGTCCATCATCTTCAGGAAAAACAACATTTGCACAAAGATTAGGAATTCAGTTAAAGATTAATGGGTTAAGACCTGTAACAATATCAGTAGATAATTACTTTGTAGAAAGACCAGAAACACCAAGAAATGAAAATGGCGAATATGATTTTGAAAGTATCCATGCTATAGATATAGATTTATTTAATAAACATCTATTAGCATTACTAAACGGTGAAGAAGTGGAAATGCCAGAATTTGATTTCCATGAGGGAACAAAAAAATATAATGGAAATAAAATAAAATTGGAAAAAGATGATGTATTAGTAATTGAGGGAATACATTGTTTGAATGATGAATTGACAAAAAGAATTCCTCAAGATCAAAAATATAAAATTTACATAAGTGCATTAACAGTACTAAATATGGATGCATATAACAGAATTTCTACAACAGATACAAGATTAATAAGAAGAATTGTTAGAGACAATCAATTTAGAGGATATTCGGCTAAAGATACAATTTCAACTTGGAATAATGTAAATAGAGGAGAAGAAAAAAATATATTCCCATTCCAAGAAGAAGCTGATAGCATATTTAATACTTCTTTAATTTACGAATTAGGAGTATTAAAAAATGAGGCAATGCCATTATTAGAAAAAATAACAAATGATGAACCAGAGTATGCAGAGGCACAGAGATTGCTTGAAATATTGCGTTATTTTGAACCAATTTCTAAAGATATAGTTCCAAGAAATTCATTATTGAAGGAATTCCTTGGTGGAGGAGACTTTAAAGGGTAATTGTTCATTAGGGACCGGTTCTCAAATGTGCAAAGTCAAAAGGAGATTAGGATATGTTAGAAAAAAGTAAATTTACAAAAATTGATGAAGAATTTATATGTGAAAATTGTGGCAGAAAGGTTCCTAAGTTGGGATATACTTGTAGGAACCATTGTCCTTATTGTCTGCATTCTAAACATTTGGATATTAATCCTGGAGATAGAGCTGAGGATTGTCATGGAATATTAGAACCAATTGGCCTTGAAACAAATTCAAAAAAAGGATATGTTATTGTATTTAGATGTAAAAAATGTGGTGCCATAAGAAGAAATAAGGTTGCAGAAGATGACAATATGGATGAAGTAATAAAATTAAGTTGTCAAGATGGACGGACCTTATTGATAACAAAAATAAAAAACGCTTTGTATTTAAGCGTTTTTTTATGCTCTATTAACTTTTCCGTTTTTTAAACATTTAGCACATACATGAATTCTTTTGATTTCTCCATCAACATTAGCTTTTACTGTTCTTAAGTTTGGTTTCCAAGTACGTGGAGCTCTTTTACTTATATGAGAACGAGTTATACTTAATTTATTTCCATGAATTGCTGTTTTTTCACAAATTGCACATTTTGCCATGATTAAATACACCTCCTATTTTTATTTTATAAACATGACTAATACTAAGTTTATCATATTATTTATAAAAATACAAGTCTTTTTGAAAAATTTCTACAAAGAGTTTTTTACGTTTTCAGCAAATTAAACCATTTACTAAAAAGATATTTAGACATATTCGAAAAATCTATCTTATTAACAGAACTTTCAGCGACTAAATTAACAGATCCAATATTAGAACCATTCAAAGAATAAGTGATTGTTCCAAGTTGTTGATTTTTCTGTATAGGAGCTTGAATGGAATCATTTAAAGAGATCTCATAAGTTATATTAGATTCTTCACCTTTTTTTACGAGAAAAGATGGAGAAGTTTCATAAACAACATTTACATTTGTTGAAATTCCTTTTGATACTTCGATATTTTTTACAATTTCACCTTGAGATCCAAAAGATTTATAAGAATAATTTGCAAATCCATAATCTAAAAGTGTACTAGCATTACTAAAACGTAGTGCAGAAGTTGGTGCTTTCATTATAACTGCAATTAAGGATAATCCATCTCTTGTTGCAGATGCTGAGAGATTGAATAATGCAAGAGAAGTGGAACCAGTCTTTAGACCAGTACAACCGGAATAATTTCGTACCAATTTATTAGTATTAGATAATGCAGATTTTCCGTTTCTTAATGAATCGGTCCAAATAGTTGAATAATTAGTGATAGATGGATGATTTACTAATAATTCTCTAGACATTAAGGCTATGTCGTAGGCTGAAGTTAGATGCTCATCTTCGTCTAATCCATGGCAGTTTTTAAAAGTAGTATCATTCATTCCAAGTTCTTTAGCTTTAGCATTCATCATTTGAATGAAATTTTCTTCGGTTCCACCAAGATATTCGGCCATTGCAGTAACACAATCATTAGCACTAACAACTGCAATAGCTTTTAACATGTCATTAACACTTAATGTTTCAGTAGTGTCCAACCAGATTTGTGATCCACCCATATTTGCAGCATTACTACTACATGGAATTTGGGTATCTAAAGTAATTTTACCACTATCTAATGCTTCCATAATAAGTAAAAGACTCATTATTTTAGTAACACTTGCTGGATGCAAACGCTCATGAATATTATGTTCATATAATATTTGACCAGTATTTTGTTCAATTAAAATTGCAGATTCAGCGTCTAGATTTAGAAAGTTATTATTTGAAATTTGACTATTTTCAGAAAGAGAAGCAGATGTAGGTAAGGATGGATCTAATAAAGACCAGGTATAGTTTTCTGCAAGCCCAAAACAATATGATGGCATAAAAAACAATACTAAGATAAATGAGAAGAGTTTAGAAAAATTCATTATATACCTCCAATGTTTTTTTAAAATTATATGCGTAGAAATTAATTATATAACCGT
The DNA here is from genome assembly GCA_928721565.1 of uncultured Clostridia bacterium. Lineage (GTDB taxonomy): Bacteria > Bacillota > Clostridia > TANB77 > CAG-508 > CAG-269. The sequence continues at coordinate 1,132,825 of OV788638.1, forward strand.
TAAGTACATAAATATTGACTTTATGTAAATAATATTGTATAATATATTTGTAAAAGCAATAGCTTTTGTAACTTGACAACCAGCAAATATAAAAGGAGAAGAAAATGACAACAATTAAGGATTTATTTAAAGAGAAGGCAACAGAATGTGGTTTTGATCTTGAAAAAGATCAAGAGCTGTTAGAGAGAATCTGGTCAGGTATCATAAATGGTATGCTACCAGATGAATGCAAAACAAACACATCCATAGGAGAGCTGGAAAAAGAAAAAGCCTTGAAAGCACAGTACTTGTGCAAACAATTTGGCTTTACAGTAATTCCTGAAAAAAGGAATTACAAAAATTGGGAAGCAATTGAAATAAAACAAGGTGATGAGCTTCCTCATTATGAAATCGTAAGAGAATAAGTATATCCCTCATGGTTTAATAATCATGAGGGATATACTTATTTAATATAGTAAAGTTATTTTATTTCCAGTTCTTTTAATAATACCATCATCCACAAGTAATTTAAATTCTCTCATCATTGCACTTCTATCAACACTCAGAAAGTCAGCCAAATCAGTATAGGAAAACGGCAAATTAAAAGTCTTTTGCAAAGAACCTTTAGATAAAATATCAAAATAAGAAAGCAATTTACTTCTTGTAGACCTTTTGGTTAGCAGTTCAATACGCAAATTTAACTCAATAATATTATTCAAAAATAGTTCACTTAAGTTACTTGTAAGAGTTTTATGAAAATCACAATTACGTTTGCATTTAGTAAGCAATGTATCATATGTAAAAAATAAAATTTCTGAATTTTTATGTGCAAGAGCGAAAAGCTCATTATTAGTATTGGCAGGGTAAAATATTTCACCAAAAATATCATTATCAACAAAGTGACTAATGATGGTTTTATTTCCGTTAATATCATATCTAATTAGATCTACTTCACCAGACAAAACGATACAAAGTTGATTACGTTTTTCGATATAAGTTGTTATGGTATCACCTTTAATAAATTTTTTTATTTTAACTCTATCACAATTATGTTTAAAATTTTCTATAAAATTTTTTTTATCAAAACTAGTATCCATAAAAAATACCTCCAAATCGTCAAAATGTTTTATACCAAAAGTTACAAAATTCAACATAATAATTATACTTTTAATTATGAAAATTTGAAATAATTATATTCGAAATTTGTTGTTTTTGCAACAGTTTTTTGAAAAAATAAATGTATAATGTGAATGTACAAAAAAGAAAAAAGATTAAGTGTTGTACGTAAGAAAGGAAATGGGGTAAGATGAAAGTAATTAAAAGAGACGGAAGAACAATTGACTTTGATAGAACAAAAGTTGAAATAGCAATTGGAAAAGCAAATAAAGAAGTAAGAGGAAAAGAAAAAGCTAGTAAACAAGAAATTGATGAAATTATCGAATATATTGAAGAATTAGGCAAAAAAAGAATGCTAGTTGAAGATATTCAAGATGTAATAGAAGAAAAATTAATGGAATTTGATAAATATGAATTAGCTAAAAAGTATATAGTATATAGATATAATAGAGCATTAGTTAGAAAATCAAATACAACAGATGAATCAATATTAGGTCTAATAAGAAATGAAAACAAAGAATTAGCAGAAGAAAATTCAAATAAAAATACAATGCTTGCATCAACACAAAGAGATTATATAGCAGGAGAAGTTTCTAGAGATTTAACCAGAAGAATTTTACTACCAGAAAAAATATCAAAAGCACATGAAGAAGGAATTTTACATTTCCATGATACAGATTATTATGTACAACCAATATTTAATTGCTGTCTAATCAATATAGGAGATATGTTAGACAATGGAACAGCAATGAATGGTAAGATGATAGAAAGTCCAAAAAGTTTCCAAGTTGCATGTACTGTAACAACTCAAATAATAGCTGCAGTAGCAAGTAACCAATATGGTGGACAATCAGTTGATATGAAACATTTAGGAAAATATTTAAGAAGAAGCCATGATAAATTTCAAAAAAAATTAACAGAAAAATATGGCGGAAAACTTTCAAAGCAAGCCATTGAAGACATAGTAAAAGATAGAGTAAAAGAAGAATTAGCAGCAGGAGTACAGACAATCCAATATCAGATAAATACACTTATGACAACAAATGGCCAATCACCATTTGTCACATTATTCTTACATCTAGAGCCGGATGATGAATATATAGAAGAAAATGCAATGATAATAGAAGAGGTTTTAAAACAAAGAATCGAAGGAATTAAGAACGAAGTTGGAGTATATGTAACACCAGCATTTCCAAAACTAATATATGTATTAGATGAGCACAATTGCTTAAAAGGTGGAAAATATGATTATTTGACAAAATTGGCAGTAAAATGTTCTGCAAAGAGAATGTATCCTGATTACATTTCTGCTAAAAAAATGAGAGAAAATTATGAAGGAAATGTATTTAGCCCAATGGGATGTAGAAGTTTCTTAGCTCCTTGGAAAGATGAAAATGGAAACTACAAATTTGAAGGAAGATTTAATCAAGGGGTTGTAAGTATCAACTTACCTCAAATAGGAATAATAGCACAAGGAGATGAAGAGAAATTCTGGAAGCTATTTGATGAAAGACTAGAACTATGTAAAGAAGCATTAATGTGTAGACACTATGCATTAGTAGGAACAAAATCAGATATTTCTCCAATTCATTGGCAAAATGGAGCAATTGCTAGATTAGCAAAAGGAGAAAAAATAGATAAATTTTTATATGGTGGATATTCAAGCATATCACTAGGATATATTGGAATATATGAACTTACAAAATTAATGAAAGGTGTATCACATACACAAAAAGAAGGTCATGATTTTGCAATAAAAGTTATGAAACATTTAAATGAAACAGTACAAAGATGGAAAAAAGAGACAAATATTGGATTTGCACTATATGGAACTCCAGCAGAAAGTTTATGCTACAGATTCGCTAGAATAGACAAAGAAAAATATGGAAGTATTCCAGATATTACAGATAAAGGCTATTATACGAATTCATATCATGTTGATGTTAGAGAAAAAATTGATGCATTTAGTAAACTTAAATTTGAAAGTGAATTCCAACCAATGTCACAAGGCGGAGCTATTTCTTATGTAGAAGTTCCAAATATGAAGAATAATTTGCCAGCACTTGAAGAAGTTGTTAAATATATTTATGATAATATTCAATATGCAGAATTTAATACTAAATCAGACTATTGCCAAGTATGTGGATATGATGGAGAAATGATTATTAATGATCAAAATGAATGGGAATGCCCACAATGTGGAAATAAAGATCATTCTAAGTTAAATGTTGTTCGTCGTACTTGTGGATATTTAGGAGAAAATTTCTGGAATGTTGGAAAAACTAAAGAGATTAAGTCTAGAGTTTTACATTTATAATAAATTTAGCTGTACTAAAAATAGTACAGCTTTTTCTATACCAATTTTGATATGAAAAAAATTAAAAAAGTTAGCAAAAACACTTGACAAGTGCTAAAAAATATTGTATCATAATATACGAAATTAGCAAACACTTGAATAGAGTGCTAAAATGAACTAACAATTCCTAAAACAAGGAGGAATAAAAAGTGTTAGAAGAAAGAAAAAAAAGAGTATTACAAGCAATAGTAGAAGAATATATTCAAACAGCAGAACCTGTAAGTTCAAATGCAATAATGAACTTAGAAGGCTTAGAATGCAGTAGTGCCACAATAAGAAATGAAATGGCAGAATTAGAAAAGATGGGATACTTAGAAAAACCACATACATCAGCAGGAAGAGTACCATCAGCAAAAGGATATAGATACTATGTAGATGAACTTTTGAATGAAGATAAAATCACATTAGATGAAATAAAATATATAAGTGATAAATTAGAAACAAAAGTAAATGAGATGGAAGAAATAACAAAGATTGCTTCAAGTACAATATCAGAAATAACACATTATACAACAGTTTCAATAGGACCAAGTTCAGATGTACAAAAAATAGAAAATATAAAATTTGTATTATTAAGTCCAAGAATGATAATGGCTGTAATCTTAACAGATTCAGGATTAGTAAAAGAAACAATAATAAAATTCGATGAAGATATTACAGAAAATCAAGTTCAAACATTAAGTTATATGTTTAACAACAAATTAAAAGGAGAACCTATAACTAAAATAGATAAACCATTAGAAAAATATTTGGTAGAAGAAATGAGTTATAGTGTGAAATTAATAAAACCAATTATTGAGCAAATGAAAAAAGTAGTCGAAGAAGAAAGTATACATTTAGAAGGAGCAAATAAACTATTTGAACTGCCAGAATTTAATAGCCTAGAAGTGGCAAAAAACTTTGTAAATATATTAGATGAAAAAGATTTGATGGCAGATATGTTAAACACAGGATTTGCAAAAGATATAAATGTATATATTGGAGAAGAAAACGAAAAAGAAGAACTGAAAGACTTTAGTGTAGTAACATTCAAACATAGAATAGGAAATAAAGATTTGGGAACAATTGGAATAATAGGACCTAAAAGAATGGATTATGCAAAAGTAATTTCTGTAATGAAATATATTAGTAAAAAATTAAATAATGATAAAGACAATTCAGAAGATAATACAAATTAAAAGAAAGAAGGTATAAAATGGATAAAGAAGAAAATGTTGAAGAAGTTGAAAACAAAGAAGAAAATGATTGCATAATAGATCCAAAACAACAAGAACTTGATGAGTTAAATGACAGATATAAAAGAGTTATGGCGGAATTCGAAAATTACAAAAAAAGAAGCAGTAAAGAACGTGAAACATTATACAATTCAATACTTGGAGATATAGTAGAAGTATTCTTACCAATAGTAGATAACCTTGAAAACGCTTTAAAAGTTGAAACACAAGATGCCGAATACAAAAAAGGTATAGAATTAGTTCTAAAACAATTTAAAGATGTTTTGAAAACAAAAGGAGTTGAAGAAATTCCTGCAGTTGGAGAAACTTTTGATCCAAGTTTACACGAGGCTGTAAGCAGTGTTCAAGATCCAGATAAAAATGCACAAGAAATTGTACAAGAATATAGAAAAGGCTACAAAATAGGCTCAAGGGTTATACGTCATTCTATGGTTGTAGTGGCTAATTAATATTAAAAGCACTAATCTGCACATTTTTAATGTTAATTAAAAAACAAATAAAATAGTTATTAATTTTAAAAATATATATTGAGAGGACACAAAAGGGGACATATCTTATCCAAAGAGGAAATGAACCTAAATAAAGATGTGTCCCCGCCAAAAGAAAGGAAGTAATTAATTATGGGAAAAATAATAGGAATCGATTTAGGAACAACAAATTCATGTGTAGCAGTAATGCAAGGAGGAGAACCAGTAGTAATACCAAATGCAGAAGGAAACAGAACAACACCATCAGTAGTAGCATTCTCTAAAAATGGAGAAAGACTAGTAGGACAAATAGCAAAACGTCAAGCAGTAACAAATCCAGAAAATACTGTTATATCAATAAAAAGAAAAATGGGAACAAACGAAAAAGTAGATATAGATGGAGATAAATTCTCACCACAAGAAATATCAGCAATGATATTACAAAAATTAAAAGCAGATGCTGAAAATTATTTAGGACAAAAAGTAACTCAAGCAGTTATTACAGTACCAGCATATTTCAGTGATAGTCAAAGACAAGCAACAAAAGATGCAGGAAAAATAGCAGGACTTGAAGTACTAAGAATTATCAATGAACCAACAGCAGCATCATTAGCTTATGGAATGGATAAAGAACAAGATCAAAAAATCATGATATATGACCTTGGTGGAGGAACATTCGACGTATCTATACTAGACATTGGTGATGGTGTATTTGAAGTATTAGCAACAAATGGTAATACACATTTAGGTGGAGATGACTTTGATGAAGCAATAATCAAATACTTAGTAGATGAATTCAAAAAATCAAACGGAATTGATTTATCAACAGATAAAATGGCAATGCAAAGATTAAAAGAAGCAGCTGAAAAAGCTAAAATTGAATTATCAGGTGTACAACAAACACAAATCAACTTACCATTTATTACAGCAGATGCAACAGGACCAAAACACTTAGATGTAACATTAACAAGATCAAAATTCGAAGAATTAATACACGATTTAGTAGAAGCAACAGCAGGACCAGTTAACCAAGCATTAAAAGATGCAGGATTAACAGCAAATGATATTCACAAAGTATTATTAGTTGGTGGATCTACAAGAGTTCCAGCTGTTCAAGAAGTTGTTAAGAGAATAACAGGAAAAGAACCAGATAAAGGAATAAACCCAGATGAATGTGTTGCTATTGGTGCAGCAATCCAAGGTGGTGTATTATCAGGAGATGTTAAAGACTTAGTATTATTAGATGTAACACCATTATCATTAGGTATTGAAACATATGGTGGAGTATTCACAAAATTAATAGACAGAAACACAACAATACCAACAAAGAAATCACAAATATTCTCAACAGCTGCAGATGGTCAAACATCAGTAGAAGTTCATGTACTACAAGGTGAAAGAGAAATGGCTGCATATAACAAAACATTAGGAAGATTCCAATTAACAGGAATTCCAGCAGCACCAAGAGGAGTACCTCAAATAGAAGTAACATTTGATATAGATGCAAATGGTATAGTTCATGTATCAGCAAAAGATATGGCTACAGGAAATGAACAAAATGTATCAATTACAGCTTCAACAAACTTAACAGATGAAGATATAGAAAAAGCTGTTAAAGATGCAGAAGCACATGCTGAAGAAGACAAAAAGAAGAAAGAAGAAATTGAAGTAAAAAATAATGCAGAAAGCTTAATTTATAACAGTGAAAAAACATTAGGAGAATTAGGAGATAAAATCAGTGGAGAAGAAAAAGCTAAAGTAGAAGCTGAAATTGAAAATACAAGAAAAGCTCTTGATTCAAACAACACAGAAAGCATAAAAGAAGCTACAGAAAAATTAACAAAAGTATTTTACGAAATGTCTGAACAATTATATAAAAATGCAAACCCAAATGGAGAAGCAGATGCAAATGCAACAGGAGCTGAAGCAAACGGAGCAGATGCAAATAATGCTGGAAATGATGGAACAGTATATGATGCAGACTACAAAGTAGAAGATGATGACAACAAATAGTATATAAAATAAGTAGGCAGGCAGAATTATTAATCTGCCTGCAAGTTTAATGTTATAGAATGATAAAGAGGTGAAATAGATGGCTGCAAAAAAAGACTATTATGAAATATTGGGAGTTCAAAAAAATGCAACAGATGATGAACTAAAAAAAGCATATAGAAGAATGGCAAAAAAATATCACCCTGATGCTAATCCTGATAACAAGGCAGAAGCAGAGGCTAAATTTAAAGAAGTAAATGAGGCTTATGAGGTACTATCAGACCCACAAAAAAGAAAAATGTATGATCAATTCGGAACAGCAGATCCTCAAGGATTTGGAGGTGCAGGTGGTCCATTTGGTGGTGGAAACTACTATTCATATACATCTTCAGGTTTTGATGGATTTTCAGACTTTGGAGATTTAGGAGATATATTTTCATCATTTTTTGGAGGAGGCGCAAGAAGTGGTGCAAGAGCACAAGCACAACGTGGTCCAAGAAAAGGTGCTGATCTTAATTTAAATATGGATATTACATTTGAAGAGGCATTTTTAGGTGTTGAAAAGGAAATTTCTATTACAAGACCAGAAACTTGTACTATTTGTCATGGCTCAGGAGCAAGACCAGGGACATCTGTTACAAAATGTCCAACATGTAATGGGACAGGAACAGTACGTCAAGTTCAAAATACAATACTTGGACAAATGCAAACAAGCAGAACTTGTACTGCTTGTCATGGAACTGGTGAAATAATTAAAGAACCTTGTGATAATTGTAAAGGAAAGGGAACTGTTAGAAAACAAGCTAAAATAAAAGTAAAAATTCCAGCAGGTATAGATAATAATCAAACAGTAGTACTAAGAGGAGAAGGTGAACCAGGAGAAAAAGGTGGACCTAAAGGAGATTTATACATAACTATAAAGATGAAAAAAAGTAATGTATATACAAGACAAGGAACTACTGTAATGTGTGAAGTTCCTATAACAATTACACAAGCAACATTAGGGGCAAATTTAAAAATACCTATGGTTGATGGAAGTATAGAAAATTATATTATTCCAGAAGGAACTCAAACAGGAACTAAATTTACTATAAGAGATAGGGGATTTACATCATTAAATTCTTCTGCTAGAGGAAATTTTGTATTTACTGTTACAGTTCAAACTCCAAAGAGACTAAATAAAGAGCAAAGAGAATTATTAGAAAAGTTAGCTAAGACTATGAATGAGCAACCTCCAGTTAAAAAAAGAGGATTGTTTGGATAAAAAGAAAAACGCCATTTTGGCGTTTTTTTCTGTGCAGATTCTGTATTGCAAAAAGTAACATAATATGTTATACTAAAAAAGTAGCATATATAATATGATTACAATAAAATACTGTAATCTACGTAAAAAACGGAGGAAGAACATGATGAAAAAAGAAGCAGACATTATGAAAGAGAGAGAAGAATGGATTGAAAAAATCTCCAAAGAAATTAAGAAACGGACCTTTGAAATGACAGAAAAAAAGGTCGAACAGAATCAATGGGAATATTGGGAAAAACAATTTATTCCTTTACAACAAACTTCTATAAACGACTTATTTGAGGAAGTTTTTGTGGAAAATGATCAAAAAGACTTAGAAGAAAATTTTCCAAATATTTTTGATGAAATATGGACAAGAGTATTTAGAGAATTAAAAGAAGAGTTAGCTGAGTTTGGTTTCAAATTAGGCTACACCAAAAGAAGAGAGGAGTTTGGAATTGGAGCGTTAGATTCTGAATTGATAGAAATTGGAGAAAATAACAGTTTGTCACAGAAAATCAAAAAGTTTTTTTCTAAACCGGAAATGACTGTTTCCTCAGCAGATGAAGAATCTTCAGAAAAAACTCAAGAAACAGAAGAAATGAAAGAGTTAGAAGAGGGAATGGAAGAAGATTAGAAAATATAGGGCTTGTATTACAAGCCCTATATTTTATGCACAGATTTTTTTGAAAATCTCTTTATTTTTATCAAAAAATATAGTATAATATATTGGGAAAATTAGGTAAAAAAGAGAGGGTATGATATATATGAGCAAAAAAAGAATAGTAACAGGAGATAGACCAACAGGAAAATTACACATTGGTCATTATTTTGGTTCATTAAAAAATAGAGTAAAAATGCAAAATTCAGGAGAATATGAACCATATATATTAGTAGCAGATGTCCAAGCATTAACAGACAATTTTAATAATCCAGAAAAAGTAAGAAAAAATGTAAGAGAAGTTGTAATGGATTATTTATCAGTAGGAATAGATCCTGAGAAAACAACTATATATATACAATCTATGATACCAGAGGTTGCAGAACTAACAGTATTTTATTCTAATTTAGTAACAATAGCTAGATTAGAAAGAAATCCAACAGTAAAAACAGAGATTGCACAAAAAAGAAATATATTTGGAGAAAGTGTCACATATGGATTTTTGGGATATCCAGTAAGTCAAGCTGCCGATATAACAGCATTGGAGGGAACAGTAGTACCAGTAGGAGAAGATCAATTGCCATTAATCGAACAATGTAGAGAAATAGTAAGAAAATTCAATAGTATATATGGTGATGTTTTAGTAGAGCCAGAAGCAGTATTATCAAAAGAAAAAAGAATAAAAGGCTTAGATGGAAATGAGAAAATGGGAAAATCATTAGGTAATGCCATTTACTTATCTGACCCAGAAGAAGAAGTAAATAAAAAAGTAATGAGTGCAGTAACAGATCCTAATAGAATAAAAAAAGACGACTTAGGAAATCCTGATATATGTATGGTAGCATATTACCATAATTTATTCACAGAAAAAGACGAATACAATACTATATGTGAAGAATGCAGAGCAGGAAAAAGAGGATGTGTAGCATGTAAAAAACAATTAGCTAAAAACATAAATGCAACACTTGATCCAATAAGAGAAAAGAGAAAATATTATGAAGAGAGACCAGAACTAGTAGATGAAATACTAATGGAAGGAACTAAAAGAGCTAGACAAACAGCAAAAGAAACAATGAAAAAAGTAAAGAAAGCTATGAAATTAGATTATTTTGAATAAATAAAAGGAGGAAATATGTTTACAGACTATGCAAAAATAACCATAAAATCAGGTAATGGTGGAGATGGTGCAATAACATTCAGAAGAGAAAAATATGTAGCCGCAGGTGGGCCTGATGGTGGAGATGGTGGAAGAGGCGGAAGTATTTACTTTCAAGTTGACCCTAATGCCAATACACTAATTGATTTTAGATACACAAAAAAATTCAAAGCGCAAAGTGGAGAAAATGGTAGTGGAAATAACAAATATGGAAAATCCGGAGAAGATTTATATATAGATGTTCCAATAGGAACTGTAATAAAAGATGCAGAAACTGGAAAAGTTGTAGCAGACCTTTCAAAAGAAGGACAAAAAGAACTTGTTTTAAAAGGTGGAAGAGGAGGAAAAGGAAATTCTCATTTTGCAACAGCGACAAGACAAGTTCCAAGATTTGCTCAAGCTGGAGAAGAAGGAGAAGAAAAAGAAGTAATTTTAGAATTGAAACTATTAGCAGATGTAGGATTACTAGGATTTCCTAATGTTGGAAAATCAACATTTCTATCAGTTGTAACAGATGCGAAACCTAAAATTGCAAATTATCATTTTACAACAATAGAACCTAACTTAGGTGTTGTAAAAACAAAAAATGGAGAGAGTTTTGTAATTGCTGATATTCCAGGAATTATAGAAGGTGCAAGTGAAGGAATTGGATTAGGAATTCAGTTTTTAAGACATGTTGAAAGAACACGCTTATTATTACATGTAATAGATGTATCAGGAATAGAAGGCAGAGACCCTGTACAAGACTTTTATACAATAAATGAAGAGCTGAAAAAATATAGTGAAAAATTAAGTAAAAGAAAACAAATAATAGTTGCAAGTAAAATAGATGTAATGCAAGATGATACAGGATACAAAGAATTAGAAAAATTAGCAAAAAAAGAAGGATTAGAAATATATAAAATCTCAGGAGTAACAGGAGAAGGAATAGAACAATTATTGAGTCATGTAGCAGAAGTATTAAAAACATTACCAAAAGAAGATATTGAAGAAGTTGAAGAAAGAGTAGTTTATAAATTAGAAGATGACAAAGACCAATTCACTGTAAGAAAAGAAGGAGATACTTTTGTAATAGAAGGAAAAGCAATAAATAGACTTATGGGAAGAATTAATATTGATGATAATGAATCAATGTATTACTTCCAAAAGAGCTTAAAAAATCTTGGAGTAGAAGATGAATTAAAACGTCAAGGAATAAAAGAAGGAGACTATGTTAAAATTCTTAACTGGACTTTTGAGTGGTATGCATAAAACCAAATGGAGGTACAAATGGAAGAAAATAATTTTAGAATACGTTTAGCAGGTATAATACCAATTGAAAATGGTTTTGCATTTATGCACAGAGTTGGAGTGCAGAAACATCCTATTGGTGATTACTATACATTTCCCGGAGGTGGACGAGAAGGAAATGAGACATTTGAGAATGGAACCAAAAGAGAAATAAAAGAAGAATTTGGAATAGATGTAGAGGTAGAGAGATTATTATACAAATTAGAAAATGGTGAACAAAATAAAACAGAATATTTCTTTTTATGCAAATATATAGGTGGAAAATTTGGAACAGGAACAGGACCGGAATTTTCAGGTGATCCTAGATATGCACATAGAGGAAAATACATTCCAGAAATAATAGCCAAAGATGATATTGAAAATATTCAACTATTACCAACTGAAATAAAGAAAAAATTTTTAGAAGATTTAAAAAATAATAAAATTTAATTGTTTAAAGAAAGGAAATTCTGATGCAAAAAATACTAGAAATATTGCAAGATACAGCAGTAGATACTATAAAATTAATACCATTTTTATTTATAACTTATTTAATAATGGAATATATTGAACATAAAACGAGCAATAAATTGCGAGAAACTATAAAAAAATCAGGAAAATTTGGCCCACTTCTAGGAGCTGTGGCGGGGATTTTTCCTCAATGTGGTTTTTCTGTATCTGCTACAAACTTGTATGCTGGAAGAGTAATCACTATTGGAACATTAATTGCCGTATACGTAACTACATCTGATGAAATGTTACCAATTTTACTAACTGAAGCAGTTCCTATAAGAACAATATTAACAATTTTAGGTATAAAGTTAGTTTTAGGTATAATAGCTGGATTTATAGTTGATATTATATTCAACGCATTAAAAAAAGAACACAAAGAGCAAGATATAGAAGAGCTATGTGAACATGAACACTGCCATTGTGAAGAAGGAATTATTTCTTCTGCAACGAAACATACTTTAAACATAACCATATTTATATTTATAATAACATTTATTCTTAATGGAATAATTACATATATCGGAGAAGAGGCAATTGCACATTTTATAAGTAAAAATATAATATTAGGACCAATAATAGCTGGACTAGTTGGATTAGTACCAAATTGTGCATCATCAGTAATATTAACAGAATTATTCATTTCTAATGTAATTTCAATGCCTGTATTAATTTCTGGTGTGGCGGTAAATGCAGGAGTAGGATTATTGGTACTTTTTAAAACTAACAAAGATTTAAAAGAAAACTTAAATATAATAGGAACATTATATATAATAGGAGTAATATCAGGTATTATTTTAGAACTATTCATATAAATTTGTCTAAAAGCCTTGTAATTTTAGCAAGTTTATAAGATAATATATATGTAAATAAAAGGATTGTGCCTAGAAAGGAACAAATAATAATGAAAATAATAGATAAATTTTTGAAAAAACTTAATGCAAGTAGAAATACATTTGCAACATATATACTAACATTAATATCATTATACATAATAGTAGATAGATTGGTGGAAATGTTATTTATGATATTTACAGGTGTTGCTGTATCATATTGGGGACCATTTCAATATACTTTAGCATTAGCTTGCCCAATATTTGCATACTTATTTTCACCTTCATCAGAGTTTGCTTCAAGTAAAAATATGAAGATTACATTATTTCTTACATATGCAGTATCATTATATATAGTAGCATTATCAATGTTTGTACAATGGACTAACAGAGGAATATGGTTGTTTTTAATATCATTACCAGGATATACAGATTTAGTAACAAACTTTTCAGAATTAATAAAACCAGCTCTTACAGCAATAGCACTATATTTGCCACTTACAACATTTTATGGAGTGTATAAATGGGTACGTTTAAGTATATTAGATAGCAAAGATCAGTCAAGATCTATTTGGGACTATGGTGGAATAAGCTTGGCAGATACTAAATCAGGACATGGTCCATTCACATGTGATATGCTAATGTGTAACGACTACGAAAATGGTAACAAAATGATCTTTATGGAAAAAAGCAGATATCAATCATTATTAGCTTGTGGAGGTTCAGGAACAGGAAAAACATCTTTAATATTAGAACCAATGATGGCTAAAGATATCGAGAAAAAAGCTTTTTATATAGCTAATGCAAAAGAGATGGGATATACTGCATTAAAAACAGGAATTGCGGTTTTAAATAGACCATATGACAATGAATATTTAAATGAAAACTTTAACTTAAATATGATAACACCAACTCCAGGAAAAGAAGCTGTATATAAAGCATATATGAAAAAAATGATAATATCATCATTTGATAATGATATTATATATAGAAATCTTGGTTTAACATTAGTTGCACCAGATTTTGAGTCAGTATCAAGGATAAAAAATGTTTGTAAAAATTATCATATAAAATGTAATATAATTGATCCATCAAGTTCAGATTCAATAGGATTAAATCCATTTGTATATGATGACCCATCTAAAATAGCAATAACTATATCATCAGTATTAAAAGGAATGTATACAAGTACACATTTAGAAAAAGAAGAAATGTATAGAGAGGAATTTATAATACAAGCAATTGAAAATATAGCAATAATGTTAAAAGAGATGTATCCAAAGATGAATGACGGAAAAATCCCAAACCTAGAAGACTTACTAAAAATGCTTACCAATTTTGACCTAGTAGAAAAAATGTGTGAAATAATGAAAACAGATGAGATACTTGCTGAAAGATATAGTGCACAAATTAGATATTTTAAAAAGAATTTTTACTCTAATAGTCCTGCAAGAACAGATACAGAAAAAGATATTTATATAGCAGTAGCTCAACTAGATAATTTGTTAAGGTTACCAGGAGTAAAATCAATTTTATGCAATAGAAATAACAATATAGATTTTGATAAAGCATTAGAAAATGGTGAAATTACACTAGTGTGTACACGTAGAGGAGATTTAGGAAGATCTACACACAAAGCATTTGGATTATTCTTTATATTATCAATGCAAAATGCAGTATTAAGAAGAAAAGGAAATGAAAATAGTAGAATACCTCATTTCTTATATATTGATGAATTTCCAGACTTTATATGCAAGGACACTGAGGCTATGTTTACACTATATCGTAAGTATAAAGTTGCAACAACAATAACTACACAAAACCTTTCTCAATTAGAAGGAAATGCACCTGATATGAAGTACAAAGAAACAATTCTTGCAAACTGTGCTAGTAAAATATTTGTTGGTGGAGGAACGCCAGAAGATTTAGAGTGGTGGTCACAAGAATTTATGCTAAGAAGAGAATGGAAATATGGTAATAGTATGGACATGGGAAAACTAGAATATGACTCTAAGTATAGTGGTGTAAAATATGATTGGTCAAATTATTTCAAACCTAATAAATTAGCTGGATTAAGCTTTAAATATGCTGCAGTCAAACTAAAACAAGACAATGGTAAATTCCAAATAGGAGAAGGTAAATTTGACTTTATAGCTTCTAAATATAAGGAAGAACAACCTGTAAAAATATATAATTTTTCAAGGTTTACACCAGGGGTAGCAAGTGATGGCGATTCAGATGAAGTTACAAAACAAAAATTTGATCCTAAACATATAAATTTTGTGGATGAAAGAGATGAGTTTAACCCAGTTCAAATTAATAATACAGATGCTGATTTTGAATTTGATAATGAAGATGCAATTGTAGTTAATTTTAAGAAAAAGAAAAAATAGAAAAAATCACTTGACCAATATGTAAAATTATGATATAAATATAGAGTAATTTTATTGGCCCCTTGGTCAAGCGGTTAAGACGCCACCCTCTCAAGGTGGAATCATGGGTTCGATTCCCGTAGGGGTCACCAATATATTATAAACCTTAAAAGGGAGTAGTTTTAAATTGTTAATCAACAGTCGCGATTTTCCTAATAAATTAGGGTAAAAATCTGGTTAGCAAGCTTTAAATAAAAGTAAACGAGACTTTTAAAGAAAAGATGTAAAGTTTTTTCTTTAGGAGTCTTGTTTTTTATACAATTTCTATAAAATGGTTATAATATATAAAATAGCTAAAGAAAGGAAAGATATTAATGGAAAAAAATTGGTTTAACAAAGAAATAAAAGACGTTGAAGCAGAATTAAAAACAGACTTAGAAAATGGTTTGAGTAGTAAACAAGTAGAAGAAAACAAAGCAAAATATGGTGAAAATGAATTGCAAGAAAAGAAGAAAGAACCATTAATTAAAAAGTTTATAGCTCAATTTAAGGACTTTTCAATAATAGTATTAATAATAGCTGCCATTGTATCTGGAGTAGTAGGAGTTGCACAAGGAGAAGGATTTACAGACACAATAATAATATTAATAGTAGTGTTATTGAATGCAGTTATAGGAGTTGCACAAGAAAGTAAAGCAGAAAAGTCATTAGAAGCATTAAGAAAATTAAGTGAACATGCGGCGAAAGTTGTTAGAGATGGAAAAGAACAGGTTATTCCTGCAAGAGAGCTAGTGCCAGGAGATCTTGTAATAATAGAAACTGGTGATTATGTATCAGCAGATTTAAGAATAATAGAAGCAGCAAATTTAAAGGCTCAAGAAAGTTCTTTAACAGGAGAATCTGTACCAGTAGAAAAATCAATAGAAGCTATAGAAGCAACAGAAATAGGAATTGGTGATAGAGTAAACATGTTATTTTCTTCAAGCTTAATTACTTATGGTAGAGGAAAAGCAATTGTAGTAGAAACAGGAATGAATACAGAAGTTGGTAAAATTGCTGGAATGTTAAATGATACAGAAAAACAAGAAACACCACTTCAAAGAAGACTAAATAGTTTAGGAAAAACATTAGGAATTGCAGCACTTGCAATATGTGCATTTATATTTGTAATAGGATTGTTACAAGGAAAAGATGTAATAAGTATGTTTATGACAGCAGTTTCTTTGGCTGTAGCAGTAATCCCAGAAGGATTAGTAGCAGTATCAACAATTGTATTAGCAATAGGCGTTCAAAAAATGGTAAAGAAAAATGCAATTGTTAAAAAATTACCTGCAGTAGAGACACTAGGTAGCAGTACTGTAATCTGTTCTGATAAAACAGGAACATTAACACAAAACAAAATGACTGTAGAAAAAGTATTTTGTAATGATGTAACAGTTGATGTAAATAAAGTAGAAACAACAGAAGATTTTAATAAATTAGTATATAACTGTATGTTATGTAATGATTCAAGAATGTTAGAAACTGGAGAACTTGCAGGAGATCCAACAGAAACAGCATTAATAGATATGGCATTCAATTTAGAATATCAAGAGGCAATTGTTAGAGAAAATCCAAGGGTTGAAGAAGTTCCATTTGATTCTAATAGAAAATTGATGACAACAGTTAACGAAAATAATGGAAAATATAGAGTATATACAAAAGGCGGAGTTGACGAACTTTTAGCTAGATGTAATTCATATCTATTTAAAGGTGAAATAAGAACTAACTTAGAAGATTATTCAAGATGGATAAGAGAAAATAACGAAAATATGGCAAAAGGTGCATTAAGAGTATTAGCATTTGCATATAAAGATATTGATCATATGCCATCAAAAGAAGAAATGGAAACAATTGAAAGTGGATTAACATTTATTGGAATGGTAGGCATGATAGATCCACCAAGAGAAGAAGCTAAAAAAGCAGTGGAAAAATGTAAACATGCTGGAATAAAAACTGTAATGATTACAGGTGACCATAAAATTACAGCAGTTGCAATTGCAAAAAAATTAGGAATATTAGAAAATGAAGATGAAGCACTAACTGGCTTAGAATTAGACAAAATATCTGATGAAGAATTAACTAAAAATATAAGAAAATATTCAGTATATGCAAGAGTATCACCAGAACATAAAGTTCGTATAGTAAAAGCATGGCAAGCAAATGGAGAAATAGTTGCTATGACAGGTGATGGTGTAAATGATAGTCCAGCATTAAAAACAGCAGATATTGGATGTGCAATGGGAAAAGTTGGAACAGAGGTTGCTAAAGAAGCAGCAGATGTTATATTAACAGATGATAATTTTGCAACAATAGTATCAGCAGTAGAAGAAGGAAGACGTATTTATGATAATATATTAAAAGTAATACAATTCTTAATTTCTTGTAATGTTGGAGAAGTTATTGTATTATTACTAGCAACATTATTTGCTCCATTAATAGCTAAAACATTTGGAATATCTGATGTAACAATGATTCAGTTATTACTTCCAATTCATATATTATGGATAAATCTTGTAACAGATACATTCCCAGCATTAGCATTAGCATTCGATCCTGCTAATAGAGATGTGATGGATAGAAAGCCGATTAAAAAAGATGAAGGAATATTTACAAAAGGTAGAACATTTAGAATTATTTATCAGGGTGCAATGATTGGAATTTTAACACTAGTTGCATTTATAATTGGTCTAGCAACACCAGATAGTAAATTACCAACTATGGTAAAATATGAAGGTGAAGTTATATCAGTTGAAGAAATAGATAATTTGGAAGAAATTCTAGCAAATGGTGGAGAATATGTATCAAAAGAAGAAACTAAAATAGAAATTGGCCAAACGATGGCATTTATGGTATTGGCATTTTCAGAATTAGTTCATGTATTTAATATACGTGATAATAAAAATTCAATATTTAAAACAGGAATACTTGGAAATTCAATATTAATTTGGGCAGTATTAGCTTCTGCATTTTTAATGGCAATAATATTAGCAGTACCTGCATTAAGACATATATTTAGTATTCCAATATTACCAATGAATAATATGATTGAGACAATTGCTTTGATTATTGCTCCAATTGTGATTGTTGAATTAATGAAATTATTTAAAATTAATACTGCTAAAGGCGAATAGGATATTATGAACCGGTTCTGTTTTGTGCACTGCACATTATGTACCGGTTCTTTTTTTGCACATTTTTATACTGACCTCCCAGTACAATGAACAACAAATAAAAATTGTGCTAAAATTTAAAAGGTAATGAAAGGAAAAAAATGGAGGCAAGAAAATGCAAATAACAGATTTGAAAGATATGCTAAAAAAATCAGGAGAAAAATATCCAGAAAAAATAGCATATAAAATAAGAATAGAACAAGGAAAATATAAAGAAATAACACATAAACAAGTAAGAGATATGATAGATAGTTTAGGAACAGCATTAATAGATATGGGACTAAAAGGAAAAAGAATAGGTGTCATTGGAGAAAATAGATATGAATGGGAAATTGCATATTTATCAATAGTATGTGGAACAGGAACAGTAGTTCCATTAGATAAATCTTTACCAGAAAATGAATTAAGAAGTTTAATTGAACGTTCAGAAATAGAAGCAATTTTTTATACTAAAAAATATGAAGATAGTTTAAAAAAGATATTAGAAGAAAAAGTAGGAAAACTAAAGTACTTAATTTCTATGGAAAAAGAAGAACAAGAATTAATAAAAAAAGGTGAAGAATTAATTAAGCAAGGAAACAGAGAATTTATAGATGCAAAAATTGATAATGAAAAAATGAGCATTATGCTTTTTACATCTGGAACAACATCAGCTTCAAAGATAGTTGCATTATCACATAAAAACCTAGTATCAAATTTGATGGATATTTCATCAATATTAGATGTTAATTCAGATGATGTATTTTTATCATTTTTACCAATACATCATGTATTTGAATGTACTGTTGGATTTTTGTTTGCATTATATTCAGGTGCTCAAACAGTATTTTGTGATGGAATAAGACATATTATGGAAAATATGAATGAATATAAAGTATCTGTAATGGCATCTGTTCCAGCAATTTATGAAAGAATATATAAAATAATAAGCAAGAATAAAGAAAATGCCAAAGAATTGTTAGGCGGACATGTAAAATTATTAATAAGTGGTGCAGCAAGTTTAGATTCAACAATTGAAAAAAATTATAGAGATTTAGGAATTAATCTAGTTCAAGGATATGGATTAACAGAAACATCACCTGTTATTGCAATTGGTACAAATGCACATTATAGAACAGGTTCTGTAGGAATTGCAGTTCCAAGTGTTGAAGCAAAAGTAATAAATTGTGATGAAACAGGAATGGGAGAATTAGTTGCAAAAGGTCCAAGTATAATGCTAGGTTACTATGGAAATAAAGAAGAAACAGATAAAGTATTAAAAGATGGTTGGTTTAATACAGGAGATTTAGCAAGAATTGATAAAGATGGATACATATTTATATGTGGTAGAAAAAAGAGTGTTATAGTATTAAAAAATGGTAAAAATATTTTTCCAGAAGAAATGGAAAGTAGAATTAATAGAATTGATGGTGTAGAAGAATCATTTATTTTTGGAAAGCCAGTTTCAGAAGATAAAAATAATATAAAAATATTTGCTAAAGTTATATACAATCAAGAAGTAATGAAAGATATATATAGTGTACAAGAAAGTGCAGATATATATAAAATTATAAATAAAAAAGTAAAAGAAATTAATCAAGAAATGCCAAGATATAAGGCAATTAAAGGTGTACTTATAAGTGAAGATCCACTTATAAAAACAACAACAAATAAAATAAAAAGACAGGATAATTTTAACCAAATTATGAGTCAATTATAGAAAGAGGAAATCTATGTATAAACAATATTTCTATCATAAAATAGATTCAACGCAATTAGAAATTTGGAGAAGAATTAAAGAAAATAAAATAGAAAATAAAACAGTTATAATTGCAGATATACAAACAAACGGAAAAGGAACTCATGGAAGAAAGTGGTATACAGATGAAGGTAATAATATTGCATTTTCATTTTTTAGACAAATCAATTGTGAGATTGATAAATTAGATGGCTTAACTACTGAAATGGCACAAATCATATTAGATATTTTTAAAGAATTATATCAAATTGAACTTCAAATAAAATTACCTAATGACATATTTTACAATGGCAAAAAAGTAGGTGGAATACTTTCAGAAACCAAAGTAAGTGGCAATATTGTGAAATATATTGTTGTTGGAATAGGAATAAATACATGTCAAACTAAGTTTGATGCAGAAATAAAAGATATTGCAACATCAATAAAAAATGAATTTGGAATTGATGTAGATAGAATGAAAATTATAGAAGAGTTTTGTAATAGATTTGAAAATAAAATATCAGAAAGGATTGAAAAATAAATGAAAATAGGATACTTATTTCCGGGTCAAGGTGCACAAAGTCTAGGAATGGGAAAAGATATATATGAAAAATATGATGTTGTAAAAGATGTATACAAAAAAGTTAAAGAGTTAACAGGAATAGATGTTGCTAAAATAACATTTGAAAATGAGGAATTGCTAAATCAAACACAATATACGCAAATTTGTATTTTAACAATGAGTTTAGCCATTTTAGAAATATTAAAACAGAATGGAATTAAAGCAGAAGTTTCGAGCGGACTAAGCTTAGGAGAATATACAGCTTTAATAAATAGTGGAGTATTGAGCTTTGAAGATGGTATACAATTAGTAAAAAAACGTGGTGAATATATGCAAAAACTAGTTCCAGAAGGTGAATGGTTGATGTCAGCAATACTTGGAGTGGAAGAAGAAAAAGTTATTGAAATATGTAAATTAGCAAATGAAAAATCAAAAGAAAATTTTGTGGTTCCAGTAAACTTTAATTGTCCAGGTCAGATTGTGATATCAGGAAATAAGGCTGGTGTGGAAACAGCAGAAGTTATTGCTAAAGAACAAGGGGTAAGAAAAGTTAGAACATTAAAAACATCAGGGCCATTCCATACAGAAAAACTAAAAAAAGCATCAGAGGCATTAAAAAAAGATTTGGAACAGGTAAAATTTAATCAATTTAATAATACAGTTGTAAAAAATATAGATGGCACAGAATACAAAGAAACAGATGATATTAAAGATATATTAGCAAAACATATAATAAGTCCTGTTAAATTTACAGCAGTACTTCAAAAGATGTTAGATCTTGGAGTTGACACTTTTATTGAAGTTGGACCAGGAAAGACGTTGTCAGGATTTATAAAGAAAATGCCAACAGATAAAGAGATAAAAATTTTAAACATCAATAATTGTGAGACATTAGAAAATGTTTTAAAGGAGGTAAAATAGATGGATAAAGTAGCAATGATAACAGGTGCAACTAGAGGAATTGGAAAGCAAATTGCTTTAACATTAGCAAATGAAGGTTATAATATCGTATTAAATTATAGAACAAAAAATGATGAGCTAATTCAAGCAAAGAATGAGATTGAGAGTAAAAATGTAAACTGCTTAACTGTACAAGGTGATGTAACAAATTTTGAAGATTGCAAACAAATGATAGAAAGAGCAATTAACGAATTTGGAAAAATAGATGTATTAGTGAATAATGCAGGAATTACTAAAGATATGTTACTTGCAAGAATGAAAGAAGAAGATTTTAAACAAGTAATAGATGTTAATTTAGTTGGAATATTTAATATGACTAAAAACGTAATTTCATATATGATGAAAGCAAGAAATGGGAGAATTATAAATATTTCATCAGTAGTTGGAATTGCAGGGAATGCAGGTCAAACAAATTACTCTGCATCAAAAGCAGGAATAATTGGATTTACCAAAAGTTTGGCAAAAGAAGTTGCATCAAGAAATATTTTAGTAAATGCAGTAGCACCAGGATTTATAGAAACCAATATGACAGATATATTAAAACAAGAAGTAAAAGATGAAATTGCTAAAAATATTCCATTAAAAAGAATGGGAACACCTAAAGATGTAGCAAATGTAGTAAAGTTTTTAGCATCAGAAGATAGCTCATATATTACAGGGCAAGTTATTTCAGTAGATGGAGGAATGATTTAATGAAAAAAAGAGTTGTAATAACAGGTTTAGGTGCAATAACACCAATAGGTAAAACAGCAAATGAAACTTGGAATGGAATAAAAAATAAAGAGTGTGGAATTGATGAAATTAAACTATTTAATGCAGAAAATTTTAAAACTAAATTTGATGCAGAAGTAAAAGATTTTAATTCATTAGATTATCTAGATATGAAACAATCTAAAAGATTAGATAGAAGTTCACAATTTGCAATAATTGCAGGAAGAGAAGCTTTAAAAGATAGTGGAATAACGACAGAAAATACAAATTTTAATAATGTTGGAGTTTTTGTTAGCTCTGGAATAGGAGGGTTATCAACAATACAACAACAATGTGAAATAAATTATGAGAAAGGAAATAATAGAGTTTCTCCAATGTTTATACCAATGGGAATTACAAATATGCCTGCCGGAAATGTTGCGATAGATTTAGGATTAAAAGGAGAGTCTATATCTATAGTTACAGCATGTGCATCATCTACACATGCTATAGGAGAAGCTTTTAGAAATATACAAGATGGATATGAAGATGTGATTTTGGCAGGAGGATGTGAAGCAGCAATTTGTGAATGTGGAGTAGCAGGATTTGAAAATATGAAAGCATTAACACATGCAACCGAAAAAAATAGAGCAAGTATTCCATTTGATAAAGAAAGAAGTGGATTTGTAATGGCAGAAGGTGCAGGAATTATTGTGTTAGAAGAATTAGAACATGCCAAGGCAAGAAATGCTAAAATATATGCTGAACTTGTAGGATATGGTGCAACTTCTGATGCATATCATATTACTTCACCATCTCCAGATGGTGAAGGTGCTGCAAGAGCTATGGTAAGAGCAATTGAAAATGCAAATATGAAACCAGAAGATATTGATTATATAAATGCTCATGGAACTTCTACACATTTAAATGATGTATGTGAAACTTTAGCAATAAAAAGAGCATTAGGAGAAGCAAGTAAAAAGGTAATGGTAAGTTCAACAAAAGGAAATACAGGACATTTACTTGGTGCTGCTGGCGTAGTAGAAGCGCTTATATGTGCAAAAGCAATAGAAGAACAATTAGTTCCACCAACATTAAATTATAAAGTTCCAGATGAAGAGTGTGATTTAGATATTGTTCCAAATGAGCCAAGAAATGTGAATTTGAATGTTGTAATGTCAAATTCTTTAGGGTTTGGAGGACACAATGCAAGCATCATATTAAAGAAATATGAGGAGGAAAGATAAATGGAATATGACAAAATAAAACAACTAATAGAAGATATGGGAAAATCAAATATAGAAGAATTAGAAATTGAGTTTCCAGAAGGTATGAAAATAAGTATGAGAAAAGGCGAAAATGCAGTTAAACCAATAGTACCAGTAATTCAAACAATATCAGCAGTTCAAACTACTGAAACTATACCAGAAGAGCCAAAAGAAGAATATAAAGAAATTAAATCACCAATGGTTGGAACGTTTTATTCAAAACCATCACCTGATAAAGAAGCATTTATAAAAGTAGGAGATAAAGTAAAAAAAGGTCAAGTAGTTTGTATTATAGAAGCAATGAAATTAATGAACGAAATAGAAGCAGAATTTGATGGAGAAGTAGTAGAAGTGTGTTTAAATGATGGTGATTCAGTTGAATATGGGAAAACACTTTTCAAATTAAAATAAGGAGGAAAAAATGTTAGATAAAGAAGAAATAAAAAAAATAATTCCTCAAAGAGATCCATTCTTAATGATAGATGAAGTAGAAAAATTTGTACCAGGAGAAAGTTGTACTGCCTATAAAAATGTAAGTGCAGATGAATATTATTTTAAAGGTCATTTTCCTGGAAATCCTATAATGCCTGGAGTTTTAATGGTAGAAGCATTAGCACAAACAGGAGCAGTAGCAATTTTATCAATGGAAGAAAACAAAGGAAGAAATGCATTATTTGGAGGAATTAATAATTTGAAATTCAAAAAACAAGTTGTTCCAGGAGATAGATTAAAATTAGAAGTTAAGATAATTAAAAGAAAAGGTCCTATAGGAATAGGAGAAGCAATTGCCACTGTTGATGGAAAAATTGCTGTTAAAGGTGAATTAACATTTGCCATAGTATAAGAAGGAGAAAAAGATGATAAACAAGATATTAATTGCAAATAGAGGAGAAATAGCAGTAAGAATAATAAGAGCATGTAAAGAAATGAATATAAAGACAGTTGCAGTATATTCAGAAGTAGACAAAGATGCAATGCATGTAAAACTAGCTGATGAAGCAATATGCATAGGACCTGCAAATTCTAGTAAAAGCTATTTGAATTTTAAAAATATAATAGAAGCAGCTAATATAACAGGAGCAGATGCAATTCATCCTGGATTTGGATTTCTATCAGAAAATAGCCAGTTTGCAAAAATATGTGAAGAATCTAATATAAAATTTATAGGTCCAAATTATAAAGTAATTGAAATGATGGGAAATAAATCAAATGCAAAAGAATTAATGAAAAATGCAGGTGTTCCAGTTGTTCCGGGTTCAGATGGAAGTGTAAAAGGTCTAAAAGATGCAATCAAAATTGCAAATGAAATAGGATATCCAATTATGCTAAAAGCAGCAGCTGGAGGTGGAGGAAAAGGAATAAGAATTGTAAATGTTCCAGAAGAACTAGAAAGTAATTATAATATTGTAAAACAAGAAGCAAAAATTTCTTTCAATGATGATGAAATATATATAGAAAAGTTCATAAAAAATCCTCGACATGTAGAAATCCAAATTTTAGCAGATGAGCACGGAAATGTAATTCATCTAGGAGAAAGAGATTGCTCAATACAGAGAAGAAATCAAAAAGTGATTGAAGAAACACCATCAACAGCTATAGATGACAAATTAAGAAATAAGATGGGAGAATCTGCAATTAAAGCAGTAAAAGCATCAGGATATACAAGTTGTGGAACGATTGAATTTTTAGTAGATAGTGATAAAAATTTCTATTTTATGGAGATGAATACAAGAATCCAAGTAGAACACCCAATAACAGAAGAAAGAACAGGAATAGATATTGTTAAAGCTCAAATAAGAATTTCAGCAGGAGAACCATTAAAAATAAAACAAAAGGATGTCAAATTTAATGGATATAGTATTGAATGTAGAATAAATGCAGAAAATCCAGCTAAGAATTTTAGACCATGTCCAGGAACAATAACAGGAGTAATTTTGCCAGGAGGAAATGGAGTAAGAGTAGATACAGCAATATATTCAGGTTATATAATACCAAGTAACTATGATTCAATGATTGCAAAAATAATTACACATGGTGACACAAGAAATGAAGCAATTAGTAAGATGAAAAGAGCTTTAGAAGAAACAGTAATAGAAGGTGTAGACACAAATATAGATTTCTTATTTAAGATTATAAAAAATCCAAATTTTATTAGAGGAAATTTTGATACCTCTTTTATTGAAAAAGAAATTTTAAAATAGAGGAAAGAAAAATGATAGTAGATAAAATAAAAAAAAGAGAGCCAACAGCTAAAAGGTCAGCAAATAAAGTAGATATTCCAATTGGAAAATGGATAAAATGTGATAAATGTAAAGAAATAATTTATAAAGAAACTTTAAGAGAAAACTATTCAATTTGTCCCAATTGTGGTGCATATTTTAGAATGCATATAAATAAAAGAATAGAAACAACGTTAGACGAAGGCTCTTATAAAAGATTTGATTTAGATATAGATACAACAAATCCATTAGGGTTAGAAGATTATCCTAAAAAGATAAAAGCATTAAGAGAAAAAACAGGAATTCAAGAAGCAGTAGGATGTGGTACAGGAAAAATAAATGGAGAAGATGTAGTAATTTGTGTAATGGATAGTGGATTTTTAATGGGAAGTATGGGAGTTGTAGTTGGAGAAAAAATCACATATGCTATAGAAAAAGCTATAGAATTAAAACTACCAATTATAATTTTTTGTACATCAGGCGGAGCAAGAATGCAAGAAGGAATAGTGTCTTTAATGCAGATGGCAAAAACAACATCAGCAATAAGAAAATTAAATAATGCAGGATTATTGTACATATCTGTTCTAACAGACCCTACATATGGAGGAGTTACAGCTTCATTTGCGAGTATTGCAGATATTGTACTTGCAGAGCCTAAAGCAATGATTGGTTTTGCAGGAAAACGTGTAATAGAGCAGACAATAGGTCAAACATTGCCAGAAGATTTTCAGACTTCAGAGTTTTTATTAGAACACGGATTTATAGATAAAATTGTTGAAAGAAAAAACATGAAAAACACATTAAGCACACTAATCAAATTCCATAAAGGAGGTGAATAGATTGGAAAAAACAGCATGGGAAAAGGTAGAAATTGCAAGAGACCCAAAAAGAAAGACATCATTAGATTATATAGAAGATATATTTGATGAATTTTTAGAATTACATGGAGATAGAGCTGGAAAAGATGATAAGGCAATTGTATGTGGGCTTGCAAGAATAGGCAATCAGAATTTTACAGTAATAGCAGAACAAAAAGGAAGGACAACAAAAGAAAATATAGAAAGAAATTTTGGAATGCCTAACCCAGAAAGTTACAGAAAAGGTATAAGATTTATGGAACAGGCCGAAAAGTTTAATAGACCAGTTATCACATTTATTGATACTAAAGGAGCATATCCAGGAATAGAAGCAGAAGAAAAAGGGCAAGGAGAAGCTATTGCATCATCAATGCTTCAATTATCAGGTTTAAAGGTTCCAGTAATTGCAATCGTAATAGGAGAAGGTTCAAGTGGAGGAGCTTTGGCACTTGGAGTAGGAAACAAAGTAATCATGTTAGAAAATGCAATCTATTCAATCTTATCTCCAGAAGGTTATGCAAGCATTTTGTGGAAAGATGCATCACGAGCAAAAGAAGCGGCAGAAAAAATGAAATTAACAGCACAAGATTTGCTAGAATTAAATATTATTGATAAAATAGTTGAGGAAAAATCATTTGAACAAACAGCAAAGGATTTAAAGAACGAAATCGAGAATATAGTGTTGGAATTGAAGAAATTATCTGCAGAGGAATTAGTGGAGAGTAGATATCAAAAATACAGAAATATGGGAGAATTCGTTACTATAGAAAAAGGAGAGAATATTAATGTTGTTAGAAAATAAGAAAATCCTAATAATGGGAATTAGAAATAAATGGAGTATAGCATTTGGAATTGCAAAATCTGCATATGAAAATGGAGCTGAATTGCTTTTTACATGTAAAGGAGAAGAAAATAAAGCAAAAATAGAAGAATTAGTTTCAGAATTTAAAGGAGGTAAAGTATATCTTTTAGATGAAGCATCAGATGACGAACAAGTAAAATCAACTTTTGAAAAAATTAAAGAAGAAAATGGAAAAATAGATGGAATTGTACATGCAATAGCACATGCATTTACAGAAGATTTACACAATGATTTTATTCAAACAAGCAAAGAAGGATATTTGCATGCATGCGAAGTTAGTGCATATTCATTTGTATTAGCAGCAAGAACTGCAAAAGAACTAGAAATGCTAAATGAAAATGCAAGTTTAGTTACTTTAACATATTATGGTTCAACAAAAGTAATAGAAGGATATAATGTGATGGGAATTGCAAAATCTGCATTAGAATCAAGTGTAAGATACTTAGCTGAAAATTTAGGAAAAGAGCAAATTCGTGTAAATGCAATTTCAGCAGGACCAATTAAAACATTGTCTGCAAGAGGAATTAAAGACTTCGGAAGTATTTTAGACGTTATTGAAGAAAAAGCACCATTACACAAAAATATTACTACAATACAAGTTGGAAATGTTGCTACATTTTTATTAAGTCAAATGTCAGACTGCATAACAGGCCAAACTATTTATGCTGATAATGGTTATGAAATTATGGGAGTGTAAAAAGTTGTAAAAATCAGTTATGATTTCTAGATTATAAAATAATGGATTTAAGAAATTAATAATATATTGTTTTGAAATACCGCGTAAGCGACCAAATGAGCAAAGCGAATGCGACACCAAGGTATAAAAAAACAATATATTATTAATTTTCTAAATTCTAGATAATTTAACAGGAAATCATAACTGATTTTTACAACTTTTGTTTGTATCACAAAGTTTTGGTGGTTCTTTAAAACTTAAATACCAATTCATTCCATTATTATTTTCTTCAATATAATTTAGTCGTTCTTGTAATTGAGGATATGTTCTTGGGGAAGGCACAATAACAGGTTGACCTGGCATCCAATTTGCAGGTGTAGAGCCTTTTGAACAATCTGCCATTTGTAGTGCTTCAATAATTCTTAGAATTTCTGGTATAAATCGACCAATATTTAAAGGATATACAAGTATAGTTCTAACAATTCCTTTATCATCAATAATAAATACATTTCTAACCGTTTCAGTAGAACTAACATCATTGGATATCATTCCGTATTTTCTGGCTATTGCTCCATTTCTGTCAGCAACAATAGGAAATGGTAAGACTATTCCTGTCATGCAAAAGATATCATGCATCCACGCTAAATGTGATGCATTACTGTCTATACTTAGGCCTAATAAACATGTATTTAATTTTTCAAAATATTGGCAAGCATTGGCGAATGCAATCATTTCAGTTGTGCAGACTGGGGTAAAGTCACCAGGATGTGAAAAGAAAACTAACCATTTTCCTTTATAATCATCAAGAGAAATATGTCCATATGTAGTTTCGGCACTAAAATCTGGAGCATGTTGGCCAATTTTAACAGTTCCATTCATCATTAATTCATAGTCCATATAAAAAACTCCTTTCATCTTTTATATAATATTATGAAAAAATAAAAGAGTGATAATTATTGAAAAAGAAAGTTTATATGATATAATATATAAAAAATATATTGAAAAAATTAGCTGAAATTAAAGGAGATAAAAAATGATAGATATAGAAAATGCAAAAAATGAATTTGACAAGTATGTTTCAAAATTTAATCCCAATGATGGCAGAATAAAATTAAAAATTGACCATATAAAAAGAGTTGCAAATATTAGTAAAAAAATTGCACAAAACCTACAACTGGAAGAAGAGCAAGTAAGATTAGCCGAACTAATAGGATTATTTCATGATATAGGAAGATTTGAACAAGCTAAAAGGTATCATACATTTAATGATAAAGAATCATTTAATCATGCTGAATTAAGTGTAAAAGTATTATTTGATGAAAACTTAATAGAGAAATTCAATGTAGAAAAAAAATATGAAAATGTAATAAGACAAGCAATACTTAATCATAATAAAAATAAAATTAATGAAGATTTAAATGAAGAAGAAACATTATTTTCTAAAATAATTAGAGATGCTGATGAGTTAGACATATATTATACAATATGTGAATATGATTTTGAAAGTATATTTTGGTATTCTGATTTTGATTGTGGTCCAATAAGTAATACAATAATAAATGAGTTTAAAATAGAACATGAGATTAATTACAGCCATATAAAAAATAATGCAGATCAGATAATTGTTTTTTATGCTTATATTTTTAAGTTGAATTTTGAATTTTCTCTAAAATTCTTAAAACAAGAAAAGTATTTAGAAAGATTTACTAGAAGAGTTTGTGAGAAATTTTCTAATGATATTGTTAAAGAACAATCTAAACAAATATTGCAAATTTCTAATGATTTTTTAAATAAAATAACTTTTGTTGACTTATAAAACAAAAATTATTATAATGTAAATGAATTATAAATTGAAAGGTGGTTATAAAATGAATAACGAAATGTATGAAATTATAAAAAATGGACAAGGATTTATAGCTGCATTAGACCAAAGTGGAGGAAGCAGCAGTAAAACATTAAAAGCATATGGAATTCCAGAAAGTGAATATAGTACAGAAGAAGAAATGTTTAATTTGATACATGAAATGAGAAAAAGAGTATTTACAAGTAAATCATTTACAAATGAGC
Source organism: uncultured Clostridia bacterium (assembly GCA_928721565.1). Classification (GTDB taxonomy): domain Bacteria; phylum Bacillota; class Clostridia; order TANB77; family CAG-508; genus CAG-269. The sequence continues at coordinate 1,163,143 of OV788638.1, forward strand.
ACATATTAGGAGCAATTTTATTTGAAAAAACAATGTTATCAAAAGTAAATGACGAATTTACAGCAGATTATTTATGGAATCAAAAACACATAGTATCATTCTTAAAAGTTGACAAAGGACTTCAGGATGAGAAAGACGGTGTGAAATTAATGAAACCAATTCCAGAATTAGAAACAGAATTAAAAGAAGCAAATGAAAAGCATGTATTTGGAACGAAAATGAGATCTGTAATATATGAGCCAAATGTTGAAGGAATAAAAGCAATTGTAGCACAACAATTTGAAGTCGCAAAAACAATATGTAATGCAGGTTTAGTGCCAATTATTGAACCAGAAGTTGATATAAATGCACCAGGAAAAGAAAAATGTGAAGAAATCTTAAAAGAAGAAATCAAAAAACAATTAGATAATTGGAACAAAGAAGATAAAATAATGTTCAAATTTACAATACCAACAGTTGAAAATCATTATTTAGACTTATATAATTATGAATGTGTTGTAAGAATTGTAGCTTTATCAGGTGGATATGACGTAGATAAAGCAGTTGAATTATTAGCTAAAAATAATAGAATGATAGCAAGTTTTTCAAGAGCATTATTACAAGATTTAAATGCACAACAAACTCAAGAAGAATTTGATGCAAAATTAAATGATGTTATAGTTAAAATCTATAATGCATCTATATCATAATAAGGAGAAGCAGATAATTTTTAATTATCTGCTTTTGTGAAATATATAAAAGAAGGAATAGCAGTGAAAGATAAATAAGTCATAAAACTACTTAACAGTATATAAAATAATATAGGTAGTTATAGACGCTGAAGAAATTTTAAAAATACTTGCCCAAATAGATAAAAAATAGTATAATTACTTTTTGTATGAAATCAAATAAGAAGGTGTAAAAATGGGAGTACTTGAATTATTATTGTTAAGTATAGGATTAGGAATGGATGCTTTTGCAGTGTCAGTTTGCAAGGGGATTTCGATGAAGAAAATGAATTGGAAAAAAGCAATTATAATAGGATTATATTTTGGTGGTTTTCAAGCATTAATGCCAGTAATAGGATATTATTTAGGCTCAGCATTTGAAAGTTTAATAACAAATGTAGATCATTGGATTGCATTCATATTATTAGGAATTATTGGTGGAAAGATGATAAAAGATTCGTTTGGGGACGAAAGCGAAAATTGCAATGATGATGTTAGTTTTAAAACAATGTTTGTTCTAGCAGTTGCAACTAGTATAGATGCATTAGCAATTGGAATTACATTTGCATTTTTAAATGTTAATTTAATGTTAGCAATAACTCTAATTGGAATTATTACATTTGTTTTATCTGTGATCGGAACAAAAATTGGAAACAGATTTGGAGACGCTTATGAAAGAAATGCAGAATTAGTTGGAGGATGCATATTAATTTTATTAGGCTTAAAAATTTTACTAGAGCATTTAAATATTATAAATTTTTAATATATATAAAATTTGACAATTTATTAGAAAAATAGTACAATTATTATGTACACTAAAGCAAATGCTTTAAAAATAGGAGGAAACTTATGGTAGAAAAAGACGTAATGGAACTGGTATTAGACGAAATGGAAGGAGGAAAACGGGATAGTTTTCAGCAATGTCATCTAATAATGGAAGGCATTAATTTCAAAGCAAGAATTCCAAATGATTTTTGGAATGATGAAGACAAAGCTGGACTGGGAATAATGGACATATATGAACCATTAACAAAAGTTCAGTTACGCCAGATTCGCATGGAAATAATTGATGCAATATTTCAAAGGATTGTCATACGTCCTTTAAATATCGAACAATATGTCAGATATTTTCATGGTCTGTCTATTTTAAACGTCCAAAAGGACACTGATGAAGTACCAGCAATAGGTGAAAATGATCAATATAACATGGCTTACGAGTTATGGAAGTTGGATGATGGTTCTAAAGAAAACTGGAACCATATAGAAAGTATTGCATGGTATGCATTAGGAGAACTGGAACCATAAAAACAAAAGCAAGAGGGAAACTTACCTCTTGCTTTTTAAATGTATTATATGATATAAATATGTAAATGATAAATATTGTATATGGTGAGAAAAAATTTAAAATGCTACTTGTAGTTTCATTTTAATTTAAATAAAAGAGGATAAAAGTAGAATGAAAAGATATAAATCAAATGAAATAGATAAATTGTCAGAAATATTAAAAAATGATGGAGTAATTAGTGTACCAACAGATACAGTTTTTGGAGTATGTGCACGTATAAATTCTATAAAAGCATATGATAACTTGGTAAAAACTAAAAACAGACCAATTACAAAACCATTTCCTGTAATGTGTGCAGATGAAGAGCAAATAAGAAGTATTGCTATAATAGATGAAAAAGCAGAAAAATTAATTAAAGAATTTATGCCTGGACCAATTACACTTGTATTGAGAAAACGAGAAGATTTGCCAGAATATATAAATAATGGACGTGATAGTATAGCAATAAGAATGGCAACATCAAAAGTATTAGAAGAGTTAATTAGGAAAGTTGGAAGTCCTATCTTTATGAGTAGTGCAAATCAAAGTGGAGAACCTACATGTCAAGATTTAGACGAAATAGAAAAGAGCTGCCCAAGTTTGGATGGAATGATGGAAGGAGAAGTATCCTTTGGAAAAGGAAGTACAATAGTGGATTGTACTTCTGAGAAAATTGAGATTTTGCGATTAGGGCCGATTTCTATATCGCAAATAGAAAAAACAATAAAGTCTATTAAATAAATAATTAATAAAAAACTATTGACTTTGAGTCCACTCAAAGTGTTATATATAAATCAAGAAAGAACTAAAGGAGGAGTTATATTATGGAAAAACAAACAGCAGGTAGAGAAAATTTAGGAGAGTTAGCACCAAAATTTGCAGAACTAAATGATGATGTACTATTTGGACAAGGAGAACCAAATGTAAAACACTGGCATGGCGCAACAGCAAAATCTTGGTTTAGCCATATTGCGGTTGAAGTACCAGATGAAAATATTTCAAATGAATGGTGTGAAAAAGTTACAGATGAAGAATATGATAAATTGCCAGAATAAATTTGGAGGAATAATAAATGACAATAGCAGAAGTTAGTAAAATATATAATTTAACACCAGATACATTAAGATATTATTAAAGAATAGGATTACTTACAAAGGTTCCGAGAAATGCAAACGGGATTCGAAATTATGATGAAAAATCTTGTAAAAGAATAGAATTTATAAAATGCATGCGTAATGCGGGAGTGGAAATAGAAATCTTAATAGAATATATGAGTTTATTTGAAAAAGGTAAATCAACAGTAAAAGCAAGAAAAAAATTGTTAGAAGAACAAAGAGAAAAATTACAAGAAAAACAAAAAAATATATCAGAAACACTTGAACGATTAGAGTATAAAATTGAACTGTATAATGAGATTGAAGAAGGCAAAAGGAAGGATTTTACAGAAGAAGTTTAATTAATAAAAAAGTTCCTTTTTATAGGGGGAGTTTATGGAAAGAAAAAAATTAGTAAGAATAGAATCAATTTCTATGATTGTTATTGCATTAGGAATATTCTTTTTAATATTTAATTTATATTTTATAGTAAAAGGAATGAGTAGAGATATATTATATGTAAATGAGAAAAATAGAGAAAGTGTAAAAAGATTATTTGAAAAAAGTGAGCAATATAAAGAAATAAAAGATTTTGATAAAATAAAGAAAATTCAATATTTTTTAGCATTTAATAACATGGAATTTACATTATACTATAAAGATGGTAGCACTGATAAAATATATGATGATGAATTAATAGATTTAAAAGAGTACATAGAGAAAAATGGATATAACAAGGGAAAAGTTCATATAATATTTGGAATGTTTGTTATTTGTATTTGTCTTGGACTAAATGCTATAAGAGAAGATGTTGCAGAAAAAATTGATTTTATAGATAAAAACGAACTGGAGAATAGAAATGAATATATTAAAACCACAAAAAATTAAATTTAATGAATCAGAAAATATAGACTTAATAAATATGGATAGAGATGAAGACATAGAACATTGTAAATTTAGTAATATAAAAATGCAAAATGGCGAAATAGAAAATGCAACTTTTAGAGATGTAATATTTGAAAATTGCGATTTTTCAAATACTAAATTTATTGATAACACATTTATTAGATGTGAATTTAACAATTGCAAATTATCAGGATGTGATATGACAGAAAATAGATTATATAATGTAACATTTATAGAAACAAATGCAAGTTATATAAACTTATCAATGGCTAGTATAGAAAATATATTATTTAAAGATTCTAATTTTAGAAATAGCTATTTTCAAGAAACAACAGTAAAAAATATATATTTCGAAAATACGGATTTAACCCAGGCACAATTTTTTAAAACCAGTTTAAGAAATGTAGATTTATCAAATAGTACAATAGAAGGAATAGCAATTACAATAGATGACATAAAAGGTGCTGTAATTGACCAAGCACAATCAATGGATTTATTATATTTACTAGGTGTTAAAGTAAAATAATCAAAAGCAGGTAATTAGTTGATAATTATCTGCTTTTGTGATATAAATAAAAAATAGTAAGCAGAAAGTGAGATGCAAATTTTATGACATATAAATATATATACAAAACACCAGAGAAACTTTCAAATATGATAATGAATAGTGATGGAGAATACCTGACAGGATTATGTTTTGAAGGTTCAAGAGACTCTTCAAAACATGTAATAAATTGCGAAGAAAAAGATTTAGAAATATTTAAAGAAACAAGCAAATGGTTAGATATTTATTTTAGTGGAGAAAATCCTAACTTTACACCAAAATATAAAATAGCAAATTTGACAACATTTAGACAAGAAGTAATAGATATAATGAATTCTATAGAATATGGACAAACATTAACATATAATGACATAGCAAAAGCCATAGCTGAAAAACGAGGAATAAAAAGAATGTCATCACAAGCAGTTGGTGGAGCTGTTGGCTGGAATCCAATATGTATTATAATTCCTTGTCATAGAGTAGTAGGAACAAATGGAAGTTTAACCGGTTATGGAGGAGGAATAAAAAATAAAGTTGAACTATTAAAGTTAGAAAAAAATGATATGAGTAAATTTTTTATTCCAAAGAAAGGGACAGCATTATGAGAAGATGTAAATGGTGTAATTTAAATAATCCTAAATATATAGAATATCACGATAATGAATGGTGTAAACCTAACTATGATGAAAAATATTTATATGAAATGCTAATTTTAGAATCTTTTCAAGCAGGTCTGTCTTGGGAATGTGTATTAAACAAAAGGGACGATTTTAGAAAAGCATTTGATAATTTTGATATAGATAAAATATGCAACTATACAGAAGATAAAATTCAAGAATTATTACGAAATGAAAAGATTATAAGAAATAAACTAAAAATAAATGCGACTATAAATAATAGCAAAATTTTTAAAAAAATTCAAAATGAATATGGAACGTTTTATAATTATTTAAGGACTTTTACAAATAATAAAATTATTTATGAAATTGATAAGACTACAAATGAGTTGTCAGATAGTTTGTCAAAAGATTTAAAAAAAAGAGGAATGAAATTTGCAGGAAGTACAATTATATATTCGTATTTGCAAGCAATAGGAGTTATATATTCACATGATAAAGAATGTTTTATGTATAAGAAAGGAAGGAATTAAAATGAAAGATGTAAAAATTTCAAATGATATAATATATATTGGAGCCGATGACAAAGATATTGATTTATTTGAAAATCAATATAAAGTTCCAAATGGAATCTCATATAATTCATATGTTATAATGGATGAAAAAATTGCAATAATGGAAACAATTGATAGAAGAAAAACAGATGAGTGGCTAGAAAATTTAGAAAAAGCTTTAAATGGTAGAAAACCGGATTATTTAATAATTTCACATTTAGAACCAGATCATGCATACAACATAGGAACAGTAATAGAGAAATATCCTAATATAAAATTAGTAGGAAATAGTAAAACATTTGCATTTTTACCTCAGTTTTTTGACATCGAAGATTTAGAAGAAAGAAAAGTTGAAGTAAAAGAAGGAGATATTTTAGAACTTGGAAAACATAAATTACACTTTATAATAGCTCCTATGGTACACTGGCCAGAAGTAATGATGGAATATGAAGAAACAGAAAAAATATTGTTTTCTGCTGATGGCTTTGGAAAATTTGGTACTTTAGATACAGATGAAGATTGGGACTGTGAAGCTAGAAGATATTATTTTAATATAGTTGGAAAATATGGTATGCAAGTACAATCCGTATTAAAAAAGGCAAGTAAATTAAATATAAAAACAATCTGTCCATTACATGGACCAATTTTAAGAGAAAATTTAGAACATTACATTAATAAATATGATATATGGAGTAAATACGAAACTGAAAGTGAAGGAGTTTACATAGCATGTGCTTCAATACATGGAAATACATTGAAAGTATGTGAAAAATTAAAAGAAATTTTAGAAAAAAAAGGTGCAGCAAAAGTCGTATTAGCTGATTTGTCAAGAGAAGACTGGGCAGAAGCGGTTGAAGATTCATTTAGATATGGAAAAATAGTTTTTGCATCAGCAACATATGATATGGGAATATTTACTCCAATGAGAGATTTATTGTTAAACTTAAAAGAAAAAAATTATCAAAACAAAAAAGTTGCAATTATAGAAAATGGAACTTGGGCTCCTAATGCAGCAAGATCTATGAAAGAGATTATTTCTACAATGAAAAATGTTGAAATAGTCGAACCTGTTGTAACTATAAAATCAACTTTAAAAGAAGAAAATATTGAAAATTTAAATGAATTAGCTGAAAATTTACTAAAATAAGCATTAGAGGTGGTTTAAATGAAAAAAGAAATCGTTTTTGTAACACATAATATTGGAAAAATAAAATCAGCAGAAAAATATTTTAAACATCTAAAATTTACTACATTTAATTATGAATTAGATGAACCAAGAAGTGATGATATAAAAGAAATAGCAACAGCTAAAGTAAAACAAGCTTATGAATTAGTTAAGAAACCATGTATAGCACTTGATACTGATTTTAGGATTGAAGAACTAAATGGTTTTCCAAGAGCATTTGTGAATTTTTCTTTAGAAACAATAGGAATTGAAGGAATACTTAAATTAATGGAAGGAAAAGACAACAGAGCTTGTGCATTTAATGAATGTTTAGCATATCATGATGGAAAAGAGATTCATTATTTTTTATGGAAGACATCCAGGAAATTTATCTACAAAAAAACAGGGAATAAATCGTGAGGAAAAATGGTCAGACTTATGGTACGTATTTAAGCCTTTAGGATTTGAAAAAACTCTTGCAGAGATGAGTTCAGAAGAAAGAGAAAATAGAAGAAAAGTAGATGGCTCTGTTCAAGCAATGCAAGAATTTGCAAATGGTATGAACATATTGAAATATAAAAGTAGGTGTTATAATGATAAAAGTAATGTTTGTATGTTTGGGCAATATATGTCGTTCTCCTATGGCAGAATTTGTTTTTAAAGATATAGTAAAAAAACAAGGGCTAGAAAAAGAATTTTATATAAAATCTTCTGCAACTTCTAGTGAAGAAATAGGAAATGATATTCATTATGGTACTCGTAATAAGCTGATACAAGAAGGAATATCATTTGAAAAAAGAGAGGCAACTAAATTAAAATCAGAAGATTATGAAAAATATGATTATATTATTGGTATGGAAAAGGCAAATGTTATAAATATACAAAGAATAGTAGGAAGAGATGTTGAGAATAAAGTATATAGATTATTAGAATTTTCAAATAATCCAAGAGATATTGCAGATCCTTGGTATACAGGAAATTTTGAAATTACATTTAATGATATAGTTGAGGGCTGCAATGGATTTTTAGAGTATCTAAAAAGTAATGGAAGAATAAGTTCGGAGGAGTAGTATGAAATATATAAAAATAGTATTGAAAATATTGCTGGCTTTATGTTTAGTAGTGATGAGTATGAGTTTTGCAATTGAACATATAGTTATAGATACTTTTTCACAAGAAATTCTTTCTAAAAAAGTGTCAGGGTATTTACTTGACGAAATTGTTTATGATGTAGATATAAATGAACTAGGAAAAATAGAAGATAATATTAGAAATAGCAAAACTACAAAGAAGATTACAGCTAAATTTATAGAGACAGTAGTAGAAAATGTTATTGGTAATGAAAAAATAAAAATGGATATAGAAAATGAAGTAGATACATTAATAAAAGATTATATGCCTAAGGAAATATCAGAAGAAAAATTACAAAATATGAGGAAGAATACGATTAAACAAATTAATAGAATAGAAAGCGGATTACAAAATGGACTAATGGAGGATTCGGAAAATACTTACTTAACGATTTTTAAAATATATAATTTACTTACAAATATATATTTTAGAATAATTGTATTAATTGCAATTGTTATACTTATAATGGTTTTAATCGTATTAGAAAAATCTAGAGCATTAAAGTCCATAAGGAATGTTAGTTTAATAACTACAGTATTTATGATAGTGACTTTTATACTTATTAAATTAATGACTGATTTTATTGATCAAAAATTTGCAGGGGGTTGGTTGAAAGAGATTAATACAGATTCATTAATCATACCTATTATACTAGGAATCATAATTAGTAGTTTGTTATTTTTAATAGATAAACACATAAATAAAACAGATAATTAGTTGATAATTATCTGTTTTTGTGCTATAAAGATAATTAGTAGGAGAAAAATATGAATTCAAGAGAATATTTAAACAAAAATGTAAAAGTAATTATTGACAGGAAAATGGGAAGTAGACATCTAAAACATGGTTTTATATATCAAATTAATTATGGATATATACCTAATACTATAAGTAACGACGGAGAAGAATTGGATTGCTATGTTTTAGGCGTATTTGAAGCAGTTAATGAGTTTGAAGGAAAGTGCATTGCCATAATACATAGATTAAATGATGATGATGATAAACTAATAGTTGTACCTAATAATAGAGAATTTTCAAATAAAGAGATTGAAGCATTAACAGAATTCCAAGAAAGATTTTTTGAGCATGAAATTATTAGAGAAAATATAGAATTTAATAGTTTGATTCCTGAATTAAGTGTATCAAATATAGAAACAAGCAAAAAATTTTATCTAGACTTAGGATTTCAAGTAAAATATGAAGGAAGAGAAGATAAATTTTGTTTTTTACAACTAGAAGAAAATCAGATAATGATAGAAGAAATTAATGATAATTGGAATACTGGAAAGCTGGAACATCCATATGGTCGAGGTATCAATATAAGCATGACAATTTCAGATGTCGAAAAAATGTATAATAAATTAAAAGAAAAAGATATCGAATTTTTTCTGGATTTAGAAGTTCACGAATATAGAGTTAATGATGAGATTTCTTTGGATAAAGAATTTTTAGCTCAAGATCCAGATGGATATTTGTTAAGATTTAATAATTAAAAGGAGAATGTTTGTGAAAGATAAATATAAAAATATTCAATTAACTCGGAGAAATAGACAAGGCCAATTGTGTAACACATTCAGGCAAGTTCCATGTAGATGATCTTATTTCTACAATATTTCTTAGTAAAATTAGAAAAAATATAGTTTTAATAAGAGTACCAACTATAGATGAAAATGAATCTTTCATAAATGCTTTAAGATTAACTGATAAATTTTGGAATATTTATATAAAACATGCTATTGCAGAAGTAGAAGCTATAGAATTATTTTAAAAAAGTAGTGATAAATGTGAAAAATGCTATTTGGTGTTTGATGTAGAAATGCCATATCGAAAAGCAATTAAACATATTTTATAGAGTGGATAAGTCAAGAAATAAAGAAACTGGAGGAGTTGACTTAGGACTAGCAATTGCAAAATCAATAGCTAATATTAACGGAGCTGAAATTAGTTTGAGAAGTGAACTTGGAAAAGAATCAACTTTTACACTAGTATTTAAAGAAAATATTTAAATAAGATAAAGAGGTAAGAAATGAAAGAAAAAATAAAAGAATTTATTATAAAAAAATGGAAATGGACTGTATTATTTATATGTTTAATTGGATTTTTAGCATTAGCAGAAGATGTATTTCATAAAGAAATAATGAATGGAGATATAATTGGCTATAAAATGGTATCTACATTTTTAATATCAGATTTTTCAACACCAATAGCAAAATTTGTTACAAATTTTGGTGGAGCCGTATTTTTGATAGTATTAACAGTGATATTGATTGCTGTTATAAAAAACAAAAAGATAGGAATATCAATTTTTACTAATTTAGCTATTATTACAATTTTGAACCAATTATTAAAAAGAATATTACAAAGACCTAGACCAACTGAATACAGAATAATCGAAGAAACAGGATATAGTTTTCCATCAGGGCATTCTATGATTAGTATGGCATTTTATGGTTATTTAATTTATTTGATTTATAAATATGTTGAAAATAAGTATGTTAAGTGGATTTTGATTAGTTTGTTAAGTGTTCTAATTTGCTTGATTGGAGTTAGCAGAATTTACTTAGGTGTACATTATACTAGTGATGTTTTAGGCGGCTTCTTGATATCTATATCTTATTTGGTTATTTATATTAGTGCTGTCAATAAATTTTTAATAGAAAAATGCTAAAAACATTGTTTTTATGTAATAGACAAAAAAAACAGAATTGCACCTTGTATTGGATGCAATAGTTGTCAAATACATGGTGAATGTTTTATAAAAGATAAATTAAATGATATATTAGGCAAAATATAGAAAGTTCCAGCGAGTATTTGTTATTTTCTAAAAACAATATAAATAGGAAGGTATAAGAAAAGAAATAAAGTTATGGAAGAATTAAAAGGTTTAACACAAAAAGAAATAGAAGAAAAAATAAAACAAGAAAAAACAAATAAAATAAAAATCAAAGCAAATGAAAGTATTTTAAAAATAATAAGCAAAAATATATTTACGTATTTCAATTTGATTTTTCTAGTATTAGCAATGTTACTTATCACATCACAATCATATAGAAATTTAACATTTTTGATTATTATAACAATAAATATTTTAATTGGAATTTTCCAACAAATAAAATCAAAAATTATATTAGATAAATTATCACTACTTGATAAAAATGATTATATAGTAATTAGAGATGGTAAAAAAGAAAAAATAAGTTCTGATAATCTTGTTGAAGGAGATTATGTAATTTTAGAAGCTGGAAATCAAATACCAGCTGATGCGATAGTAATTTCAGGAAAAATGTATGTAAATGAGTCTCTATTAACTGGAGAACAAGATGAAATTGAGAAAAATACAAATTCTAGTCTTATGTCTGGAAGTTTTGTTATATCAGGAAAGGCAGTAGTAAAGCTTACCAATGTAGGAGACAAATCTTTTTCAGCAAAAATAATGAAAGACTCAAAAAAAATTAAAGAAACAAAGTCTGAAATGATTTCAGCAATTAACAGTATTGTTAAATTTGCAGGAATACTCATAATTCCAATTGGATTACTATTGTTTTGGGAGTCTTATACTGTGAATGGAAATACTTATAAAGAAAGTGTTAATTCAATGGTATCGGCATTAATTGGAATGATACCAGAAGGCTTATATTTATTAACAACTGTTGCACTAGCAATAAGTGCTGGAAAACTTGCTAAAAAAAATATTATTTTACATGATATGAAAAGTATTGAAAGTCTTGCAAGAGTTGATGTATTGTGTGTTGATAAAACAGGGACGATTACAAACAATAAAATGAAAGTATTAGACATATTTGATGAGAAAGAAAATAGTTTTATTGTAGACAGAAAGAACTCAAAAATGGAAATTTTAGCTAAATATATTAATACAATAGATGATAACAATATAACAATGGATGCTATAAAGAAACAGTTAGATGGAATTTCTTATGAAAAGCTATCAAACATAAATAAAGAAAACTTTAATTCTAAAAATAAATTTTCATTTATTAAAATTGATGAAAATTTAACATACAAATTAGGAGCTCCTGAAATATTATTAGATAAAAAATTTGAAAATCTGATTAATAAAAAGGCACAAAATGGAGAAAGAGTATTAGCTTTTGTTAAAGAAGAGAATAAAGAGACTATTCCTATTTTATTTATAAGTTTGAAAAATGAGATAAGAAAAAATGCAAAAGAAATTTTTGGATTTTTTAACAATAGAAAAGTTAACATTAGAGTTATATCAGGAGACAATCCAACTACAGTATCATCAATTGCAAAGCAAGCAGGAATAAAAGGATATGAAAAATATGTAGATTGTAGAGAACTAGAATGTTATGAAGATATAAAAAGGGCAGTAAAAAAATATAATGTTTTTGGAAGAGTAAATCCTGAACAGAAGAAACAAATAATTCAAGCTTTAAAAGAATTAGGGTTAAAAGTAGCAATGACAGGAGATGGAATAAATGATATCTTAGCCATGAAGGAGTCTGATTGTTCAATTGCTATGGGGTCTGGAGCAGATGCAGCTAGAGAAACAGCACAAGTTGTATTACTTGATTCTGATTTTGGAAAAATGAGAGATATAGTTCATGAAGGAAGAAAAAATATTAATAATATAACAAGATCAGCCTCATTATTTACATATAAAAATATATTTTCTTTGTTGCTTTCTATATATTCAATAGTTTTTGCAATGCAATATCCACTAGAGCCAAACCAAGTATCATTAGGTAGTGCATTTACAATTGGAATACCTGCATTTTTATTAACATTTGAAGAAAATCAAAAGAAACAACAAAATGGTAATTTTTTAAGAAAAGTGTTTAAAAATTCACTTCCTGCTGCAATAACATCATTTTTAGTAATTGTAGCTATGGTTAGGTTTTCTGTATTATTTAATGTAGGCGGACAAGAAATAACAACAGCTTGTAGTTATTTGTTCTTTACGGGAGGATTTTTGATTTTATATAAGATTATTAGACCTCTAAATAAATACAGGTCAAGTGTAATGGCGTTATGCATTCTTGGAATCCTTTTAACGATTAATATTATGCCAGATTTTTTTGCAATAAAAGCAATATCAGGACGAGCTGCAGCACTTGTAACACTATTTGCAATAGCAGAGTTTTCTGTAATTAGGTGGATTACATTAGTATTAGATAAATTTGGAAAAAATAGAATTTAAGTAATCAATTTATTTTATAAATAGATTATTGCAATAGATGGAGTAAGATATTATATTGCAGGAGATACAGATATAACAGAAGCAAATAGAAAAGTAAAGTTTGATGTTGCATTTGTTCCTGTTGGTGGAGCTTATACAATGGACTCTAAAGAGACAGCAAAATTAATAAATGAAATAGTACCACAAGTAAATCAAGTAGAAACGAATGTATTTAATCAACAAATCTGCTTAGCCGAGCTAATAGTTTATTAAATCTTTATATCGGCAAAACCATGTTTGTAGATTTGTCATTTTCTGTTTTTATTATACTCTAATTACACTAATAAAGTTAATAAAATTCTTCAAATTATTTTGGAAATTTAATACTACAAGTTACGATTCACAGTTTATAAGAAAAATATATTATTAATTTTCTAAACTCCATATAACTTAGCTGTGAATTGTAACTTGTAAAATGAAAACCTTACAGAAATGTAAGGTTTCTTTCATAAGAAGTATGATATAATAACAAGGGGAGGAAAAAATAAATGCCAAAAATATTAATCATAGAAGATGATGAAAAATTAAGAGATGAATTAAAAATATTTCTAAACAAAAATGGATATGAAGCAACAACGCTAACAACATTTAATAACACAATACAAGAAATATTAAAAAGAAAACCAGACTTAATATTATTAGATATAAATTTACCAAACACAGATGGAGAATATATATGCAAAGAAATTAGAAAACAATCAAATATGCCAATAATTATTGTAACAAGTAGAGATAATGAATTAGATGAATTACTTTCAATAAATAATGGGGCAGACCACTATATTACAAAGCCTTTTAACATACAGATTTTACTTGCTAAAATAGGTTCATTATTAAGAAGAACAAATATGCAAGAAGTAAATGATAAAATAGATGTTAAAGACTTTATATTGAATACATCAAATAGTACAATCGAAAAAGATGGAAAAACAATAGAGCTAACTAAAAATGAATATAAGATTTTAAAATACCTAGTACAAAATAGAGGAAAAATAGTATCAAGAGAAGAAATAATGGAATGCTTATGGGAAAGTGAAAGCTTTATAGATGACAATACATTAACAGTTAATATCACTAGATTAAGAAACAAATTAGAAGAATTGGAATTAAAAGAACTACTAGAAACCAAAAGAGGACAAGGGTACATTTTGAAAAAAGGAGCAAACTAAATGAATTTTAAATTATTTTTAAGAGAGAAAGCCATTACTATTTTGTTACTATTATTTGGTATTATTACAATAGAGATATTTTTAATGGCATATAATGTAGGAACATTTATAAAAATATATATTCCACTTATAATAATAGGATTATATGTGATTTCAATTGTTATAGAATATTTTAAAAAGAAGAAGTTTTATGACAATTTATTAAAGACATTAGATGAGTTAGAAGAAAAATATTTAATCACAGAGATTATAAATACTCCTAATTTTTTAGAAGGAAAAATATTAAAAAACACACTAGAACAGATTGATAAATCAATGTTAGAAAATGTTAACAAATACAAATATATGACAGAAGATTATAAAGAATATATAGAATTATGGATACATGAAATAAAAATACCAATAGCAACTAGTAAAATGGTAATAGAAAACAATAAAAATGAAGTAACGAAAAGCATTGATGAAGAGCTAGATAAAGTGGAGAATTATATTGAACAAGCCTTATTTTATGCAAGAAGTAATACGGTAGAAAAAGACTATTATATAAGAAAAGTGTTTTTAAAAGAAATTGTAAATGAAAGTATAAAAAAGAATAAAAGTAGCTTAATACAAGAAAAGATTTCTATTAATATTCATGACTTAGATTTAGAAGTTAATACAGACAATAAATGGATAGTATTTATATTAAATCAAATTATCCAAAATAGTATTAAATATAATAAAAAAGAAGAATCTGTTATAGAAATATATGCTGAGCAAGGAAAAGAAAATGTAATTTTATATGTTAAAGATAATGGAATAGGAATAAAACAAGGAGAAATTACAAGAGTTTTTGAAAAGGGATTTACAGGGACAAATGGAAGGCTATCAAATAAAAAATCTACAGGAATTGGTCTATATTTATGCAAAAAGTTATGTAATAAATTAGGAATAGGAATAGAACTAAATTCAGTTCAAAATGAGGGTACAGAAGTTATGTTGATATTTCCACAAAGTAGCTATATTGAACTAAAGTAAAAAGAAACGAGTATTGCACCTTACGAAAATGTAAGGTAACTGTAAGCTAAATCGATGGCAACTTTACATCAAAATATTTATAATAAAATTAAAGAAAGGAGTTATAAAAATGGAAAAAATATTAGAGGTAAAAAACATTGAAAAATACTATGGAAACAAATCAAATTTAACAAAAGCCATAGACAATATTAATTTTGATGTAAACAAAGGCGAATTTGTCGGAATTATGGGAGCAAGTGGATCTGGAAAAACCACATTATTAAACTGTATTTCTACAATAGACAGAGTAACAGCAGGACATATCATTATAAATGGAGAAGATATCACAAAATTAAAAGGAAATAATTTAAACAAATTTAGAAGGAAAGAGCTTGGATTTATATTTCAAGACTTTAACTTATTAGATACTTTAACTGCATATGAAAATATAGCCTTAGCATTAACAATTCAAAAAGTAAAGGCAAATGAAATAGATAGAAGGGTAAACGAGATAGCAGGTAAATTAGGAATTAAAGAAATTCTTACAAAATATCCTTATCAAGTATCTGGTGGTCAAAAACAAAGAATTGCATCAGCAAGAGCTATTATTACAAATCCAAAATTAGTTTTAGCTGATGAACCAACAGGAGCATTAGATAGTAAATCAGCGAGACAACTGTTAGAAAATTTTGAGCTATTAAATCAGAAAATGAATGCAACTATTTTAATGGTAACACATGATGCATTTACAGCTTCTTATGCTAATCGAATTTTATTTATAAAAGATGGAAAAATCTTTAATGAATTAATAAAAGGAAATGATACAAGAAAACAATTCTTTGAAAAAATAATAGAGGTTCAAACACTTCTTGGAGGTGATTTGAACGATGTTATTTAAATTATCTATAAGAAATATGAAAAAAAGCTTCAAAGATTATGCAATATATTTTCTAACATTAGTATTAGGTGTAGCAATATTCTATATGTTTAACTCAATAGATAGTCAACAAGCAATGCTAGAGGTATCAGAATCTACAAGAGATATTATAAAACTTATGATTTCATTGCTTGGATATGTGTCAGTATTTGTAGCAGTGGTTTTAGGGTTATTAATTGTATATGCAAATAATTTTTTAATTAATAGAAGGAAAAAAGAATTTGGAATATATATGACATTAGGAATGGGAAAAAGACAAATATCAAAAATAATATTAATGGAAACAATATTGGTAGGAATTATATCACTAATTGTAGGATTAATTATAGGTGTATTTGCATCACAATTCATGTCAATATTAGTTGCTAAAATGTTTGAAGCGGATATGAGCAAGTTTCAATTTGTATTTTCAAAAGATGCTTGTATAAAAACTTGTATTTACTTTGCTGTAATGTATGTGGCAGTAATGTTCTTTAATACATTTACAGTTTCAAAATATAAATTAATTGATTTATTAAATGCAAGTAAGAAAAATGAAAATGTAAAAATAAAAAATCCAATTATATGTATATTAGTATTTTTAGGAGCTGTAGCTATACTTGGGTATGCTTATTGGAAAGTAACAGGAGATGTTAGTAGTTTAACAACAGCAGATAAAATTTTACAGCCTATTTTAATGGGAATTGTTGGAACAGTAGCAGTTTTCTGGTCTTTATCAGGATTTATAATACAGATAGTTCAAAAAATGAAAAATGTTTATTTTAAAAATACAAATATGTTTGTATTAAGACAAATAAATAATAAAATTAATACAATGGTTATAAGTATGAGTGTAATATGTTTAATGTTATTTATGACAATTTCAATACTTTCTTCAAGTTTAGCATTAAGAAATACAATGCAAAGAGAATTAATTGAAATGACCCCTGTAGATTTGAACTTATATAAAACAGCTAATTTACCAGAAAAATATTTACAATATGGTACTTATGGAAAAGAGATTACATCTACAGCTGAAGCAATGGCTGATTCGAGAATATCTATTACAGAAACTTTAAAAAATAATGGCTTAGATATGAATGTATTAAAAGACATTGTAGAAATAACAGTATATTCCACAGATGATTTGACTTGGAAAGATTTTTTTGGAGACAAATATGCAGAAATAATAAAAACGAGATATCCAAATCTTTTATATAATACAGCAGAACAGATAGTAAAAATATCAGACTATAACAAAATTGCAAAACTATATGGAATTAATCAATATGAATTAAATAATGATGAATATATTGTACTTTGTGATTTTGATTCACAAAAAGAATTAAGAAATGAAGCATTAAAGGATGGAAACAATGTTTTGAATATAGCTGGAAAACAATATAAATCAAAATATAATGAATGTAAAACAGGATATATTCAAATGTCTCCTAATCATACAAATACAGGAATTATATTAGTTCCAGATGATTGCAAATTGACAGAAGATATGAAAGAGCAATATTTATTAGCTGCAAATTATAATTCGGATACTAAAGAGGGAAAAGAAGAGATAGAAAAAATATTTGTTGATGATAATTCTGAACTTTTACAAAATTTAGATAAAAATGGTTTAAATATTGACGGAAGAACGAAAATAGCTCTTATGGAAGCAAGTGTAGGTCTAGCAACTATTGTAACATTTATAGCAATTTATTTAGGAATTATATTTTTAATTGCAAGTTCAGCTATTTTGGCTTTAAAACAATTAACAGATAGTTCAGATAACAGACAAAGATATACCATTTTAAGAAAAATTGGTTGTGATGAAAAGATGATTAATAAAGCATTATTTAGACAAATTGGAATATTTTTTGGAGTTCCACTTGTTCTTGCAATTATACATTCTATATTTGGAATACAATTTGCAATTACGATAATGTCTGGCTTAGCAAGTAAAAAAGATTTATTGCCATCAGCTATTGCAACTGTAGTCATTATAGGTGTTATATATGGTATATATTTCTTGGCTACTTATTTTGGGAGCAAGAATATTATTAAAGAGGAGGAGTAAAAAATGGAAAATAGAAGAATGTAAAACAATAAGAAAAAAGACTAAGAAATGTTAATTCAACATTTTCTTAATCTTTTTTCTTAATTGTTCTAACAGTCTAATTATGATGTATTAATAATTTACACCAATTAATTATTTTGGATGTTTTTGATATTAAGTTTGGATTATCTTTATCCATCGGGCAAGGAAAATCTGGTTCCAAATATTCATCTTCCCAAATAACAAAATTTACATACCGTTTTTTATTTAGTGAAGGATGATTACAATACACATTAAATGCATCTTGATTTTCTTTTTTGTGACCGTCAAAATACTTTACGGTTGTTTCTTCTAAAACAGCATACTTACAATTTTGTGAGCAATTCTTATCAATACATCTCATACATAGTTTCCTCCTTAACAAGTCTGTTTTTGAGAATGGTTAATAATACTACAATATGTATTATATATTATTTATTACTTTCTGTCAAAAAGTAGATTATAAAAATAATTGTTGTCCAAATGTTAGAAAATTAAAATAATAAAAATTTATAAATATTATAGACAAATTAAAAATAGTATTGTAGAATACATGTCATAGAAAATGAGAATTAGCAGATGTGATTAACGTTACCTTAACAGCAGTTCTGTATAAGAACTGAGTTGATAAGCAACTGCATAAATAAAAAAATAAAAACAAAAAAAGGATATGATTTTATGGAAAAAACAAATGTAATGAGAATATTAGATCAGAAAAAAATAAAATATAACGAGTATTTTTATGGGGATACAGATGCTATAAGTGGAGTGGATGTAGCGAAAGTTTTAAATGAAGATGCAAATAAAGTGTTTAAGACATTGGTAACAATTGCAAAATCTAATCAGAATTATGTATTTATGATACCAGTAAAAAAAGAACTAGATTTTAAAAAATGTGCTAAAAGCGTTAATGAAAAGAGTATTGAGATGATTCCGCAAAAAGAACTGTTGTCATTAACTGGATATGTTCATGGAGGTTGTTCACCAATAGGATTAAAGAAACCATTTAAAGTGGTAATAGATAGCTCAGCACAAAATTTCAATGAGATAATATTTAGTGGCGGAAAAATAGGATATCAAGTAGAAGTGGAATTAAAAGATTTAAATAAAATTATAAATTGTAAATTTGATGATATAGTAAAAAGGTAATAGAAAGAAATAACCTTAGAACCTTAAAGCAGATAGTTAGTTGATAATTATCTGTTTTTGTGATAGGATAAGTAAAATAAAAAAGGGGGATATTTATAATTATGAATAAGTTGAGTAAAATTTTTTTAGGAATAATAATTGTGTTGAGTATTGCTCTAATAATAATGTCTATTTTATACTTTGATATGAGATCCAAAGCAAGAAAAAATTTAAACGATTTTTTAAATCAATGTGAAGAATCTACTAATTTATATAAAGAATTAGATGAACTAAAAAAAGATAATAGTAATGAGGAAAAAAATGATTGAAATTCAACAATATAATCTTACTTACAAATTACAAGTTGTTGCTAAAACAAAATTTTTAAAGGTAGGTTTGGCAAAAAAAAACAAAAAATTTTAGAAAAGTATTACACAAAAATAAAATATATGCTATAATCATAAAAAAACAGAGATATATTAGGTTATAATTGGAAACGCACATTATTTAAAATAATGATAACGAACAACACAAATTATATGTGTTGTTTTTTGACGTTTAAAATTATTTTAGAAAGGGGTTTTTAATTATGCCAAAAACAAAATTTCAAGATTTTGTATATACTATTATTATGGTAATATGTATGGTATATACAATGATTTGCTATAATGTAGCAGTAAACACAGGAGGATTAACAAATCAAGTATTTGTAGCAGCACTAGGAGAATTATCAATAATGGGAGTTATTGCATTTATATTAGAATTTTTCTTTATTGGAAAATTAGCTCAAAAATTAGCATTTAGAATTATAGATCCAAAAAAGGATAAGCCAATTTTTATAACATTGGCAATATCAACAATGATAGTATGTTTAATGTGCCCAATAATGAGCTTTTTTGGAAGTATATTATTTAGTTTTGATGGTATGTCAAATGTAATATCAAAATGGTTGCAAATATGTGTTTTGAACTTTCCAATGGCATTGTGTTCACAATTATTCTATATTGGACCTTTTGTTAGGTTTATATTTAAAAAAATATTTAAAAATAAAATATAAAAATGTAGTTTGTATAAGAGTTTCTTTTGTAATAATGGCAAGAAATTACAAATTATAAAACAAAATAGCAGTTTTATTTACTGCTATTTTTGCGTTTCACGATAATTATTACCCCATTGAACCATAGAATCTAAAATAGGCTTTAAGCTCCAACCAGTATCTGTAAGAGAATATTCAACTCTAGGTGGAACTTCAGCAAAAACTTCACGATGAATAAGATTAGATTTTTCCATATCTCTTAAATTATTAGTAAGAACTTTTTGACTAATACCATTAAGAGATTTACGAAGTTCACCAAACCTTTTAGTTCCGGTTAGTAAATCTCTAATAATTAAAATTTTCCATTTATCTCCGATTAATCCCATTGTGATTTCAACAGGACAAGCAGGTAATTCTTGTTTCATTATAAATCAACTCCAATCTTTATAAAAATTATAGCAAATAATTCAAAAAATGTAAATAATGTAATACTATAAAATCAATAATAGTGTCTATTTGTATATAATATTCTAAAACACAGCATACAAAATAAAAAATTTTAAAATTTTTGTGTTCTAGAAAGTGCTAAATTACTAAAAAGTTACTTTTAGGTAACTATGAAACAAAAAAGTGCCTACTTTACAAAACAGAAAACTAAAAGTAAAATAATTACAGAATTTGAAAAAAAGTAGCTACTAAATTTAATAAAAAGAATAAGGAGTGTATAAAGATGGAAGTTTCAAAAGTTAATTTAGGAAAAGGATATATAGATATTTATAATTTTGGAGATATAAAACTACATTGCTATCAAACAAATGACTTAATGGATGATGAAAGTTATATATTAGAAAATAATGAAAATGTACTATTGGTAGAATTTCCAGCATTTTATGATAATTTAGAAGAATTTGAAAAATATGTAAAAGGACTAAACAAAAATATTGTTGGAAAAGTATTTTCAGATCATCCAAACGGAGGAACAATACTAAAAGATGTAAAAGGATATGCGTCAAAAGGTACAATAAAATCAATGAAAGAAGGAACAATACATAATTTAGTAACAGGATTCGAGAAATCATTTAATGGAGCATTTGCAAAAGAATATCATGAAATAACAAATATTTTAGAAGATGAAAATGTAAATATTGGTGGATTTCAATTAAAAATAACATATCATGATGAAAATATTGAAATAGAATTTCCACAAATAGGATGTGTATATACACATATGTTAGGACATGATTGTCATTCAATAGTTGCAGGAGAAGGTCATGCAAATGTTATTATTGAACAATTAAAGAGATATAAAGCAAATGGATATAATTTAGTATTATCAAGTCATTACACACCAGAAACATTAAAAGATGTTGATACAAAAATTGCATATCTTGAAGAATTAAAAGAATTAGCAAAAGAAAGCAAAGATGCAACTGATTTTGAAAATAAAGTAAAAACAAAATATCCAGAATATAGTGGACTAAATTATTTAGATATGACAGCAGGATTTTTCTTTCCACAAAATTAGAAAATTCAATAAAGAATTGTGCTTAAAATAGTGCAATTCTTTATAAATTAGTAAAGTTATATAACTTTACTAATTTATAAAACAATAATGCACAGAAAATTTATTTCATAAATTTTCGCGCGCGAACAAAGACGCAGACTTTAAAATTTCTAATAAATGCCAATGTTACTAATGTCTGCTTTTGTTCTTATTATAAAAAGGAGCAACTATGGAAAAGTTAGATTTTTTAATTGATTATTTAATAAAAGAAAATAAAGAGATTGATATTAAAGAAACACCACAAAATACAAGTGATAAAAAAAGATTATATCGTTCATTGTGTAATATTAGAGAACCATTACCAATATCAGAAAAATATATTAAAATAGAAAATGAATTTTTAACAGAGGAAAATATAAACAAAGGCATTGTTGAATCAAACGATATAACTTCATTTATAAAATATAAAGGAACTCAAATATGTTTATGGCAGGGAGATATAACAACTTTAAAAATAGATGCAATTGTAAATGCAGCAAACTCACAAGGATTAGGATGTTTTATACCTTGCCATAAGTGTATTGACAATGCAATCCATTCTGCAAGTGGTGTTGAATTACGATTAGAATGCAATAAAATTATGCAAGAAATAGGAATGTTACAAACAGGAAAAGCATTTATAACAAAAGGCTATAATTTGCCATCAAAATATGTGATTCATACAGTAGGACCAATTATATATGAAAATGTAAAAGAAAAAGAAATATTAGAATTGAAAAATTGTTATATAAATTCACTAGAACTTGCAAAAGAAAACAATATAAAAACAATAGCATTCCCTTGTATATCTACTGGAGAATTTAGATTTCCAAAAGAACTAGCATCAAAAATTGCAATAGAAACAATAAAAGAATATTTATATACAAACGAAGAATATTTTGGAAAAATAATATTTAATGTTTTTTTAGATGTAGATTATAAAATATATTTAAAGAATTTGGGAGAAATTTATGGAAGAATATAGTTCAAGAATTTTACAAGCAAAACAAACAATAAAACAAGCAGATTATATTATAATTGGTGCAGGAAGTGGTCTTTCAACAGCAGCAGGTTTGCTATATAGTGGAGAAAAGTTTGAAAAAGATTTTAGAGAATTTATAGAAAAATATCATTTTGATAATTTGTATTCAGCATCATTTTATGAATTTAAGACACAAGAAGAAAAGTGGGCATTTTTTGCAAAAATGATAAAATTAAATAGATATAATGAAAAGCCACTAAAATTATATCAAGAATTATATGAAATTGTTAAAAATAAAGAATATTTTGTTTTATCAACAAATGTAGATGGACAATTTTACAATAGTGGATTTGATAAAGATAAAATATTTGAAGTACAGGGAGATTACAGTTATTTACAATGTGAAAATGCTTGTCATAACAAATTATATAATAATAAAGAATTAGTAGAAAAGTGGCTACGAAATACAAAAAACTGCAAAATACCATCAGATTTAGTAATGAAATGTCCAGTATGTGGTGGTAATATGGATATGAATTTAAGAAAAGATGCAAACTTTGTTCAAGATGAAAATTGGTATAGACAATCCAGGAAATATGAAGATTTTTTATCTAGAAGTAAAGGCAAAAATGTGGTATTATTAGAAATAGGGGTTGGATTTAATACTCCTGGAATAATAAGATTTCCATTTGAACAAATGACAGCAAATAGTGAAAAAACAACACTTATAAGAATAAACAAAGATTATCCAAATCCAATGTTAGAAATAAAAAATAAAACAATTTCTTTTGATGAAGATACAAATAAAATAATAGAAGATTTAAAAGAGTAAATATAAATGATAATAAATACAGGATGCAGAACAGATATACCAGCATTTTATTCAAAATGGTTAATGAATAGAATAAGAGAAGGATATGTAGTAGTAAGAAATCCATATTATCCATCACAAGTAACTAAATATATTTTATCTCCAAAAGTAGTAGATTGTTTAGCATTTTGTACTAAAAATCCAGAGCCTATGTTAAAATATCTAAATGAATTAGATATTTACAGTCAATATTGGTTTGTAACAATAACACCCTATGGAAAAGATATTGAGCCTGTTGTACCAGATAAAGAAAAAGTAATGGAAAGCTTTAAGAAATTATCAAATCATATAGGTGTAGATTCTATTGGGTGGAGATATGATCCAATTTTTATAAATAAGGAGTTTGATGTAGAAAAGCATATAAAATGTTTTGAAAATATGGCTAGTAATTTAAACGGATATACTCATAATTGTACTATTAGTTTTTTAGATTTATATGAAAAAGTTAAAAGAAATGCACCAGATTTAAGACCACCAACAAAAGAGGAACAAATTTGTATTGCTAAAGCTTTTGCTAGAATAGGAAAAGAATATGATATAGTAATTCATGCTTGTTGCGAAAAGAACTTTTTATCAGAATATGGATTAAAGTGTAATGGTTGTATGAGTCAAGAAATTATTGAAAAATCAATAAATTGCAAGTTAGAGCCACCTAAAAGAAAGAATTTAAGACAAGAATGTAATTGCCTTATGGGAAATGATATTGGTAGCTATAATACTTGTGGACATTTGTGTAAATATTGTTATGCTAATGCTAATAAAGGTTTAGTTATTGAAAATATGAAAAAACATAATGAAAATTCTCCATTTTTAATTGGAAATAGTGAAGTTGGAGATAAGATAACAGAGGCTAAACAGAAATGTTGGATTGTTAGTGAAAATAAGCAGATTAGTTTTATCTAAGAGAGAAACAAATTACAATTTAGTATTTGGTTAAAAAATACTAAATAACAAATATTATTGATGACAAAGAAAATATATTATTACAAAAAATATTTAAATTTCAGATATAACAATTCAAAAATAAGAAATATATAGGTTTACAATAGATATGTCACACTAAAGAGTAAAAAAAGGAAATACCAATATGATATAATGTTTTTACCACAAAACTAATATCGAAAGAAGGTATTTCCTATGAATAGTATAACACAAGATATAATATTTAAGCAATCAGTTGTAGAATATTCATTAAAACACGGAGTGACAGAAGCAGCGAAAAGATATAAACAGCATAGAAAAACAATATATAGATGGAGAGAAAAATATGATGGAAGTAGAAAATCATTAGTGAATAAATCAAGAAGACCACATTCACACCCAAATCAACATACACAGGAAGAAATAAAAATGATAAAGAAATATAAAGCTCAAAACCCAGACGCAGGGTTAGTGGTATTGTGGATAAAATTGATGAGAAACGGATATACAAGGCAAATAACGAGTTTGTATAGGGTGATGCAAAGACTAGGAATATATAAAAAAGCACCAAGTAAAAAGAAAAAATATGAACCAAAACCATATCAGAAAATGAGTCATCCAGGAGAAAGAATACAAATAGATGTAAAATATGTGCCACAGAAATGTATGTCAAATGAATTGAAAGAGCTAGAAGAGAAATATTATCAATATACAGCAATAGATGAGTATACAAGGCAGAGAGTATTATGGGCTAGCAAAGAACATAGTACCTATGCATCAACACAATTTTTAGAAATAATAATAAAGAAATTCAAATATAAAATAGAATGTATACAAACAGACAATGGATTTGAATTTACAAATAGACTAAATTCGAGAAAAGCAAAAGAGAAGACAATGTTTGAAAAGAGAATGGAAGAAATGGGAATAGAGCATAAACTAATAAAACCAAGGACACCAAGACATAACGGAAAAGTAGAAAGAAGTCATAGAAAGGATCAAGAAAGATTTTATTACAAGAGAATATTTGTAAGTTTTGAAGATTTTAAAGAAAAATTAATGTAGGTTAGTCAATCATTTGTCACAAATTATTTAAAATAAATACTTTGAGCACCTATATTGCAAATAACGATTCTTCTTGACTTTTATATTTTTTTATGAATTCCCTGGGACTCAACCATCCTAGTGGCCTCATAGGAAAATTATTATATTCTTTTCTCCATTCTTTTCCTTGATTTCTTAAATCCTCTAAACTATAAAATACTCTTTTATAGTAAAATCTTTCTTGATCTTTTCTATGACTTCTTTCTACTCTTCCATTTTGTTTTGGTGTATGTGGCTTTATTACTTTATATTCTAATCCTAATTCTTCTAATGTGTTTTCAAACATTGTTTTTTTATCTTTCAAAAATGCTTGCCAACTTAATCTATTTGTAAATTCAAATCCATTATCTGTTTGTATTGTCTTTATTTTAAACGGAAAATATTTTACTAATCTTCTTGCAAATTCGCTTGAAGCATATGTATCATGTGCATTTGTAAACCATGTATATCTTAATCTTGAATATTCATCTATTGCTGTATATTGATAAAATTTTTCTCCTCTTTCCTGTAATTCTTTGCTCATACATTTCTTTGGAACATACTTAACATCTATTTGAACCTTATCTCCTGGATATTCTCCTGATACCCATTCATTCGGTTCACTTTCTTTCTTTTTGCTTGGTGTTTTTTTGTATATTCCTAATCTTTGCATTGCATGATACAATCCTTGTATTGTTCTTGTATATCCTGCTTGACGTAATTTTATCCATAATACTACTAATCCCGTATCTTTATTGTTTCTTTTATAATTTTTTATTAATTTTATTTCTTCCTCTGTATGTTGATTTGGATGTGAATGTGGACGTCTTGATTTATCTTTTAAACTTTCTAATGTTCCATCATATCTATTTCTCCATCTATATATTGTTCTTTTACATTCTCCAAATTTATATGCTGCTTTTGCCACTCCATATTTTCTTGAAAATTTTACTATTGACTCTTTATATTTTAATCTATCTGTGATATTATTACCCATAAGAGAGCACCTCCGATATGTTTATTTTTGGTCATTTAAACAATATCATTTTTGTGCTCTCTTTTCAATATTTTATTTTCAATGTATTTGTGACATATCTATTTTAAACCTATATTTTGAAGATTTTAAAGAAAAATTAAGGCATTGGTCAAGAGAGTATAATAACTTTCCAATGAAACCATTAGGATGGAAAAGTCCAAATGAGAAATATGAGGAATTTCAAGCATTGTAGAGCCAACATATCATATTTGGTATACGAAACACTAGATTCATCAATAAAGTGTGACATATGTTTGACAAACCTACAATATAACAATTCAAAAATAAGAAATAATTGTGGACAAACTAAAAATAATATTATAAAATAGTAAATTGGAGATGCAAAAAATGTATAATAGAAAAGTAGGATTCACAATAGGAAAATTTGCTCCATTACATAAAGGACATCAATTCTTAATTGAAACAGCTTTAAAAGAAATGGACGAAGTATATGTAGTTATATATGAGACAGATATCATAAATATTAATATAGAACAAAGAGCACAATGGATAAAACAATTATATCCTAAAGTTAATATAATATATGCTTATAACAGTCCTAAAAAATATGGATTAGATAAAGAAAGTGTAGAAATTCAGATGAATTATTTATCAAAACTAATAAAAGGTGTTCCTGTTACTCATTTTTATAGTAGTGAATTATATGGAGAAAAAGTAGCTGAATATTTAAAAATAGAAAATAGATTAGTAGATTTAGAAAGAAAAAATATACCAATTAGTGCAACTTTAATTAGAAAAGATTATTTAAAAGAAAGTAAATATATTGAAAAATTTATATATTCAGATATAATTAAGAAAAATTAGTTTTTATAGAGGTGATAAAATGTCAGAAATAACAAAAAAAGCATTAGCAACATCATTAAAAAAGCTACTATCTAAAAAGGAATTATCAAAAATAACAATATCAAATATTACTGATGATTGTGGTGTAAATAGGCAAACATTTTACTATCATTTTAAAGATGTATATGATTTGCTAGAATGGATATATTTAAATGAGGTAATACAATCAATGGATGGAAAAGATACATATAATAATTGGCAACAAGGATTTTTATCTATTTTTAAATATATACTAGAAAATAAAGAATTCGTAAAAAATACATATAATTCAATAAGCAGAGATTACTTTTTAAGGTTTATTTACACACAAACAGCAATATTATTAATGAATGTAATAGACGAACAAGCAAAAGACATAAATGTTAGTGATGAAGATAAAAAATTTATAGCGAATTTTTATAAATATGCTTTTGTTGGAATAATTCAAGATTGGATTGAAGACGGGATGAAAGAGGAACCGGAGAATATAATAAATAAATTAAATCACATAATAGAAGGTAATTTGGAGAAGGCTTTAGAAAATTTAAAATGTAGTAAATAAATACTGCATTTTATTTTTTGCAAAACTACTTGGCCGATAGCCACTATCGAGATGTATAATATAGTAGAAAAATAAAACAAGTTGGAACTTATGACAAAGACGGAAAGGCATTGGAATTTTCACGAACTAAAAACTTTAGGCTATGGCAATGAATGCTGTGATTTTCATTTTTATAAAAAGAAATAATTTCAGAATTCGAACCATTAATTTGATTATTGTATTTTTTGATAAATATAGAAAATATTATGTAAATGTGTTATAATAAAAGTGTAAGGTAAATAACCTTTGTAAAAGAATTTTTTCTATATATATAATTAAGGAGGAAAAGTACATGAAAAAAAGGAAAAAATTTTTAAATTTGATACGGGAGGTGATAAATCTCATTATTAAGTTCTTTAAACATTATGGTCTATCAGATGAAATGCTTAATATTCCAACAAATGTTAAACGGATGGGATTTAAAGTAGGATTTATGAATTTAGGAATGACCATAATTGCTCTTATATTTGCATTTATGCTCAAAACTACAAATATGATGATTGAACATAGACTTATATTGCTTGGAATTATATTATTCATGTTGTATCGAGGGCAGCAAGTTGTAAGAGAAGCGTTCTATCTTTTTGAAAGTTCTGAAAGCAAAAAGTTTGAACTTATCTTTGAAGATGAAATTATATTCAGAGGTAGTCAGATTATTGGCAAGACATCAGACAAAGTTTTAAAGTATGACAAATCAAATAACTTGTATAAAGTTATGAACAATGAATCAGTGTTAAATACTATTAAAAACTATTTGCAAAATCTATGGCGACAAAAAATTCAGCATATGTTCGACATTTTTGAAATGATAAGTGTAATTATAATGTTGACTGTAGCCATCATAACTAACACATCTATATCGCAAGTTGTTTTTATTCCTCTAATTTTCGTGTTTGTACTTATTTCTTTCTTTAGTTCTGCATATATAAGTCTAAATAGAGAAACATATTATCGAAAACATAGAGAATATAACAATGAGCAAACATTGATTATCAATGACTTACTTCGGGTTCCTGTAATAGTCAAAAATGACTTAGACATGAGAATTAACAAATTTCAAAAAACAGTTATTGCAAGTAACGAAAATATTACAAATTTTCATAAGAAAATGAATCTGTCAAGATTGTTTGTAACAACAATGGAAGCATTTAGTCAATATGGGATTATAATATTCTATCTGTTAGGTATTGAATGGAGCAGTATCAGTTTAGCAACTATAACAGAAATTACAGCAACACTTCTAATTGTTGAAACAGCATTAGGGCAGATTGGCAGAATTGCAGAAACATTAAACAACCATAATGAGAGGTTAATTATATTGGAAAAAGAAGAAAATGATATGTCATTAATTTTGGATGTTTATCATAATGAATCTGCAAAGATTTCTACACCGGAGGTTGTTGATAATATAAGAATCAATCCGTTTTCTATTCAGTATTTAGAAGAATCCGAAAATGATAAACCTTTTACATTAATTTCAAATGAGCGTATAGATATTAATAAGGGAGAAGTTGTTATTCTATATGGCCCATCTGGTAGTGGTAAATCTACATTCATGAAGATGCTGACTGAACGAATTAGACTGGAGAAAAGTACAGAGATACCATCTACATCACGCTTTTTGTTCTATGATGAGAAGTTGAGATTTGGTAGTTTGAGTATTTTTGAAGAACTGTTCTGTTGCAATGAAAAGCCAGATCTCGCAAAAATGCAAAAGATTTTAGAAAACTTGCATTTATGGTGCGAAATAAAATCAAATTGCTTTGATGTATGGAAATGGATGAAAGAAAAGAGATTTGAACAGTCATTATCAAACGGACAGAAACAGAGGCTTATTCTCGCAAAGATGTTATATTGGTTAGATGATGAAATTGATGTTATGGTTTTGGATGAATGTACATCAGGTCTTGATGATAAAACTGAAACTGATTCTGCTGATGCAGAGAAAATCTTAGAGTATATTGTGAGATATGCTAATTCTGACAAAAAACGAATAGTAATTATTTCTACCCATCAGAACATTGATGGATTTAAAAAGAAACTTGCTGATGAATATGTATTCAGAAATTTGCAATTTTTAAAAGTTGGTGAAAGGAATTTAATAAAAGAGATTTAACGCGATTTAAAATCACTGATTTTTTCATGGAGGATGCATTGCATCCTCCTAATTTTGTGAAAAATTATATAAATTGCTTATATACTGAATATACATGTGAAAAAAGATTTTTTATATAAGAAAAAGAGCATTATATATACAGAATGATAAAAAATGACAAAAAAATTTTATAATAAATAATATTGGAGCTAAAATGCGATTTAGAAAAGGAGAAAGATTATGTACACTATGGAAGAAAGCAAAAAAATTTTAAAACAAATTGACAAGATTGAAGATGAGCGGTATAAGAGTATTTTAAAAAACATTGTATTAGAA
Organism: uncultured Clostridia bacterium; assembly: GCA_928721565.1. Lineage (GTDB taxonomy): Bacteria > Bacillota > Clostridia > TANB77 > CAG-508 > CAG-269. The sequence continues at coordinate 1,194,051 of OV788638.1, forward strand.
ATTACTGAAAAAGATACCTCAAAAGGTATTTCGAAATGTAATATTAACAAAATTCCAAAAGATCAAGTTCAAGTAGATGAAAAAGATATAATGAAATATATAATTCAAACAATTATTGATTTAGGAATACCAGCAAATGTAAGAGGATACAATTATATAAAAGAAGCGCTTAGATTGATGGTATTAGACATAGAAGGAGTGGATAAAGTTGCAACAAGATTATACATAGATATTGCAAAAAAATATAAGACTACTCCATCAAGAGTAGAACGTGGAATTCGGTATGCGATAGAAATGTCTTGTTCAAGAGGAAACTTAGAAACTTTGTATGACATGTTCGGGTATACTATTAATAGTAAGAAAGGAAGACCAACAAATAGTGAATTTATCGCTTTAGTAAGCGATAAAATTAAATTAGAATTTAATATGTAATAATAACTCTAAAAAAGAAAAGAATTCTATATAGAGTTCTTTTCTTTTTTTAAAATTAAATTAGAACTATAAAATGAAATTTGACAAAATAAAAAATATAATATAAAATACCAATTAAAGCTTTTCAAGGAGGAATAAAGTGTTAAGTTTGGAAGAATTTGATAAGGTAGATATGAGAGTTGGAACTATTATAGAAGCTGGAATTAATAAAAGGGCAAGAAAACCTGCATACAAATTAAAAATTGATGTTGGAAATGAGATTGGAATAAAAAACTCATCTGCACAGTTAACAGACTTGTATTCAATAGAAGATTTAATTGGAAAACAAGTAATAGTTATTGTGAATTTTGAACCAATAAGAATTGCTGATGTCAAAAGTGAAGTTAGAGTACTAGGAGCAGATACTAAAGAAGGGTGTGTAATTCTTAATACAGAAAGAAAAGTTGAAAATGGTAGCAAAATATACTAAGATATTCATAAAAAGCAGATAATTATTAGTTGATAATTACCTGCTTTTATGATATAAAAATAGAATTAGTAAAAGAAAGATAAAGAAAGAGGTAACAAACATGGCAAATATATGTGATTATATAAGATGGAGAGGAGACATAACATTAGAACAATCACCATTTAATGAAATAGACAATTTAATATTAGCAAGGTTTTCATACTTACCATTTGATAAGATAATAAAAGAAGATGAAATTATATCAATAAAGGAACTAAGCGAAAGATTTAAAAATCAAGATAAAAATACCTTATCAGTATTGTGGAAAGATGATATGGAATTATTTCCATTAATGGGGGAATCAAGAAGATTTGGTGAGATGTTAGCAACTAAGTTCATAAATAAGATTGATTTAGAACAAGAAAAACAATTTTCAGCAATAACAGTTCTAATGCCAGATGATACAATATATGTATCATATAGAGGAACTGATAATACAATAGTTGGATGGAAAGAAGATTTTAATATGAGTTTCAAAAGCCATATTGCATCACAAATATCATCTAAAAAATATTTAGAAATGGTAGCAGAGAAATATCCCAAAATCAAAATAAGAATAGGAGGTCATTCAAAAGGAGGAAATATAGCAGTATATGCAGCAACTTTTGCCAATAAAGAGATAAAAGACAGAATAATAAATGTATATAATAATGATGGTCCTGGATTCTGCGAAGATGTAATAGAATCTTTGGAATATCAAGAAATGATAAGCAAAGTACATACATATATTCCTCAATCATCTATAATAGGAAGATTAATGAATCATAAAGAAGAATATACGATTGTTAAAAGTAACCAAAAAGGTATAATGCAACATGATTTGTATAGTTGGCAACTAATAGGACCACAATTTGTGACATTAAAAAAGTTGACAAATGAAAGTGAATTTATTGATAAAACAATAAAACAATGGTTAGAAAATATAGAACCAGAAAAAAGAGAGCAAGTAATAGATGTTGTTTTTGATATTTTGAATACTACAGATGCACAAACAATGAAAGATTTAAAAGCAAATTGGTTTACAAATGCAAAAACTATTTTGGAGACATACAAAAATATAGATAATGAAACAAAAGATATGGTTTGGCAAACTATAAACGCTTTATTAAAAATTGCTAAGAATAATATATTTTATATATAGAAATTAATATGTAATTAAATAAAAGAGAAGCATTGCATTTTTAGCGCTTATATGATAAAATAATAAAGAATTTTTATAAAATCTTAAATAGATGTTAATGGCTTTAAAATAAATGAAATTAAAAAGGAGGAAAAGAAAATGTCAGGACATAGCAAATGGCACAATATACAAGCCAAAAAAGGAAAAGCTGATGCAGCAAGAGGAAAAATATTCACAAAATTAGGAAGAGAATTATTAATTGCAGTAAAACAAGGTGGACCAGATCCAGCTGGAAACTCAAAATTAAAAGATGTAATAGCAAAATGTAAAGCAGCAAATATGCCAAATGATACAATAAATAATGCAATAAAAAAAGCATCAGGAGAAGGAAATTCTGCAAATTATGAAGAAGTTGTATATGAAGGATATGGACCAAATGGAGTTGCTGTAATTGTTAATGCAAACACAGATAACAGAAATAGAACAGCAGCAGATGTAAGACATGTATTTGACAAGGCAGGAGGAAACTTAGGAACAACAGGATGTGTATCATATATGTTTGATAAAAAAGGTATAATAGTAATAGAAAAAACATCAACAAATATGGATGAAGAAGAATTAATGATGTTAGCATTAGATGCAGGAGCAGAAGACTTTAATTCATCAGAAGAAGTATATGAAATAACAACAGCACCTTCAGATTTTTCTGATGTAAGAGAAAAATTAGAAGAAGCAGGTTTAACATTCTTAGAAGCAGAAGTTCAAATGATTCCAACAACAACAGTATCATTAGACGAATCTGGTGTTGAAAAAATGGAAAGATTAATAGAAAGACTAGAAGAATTAGATGATGTTATGGATGTATACCACAATTGGGAAGAATAAAATAAAAAAAAACTGTCAAATTTTCAAAAATATTGACAGTTTTTTTTCAATATAGTAAACTATAGATATGAAAAAATTAAGGTATTAAGTATACCAAAAAGAAAGGGGAAAAAAATGAAGAAAAAAATTTTATTAGCAGTATTAATAATTCTAGTTTTAATTGGAGTTGGAGGTACATATGCATATTTTGCTACAGATGCATTTAAATCAAATAAAGAAATGTTTTTTTCATACATTTCATCAGATATATGTAGTAACTTAAAAGATGATGATTTAGCAGAATATATTAAGAAACAAGAAAATACTCCATATACAAATAAAGGAGATATTTCAGTAAATGTAAATGGAGAAAACAGTTTGACAGCAACAGAGGATGAAACAATACAAATGTTAAACAATAGTAAAATGTCATTTGAAGGAAAAACAGACAATAATAAAAAATTAGCTGAACAAACAATAACAGTAAACTTTGCACAGGGATTTAACATACCAGTTCAAATTAAACGTGATGGTGAAAGTATAGGAATTCAATCTAATCTATTAAATACTAAATTTATTGCATTAAGAAATGAAAATCTAAAAACATTATTCGAAAAGTTTGGAGCAGATTCAGAAAATATACCAGATAAAATAGATTTTGAAAAAGCACAATTTACAGATGAAGAATTAAAACAATTAAAAGATAGATATATTTCAGTATTATATGATAATCTAGAAGAAGATTCATTTAGTAAAGAAAAAAGCAATGGACAAACAGTAATGAAATTAAATATATCAGATAAAAAATGCACAGAAATATTAATAAAGATGCTAGAACAATTACGAGATGATGAAATTATACTAAATAAACTTTCAGGAACTATAGATAAAGAAGAATTCAAACAAGAAATTAATGATGAAATTGACAAAATAAAATCAATAGATGTAAATGAAAATGATACATTGGATATAAAAATGTATATAAAATCAAAAAAAGTTGCAAAAATAGAAATTAATTTAGACAATCAAGATGACACAAAAGTTGCTATAACACTAGAAAATAATGATAATCAAATGTCACTAAAAGCATATGAAGATAATAAATTAATTGGACAATTAGACATATTAAAAGAAAAAGAAGAAAATGATTTAATATATACAATAAAATTAAATGCTGAGCAAGAAGATGAAGGAAAAATAAATGCAAACTTTACAATTAAATATAAAAACATTGTAGCATTAGAAAATGTTGAAGAAAGCTATGATATGACAGTAAAAGCAACAGATACAGATGAAGAAAGTAGTAATATATCATTACAATATACTAATTCCAAAACATTTACAAATGATATTGATATAGAAGGAATTAATAATGATAATTCAATAATATTGAATGATGCAACAGAAGATGAATTAGATGAGTTATTGATAACAATATATACAAATTTAGGATTATATTAAAATTAGTTCTAAAATAAAACAAAGAGCATATATATATTATATATGCTCTTTTTAGGTATATATTAATTATACAAGGAGAAAGTATGTCTGGTTTAGAAATAGTATTAGAATATTTACCGTTTTCACTTAAACAATATATACATGAATTTTTGGTCAAAAAAGAACTGGCCCCAAATGACACAAATAATCATATTGAAGAAATAAGATTAAGAAACAACAAACCCTTAGCATTAAAATTTGAACAAGGAACGCTGATAACAGATTATAATGTTAGTCAACAAGATGTTTTACAGTCTTTTGAGAAAATATGTGAAAGTTCTGTATACTCATATAGAAAACAAATTTGTGATGGATATATAACTATAAAAGGTGGAAACAGGGTTGGAATTGTTGGAAGTGCAGTAGTTGACAATGGACAAGTTATTAATATAAATTACATATCTAGTTTGAATTTTAGGATAGCAAGCCAAAGAATTGGATGCAGTAATAGAATTATAGAAGATTTAATTGACAATAAAAATAACGATATTTATAATACATTGATAGTTTCTCCACCTGGATGTGGGAAAACTACACTTTTAAGAGATATTGTTAGAAACATTAGTAATGGAATAAAAGTTATTGGATTTGCTGGAAAAACTGTTGGAGTTGTAGATGAAAGAGGTGAGATTGCATCTATGTATAGAGGTGTACCACAAAACGATGTAGGAATTAGAACAGATGTAATTGATAATATGCCTAAGCCAGAGGCAATGAGAATATTAGTACGTTCTATGGCACCTGATGTAATTGCTTGTGACGAAATTGGAAGCACTGAAGATATAAAAGCTATTGATTATGCAATGTGCTCGGGAGTGAAAGGAATTTTTACTGCTCACGGAAAAAATCTGGATGAAATAAATAAAAATCCGGAATTATCAAAACTTTTAAATAAAAAAGTTTTTGAAAGAATTATATTATTAAACTCAAAAAAGAAAGGAGAAACTGAATGTATTTACTTATAATTAAAACAATTAAGTATTTAATATTGGCAGGAATCTTTGGACTTTCAACAGCTATAGGATTTCTTATATCAAAATCTTATCAAAATAGAGTCGAAGAACTGAAGGAATTTAAAAACGTATTAAATATAATGAAAACAAAAATAAGATTTACATATGAACCATTGGTGGAAATTTTTAAACAGATTGCAAAAGATAATGAATCTGAAGTTGAAAAAATTTTTGGACAAATGTCAAATCAATTGGCATATTATCAGGCTAAAGAAGTATGGGAAAATTGTATTCAAGATGCAGACATTAGTATAAAACAAGAAGATAAAGATGTTTTAAAAAAATTAGGAAAATTGCTAGGACAAACAGATGTGGATGGACAAGTTAGTGAAATTGAGGTAACAGAAGGATTTTTAGACATGCAAATTGAAAAGGCAGAAGAAGAAAAAAAGAAAAATCAAAAAATATATAAAACCTTAGGTGTTGTTGCAGGATTAGTTTTTGTAATTATATTAATTTAAAGTAAAAGGTAGAAAGGAAATAAAAGATGGATATAAATTTACTATTTAAGAT